>NZ_JANJGU010000001.1 GCF_024626525.1 Lederbergia panacisoli
TGCATCTACTTTTAGGACCTACATATCAAGCAAACCGGAATTCCAGAGGTATTTTGATTCTGGAAAACGAAAGAAATCCAATACCGAGGTCATTCGCTTTGAAACACCTCCTGCTGAACAAGCCCAATTGGACTGGAAAGAAAATATTCGATACATCACGAAAGATGGGGAAATAATTTATGTGAATATTTGTGTGCTTTTACTTTCCTATTCTAGATTTCGAACGTTTCATTTATCTCTCTCTAAATCACAAAGTGTATTATTATCTTTTCTTATAGAGAGTTTTGAAGTATTTGGAGGAGTACCTAAAACGATTGTAACAGATAATATGAAAACGGTTATGGAGGAGCCTAGAACTGAATTTTCAAAAGGAAAGGTAAATGAACGCTTTTATCAATTTTCAAAAGATATGGGGTTTGGAGTAAAGCCTTGTATAGCCGGAAGACCAAATACAAAAGCCAAGGTAGAAGCACCCATGAAGATCATTGATGAAATTCATGCTTACCAAGGAAAATTTGATTATGAAAAACTCCATCAATTCGTACAAAATCTATGTAATCGAATTAATCATAGCTTCCATCAGGGAACAGGGAAAGTACCGATATTGGCCTTTAAAAAAGAAAAAAGTCTCTTATCCCCACTACCAAATGTAAGAATAAGAGATTCCTATAAAATCGATCATATACTTGTGAAAGTAAATACTTCCAATATGATCACCTACAAGTCCAATCAGTATTCAGTTCCCGCTGGATACATAGGAAAAACCGTAGGTTTACAAGTATACGATAACCATATCTTGGTTTATTATAGCACGGATTTGATTGTCCAACATTCCATTAGCCCATTAAAAATCAATTATAAACAAGAACATTATGTAGAAACGTTGGCTAGGGGGCTTCCTCCTACGACAAATATTGAAGAACTGGCTAAGAAAAATCTTGAGGCAATTAATGAGGTGTATAAAAATGAATAGTAGTTATGCAAAACTTGTACATAATCTAGAGTATTTGAAGTTAAAGCAGATGATTACCCATCTTGGTGAGACCATTGATTTCATGACCAATAATCAACTTTCCTTTGTGGATACAATGATAAAACTTACTGACTATGAGATTGATATGAAAGAAATTAACATGGTGAAAGCGATGGTGAAAGTTGGGGCTTTCCCCCACTTTAAAGAGGTAAAAGACTTTGATTTTAGTTTTCAACCTTCCATTAATAAGCAACAGATATTGGATTTCACCACATTAAGATTTATTGAATCACAAGAAAACATCGTTTTCTTAGGACCAAGTGGTGTAGGAAAAACTCATTTGGCAACCGCCATTGGAATCGCAGCCGCCAAGAAAAGGACGAGTACTTATTTTATAAAATGTAATGACTTAATCATGAATTTGAAAAAGGCCAAACTTGAAAATAGGCTGGAAACTAGATTAAAACATTATGCCAAGTATAGGCTTCTTCTCATTGATGAAATTGGCTATTTACCAATTGACGCTGAAGATGCCAAGTTGTTTTTCCAGCTAATCGACATGAGATATGAAAAGAAAAGTACCATTCTAACGACAAACGCCAATTTTAAAACATGGGGGGATATATTTCAGGATCCCAAGTTGGCTAACGCTATCCTTGACCGAGTCCTTCATCACGCAACAGTTGTTAATATTATAGGGGATTCCTACCGACTTAAAAATCACTTTGAAAAAGAAATGAACGAAAAAGGAGATAGACAGAATGGGTAGGTACACAGTGGAGGAAATAACTGAGTTTTTTCATTCTCATGAAGTGAAATGTCAAAGGAGTGACGTACAGGAATGGATTGATAAAACAGGTGGGCTTAGCAACGACGGGGAACTTACAGATTGGGACATGTATGATTTTAGTGAATGGTGGAGTTATCAAGGGACAGCATATGAAGACGGAATTGATGATAAAACAAAAATCGCAAGATTATTGGAGGAAATAGAAGATTTGAAACGTGAAAAATACAAGCTAATGGATGAAATAAATACGCTTGAGCAACGATTAGATATTTTACCATTTTAGCTCTTCACCTCAAATTCGGGGCAAACACTATACTCAATAAGTCTTGCCCCGAAAAAACAAAAATGTACATTCTAAAACAGTCAAATATGTACATAATTTCATTGACATTTATACCCTGAAATAAATCAGTATAATATTTATTAGATTCTTTTATTATAACGAATATGTCACAACAAAAAAGAAACCATTGATTACGGATATATTACATTCGGAAAAAAATGCCTGATTCCTAGCACGTAATACATTATTTCGCCGGGGGTGCGGGCAGCTATACTTTTGTTTTAAGAAACATCCGGAAACAAAAGTGGAATGACAGAAGGACAAAACTGTTTATACGATTACCTTTTAGGAAGAGGAACCATTTGCTGCCCTTAATACAGCGGTTAAGATGGGAAAACTAATCAATAAAAGCGACCAGTCTCCTAGTCGCAAAAAAATAACAAAAATATATATGTGATAATCGCATAGAAAATTTAAGCCGGGATTAGAGGAAAATGGATTTAAATTGATGGAATTTTAGAGTTAATTGATGAAATTGTAAAGCCAACCACGGTCTTTTTATTTTCTCGTACAAATACTGTAATCCATATAATAAATACGATTTATAGTGTAAATATATAAAAAACTGAAGATGATTTAACCGATTTAGCCGGATGATTTTAATCTTTTTTAGAATATTTATAAAAAGGAATGCAAAGAGTCCATCACTTATGATATTAAGCAACACATATTTTTTAAAGTTTCCGTAAGAATATTTTAGCAACCACATGGATAAAGGCATATAAGGTCCAATACTAAAAGGAAGTTCATCCCTTATAAATGATTTTTTCTTATCGTAAAATTTCCACCACTTACGTTTGTGTCCATACAAATGATTTAAGCTTTCAAAGAAAACAATAAGGACGCTTGCTATGGAATAACGTTTTATGCTTCGCTTCCCCATCAATAACAACGATAGCCAAGGAATTGTTAATATAATTAAATTAAAAAACAGATGCCTTTTTGTTATCATAAGCAATTTCACCTCAAATGATAATATATCCAATACCAATTTAAAAAATCCAAGCGGGCGATATCTTTTCATTAAGACTTATGGAGAAATTTAGAAAAGAATTAAATGTTGAATTAGGATAGGCGACATTAATAGGGTATACTTTATTGATAAAAAATAGACTGAACGGTAAAAACCGATCAGTCTATTTATGCCCACCAATGAAAGTTGTAATTTTATTTTGCTTCACGATCTAATAAGTCGGGTAAAAAAGCATTTTCCTTGCATATGAGCAAACCAACCCCTCCCCTTATTAATGAACTTAGGGAATTAAAGTGTCTACACATGAAAAGGTATCCCTATACCCATACTAACTTTGGGAGGTAGGCTATGTTATGAAATTCATCTGGTTGTCAGTATTATTATTGATAGGAAGTCAAAACAATCTTCCTGACAATTTAGTCGTTAGTCATAAAGGAAAAACAGTTGCGAATGTCAATCGCGTTTATTTTTCAAACCCATTAATAGATATTCCGCTTATTGATCAAGAAAACTACAATGAATTTATTAAAAAACTAGATAAGACCATCTATCAACCGCCAACAAACGCTTCTCTGGATAAAAACGGGAATATTGTTGCTGAAAAAGTAGGGTATAAACTGGACCATGAGGCGTTCACGGGTTTGTTTTATACATATTTTTTCAATAAAGGCTCCTCTTTCGTAGAAGCACCTATGCATACAATATATCCAAACGTGGATAGTGAACTGCTCTCACAAATAAGAGTAAATCAAATTGGACATTATGCTACCTATTTTAATTCAAATAACAAAGAGCGTTCTCATAATATTGTACTTGCAAGTGAAGCAATCAATAATCACGTTGTTTTTCCTGGTGAGACTTTTTCCTTTAATAAAGTGGTCGGAAAACGAACGAGGGAAAAGGGCTATAAGCGGGCACCAGTTATCGTAAAAGGTGAATTGTCGGAGGACATTGGTGGTGGAATATGCCAAATTTCTTCAACACTGTACAATGCAGTAGATAAAGCGGGGTTGACGATTACAGAACGATATTCCCATAGCAAACGGGTTGGCTATGTACCTTCAGGAAGAGACGCTACTGTTAGCTGGTATGGACCCGACTTCCGCTTTACGAACAAATACAACCAGCCTATATTGATTCGATCAAATGTTTACGGTGGAACTGTTAGAATTTTGGTGTATTCGTCAGATGCCATTAATAATGAGCCACGAAAAATTCCTAGTGCTTCGGATAAGCTGCCGGAAGAAGCATCTCTTGGATTAGAAAAAAAGGTGCCTGATCCCCGATGAGGTAATGCGTTACCGCATTGGGTGTCAGGCACTAACAATTGGGACTATTAGGGTGAATTGGTTTAATATTTTTCGACTCCAATAAAACGTTAAAATTCTTACCACAATTGCAGGAAAATAAAGTCTGTTTCCTAAAGATTTGTAAACAGACTTATAATATCATTATCTACCTAATTTATTATCAATCTCATTTGTATCTACACTCTCGCCAAATAAATCTTTTAGTTTATTTTTGGCTAGCGTTTTAATATTGTCATCCACGTATAAAGCTACTTGAACTAAAGCGAATATTACAACACTTAAGTCATCAACATATCCTACACCAACTGCAAAGTCAGGTATAATATCTAGTGGTAAAATAAAGAAACCTAAAGCCCCAACAATTGTTGCTTTAATTTTTAATGGTACTTCTGGCTTTTGAAGTGCGTAATAAAGTAATAGAACGGCGTAGACTACAGAAGTTCCAGCCCTTTTAGAAATTTTTTGAATCTTAGTCCAGAACTTTTCCTCTGAGAAATGCTCTTCATGTTGGTTTATATCTTCAGCATTCAGTTTTTCTGCCTCATCTATTAAGTCAGAAACTAGTTCTTCTTCAATTTCAATTTTATCGACTTCATTAATATTAGAGGAGGATAATTCGTCTAGATCTGTTTTCTTCTTAAATAAATTTTTTAACATGAAATCACCCCAAGGATTACTAAATTACAAATACACTTTACACCATAATTATCCAATTACCATCATTTAATTTAAAACTCTAGTATTACAATAACTAAGTTAAAATTGTTGAAATAAAGCGCCTGTCCCCTCAGTATGTAATGTGTAACCGTACAGGGGGTCAGGCACCTTTTTCTCACCAAATACCTTTAAAATACTTGAAAGTTAGCTGCAATCAAAAGGTATATACAAGCAATTGTTTTTACGAAAGCAACCTTATTAATAAAATACTTTCTCCACGTTATATTTGGACTGGAGCTTATTAATGATATACGTTTCATATATTTCTCGTTCCATTGGATCTTCTACTAAACAAATATCGATTTTATATACTTCGTCTCTATGCTTTTTAATAGGTGAAACAGTGTCTTCAAAGTGTTTTTTAATTCTTTGACGTAGTTTCCGGGCTTTTCCAACAAAAAGAAGCTCATCCTTTTTATTAAAGAATAAGAAAATGCCGCCTTTGTCTCGTGGTATTTTGTGAAAATCAATAAATCCATAAATATCCTTGATTTCTGGTTCATTTTCTTTCGGATTTTGTTTCCGTTGTGTAATCGTAATATCTGGAGTTGGTATGCTAATTTTTATCATGTTTGTTCACGTCCCTTTTTGTATAGAGATTAATGCTACCATATGTGAGTAAGAAATGCGATTTTACAGTTAATTCCCGTCCCGACTTCTATCTTCAATTCTCTCTACTAATGTAAATAAAAATCGATAAATGAACCGATATGCTTCCTCTAATGACATCTCCTCTTGGAACCCATCCACATGATTCAAGGCGAAATTTATATCCCATAAGCCATCATTTTGATTAAACATTAATTCAAATCTTGCATCATCTCCATGTAATTCTTTACTTAAGTTTTCTTTAATAGATGTCTCAAACTTTTTCTGCAGCTTCAATCCGACCATGACGTCATATGTTCCAAATACATCATTGACTTCAAAGGTAATAGCATCAACGCCGATTAGTTCCAACCAGTTCGAGTCTAAGTATAGAAATTCATTCTTATGTTTTTGCAGGTAGTCAATTGGCTGTTCTAGAAAATCGAATGATTCTTCAGCAAGCGTTTCTTCTGTTTCTTTATCACATCTCTCTATGTAAGCATCTTGAAAACGTGTAGTAGGATCTTTTTCTACTAAAGTCAAGTCATTTGGAATTAGTTCATGTTTCTCGATATACGCTTTTTCCTCTGAATATACCTCCAGCGTTTTCCCTTGATTCAATTGTGATGAAATGTATTGTTGCATTTGTTTTAACATAGGTATCTCCTCCTATCAATACTTTAACGCGGACGTTTTCTACCTCTTGTTGTATTGGCTTTTGATCCGCTAGGTTTCCTGCCAGAAGAAGGTGTTGCAGATTTTTTACGACCATCCGAGCGTTTACCAGATTGTTGCTTGCTGCCTACTCTCTCATAATCCTCGCGATCAGGGATACTGACTCCTTTAATCACTTGTATTTCCAATCTTTGATGAATCCCTTTTTCAATGATTCGTAGGAATTCTAAATCCTTAGGAGCCACTAACGTAAAGGCAACTCCATCGCCACCTGCACGGCCAGTTCGTCCAATCCGGTGAATATAGCTTTCCACATCATGTGGAATATCATAGTTGTAGACATGTGTCACCCCTTCTACATCAAGTCCCCTTGCCGCAACGTCTGTTGCTACTAGTACTTGAGTTTTCGCATCACGGAATCGTTTCATCGCTTTTTCCCGCTTGGATTGTGATAAATCTCCGTGCAATTCGTCTGAATTGTACCCGTTGGCAATTAGCGCTTCATGAAGCTTGCTGGCACGAATTTTTGTACGACAAAATATAATCGCTAAGAATGGTCGATGTTCGTCGATTAAGTGGAATAATGTTGCTTGTTTTCTACGATCAGTTGTTTCAATCACAACTTGTTTAACCTCTTCCACCGTTACCTTTTTTGCTTTCACTTCAATGAATTCTGGCTCCACCAAATATTTTTTGGCAAGAGTTATAATTTCATTTGGCATTGTTGCAGAGAATAGCATTGTTTGTGGGGAAGAAAGTGCTTCTTGTATGATTTCATCTACCTCTGGAAGAAAACCCATCAGTAGCATTTGATCCGCTTCATCTAACACAAACATTTTAACCGTAGAAAGTTCTATGGTTCCACGGCGAATATGATCTAATAAGCGACCAGGAGTTGCAACGACAATATGTTGCGCACCTTTCAACTTTTTCAATTGATGCTGGACATCTTGTCCACCATAGACAGTTAACACATTAATGCCTTCTACATTCTCCAACATTCTCTTAATTTCTTTTGAAATTTGCTGAGCCAATTCTCTTGTAGGAGTTAAAATAAGTGCTTGAACATCCGACTTGTGCACATCTATTTTTTCAAGAATGGGAAGAACAAAAGCCAACGTTTTTCCTGTTCCCGTTTGTGCTTTTGCAATAACATCCTTCCCCTCCAGTACGGATGGGATCGTCCGTTCTTGGATGGAAGTAGGAGCTACAATTCCTAATGACTTTAATGTATAGTTAATTTCTTTTCGAATACCAAGTTGTAAGAAGTCAAGCAAGGCTAATCACGTCTCTTTTCTTATATGAATGCCGTTGTATTTGTACAAAGGCTTATTAACTATAGCATATTGGTTAGTATTTACAGAGTGATTCGGAATATTATTTTGTATTTCAATGGATGTGGTTCTTTTTTGAAAAAAGGGCCTGACCAGATGCAAAAAACTTTGAGTAATGGAACAATTGCCTTTATACCCGACAAAATAACAATAGAAAAAACCCACGAATAATGATTCGAGGGTATAGATAAAGCGCATTTAAAACTATGCAAAAAATTGATTGGCATATGCTAATAAATTTTCCTTTATGCCGCCAAAATCTTGTTGTAAATCAAGAGATACAACAAAAATTTGATTACCTTTAATGTGATAAATATGGTTGGGTTGATTTAATGCGGTTGTTTTCGCATAAAGCAACATACCTGCAACTGTTTCATCTCTTCCCTTTTTCCAATTATTTATATATGTAAATATTTGATAAAGGTTACCGGACTTTTGTTTTGCAGCCCCACCTTCAAACCTTGATACCATACTCTCAGAATAAAATTTCGCATCCACAATCAATATTTTTTTATCTTTTTGAAGTACAAGGTCTGTTTGCATAATCGGTAATGCATCTGTGAATTCATCATCAACACTCCACTGAATTTGAGGATGGGATACATTATATTTCGTTTCACGTTTGAAAAATGCGTAGATGAACCTTTCATATAAAGATGATAATCTTTGTTCGTCTTGAACCTCTTTTATCATTTGAGATGTAGAGCTCTCATCAAATAATAACTGCTCATAAAGATATCTGCACACGTCTACAATAAATTGATAGCGAATGTTTTGGCGGTTATATCTAACGTTTTCCCATAGCTTCAAATCTAGCTCTACATCTGATACCTCTGTAAAATAAGGCAACAAACCGTAAAACACTCTACGCAATTTTCGACTTATTTTATTTGATCGCGATAGGTAAACGAGTGTCGCTTTAATAATTTGATTCAACAATATATTTTCAGAGAACTCATCATAAACCACTGCTACTTTCTTATCTACCAAAGAATTTTTCTTTATCGTAGAATTGATATCAATTTTCCCCTTTATCACATTGGAGGTCTCTTCAACACTTATATAATCTTTACTTAGTCCTCCGCGGATCAAAACGGGTATACCAATCGATAATATTTCTGCGTAGAGCTCTTTGACGTTCTCAAACTTTTCTGTCCCGATTTGCTTATACTCGGAAAGACTTAATGTTTGGTATGCGTAGGAAAGCATATAATATATATTGCGAATTGGAATATTATTATTCCTCTCCATCGTAACAACCTCTTAGTCGTTTGGCCCAATCATTTGCCTTCTGTTCATCATCAAACCAATACTCAAATAGCTGTGGAATAATTTCATATTCGATTACTTCCTCCACACGACTTGCAGCATTTACTTTGTAAGCTTCACCTACAAAATAGCTATGTCCAATTTGAAAGCCTGTCCCTAGTTCTTCAACAATTTGATTATTTAAGCTTTTAATTTCATTAATGATACGATTTAAAGTTTCTGGATTATTTAATTCGTTTACATACGAAGTAAATGTTTCATTTTGGAATGCCGGTTTAATTTCAAAAAACGAAAATCTCCTTCTGAGTGCGTAGTCTAATAAGGCTAAACTTCTATCTGCAGTATTCATCATCCCAATAATGTATACATTCGATGGCACTGAAAACTTATCATTAGAATAGAGAAGGTTAATTTGCTCGCCTCGCTTATCCGCTTCGATAAGCATCATTAATTCCCCAAATATTTTACTCATATTCCCACGATTAATTTCATCAATAATAAAGAAGTAGTCCCGTTCTGGATCCCGTGCTGCTTTTCTAGCAAACTTCACAAATGGACCTTGTTTCAGCTCAAACCCATCTCCCTCAGCTTTTGGACGGAAGCCCTCAATGAAGTCCTCATAGCTATAGCTTTGGTGGAACTGAACCATATGGATACGCGTTTCATCTTTTTCTCCCATCATTACATACGCTAAACGTTTGGCAATATACGTTTTACCTACTCCTGGTGCACCTTTCAAAATAAGATTTTTCTTATTTTCAAGTAGAGAAATTAGACGTACAAGCTCCTTTTTCTCGATAAAAACATCCGAAAGAAATTCATCCATTGTAAAGGATTCATTTTCTTGTACAGTAGGCTTGGATTCAATAAAACGAATGTAGTAGTCAATGGAACTTCCCGAAACGCCTTTATATTTTTTGTAGGATTCATCTGATACAACGACATCTTTCAACCGTTTTAGTTGCTCGATATCTGTTTCACCAAAAATTGGAGCATTAAAATAGTGCTCTATATCCTTTAACGCATTTACTTTTGACGTAACAGTTTTATCATTCAAGCTAACCCCTGTATCAGTAACTTGGTTGGATAACCAATTTCGAAATTCATTTACTTCAGCAATTTTGGGGTCAATAAAATCTTCATTCATTACTTGATCAATTTCTTTAATAAAATTTGGATATGGATTTAGACATGTTAACGTTTTTTGGGCAACAGTCTGACGCAGTTCCCACTTTCCAACTTGAAGCCAATCTACTTTTCTTCTATGCTTATACTCTAATGCTTCATCATCGTAGTAGTAATCCCCCGTAACAACTCCACGTGCGAGGATTTTCTTAATTCCTTCCTTCACATATACAACATCTCCTATTTGAATTTCATGATAGAAATCCCACACAGCCTTTGTGTCATTAATAGGGCGCACCCCATCCGCCCTTTGCTCAGTTATTTTTCGTTCCACGGCTTCTTTTGAATCGTAGTTTTTTAAATCTCCTAAATAGTCCCAACCAAGCGCAATCATATTTTCCGTGTGAAACTGATCCCATAATCTTGAATATTCACCTGGTGATATTACCCAGTAATTAATGCTATTATCAATTTCATCTTCCTGATTCGCAATTTTCTTCTCTTTTTTAGGATAAATTAAAGTAGGATTTTCATCATAATATAAAAATATTAAATAGGATCGCATTAAAACGCCCCAGTCAGGTATCCCACCTAAATTATCAGGCTTACTTCTAACACCGCGGTTAAATTCATCTTCCGCATATTTTTTTCTAAATTGAATTCTAGTCGTACCAAACTCTTCTGGATACCGGGGTGTACCTTTACCAGTTACTAATCTCTCAATATCCTCATCAATTTGTTTCGTCATTTGTTGATAGACATTTTTATATTCCGAATATGATTGATAATCAAAGAAATTTTCCTTATAGCCGCTACCTAATCCAAACTTTTCTATCAGATGTCCAAGTTTCTCAAGATATGGCGTGTACCAGATACCTGTTTTTTCACCTAAATTTTCCGTAACCCATGCTTTATACTTTTCTTTTTGAGTATTCATAACATCATTCATAGCGTACCTCCAATAAAAAATCTATTACCTCAAATTATAACACTGTATTACTTTAAAAATATTTTTACTTCCATTTTGGTTGGATGATAATATGCTTGAAGAAATCATTTCGGTGGAGCTGCTTATATAACTTTTCTTAAAGGAGATATTGATGGAACGTAGGGGCGAGTCTTTAGCCGGTCCTATCAAATGGGGCAATCTAGAAACGTGTTCATGTATCGATTATTAACGGAGGATAGCATCGATGTCACCATGCTTGACGTTTTGGAAGAAAAGGCTAACTTATTTGATTTATACACGAGAGAATCCGATGTTGCATCACTTGCATAAAAAAAAGAGGAAGCAGAGGAATCCATTAAGCAAAAAGTATTACATTTGGAGAAGGAACGTATTCTTCGCAACGCAGGGTCTTTGGTGAACTTAATTTAAATATGAAAGGGAAAAAAAAATGTAAGCCCAGGTGCATATCTTCTATCTAGAGGTAGAAATTTAGAATATACTCTTTTAGTTATGGTACGGTTCACCGTTCCGGTTTGTAGGGTAAAACAAAATAAGAAAAAAGGGTGGGGATCAAATTATGTCCTCCACCCTATAAAACTATAGGTTCATTTTCTATTATTTTCCGAAGTGCCCGTGACCCATATTTAGTTAGTATTTTGCAGGTCATTTATTTCTTTATACAGTGCTATGTATCTTTACATCTTTTTTAGTAAATCGAGCTAAAATTAACTCTATAACCCTTAATAAGTTTTGATTACTTTCAGAATGGAGCCTCAAAATAATATCAACAATGCTGTCTTTAGAATAATTAACTTTTCTTTTAGGTGACTGTAATAAATAGGAAAGTATATCTAAAACATTTTTTCCTCTTATATGTAATAGCCTTTCTTCCTCAATAAAATTAAATACTTCATTATAATTTGAGTATCTTTCAGTATTATCATCTAAGAGACCTTCCCTTATTTTAACTTCTGATTTATCTAATAAGTTTTGAATTGAATAATTCAATTTAAATTCTTCTCCATTTATATATTTGCATACCTCTATAGAGTACCATGGGATTATTACCTTAAAAATATCTTCCAATAGTGTTATTTCACCTGGGTTAAATAACTTTATTATTCTATTAATTGATCCATGAATTAGATCATTTTCTATACTATAACCAGAAGTAAAAATTATATCGTTGTATTCTTCTGGGACACCTGTATATAACCACATGTCTTTATCAGCTAAGAAAACTACATTGGCATTGTTAGTAATTTCAGCTCTTCTTTCGAATACACTAATTAAACTTTTTCTTCCCCCACACTCGATAATGTTAGCATTTATATCAAATAACTCTGCTTCAATCCATCTATACACTATAGCATCATACTTTCCCTCAACTAATATTGTTGGAAGACTTGATCTATTAATTACAGTAATTATTTCATCTACATCTAAATTAGGTAACGGCATTAAAAATCCCCACCCCTATCATTTGATAGTAGGATTTCTTTATCAGAGTATTTAGAAAGGATAAATGGTGAGTGAGTTGTAATTATATATTGATTATTTGTTTCCTGAGAGAACAAAAAGTTCATAAACATCCTTTGCCAATCTACGTGTAGACTAATTTCAGGTTCATCTATAAATATCGAGCTATTATCAAAAAATAAATTGTAACATAAAAAGCTTAGCATTTGTTTTTCACCTGCTGATAACAAATTTGATGACAACGCTTTTGCTGTGTCACCCAAAGTAATTGAATCACTTAACTTAATTCCTTTATCTTCAAATATTGTCCCAACAATGTTTGAAAGCATTTCAAAGTTTCTAAAACGTTCTTTCTTTTTATTCTCAACTTCAATCACTTTCTGTTTAATATTATTAAGGACTTGGGATGCATTTTCGACAAAGTTATTATCAAATCTAGTAATTTCTTCAGTAATATACTTATTCATTTGGCTATGAAGTAAATTGTTAAAATCAGATATTTTAGTATACTTTTCGGTTAAAAGTTCTTTGATATCATTTGTAGAAATTGACGTAATAAACAAATGATTTTCATCTGATAATGTTCTAGAAAATTTAGACATAACCTCATCTAATTCTTCTTCAAAAGTTCTTCTATACCTAGGAAATATATCAATTGAACTTGCAAATCCCCCCTCTATTCTTCTAAAAGTAGGGAAAAACACAGATTTTTCAAATTTACTTACTTGATAAAGTTTTTCTTTCCTAGATTCAAAATATTCCCTCTTCCTAGAAAGCGGGAAGCTTTCAAAATTATTATCTAATGGATCAATTTCCGTTTCAACCCAATTATCCTCATCATCTTTATAGGTGAATTTTATATAAGTTTCTGGATTAACTTCTAATTTAAATGTATTTGTTTCCAGCTGTGCATAATCAAAATATAGTTCTGAAATTGCTGTATCTACTTTACCACTTAATAGATACCATAATAATTTTAGCAATGAAGTTTTACCAGTCCCATTTTTACCTGTAAGAATGTTCAAATCATTGTTAAAGTTTATTGTAAATGACAATTTCTGATTTAAATTTTTAACTTCAAACTTTTTAATCACTTTTTTATCTCCTTTGGATCTACGTTATTTTGGTCAAAGATTAGTTAAGTCAAATTCCTCTTTCTTATTGTACATTCAAAGTAACTCTCCGGATAAGCCACTTCGAGTACGATTTTCAAGCGGGATACCATATTTTTTGCTACCAAAATCATCATAAAAAAGAGATCCTAACCGCCACCATTTATCCTATTAATAACTTCCATCATTACATCAATAGATTCTTCACGAAATAGAATAGTGGAGAAACGATAAGTTTTAACCGCTTCTGGTACTCTTCTTAAATCCAATAACTTCTTTGGGGATAAATCATTCTGGCACATACATCTTCTACAACGGCAACAACGCCCTTAGATCATTCGGCACATTCCACCCTTATATTATTTTGATATGCGGGATCCCCTATTGACTCATTATAGAAATGATTTTCAGTTTAGAGTTCCAACCAGATATTCACTAGTATCTTTGAAAAAGGTGCCTGCCCCACCAGTATGCACTAATTACTCCACTTTAGCGGACCATTGCCAATCTAATGAAAGACTTATGATTAAAAACCTCGGAAGTTCTTTTTGTTACAACCTTTGACATGAACTTTATAAGAGGTGCCAGGCACTGGAACAATTCGAAATTGTTTTGGGACCAGGTACCCTATTACTATTAAAAAGAATCCTTTTCACTGATACTGATATATGCCTTTTTAATAGATCCTAAAAACTCTTCATCTATTTGAATATGGTGATTTATCTTTTTTCGGCATTTAAGAGCCTCATCTGATTTCCAGCCTATGCCACAAAACTTCGGCCTTAGAAGTAGCCCGGTCTTTCTTGTAAAAATAGTTAGAAAATCTCGGTAACGATTTCTTTCGAAGTCCTTATTAGCCCATAATACAAAACGATGATTTGATTCACCTGTATGAATTTTAAACCCAATGTTCTCTTTTTCAAGCTGTTCAAAAGGGAATAACGTTAACTCCTGAAACTCCCTTTTAAACTTTTGAAGCATTCTGACCTTTTAAACGAATCTATCGTCATATAATCATTCCTCAATGCCTCTCACCCCTATTATTAATTCTTTCATGGGTCATATCTTTATAATACCTGTTTGATATTTGTAAAATTATATTCGTTCATTTCAATATATGGTGCCTTTATCATCCCGCCAATTATTCTTTCAGGAAACGATAGTAAGTTAAATCATGTGAGCGTCTTTTGGCATAAGTTAATGAAAATGCGGTTGATTCCGTTCTTCTTCCAGATCTCCTATTAAACTATAATTAGGAATATGTGCAATTAATAGTTCGTTCATCGTATTTATCGAGCTATTTTCCTTAAATAATTTCAAATACAATCCCCCCACTTCAAAGTAGCATTTTTAAGTGCATTTAAACGCTTTCAATAAATTATTTCTGCTTCTTTAACTGACATTTTATACTTTACCTATAGTAATATTTTACCATACTTTTAATATTTATTTTATTAAATATTCAGCAAGTTATCGGGCAATGACAGCGAAAATACCACTTTGGACATTTAATCCGTTTTATTGCCCTAGGATTAAAGGCTCCCTTTTTAGAGAACCTTACCTTTAAAAGTATTTTTCAATAGCAATTTCTCAAAAACGCGGTTATTTGCAAATTTAATTAAAAAAAGCAATAAGTTTCTTTTATTAGTAAAAAGAATATTAATTTGTTCTTCCAAAAATAATAATTAGTTTTCATTCTTTATTGGAATACTAGCGGGATATTCATAGTTACTTTTTAGAATCATCTCTGTAAACAATAATATTAGCTCAGCTTCATCTTTAGTTTTTATCTCTATTTCGTGTGTAGCCGAGTTCCCCTCCTTACGTATATGGTCAACCCATTGCTTGCTACTTTTTGAAACATAACCTTCATCAAATAAAAATTGAACATATGAAGCAAAGGATTTTCCTTCCACGGCTCCGTAAGAAACTGCGATGTTCATTAATAATTTTCTACAAAGTAGAACTACTCCGGTAAAAGCATTTACTGAAAAAGAATTCCTTGCTTCTTCATATAGTGAATCAACATTTTCTGGAATGTGATTTATTTTTTGACCTATTAAATAACCAGGATGTTGTACGTCATACAGATCGAAAAAAGTTGGTCCTTTACAATTGGGACATAAATAAATACCTTTACCAGTTATATCTCCACTACCATCTTTATATTGAGCTAACCTCAACCCTTTTTCTGAAGAAACATGGGTCCCGCAATAGCCACATGTGTAACTTCTGGTACTTGTCATATGGCTATTATCGTATTTAGTGTTCCAATGTAGTAATCCACCAAAATCCATTTTTATTCTACCTTTCTCACTCGTTGTTCGTTAATAACTTTATGGTAATTTTTCATC
Source organism: Lederbergia panacisoli (assembly GCF_024626525.1). Taxonomy (GTDB): domain Bacteria; phylum Bacillota; class Bacilli; order Bacillales; family Bacillaceae_C; genus Lederbergia; species Lederbergia panacisoli. The sequence continues at coordinate 15,992 of NZ_JANJGU010000001.1, forward strand.
TACTAAACTACAGTTTCCTATATATCCTTTAAAAACACTTCCTACAAAGTGAGTTTAAAGAAAAGTCAATTTGTCCAAAGGAAGTAAGGACTCAAACTTTAAAACAAAAATAAATCTTGATTGTCCTACTATCTTTACTTCCGTCATTCTACGTTTTATTGGCAATCAAATGAACGGCCAGAAATCTTTTATAATTTTGGAAAATAATCATCCTAAATTCTTACATATTCGCCGCCTGCAACTTAGCTTGTTCCAACACATCTTCAACCGCTTTTGGTTCCTTGTTTGGTGGATATCCATGTTTCCGTAAAACTTTCTTAATAAAAAGGCGCATTCTTGCTTGGGCTTGTTCCTTCTTATCCCAGTCATGTGTACGATGCTCTTGAACGGTCTTCGTTAAGTCTTTGGCAATGGCAATTAAAATTTCATCTTCCATTAACTTTTTAATGTCCGGGTCAGCACCTAATACATCAAAGAAAGCTTTTTCCTCGTAGGAAAGTCCAAGATGTTTTCCTTCCTGAATGGCGGCTTCTAGTTCATCTTTAAATTTAATGAGTTCTTCAAAGACCTCATAAACATCAAGATGATCATTTCGGTTATGGTATCTTTCAATGATGACTTCAAATCGTTTTGAGAAGCTTTGGCTTACGACCATATTGGTTTTCTTTACATCTTTCAGTTTTTCTTGCATCACCCGCATTAAAATGGTCGTAGCAATATTTTTTTGCGGGATGGCCCTTAGCTTTTCAATATTCTCTTCATTTAATAGGTCGAAGCTTTCAGAAGATGTTGCTTCTGTCAGAACCATGACCCCATCCTCTAAAATCGCATCCTCTAACATCTTAGAAATCCGTTCATTAATTTCCTTTAAGTCAGGAATACCTGGTCGCTCTGATTTCATAATAAAAGATCGAACTGCAATAAAATAAGAGATTTCTTCTTTTTGAGCAGATGTGAGTATGCCAGTAGATATTTTGTACACGTCTTTCAGTTTCTTCGTTTCTGTCATAAACATAGACTTGAGTTTTTCTGTAGATTGAGCAAACTCCGCCCCATCCCGGATAGCTTCATAGCGTTTCTTATCGCTTTCAGTAAAAAATCCATTGTAATCAAATGTATGGTACATATTCTTTAATACTTCTAAAATATTTAAAGCAATAACACGTGCTTGCTCATTTTCCTGTACTTTATCTTGGTCACGTTTCGTATATGTTTGTAATGCTTCCATAAGATTCCGTTTTAATCCAATATAATCAACAATTAAACCGCCCGTTTTTCCAGGAAACACACGATTGACACGAGCAATCGCTTGCATTAAGTTATGTGCCTTCATCGGTTTGTCCACATACATTGTATCAAGGGCCGGCACATCAAAACCTGTTAGCCACATGTCTACTACTATTACGATTTTAAAAGGGGCCGTAATATCTTTAAATTCCTTCTCCCGCTCTTTTCTCGTTTGTTTATTTCCTACTAATTTCGCCAAATCCTCAGGATCTTGATTGTTTGCAGTCATGACAATCTTAATCCGATCTTTCCAATCAGGACGTTGTTCAATCAATTCTTGATACATCGCAAAGGCTGTCTTTCTTGAATAGGCAACAATCATCGCCTTACCAGCCACAAGATTTTTACGATCTTCATAGTGCTGCACAATATCCGCCGCAACTTGTTTTATACGGTCTTTGTCGCCAATAATTTGTTCCATGCGGCTCAATTGTTTCTGGCTTTGTTCAACTGTATAGCCCTCGACACCTTCATTTACTTGCATGTTCCAGTACTCTCTATCAATCTCACTCATTTTTGATTCATCAAGCTTTACCTTGGCAAGGCGAGATTCATAATAAATTTTAACTGTCGCACCATCTTCAACCGCTTGCGTCATATCGTAAACATCAATTAGATCCCCAAATAAGCCCGTTGTAGATTTATCTGTCGTTTCAATCGGAGTACCTGTAAATGCTATAAATGTTGCATTCGGAAGAGCTTCACGTAAGTATTTAGCGTATCCGAATTTTAGCCCGCCTGTTTCAAGGTCATACTTAGCATCTACCCCATACTGAGTCCGGTGTGCTTCATCCACCATGACGATGACATTTTTTCGTTCTGATAAGAGTCCTGTTTCTTCTTCAAATTTTTGGATGGTGGAAAAAATAATTCCGCCAGTTTTCCGGTTTTCTAGTAAATCTTTGATATGGCTTCTACTTTCCGCTTGTAGTGGAGTTTGACGTAAAAATTCACTTGCACTAGAAAACGTTCCAAACAATTGGCCATCTAGGTCATTTCTGTCTGTAATCACTACGATAGTCGGATTTTTTAAGGTTTCGCTTTTAATTAAATTTCCTGCTAAAAAGGTCATAGAGTAGCTTTTCCCACTGCCTTGAGTATGCCAGATAACCCCAGCTCTACCATCTCCATGAACAGCTTGGATTGTAGACGCAATTGCTTTTTTCATCCCATAATACTGATGATAAGCCGCCATAATTTTAGCTTCGTTTGAATATAAGGTAAAATTTATAATGACATCAAGTATGCGTTCTCGATCAAATAAACCATACATTAACGTATCAAGCTGGCGGTTTTCGATTACTTTATCTTCGGCATTGATTTTTTTCCAAGCGGAAAAACGGTCTAGTGATGCCGTAATCGTTCCGGCTTGAGCTCGGACTCCATCAGAAATCATGAGGAAGGCATTGTAGTAAAACAAGGAAGGGATATGAACATTCATGTAGTTTCTAAGTTGTTTGTAAGCATCTTCAATATCCACTTCTTCGCGTGATGTGCTTTTTAATTCCATCACCATAAGTGGCAATCCATTGATATATAAAACAACATCAGGGATTTTCTTTGAATCTTTTTCGATTAGTTCTAATTGATTCACCACAAGAAATTCATTATATTTGGGTTCATCCCAATCAACCAAACGCACACGATGATAGATTGTTTCTCCATTTACAAACTCGGGAATCTCAACAGATTCTGTTAAATATTTATGAAAAACTTTATTATTTGCAAAAACATCATTCGTATCAAAATGGCGCAACTGCCGAATCACCTGATGGATGACATCCAAAGCCACACCTTGGTTAAGTTTAACCAAGGCGGCTTGTAGACGATCCAATAACAAAACTTCCCTCTCATCCCGTACTAACTGATTTGCAGGCAAGTAGTCATAGCCAAGTTCTTGGAAATATTCAATTACCACTTTCTCTAATTGACCTTCTGTAAACATCTTTCGACCTCCTGTTCTGCATCAGGAATGCGGATTTCTCCTGACATTAGTTTTGGGAGAAGGGTTTCCCGGATTTGGACCAATTCATTATTTTGCTCTTCTACTATTTTTTTCTTTGAAAATAAAGGTAGAACTAGCTTGTTAAATGAACATAATAATTTGTCGTTTGGAATTAAAATTCTTATATTGTTTAAGTTTTTCTGATTAATTTTGGGTTGGACAGCGCCCGTAACAATACTATTAACATTTGTATTCTTTAACAAAAGATATAAATATTCAGTGGAAAAAGGATATCTTCCTTGCAATACATGTGCATGATTATTAACCCAAAATTTACCCCAAACATACTGTAAAATAGGAAACCCATTTTTAGTAACTACAGTTCCGTCTTCGCCCATTAAAACATAAGTACCGTCAAAAATATAATCATCAACGTAGTCCATAAGTGATGCAGCACCATAATATCGATATACCTTTTCTCTTTTCTCCCGTTCCATTTTTGACAAAGGAACTCTTTGAGAATCAAAGTTATTACTAATATCTTTAAATAATTTGATTTCCCAGCCATCAGGTATTAGCCCCAAATCACTTTCCACAAACTTTCCATAACTCGATTTATATGGTTCGCCATTTTCATTTGGAAATTCAAAGTTAACAAACCAGCTCTTAAAAATGGATTGTGTAATTTCTTCTATTGTATTGTTGATTCCGTTGTTAAGTTGAATCTTATGATCTAAGGAAATAAAGAGATTTACGATTTGTTGTTGTTCATGGATTGGGGGCAATTTAAATTGATACTTCATAATTGCATTTTTATCACCTCTAGGCATTTTTGTCCCTTTTGAAGTTCCAACCATAAAATCAAAAAATTTATTTTGAGACAGAAAATAATATAAGTACCTACTATCGACTTCACTACTTTTCGGACGAATAATAAGGACATCATTTGATACTCCATAAGTAAATTTACTGTACCAAATTTTTTTAAAATACGGCCGTATATTGGATATTAATATATCTCCCGCTCTACTTTTATTTACATTTTTAGTAGTTGGCAATGAAGAAGCTTTAGTGATTCCACCTTTTTCAGGGATCATATTTTCTGTAGAAATGTAACTGTCTTCAGTTATTTCTGATGTATTTATCTTTTCTGTTACATAAACAGAAATATCTTCAAGTTTCACAAACTTCCACTCACTATAACTCATAGCCAATCACCCCAAGTTGCTCCCTGATCTCCTCATCAAGCTCCAGTGACTGTTTAAATTGCTCGGCAAGGGTTTTCGTCAACCGCTCCATTTTCTCCTCAAATAGTTCCCCATCTTCTACTTCTTCCTCAATTCCAACATATCTTCCTGGGGTTAAGATGTAATCATGTTCACGAATTTCCTCTAGACGCGCAGCTTTACAGTATCCTTGGATATCTTCGTAGTTTTCTTCGTTCTGCCAGTTAATGTACGTGCCGGCCATATTAAGAATATCTTCCAATGTTAATTCACGTAAACGGCGGTTGACCATGGATCCGAGTTTTCGCCCATCTATAAATAGGGTTTGTCCAGGATGTTTTTTATTACGGTTTAAAATCCATATTGAAACGGGTATACCTGTTGTATAGAACAATTTATCCGGCAAGGCTACAATTGCATCTACTAAGTCAGCATTGATGATGTTTTTGCGGATTTCGCCTTCATTAGAAGTATTTGTAGATAATGAACCATTTGCCAATACAATTGCTGCTTTTCCGTTTTGACCTAGTTTATCAATCATATGAGATAGCCATGCATAGTTCGCATTTCCAGCTGGTGGAGTTCCAAATTTCCAACGTGGATCTTCTACAAGCTGTGGCTGTCCCCAGTCACTATCGTTGAATGGCGGGTTCGCCAACACGAAATCTGCTTTTAATGACGGATGTAAGTCGTCATGGAATGTATCCGCATTTTTACTACCTAGATTACTTTCTATTCCACGAATAGCTAGATTCATTTTGGCTAGTTTCCAAGTAGTTGGGTTTGATTCTTGTCCATAGATGGAAATATCAAACGTATTTCCACTATGTTCTTGCACGAATTTTAATGATTGAACGAACATACCACCACTACCACAAGCAGGGTCATAAACATATCCTTTATACGGTTGGATCATTTCAACCATCAAAGTAACAACGCTTTTTGGAGTATAGAACTCCCCACCGCCTTTTCCTTCATTTTCAGCAAACTTTCCAAGAAAATATTCGTAGACTCGACCCAACACATCTTTTTCTCGAGCTAAGCTTCCACCTACATCAATATTGGAGAATAAGTCAATGACTTCCCCTAAAATACGCTTATCCAATTCAGGGCGTGAATAATTTTTGGGTAATACTCCTTTTAAAGTAGGATTCTCTTTTTCTATATTATCTAAAGCTCTATCGACAATTTGACCGATTTCAGGAAGTTTTGCATGATCAGCAATATATCCCCAACGAGCTATTTCCGGTACCCAAAACACCCCATCCGCGGTATACGCATCACGATCCTCCGCAAAATCAGGATCGATATCCATTAACTCTTTCCATTTTTCTTGAAATGTATCAGAAACATATTTTAAAAAGATTAAACCTAACACAACATGTTTATATTCAGCAGCATCCATATTGTTACGCAATTTATCCGCTGCGGACCATAATTTTTCCTCAAAACCTATTACCGCCATATCTCTATCTCCTTCAAAAGCCATATTTTGCATTTAGTTCTATTATACCAAATAAAAATATTTAAAAGATATCCAATTAGTTCTCCATAAAATTACTAGCTGACTTTTCGTACTCAAAGTGTATATTTTTTTCTACTAGTGGATGGTACCGGAAAAAGTAATATTTATTTATCTCTGAGTAGTCTCTGTAGTTAATCTCTGGTATTGCTTTGGTCAAATTGCACCCATGGACGGGTCAATTTGAATAGTTGAATGGATCATAGTGCTCTTCGATTGGTTCGATATGGATCATTTTTTTAAACTCACGAACTTTTTCAGAATTTATCGTGATTCATCCATTTTGTCCTTATTGTATCTAACGCAGTAAATGGGTTTGTCCAATTAACAGTATATTCACTTTTATTCCGCCTGAATTTTGGACAGATGAATAATGTAAATAGCCGGAATTATTCATCGCCCTCCTCTTTTATATATAAGTCGAATGGTCGAAATGGACACCTTTGATAACAAAAATGAACTCCTTTTTGTTTTATAAGGCTTAACTTGGTAATCAGTTTGGATTGCCAATCATAAATTTTAACTACTTCTTAATCATTAAAGCAATCAAACAATTACAATATTGGTGATTATGGAGAAATTGATTATTAAGAATAAACAAACAAGAAATTCCTTATATAAAATAACAACTCCCACCTCTTCCATTCATTTTCCAGCACAAAAAAACACCTATAAACATTGTTTTATCAACATTTATAAGTGTCTTTTCGTATTGAAATCACGTTTATTTTCTGATGATAACCCTCTATTAAACCTCCCCCTTATCCCAATACACGATTGACTCATAAGGTCTCAACGTAATTTTGTGCAATCTCTTTGATGTATCTGTATAATTCGATATTAAAATTTGTGGGTTTTCTGCTCTATCTACTGGGATTTCAATCGAAACTTCTCTTGCATAAAAGTTATTTACTACGATTAGTTTTTCATTTTTCCATTCTCGTGTATAGGCAAAGATTTGAGGGTCATTTGCTAGATGCAGATGATAGTCCCCATACGCTATGATGTCATACGTTTTACGTAGCTCAATTAGCTTTTGATAATGACTGAAGATCGAATTGGGGTCATTCATTGCTTTTTCAACGTTAATTTCATTGTAATTTCGGGCTAGTTCAATCCACGGTACACCTGTTGTAAATCCAGCATTTGCAGCAGCCGACCACTGCATAGGTGTTCTGGCATTGTCACGTGATTTTTGCCTGAGAGTGGCGATTATTTCTTGCTCTGATTTTCCATTTTGCTTTAGAATCTCATATGTATTCAAAGATTCCACATCACGGTATTGAGTAATCGAGGTAAAATCAGGGTTTGTCATCCCGATTTCTTCACCTTGGTAAATATATGGGGTTCCCTGCATCATATGGATTGTGGTTGCAAGCATTTTTGCTGATTCCTTATGATATGTTTGATCATCGCCAAATCGAGATACAGCACGTGGCTGATCATGATTGCACCAAAACAGTGCATTCCATCCCGCGCCTCTATGCATACCAACCTGCCAATCGGAGAGGATTTTTTTTAATTTAATAAAATCAAATTGTGCCTTTGTCCATTTATCCCCATTCGGATAATCTACCTTTAGATGATGAAATTGAAAGGTCATATCCAATTCTTTTCGTTCCGGTTTTGTATAAAGGATGCAATTTTCTATTGTCGTCGAAGACATTTCCCCAACAGTCATCATTTTATAAGGCGCAAAAACGGCTTGGTTAATTTCATGTAAATATTCATGGACTCGAGGACCATCGGTATAGAACCTTCTGCCATCACCGGTATGATCATTTGGGAAATGCTGATCCTTTGAGATCAAATTGATCACATCAAGGCGAAACCCATCAATTCCTTTTTCTGCCCAGAAGCGAATCATCTTAACTAATTTCTCTCTAACCTCTTGGTTTTCCCAGTTAAGATCTGCCTGGGTTACATCAAATAAATGCAAATAATATTGACCCGTTTTCTCATCATATTGCCATGCGGAACCTCCAAATTTTGATTCCCAGTTTGTAGGCTCACTTCCATCAACAGAATCCTTCCATATATAAAAATCTCGGTACATATTTGTTTTGGATAAGGATGCTTGTTTGAACCATTCATGTTCTGTCGATGTATGATTAATGACTAAGTCCATAATTAACTTCATACCGCGTTTATGGGTTTCTTCCAATAATTGCTCGAAATCAGCCATTGTCCCATACATTGGTTCAATGGAGTAATAATCGCTAATATCATACCCATTATCTTTTTGCGGTGATCGATAAATAGGTGTTAACCAAATCACGTCGACGCCTAGCTTTTTGAGATAATCTAGCTTTTGGATAATTCCCTGTATATCACCAATACCATTTCCGGTTGTGTCATTAAAACTTTTTGGATAAATTTGATACACTGTTGCCTTTTTCCACCAAGCTTCACTCATTACCTTCACTCCCAGGTAGTGATAACCTCCGTTTTGCAATAAAATACGTAACGATAAACGGAAAGACAATGACGATAAGCATGCCAATTAAAAACGATACCCAATTAGACGGCAAAATCGATAATATCGCAGGAATGCCTCCAACACCAATTGAAGTTGCTTTTACTCCTTGGAATGTGATAAAAGCTCCAGCAATCGCTGTGCCAGTGATTGCTGCAAAAAATGGATATCGATACCGCAAGTTAACACCAAACATTGCAGGCTCCGTAATTCCAAGCCAGGCAGAAATTCCAGATGTTCCTGCCAACCCTTTTAACTTTTCATCTTTTGCAACTAGCATCATGGCAAATACAGCTGCACCTTGGGCAATGTTAGATAAAGCAACAATGGGCCACAAGAAGGTCGTTCCCGTACTACCGATTAGTTGCAGATCTACCGCCAAAAACGTATGATGCATACCGGTTATGACGAGTGGAGCATATAATGCACCATATGCTAGTCCTCCTATAACTGGCACTGCATCAAAGACGTATACCAATCCTTCTGTAATCCAATTTCCGATTGTAAATGTAACAGGACCGATTAAAACAAATGCCAAAAAGCCCGTTACCAATAACGCAACTGGTGCAACCACCAATAATTGAAGTGAATCAATGACTCGTTTCCTAAGGAAGATTTCTATTTTAGCCAGAACCCATGAAGCAAATAGTACTGGAAGTACTTGTCCTTGATACCCAACCTTATTTATTTCGAGCCCAAAGATATTCCAAGTAGGGATTTTACCTTCCGCAGCTGCTGAGCCATATCCCCATGCATTCATTAAGTCTGGATGGACAAGAATTAAGCCAAGGACAACACCAAGTAATTCATGGCCCCCAAACCTCTTAACAGCTGACCAACCAATTAATGCAGGTAAGAATGTGAAGGCTGTATTCGCAATGATATTAATCATATCTGCAATACCAGCCCATTGTGGGTATGTCTCGATAAGTGCAGGTGCGCCTTTGCCAAAGATTCCCGGATTCGCTAATATATTATTAATACCCATTAATAAACCAGCAGTTACAATGGCCGGTAAAATCGGAATAAAAATATCCGCCAATACTTTTATTGCTTTTTGCAGTGGGTTTAGTTTTTCTCCGCCCGCTGCTTTAACATCCTCTTTCGATGCTTCGGCAACACCCGTCTCTTGAACCATTGCTTTATAAACCCTATCAACAGTACCTTGGCCAATTACAATTTGATATTGGCCATTTGCCGAAAACGTTCCTTTTACGATTCCCATATCATCTAGGGCTGCTTTGTTAACCTTATCTTCATCTTTTAGCGCAAAACGCAGACGGGTGACACAATGGGTGGCTGCATTTATATTCTCTACGCCGCCGACTGCAGCAACAATTTCTTCTGCCTCTTTACCATACTGGACCCCATTTGTGGATGTTGTCATTTGTTCATTTTTTTTAGGCTCGGCCTTTCCCTTTGGCGCTGTTCCCAAAAGAATCGAGTCTAATGCAATAACATCTTTCTCATTCGTTTTATGTAATTCCTCGAACTGGTCTCCGTTTGTAACAATAATCGGAGTGACATGACTTTTCGCTTTTTCCTTAATAAAATCCAAGTCAAAAGTGACTAATTTGTCTCCTGCTTTTACCCGATCCCCTGACTTGACATGTGTTTCAAAACCCTCTCCATTTAGAGAAACTGTCTCTAAACCAATATGAATCAATAATTCAAGTCCCGAATGGCTTAGAAGCCCAATGGCGTGCTTAGTTGGAAAAATATGAAGGACCTCTCCATCAAATGGAGCGACCACCTTCCCATCCGTAGGATCAATCGCAATGCCATCCCCCATCATTTTTTGAGAAAATGTCGGATCTGGAACATCTTCTAAAGCCACCACATTACCACTTACGGGAGCATAGATTAAAATCTGATTGGCTTCTCCATTACTTGCCATGCAATGTGACCCCTTTCATGTAAATCCGTACTTGTCTAAATAGCTATTCAAATCAAAAAACATATTACTGTATGTTTCCCAGAAAGCCATGGGTCAAAACATAATATACAAATGGATGGAAAAATGGCAACATTTGCCGAATTCTTGGATATATATCTTCACCTGGTGTATTTATAGAATTTGCATATTGATATACTCTTTTTCGTTGCCCAATGACATTTTTGTTCCATATGTTTAACGGACTGTTTTACAGTTCGTATAAGCTTTTTATTGCTTTTTGTATCGCAGTTTATTTTCAATATACTTTTTTTAGCTTTCAATATAATTCTTGTGTAAAACTTGCATTTCCTATTTTTTGGCTAATTTTAATAGTACATTTTCTTGGTACTTATATTAGACAAATCTCTTGAAAATTTCAGGAAGAAAAAGAAGATAAACGAGATGCCAACATGGAGGAAGAAGAGAAATTGGATATTCGGAGAACAATCAAATTTCAGCCGCCAATAATGATTGTGATTATCCTTCTTGTCGTGTTATCAATTTCGACGTATGGATACTCTCGTCTGCAAATGAACATAATTTATCCCTCTGTTCAAGTAGACTTATAAACTAACTTTTTATCAGAAAAATACTTTATTGAATTCTTAAAGCAATACGATAAAATTCGGTCACAGCATAGAAAATAGTATGTATTGGATGATTCCAAAGCAATAGCATCACATGCTATTCTCACACGTATATGCACGATTTGATGGATAATCAAGAGCTTTTGTATGAACATAAGCATTTTAATTTGTTTTTTGATACATTTGATCAATATGTTAAACAACTTCCATACATCACAGAAGAGCTCCATTATTTCCGCAATGAATTGAATAAATACGGAAAGGCGCCTGGTTAATTAGAAGAAATGATTGAGCTTTTTGCATATGAAAAATGGCAACTATTCAGTGCAGATACCACCGCTATGTAGTAAACGATTATGATCCTGCTTATAATGTGAAGTTTATATCATCAGATGGTCGCTTTGAAGTTGTATATAATATTGAAACTGGTCAGATGGTAACAGATCCAGTAAACATGGGCACGTATAATATTGCGCCTGGAAGCATAGTTCCCTGGACAAGAATTGTAACACTATAAAAAAGGATATGAATCATACTTTCTTTGATTTGATATTTTAATAGATATCAGTTAGCTCTTCTATTATTCTAGCTCATCCATCATCAACCTATACAAATGTCATTTTTGCTCAGCACGCAGTTGTACATTTAACAACACATTCTTTGCAACTATTAACAATTACAATGGTTCATATTGCTTGTATTAAGTATAATTGCCATTATTTGTGCTACTCCATAAACGCAATCACAGTTTATATATTTTTCTGCTGAACGATATCCAGATGGTAATTCTCCTAACAAGGATGAGCGTTTCTGTTGACCTAGTGATTGATTTAAATTTTTATCCCTATTTATTTAGGAATACGTAAACGTGATTCTATCCTCGATTAATGTTAAACAGTCTTCCGTTCTTAACCTTCCAGCTTTCAAGTAATCTTTCATACTCTCAAGTAATGAAATTTCTTTTTTAAATTCTTCAACATCAGGCTTAAGTTTATCGAGGTCGTTTTAATATAAAAAAACGTAATAATATTGGGGCATACACTGGGGTTCAGGCCTTCATCCTTGTACTTTTGTGTCGCTGGTCACATATATAACTATTTGTATATCAAACTGTTATGTTTCTCATCTCTAACTGGTTCAACCAAAAATTAAACTAAAATACGTACATACGCTTCATAAATTTTATTTGCCCCTTTATGTTGTTTGAGCTCATCTTGATATTGACCGCCAAACAAATCTAATTCACGAAAATCAATAAACATATTTACTAAAACTTTTGGAATTTCCTCCCACGAGTAAATCTCTTCGATAATATCGTATAATTCCTGATAGATTCTTTCACATTGTTGTTCATCCATACCTTTGCCATTTTGAAGTTTTTTTAAAAAGTTGTTATAACGTTTGGAGATTATTTTGTTACAACTCTACAATTTCTGTTTTCACGCAAGCAGAGCCTTTGGTTTAAAAAGCATTAATAAAAAGCTGAGGCACTTGCCTCAGCTATCCTCTTGTTGATTAAACTGCGAAAAAGAACCATCTTCTATATATAGAAGATGGATGATCTCTTCCTTACCAGTTTCCTCATAATATTGTCCTATTTGCCCGTAATAATCACCGCGGTAAAGTTAACCTAGTATTATCTATGATGATGTGAGAGCGAATTTCGACAAATCCGCGGTATCTGCACCTAATTGTTTAATAAAGAAGAACTAGAGGATGACATTGGTAATACAATGTCATCCAGCTATTTCATCATACATTCTATTATTTTGAACTGACCCTATCTGCAAGCTCAAGTAGTGTAGATGCTGCCTCACTGCTTATGTGTTTACCACTTTGAGCTTTTACTTCATTTATAAATGGAGTGAAATTTCCTTTCTTGATTTTGGTCTTTAAACTGTTATATATTCCAGCATTACTTATCGATCCGTCAGCAAGATACCCGTCAAGAAGTCTTTGAACATTGTCAATAATAAACACTTCCGGCTTCCATAAATAGTCTCTGGCATACATCGTGAATAACTGGTTCCAGGTATTAAAATCATGACCACCGGCAACTACTAGATTCTTATAATTCGCGTCAGTATCGTCAAATGCGGCTACTTGGTTCGGATTTGGCAACCCAAAGTCATATTGCCCTCCGCCAAATAGAATATATGGAACCCCAAGATTCTCCGCATCGAGACTTACTCTCACGCCGCCGCTCCATACACCATAGTATCCGAACTTCGTAGCATCATAGTTTATGATATTTGCTGTGATAGCCCCACCCATCGACAGACCGGCAAATGAACGATCAGCAGCATTCTCCGAAACATTATAGGTGTCTTCAATAAACGGCAGGATGATATTGAACAAGTTTGGATATCCTTGTTGAGCATTTCCAAGGTACGTAGAGTCCGTTGTAACAACAATAGCTGGTTCTGTAAGGCCATCTGCGAGTAGGTTATCCATTATGTTTGGTACGCTGCCGATGTTCATCCAGTCAGAAGCATCCTGGCCGCTGCCATGTTGCATGTAAATCGTTTTATATGGCTCTTCTCGGTCTTCATCATATCCATATGGTAGATAGACGCCTAGATAACGTGTCTTGCCATTGATTTGAGTTGGTATTTCTACATAATCCCATGTACCTGTTTTTTCGTCAGTTCTAGGGTTTTCAATCTCACGTGCTCCCATGATTTCGTCCTGTTTTTCTGGATCATACGGTACATACACCGCATTAAAAGCACGTCTGGCATTTCCTGTAAGTCCATCTGGAGCGAATTTAGGCGAATTAGCAGGATCCGGCACCCAGTAGTTTCTGTTACCGTCCACATAGAACCAGTATTGATTAGCTCCAGCTGCTAGCGGTACTTCCATGACCCAATAGCCGCCGTCACGCTTTTCCATTGCTGCCTCAAACGCACCGCCGCCGCGCATCAAACCGGGCTTATACTCGTATGGCGTGTATACTTTCGTATCAGTAGGATCAGCCCAATTCCTCAATAGCATGTCACCGACGAACGTCACGCTGGCAGCGTCTTCATTTTTGTAAACAAACCGTACGGTGTAGCCAGTCGGCGAATCAGGATCCTTCATAACAGTCGGCCCCTCGACCAGTTCCTCGTCAGCGACCGCAGTCATGGATAAGCCCAAAAACATCGCTAAAACTAGTATCAAAACCGCCATGATTCTAATGGAAATAGTTTTTTTAAAGTCTAGAGATAAGTTTGCCATTATCATACGCTCCTTCACAATTATTCTTTTCTTTCAAATACTTTACAAGTACTTGAAAGAACACAATAGAACCTTCTCCCCTCCATTCCCTGTTAAATTGCTAACTATCTTGTTTTATACGAACATAGATAGCTAGACATGCTGGCAATTTATTTTTGAAATATCATGATGACCATTTTACTAATAAGCTGCACTACGATAGTCACTAATTAACGCTAAAAACAGTGCACTCTATTGGAAATAATGCACCGTTATGAAATCTTTTCTACTTTTTCGTATTGAGGCCATCTTATTTGATATTTCACATCAATGTTAATGTAAGATTATGAAATAGTTTTTTTGTATATTCATAAATTATTCTCCAAGTGTAATACTATTACTTTTGTATAAAACTGATGAGAAATGCCTCCTTTTCTCAGTGAGGTTATAAAAAGACGTGCTACCAGATGTTAATTTTTATATTTAACAGAATCCAATGATTATTATGAATAATGGTAGAAAGTTTGTAAATGAAAACTTATCGACACGTTTATCCATGTAGAAAAGAGAGACTTGTAGAACTATAAGTTATCTAATATTAAGGGACAAGCATCCATCTACTTTGACAAGAAGGCCTATCAGTTTATGTCTAACATTTTTACGGCATTGCTGAGGCTATGGGGTCAGAACCTCCTCGTTCGCGCCTGATTTTTATGTTTATTAATAATGTATGAATAGGCTTGCTTGTTCCCATTTAGCACTTCTTGAATCCATTGAAATTCCTCTTGCATTACGACCCCCTTCCTCAAACGACCATGCGTATGTCACGTTTTTCTACTGCTTCTATTTTAACGAGTAATCGATGGAATAATTTCATTTATTGTTTTTGAAAAGATACTGAAAAAGGTAGATTACGGTAATCTTCGCGTCTATTATTCTTTACATAAAAATACCACTAAAACAAGGGGTTTAGTGGTAACTACTATTATCATATTAACTTTGTCCAATATGCCAAAGGCAAATTTTCAAAGGATTGTTGTTTATCAGCGAGCGCTCTCATCTCCAAAAATTATAGATAGATTAATAGTCAATTATTCATCAAATTATATACTCTATACTTGTTTTTGTGATTGGACTGCTTCGCCCCAATCCACAACCACTGCAACTAATTATTTTTTATTTATCAATTTAAATATAAAGTCGTCCAATATTTCTGTTTTGTACATATGTTGTTATTACAAAAAGAAATGGAAAGTAGAAAATTTTCATTACGGATGGATGTATACAGAGCTGATTTTGTTCTAATCATGGTGTTTTATCCACTCCATTATTTTATAAATACATAATTCATTGCAACAAAGAATATTAAAATGGAAAAATATGATTATTAAAAATAGGTAGTCATGATCAACATTTTGTTAGTGTGCCTGGGGAATATTTGCCGTTCACCAATGGCTGAAGCCTTGTTTCGTTACTTAGTTAAAAATGAAAATTTTACAAAGAAAATCGAAGTTGATTCAGCTGCAACCAGTCTATGGCAAATCGGCTTCCCTCCGCACGAAGGAACTCTTGAAATTCTAAAGAAATACAATATCTCTTCCAACGGGCTTATTGGACGCAGACTGAAGAAAGAAGACTTTTGGAAGTACGATTATATTATTGGAATGGATGAAAGCAATAGAAAGAGGTGCCTGAATTCAATTTTCTTTCCATCAACCGAACCCTCTACTGTCAGGTGTGCGTTTTCTAATTATACGTAAGTGAATGTAATTTCTGCCTATCTAAAATTTAAATTGTTCTTTAACAGGAAGTACCCATTCGGGTAAACTTTTAGCCTCGAATGTGATCATTCCATTATTAATTTCAAGTATAATTTCCCCATCATCTTGACTGTTATCGACTATCACAAGGTTATTAATCATATGTGCAAATTGGTATAAATGATCAAAAGAGGTTTTATTTCTTCTGAGGATATCCTCTGTCTGAATATTATGGCCACCTTTTTTCACCCTCATGGCAACTCGCTTAATGTTTTGTGTTACATTACTAAGAGCTACATAAAACATAGTGATTTCATAACCCATCTTTTTTGCTTTTTCTATTTGTCAAATAGCATTTCCGCCAGCAAGTGTTGTCTCAATAGAAAAATCTCTGCCTTCTTCAATGTATCTACTTACTGATTTTATTACTTCTTTTCCTGCCGTTACCCTCTTCGATTCCGGATTTATCGGATCTATTCTTCTTGATATCGCATCTGGATCAATATTAATTTCAACACCGATTTTGTCAATGAGTAAGTTCCGGATTGTGCTTTTTCCACTTCCATTATTTCCTGCGAACACATAGAGGATAGGATTGTGCTTATGTTTCATGATGATCCTCATCTGTTAAAGGTACTACATCGCCATTTGGGAATTCTTTAACAAGTTTTCCATTCTTTTCGTACATGATATACGTATTATTCACTTTTGCATCAATTCTTGCCCGTTCGCCAGTCATCTTCACCCATTTGTCAGCCCAAGCAAATTTTCTTTTTGGTACATTGCTTTGTTCTTCCAACATATGATAAACACCACCTTACTAGAAATTATAGTAGATAATTGCAGAAGGCATATATCATTCGTCTGCTGGATAATCGATGAATTGAAAAAAAAGATTATTATTTTATGTGATATTTTCCAAAATTAACCACAAGAATTAGCAATGTTCTATCAAGCTATATGTACCACAATTGTTTAGATGATACTTTTTCGCTTCATTTTTGGAATCAAATTTTAACCATCCACCATCTCTCTTTAACTCTAATATTCCTTTATATTTTGTTTCTGACTTTTTATCAAGATAAGAACAGTTTGTGTGAATTGTACATTTCTTTGTTGGTTTATCTATGTTCATCCATACATTTTTTGAATTTCCTTTAAAAAACAACATAGAAATACCCCCTAACTCTTTTTGAGTAGCCCTAGGTTATGGGTGCAGCCTTTTTAGTATATTCCATTCGCGAACAAACCTAGTCCATAATCCATTGTATTTGATATGCATTTACATATTTGGTACTCTCCAATGTTGATAAGTCCATGATATACATGTTTCCAACAGAATCTTTAACCAAGCCTTCAAAAATAGCACCGATTGGCGTTGCGTGTTCCATCGAAAAATAAATAAGGTATTTTCCATCCGGTGATAACCCAATTGGCCGGTACCCAGTGAATTTACTATCATATATGCCATAAAATTTCTTTATTGTTTTTTCTTTTCCATCTTCCAACAAATAGAGCGAACCCTTCCTTGAAATAACGGATACATTTTCAGATTGATCCTGGATATAATCTGTACTTATTTCCATAACGTCTTTTTGGAGTAAGGTCGGCTTTTCTTCCCCTTCTTTTAAGGAAAACAAACTCCAAGAACCATTATCCATCGCAATAAAGGAAATCGTTTTATTCGTTTGATCATAATGGAAGCCCCAAATATTATCATTATAACCCCCGAGACTGTCCTTCCCCTTCCCTTTATGGCTGTATAGAAGGGTTTTATTTTTCAGCGCGGCATCTGACTTAAATAAAGTTAGCGTGCCATCAATTCTTTCAATAAAATAAATTGTTCCTTCTAAATTCGAAAGTAAATTTGGATTATTAGTATTTGATAAATATTTAAAAGTATAGAATGAAAGAACAATTATGAATATAATTAATAAAAGTCCTATGCTTATTTTTCTCTTCATAACTTTTTCCCCTATAAGAATTATTTTGAAATAATATAGATTGTGAGCCCATACACCTGATACATACATGAAAATATTTTCTTACACATTCGTACTACATTCCAATGATCGAATAGGAACATTTAAATTTAACTTAATGAATTTTTTTAATGTTTAATATTTCTTTCATTAATTAGACTTTGTTTATCATCTAAATTAAATAAACCTGGTGTCCAACTAGGTAGCACGCCATAGCCCCCAATGATCTTTTCTTTTTCTTCATATAGGATTGCTTTCAAACGTTTTCCTTCAATATCTTTTTCCTTTAATTCATATGTGTATTGCGTAACCTCTTTACCTATATAGTCATTTAAAAATGTAATACCGTTTGCTTCAAAACCACTTAGAACTTCGTTTGGAGTTTCTGCATTTCTGAACCTCTCATGACTAAAGTCACGAGGTTCCAAGGTACTTTTATTCAGCTTTCGTCTGAATGACCGAAAACACGTTTTCGGCTGACATCAGCCACTCAGCTATTTCCCTTAGACTTTCATGGGCAAGGCAACTATTGCTGCCATTACCGCCCTGTGGGCTCGGTTCAAAACCCTTTTGTATTGAATTTCACAAGCCAATACTGCCTAATTGTTTACGTGTCATCTGTTTTATTCGTTCTATTTCTTGTTCATGTTTTTCAAAGAAGTTGTCCCATGTTTTATTAGCCCGTCTAACATCTATTTCACGTAGATTATCTTTTGTATTCTTGATTAGGAAGGCACTATACAAATCCCGTTGAACATCACCTTGTTCAAAGTGGTTCCAACGTTTTGAAAGTTTTTTCTTTATATACGTTTGCGTAAAGTGTTCGAATTGGCTGGCTTTTACTCTAGCGGTGTCAATTCTTTTCAGGGATAAGCCGAGATACTTTAGTTTGTTGTCGATAATCGTAAGAAGCATCGAGGGTGCACGATTTGCTAATGACTTTCCAAAACGTTTTTTACGTTTGAATCGTCGAGTCTTCTTATTCATCTCCGTCTTCTTTGCTTTCGCTTGGAGCCCTTTGAAATTCATTGTTTCAACTCGGATGTCTAAACCTAACGTAAGAATATAGTTTGCTAATATATTGTGAGCAAGTTTTCTCTTATCAGCTATCTTTCTGCTCATTTCCGCTAATTCTTTTCGTGTTTTTTTATAATTTTCACTTCGAACCCATTTCTCTCGATTGGATTTATTGATTGTACCATCAGTATTGTACTTGTTTGGGTTGTTCGCTCTACGCCTACGCTCTAATGTACGTTGCAGAATCCTTTTTTGACGTTCATCGACCGATAAACCTTCCGCCAACTCAAATAATTTCACTTCATTTTCAGAGGCAATGGCGAGTGTTGATATACCAATATCCAATCCAACGCGGGCGCTTTCATCTTTGGAATAGTTCTGATTGCGTTTCCTTGGCGGAAAACCTTCCAGCACAAATTGAACGAAGTATCGATTATTACCACGAATCACTTTCTTAACAAGTCGGCAATATTTAATATTACCTTGAAGGGCTATATGTGCATACTCGTCACAATCTTTAAGAATAACAGGCATGATCAGTCCTAACCATTCTATGCATTTGTTTTCGGAGAAGTATCGAAACCCTGTCTTATTTGTTTTTTCCTCTAATGAAAAAAATTGGCCAACCGAACAAAATCGTACTTTCCTTCCTTTTCCATACATGATTTTTTCAACTGCTCGAAACGCACGTTCAGCGATATTCTGGGCCATTTGAGAACCGATATTTCGTTTGAACTTACGTCCCATTCCTTGAACGTACCTATTTAAGTCAAATTTACGAACGCAGTATTGGTTTTTCAATTGAGTAAGAAGTTGATTGCGCTCCTTTCCTTTCGGCATACGAACCGCCTCCCAGTATTGGGGATTGCGAATCATGTATGTATATCTGCGCCACGTTTCACCTAAACAGGCATTATAGATATTTCGCCCAATGTTTAGGCGCTTTTCTAAGATGTGCCCTTGCCATGTTTCAACTTTTAGAGGCAAAGTCACCACGTATGTTGGTAAAGACACCTAGGTTCGACTCCCTTCACTATTTCTTTTGTTGCATACGAATATATTGACGTACCGATGTTCAATTGCGTTTAACGAAAAAGTAACTGGGATTCCACAAATGGCCATTTCATTTTTTCTTTTTCAAGCTAGGAAACTTTTTAAATAGCAATCTTGCAGATACAACTTTTAACGTTTTAATCATGGCTTGAATTGAATGTTGGGGATCAATTGATAAGAAGATGATTATGATTGCAATCGGTTTCACTAAAATTATTAGTTGGGTTTAAAACAATATCTCATTTGGTCTGGATCCATTTCACCTATTAAGCCCTTCACGCGATCACATGTTCCCTATTTGAATATATGATAGCATATGTTAAAGTCTTTAGGAGGAATAATCGTAATATTTTATTACCTTTTTGCACATATTTGGCATAGTATTTGTCGGATCGTTAACGTGGCATTGGCCACGCTCTATCCGAAGCCGATTCATCTTATGACAAAAGTCACAAGTATTCTCGGCTATTTCATAAATATAGAAAGGTATTGATACATATGGAAACACTACAAACATTCTTAAAAGATATCAATGACCAAATGCAAGAATTATATAAAGATGCAGCAGAGTCTAGCTGGATAGCACAAACAACCGGGGACCCAGAGTGGGCTGCTAAATTAGGCGAAGCTGAAACGAGATACAATCTTTTATTCTCTTCAAAAGATACATACGAGAAAACAAAACAATTTTTAGAAACGGAAAATATAACAGAGATCGAAAAACGCCAGCTTCAACTTCTGTTAAATGACATGAAAGGCAACCAACTCCCTGAAGATATGATTGCTGATTTATCTAAACGCTCTTCTGAACTAAATTTATTATTCAACACATATTCTCCTGAAGTGGATGGCAAGAAGTATTCTGCCAATGATATTCGAGATATATTGGTTAATAGTGATGACCAAGAATTACGCAAAAAAGTATGGTTTGCAAGTAAAGAGGTTGGTAAAGTCGTAGAAAAAGACCTGCTTGAGCTTGTGAAGAAGCGCAACGAGGCTGCAAAACTACTCGGGTATGATAACCATCATCAAATGGGCTTTGCTCTTCAAGAACTTGACCGTGAAGAGGTATTCGCTATTTTCAACGAACTGATCGCTCAATCAGATGAGGCCTACCGCTCAATGAAGAATGAACTAGATGAACGCTTAGCAGCTAGATTTGGAATTAATCGAGAGGATATACGCCCATGGCATTATATCGATCCCTTTTTCCAAGAAGCACCACCATCTGATTCAACCAATCTAGATCCTTTTTACGTAGGGAAAGATATTGTCCAAATCACGACAGATACATTCAACTCAATGGGAATTGAAATTGATGACCTATATGCAAAAAGCGATTTGTTCCCTAGAGAAAAGAAAAACCCAACAGCCTTTTGCATGGATATTGACCGTGAAGGTGACGTCCGTGTCCTTTGTAACTTAGTGGAAGATTCATATTGGATGGAAACGAACTTACATGAGTTTGGCCATGCGGCTTATTTCAAATATGTAGACCCGATTCTTCCATTCGGATTACGTTCGTACAGTCATACCCTAACAACTGAATCAATCGCAATGCTATTTGGAAAAATGGGCAAAGACCCTCGTTGGTTAAAGCGCTTCTTACAAGTTGAGGAAGAAACAGTAAATGAGCTTGCTCCTGAATTAGAAAAGTACCAGCAGTTACAAATGCTTATTGCAGGAAGATGGATCATTACCTTTGTATATTTCGAAAAAGAACTGTACGAAAATCCCGATCAAGATTTAAACGCTTTATGGTGGAAAACAGTCAATGAAGTTCAGCTCGTCACTCCTCCTGATGAAACTGATAATCCCGATTGGGCCGCAAAAATTCACTTTACACTCGCACCTGTTTACTACCAAAATTATCTGCTTGGAGAATTAATGGCAGCACAGCTTCTTCGTCATATTGAAACGAAGATCTCTCCTGATTTTTTCACAAAAGAAACTGGGGAAATGCTTATCAATCAATTCTTCAAACCAGCTGCACTTTATAACTGGAATGAAAAGATCAGCCGTGTAACAGGCGAAAAATTAAACCCAGCCCACTTTGTTGATGTTTATTGCAAAACTCAAGCGAAAAGATAATTGTAAAAAAAAGGATAGCTATGACTATATGGTCTAGGCTATCCTTTCCTATTTCTATTTTTTCACGTTTTACTATTGACGTATATCAATCCACCAACGATCTTTCGCATTCATGTTTTCAGTGTTACCGAAACCAGTGTAATGGAAAGCATCAAGGAAGATTGAATCGAGTTTATCCTCATCTACAAAAAAGCCTAAATTAATCTTCATCGTTTCTCCTGGCGGAATACTGCCAATGTTGTAAAAGCTTTTTCCATTTCCATGGGGTTCTAGATAATCAACTTTGCCCGTCATAATACTTTCTACAGCAAATCCCTCTTCTCCAGCATAGTTCCATCCATTTTTTTCAGATTTAAGCACTTGTAAAGACGGATGCATATAGATTTCTTCTGTTGCCTTTTTACCAGTATTTTTCACTGTTGTTGTCAAGTAGACAAACTTCAAATTAACTAGTGGCGATTCTACTAATTCGTCAACAGTATCTTTACCATTTCCTACTTTATATACATCCCGGTTGTACGGTACCAATTTATTTGTCTGATCTAAAGCCTTATTTTCTCTTAGTATTTCTAAATCACTAAAGTTCCCTTGTTTAAAATCATTAATTGAATCAAAAATTTCAACTTTTTCTATTACATATTCAAGTTTGTCTACCTCATTTATGGTTACTGGAACCGTTTGACCTACGCTAAATAATCGGTTGCTGTCTTTTTTCAACGGAATCACGCGTGATTTTGTTGGTTTGTCCTCCTTAAAGAGGGATCCGTCATAATCCACTGTGTATGTTGCCTTTTCCTCCGTTGTTGATTCTAGTGAAATGCCTTCCATGACTTTCATCATTTGTTGATCAGTTACATCATTCCCAACATAACTTTGTAACATGATCCCCTCTTCTTGGAATAAAAGAAAGACCTGTCTATCAAACACAACATTTTTGTTTCCAGTATCTTTAGTAACAATCACTGCCTTCCTGCCGTTTATCTCCTTTTCTTCGTAGTTGTTTGCATACAAAGTTTGAAAATCAGAATTTTTCCCTAATCTCCAAAGAATGAATGAAAAACCACCATTTGCATAGTTATCTTTAAAGGAATATTTCATAGCCAAGCTATCGTTTGCTTCCATATTATCTGGTAGATAGCCGACATTCATCTTATACCAACTGTCTTTCTTATTGAAAATCTTATTTAACACTGAAATATTTACTTCATAACCTTGTTTTTGGACTAACATATCATAGGCTTTTGCTGCACCGAAAGCGGTCGTCGGAAGAGCAATCAACAAGCAGGCAGCGGCGATTAAAATACGATTCTTTTTAGGCTTGACCGATTGCTGGCCGCCCTTAGATTCCGCGAGTGCAGTGCGTTTCCGACGAGTTCCTTTTTGTAGGGATGTTTTCTTTTCATATGGCTCAAGCTGATCGAGAACGAGTGAGGCAAAATCATCCGATAATGTTGGTGTTTTGAATGTTTCTTTTATAAATTGTTGTTCTTCTATGAGTGCTTTTACAACTCGCTTGCATTCGATGCAGTTTTTTAGATGGTTGTCTATATTAACGGATTCATGACCAGATTCTAAATCATCTAAATAATTCGAAAGCTCATCTACAGTTGGACATTTCATTAAAATAGCCTCCTTCACAGTTAACTGTATTTCTCAATTTTTTCTTAGCTCGATGAAGTTTATTGCGAACTGTTGAAATAGGGACATCTACCAGTTCACTTATCTCTTCATAGCTCAACTCATTGACATATCGTAAAAGGATGATCATTCGCTCATCTTCTGGAAGAGTACTCAATAGCTGCTCTAACTGTCTGTTTTCCTCCCTTTTTAGAAAAACAACTTCAGGATGGTTGGGGTTCTTTCCCATTATTTTTTCGGTCATTTCCACCTGTTTGTAACGTTTCTTTCGAAATTCATCCATACAATGATTAATGGCCACACTATAAAACCAACCAGAAAAGGATCCTCTTTCATTATATTTTTCAAGTTGGTAATACACTTTAATAAATGCTTCCTGTACTAAATCTTGTGCATCGTGTGGATTTTTTGTCATACGCAAAATCGTGGCATATAACTGATTTTTATATTTATTAATAATGTGTGTATAGGCTTGTTTGTTGCCTGCCAGCACTTCCTGGATCCATTGAAATTCCTCTTGCATTGTGAACCTCCTACCTCAAACGACCATGCGCATGTCTCGTTTTTGTACTTCATCTATTATAACGAGTATTGGATTAGAAAAATTTCATGTATTGATGAAATTTTTTAAAAAGATACTGAAAACGGTAGTTTGTGGTTACTTATTATAAATAGATGTTTTTTCTATACTGAAGGACAGGGGGCTATGTTTAAAAGCTTAGCTTCTCTTCGATTAACTTATATGATGTTGTGTACATATGTTGTAATTACAAAAAGAAATGTTAAGAAGCCTCTGTTCATGGCGAATGGTGCATATGGAGGTAAGTTCGCCTGTTTATCAAATCCACTATAATACATATTAATTACAACAAAGATTTTAAATTGGAAAAAAATAAGGTTAACAAAAAGGGGTAGTCATGATCAATATTTTATTTGTGTGCCTGGGGAATATTTGCCGTTCACCGATGGCTGAGGCTTTGTTTCGTTACTTGGTCAAAAAAGAAAATTTGACAAATAAAATTGCAGTTGATTCTGCTGCAACCAGTCTATGGCAAATCGGTTTTCCTCCGCACGAAGGAACTCTTGAAATTCTAAAGAAATACAATATCTCTTCCGACGGGCTTATTGGACGCAGACTGGAGAAAGAAGACTTTTGGAAGTACGATTATATTATTGGTATGGATGAAAGCAATATTAAAAATATTTACAGGATCACCGAAAGGCCTAATCATCCAAAGATCATTAGGCTACTCGATTTAACCGAATACAGGAAAGACGTTCCCGATCCATTTTACACAGGTGATTTTGATGAAACCTTTCGTCTTGTTTCAGCTGGTTGCCGGGCATTACTAAATAAAATACGAAGTGAAAAAAACATATAACTTGCAAGTGGATTTACAAGCTTTGGATCGGTTTGAAAAGACTACCTCAAGCGAATGACTGTGAATATATAGCTTAGGAAATTACAGAAAGTGAATTAATTAGGTGTCCTTGTATTCATTGAGTTAAGAATCGCCGCCGCAGTCCCACACTTTCATTTTCAACAATCTTCCTTTAGTTAAACAATCCTTGTTCTTTCCATTGGACAAAATACTTTTGATAACCCATTTCCTCAGCGGTCATAGTGTATTGAGCGTCCCCTAATTTAAAGCTATGAGAACCAATTTAAACTACCGATAACACTAATCTCCTTTAAATTGACACCTAGTACTATTAGTTGGTATATTCACGTTATCGGACTAAATACATGTTAAATATATAGTAATTTTATAGAAATTAGCATAATGAAAGGATTGCATCTATGAAAAACATCAAAGAAAAAAATCAAAATGAAATATTATCTCTTCTATCTAAATATCACGATGTCATAGTATCAATGGGAAATGGAGAACCAGATTATATTTTAAATTTGATTGACGAAAATCCCGGTGCTTTTTCATTTTTACGACTTCATCAAATTTTGGAAATGAAAAATCGGCAATATATTCAAGGAGAGTTTCCCAATATCCGCTATGTCTCTTACTTTATGAATGGATTTGCTAGAAAGGCATTTTCAAATGGAAAATGTGATTTAATGCCCAACCACTTTCATCAAATGCCTCAACTTTTAGAAGAAGTAACAAAAAATCCAGTCATTGTTTGTCAAACATCACCAATGGATGAAAATGGTTTTTTCTCTTTAGGGACTGAAGCTGATTATACGGCTCATTTTATTGGTAAAGCACCTTTTGTTATTCAAGTAAATGAACATGTACCACGAAGCGTTGGAGAAAACAAGATTCATATTTCGCAAGTTGAAGCATTGATTCATCACAATCAGCCCCTCCATGAGCTGCCTGAAATACCAGTGCGGGATATTGACCAAAAAATTGCAGAATATATTGCAGAAAGAATTGATCATGGCTCTACTTTACAAGTGGGAATTGGCGGGATTCCGAATGCCGTTGTTGGGCTATTAAGTCATCACCGAAATTTAGGCATCCATACCGAAATGCTTACGGACGGGATTCATCATTTAGTTCAACAAGGTGTCATCACAGGTACAGAAAAAAAGACATATAAGGAAAAAATGGTAGCTACCTTTGCGCTAGGATCAAGAAGTTTATATGATTTTATGGAAAATAACCACAGTATCGAAATGTTATCCGTCGATAAAGTCAATGACCCACGGATTATCGCCCAGGAAGATAATATGGTTGCGATTAATGCGACAACCGAGGTTGACTTTTATGGTCAATGTGCTTCCGAAACGGTTGCGGGGAAATATTATAGTTCAACTGGTAGACAAGCAGATTTCGGAACAGGTGTCCGCTTTGCAAAAAACGGCAAAGGATTCATTTGCCTCTATTCAACAGCTAAAAATGACACGATTTCAAGAATCCAGCCGATACTCGCCCCAGGATCCGTCGTGACCACTTCCAAAAATGACGTTGATTACGTCGTAACGGAATATGGAATTACCCAATTAAAAGGGAAAAGCATCTATGAAAGAACAAAATTACTTATAGAAATTGCCCATCCAAAATTTAGAGATGAATTAACTTTTGAGGCTAAGAGAATGGGATTTCTTATCTGAAAATTTAATTGAAGATTAATGAAGGGGCACCTCCTATAATGGTAACAAGTTTTATCCGGGAGGTGCTATAAAAGTTGTTTGAATGTTGACTTCAAGGCTTTCCTTCCTTTAAAGCAAAGGAGGAAAGGGATTTATCTATTAATCCTTAGCATTAACAAGTAAGGAAAAAATGTATCAGTTTTCTCCTTAAAAAGCAGACACATAATTTTGGAACAATGTTGATTGTAGCGGAAGGTGTAAGACTCCTGCGGGAATACGGAACTGGGGAGATCCCGCAGGCGCCCCGGCGCCGAGGAAGCTCCCCGTACCGCCCGCGGAAAGCGAACACCTGCAGCGGAAATCAACAGTCAAGGTAAAAAGTGTCCTCAAAATCATCGTTCCAATTTTACTTAGTTATTCTTTAATATTCACTTTTTCATATAAAGGACTGCCTTTAACTGCTTTGCCAATATAGCTAAGCACAAACTCACTAAACATAGTGTTGGACCATGCAAACCATTCACGAGTGAATTCTTCTGGATTTGATGCGTTGAATCCTTCATGCATGAATCCTGTTCCCCCATCTGTATTTAGAAGTGTATGCAAGATCCTTTCCTTTTCATTATCATTCAAACTAGTCATTCCCTGAATAGAAAGAGCGATATGCCAAATATAATGATCCGGTGTATGGGGGCTGCCGATTCCTCTTGCAGCTTTTCCTTCATAATAATATGGATTGTTTCTACTTAAAATAAAGTTTCTTGTATTTTGATAGATTTCATCGTCAAAATCGCAGTATCCGAGATATGGTGCTGAAAGCAAGCTTGGTACGTTTGCGTCATCCATGAGTAGATAGCCACCCATTCCATCCACTTCATAAGCATATATTTTTCCATAAAACGGATGTTCAATCGTCCCGTATTCTTCAATCCCTTGACGGATTTCTTGACCAAGTGACCTGCATTCCGCAGCTAACTGAGAATCATTCAATACTTTTTCACTAATCTCAGCTGCATATCCCATGACCACTGAAGCAAACATATTGGCCGGCACAAGATAACCATACGTGCAAGCATCATCACTTGGACGGAATCCGCTCCATGTCATCCCTGTTGGTGCAACCTTTCCACCTTTTCCATCGCGTTTTAATGTTTCGGTGTGTAAATTCGTTTCACGTTCAAAACGGTATGGTGAATTGTTTTCATGGTCTTGTTCTGTTCTCCATACTTTTATGATTGTTCTAACTGCATCTTGAAACTCTTCCCCTAAATGGGTAGTTTCACCTGTTGTTTTCCAAAGCAAATAAGCAAGTTGGATTGGGTAGCATAAAGAATCAACCTCATATTTGCGTTCCCAAAGCCATGGGGTCATCTCCGTTTGATCTTCATGGTATCTTTCACCGCTCGCGGAACTATTAAATGCATTCGCATATGGATCATGTAGGATAAACCGGATTTGTCTATTTACAACTCCAACTAGCATATTCTTAATCTCTTCATCTTCATTTGCCGCCAATAAATAAGGGCGAACTTGCGCCGCGGAATCACGAAGCCACATGGCAGGAATATCTCCTGTAATCACGAAAGTTGTCCCATCTTCCAATGGCTGTAAAGTTGTTGAATACGTATTAACAAAGCATTGTGAAAACATCCCATGTAACTTCGTTTCTCCAGGAAAAGCCACTTTTACTTGCTCAATAATATGTTGCAGTGATGCTGGTATAGTCATTATTCTTTTACTCCTTCCATCCCTACTGTTACGATTTTATAAGCATCTACAGGAATATTTTGATATGTATTGCCTGCCTCCGCTAATTTTTCTTCTATAATATTACTCTCGAAATAATTTACATTCGTCAATGCGTCAACGGTCAATGTTTTTTTCAGCTTAGAAGGATTATAGACACGGAAAAATAGATTGTCGTTTGTTTCCCCTTTTTTAATGCTTGAAAAAACTAGTCCATTGCTTTCCCATGCGAAAAATGATCCGTTTGCAGGTAATTCACCAATATGTTCCAACGATTGAATACATATTGCCGGGATTTGGAAATCATAGGCTGCTTCATACGCTTTAGCTGTAATGGCATCATCTTCATGGGGAATGACAAACCATTCTGCTGTTTGTTTTCCTTGGCATTGCGCCTCTGGTGTTGGGAAGTATCCCCAGTCTCCTAGTTCAGAAACTGCCCTTAAAACTGTAATCGCTAAAGTTGTGTTTTCCTCAACAATTTCATATTCCTGTAAGCCTTTTGTAGCCACCGTTAAACCGTTTTTCCCATCTGACAAGGAGGCGAAAGAATGTTGATGGTGGTCAAAGCTCGGATTCGTCCATTCTATCTCCGGTTTATTCGGTCTTTTTACAATTTCAAAAACGCTTTCGGCTAAATGATGGTCTGTTTCGAAACCAGTTGGATATACAACTCTTAAACGATGATCCCTAGCTGTATTGTCAAGCTCCAACTTTACGGCCAAGCCTTTTGCATGTTGATTAAGCATTAGAGTCGTTTTTAGTGTAATTGTTGTTAATTCATCTGAACGCTTTACCTCACGAAATTTATGCCAAACAAGTTTGTCTTTAATATTTTCTAACTCCACATGAGCTGCTTCAGGAATAGCAAATTGATGAACAATTTCAATGACTCCTCTTGAGTCATTATTTTCAACTATATTCACTTGAGCTTCCAAGCCCTTAGTTGAATACGCTTTTTCTCCTGTCGCTTTTTTAAACATATATTCATTTCCGATATCGCTTGTATCTTCATAGCTGCCAATATCTCTATATTCTTTTCCTGTCGGTTTATAAAGAATGTCATACTTTCCATCATTATGAACTGTGACACGAAGATAATCATTTTCAAGAATATTTTTGTCTTTGGCGATTTCGTTGGAATAATCTTTGGACTCTTTTTCTACTAAAAAGTATGTGCCATAGCCAAATTCAGGGAGCTCATCTGTTGAAAAAATTACCTTTACCTTTTTTGTATAAAAAGGCTGCCTAAACTTATTATCTGGCAAATCGTAACCAAATTCTGCACCAAGATCTTCTATAGTCGCTGACATCTCTTCTCCATTTGCGTTTACGATCGAAAGTTTTGGCAAGGATTTATCCTTTAAATGTCCATGTATTTCTTGTAAAGGCATTTCCCCAAAATAGACTTTTTCAAAATCAACAACTTTTTCGATTACTGTACGGCGTTTGTAGCCCGAAGTATTCATGACGATGAGAGGAATTGCTTTTTCGTATCCACTAGGTGCAGATGTATCGATTTTCCCCGCTAGCTTATTCGTTTGTTCTTCAATTAGCATATCTGCTATTTGATCGACCTTTTTAAAGCGGGTGACCATTTCTTCATGAACTTCATCTACAGAACATCCACAAATGCTGTCATGCGGATGGTTTTGCATAAGCTGCTTCCATGCGAAATTCAAATAGTCCTCGGGGTACTCTTCTCCATTCATAAAAGCAAATGCAGCAAGTGGTTCTGCTAGACGTTCGAGCTTTATTTGCGCGGAATGATTCATTTGTTTTAAATAAATTCGAGCTGATGCAGTATTAACAAGTGTAGACCATCCATCTGTACGTTGATTGCGCAACTCGCCTTTAACGATTTGTAATTTTTGAGGAAGGTTATTTCTTACTTTCTCCATATATTCCTCAAAATTGGAATGCTTGAATTCAATATCAGGATACAGTTCATTTGCTAATTCTAGTGCTTCAGGAAGGTCTTTTTGCAAAGGTTGATGATCACAGCCATTCATAAACAGCAAATGAGAGGTGGAAGCATATTTTTTCGCATCTGCAAGCTTCTGTTCCCAATATCTTTTCGCTTCATCTTGAAGAGCCGGAATCTCATTTCCGTTTGAATACCAATTCGCAAATAAAACACCTAAAACACTTGATCCATCGGGTGATTGCCATTCTAATTCCGAATATGGAGATTCAAAATTTTCCGAGTCGCTGACCGTATTATTAAATCCAGTTGGTTTTACGCCTCTCCCAAATGCTGCTTCTTCTATTCCCGCTTGATTTAATATTTGTGGTGCCTGTCCATAAATTCCGAATGTATCTGGAAAATAACCAAGCTTGGAAAAAGGTCCGAATTTTTTTGCATCTTTCATGCCAACGAGCAAATTACGTACATTTGCTTCAGCGCTAGTTAGAAATGCATCTTGCAAAATATACCAAGGGCCGATAATAATTCTTTTTTCTTCAATATATTTCTTTAACAGATCATATTTTTCTGGTTTCACTTCTAAATAGTCATCTATTATGATTGTTTGTCCATCTAGATGAAAGCTTTTATATTCAGGATCATGTTCCAATTTTTCTAGTAATGCATCCATTAGTTTTATTAAATAGTAACGATGTTTCTCAAATGGAAGATACCATTCACGATCCCAATGTGAATGAGAAATAATATGTGCAGTCGTTTTTGCCATAGTATTCTGTCCTTTCTCTTTATCTCAATGAAAAAACCCGCTAATTATATGTTATTTTAGTAAAAAACAACCACCGTAATAATACCGGTGGCTGAAATTTTATGCGTGTCATACTTACAATTTTTGGATCATTAAATATTAGTTTTGTGCAAAACGATCATAAGCTTCTTGGTAAATTTTAACGAGTTCATCAATCTTCATTTTATTGATGGTGTCTACGTATTTATCCCAGTTTGATAATGGTTCAACACCAGTAATGAATTTAGCTTCCATTTGTTCAACATAGGATTTTAAATCTACTTCAATTGTATTGATTTTTTCTTGTTCTTCATCAGAGAAATATACTAATGGATATGCTGTTTCTGCAACAGGATCAATTTTTGCTTGTGTTTCTTTTTCAATGAACAAATCAAAATCTGATCTTGGCGCACCTTCAACTAAATCAACGAGCATTGGTACAGCAATACCATAAGCAGGAGTTAATGTTCCGCGATAATCTTCACTGCTTGCATATTCTTTTGGAACTTCAAGGTATTCTCTTTCACCATTTTCGCCTTGTTTCCATAGATATCCTTCAGGACCTTGGTCAAAGAAGTCTCTACCTTCTTTTGAGTATAGATAATCAACCCATCTAATAGATGCTTCTGGTGACTTATTATTTGATGTAATGGCAAAAGCGCCTCTACTAATTCCAGGATTTCCAGGTAAAACAATTTCAGGTGAAACAGAGCTTGTTAAAGGTTGGAACATTGGGTTATTCATTGCTACTTCTTCGGTTTCACCAGTCGTAAAGAAGGAGAACCAATCAGGGAATAAACCAAGTCTATTTTCTTGCCCTTTAGCTTTTTTCTGTTCATCAGATTGAGAGAAAGTCTCTGGATCTAACAATTCTTCTTTAAAAAGCTTATTCATATATGTTAAGTATTCTTTGTAATTTTCGGAGGTTGGTGCATATCTAACTTTTCCGTCAACTTCTTCAATACCCCATTTTTTCATTCCAAATGCAGCTAAGAACCATGTACGGCTGCTGTTCATTTTGACGTCAAGTAATGGAATTTCATCTGCTTTGCCATTACCGTTTGGATCTTCATTTTTAAAGCGAACTAATAAATCATATAGCTCATCTGTAGTTTTAGGTACTTCTTTAACGCCTAGAGCGTCAAGCCATTTACCGTTATACCATAGTGGACCTGCTGGCCAAGCTGATGTTGGATGTTGGTTAATGACTGGCAATGCATATATATGACCATCTGTAGTTGTAATAGATTTTTTGATTTCAGGATTTGCTTCCATTAACGCTTTGAAATTAGGAGCATATTCATCAATTAAATCTTCTAAAGGAAGTAATACCCCTTGTTTGCCGTATTTAACTTCCATACCAGAAGTTAAATTGTCAGAGCCTGCAGCGAAAATAATATCAGCAACATCTCCACTAGCAAATGCCAGGTTTAACTTCGTTTGGAAGTCGCTTAATGGTGGAGTATCGTATTTAAAATCGATATTCGTTTTTTCAGCATATTCTTTTAGAGTTGGCATGTCTTTCCATTCCGCCATACCAGTCCCCGGTGCCATTAAAGAGAGTGTGATTTTTTCATCAACGATTGGGAAACCTTCTTTATTTACGGTTACTTTGTTTGCTGAGGAATCTTTTCCGCCATTATTACCATCTGAACTTTTTCCAGAGCTACAAGCACCTAGTAAGAGCATCGCAGCAATTGATATTGACAAGATCTTCGTAGTCTTTTTCATCTTTTTACCCCTTTCAAAATAATGAATATGATTAGTTAAAAGATATTGATCCTCTAAGTGTAACCACCCCCTTAAAATTATTTGTAAATACTTAGCCTTTTAAGGAACCAATCATTACTCCTTTAACGAAGTATCGTTGTAAAAACGGATATATTATAATGACTGGTAAAGTAGAAACAATCATTACCCCGTATTTAATAATTGCGGCTAATTGTTGTTTACTATGCATTAACTGTGCCATTTCGCCTGTGATGTTCGTATTGTTAGAAGACATATCTTGTAAAACAAGAATTTCTCTTAACACTAATTGAAGTGGATATAATTTACGGTCAGAAAGATAGACTAACGCATTAAAATATCCATTCCAGTGACCTACACCATAGAATAATGCCATTACAGCGATGATTGGTGCGGATAGCGGCAAAATAATCTTAGTAAATAGTTTAAAGTTGGAAGCTCCATCGATAATTGCCGCTTCTTCTAATCCTTTTGGTATTGTAGATTGGAAGAAAACGCGAGAAATAATAATGTTCCATACAGCTGCAGCATTTGGTAATACCATCGCCCAGACCGAATTAATCATCCCTAAGTTTTTAACTACTAGATAAGTCGGAATCAAACCGCCGCTAAAGAACATTGTGAGAACGAACATACCGGTAAATAAACCTCTACCATAAAAATCTTTTCTAGATAGAGCATAGGCGGCAGGTATCGTAACAGCTAGGTTGATGAAAGTACCCAATCCTGTATAAAAGAAAGTCATTAAATACCCTTGCCATATTTCTTTATTATCAAAAATTAGCCTGTAGCCTTCCCAAGTAATATCTTTCGGGAAAAGCCACATTTTACCGCTGTTTACGTATGATGGATTACTGATTGAAGCACTAATAATATAAATTAATGGGTATAGAACAACCAAAAGTGCAAAAGTAATACATACGTATACAAACACGTTAAAAAGTTTGTCTGTTCTTGTTTGAGGTATATGTGAACCCATGATTTTTCATCTCCTTACCATAGACTCGTTTCACTAGTTTTTCTAGCAATTTGATTCACTACAACTAGCAAAATTGCATTTATGACGGAATTAAATAGTCCTACAGCTGCAGCAAAACTATACTGCGCATCTAATAAACCAGCTTGGTACACAAACGTTGCAATAACATTGGACGATTCAAGGTTCAATGGGTTTTGCAATAGTAATATCTTTTCAAACCCTAACGCCATAATATTCCCAAGACTCATAATCAATAGGATGATCATCGTCGGAACGATCGTAGGAATATTGATATGACGAAGCCGTTGTAAACGCGTTGCACCATCCATGATTGCTGCTTCATGTTGCTCTGCATCAACACCAGAAAGTGCGGCAAGATAAATAATCGTTCCCCAACCTGTACTTTGCCATACGCCAGATAATACATATACAGTTTTAAACCATTTCGGATCTGTCATAAAAGATATAGGTTCAAATCCTAAAAACTGAAGAGCATGGTTTAAAATACCAGTTGTTGGAGATAGGAAAGCAATGATCATTCCGGATAAAACGACTACGGAAATGAAGTGTGGTGCATATGTAACTGTTTGCACAGTTCTTTTATACAACCCATCTTTAGCCTCATTTAATAATAAAGCTAAAATAATAGGCAGCGGAAACCCAACTATTAATTCATAAACGCTTATCCCTAATGTGTTTTTTAATAGATCCCAAAAATAATATGAATCAAAAAACCTTAGGAAATGTTTAAGACCAACCCATTCACTGCCAGTAAAACCTAAAGTGGGAATATAGTCTCTAAACGCTATTTGAATCCCATACATAGGAATATAGTGGAAAATAAAAAAGTATAAAAATGCAGGAAGAATAAAGATGTATAGTTCCCAGTTTTGTAATATCTTTTTAATTTTCGTCTTTTTCCTTTGATTCGTTAGATCTACACCCTTGCTTTTTAGTAGAACGGTTTCAGTATTCGCTTTCATCGATGTCCCTCCTTCGTTTGAAACTGCTTTCAGCGTATCTCTTTCATTAACCTCTATCAATATGTCGTTTTTTCCACCGTTTTCCTATGACAACTCTTATATGTAAATATCTTTTTGTATATTGTTCGATGGTGTAATGTGTCGATGTGTCATTTTTGATGCAATGTGTTTTTTATTCATTACGGGTAAACCTTGATAATACTAGGTAAATTAAATGGATTGAATAAAAATCTTAGCAATAAAAAAGAAGAAATTGCCTTATGCTATTTAGGCAATTTCTTCTTTTTTGATATATTTAACTATGTTCCTGGTTAGTTTTCAATTTTATTTGCTTACTTTCTTCCACAGCAAGAAATGCTCGATAAGCGAACCACATAATTGGAAAGACAATTAAAGAAGATCCACAATAAAAGAAAAGAACGGGGAGGTAACTTAACAATATATACAGAAGAAATAAACAAATCAGAAGAGCGAGCGTTTCGAATGGCCTGGCTAGCGAAATTAGGAATGCTTGCTTAAAATATTGCCACCCTTTTAATTCATAACGAACAAAAACAGGGAAAAAGTATAAAGCAATAAGCCCATACAAAAATATAATAATTAATAGAAAAAGGTGTAGTGGGTAAAATTGAATTATATCTTTAGAAATGGTTAAATCAAACCTTAAAAACGCGCCAATTGCAACAAGGAGCAATCCCAATACATTGGATTTAATAAATGATTTCTTATACATATTAAAAAAAGATTGGAAGATTGGGGCTTCCCTTTTTTTATCCATTGTTTGATGCGCGATTGAAAAAAGTGCAGTCGTTGCCGGAATCAAACCTAAAACCCCAAGTCCCAGCAGAGTAAACAGAATCCATAATAAATGTAGGTACATGGCTTTTGCCAGTCCATTTCCTATCTCGTATAACCATCTAAAAATACCGTGAATATGATGCATTATGTTTTTTCCTCTCTGGTGCATTAAGTATTGAAAGAATATAATACTACAAATTCTTTATACTAATCATAAAAATACACTATTTGTTTGTCAAACAAGTTATATACACCTTAAAATGCATTAATGTTATTTATTCAAACTAGCTGAATAGTTCTTTTACTATTAACACTGTTTTTATTAATTGTTGAATCTCGTGTTGGGCGTGAGAATTTATAGGCGGAGATTTTCCTGCTAATGTAATAGAGGAAGCATAAGAAGCAGATATAAGCGGAGTTATTCCGATTAACTGCTCAAAAATAGACAAAATTCAAAGATTTGGATGATATAAACGGAAAAACTTCCTTTATTTTTAATGAAATATGGGTATTTCTCAATTTAAACGGAATTTATCCGTTTATTTTTCTAAATAGTGAAATCGACTTTCAGTTATAACAGAGTCTTTCTATTAAAAATTCTCCATTTGAAATATAACACGATCAAATGGAGAATTTCAGTTTTTTAATCTTACTGACTTACAGTCAACACTGTTTCAAGTGTGTCGACGGAATTGCCCCCTGCCATTATCCTAATTTGCCCCGGTTCAACAATAAAGTCCATTTTATTATTCCAAATAGCCAGTTCTTCTTTACTTAAGTGAAAGTTTACCTTTTTTTCTTCACCTGGCTCGAGCCAAATCTTTATAAATCCCTTTAATTCTTTAACCCTTCTTGTCACACTAGCTTCTAAATCCTTTATATATAACTGGACAACTTCTGCACCAGCTTGTGACCCAATGTTTTTGACTATAACTGATACTTCAACAGCTTGCCCGTTATTAATCTCCTCTAGAGCCATTTCAGTTTTTTCCAAACGCAAATTACTGTATTTGAAATCAGTATAACTAAGTCCATAACCGAATGGGTATAAGGGTGATGCCGTTTCATCAATATAGTCTAGTTGTCTGCCTTGATCTTTTTGATTGTAATAGACTGGAAGTTGGGCGGAAGATCGTGGTAATGAAACTGATAGCTTCCCACTTGGGTTGACATCTCCAAAAATCATTTCCCCCAATGCTTGTCCACCTTCTTGACCAGGATACCATCCACATATAATCGCATCACAATCATCAACAATATTAGTAATAGCGTGCTGACGACCTTGAATTAAAATAGTAATGATTGGCTTTCCAGTCGCAGCAATTGTTTTTACTAGTTCTTCTTGCATGCCGCCTAGTCGTAAATCAGCTAAATCGACACCTTCCCCACAGTCCATGTCTGTTGGATTTCCTGAAATAATGGCAGCTCCATTGGAATCAAATTGGATATCGAAATTACGCATACTGCTTCCTCCGAGGACCATTACAACTACATCAGCTTCTTTGGCAGCGGCTAACGCTTCAGCAAAACCATCTTTTGATTCTCCTCTTACTGAACAACCTTTTGCATAAAGGATTTCACCTTCCGAGATTTGCTTAATGCCTTCAAGAACGGTAACCCCTTTGCCCTCTCTTTGTATTGCGGTATAATCCCCTAATTGATTATAAATTTGATCTGCATTCGGGCCAATAACCGCGATGTTTGTTTTCTTATTTAACGGGAGTAGATGCCCTGCATTTTTCAACAATACTGCTGATTCTCTAGCAACTTGTAAATTCACGTTACGAAATGATGCATTTCCCACTGTTTGAAGTGAAAGTGTTTCATCTGTATATGGTTGATCAAATAAGCCTAATGTAAATTTCAGTCTTAGTACTCTTCGAACAGCACGGTCAATCAGTGCCTCTGATGTTTTCCCTTGTTGAACTGCTGTTTCTAAAGTTGTAAAAGCCGTATCCCAAAGACTCAAATCAACTCCAGCCTCAAGCGCCATCGCTGCAGCACTTTCATAATCACCGGCAAGCATTCTTAATCGATCAATCGCTACACCGTCAGCCATAACGATGCCTTCGTATCCCCATTCTTCGCGGAGTATGTCCGTTAAAAGTTCAGAATTTGCATGACAAGGAATTCCATCAATTTCATTATAAGCAGCCATACATCCTAAAGCCCCTGCTTCAACTCCCGCTTTCATAGCTGGCAGATGGATTTCACGCAATTCCCTTTCCCCGATATTGGCGGGACCGGCATTATGTCCACCTTCGCCATCCCCTTGTGCTGCAAAATGTTTAAGTACGGCAATAATTTTATTTTGTTTATCTAGCTCCGTCCCGTCACCTTGCAGTCCTTTTACTGCTGATTCTGTCATTCTAGCTGCTAAGAAGGGATCTTCGCTGTAACATTCTTCAGATCTCCCCCATCTTGGATCACGTAAAATATCTAGTGTAGAGATTAACCCTAAGTGAGCACCTCTTGATCGCACTTCTTTTGCCACATGAGAATATGCTTCTTCAAGCAACTCTGGGTTCCAAGTACTGCCTGCTCCTATATTTGTAGGAATAAGCGTACCGTCTAGTGCCTGGTGGCCATGTGGACATTCTTCCGATAATAATACCGGAATACCTAGTCTCGTATTTTCTATAATATAGCGTTGAATCTTATTGGCAATTTGCGCGTTTTCATGAGTAGGAATACCATTTTCATATGTAACAGCGGACCAAGGGTCTGAACGAAATAGGCCATATAATGCACCCATTCCGCCTCCAAAAGCAACCTGGGCTTTAAAAGCTTCAGTAAATTCAATGCCATTATCCGTTTTTTTATAGGCATCCCATCCGTACATTTTTTGATTCAGTTGTCCAACTTTTTCTTTTAGTGTCATTCTTGACAATAGATCTTCTACCCGCTCCTCAATGGTCAAGGAACTATCTTTATATTTCATTTATCACACATCCATTTCATGATGGTAAAATACCAATCCAACCAAGTAGTTGAATTGGTATATCGTTATATATTACAGGGTTACACGAACTGTTTTTACTTCAAATGGTTTACAATCAATACTAATTTGATTATTTTCCACCTTCATATTAGCGATGGATTCTTCTAATAGGTTCGTTTCTTCCACTGTTCCGATAGATTCCTCTAATTGAAGATTCACTTGCTCTCTTCCTCCAGAAGATTCATATAACCTAAAAATGAATCCTGATTGATCCTCGGCATGTTTTACCGTATCGATTACAACTGCTTGTGCATCTGTTTTAATAAAACTATGATGATTCGGCAAAGTGCCTTTATGTGCACGGGTCTTGAGGACACTTACTTCATGGTTAAGTTCATATCCCTCTCTAGTTACGTTCGCCGCCTGTGAGTTACCGAGGTGTGGATATAAAGAATACGTAAATTGATGTGTACCGATGTCGGCGGTCGGGTCTGGCCACTTAGGAGCACGTAATAACGATAATCTTAGGACATTGCCTTTCACATCATAACCGTATTTGCTATCGTTAAGTAAACTTACACCATAGTTGCTTTCGGATAGATCAGCAAAGCGGTGGCCGCATACTTCAAACTGCGCTGTTTCCCAGCTTGTATTATTGTGCGTTGCTCGGTCGACGGTGCCAAATGGGATTTCAAACGTTGCTTTATCAGTTACAATATCAACTGGGAAGGCCACCTTCAAAAGCTTATGTTCCTCTTTCCAATCGACATTTGTTACAAAATCAATTCTAGGGGAATGATGATAGAAAACGACATCTTGCTCGATCAAGGAATGTGAAACAGACCGTTTAAAGCGAAGCACATCTTTCGTTTTCCCTTTTTGAACGACTTCAACTGATTGTAATTTCACTTGTTCAGCCGGTTGGGCTTCAAATCTTGGATCGATATCCCAAGCATCCCAATACGTTGGACGGTCATGATAAAATTGGAGTTGATTCCCGGCTTCACCAGATTTGATTACTTCTCGTTTCGCTTTCTTATCAAATAAGCGTACGATTTCTCCATTTTCATTCCATTCTACTTTGTAATATTCTGTCTCCCAGTTACCATTAAAATCATTTACTTTTGGCGAACTTGCTTGTTGGTTGTTTCTTAACCAAATTGTGCAATAACCCATTTCCGGAATGTTTGGAACAAACACAGACATTTCTACTTGTTGATCGCTTATTTTCACATCACTCTTAAGCTGGTTTCCGTTCTCATCAAAAGCACCCATATCAACAAGATCCGTACCACCCTTAATTGTAACAATTTCTGATCTTGTCCATGACAGACTGTTAAGGATTACGATAGGCGTCCCATCCCCGGTTGTATCAATTTGTTTTTCTAATAATTCCAGTGCCTGATTTTTGGCAGAATGTCCGATCTTAAAGATTTCATTGTAATCAGATTCTGATTTTACATACACTTCCGGGATAGATGTCCCAGGGATTATGTCGTGAAACTGATTGAATAACAGTAATTTCCAACCAGTCTCCAAAGAATCAAATTGATGTTGCTCGTTCACCCATGATGCAAAGCTTCTCCATATTTCAGCATCACGATATAGGATTTCGGCTTTACGGTTCCAACGTTTATTTTTTGCATGTGTAGTATACGTACCACGATGGAGCTCAAGATACATATCACCATGCCAAGAAGGTAAATGTTCAACATTAGACTTTTTAATCCCATCAAAGAATTCATGCGCTGTACTAAATTCTGTTTTTGGTAATCCCGGTAAACTTTCGGAACGTTCTACGTATTTAACCATTTCTCTAGTAACACCGCCGCCGCCATCGCCATGTCCATACAGGAGCATCTGTTCAGGATGCACTGTCTTTTGTTTATAGCTGTCCCAATGGTCTTTAATTTCTTTCGGGTGTGTATACTCGTTCACTCCATGATTTAAGTAAGCAAGAATCGTTGTGCCATCAATCCCCACCCAATTAAATAGATCATAAGGAAATTTGTTCGTATCATTCCAATTCATTTTTGTCGTCATGAAATATTCTAGACCAGCTTTTTGAAGAAGCTGAGGCAACGATGCACAGTAGCCAAATGTATCGGGGAGCCATTCGATACGAGGTTTCACACCGAATTCTTCCTCATAAAATTTCATCCCGTATACAAGTTGTCTTACAAGTGATTCACCAGATGGAATATTTAAATCTGGCTCTACCCACATGCCGCCAACTATTTCCCATTTACCTGAAACGATATGTTTTTTGATTCTTTCATATAGATCCGGATAATGTGTTTTAACAAAATCAAAGGCCTGCGGCTGACTTTGCGCATATTTAAAATTAGGAAATTGATCCAACAACGTACTCATCGTTGAAAATGTACGACTCGTTTTCCGAACCGCTTCCTTCGCAGGCCATAGCCAAGCTAAATCTATATGTGATTGGCCAACCATATGAATTTTTCCTTGTGAATGATTTTCTAGATCTTTTAGTGAATGTAGTAGATTCGATTCGATTAATGAAACCCATTTCTGATCTTTTAACTTACTAGGATCTTCATTGAGAAATCTATTACTAAGCTCGGTTAAGGCTTTAATAATTTGATCTTTCTTTAAATCTCCTTCAGAGAGCAGTATTGCTGTTTCAAAATATACTTTCACTGTAAACAGCAAATCCTCTACAGCCCTATTCATTCGGACCAAATTACTTTGCAGCAGTGAAAGTGGCGCCGGACTGTGTTCTGCGGGTTCATTTTGGAAGTTTAACCCATCCACTACTTGCGCTATTGGATTATATAATTCAATTTTAATATCATAACTAGATTTCTTCCCATGATCATCCGGAAGTGGAACTAAACTGCGGTTTCTATCAATTCCATGATATGGCACCCCGTCCAGCGTTAATAAAGCCTCATGGTTTGTTTTAATTTCGGGCTGTCCTACATGAAAGACTACACCGACTGCACTTTCATTCCATTCAGTCGGTATTGTAATCGTCTTTTCCAAGAACATCGTTTCCCCAGAAACAATCAAGTGATCCCCAACATTGATCGTTTCTATCTCTTGGCTTTTATATTCATATTTTACCGGTTCTGTGTATATGGCTCGTGTAGCATGCCAGTTTTCAAGTTTGATGGATTCCAATACTTGGTGTCCGCTTAAAAAATTAATAAAGCGATGAATTCTGTTCAAAATGAATAACTCCTTTTGTCCAATTGGATAACTTAATTAAATCGAAATACATGTGCAATAGGGGCTGTTTCCTGTTTTTTTGACTCAGGCAATCTAATCTTGATTCCTTCGTCTGTTTGTGTAAACGAAATTCCTTCTCGGCCGCCAACAAGATCAATGCGATTTACCTTTTCCGTATATGGAATGATGATTTCGTCTTGTACTTTGCTATTTTCATCTTCGTACATAAAGAAACAAAATACTGTATCATCTTTCTTTGTAAATCCAATATTTTCTGTATAATATGGTGCGCACATTCTCGTACCATAAACTGCTTCACCGTATATTTTCAACCAACTGCCCATTTCTTTCATTCTTTTAATAGCTGTTCGTGGAAGTCTTCCATCCGGTTGTGCAGCTACATTTAAAGCTAGGTTTCCACCTTTTGAAATAACTTCAATTAATAAATGAATAAGTTCCCTCGTTGATTTGTAATCATCTTCGTATCGGAATGAGAAAGCGGTTCCCATTGTAATACAGCTTTCCCATGGAACATCCATTGGTTTTTCAGGAACTGCTTGTTCTGGAGTAATAATATTCTCAAAAGGGCCTCCAATAAGCCGATCAGCGGATAGAAGCCACGGTTGGTTTTCGCGTGCCTTATTTACTAGCTCCCCCAGTCGAATATCCTGCTTATTTCTTGCCGACACCCACCCGGCATCAAGCCAAAGCACCTCAATTCTCCCGTAATCGGTTAATAGCTCCATCATCTGTTCATGCGTAAATTGAACAAACCTTTCCCATAATTCCGGATGTTTTTCCGTATCATACGATGGGCCTCTCCACATATTCTTTCCACGTTCCATTCCCTCCGCCCAATATGTCGGAGTATGCCAATCCGCCTTTGAGAAATAAGCCGCAATCGGCAACCCTTTCGCACGGAATGCATCAAAAGCATGTTTGACAATATCGGCGTATTTATGGGTGTGGAATGGACTGCTAGGATCCGTTATTTTATAATTCGTCGTTTTCGTATCCCACATACAAAAACCATCGTGATGTTTAGTCGTAAATAAAAAATATTTAAACCCGCCCTCGTAAGCGAGCTCCGCCCATTCATCTGGTTGAAATCGAACAGGATTAAAGCTTTTATTTAAATCAAAATACTGTTTTTTAAATGTTTCAGGGTCTAGTTCCCAATCGATATCTTCCCTGGACCAATCGGCATCTTCATCACTTAAAGCCCATGATTCTACTATCCCTAATTGAGAATAGGGCCCCCAATGCATCATAAATCCTAATTTTTGATCTTTAAACCATTCTAATTGCTCTAATAGAATCGGGTCTTCTGGCTTTACCCATTTTTTATCATTACTAAAATGATGGACGCCATTCTCAACTTCATTATTTTCAATTTGTTCTGTATCGTGTGCAGACATACCCTTTCCCCCATTTTGTCCAGACTTCTATAAATTCATCTTACGATTTAGTCTTTATATTTGTATATGTGTAGAATATCAACTAGTTATGTCAGACTTTTTTATGTGTGATTTCAATGAACAAATAAAACACAGCTATTGAATATAATACACATATTAAAACGCTTAATATAAAGCGCAATCATCTAGAAGAATGGTTAACTTGACAATCTATATATTCTTTTTTACTATTAAATTACACAATATTAATAACATCTAAGAGAATAAGTTTTAAAGGGC
Organism: Lederbergia panacisoli; assembly: GCF_024626525.1. Taxonomy (GTDB): domain Bacteria; phylum Bacillota; class Bacilli; order Bacillales; family Bacillaceae_C; genus Lederbergia; species Lederbergia panacisoli. The sequence goes on from NZ_JANJGU010000001.1 coordinate 59,564, forward strand.
TTACGAGACAATTATTGCTAAATATCAATGTGGATATTGATATTTCATGATTTACTTTAAGTATTTAATATACTTAGAATATTTTAAATCATGCCGCTATAGTAAGCGGTTTTTTCTATTTTATTTAGTGAAAAATAGAATTGAAAAATGTATGAAGGGGTAATATGCTATGAAAAAAAATTCAAACTACAGATTACTATTATCTTACATTCTTTCATACTTATTGATTTTCATAGTTCCTTTTTCAATTATCTCCATGATCTTTTACTATAACTCTGTGAAGAGTTTGCGAGAAGAAACAGAGTTGTCAAATATTAATAATCTCAACAATATAAAAAACATGATTGACGGCCGAATGAAAGAATTAAATGATATCGGCGCTCTTATTTCGATCGACTGGAAATTAACTCCTTATCGAGTCAGCAGAAATGAATTCCGTCCAGACGCAACAACCGAGCTTGAAAAATACAAGCAAAACAGTTCAATTATTGACGATTTATATCTTTATTATTTTATCCAAAACAATATTTATTCCGGAAATGGTCAAATGTCAATGGATGCATTTTTGAAATTCAGAACGAATCTAGAAAATACCACTACTGAATTATTTGTAAGTAATCTTAAGAACATTGATTATCCTGGCATATCTACTGATATTAAACCATTTGGTTCAAATCCAACTTTCGTCTACCCGCTTCCGCCAGGATCCGTTGGTACTTACGGCGTCATCTTTATGAAATTAGAAAATACTTTTTTTGAAAATATGATAAATAACATCTTGGGTGGATACGAAGGAAATGTATTTATTTACGATCATAATGACCAGCCCGTTTCTACTTTTTCAAATGACAGTACTATATTTAATCCATCTGTTATAGATAAAATCTTGGGTAATGATTCCAGAATTCAAGAGATGAAAATTGAAAATATTAATTATTCGATTGTTAAAGTCAAATCAGAAGTTAGCGATTGGTCATACATGATGGCTTTACCTACTAATCAATTTTTTAGCAAAGTTTCTAAATTTAAAACTTTTATGTTGTTAGTATTTTTGTTTATTGCCATCGTCACTTCTGCTATAACCATCTATATTGCACTGAAAAATTTTCATCCTATTCAAAAGATGGTTGATATTGTAAAACGCAAAGAAACTTCCATCGAATTTAATAGTAAAAACGATCTAGAAAATTTAAGTGTGTTGCTCGAGAATTTATATATAAAACACGATGATTTGAATAATAAGTATATTAGGCAGAAACCATTAATACGCGACCAATATTTAACTACTCTTCTCAAAGGTCAAATGAAAACGATCAACAAGTCTAACGAATTATTCGATTCTATTCAATTAAATTTAGACGGATCTCATTCCTTCGTAATGGTAACAGCGCTAACAAAAAATCAGCTAAGCAGGCTTGACATGGAAAAACTGGAGGAAGCTGCGGGGCAATTATTGAAATCTGCAAAAATATACGGTGTTGAATTAATCAATGATAAAATAATCGCTTATATCATTAATGGTAAATTCAATTCTAAATCAGAAAAAAATATGTTTTTAACTCAATTTAAACAGTTACTTACAAATGATTCATCAATGTTTATCGGCGTAGGAAAAACATATACAGGCAAAAATTTTATTAACCGATCTTTCATAGAAGCTTCTGCGGCTTTTGAATACGGTAAGACGAACCAAATTAGTAATATTGTTCACTTTGATGAAATAAAGGAACATCAAGAAACTGATACAATCTGGCTTCCTAAATCTCATTTACTTAAATTAACTCAGAGCTGCAAACAAGGAAATATAGAAATAGCAGACGAAGCAGTCGATTCTCTTATCATTTGGCTGCAAAATCATGTGGGGCCAAACCATTTACTTAAACACCTGAAGTATGATCTAGTGAATACGTTAATCAAGATTGCAAGTGAAACAGGAATTTCTTTGAACCCAAGTGCTATTTATTACCAGTACGATGATACAAACTTACAGCAATTCCAGAAAATCTTATCTGACTTAACAAAAGAAATTTGCAATAAAATCGCAGAAAAGAAAGAATCCCAAAAAAATCAGTTACAGCTTGATATTTTAGAATATATTAACACCCATTTTCAAGACTATAATCTCAGTCTAGAAAACATTGCTAAAGATTTTAATTTATCGGCCTCCTACTTAAGTCGATTCATTAAAGAAGAAACAACAAAAACATTCTCTCAATATGTATGGGAACTACGATTAGGAGAAGTCAAAAGACAATTAATTGAAACAGACTTGCCAATCAAGAACATTATTTCTAGCGTCGGTTATATTGACGCACCAAATTTCACAAGAAAATTCAAAAAAACGTTAGGACTAACTCCAAGCGAGTACAGGAATGTACATGCTAAAAATTGGGTAAAAGATCCGGAAAAGTCATTTTAAAAATAACTAATTTAACTTATCGAATACGTAGCATTTCTCTAAATCTCCCTTTGATATCAAAAAGGGAGATTCTTTCATATTTGAGAATTTGAAAGAAAAAAAAGCCTAATCCCTCCATATTTTTGGTGAGGAATTAGACTAATGATCTTCCCTAAGCTTATTAAATCCGATGTTCACGAAGGATTAGTTTCCGTCATACAACAAATATACTTAGGAAACTTCCTCCCATCTACAGGATTTTTTAAAATTAATCATTCTTAAAGCGAGGATCCAAAGCATCCCGTAGTCCATCACCAATAAAATTAATGGATAATACAGTTAAAAATATAGCCAGCCCGGGCGGGATCCATAGCCAGTATTCGAATTTAAGTACTCGCAAAGATAAAGCATCAGACATCATGTTTCCCCAAGTAGGAGTAGGTTGTGGGATGCCGAATCCAATAAAACTTAGAGAAGATTCTGCAATGATCATGTATGCCATAAATACCGAAGCATTTACAATGATAGGAGCCATCGCATTAGGCAGCAAATGCCTGAAAATAACTCTAGCATCGGAAGCCCCGACAGATTGCGCATTTAAAATAAATTCCTGCTCCCTTAATGATAAAAAAGTTGCTCTAATAATCCTCGTAATCTGTGGCCAGGATGTCAATGCGATGACCACCACAAAAATAAATATATTTACTGACCTCAGTATCGAAATGACTACGAGCACAAAAAGGATAAATGGAAAATTTAACATAATATCGCAAAATCTCATAATCAATGAATCAATAATACCTCCAAAATAGCCAGCTAGTGAACCAAGTATAACCCCGATCATGACGGTAAAAACCATGGCACTAAACCCAATGATCAATGAAACCCTTGAACCATAAACCAATCTTGAAAACACATCCCTTCCGGAACTGTCTGTCCCCAAAATATGTTCATGGCTCGGTTTTTGATTTGTGATCATCAAATCAGCCTTCTCGGGATCGGCTGTAGCTATGTAAGGCGCAAAAATGGCTACTAGTGTAATAAGGATAAGGACGCATAATCCAAACATCGCTGTTTTGTTACGGGCAAATTTTCGAATCGCAATTTGCCATGGCCCCATTCCTTTTTTGTTTTTGATAGCGAATGGCCCTTCTGATTTATTCACAATTGTATTCATATCTGCCTCCTAGTTATATCGTATTCGCGGATCAACAGCAGAATATAAAATATCCGCAATCAGATTCCCAATCAGTATGGCGATGGCAACAATTAAACTTATTGCCATAATCGTCGGATAGTCCCTAGTGAGAATGGAATCCAAAAACAATGTACCTATACCGGGCCAGGAAAAAACTTTTTCGGTAATAATCGCACCGCTTACTAAAGCCCCAAATTCAAAGCCCATAAGCGTAATAATCGGGATCATGGCGTTTCTTAACGTATGCTTAAATAAAAGTTTCCGCTCTGGAACACCTTTTGATTTTGCCGTCCGGATAAAATCCTTTTGAATGACCTCCAACATTTCCGACCGCATATATCTGAAATAGATTGCAGTGGCGCTGGTGCCGATTGCAATAGCGGGAAGTAAAGCATGATGCAGTTTATCCATAAATAGTCGAAATCCGGTATAATTCGCGGATGTGGTCACAGTACCTTGGGACGGAAACCAGCCGAAATGCAAAGCAAAAACAAAGATTAATAATAAACCTAAGTAAAAATTCGGTATAGAAAGACCGGTAAAGCTAAAGGTTGTCCCCATATAATCGACCAAGGAATATGGCCGCCTTGCCGAGAGAATGCCAAGCGGAATGGCAATGCTTATTGTAATAAATAAGGAAAGCGCGGCAAGCAGCACGGTGTTCCAAATCCGTTCATTGATCAGATCATTAACAGGTCGTTTCGTTTTTAAACTATTGCCAAAATCACCTTGGACGACGTTCGTCAACCATACGAAATACTGTTTTGGAATCGGATCGTCAATCCCATACATAGCCCGTTGCCTCTCAATATCTTCTTTCGATATGCCCGGGTCCATCTGCATGGCAAACGGATCTCCAGGAGCTAGTTTTGCAAGGGAAAAAATAAGGATGGTTATGATAAACAAGTTGGGAATCATCCCGAGGATTCTGCCAAATATATACTTATACAATGAATAACCCCCCTTTATTCAGCAAATTGCTCTTTGTATTTTGCATCATATAAATGGCAAGCAACATAGTGACCAGCCTTCAATTCTTGATATGCAGGTTTAATTTCCTTGCAAATACTAGTAGCCATTGGACAACGAGTATGAAATGGACAACCATTAGGAAGATTTGCCGCATCCGGAAGATCGCCTTTTAAAAGAATTCTTTCCCTTTTTGCCTCGGGATCCATTTTCGGAATCGCACTTAATAACGACTGTGTATACGGATGCAATGGCTCATGAAACAGCTCATTTTTCGGAGCCAGTTCCATCATTTGCCCCATATACATGACTCCGATTCGATCACTTATATGTTTAACAACACTTAGATCATGGGCAATAAATAAATAGGAAAGTTGAAATTTCTCCTGTAAATCCATTAATAGATTGATAATTTGCGATTGAATCGATACATCAAGCGCTGAAACCGGTTCATCGGCGATAATCAATTTTGGATTGATTGCAAGGGCTCGGGCAATTCCGATTCGTTGCCGCTGTCCGCCTGAAAATTCATGTGGATAGCGATGAATGACTTCCGGATTTAAACCTACAATTTCTAAAAGCTCTGCTACTTTTTCCATGCGGTTTTTTCGTGATTCATTCGTATGAATAGACAAAGGTTCATCGAGCAACTGTCCAATTGTCATTCTTTGATTAAGCGAAGAATACGGATCTTGGAAAACCATTTGCATATTTTTTCTAGATGAACGCAATTTCTGTCTGCTTAAATGGCTAATATCCTGACCTTGAAATATAATGCTGCCTTCCGTGGGGTCCAATAGTCGCATGATCGTACGTCCCAATGTCGACTTACCCGAACCGGATTCGCCGACTATTCCCAATGTCTCCCCTTCCAAAAGGGTAAAATTGATACTCTCAACGGCCTTTACATAGCCCGTTGCCCTGCCCAACAGTCCTTTTGTTATTGGAAAATATTTTTTTAAATCTTTAACCTCCAGAAGTGGCTGCAATGTCTTTTACCTCCTTTGTTGCTAGAACACAGCGGACTTTATGCCCCTCTGTAATCGAAGTTAATACTTGAACTTGGTCGCATTCCTTTTGTCGATAAGGGCAACGGGAAGCAAAACGACAACCGCTTGGATATTCATTGGCGCTAGGAACCATTCCTTTTATTGTCTTCAACCTTTTTTCTTCACTATCTATATTTGGCATAGAGGCGATTAATCCTTTTGTATACGGATGCTGCGGATTTTTAAACAATGTCAACACATCGGTATCTTCTACAATTTGACCGGCATACATAACCATTACTCGGTCGGCCATTTCAGCGACAACGCCTAAATCATGGGTAATCAACAACATGGATGTATCTGTCTGTTTTTTTAAATCGATCATTAAATCCAATATTTGTGCCTGGATTGTGACATCAAGTGCTGTTGTTGGTTCATCCGCAATTAATAAAGAAGGATTGTTAGACATTGCCATCGCAATCATCACTCTTTGTCTCATTCCACCTGATAATTGGTGAGGATATTGGTTAATCATCCTATTCGCATTGGCAAAACCAACCAATTCCAGCAATTCAACGGTTCTCTTCAACGCTTCATTTTTACTCATTTTTTGATGTTGTCGAAGCGGCTCCATAATTTGATTGCCAATCGTGTATACAGGGTTAAGCGAGGTCATAGGCTCCTGAAAGATCATAGCCATTTGATTGCCCCGAATTTGATTCATTTCTTTATTGGTTAGTTTAACTAAATCTTGTCCTTCAAATATAATTTCCCCATCGACAATTTCTCCGGGAGACTCTATTAACTTCATGATCGACATAGATGTCATACTTTTGCCGCTGCCCGATTCACCAACAAGTGCAACAGTTTCACCGCGGTTAATCGTTAAATTAACACCGTCTACTGCCTTAAAAAGACCTCTATTTGTATTAAAATAAGTTTTTAAATTTTTTACTTCAAGTAACGTTTCCCTCATAGGATCACCTACTTCTAAGAAATGCGCAAGCGCCTTGCCGATTGACGTACAAATCTCAGGTCCTCTTACTTACACAAAAGAGAAGGGCAAGAAAATTTACTAGTCGATATGCGCTGGAGCTAGACAATGCCAAATTTGAATTTTATCTTCTTAACTATTAAAAATCCTAAGCGGGATAATAATAGATTATCCCGCTCTGAAATGTATTTAGTTTTGAATATACCATTCATGAATATCTCTGAATATTTTAAGCTGTTCGGGCTTAACGTTTTGAATTTTGTCATTCCATGCCCGAATGCTGTTATTTGCATAAAGTGACAGCATTGGCAGTTCTTCCATTACATAGGCATTCCACTCATTATAGATTCCTACACGGTATTCCTGATCGAATGCTTCAGGCGTTTTGACCCCTTTATCTAATAACTCCTGCTGATGTTTATCGTTCCATCTCGTTATATTCCAGATTGACTTCGTATCCCAATAGGTTGATTTAGGGTCTGGGTCCTCAGTATTTGGCTCCCATCCAGCAACAAAAATATCGGTATCTTCGTCTTTTTCAAGCATGGAAATCAATGAACCTAAATCCATTGGCATTTGCAAATCAATTTTCAAGCCGATCTCTTCCAATTGCTGGACAATAATCGGTACAGCTTTTTCTCTAGCTCCTGTTGTATAATCTAATTTCAAAACTAATTCTTTGCCATCCGGATCCTCTCTGAACCCATCATTATTTGCATCTTTGTAGCCAGCTTCATCCAAAATCGATTTTGCTTTTTCAGGATCAAATGGATACGTATTAACCCCTTCTTCGTTATATGCCCAAGAAGATGGAGCCATATGACCATTTATGACAGTACCATGACCACCAAGCAAACCGTTCACAATCCCCTCGCGATTAATTGCATAGGCGATGGCCTGGCGCAATTTTTTATCCTGAACTTTCTTGTTAGGAATAAAATGCTCCGGATCAATTACACCCTTTTCGACATCCTCTTTTGGACGTTGATTCAGTTTAAAGCCTAGCCAGTTATAAGATAAGGCTGGAGCTTCATGCATTTTTATTCCGGGAATAGATTCAACAAGCTCATAATCTTGCGGAGCAACGGACAAGAGAACATCCACCTCTCCATTTTCCAATAAACCTGAGGCTAAATCCTCATTGACTACTTTCCAGACAACTCCATCTAATTTAGGACTTCCTTTAAAATAATCATCATTTCGAACTAACGAATAAGACTCATTTGTAACGGATTCAGAAGCTTTAAAAGGGCCTGTCCCAATAATATCGTTAAAATTAATAACTTCAGGTGCAGTCTTTAAATCCTTAACATCGTATTTTGAAAATACGTGTTCCGGTATAATATCGATGGAACCACGGAATAACGCCAATGCATTCTGTTCTTTGAAATGTAGTTTTACCGTGTAATCATTGACAACTTCAACCCCAGATAACTCATCTGCCTTGCCGCTATTAAACTCTTCAAATCCTACTAGATCCCCAGCATAATCCTGCCTTACGCCTGTATATTCGGGATGGGCAACAACCTCATACGTATATTTAACGTCATTTGCTGTAAACGGTTCACCATCATGCCATTTCACATTTTCATTAAGAGTAAAAACTAGTGTTTTATTATCATCTTCAAACTCCCAACTCTTCGCCAAGAGCGGTTTCCAAGCAAGCTCCTCATCTAGCTCTATTAAACTCTCATAAACAAATTCTACGATATATTGTTCGTTTGTTTCTGAAAGGAGCAACGGGTTGAAAACACCTCCCGGGGCTGCATAAAAAGCAAATGTTACCTTGCCTCCCTCTACTCCCTCTCCTCCTTCTTCGTTTGGTCCAGAATTGTTTCCAGTCTTCGGTTTATTGGTTCCCGTATTTGCATCATCTGAATTACTGCAGCCAATAAGTGCAAGCCCCATAACAAATACCATTGCTATGATCATCAAAAATCGTTTTTTAACCATTTTTCCCTACTCCCTTATTAATCATTTTCTAATTTCATCAAGATACTTGTACAATGTAAATTTGGAAATATTGAATAATTCACATACCCTGTCACCTGATTTAGTAATTGAAAAAACACCTTTCGAGTCCAAATATTCAATCGCCTTGATTTTATCTTCTTTTGTCATGATAGAAATGGGTTTACCAATAATCTTAATGCACATTTCAATGTAATATTCGAATAATTCATTTACATCTTGAACAAACATTTCATCCATCGGCAATTTTTCATTGCTCATCGTTAAATCTCTAATAGTATTTTCAATGAATAAAAAGTCAGAGATATCAAAGTTAATACATAAAGAGCCAATTATTTTCCCTTCTTCATCGCGAAGGATCGCTGTAGAAGAGCGCAATATTTTTCCATCTTTTGTGTGCGATGTGTAATTGTAAATCCCCATATCATTACCATCGTCTGTCGCGTACTCCAATCCAAGATTCGTAATGCTGGAACCAATATTTCGATTGGTTACGTGACCATTCTCAATGGCAATGACACTTTTCTCGAAACCTTGTGAAAAATCATGTAAAACAACTTCGCACTTATCCCCAAACTGTTTTGAAATACTTTTCATAATTGACATTAAATTATACTTTTCATCATTTATGTTTTTCATTTCTGCCTTCTCAACCTTCCGCCTAATAGCAATACTCTTTTAAGGTTTCACAAAAATGCTAAATTAGATACTGCCGTATAGAACAGGCAATTTTACATGGCTTGGATAGTCAGCGCTATGGAAAATTTGCTGTTTTGCAATAATTGCTTCTGATTCCTCGTAAGGGCCTGCACCGGTATTCGGATTAGGAAATGCTACGAATTTGCTGGAAGACGTAATTGAAAATCTAATTTTATGTCCCTTTTTGAATGTATGACCAATGTTTTGCAAGTAAATATCATATTTTTCAATCGCATCTGGCGTCAACAATTCAGGTGCAGCGGAACCGTTCCTATATTTGGCCCGGATGATATAGTTGGAAAGAAATACGGATTTTCCATCTTGATTTACATCGCTTAACGTAACAACCCAATCCGTATCTACCGCTGAACTGGCTGCATAAATTTCCGCTGACAGCTCTCCAGCGATCGCCAAATCTTCTTCGAGGGCGGGTGATGTGTACACAAGGATATCATTTCTGATTTCATACTTATTAAGAATCTCCGGTTCTCTTAATCCGCTAAAATCAAACGGTTCATTTGGATTGTAAATAAATGTATCCGCTTGGTTCTTGTCAGGCGGTGTCAGTTGCAACAAACCATTACCATTACTCGAGTTGGCCGAACCATTGCTATTTAAATGGAATTTTGTAATCGTCGCTTCTTCCGGAGTCCAATCGGCGGATGTTTTCCACTCATTATCTCCAACAACATAGTAGGTAGCCCTCGGTTCCTCATCAATGCCATTGGCTATTCCTTTCAAATATCGGTCAAACCACCTAAGGACATCAACATCATAATGGTATACAACCGCATCATTGCTGAAATTAACACCCATCAAATCCCGTGCCCGATTTGGGTTATGTTCCCACGGACCTAGCCATATTTTACGATTCGGTACATCATGTTTCGTTAACATCCGCCATGTTTCAGATACACCCGGACCATCCCCATCATACCAACCGGAAATAACAAACATCGGAACTTTTACCTGGTCACCGCGTTTGGAAAAATTACAGTTATCCCAGAAATCATCATACTCCGGATGCTCGCTCCAAATATCCCAAGGACCTGAATTTTTCCCAATCATTTGCTGAGGGATTTCTTTAATTGGCCTTGCATCTACCGCATTCTCGACATTTATTGCATCTCCTTTAAAGATGTTGAAATCTGTTCTTGTCCCAACCGACTGGGCCAATGTCCAGCTTAAGAGGGGCCAGGAGCACAATGAACCGCCTCTTCTTACGGTGTCAACAAATGGGGAACCGACATTTACTTCATTAACAACGGCTTTAAGATTTGGGTGACCGCTTGTTGCAGCGGATACGACAACATATCCTAAATAGGATGCACCCCACATCCCGACATTGCCATCGGACCATTTCTGATTAATGATCCAATCAATCGTGTCGCTGCCGTCATCTCTTTCATAATAAAAAGGTACCAAATCCCCTTCTGAATCAGCCCGCCCCCGTACATCCTGATTGACAACGGCATAGCCTTTATTGGCCCAGCGGATTAAAGCGTCTTTTTTAGCATGCCGGTCATAACAGGTCCGAATTAGAATGGTAGGCAATTTTGCTCCTTTTTCAATTCCCTCCGGCAAATAGACATCGGTTGCCAATTTTACTCCATCTCTCATCGGGATCATAAAGGTACCAAGGTCATTGATGCCGTATTCAGGCTTTGAAAGATTTGAATCATTATAAACAACTAGCGGTGTCAATTGTTCAAATCCTGATTTAACAATCACTTCCATTCCATACCGATTTGGACAAACAAATGCGATGATTTTCTCGTCCAGTGTTACTACATCGATAGCTGTATCATTTCTTCGTGCCCAAACCTGGGAAGTTAGTTCCTTTCCGTCAATGTCGGCTTGATAGTTTATATGTTTTTTGTAAAGACTATCATTCTCTAAAACTACTTCCTCAGTGTCCCATTCTGCCTTTGCATAGCATTCAATATTTTCATGTATGTATGAAAAAGGGAGATTTGCATTTAAATTTTCCGCAATCACATTTTCGTTCATTTGTGTTCGCTGCCGCTGATCCACCTTAGCATGCATGATATTTTTCGGATCAAAGCGTATTTTCCCTTCGTAAATCCCAGCACAATAATAATTAAAAATAGTATTGTTTAAATACGTATTCATTGAAAAGTCCCTCCTTACTATTATGTCGTGGCTTTTCGCTGTCTAGCTCCAGCGCTTATCGACTTGCAAACTTCCAGTCCTTCTCTTTTGCGTAAGTCAACATCAGGTGAAATTTGAAATGCCAATTTCACTTGCTCGTCCCTCGCCGTGTTTCCTTTATCTCAGTCGAAGACCCTGAAGTTTATACGTCGATGAGCAAGGCGCTTCTGCTTTTCTCACCACACTTGTTCAAATACCCTTAACCAGTTCTCACCAATGATTTTCTTAACTTCTTCATCCGAATATCCTCTTTTGATCAGTCCACGGGTCACATTGATAAAATAGCTGTATTTCTCCAAACCGATGATGGTTTCCGTTGATGGACCATTCCCTTTGGCAAAACCTAGAGTGGGTGCGATATGTTCTTTAAAATAAACAAGCGACCAGGTCACATCGCTCATCGGCCAATCCGTTCCAATTCCGACGTGATCAATGCCAACTAAATCAACAACATAATCAATATGATCGAGCACATGGTTGATTGTCGTATGATTGGGATCATCATGGATGAACCAAGGCATCGCGAACACACCAATGACCCCGCCTGTATTGGCAATTGCTTTGATTTCGTCATCGCTCTTGCAGCGCATATGGTTGAAAATATTCTCAACCCCTGTATGTGAGGCAATTACAGGCTGCTTAGAATATTTACAAGCATCAAGTGTTGTTTGTTTTCCGCAATGGCCTGTATCTACAACGATTCCAAGATCATTAAGTCGTTCAACGAATTTTATACCAAAATTGGTTAAGCCAGCATTTGACTTCTCTGCACAACCTGCACCGATATAATTTTGTGTATTGTATGTTAATTGCTGAACCCTGAGTCCAAAGTCATAAAGGGAATCAAGCAATTCCAAATTTGTCCCAAGGCCTTTTGTTTCCTGGGATGTAACAATTCCCGCCTTAAGGTCATTGCTTTTTGCATTTCTAATGTCTTCCGCGGAAACAGCTTTGATTAACCAATCAAATGCGTCAAATTGTTGTTGTACTTCAGCCATGCTCATAATGATATTTTCTGGATTGGTTAAACTTAATTGCCTATTTGCGGCAGTAATGCCTGATTGATACCATTCTTCCTTGAATTCAGGAATCTCCCCGCTAACGGACATTCTGGAAATTATTTTCCTTGGCATTCCGCTATATACAAAAGGATCATGACGATACGGCTCACATTCTTGTTTTAATTTCTCGGAAATTTCCTCAGATATTGCCCGAGGGGATAAAGGTCCCTGAAATAACAGATCTATAATGATGCTTTCTTCGTGTAATCTTTTTCCTCTCTCTTCTTCTTCAACACTTAATTGAAAATCAAATAATCCTTCTTTATTGGTCATACTAATCCCGCCTTAGTAGTTAGATACCTCATTTTTTTTGCTCATTTCTTTATAGATAAAATTTGCAGCAGCAATGTCTTCAATTGCCAAGCCTAATGAGTTAAAAATGGTAATGCTTTTTTCGGACTTTCTTCCAGGGATCTTTCCAATTAATAACTCGCCAATCTCCCCCTTGATATGGCTCTCATTGATCACCCCTTCCTGAAGCGGGATAAGGAAGTCACCCGATTCTTTTGTAGCAGATTCAACCCTATCTACATAAAATTCTGACTTCTTTACTAAATCAGTAGCAAGCTCTCGATCATTTGCCTTGCATGCGCCAACTGCATTAATATGTGCGCCTTCTTTCACCCATTCACCTTTTAAAATAGGTTCTCTTGCAGCCGTTACGGTACAGATAATGTCTGCTTGATGAACTGCCTCCTCGGCTGAGTCAGAAACATCGACAGAAATATTGAGTTTAGCCTCCATTTCCTCCTTAAAAGCTAGACCGTTTTTCCTATGCCTGCTCCAAACTCTTACATATTTTATCGGCCGAACTAACAGCATTGCTTCTAGATGGCTTCTAGCTTGTTCGCCTGTACCCAAAATGGATAATGTATGTGAATTTTTATTAGCTAATAGATCTGTAGCAATCGAACTTACTGCTGCAGTTCTGATAGCCGTTATTTCATTGCCATCCACTATTGCTTGCAACTTGCCATTTATCGCGTTAAATAGTAATACAACACCCTGGTGTGAGGGAAAACCAATTTGGTTATTATCTGGATATACGGTTATGACCTTTGTACCAATCACTCCATCATTTTTCAGATAAGATGGCATTTGGCCCAATACATTCTCTCCTTCCAAAGGGAGAACAGTTCGGAGTACTTGAAGCGCCTGTCCATTTGCCAAATCTGTTAGGGCTCTTTCCATTACATTCATGCACGATTTAACGGAAAGTATATCTCTTACCACATCAGCTGTAATCACCAACATTGCAGTCACTCCCAAATCAAAGCAAAAATTTGTTTTTTTGTTCTAATTTTTTTTTTGCTTTTTGTTCACATTATGTTACCCAAAGTTGTCAAAATAGTCAATACATAAATAAAATTTGTATTTTTAAAAATAACAGTTAATAACTCTTATTATTTATTCGCCTACAGATTAGTGCATCTTCCTCTGTTCATGTGAAATTCGATGCTAGTATAGGGATTACTTTCATGCCTCATTTTGAAGAAGTCATTTGTATATTTCATTCAATCAAATTTTTATTTTTTTGGCCTAATAATTTTTTTGCATTTCTTTTTGTGTTATTGTATACTAAATTTTCAGAAGAATATGTATGTTGCATAAAAATAAACTAAGAGGTGTCCTTGACATGAACACACAGTTTTCCTATGCACAAGAAATGGATCAAATCGATGTGCTAAAAGAATACCGCAATGAATTTTACGTTTCGGATCAAAAAATTTATTTTGACGGAAATTCATTGGGGCTTTTATCGAGGCGTGCTGAACTTTCAATAGGGAAAATATTAGAGATGTGGAAAAAATATGCGATTGATGGGTGGACTGAGGGAGAACATCCATGGTTTTATTTATCCGAAAAGCTTGGTGAAATGTCTTCAAAACTAATAGGAGCAAATGCAGATGAAGTCATTGTTACAGGCTCAACTACAACAAATCTTCATCAACTTGTTGCCAGTTTCTATAAGCCGATAGGGAATAAAACTAAAATACTTGCTGATGAATTAAACTTTCCTTCCGACATATATGCATTAAAAAGCCAGTTAAACTTAAGAGGTCTTAACCCAGACAAACATCTAGTCCAAGTGAAAAGCAAATATGGAGATACATTGGAAACAGAGGATATTATCGCAAGCATGACAGAAGATATTGCCTTAATTGTTTTGCCAAGTGTTCTCTATCGCAGTGGTCAAATTCTAGATATGAAGACATTAACAGCTGAAGCCCGAAAACGAAATATAATCATCGGATTTGATCTATGCCACTCTATAGGAGCCATCCCGCACCAATTGTCTGAATGGGATGTTGACTTTGCTTTCTGGTGTACGTATAAACATTTAAACGGAGGTCCTGGAAGTGTTGGCGGTCTTTATGTAAACGCGAGACATTTTGGCAATCAACCAGGCCTTGCCGGCTGGTTCAGCTCTGCAAAAGATAAACAATTCAATATGGACCATACGCTGACTCCAGCAAAAAATGCCGGTGCTTTTCAAATCGGTACGCCGCATTTGTTAAGTGCTGCACCATTATTAGGTTCATTGGAAATGTTTCAGGAAGCAGGCATTGATAAAATTCGTGAAAAATCACTGCGTTTAACGGAATACTTGATAAAGTTAATTGAAATTGAACTGGCGGAATACAGCTTTACGATTGCCAGCCCAAGGGATTCCCTGTCACGAGGCGGACATATTTTTCTGAAACACTCCGAGGCAGCCCGCATTTGCAAGGCCTTAAAAGCTGAAGGAGTTGTACCAGATTTTCGCAACCCGAATGGAATTCGTTTGGCACCGGTCGCTTTATATAATACATTTGCAGAAGTATGGCATGTCGTGCAAATTTTGAAAACGGTTATGAAGGAAGAGCGATATAATAAATTCGAAAACAAGCGAGGTGTCATTGCTTAATGACCAAGTGGTTTGATATTTCCCAACCGTTGACAAACGATATGGCGCATTGGCCAGAAGACACGCCTTTTTCTTTTTCCCTTACGTATACAAAGGAACAAACGGGATCCGTTAATATCGGACAAATGACAACTAGTTTGCATACAGGAACACATATTGATGCACCATTTCACTATGACTCAAACGGAAAAACTGTCGATCAACTGGATTTGGGTCACTATATTGGCAAAGCGTTTGTTGCAGACGTTAGCCATACCGAGAAAATAACCGCTGAGGTATTACAAAGATTCAACTGGGACAACGTTGCTCGAATTTTATTGCGAACAGCACTCCCAAATAATCCAAAATATTTCCCTAAACAAATGCCCTTTCTAGATCCTAATCTTGCACCATTTTTAAAAGAAAGGGGTGTAACATTACTCGGTGTTGACATGCCTTCCGTTGATCCGCCTGACAGCAAGACTTTGGACACCCACCATGCACTTTACAAACATGAAATTCATATTTTGGAGAATCTCATGCTAGACCATGTAAATGAAGGCTTTTATGAACTAATCGCCTTGCCGCTCGCCATTAAGGGGGCTGATGGCAGTCCAGTTCGTGCTGTATTACGATCAATCTCGAAAGGAGGAATTTTAAATGAGTGAACATGATACGAATGAAACATTTAAAACAGAAAAAAACATCCATACAAATTTTAGAGAAAAAATGACGTACGGTGATTATTTGCAGCTTGATAGATTATTGACCAGTCAGATTCGAATGTCTGACCATCATGATGAAATGTTATTTATTATTATCCATCATGTAAGTGAATTGTGGCTGAAGTTGATTATTCATGAAATCCAAGCTGCAATAGAGGCAATAGAGCGGAATGAGTTGCAAACTTCATTTAAAATGCTCGCCCGTGTTTCCAAAATTCAATCTCAGATTATCCAAACATGGGATGTATTATCAACCTTAACACCCTCAGAGTACATGGGATTTCGTGACAAATTGGGAAATGCATCTGGATTTCAATCATATCAATATCGCTTGGTTGAATTTGTCCTTGGCTATAAAACGCCGCATATTCTAAAAATCTATGAAAAGAATGAGGAGCTTTTTGAGATTTTGGATAAAGCTTACCATCGTCCAGGACTCTATGATGTTACCATTCAAGCATTGTCCCGCGCGGGATTTCCAATTAACCCAGAAGTATTGCAACGTGATTTTTCAAAAACATATGAAAAAGATGATACCGTCGAGCAGGCTTGGCTAGCTGTCTACCAGAACGTCGACAAGCATTGGGATTTGTACGAGTTGGCTGAAAAACTGGTTGACATCGAAGATTGGTTCCAACAATGGCGGTTCCGTCATATGAAAACGGTTGAAAGAATCATCGGACACAAGATTGGAACCGGAGGCTCATCTGGTGTTGGTTATTTAAAGAAAGTCCTTGATCACTATTTCTTCCCGGAATTGTGGGAGATTCGGACGAAGATTTAAATGATTGTTAATAGCTGCGTTGAGGCTTGCTGAAATATTGCAACACAGGAGTTGCTTCCCTTTTTTTACTATTAGATTGTAATTGAATGATAATCTATTATACTAGAAATATTGTAACTACGATGAATTTTAATGGTTACTTCATGAAATGAATAAATCTCCCTCTTCACAATGAAAAGGGAGATTTTCTCAAACAGCTAAATGACAAACTGCATATTATACAAATTTGCATATGTCCGGTTTAGTGCAAGCAATTCCTCATGTGTGCCTTCTTCACTGATCCCGTCGTCGGTTAAGACAATAATTCTTTTCGCATTTCTAATCGTCGATAAACGATGGGCAATCACAATTGTCGTTCGATTTTCAGCTAAGATCTCTAGTGATTCTTTAACGATTTTTTCACTTTCATTATCAAGAGCGCTTGTTGCTTCATCAAAAATCAAAATAGGAGGATTTTTTAGGAAGACACGGGCGATGCTCAACCTTTGTTTTTGCCCTCCCGATAATTTAACACCCCTTTGACCAATACCGGTGTCATATCCATTTGGCAAGTTCATAATAAATTCATGAGCATTCGCGTTTTTTGCCGCCTCAACTATTTCTTCTTTCGTTGCATCAGGTTTTCCGTAACGAATATTTTCGATCACAGTCCCGGCAAATAAATAAACATCTTGTTGAACGATACCAACATTCTTTCGTAGCGAATGCAAACTTACGTCCCTTATATTCACGTCATCTAGTAAAACTTCCCCTTCTTTTACATCATAAAAACGCGAGATGAGAGAACATAATGTAGTTTTTCCAATCCCTGATGGTCCAACTAAAGCAATATAATCCCCTGATTGAACTTCTAAAGAAATATTATTCAGAACACGGTGGTTGTTTCCGTTATAATTAAATCCGACATTTCTGAACTCAATATTTCCTTCTACATTCTTCAGATCAATTGCATTTGCGGAGTCTTTTATATCGGGTTCCGTTTCGATGATTTCCATAAAACGATCAAACCCAGTGATCCCATCTTGAAATTGCATCGTCACATGAGCTAATTTTTGGATCGGCTCAATTAAATACGCAATATATAACAAAAACGTAATCAAATCGGGCAAGTCTAAAGAAGCATGGATGATATTGATGCCACCAAATACGATCACAGTAATGGTAATGAGTTGGACATAAATATCCATCCCAGTTGAAAAATAAGCTTCACTTTTATAGCCATTTTTACGGCTTTCAAGGAAGCGATTATTTTCATAATTGAACTTTTCTACTTCAAACTTTTCATTTGAAAATGATTTAACTACCCGTATGCCGGATAAGCTGTCTTCTACTTGTGAGTTAATGTCCGCAATCCTATCTTTATTTCTTCTAAGAGCGATATTTACTTTTTTATTGAAATACAGTGCAAACACGGCCATGAAAGGCAAAAAGATAAAAATCGCCAACGTTAATTTCGCGTTAATGAAAAATAGGATGACGAACGCACCGACAAATTTTATAAAATACTTAATATAGTCCTCGGGTCCGTGGTGATACAACTCAGACAAAAGCAACAAATCGTTCGTAACTCTAGACATTAGCTGCCCTGTTTTTTGTGTATCATAAAAATTGAATGATAGTTTTTGATAATGCTCAAATAATTCTCTCCGCATATCGCTTTCCATCATCGCACCCATTTTATGACCATGATAATCCACTATAAATTGACAAATATTTTGGATGACCATCAAAATGAGCATGATCCCGCAGACGATATATATTTGGTTTAATGCATTGGAAAGGTCATTTTCCAATATATCCTTTGTAATGAATCTTGTTAACAGCGGATACAAAAGTGCAATACCTGAACCAACTAATGCACATGTCATTACTGTATAAAACAGCTTCAAATATGGTCTATAGTACGACAAAAACTTCTTTATTCGATTATTCACAAGCTTACCCCTCTTATGTTAGATTTCCTGAATGTAATCTACACATATAAGGGGAACACAATCGTTATTAACTTAGTGTTGCACCCTTATATTTTTGTCCTAGTGTCATTTGATTTCTCATTAATATTGCCTCCTTCTAGTTTCGATGGATAAATTATACAAAACAAATCAAGTTTTTAAAAGATAAAAAATACTTAAATAATATTTCCCCTCAACAAATAACAACACTCAGAGTTATAAAAAAGGATTTTAATAGCTTTTTGCGAATATATAAGAAGTGTTGATTATTTCATAAATGAGGTGAAAATGTGGCTATAGATATTAAGACATTATTTTTAATCGATCAAAAGGATGGTTTAAGCGAAGAATTTAGTAAATTAGTTTCAATGATGAATTATACAAGAGTGATGACACTGGAAGAAGTAAAAAAATTAACAGTGGAAGAACTTGATTTCCTTTACGATAAGGACGCTAATTCAATCGGAATGTTATTAGCACATATGGTGGCTGTCGAAAAAGCTTATCAAATTGAATCCTTTGAAAATCGTGAGTTGACCGAAGAAGAAATGGATGAATTGAATCCGGCATTAGATTTAGGCGAAAAAGCCCGTGAACAGATCCATAGTAATAATATCGATTTTTATATTAAGGAATTAGACGATACTCGCCGCTATACAATAGAAACATTCAAAGCCCTCCCTGACGAATGGCTATTTCAACAGACTCCCTTCTGGTTTGGTGAGCAAGCCAACAATTATTTTAAATGGTTCCATGTTTTTGAAGATGAATTGAATCATCGAGGACAAATAAGGATTATTAAAAAGATGATGGCAAAACAATTGCATATTTAGTCATTTTTCTCATTAAAGAGGCATAGTGTCAAAACGATTGCATTGGAAAAGTGCATTTGGGTCTTGATTCAATCCGGATCGAGACTGGAACCATAGGAAAAACGGATTTGCGTTTCGATTCGAGCCCGATCGAGACTGGAATCATAGGAAAAACGGATTTGCGTTTCGATTCGAGCTCGATTGGGACTGAAACCATAGGAAAAACGGATTTGCGTCTCGATTCGAGCCCAATCGAGACTGAAATCATAGGAAAAACGGATTTGCGTTTCGATTCGAACTCTATTGGGACTGAAAACACAGGAAAACTGTTTTTCAGTCTCGATTCGAACCTAATCGAGATTCAAAAACAAAAAATAATTCAAAATTGAAAGAAAGCCCGGTTTTATAAGGGCTCCATTCTCTCTTTTCTGTTTTCTTATAAAACTACAGGAGAAAAAGGACCGTAATCCTGAAAACTACTATAAAAATAAGATCCCAATGGGGCCCTAACCGTTTGCGGGGAGCTCGGCTCCTCAATAATTAAGGTCAATTTGAAAGTCCTTTTCTGTTACCCCTTTTGCTCTTTCTCTTCCCCCATTTTGAATAAAAACATCCTTTACAAATCGCTTAGCGTCAATTTTCCATCCTTCTTCAGGTGAAAATCTAATTAAATGAATTGTTCCGTTAAAAATATGCCGCTTTGAATCTTCATCAATCCATTCGATGTCAACTGGGATATTAAGATATAATTCATCTTTTCTAAAAGGTCTTACTGATATTTGTCTTGGTTTAATATTTTCAACTTTATTGAACTGCATCTTCCAGTTTATTTTTTGTAATGAAATAGCTGAGACAATGCGTCTATCCTTTTGCTTTATACCTGCTGTAAAAGCTTGAATAAGCTCGTACGGTTCGGCGCTATTCAAGTATTCATTCAATATACCTGCAGATTTCATGATCATAAGTTGATGTGAAAGATCAACAGCTTTTTTTCGATGAGTTGTACTTCCATTAAAATGAACGCAAAAATGGCCTCGGAAATTATTGTCCAATTTTCCGGCACCATGCGGCATCCCATGCATAGAAGCAGCAATCCACTGATCTTGATGAATGACTATGATTGCCCTTCTCTTCCAACTCCATTTTCCGTTATAAATGCCCTTCATAATTTTCGTATCTTTTGATGTCAATGGTTGAACATCCGCGTGCCCACTTCCCGCCCGCCTTTGTACATTAAACTTCTTTCCTGTCTCCACATCCATAATCGTAAACTTACTATACTTCGGCAATATTCCATTCACTTCATCCCAAGGGAGCATATCAACCCAAATCCCGATTCCTTCATCCTTTGCTTCAGCAAAATGTCCATTAAACAAAATGATAGAAAGTAAAAAAATAACCGAAAATAAATAACGCATATAAACACTCATTTCTTGATTTTTAAAAAAAGCTTTCCAAAAATGGTTCAAACCTATTCATGATTTAATGTTTTAAAATAGGGAAAAGTAAAATGAAAATAACTGGGAGGTTTGATTAATGGGTGCGATTGAACGAAATGGATATATATTTGAATCGGAATTTAGTGTCATTGAGCAAAATGGGGCGGTTCATGTGTATCATGAAGGGGAATTCCTTGAAGAAATAAAGTTTACCTTTCATGGAAAATATCCCGAAATTGACCAAATCGAACAGCTTGTTGCGGATTATTGTAGGACAAACGGAATATAAAAAACACCACGAAATGTTGTGGTGTTAAATTTAAGGACCAAAAGAAGCGAAATACCTAAAAATAATGACTAATATTGCAAAAACTGAAATCGTACATATACAAGCTAGGTGCATGAGTATGTATAAAATTTTTCGTTTTCCTTTAATAAAAAATGAACAAATAAATCCAAAAAGAGGATTTAATAAAAGAAAAACTAGAAAAATTGGTCCCAATACTTTATCCACCATCGTAGGTATGATTAGCTGCAATATAAATACAACAATGGTAGCTATTAAAGAAATGAGTGAAACTTTAGAAGGGTTTTTAAAAAACTTCTTCATACTTTTCTCCTTATGATTTTATACAATTTATATTCGCTTACTAAGGATAAATTCCCTTCTAAAATATATTGCTTTTCAACAAAATGTTCCTTTGCTTTGGGAGATTGGAAAGTTCTCATAACGCCTATTTGAAATCCAGCAGTTATTGTTTGACCTATTACTTCTCCCTCCATAAATTTTCCTTATTTCCGTTTTGTTGAATTTATATTAAAATTAAAAACAAATTAATTCTTTCGGAGATAATGAAAATGCTGACTAAAAAAATTTCAAAAAATGATGCAAAGAAAATTATTAAATGGAAATACGAACCACCATACGATTTCTATAATATGGACGGCCCTGAGGATTCTTTCCAAGAAATGCTGCAGTATAAGGCAGTTTTCAATGGTGACGATCTTATTGGCTTTTATTGTGTAGGACAATTCGCCCAGGTGCCTATTGGTCGGGATATAGGATCTTATCCGGATGTAGAAGATTTGCTTGATTTAGGATTCGGCATGAACCCTGAGTTAACGGGAAAAGGATTGGGTTTTACTTTTATTAGTTTTATCATCAGTGAACTTCAAGAAAAGTATAATTTAAACAAAATTCGTTTAACGGTTGCTGAATTTAACAAAAGAGCTATTACGCTTTATGAGAAATTAGGCTTCGAAACGCAAACATCTTTCATAGCAAACGATACCACTTTTTTAGTAATGATAAAAAAACTATAAAATAACCTTTTCTAAGTCTGAACGAAAGCGATCAGCCCGTAAACATTCATCTAATGTACCTTTAAGCAGGTTAAGCGTAAGATCTTCTGATTTCACAAGGCCATCAATGCGCAAATCCATAATCCATTCCCAGATATCTTCCAATTTTCTTTTTAGGAAATAAAATTCGAGTGCATCTAGATCAGGCGTAGCAAAATTCATATGTTTTTTATATTCTTTTAAAAACTGTTGTGCATATGGCTCAATCATAACTAAAATAAGATCCTGTTCTTGTGGTGCAAGTTTTACGCATTCCCAATCAATTAGCATCAAATTTTGACCTTGCATGATATTCCAATTATGGGCATCAGCGTGGGACAATACATATTTGAGTGACTTGTTTTTTAATGTAGTTGACAAATATTTCATTCTTTCAATTTTATCTAATAAACAATTATGATACGGACTAACAATTTCTAGGACTGCATCTTCCTCTTTATTTAGCTCGTCATTAATAAATGAGGACAATAAATTACAATAATCAATCTCAAAGGCTTCAACGGTCTGCAGTTCTTTTAGTTCATTTGGAATTTTGGATGTACTCCTATGAAGTAAGCCGATAATTCTTGCTAATTCATTAATTTGACTAGGGCTTAGAGAGCTCTCAGCAATTGTCTCACCTTCTATAAACTCAAAAAGTAAGTAAACATAGCTTCCATCTTCACATTTAAATTCTTTATGCTCCGTAAAAATTGGGCTAATAATATGCTTTTTTATTTCTGGATAATCATCATGCAGCCACTTTACTAACGGGATGTAACTATCGATAGCATCAATCCACTGAATGACAGCTTGCTTGCGTTTGTTATAAACCTTTAAAAAATATTTTCTATTTCGATCTTCTACAAAAAAAGCTAATGCAGACCATCCGCCAGTTCGTTGTTCTATCCTGAGCGCATCTATATTGTAGAATTCTTTCAAAATCTTTGTGATTTGATCTTTCATTTCCATTATTGTCCACCTTATTCTACTTTTTCAACCATATTAGATTGGAGTCTGTTGTAAAATTTACTACATTGTAAAGAAACAACACTTCTTTAACATCATTTTCTCGAATAAAAGCATGAACATCTTTATGAAAGTAGCGCAAATCAATCACAACTATTTCTTCAAAGTGATTGGCTAGAAAAGGAATAAATGCATGAGCATATGAATCCTTAATTACTGCTAGTTTCCGACCATTTCTTATATTTGATTTTATCGTTACTAAACTATGATTTCCATTTAAAAAGAAGGAATATTGATCTTTTTTCTTTAAAAACGACCATTCAAATAATGAATTTGATAGCTCCTTATTGTCTTCATACTGTATTTTGTACGATGGATCTGTTAAGGGTTTAAACAATTCTATACTGTCTGGGATGACAGGATGTCCCAGCACTTTGGAGGCATATGTTCCATAAAAATCATCAGATACTGTTTCGAGTTCGAAATCACCAATAGAATAAGGTTCAAATCCCAATGTTTGCGCGGCTTGTATATAGGCGTAGTAAGCTCCACGCATCGTCCAATGATGATCTGTTTTAAAGAAAATTTCTTCGTTTCCATGATTTCTTAATGAATATGATACATCAATAAATTGAACCGAATTAAGAAGTTGAGCATTCACCTCATCCATCACTGCTCTTTGTGAATAAGACTGAGCAAATATAGGCAGTTTCTCTTTGTGAATTTCAATAGATGTCGGCGCAAGTAAAACATAGGAATCAATATCTTTGTTTTTCTCTGCAAAATAGTTGATATACTCAATGTTTTTATGTAACTGGGCTTTTGGTTCCTTATATCCTTCCAATAAAAACCCATCTTTGCCAAAGTATATCCCATTGGATTCTTGTTTTAATATCGCCTTCTCAGAAACAGCTTTTATCTGCAACCAGCTCTTCTTCCATGCGAATTGATCCGATATATACGATTCATATCGATCCATAAATTTGCCAGATAGAATATTTTCAAGTGAAAATGTTGGTTTTTGATTGAGTATTCGATTTTCCTGTTCCGAGAAGAAGATATCGTCTGTAATCATATTCAATATAGTAATAATTCCTATAAAACTTATAAACATAAAAGCTATAATCTTATCAGTTACATGCATATTCTTCCCTCGTTAAAAACGAAAATATAAAAATGGATTATACGATTCATTCACTAGAAAAGCTGTCGAAAGCAACAGAATTGTAAAGTAAAAAATAGGCGAGAGTATTGATATAATTCTTCTATTTTCAAAAAGCTTTATAACCGGCATAGCTCCAATAATTGCAATAATAAATAAGGCGCCATTTGTATAAAGCTCATATAATGTTAGTTCATTTAAAACGGAGTTTCCTGACAGTCCAAACATAATAGATAA
Organism: Lederbergia panacisoli; assembly: GCF_024626525.1. Lineage (GTDB taxonomy): Bacteria > Bacillota > Bacilli > Bacillales > Bacillaceae_C > Lederbergia > Lederbergia panacisoli. The sequence continues at coordinate 84,323 of NZ_JANJGU010000001.1, forward strand.
ATATTGGAACCCTGCCTTAAGATCTTCGAATACAAATAATACCCATCCAATTAATATAAAGAAAATGAAATATAAATGTTGAAAAACAGGATAAAGCCGAGCTAATAATTGATTAAATCCTCCCTTTTCTACAGCAATGAATAAACCAAAATAAAGTCCCCACACGATAAAATTCCAGCTTGCACCGTGCCAAAATCCAGTCAGTCCCCAAACAATGAAAAGATTTCGATAAAGCTTCAACTTCCCTTCCCTGCTTCCACCAAGCGGAATATATACATAATCACGAAACCAGCCACTTAAAGTCATATGCCATCTCCGCCAAAATTCTGTAATGCTTCTAGATAAATATGGATATTGGAAATTAACAGGGAAGTTAAATCCAAACATTTTTCCTAATCCTCTCGCCATATCAGAATATCCGCTAAAATCAAAATAGATTTGCAGTGCAAATGCAATTATTCCGAGCCATGATGAAATAACTGTCAGCTCTGAAAAGCTCCGTCCCTCTATGCTGTTCCAAAGAAAACCTATATTATTGGCAAGTAATACTTTTTTGCCCAGTCCAATGATAAATAAGCGGATCCCTTCCGCAAATTGATGTACAGTAACACGTCTATGAATCAGCTCTTTTTCAATTGTTTCATAACGGACAATTGGACCTGCTATCAGCTGCGGAAATAAACAAACATACATTGCCAAAGCAATTGGATTTTTTTGCGGCTGGACCCTGCCCCTATATACGTCAATCGTATAGCTCATCGTTTGGAAAGTGTAAAAGGAGATGCCGATTGGAAGCGGTAAATTCAACAATCCTAAATCCGCTCCCAGTAAAAGATTAAGATTTTCTATGAAAAAATTCGCATATTTAAAAAAGGAAAGTATTCCTATATTTATGAATAACGAGGAAAATAGAAAAAGCTTTGCAAAAAATCTCCCCTTAAATTTTGCGATAAAGATGCCATGAACATAATCGACCACAGCCGAAAAAAGCATCAACAGAATGTAAATAGGCTCCCCCCATGCGTAAAAAATCAAGCTGACAAAGAGAAGGAGCAAGTTTTTTAGTTTATTCGGACTAATAAAATAGATAAATAATGTAATAGGTAAAAAGACAAAAAGAAAAACTAAGCTGCTAAAAACCATTTCATCACACCTAAGCAACAAAAATCATTTAAGTTTATCATCGAATATCTTTTCCAATTTTTCAGGATGTTCATACGTAATGTAGATTACGTAAGGACCTTTTACTTTTATAATATTATTTTTTACCTTTTCATACTGATCAGGTAAATATTGTTCCCATGTGTTAATTTGTGCTTCCTTTTCTTTTTTTAACGCCTCAATCAAACCATCCACTTTGGATTCGTCCTTAGCCTTTAACAGAATAATTTCATCAGAATTAATATTCATCATTGCGGCGATAACATAACCTTCCTCTAAATCATCTACGTTGAGCGACAATTTTTCCATAAGAAAATCACTATCCGGATTAGCTTCATCCTTCTTTACGAGGTCACTTTCTATGTATGCTTGTAGAACACCATCTTTAAGTGCATCTGCAACTCCCACCGCTGTTAAATCTTCTCCGATTTGTTCTTTTATAGCACCCACGATTTCTTCAATAGAAACTCCAGATGCACCTGCTTTATTAGCAGCTTCATTGCTGCATCCAATAAGTGATAAAAGTATAATTGCAATCATACCTGTTAAACCCATTACTTTTTTCATGTTAGCACCTCGATTTTGATATTGTTCTCCATAATCTTTGACGAAAGTTTTGAGATTTTGTTTCGTTTCATTGGAAATTTATTTTCTTATGTGATATTGTTCACAATATAGACGAGAGTATGTTGACAATTTGTCAAACCCTTTTGTAAATCCAGCTTTTTAAATGGGTATGATAATTAAAGGGAGAGATCCATTTTCAAACAAGGAGAGATGGAATATGTATAAAAAACATGAGAAGGGTCTTATATGGCTCGCTTTCAGTGTGGCGGCGATCATGTTCGTTTCGATACTTGGCAGAATTTTTGGTGGATAAAAGGAGGAAAAGTAGTTGGTTAATGAAGATGCATTATTTTACAGTCGAATTTTAACGGAACTTACGCTTTCTTTTCATATTATATACGCTACGATTGGTGTGGGAATTCCACTCATGATTATGATTGCCCAATGGGTCGGAATTAAAAAAAATGACGAACATTATATTCTTCTAGCTAGAAGATGGACGCGTGGTTTTGTTATTACAGTGGCCGTTGGCGTTGTAACAGGAACCGCTATTGGATTACAGTTATCGTTGTTATGGCCTAATTTTATGGAGCTTGCAGGAAATGTCATTGCCCTCCCCCTTTTCATGGAAACATTTGCTTTTTTCTTTGAGGCTATTTTCTTAGGGATTTATTTGTATACATGGGACCGATTTGAAAACCAAAGAAAACATCTACTCCTACTTATTCCAGTTGCTGTTGGTGCTTCTTTTTCAGCTGTCTTTATTACAATGGTCAATGCATTTATGAACGCACCACAAGGATTTGACCTAGTGGATGGCCAGCTCATTAATATCAATCCTATTTTGGCGATGTTTAATCCAGCGATGCCGACAAAAGTAGCTCATGTTGTTGTGACGGCATATATGACCTCAGCTTTTGTACTTGCCTCCATAGCAGCATTCCGATTATTAAAAGGTTCTAATCATATTTATCATAAAAAAGCATTGGCTCTAACGATGAAGCTAGGGCTTATCTTTGCAATTGGCGCTGCAATCATAGGTGATTTTTCTGGTAAGTATTTAGCAGAATACCAGCCCGAAAAGTTAGCCGCTGCTGAATGGCATTTTGAGACAGAAGGTAAAGCACCGCTTATTTTATACGGAAAATTGGAAAATGGAGAAGTTAAATATGCTATTAAGCTGCCTTTTGCACTAAGTGTATTGGCACATAATGATCCTACAGCTGAAGTACTCGGATTGGATCAGTTTCCTGAGGATGAAATCCCTCCCCTTTATATTCACTATCTATTTGATATTATGGTCACGATTGGGATTTGGATGGTTGTATTATCATTTGTATTTTGGATAGGGATGAAAAGGAGATGGCCAATCATTGAGACAAAGTGGTTCAGATGGTTGATTGTGTTGGGTGGCCCCCTCTCTATCCTTGCGATTGAGGCGGGTTGGTGGATGGCCGAAGTTGGCAGACAGCCATGGGTGCTTCGGGGTTTGATGCGTACCGCAGATGCCGCTACATCTAGCAATCAAGTGGACCTTATGCTTATTCTTTTTGCTGGGTTATATGTCATCCTCGCGATAGGGACAATTGTCGTGTTAAGCAGGATGTTTAGAAAAAATCCTGTTGAGCGCGAATTAGAAGACCGAGCTGCTGAAAAAGGTGGTGTGCCATCATGAATTTAGAAATACTCGGGATATTAGTACTTTGGACTTTCCTTTTTGGATATGTAATCGTTGCGTCCGTTGACTTTGGCGCAGGTTTTTTCAATGCCTACAGTGTTTATGCTGGAAAAAAGCATATTTTAACGAATATTATTCAAAGGTATTTATCTCCGGTCTGGGAAGTAACGAATGTATTTCTTGTCTTTTTCTTTGTAGGAATAGTTGGCTTTTTTCCAAAAACGGCTTTTTACTACGGAACCATTCTTTTAGTTCCTGCAAGCATTTCAATTTTACTGCTTGCGATACGCGGATCTTATTATGCTTTTGAAACATACGGTTCGAGAGGACATAAAGGATATGCATTTATGTACGGATTATCAGGGTTATTTATTCCCGCTTCATTATCCATTGTACTGACAATCTCTGAAGGCGGATTTGTTTCAATCGTTGACGGAAATCCCGTATTGGATTATTGGGCATTATTTTCTAGCCCACTTACGTGGAGTATTGTTGTGTTGAGTCTTGCTGCTGTCCTTTATATTTCTGCAGTATTTCTAACGTGGTATGCCCATAAAGCGAGAGATATGAAAGCAGCAGAATTAATGAGGAAATACGCGCTGCTTTGGGCATTTCCAACGATTGTGACAGCAGGAGGTATTATTGTCGAGTTGCGTTTCCACAATCCTGAACATTATGGACGAATTTTGGATTTATGGTGGATGTTCGCCCTATCCTTCCTAATGTTTTTCGGTACTGTTTGGCTTATATGGAATCGAAAGCATTACGGACGTGCATTCGGCTTGCTGACAGGTCAATTTGCTCTTGCTTTTTATGCGTATGGATTTTCTCATTTTCCATATTTACTCTATCCACATTTAACGATTTATGACGGATTCACAAATAAAGCGATGGCGATTTCACTCGTCGCTGCGTTTATTGCAGGGCTTTGTTTATTAATTCCTTCATTATATTTGCTATTGCGATTGTTTTTATTTGATAAAAAATATGTCGAAGGAAAATCAGATTATCATCCATAAGGAGTGTGCTTTTCATGACCGATTTCTTTATATTTGCCGCGCCTTTTATTGTGCTGGCGTTATCGATTGGTGCAGCATTTTGGGCAGCCTTGAGAGAAGAACCTTATATAGATGAATATTAAAAAATACAAGGACAGCTTGTTATTGAAGCTGTCCTTGGCTTTCAACAAACTTGTGCGTACCTATTCTAGGTGGATTTATGACCAGGTACTAACACCTCTACTTCTCTTTGGCACCTGACCATAAACAAAAATAATACATTTATTTTACAAGTATAATATATCGATATAATATCATTCAAAAAAACAAGCACTCCCTCTGGAATGCTTGTTTCTCCTTTTGCATTTTAATACGTATTATATACATTCTCACATTCTGTACCAGTCGGCTCATAAAAACAATGCAGCTTATAGCGCCCTACGAATGGTTGATTGTACCATTTTGAAGGACAGTCTCCTTGCGGTCTAAAATACCACAAACTATATTTGGATGGCCAAAGCCTATGTCCATTGATTGATTTTCTAGCTAGTGTTTTTTCCGCTTCCCTAGCCCTCTGGTAAAAATAACCGTGGATTACCGCTTCAAATGCGTGGGGCTGATAAATCATTTGTGGGATTGTGCGAATTCCTTTAAAATCGGAACAATCAGCTCTGATCCGGTTAATTCCCACATTCCCAATCATAAGCATCCCTTGTGTTCCTTCACCTTCACCTTCTGCCCTTAAGAGCCTTGCCAACAAATCTATATCTGCTTCCCTGGCTTTTACAACAGCCATACCTCCACCTCCATCAATCATTACATATTCATCATATTTAAAGATGACATGATTGTTGACGAAGGTTTTTGATTAAAAATGTGCTCTTGCCAATTCCGCTATTTTTTCAGGTTCTTTATAAGATAGAGGCTCGTCGTGAATTGCTTGAAAATAGCTAATATCACTTGTCCCCAGATTCCCGATCGTTAAACGCGGAATAAGACGTACATGGATTGGCTGATTACTTGAGGAATCACTTGATAACTGCATGGATAAGTTGAAACTAGCAAACCCTTGTTCTATAAGTGCATTGAATACAGATCTTAACCCTTCGGCAAAATCTAGTAAATCTTGTTCAGTAATGTCCTGTATTGTTATTGATTTAGTAAATATCCCGATAAAATCATTATGGCTCTTTGGGGAAAATGCATGAAGCCAGCCTACATTTCCTTTTTCCCCTACCCATCTTTCTCCGGAATCCTTTTCTTTTTGATAAAGCTCTGTAAAATAATCATTCCCAGTTTCATCTTTAAAACGATTAGCATATTCATTAACATAGTTCTGATAGTTTGTTGGTGATTCAGAAATGATTACGTGTAAATGAGGATGGAGGATGCTTCCACCTGAATTAGGGAGATAGTTCCAATTTATTGAAAAGTTAGTTGCTGATTTATCAGTTTCGGCTACTTTTTTTATATAATGTAAAGCAGCCATAAAGGCATTTTTTATCATTAATGAGGAAAATTCCTCCAAACGCACATAATGTTGATCTGAAAATACTACCACTCCATTATGCTTGCTGTAAGGGAAAAGATTAGGAAATACGATGGCGTCTCCATTAAAAATCCTTCCTTCTTCTGCAATTTCATTTGGGAAAACAGGTGTCATCTTTAAAATATTTTCTGAACAAAATGGACAATTCTTTCCACTCGTTTGTTCAGCCGCTTGTTTATAATCGGGTGGAGTCGGAACTAAACCAGGATCAAATACAAGTCTAGATGTCTCACCAGTTAGAGGATCGAAACGAATTTCTGCTTTTCTCTCAATCTTATTGCCTTCTCCATCAAAAAATGTAAACCATTCTTCTTTTTTCTTAAAATTAATTGTCAAAACCATTACCTCCTATATTTAATCTTTTATAAAATATTCTTTCCCATACTTTCCAAGGAAAAATATTTTTCAAGAATAGTGATAACTTAACCCCTTTTCCGATTGGATACCGTAATTTGGTTAACGCTTTTCTAGAACATAAATCCACGATAAGTCTGGCAACATCTTGCGGATTTCCATAGTTCTCCTTTCCTGACTCTAATTCCTTTTCTATTGCCTTCATATAAAACGAGTAGGGTGACTTATCAAGCAGTGAGTTTTCTGCAATTCTTTTACCTTTTGTCCATATATTCGTCTGAAAGGAACCCGGTTCAATCAGAGCGACATCTATTCCAAATGGCTTAACCTCAAGACGCAAACATTCGGACCAGCCTTCAAGGGCATGTTTCGATGCTACATATGGAGATAGTCCTGGAAACCCAATTTTACCTGAGATACTACTAATATTAATGATTTTACCACTTTGTTGTTTTCTTATATAAGGAAGTACAGCTTGCGTCACCCTAATTAAACCAAAAAAGTTTGTATCAAATTGCTCGTTATATTCTGAGATGCTCGTTTCTTCGCAAAACCCACCAAATGCGAATCCCGCATTATTGATAAGGATATCCACTGAAGGGATTTGTGATAATTGACTTGCGAAATGATTAATAGATTTTTGATCTGTTACATCGAGCTGCAGGAAGCTTATTTTTGAAGTAATCGCTTCTTGTTTACATAACTTTATTATAGTATCCTTACTTTGCAAGTTTCTCATTGTTGCAATGACAGAAAATCCATTTCTTGCTAACTCCACTGTCGCGAGCAGTCCAAATCCACTAGAGGCTCCTGTAATGATTGCTGTTTTATTCATTTATCTCCAACATCACTGGACAGTGATCGCTCCCCATCACATTACAATGAATCTGTGAATCTATTAACCTTTCGGACATTCTTTCAGAAACTAGAAAATAGTCTATCCGCCAACCAATATTGCGCTCCCTTACCTTGTTCATATACGACCACCATGTGTAGGCGCCTTCGTGGTCTGGATAAAAGTGACGATAAGAATCTATAAAGCCATTTTCAAGTAATGTCGTAAACTTCCCTCGCTCTTCAAAAGTAAATCCAGAATTCCCGACATTCATTTTTGGATTGCGTAAATCTATCTCCTTATGCGCGACATTTAAATCACCACAAAGGATGACAGGTTTTATCTCGTCCAACTTATTTAAATATAGAAGCATTTGATCTTCCCAACTCAAGCGATAATCGAGTCTTGCCAAATCTCTTTGCGAATTTGGTGTATAGACATTGATTAAAAAGAAATCTTCGTATTCTAATGTAATAATTCTCCCTTCCGGTTCTCCAGCATCTTCTCCCAACCCATACGATACATTTAATGGGCGTATTTTTGAAAAGATGGCTGTACCCGAATACCCTTTTTTCTGGGCATAATTCCAGTACTGATGATAACCTTCTAGTTCCAATTCGATTTGTCCTGCCTGTAGTTTAGTTTCTTGAAGACAGAAAATATCTGCATTTACTTCATGAAAATAATCTAAAAATCCTTTTTTTACACAAGCTCTTATGCCATTTACATTCCAAGATACAAGTTTCATTTATTATTTTCCCTTCATTTGCGGTATAAAATTGAATCCATAATTGGTTCGTACCCAATATCCATATAGATTTTATTGGATGTTGGATTATCTAAATCGGTATATAAGCTCGTAGTCCTATAGCCCTTATCTAACATTAATTGCGAAAGTGCGGAAACGCAGTTAGAAGCGAAGCCTTTTTTTCTATTTTCTAATGGAGTAAAAACTAAGCTTACACAAATATTACTCCGAGTTGGACGACTTACACTCGCCATCGTCACAATCCTTCCTTCTGTTTCCCAAGCATACATTCTTTCATTTTTAATAATTGCTATTGCTTTTTCTTCCGATTCTTCGAAGCTTATCTCCTCTCCTATTTCTTCACAGAACAAATAAATCCATTGTTTTATGACTGGAAGATCATCCATTATTACAAGACGGATTTCTCCATTTGAATCTGCTTCTTTTTTAACTTCAGATAATTCGTATATTCTTTGATTCATTTGGACGAAGTATTGGGATTTATCAATATTATGGACTATCTTTTCCGTAAAATCTCTCTCACCAATCAAACCCGGAATATCTTCTACTTTATCACGAATAAGCCTAGCTATCTTAACCATTTCTTCATCAGACATTTTAGGAGGTTTCGAGATAATAATTTGCTGCGGATGTGTCTGCAACAACACGATTAACATTTCGTCATCTCTTGTAATCGTGGCCATCAGGTAGATAGTTGATTCATCCGTTAATGAACCTACAACCCCAATAGGTAGATTGTTCGCTACTTCATGTTTATAAAGATGTGGGAAAACATCTGATTTGAACTTTTCAAAGTGAGCGTAGCTTTTCAATTCTAACATTTAATCAGCTCCTTATTTATAAGATCAAGGCTTTTGGCAATATCGGTATGAGGGATAGGCAAATAAGGCTGCAATTCATTCCAGGCATGTTCATGTTCCGCGTCACCTGTGGAACCAAAGAAAAGCTGTGAACCATAATCGGAGATTTCTTGCAAAGCCCAACGGTATAAATAAAACTCAAAAACTTCTATATTAAATTTGGCGTCCTTATTGTGTTTTGCATATTCTAATAGAAACGACTGGAAAAATTCATTTTCAGTAAAAGCCATAATATCTCTTTCAACAGGTCCATATGCCAGCCAACCAAAATCAATTACATGCAAAAATCCTTCTGTGTCACGGATAATATTGGCATAGTTTGGATCGCCGTGTGTAATCGAATATTTTAATGGAAAGGCTTGCAAATGATTCTGAATTATTTTCATCCGATTTAATGTTAAACGAATATCTTCTTGTTCCTTTGCAAATAATTCCTTTGCTTGCTGTCTATATATAAGTTCAACCTCATCATTATTTTCTACAGTATGTAAAATTTTTACAATGTTTTTTTCAAAAGGATTATCAAATTGTTCGTTTGGGATTCCTGGTATTTTATTTATATCTATACGATGAAAATCTGCCATTATCCTAGCGATTCCAACTGTGTCGTCTAATGAAAGTTCCCCTTCGTAAATGGATTCCCCAGTAATATAAGGAAAAATTGAAATTTGAAAAGCCCCATATTGAATAACGACTTCACCAGTTTTTGATTGAATCGGAGGAAGTAAATATGTTTTCTTCTCATGAAAGTGTAAATAATGGATTGCTGAAAGTGGAGTAGCCAAATCCATTTCCGTTTTAATTGCTTTTACAAAATACTCTTCTCCCGTTTTTGTTTCAATAGAATAACAATACCCTTCTTCCCCTTTTGGAATGAAATCAATTTTTACTCCCTCTTCAATATTATATGATTGATTTATGTAAGCTAATAAATGCCGTCTATGTATGTTGCTATTATCAAATTTCATGGATCCCTCTCCTTATATAAAAAACTTATGGGCCTGTATGGTCCATAAGTTTTATTAATTCCAGTCAAAAGGTGTTTCTTGGTATACATAATAATTAAGCCAATTCGAAAATAGTAGATGGCTATGTGATCGCCATGTATTGATTGGCGCTTTTGTATGATCATTATTTGGAAAATAATTTTCAGGTGGAAGGATATCGATGCCTTTATTAATATCTCGTTTATACTCTTCTGCTAAAGTAATAGTATCATATTCCAAGTGACCTGTTATCATTATATTCTTTTCATCTTTGGATAAAATGATAAAAGGCCCCGCCTCGCCTTCAGAGAGAAGTGACAGTTCCGGATGTGCTTTAATTTGCTCACTTTGTACACTTGTATTTCGAGAATGCGGAGCAAAAAATACATCATCGAAGCCCCTAAATAATTTTACATTCTGTTCAGCGATGCTATGCTGAAATATTCCGGAACATTTTTCAGATAGCTCATATTTATCAATGCCATAATGATAAAATAAAGCAGCTTGGGCTCCCCAACAAATGTGCATCGTGGATATGACATGCTCTTTCGTCCAATCCATTATTTGTTTTAGTTCTTCCCAATACGTTACTTCATCAAATGGCAAATGTTCAATCGGCGCTCCGGTAATAATCATCCCATCAAAATATTTCGTTTTTATCGCCGAAAACCTCGTATAAAATTGATCGAGATGAGACTTTGAGACTGTTTTTGATTGATGCGTCTCCATATGAAGAAATGATACATTCAATTGTAATGGAGAATTCCCAAGAAGGCGTAATAATTGAACCTCTGTCTTCTGTTTTTCAGGCATTAAATTTAAGATTAAGATATTCAAAGGACGAATGTCTTGTGTCGTTGCCCGTTCCTCATCCATCACAAAGATTTTTTCTTTTTCCAATATTTCTCTTGCCGGCATTTTTTGTGGTATATTAATCGGCACCTTAACTCCCCCTTGCTAATAAGCGTTAGCGCCTTGGTCAGAGACGCTGTAGCTGGAAAACAAAAAAAGCTAATAAAAATAATTATAGAGTTGATTGACAATTTCAGCAATAGTGACTTGTATAAACTTTACTTCTATTTATCCTGAAAGAAAACGATTCGATTATAGAATGGATCGCCTACATTAATTTCAAGCGTATTCCACGGTGTTTCTTCAAGTCCCGGCCTTGCAAACTTATAATTTTTTGAAATAAGTTTTTCGTGCAGCGCTTTTATATTGTCCACTTTTATTCGAATAGAAGATCCTGGCGCCGCATCTCCATGGTGTTCTGATAAATGAATAAGACATTGATCAGATGAGATTTGCATATATAAAGGCGCATTTTCATCAAAGCGATGTGTCCAATCTATTTTAAACTCCAAAAAGTCCAAGTAAAATTCTTTTGCTTTTTTTTCATCAAAAATTCTAAATATTGGTGTTGAGCTATACATTGGGATAACACTAGAATTCATTTTTCTTCCTCCTCTAATCATCTATATTAATCATAGATTAAATATTGATTTATTACGAGTGAAATAAGTCTTCATTTTTTTTAAGAGTATTAAATTGTCTCATACATAGCTATTATGGTATATATAAAGCAAGTTCATCTGAAAGGAGAATTCATTTTTGAAAAATTGGAAACTACTAATTACGATCCTTCTTTCGTTACTATTTATTAGCGCATGTAATAATGAAACTTCTGTGTTGCCTAAGGATCCAAAAAAAGATGAACGTATGAATAATAAGCAAGACTCAGTTAATAAGTATACTAGTTTGGCAGAGAAAAAAAATAAAGACATTGAACGTGATCCTATTAATCTTACTAGCTACGCTGATGTCGTGGGAGCGTCACTTTTAGAACCAATTTACGAATTATTTGAAGCTAATAAGGAGTTTACCATTTCAGGCAGCATTGAGAAATCCGTGTTGTTAAAAGGGAATTATGCTTGGATTAAATTGAAACACATAGACGAAAATGAATCCTTTGAATATTATACACCGATAAAAAATGGTGATTTCACCCAACTAATTCATTTTTTTAATGGAGAAGGGAAATATTCAGTGCAAATTCTGCTGCCTAGTACAGAGCAAGAAAATTATTATTCTGAATTAGCCGCATTTGAGGTCATGAATACTGATTCGGAAATGATCCGCGACGTCACATATACCCCATATGGACTAGAAGCCGGATTACATATAAACGAACCTATCTCGGGACTCGGTGCAGAAAGTGAAATGGTGATTGTTTCGGGTGAAGTGGAAGAGAGCTCGGTCATGCTTCAAATAGAAAAGGAAGCGGATACATGGCAGCATATTATTCCAGTTACTAATGGAAGCTTTTCATTTGAACTCCCCCTCTTTTTCGGAGAAGGAATTCATGACGTCCACGTTCTTTTACCAGATAAAAATTTGGAAAACCGTTATCAATATGGAAGTACGTTTAAAGTTAATAATACTTCATCTAAAAAAATGAAACCGATTGAATATCACCGTGGTTATGAAGAAAAAGGGATCGTACTCGATTCTCCGAAATTCGGCGGTTTTGATATTGATTTATTGATGTCAATTAAGGGATCTGTGGATCCAAACACCAGAAACGCAGATAAACTAACACATTTATATATTAAATCCAAAAAAGGCCAAGATGAGGCTTTAGACGTTATACCTATTCATCAATATCATTTTGACGAATCTATTTATTTACGATTTGGTCCAGGTGAATATGAAATTACAATAAATGTTCCGGAAATAAATCCAGAAAACAAGTCGTTTTTTAGTTTTTCTTCTATTGCAGCTTTAACAGTGACCAATATTGCGGCAGAAGATAAACGGGATTTACTTCCATCAAGAGGGATCCAATCAGAAGCTTTGGAAATCATAGCCCTTGCCAATGAGATTACGAAAAATGCTAAAGATGATAGAGAAAAGGCGAAAGCAATTTATGAATATGTAGCAAAAAATATTTCATATGATGTAGATAAATATAAAAATAGTGAATTTGAATGGGACGATAACGCTTTGAAAACACTTTCCAATAAGAAAGGTGTTTGCCAGGATTACGTTTACTTAGCGGTTGCACTCTTAAGAGCTAGTAATATTGAAGCAAGATTCGTTGCGGGTGATGCTGGAACAGGTGCATCAAAAGAAAATCATGCGTGGATTGAAGCAAAAGTAGATGGGAAATGGCTGATTATGGATCCAACGTGGGGATCAGGTTATCTTGAAGGCGATCGTTTTGTCGCGAAATACACGGATAAATATTTCGATCCTGTAGAATCTGAATTTAATAAAACACATATGAGAGAAAACGTGGAGTATTAAAAAATCCTGGTATTTCAATAAACGAAATACCAGGGGTTTTTTTTATGATCCAACTTCCTGCTTTAATTGGCTATTGAACAAGCTATAGTAAAATCCTCTATTTTTCAATAAGGATTCATGATTTCCACTTTCTAGCAATTGTCCATTGTCTAATACAAGGATTTGGTCTGCATTTTGGATTGTGTTTAGACGATGGGCTATGACAACGCTCGTTCGCCCCTTCATTAAGCGATACAAGGCTTCTTGGATTTTCATTTCAGTGATTGTATCAATATTACTTGTTGCTTCATCGAGAATAAGGAGTGAAGGATCGGATAACATCGCTCTTGCAATCGATAAAAGTTGGCGCTGCCCTTGACTTATACCACTTCCATCCTGCTTTAAAATGGTATCATATTGATTTGGAAGCTTCATGATAAATGAATGAGCATTCGCCATTTTTGCCGCTTTTTCAACTTCAATATTAGATGCATCCAATTTACCATAACGAATATTTTCACGAATCGTTCCTTGGAACAAATAAGAATCTTGAAGAACGAATCCCATCTTGCTGCGAAGACTATTTCGCTTAATGTTTTGTGCATTATGTCCATCGATTAATATTTCACCTTCGTCCGGTTCATAAAAACGGGCAAGCAAATTAATGATGGTTGTTTTCCCTGCGCCAGTTGGTCCTACAAGTGCAATCGTTTCACCAGGCTTTGCAAGGAAGCTCACATTTTTAATTGTTTGATTTTCTTTTCCATATGAAAAAGAAACATTTTTAAATTCAACATTGCCAACCACGTTTTTCAATGTCTCACTAGCTGCACGGTCCTTCTCTTCATCTTCATCCAATATTTCAAAGACCCTCTCCGCTCCTGCAATTGCCGATAAGAGCGTATTAAATTGATTAGCTAAATCATTTAATGGACGAGTGAATTGGCGCGAATACTCCGTGAATACGATAATGGTTCCAATTGTAATATGTCCACTGACGGCTAACCAACCTCCGGCAGCCGCAATAATGGCAAAACTCAAGTTATTTAACACATTCATAAGTTTTGGAATAAAACCAGAATAGGTCTGTGCCCAGTAACCTGCTTTTCGCAATCTTTCATTTTTCTCCATAAATTCATCGATAATTTTCTCTTCTTGAGAAAATGTCTTTACGATTGTTTGCCCGGAGATTGTCTCTTGGATAAATCCATTCAGATCGCCTAAATATTTTTGCTGTTCCTTAAACAATTTACCAGTACGATTTGTTATCCATTTCATTCCATAAAACATGAGTGGGATGATCGTCATCGTGATAAGTGTCAGCAAAGGGCTGAGAACGAGCATAACAGTAACAGTTCCAACAAGGGTTAAAACGCTGGAAAATATTTGAATGACTGAACTATTTAATGTTTGGCTCACATTATCTATATCATTCGTCAACCTACTCATCAATTCTCCATGCTGTCTTTTATCAAAAAATCTAATTGGCAGACGATGTAGTTGACTAAATAACTGGCTTCTCATAGAAAAAACAGTTTTTTGACCAATCCCAATCATCCAATAGTTTTGTAGAAAACTTGATAAAGAGAAACAAAAATAGACAGCAGCAATAATGATAAGAACAAGACCAAGTGTATTACCACTATGTTTTGCAATATATTCATCTACTGTTCTACCAATTAGAAAAGGACCCAATAAACCTAAACCAGAGCTTATAAGTACCATAAATAAAACTAGGTATAGTTGGCTTCTATAAAAGTCCAAATACTTCCAAATTCTAATTAAAGTTGACTTCCAATTTTTAACTTTCGCTGTTTGTTTCTTATTATTGGACATCAGCCAAAACCTCCTTCGCAAATTGGGACTTATAAATATCCCTATATAGTGCAGAGGAATTGATTAAATTTTCATGCTTGCCACTAGCAATTAACTTACCTTCATCAAGTAACAATATTTGGTCAGCTTCTCTCGCGGTACTTATCTTTTGCGTAATGATGAATGTAGTACAATCGTAATTTTGTAAAGACACCAATAATTTTGATTCAGTTTTCAAATCAAGTGCACTTGTACTATCGTCTAAAAAGAGTAGTTTTGGTTTTCTAATGAGTGCCCGAGCAATTGATATTCTTTGCTTTTGACCACCTGATAAATTAACCCCTTTTTGCCCGATTTTCGTATCATACATATCGGGCAATCTTTGGATGGTTTCATGAATTTGTGCATCTTTTGTACTCTTAATGATATCTTCCATGGTAGCGCCTTCTTTTCCCCATCCAATATTGTTCTTTACAGATCCAGTAAATAAAATTGATTCTTGTGGCACGAAACCAATTTGTTTCCGCAACGAGGTTAAATCCATACTTTTAATATCAAGGCCATCTATTTCTATCGTACCGCTAGTTACATCGTATAATCTTGGGATGAGTTGAAATAATGCAGATTTTCCGGAACCTGTAGCCCCCATAATTGCAATTGTTTCTCCAGCTTTAGCAGTAAAAGAAATATCTGATAACACATACGTATCAGTACCAGGATATTTGAAGCTAACATGATTAAATTCCACTTTTCCAAAGCCAATATATTCGGCAGAACCTTTAGTTGTATTCTCAAAATCTGGAGATGTGACAAGAACTTCCGAAATACGATCAGAGGAAGCTTTTCCTCTTGAAAAAGCCATAATGATCCATGAAAGCATTGAAAGCGCCATCGTAATACGGAAACCATAATTAACGATAGCCACTATTTCACCAACGTTTACCCTGCTTTGATTTACTTCAATGGCACCAAACCAAAGAATTAATAATATTCCGACATTCATGACGAATAAAAGAATGGGCCCAATTAATTCAACAAGGCGCAAAGCTTTGACAGTTTGATCGCGCAATTGCTCATTTGCATTTCCAAAACGGCTTTCCTCGTATTTTTTTCTAATAAATGCTTTAATCAAGCGCATACCTGTTAAGTTTTCTTGCATGACATTGTTTACTTTATCTAGTTTATCTTGGACAAATCTAAATAATCTGCCACTTTTCTTCATCATCCATACTAATAAAATGACTAGTATAGGTATCGGGAATATTAAAAATAGTGCAAGCTTCACATTAACAAAGAGCGCCATCGTTGCTCCACCAATTATTAATAACGGTGCTCGCAGTGCAATTCTCAAACTCATAAAAACAGTATTTTGTACTTGAGTTATATCATTTGTTAATCGCGTAATGAGTGATGATGATTGAAAGCGTGCCAAGTTATGGAATGAAAACGATTGAATTTTTTTAAACAGTGCTGCCCTAAGATTGAAGCCAAAACCTTGAGCTGCGTGAGAGGAGAAAAAAGAATTTGTAATGCCCGCTAAGAAACTTAAGAGTGACATCCCTACCATGACCACTCCCCATTTCATCACTACTCCTAAATCTTCCTTCAGAATCCCCTCATCAATGATTTTTGCCATAAACATTGGATGCCATAGTTCTACGATAAGCTCTGTTAACATAAGCATCCAGGCAATTGTCATCGTAAGCCGAAACGGCTTTAAGTAAGATAGAACTTTCCCCATTTTTATTTACCCCCAAACGAAACAAAAAACATTTAGTAACCCGTATTAATTATAATCATAAATCACAAAAATATAAATGTCATGTAAATCGTTTTAATATTTTGAAATTGAAGGTTTTTTTTTCAAATAAAAATGATGAAAGCTGCCCCAAGTTCGGGACAGCGTTATTGACTACTTAAGTTGGTTCATATAATCCTCTATTTTTTGTTGACTAGTCTGATTTGCAACTGGATTTTGTTGGTTTGAACTTACTTAAGCATTTTGTGCGGCATTATTTCCTGAAGTGTTTTGCTGATTCGTACTTCCGCTAGTATTTTGCTCTGCATTATTCATTGAAGTATTTTGCCCAGAACTGCCGGAAGTATTGAAGTTGGACAGTTCCTGGGAGAACTCAGTAAGCGGGTTGGTTGCTGCGCCTGCCAATATACTTTGAACACCCGTGTTTTGGAATTTTTTCATGAAATTTTGAATAGGGTTCATAAGTTTTCCATTTTTGTATTTGCGAAGGCCATACATGGCAGCACTTACCCCGACTGTAGTTAAAAGCGGCACCCACATCTTATTTGACTTTTTTTCAGTATATGTTCTTGTTGGAAAAATTGAGTTTTTTTTCACAGACAAGGCTCCTTTTATATGCATTGTCCTGTAGTGGACATTATTATTGTCTGTAGTAAATGACCCTTTATTACTGCCAACATTTGTATGACTATCACAATTCATGCTCTCCGTGGTATTATATTATCCATAAGAGCATTAGAAAGAGGCGTTGTATTTATGAAAAAGAATTTACAAATCGCCACCTTTGCAGGGGGCTGCTTTTGGTGCATGGTTAAGCCATTTGATCAATGGGATGGAATAGAAAGAGTAATTACCGGATATACAGGAGGGCATATCGAAAACCCTACATATGAAGATGTAAAAAAAGGAGATTCTGGTCATTATGAGGCTGTTCAAATCACCTATGATCCAGATATCTTTTCTTATGAACAATTGCTAGAAATTTTTTGGCAACAAATTGATCCGACTGATGCGGGTGGTCAATTTCAAGACCGCGGTTCTTCCTATCGTGCCGCCATCTTTTATCAAAATAATGAACAAAAAGCAGCGGCTGAGCTTTCTAAATCGAACCTTGCTTCAAGCGGCAAATTTCAAAAACCGATTGTAACTGAAATCTTACCTGCCGTGCCATTTTATGAGGCGGAAGATTATCACCAAGATTTTTATAAGAAAAATGAAGCTGAATATTTAGAAGATCGCGAGAAATCTGGCAGAGATGAATTTATAAAGGAACATTGGTGATAAGAGATAAGAAAAGCATTCGCACCTTGACTTACTATCGAGTTATAATGCGTATCACAGATACTTGCGATTGCAATTGACGAACTCGAATCAGAATGGAAGTGCGTTGACGTCGCCACAGATTGTAGCGACGTCGACTTTCTTTGTTTGCCTATGTCCTACGTTTGTATTCCTTGTGGTAGGGAACTTGCTGGTCAATCGCTCTGGAGCTATACACTAAATTTTTCTTTATAAACTTAAGCCGCCATTAATATGTAATTCAGTACCTGTCACTTGCTTAGATTCATCGGCTAATAAATATACAACCCCGTAAGCCATATCTTCTTCGGTTTGCATTTCACCTGTCGGGATGACACTTTCTGCCCATTTTTTTAGTTCTTCCTCACTCGTTCCCATGCTTTCATGGAGCTCAACTTCTCCTTCAGATGCGACCCAGCCTACAGTAATCCAATTTGATCTTATTTTATGTTTAGCATAGTGCGAGGCAATGCTTTTATTTAATGTTCGCATCGCTCCTTTGGAACATGAATAGGCAACTAAATTTTCCATTCCACTATATGCATTTGTTGAACCTATTTGTACGATTGATCCTCCACCTGTCCGAAGCATTTTATTAATTGCATATTTTGAACAAAAAAATGGCCCTTTCATATTTACATCAAATATCGTATCGAATAACTCTTCTGTTGTTTCTAAAATGGTACCCCTAGGAAAAATCCCTGCATTGTTAACGAGGCCATCGATTCGGCCAAAATATGCAACCGATCCTTCAATTAATTCCCGGCAGCCTGCTTCAGATGAAATATCCTTTTGGATAAAAATTGCCTCTGTACCGTATTTTTGAATAATGTCGGCAGCAACCCTTTCTCCAGCTTCTTTATTTCTTCCATTTACAACGACCTTTGCTCCTTCTTTTGCACAAATATACGCAATGCCTTTTCCAATGCCTTTTGTCGCTCCCGTTATAACAACTACTTTCCCCTCTAAGCGTCCAGTCATTCTACTGTCACTTCCTTTTTTGTTAACTTTTCTGTTCTTTTGAAAACCCTTCCACTATTATTAGTACGACATCGAACGAGGTGTTTCCTGTTTTTTCTTTAATTCTTTTGTATTCGATCCGGGATTATTCATGGCGAATAAGGTGGTAGATAACCGAATTCAGCCTAATACAGGTTCCACCGGAACGGAAAGGTGGTTGTTACTGGATTTCCGGTTCAATTCAGGGGCAATCGCAACGATAAAGTGAGAGATTACCGATTTCCGGTTCAACATCCAGGATCAATGGCAATGGAAAACCTACCCAGTTTGGATCTCGCAACAGAAATGTGAAAAGCGCATAGTAGCGCATAATTAAATATAATCTTAATAAAAAAATACCGTACTAAAAAATCAGTTTCACTGATTTATAGTACGGTTATTTTCAATTAGGAAGTTGTGTAATCAATACTATCCGGATCAATTCTCTTGAGCGGTCTTTCGGCAGGGCCTTCGATAACATCCCCTTCAACTGAGAATCTTGACCCATGGCACGGACAGTCCCATGTTTTATCCGCGCTATTCCAGTTGATTTCACATCCCATATGGGTGCACGTAGTATCTACTACGAACAACTGACCATCAGTTGTTTTAAAGGCGCCTGCCCGGCCACCCTTTATTGATACTACAGCTCCTTCGCCTTCTTTAATATCCTTTAGTTCTTTATCAGGGCGTTCAAATTTCCCGCTGATAAGATTGGCAGCTACATTCACATTTTGTTTTAACATCGTTTTAATTCCGGGATCGGCTGTAAATCTTGCTGGAGAAAATAATTCTCCGTAGCGATTTTCTTTACCAATTAATATATCCCTCATAAGTAAAGCAGCAACCATACTCGTTGTCATTCCCCATTTCCGAAAACCGGTCGCAACGAGCACACGTTTATCGCCCTCATTGTTACATCCGATAAATGGAACTTTATCTTCAGTTACAAGATCTTGGGCAGACCATCGATATAAAATTTCGCTTGCCCCAAATTCGTCTTTTGCGAATTTTTCTAATGCTTCGTAGTGTTCTTTTTCAGGTTCTCCTTGACCTGTTTTATGCCCATCCCCGCTAAATAATAAAATTTCATTTCCTTCGACCGTCACAGATCGTATAGATCTTTTAGGCTTTTCAGCATTAATATACATGCCGCCTGGAAAAGATTTTTCCGGTTTTGCTGCAACAACATATGAACGTTCAGGGTGGAGTCGTGCAAAATACCCTTTATTATCGTGAAATGGAAAATGGGAAGCTGAAATAACGTGTTGAGCTTTTACTTTCGCCCCATTTCTTAAATGGATAATTGGTTTATCGTCAATGTCCATATGGGTGGCAACGGACTGTTCGTATATTTCTCCTCCACTTTCTTTTATAAAATCGACAAGATGAGACAAATAATGGAGTGGGTGGAACTGAGCTTGATTTTTCATTATGACAGCTCCTTTAATCTCCACACCCAGTGGAATACTATCGGTGTATTCACCTTCTATTCCTAATCTTTTATATGCTTCATATTCATTTTTAAGTTTTTGTACATTATCACTGGAATTTGTATAAACGTACGAGTCTTCCTTTTTAAAATCACAATCAATTCCATGCAAGTTAATGACCTCGGCAATTTGTTCAGCTGCCTCTTTATTGGCCTCATAATAAAGCCGTGCCTTGTCTTCTCCAAAATGTTGAATAAATTCATCGTAAATCAAGCTATGCTGTGCCGTAACTTTTGCCGTAGTATGCCCTGTGGTTCCATTTAAAATTTTGCTCGCTTCAATTACTGTTACTTGAAATCCCTCTTTAACAAGCAAATAGGCTGTTGTGATTCCTGTAATTCCTCCACCTACAATTGCAACATCCACATTTAAGTCCTTTTCTATAGACGGAAATGATGGAAGGTCTGTATATCTAATCCAGTACGATGAAAGTACTTCCTCTCCATTATTTGGTATACTCATGTGACGGTCCTCCCTTTTTATTCTCTACTAGTTGATATCCCCCATTTCCATAAAATCATGTACAAAAAAGAAAATAACCGGTTATAAACCCGGTTATCCGCATTATTTGGGAATTATGTCACCTGTATTAGAAATTTCTATATCAAATGAGATGGACTGCAAATACTGAAGAAATAGATCCCTCTCCGCATTTTCTACAGGAATGATTTGTCCCTTTGAAATAATATAAGGATCGAAATTCATATTAATTTGATCGCCTTTAAACGTTACATTTAGTAATCCGGTTTGTGCTGATTCATTTTTCACGTATGGTGGAAATAAAAAATTACCTAGAGAATATGCTACAGGCATTCCATTATAATATTGAAAGCCTTGCAGCCAATGAGGATGCGAACCAACAATCAAATCAACACCAAGCTTTTGCAGTTCTCTCACATATTCAAATTGATAGTCAGCAGGTTTGTTTTGTTTCTCAATTCCCCAATGAAAATAGACAATAGTGTAATCAGCGTCTCCTTTTTGCTCCATAATTGTTCTTTTTACAAGATCGAGATCATAACCAGTAGGAATACCGGATCGATCGTCTTGGGCAATCCATCCAACATCGGGAAGGAAACGGACAAATGAGAAAAATCGAAATTTTTTCCCCTTTATTTTAATTACTTTAGAAGAATATGCTTCTTCAGCATTTCTTCCAGCTCCAATATAGTCAAAATTTAATTGTTCAACATATTTAAGCGTATCTTCAAGACCCGGTCTTAAATAATCCAATGTATGATTGTTTCCAAGATTCAACATATCAAAACCAGTATTTTTCAAAGCTTGAAGCCCTTTTGGATCTGATTTTATCCAAAATAACTGGTTAGGATCTTTTGCTGACTTATCTGTAAAAACCGTTTCTGAATTTATAAAAGCATAATCCGCTTTTTTAACTTTTTCTTTAACATGAACAAAAGGAAAATCATAACCGTTCGCCACAAGGATAGGGCGAAGATCCCAATCAAACATTGTATCGCCTGCAAAGATAATATTGATCTCGGGATCCACTTTTTGAGGTTTTGCTTTAGGGGCCGAATGTTTGTTTTCTACTTCTTGTTCCTTGGCGGATTTTTGAATGGCTGTATTCTTTTTACTTTCTGCTAGGGCCGGAACTGGTTTATCTATATGATGTTTCGTGGATTTCATAGATTCATAATCTTGCCACTGTACTAGTAAAATAATAAAACAAGATACTAGTAAAGTTATTAATCCAATAAAGATTTGCCGATTTCTTTTTCGACGTCTTGCTCTTCTAAATTTTGTTTTTCTATCCAATACTTATCTCCCCCTGAAAATTATAGTACCATAATTTTTTTAAGGGAAATAATAAATTTTAATTACAAAATAAGCTAATTTTCTACAAATTTCACAAAATAAGTCCAGTAAAAAAGACCGCCTTATGAAGAAGACAGTCTTAACAAATATCTAACTTATTACAGGCAATATTCTTGTTTCTTTTTCCATCTCAGATTTACAAATAGGACAAACTGTTTTTTCATCTGAAGAAAAGGCATCCCTCATCCAACATGTACAATCTGCATTCGTGCATGACCAAACTACTGTTTCCTCTTCAGGGATAGGTTCCTGAGGTCCCCTTCTATAAGCCATGGCAAGATCCCCCTTCTTATTGATATTTCTATTATACGCTAACATTCAATATAAACCAAATCGATATCCAAGGAATGTTTGAATCCTTTTATTTGTAGGAATACAGCAATAAAACATGCTATAATGTTTTGGAATATGTATTAATTGGAGGAATGGATATACCTTGATTACTGTATCTAATGTAGGTCTCCGATACGGCGACCGCAAATTATTTGATGATATAAATTTAAAATTTACACCTGGAAACTGTTACGGCCTTATAGGAGCAAACGGTGCCGGTAAGTCTACATTCGTTAAAATTCTATCCGGTGAAATTGAGGCGCAAACAGGATCCGTTTCAATAACACCCGGTGAAAGATTAGCTGTACTGAAACAAGATCACTTTCAATATGAAGATGAAGAAGTAATTAAAGTTGTTATAATGGGGCACACTCGCCTTTTCGAAATTATGCAAGAAAAAGATGCCATCTATATGAAGGCCGACTTTTCTGAAGAAGATGGAATGAAAGCTGCGGAACTTGAAGGAGAGTTTGCCGAATTAAATGGATGGGAAGCGGAATCTGAAGCAGCAATATTGCTAAAAGGTCTTGGTATTAGCGAAAGCCTCCACACGAAGAAAATGGCTGAACTATCAGGATCTGAAAAAGTAAAGGTGCTTTTGGCTCAAGCTTTGTTCGGGAAACCTGATATTCTTCTACTTGATGAGCCGACAAACCATCTAGATATTAAAGCGATTCAGTGGCTTGAGGAATTCTTGATCAACTTCGAAAATACAGTCATCGTTGTTTCCCATGATCGTCACTTTTTAAATAAAGTGTGCACTCACATTGCTGACCTTGATTTTGGTAAAATTCAAATTTACGTCGGCAACTATGATTTCTGGTATGAATCTAGTCAGCTAGCCCAACGAATGGCTCAAGATTCGAATAAGAAAAAAGAAGAGAAAATCAAGGAGCTGCAAGCATTTATTGCTAGGTTTAGTGCTAATGCATCAAAATCAAAGCAAGCAACATCACGGAAAAAATTGCTTGATAAAATTACGCTTGATGATATTCAGCCTTCTTCACGTAGATATCCATTTGTCGGCTTCAGTCCCGATCGTGAAATAGGAAATGATTTATTAAGGGTTGAAGGTCTTTCAAAAACGATTGACGGTGTAAAAGTGTTAGACAATATAAGCTTTATCATGAATAAAAACGATAAAATTGCGCTTGTTGGTAGAAACGAAATTGCCAAAACAACTTTGTTAAGAATTTTATCGGGTGAATTAGAACCAGATGCTGGTACTTTTAAATGGGGAGTCACGACATCCCAAGCTTATTTCCCGAAGGATAACTCCGAATACTTTGATGGCTGCGATTTGAATCTGGTGGATTGGTTAAGACAATTCTCACCGCAAGATGATAGTGAAAGTTTCTTGCGCGGGTTCTTAGGAAGAATGCTGTTTTCAGGTGAAGAAGTATTGAAAAAAGCTTCCGTTCTGTCAGGTGGAGAAAAAGTAAGATGTATGTTATCAAAAATGATGTTAAGTGGTTCCAATGTGCTTCTATTAGATGAGCCAACTAACCATCTTGACTTAGAATCGATCACAGCACTGAATAATGGATTAATTAATTTTAAAGGATCCGTTATCTTTGCTTCACATGACCATCAATTTATTCAAACGATTGCCAATCGTATTATCGATTTAACTCCGAAAGGAATCATCGATAAGCAAATGTCTTATGATGAATATCTCGAGAATGACCAGCTTCAAAAACAAACTGAAGAAATGTATGCTTGATAAAAAGCGGAAACGCCTTGCTCATCGACGTACAGGCCCGCAGGAAGCGGGTCCGTCGATGTTGCCACAGGAAGTGGCGACTTTAGTCGACGTTCCTTTTTTGGCACAAGACTTGCGATAAAGGAAACACGGTGAGGTACGAGCCTGGCTTCCTACGCAAGTGAAAAGGGCTGGAAGTTTGCTAGTCGATAAGCGGTGGAGCTAGATTAAAAAGGCAACAAATACCCGGATGATGTGTAGATTCCGGGTATTTGTTATCCTTTCATTAATAAATGTTCAGTTTTTAAAATAATTTGTTCTACTTTTTCAGCATTCCTCTTATACATTTGTTTTGCCACTTCCGAATCTGTTTGTAGAGAATAAGATTCTAAATCCGCTTGACACTTTTTTAATGCACTTAAAAGACTTTGCTTTGGCTTTGGTTCAGGAATTTGAATTTTGTCATCATAAATATCAACAGTTAGTTGCCCGTAAGAATCGATTTGTCCGACATACACATTATCGATGGCGACATTTAACTTTTCCAGTTCCAGTTCTAGCCATCCCCTTGTTAAACCACTTGCTGCTAAACCTGCATCCATTATTTCCCCTTCCAAAATAACCGTTTGCGGTACTTTTTCTGGAGCAACATCAAGTTGCAAATCAGAAGGTGTGATCGGCTGTTTTTCTTTTTTTAGCAATACATTCAAATCCCCATTTGCTTCTAGCACTGCAAATTCTACATCTGCTACTTGAAATGCATTTTTCTTTCTTAATAATTGCATTAGTTCATCTACCGAATACTGTTCTTTCTTTAAATTATCTTCTTGTATTTTTCCATCTTTAATTACCACTGTTGAAGTGCCTTCAATAAAACTTCGCGCTTTTTTACTTTTGATACCAATGAGTCCAGCAATAAATGGAATGGCCGTCCAAATAAGTAAACTATAAATTCCATTCATAAAATTACTTTCAAGCCCAGTTGAAATTTCTGCCGCAATACTACCAATTGTTATACCTGCTACATATTCAAAAAATGAGAGGTGTGACAACTGCTTTTTCCCAAGAAATTTTGTCAGTAAAAAAAGCACAAACACTAGTATGGTTGATCTTAATATAATTTCAAGCCAACTCGGGACATCCATTGTAAATCCCCCTCATGTATTCCTATACTGCAGTTCTTCCGCCTTCATGTATTCAACCCTAGACTTGAGATCATGAATAACTTCATCAATCTCCATCATGCATTCATGAAAAATAGCACTTGCTTCCGGATCTATCGTCAATTGGGCTAATCGACTGAATTCTGATTGAATGGCCTTTGTACTTGCTAGGGTTGCTTTTACATTTGTAAATACAGTCATATGAATTTTCCTCCGTATTTTTAAAGGAACAGAGCGATGCCTTCATCACTCTGTTCATGCAGCTATTCTTTATTGATTATATTGCGGCTCTTCCTGCATAATTTCTTGCATGCGAGGTGTTAAGGTGTCAATAACCGCTTGTGTTTGTTGGGCACACATTTTATACAGTTGTTTCGCTTGTTGGTTATCCGTATCGAGTGCGAAACCTTCCAAGCTTGCTTGAGCTGTTTTTAGACCTGTAACAGTTTGTTGTACTTTGTTAATAACTGTCAATGAATTGCCCTCCCTATAATTGTTCTATAGAACGTTCATATTTTATGATTAATGTTCAGTCAATATTAGATGAAAAAAATACCTATCGCAGGTGATAGGTATTTACACAAATTATTCTAATCGAATATATCGATAAATATGGCTTACAATCACTTTTAATAAAGCATAAGCAGGAACAGCTAGAATAAGCCCAAGCAATCCGCCAAATTGACCAGCAACTAATAAAACGAAGATTATCGTAAGTGGATGCATGTTCAGGGCCTTACCCATAACAAACGGCGAAACAAGATTACTTTCAAATTGCTGAACGACAACAGCAACAATAATGACCAATAACGCTTGTAATGGAGATGTAAATAATCCGACAATAACAGCAGGCAGCGTACCAATCCACGGTCCAACAAATGGAATAACATTTGTTGCCATTGCAAGAACTCCAAGAATGAGTGCATAATCCAAACCGATAATTAAATACCCGATAAAGGCAAGAGTACCAACACAAACACTTACAATGAGCTGACCTTGAATGTATGAGCTTAACGCACCATCCATTTCCTCTAATATTTCATCAGCTTCTTTTTGATGCCTTTTCGGCAATATTTTCTCTAAAAATTTCGGGGCATGTTTCCCGTCTTTCAACATGAAAAATAATACAAAAGGTACTAAAGCAAATATCATGACCATATTCGCGATAAAGCCAACAGTACCGGCAATTTTCGAACCAAATCCTTGCAAAATCATACTTGCGTTCTTTTCGAATTGTTTTGTAAACTTTTCTATTGAAAAATAGTCAGTTTGCTGGAACTGTAAAAACCATTCTTTCTCTGTGAGCGATGTGGCCCAAAGCTGTATATTATGGGCATAAGCCGGAATATTTTCTATTAAAAGGTTGAACTGAGTTTGTAATTCAGGCCCAATTAACAGCACTACCCCCGCCCCAAGTCCTGCAATTGCGATGAACATAATAATGATTGATAATGTTCGGGGAATTTTTTTTGAAAGTAAATTGACGGCTGGCCGCAGTATATAGTATAAGACCCCAGCTAATAAAATAGGCGGAAATAACGTTTTAATAATAATCACGAGTGGGGTAAAAATAAAGCTAACTTTCGTCCCAAGTAAAATGATTAAAAAAATCATTATGATTGCAATGCCAAGCCTAAACCATTTTTCTTTATACATATTTCTCCTCATTTCTCTCTTTTTTCTAAGGATCTGTCTGTCATGATATTATCGCATTTTTTCGATAAAATTCCAATGGTTTCTATTTTTATCATGGCGAATATTAAAAAGGTCCGATATAATTAGTGTGTCGAAATAATTTATTAGGAGGATTAAAATGGAAGCTACAGAAAAACGATTATCGAGATCCGAAGTTCCGGAACATCTTACCTGGGATTTGCGGGACCTTTTTCAGACTGATGAAGAATGGGAAAAAGAATTAAAAGCTGTTCAGGAAAGTCTACCAAGCATTACTTCATTTAAAGGGCATTTAGGAGAAGGTTCAAATATATTACTTGAATGTTTAAATAAAATGGAAGCTTTACAAAAGAGACTTATTCGTGTTGCGACCTATTCTAGTTTGCGTCAATCCGCTGATGGAACAGACCCTGTAAACCAAGGGAACGCGTCTAAAGTGGCTAGTATGCTTTCCAAAGTGAATGCGGACTTATCTTTTATTCAATCGGAAATTTTGGATTTGCCAGATGGTACAGTTGATACATATGTAAGCGAAAATAAAGATTTAGTAAAGTTCTCTAAATATTTATCGGATATTCTTGAAAAAAAACCATATAAACTTTCTCCAGATACAGAAAAAGCATTAGCATCACTTGGAGAAGTTTTGGATGCTCCATATACAATTTATCAGTTTAGTAAATCTTCCGATATGCAGTTCGATTCAATTCAAGATGAAACTGGAAAAGAGCTTCCAATGTCGTTCGCATTATTTGAAGATCGCTATGAACTTGTTCCAGATACTAATTTACGGAGAAAAGCATATGATTCTTTTGTCAATACGTTAAAACAATATAAAAATACATTTGGTGCAAACTTTGCTACTGAAGTAAAAAAACAAGTTTCTATGTCACGTCTACGTAATTATGAATCAGTCACACATATGCTGCTTGCACCTCAACAAGTTTCTTTAGAGATGTATAATAATCAATTAGATATTATACAGAAAGAACTTGCTCCGCATATGCGCAGATTTGCGAAGCTGAAAAAAGAAGTTTTGAATTTGGATACGATGAAGTTTTGCGATTTAAAAGCTCCTTTAGATCCAGAATTCAATCCAACGACAACGTATGAAGAAGCTTCAGAAACGATATTATCTGCATTATCCATTATGGGTGAAGAATATAATGAAGCGATGAAAAAAGCTCTTACTGAAAGATGGGTGGATTTAGCAGATAATATTGGTAAATCTACAGGTGCCTTCTGCTCAAGTCCATACGGAGTTCATCCATATATTTTAATCACATGGACAGATACGATGAGAGGTGCTTTTATTTTAGCCCACGAGCTTGGCCACGCTGGTCATTTCTATATGGCGGGACGCAACCAGGATTTAGTTAATACACGACCTTCCATGTATTGTATCGAAGCTCCTTCTACGATCAATGAGTTAATTCTTGGAGAGCATATATTATCTAAAGCAGATGATCCTCAAATGAAACGTTGGGTTATACTGCAATTGCTTGGTACCTACTACCATAATTTTGTTACTCATCTCTTGGAAGCTGAATTCCAACGTAGAGTGTATACATTAGCTGAAAGCGGAACTCCCCTTACTGCAAGTGTTTTCTGTGAGCAAAAGGCTAATGTATTAAAAGATTTCTGGGGCGACACGGTTGAGATCGATGAAGGTGCAAGTCTTACATGGATGAGACAACCTCACTATTATATGGGACTATATCCTTATACATACTCAGCTGGATTAACAGTAGCAACTGCCGCAGCACAAATGATTAAGGAAGAAGGTCAGCCTGCCGTTGATCGCTGGCTAGAACTATTAAAAGCAGGCGGAACATTGAAGCCCCTTGATCTTATTAAAATATCCGGGGTCGATATGTCTAAGCCAGATGCAATTAAAAAAGCAGTAGCTTATGTTGGATCATTGATTGATGAATTAGAGAAAAGCTATAAATAAAACAATTGAACCCGATATCGATTTACAGATATCGGGTTTAATAAATATTACATAACCATTTCTTTTTCTAGCAAGCTTAATCTTTCTTTCACTTCATCTTCTGTAAGGCCATGCTCTTTTATATACATGTTTCTAGGATGAACGCGGCATTCATCGGTACAGCTGCGCAAATATTTATGCTCATTTTCTTCCGAACATAGAAATTGTCGATTACATTCTGGATTCGCGCAATTGACATAACGCTCACAAGGAGTACCATCAAAATATTCACGACCAACTATTACATGTTCTTTTTGATTGACAGGAACAGCAATCCTTTCATCAAATACGTAGCATTGCCCATGCCAAAGTTCTCCTTGGACTTCAGGGTCCTTTCCGTAAGTTACAATCCCGCCGTGTAATTGGGAGACATCCTCAAATCCTTCTTTTAGCAGCCAGCCGGAAAACTTTTCACAACGGATGCCGCCTGTGCAATATGTTAATATTTTCTTGCCTTCGAATTGATGCTTATTATCTCTTACCCAATCAGGGAGATCACGAAATGTTTCGATGTCTGGACGTATAGCGCCGCGGAAATGACCTAGATCAAACTCATAGTCATTACGAGCATCTAATACGACTGTATTCCCATCTTTCATTGCCTCATAAAATTCTTTAGGGCTTAAATATTTCCCAGTAATTTGATGTGGGTCAATATCATCTTCTAAACGAAGTGTTACGAGTTCTGTACGTGGTCTAACATGCATTTTTTTGAAAGCATGCTTATCTGCTTCATCAATTTTAAAGACCATTGTATTAAAGCGTAGATCATTTTTCATTTCATTCATATACGTTTCCGTTTGATCCCAAGTACCTGAAACCGTTCCATTAATTCCTTCTGTTGCAACTAAAATACGTCCTTTTAAACCGAGCTCCTTACAAAAAGCTAAATGATTTTTTGCAAACTCCTCTGGATCTTCGATATGGACATACTGATAATATAGCAATACCCTATATTTTTCATTTTCTGACATGACAAATACCACCTATCAACTTATATTTGCAAGATATAAACGTGTTTAGGAGGATATAGTTTCGGATTATTTCCGAAGATATACACTTTACTCTTACATCAAGGTATTTTACAGTCTACAAAAAAAAAAATCAAGATTGAACTTACTTCCAGTTATAATTAAGATAAATTATTTCTCACTTTGTAATAATTTGATTATAATTAAACTATCCTAAAATCTAATTTAGAAAGGAAAATGATATGAACGATGCTGAACAATTCGTTAAAAAACATAGAAAGTTACCTAGGAAAATACTTTTCTTTCGTACACTCCTCGTAACAATCGGCGCTGTATTAATGGCAGTTGCTCTCGAATTATTTCTCGTCCCCAACCATATTTTAGATGGGGGCATCACGGGAATATCCATCATTATTGCCCATATTACAGGTTGGCGTTTAGGAATTATCATCTTTGCACTTAATCTTCCATTTATTTATATAGGTTACAAACAAATCGGAAAGACTTTTGCTTTGACGACCCTTTATGGAATTTTTATTTTATCTGTTACTTCCATCTTTCTCCATAATATGATTGTTGTAACAGATGACCTGCTGCTTGATACTGTTTTTGGCGGTATTATTCTTGGGATGGGTGTTGGAATCGTCATTCGTTACGGAGGATCACTAGATGGAACGGAAGTACTTTCTATCTTGTTAAATAATAAACTCCCTTTTTCAGTCGGTGAAATCATCATGTTTTTTAATTTCTTTATTTTTACTACTGCCGGTTTTGTATTTAGTTGGGAAAGAGCGATGTATTCCATTATTACTTATTTTATAGCTTTTAAAGTCATAGACATTGTCGTAGAAGGATTAGATGAATCGAAATCCGCCTGGATCATTACCGAAAAAGCTGAAGAAATTGGCGATGCCATCTTAGCAAGACTTGGACGAGGTGTTACGTATTTAAAAGGTGAAGGTGCTTACACTGGTGATGACAAAAAAGTCATTTTCTGCGTGCTTACGCGACTGGAGGAAGCAAAATTAAAATCGATTATTGAGGAACTCGACAGTACAGCATTTCTTGCTATTGCCAATATTTCAGAGGTTCGTGGTGGAAGGTTTAGGAAAAAACATATACATTGATACAAAAGCGGAAGCGCCTGTCCATCGACGTACAGGCCCGCAGGATGCGGGTCCGTCGACGAAGACATAAGGACGTGGCGGTTTTAGTCGACGTTCCTTTTTTGGCCCAAGAATTGCGATAAAGGAAACACGACCAGGGACGAGTCTGGCTTCCTACGCAAGCGAAAAGGACAAGAAGTTAGCTAGTCGATAGGCGCTGAAGCTAGACGGAACAGAAAAAGCCGTCCAACTGCTGGACAGCTTTTTATTATTTTATGAATTTAATTCTCTTACCTTGTTATCACTTGGCAATAACCATGTTAATACTCCAATGATCGGTAAGAAACTACATACGATCATCACAAATTTTATACTGAATATATCGGCGAGTGTTCCAAAAAACACGGCTCCTACCGCTCCCATTCCGAAAGCGAATCCGACAATGAGACCGGAAACCATTCCGATTTTTTTCGGGACAAGTTCTTGTGCATAAACAACAGTGACGCTAAAGCTGGAGGTAATGATAAAACCAATTAGGAAAAATAACGGGATAATCCAACCGAGAGAGACATACGGCAGAATCATTGTGAGTGGAGCAGCCCCCGCCATTGAAAGAAATATAATATTTCTCATTCCGAAGCGATCTGCAAGTGGTCCTCCCAAAAACGTACCAAGCACACCGGCAAACATGAAAATAAAGACGTATAATTGTGCTTCTTTAATCGTGAGCCCATAATCCTTTATTAAATAAAATTGATAAAAGTTACCGATGCCTGCTGAATACCATGAACGGGCAATGACTAAAAATACGAGCAACCCAATTGCAGCTTTTATCTTCGGATGAATGGGTGTTCCATTTGTTCCTTTTTTTTGTTTTGTAGGCATAAAAGCCTCAGTTGTAAGCTGTGATTTATACCAGTTGGACACTAATAATAGAAGTAAAATTCCCATTAATGCCACAACAGTGAATCCAAGCGCTCCTTTTTGGCCGAAGCGTACAAAAATAAAAGCGGTAAAGATTGGTGCTAGCGATTGTCCAAAATTTCCTCCAACTTGATAAATAGACTGAGCCAACCCTCTTCTTGCCCCAGCAGCCATATACGAAACTCTCGAACCTTCCGGATGAAATACAGCAGATCCAAGGCCGATAAAAAATACAGATGCTAAAATAACATAGAAATTAGGAGATAAGCCAAATCCAATAAGACCCACCATGCTTAAAAACATTCCAAAAGGCAGTAGAAAAGGTGATGGTTTCCGGTCCGCAAAATAACCTAAAACTGGCTGCATAACCGAAGATGTCATATTCAAAACAAATGCAATCCAACCAATTTGTGAATAGGATAAGTTCAACGTTTTCTCGAAGATCGGGTTCATCGCAGGTACAACAGATTGAATGGCATCATTAAAAAGATGGCCTCCGCTAATAGCGAATAAAATCCCATAAACAGTCGCCATTTGCTGCGTTGCTTTTGGTGCCTTTGATGCTTTAATTGCTTTTGCTGTGCTCATATATACATCTCTCTTTCTCGAAAAAAACAAAAATGGTATGTATGTAATTATACAATACCATTCTAGTAATAACACTTACTAATATTTAATTTGTTCGTAAAAAAGCTAAGCATACAGTCAATAAAAACATCATAAGAATCGCGATTGTATCCTTCATGCACCAATTTAGCTTGCGAAAAGAGGATCTTTTCTTTCCTGATTGATACCCTCGTACTTCCATTGCATTCGCCATATCTTCTGCTCTGTTTAATGAGCTGACGAAGAGTGGGATAAAAATTGGGATAAGTTTTTTCATTTGTTGAACTAAATTTCCTCCACCGAACTCAGTTCCTCTTGCCCTTTGCGCATCCAACACTTTTTGTGTCTCGTCGAGAAGATTTGGAATAAATCGTAATGATATCGATAACATTAACGACAATTCATCGACAGGGATTTTTAAATACCGTAATGGACTTAGTAATCGATTAATTCCATCTGTTAGATCAATTGGTTTTGTAGTTAATGTTACGACAGTAGAAATAAAAATGAGCATAACGAAACGGCAAAATATATAATAACCATTAATTAATCCAAATTGTGAGATTGTAATGATTCCATATTCAACGTAAATCTCTCCACCCGCAGTAAATAATATTTGTAAAAAGACAGTAAATAAAATGAGCCAAATTAATGGTTTAAGTCCGCGGAAATAAATCCGTAAGCCTACATCAGAAAGATGCATAACTAGAAACGTAAAGAACCATAAAAACACATAGGTTTGCCAATTATTCGCTAGAAATAATACGAAAATGAAATAAAATCCTGCAACGAGTTTAGCTCTTGGGTCAAGATGATGTAATAATGAATTACCTGGAAAGTAACGGCCTAAAATTAATTTATTCATAAGACATCAGCCTCTATTAATGCATCAGCTAGTTCCTCTACTGATAGACAAACATGGGGGAATTTCAGTCCGCTTACGTCTTCAATTTTTTGCTGTAGTCTTCGTGCATCAGGCACATCAAGAGAATATTGATTTAGTAATTCATTATTAGAAAATACTTTCCGAGTTTCATCCTGAACGACTACTCTCCCCTTCTCCATAATAATTACATCTTCCGCGTAAAGTGCTACATCGTTCATATCATGTGTTACTAAGACGGTTGTCAAACCGCGATCTTGATTCCACTTTTTAAGTAGTGTTAAAATTTCTTTTTTTCCTTGTGGATCGAGACCGGCGCCCGGTTCATCCAAAATAAGCACGTCCGGCTCCATGGCTAAAACCCCCGCTATTGCTACACGTCTCTTTTGTCCACCTGATAAAGAAAATGGCGATTTTGTTAATATTTCACTATCCAGCCCTACCATTTTTATGACTCTTCTCGTAATCTCTTTCGCTTGCTTTATCGGTACTCCAAAATTTATTGGACCGAAACATATATCTTTTTCAACTGTTTCTGCAAACAACTGTGATTCGGGAAACTGAAATATCATGCCTACCTTTTGACGGATTGCCTTCAAGTCTTTTTTATTTTTTTTTGCATCAATGATCATGTTTCCAACTATCACTTTTCCTTCAGTTGGGATGAGCAAGCCGTTCATTGCCTTTAATAAACTTGATTTCCCTGCTCCCGTATGTCCAACGACGGCTGTAAAGGCACCTGAATTAATTATCATATTAACAGAGTGAAGAACGAACGGACTTCGAATCGGTCCTATTTTAAAATCTGCTGATACATTTTTAAATATTATTTCCATAAGAACGCCACCATCTCTTCTTCTGTCATATAATGATGAGGTACTTTTCTGCCTCTTTTTATTAATTTTAGTCTTAGCTGTTCCACAATGGGCAATTCTAGGTCGATATGATTATTGGAAAATACTTCTTTTGGAGCACCATTACTTATGATTCTTCCTTCCTTCATAACAATGATTCGATCAGCTGCAGCTGCTTCGTTCATATCATGTGTAATCGAGATGATGGAAATATTTTCACTTATTTTTAAATGTTGTAAAGTGGAAATGAGCTCACGCCTACTTATTGGATCTAACATGACAAGAGCCTCGTCTAATAGTAGGACATCTGGCTTTAAAGCAAGAATTCCTGCTATGGCAACCCGCTGCTTTTGCCCACCAGACAGTTGTGTTGGATCATGTAAACGAAAACTGGACATATCTACAGCATCTAACGCCTTGTCTACCCTTTCTTTCATTTCATCGTACGGTAGATTCATATTTTCTAAAGCAAATGCGACATCATCTTGAACGGAAGTCCCAATGAATTGATTTTCGGGATTTTGAAAGACAAGCCCTGTTCGACATCTTACAGCCCATTTTGAAAACTCATTCATTTCTATACCTGCGATATGAATACTCCCTTTTTCCGGTTTTAATAAACCAACTAAGAGTTTTGCCAAAGTCGACTTTCCGGAACCATTATGGCCAATAATGGCAACCCATTCCCCGCGGTTGACAGTAAATGATATTTTATTTAAAATTTCTGATTCCAGGCGTTTATCATATCGAAAAGTTACGTTTTCAACTTCCAAAATAGGTTTTGACATCATCCTTCCCTCCCGCGGCTAATCGAGCTCCTCCATCCGAAACTCATTATTCGTTAATTCAAACTCATTTTTTAAACCCGATGTCGTATAAATCTTTTTATCCGTACTAATAAAGATGGCTTCAACACCCTTTATTCCTTCGATAAACTCCATCCCATCTTTAATCCCTTTTGAAAAAACAACTGTTGAAAGCGCGTCACCATCTATCGATTGATCGGATATGATCGACACACCTGCAACATCGTTATTAAACGGATAACCATCTTGTGGATTAAGTAAATGATGATATTTAATTTCATCTACTTCTAAAAAGCGCTCATAAATACCAGATGTTACGATTGATATATTTGATGCTGAAATTTTACCGACAATTTCACCTCTTGGAGAAAAAGGGTCTTGAATTCCAACCGTCCAATCTTTTCCAGAAGGGTTTTTTCCTATAACATAAATATTTCCACCTAAATCAACAATTGCAGTTTCGACTTCATACTCATTAAGAACTTTCACTACTTCGTCAGTAATAAACCCCTTTGCTATAGCACCTAAATCCAACTGCATGCCTTTCTTTTTTAAAAAGACGGTCTGCTCTTCCTTATTTAATTCAATATCTTTGTAATGTACTAATGGCAAGGTGGTTTCAATTTCATCCTTATCTGGTTTCCTCGCATCCGGAAACCCGATATGCCAAAGAGATGTTAAAGGTCCAATTGAAATATCAAATGACCCATTTGCTTTTTCACTATATTTTTTTCCAGCTTCGATTAACTTATAAATATCCTCTGATACACTCACCGCTTTAATACCGGCATTTTTGTTTATGTCATCAATTTCCGACCCCTGCTCATTAACTGTAATTTGATCAGCCAAACTTTTTATGCGTTTGAATGCTGGATCGAGAATTGCTTCTTTTCCATCATCATAAATTCTAACCGTCACGACCGTCCCCATTAAAAACTCTGTTTCTTTATATGGGCTAGTTAACACCTTCGATTGTGTCGATTGCCCACAACCACTTAGCAAAAGAATTGCTAATATTATTGGAATAAGTAATGTTTTATTAAGCATTTTTTATCAACCTTTCAAAAAAGGACATGGGGTTGCCAATATGTATTTGGGTAGGCCCTAAAATTGCAGATGCCTTGCTCAACATGTCGGACAACCCCTTTTTGAGAGTTTATAATAATTTAAGTTGATTACTCACTATAAACATAGTTATCTACTTCAATTTTTGATGTGTCACCTTTTTGTGCAGCATTTATTAATTGGGCTGCATACATTTTAAATGTATGACTAGAGTGTGTAGCACCTGTTACTACATCCACTTCCGCTGGATTTTGCGTATCGACTAATGCATTGTTCAAAGCAGGTATATAATCTTGTGGACCAGTTCCCGTTTTTTCTGTCATTTTCTCTTGGTAGCCTTCATCATTCGTTTTTAAATCACCATCTTTATTAAGATAGTTATAATCAGAGGCCGTTATTTTTCCATCTTTGACAGTCATGTTTATAAAGGTTTTCCAACCTGTTGAGCCGATGTTTTTCTCAGCTAATGAATATTCACCGTCTTTTAATGATGCTTTCGTATCAATCTCAATTGTTGCTGTATCGCCATTTTGTGCAGCTTGAACCAATTGCTGTGCATAATTTAGGAAAGTTTCAGAGGAGTGTGTTGCTCCCGTGACAACGTCTACTTTTTGAGCATCTTGACTTTTAACTAATGCCTCATTTAGTTGAGGAATGAATTCCTTTGGACCGACACCAGTCTTTTCAGACATGCTCTTTTGGTAGCCTTCATCTTCTGATTTTAATGTACCTTTCTCATCCTCATAGTTATAGCTCGATTCCGTAATCTTGCCATCTTTTACGACAATTCCCATCGATGCTTTCCAACCATGGTCATCAAAATCCTTTTCTTTTAACGAGTAAGTTCCATCTTGCAATTCCGCACCAGCAACTACCTTTACAGCTGCTTCTCCACTAGATGCGTTCGCATTCTTGCTTCCCTCATCTTTCTTTACAGTAGCACTCGTTCCACAAGCCCCCAATAATAAGGTTACTGATGCGACCACTGTTAATAGCTTTGGCATCTTCTTCATTTTGCTGTCCCACCCTTTTTATTTTTATAATGTGAATCATTTCACATTATACCGCATATCATTGTGAAACACTTCACATTATTTCGCCTTCAGTCTACCACTTTATTTTCGATCTGTCTATTCTTTTCATCTTGCATGAACAAAAAGAATTTTTATCATTTTTATTAAAAACCATAGACAGTAATAAAGAAACATTGTAAACTAAAGGCAAATGTTCAACACTTCACAATCTAATGAACTTTTCTCTTGCTCATTAGTTCACAATTTTATAGTAGTGAGCTTCGTCTTTGTTCTCATATTTTCACATGCGTATGCTCACTATTTCACATGTGGTGTTGAAATATAATAAAGGGGGCGCATGTAAATGGCCAAGAAAGATATTGTGATCATTGGTGCTGGGTATGCCGGGGTTCATGCGGCGAAAAAACTAGCGAAAAAATTCAAGAAGGATGAAGCGGTTTCCATTACACTCATTGATCGTCATTCCTACCATACGATGATGACAGAATTACATGAAGTGGCGGCACACCGTGTTGAACCAGATGCAATCCAGTTTGATTTACGAAGATTATTCAATCGTACAAAAGTAAAATTAGTGACAGATAATGTAACCCATGTTAATTATGAAACAAAATGTGTAACCACGGAACATGGAACCTATCAATTTGATTATCTTATTTTAGGCATGGGTGGTGAGCCTAATGATTTTGGTACACCTGGAGTGGCTGAACATGCCTTTACCCTTTGGTCATGGGAAGATGCTATTAAACTACGAGAACATATTGAAAAAACAGTACGTAAAGCAGCAGCCATTCAAAATGATGCAATCCGCCGTGCCATGTTGACTTTCACAGTATGCGGTTCTGGTTTTACAGGAATTGAAATGGTCGGCGAATTGCTAGAATGGAAGACTCGCTTAGCGAAAGAATATAAAGTAGATGAAAATGAAATCACTTTATATGTGGTAGAAGCAGCACCAACCATCCTGAACATGCTTGATCGAAAAGGCGCAGATAAAGCTGAAGCATATTTAGTAAAAAATGGAGTCAACGTTTTAAAAAGTTCCCCTATCGTTGAGGTAAAGTCTGATTCCGTTTTACTGGATTCAGGGGATGTCATAAAAACCCATACGTTAATTTGGACGGCGGGAGTTCAAGCAAATTCCGATACTAATGATTATGGAATGTCTGCTGGTCGTGCCGGAAGATTAAAAGTTAATCAATTTATGGAAGCAGAGGAATTAGACAATGTATATGTAGTGGGAGACTTAGTCTATTTCGAAGAAGAACCAGGTAAGCCAACGCCACAAATTGTAGAAGCAGCCGAACAAACAGCTGGGACTGCTGCTAACAGTATTATTGCAGAAATTACGGGTGGAGAAAAACAACCGTATAAAGGAAAATACCATGGAGTCATGGTTTCCATCGGTGCAAGATACGGAGTAGCGAATTTAAGCGGCATCCATTTAAGCGGCTGGTTTGCTAATTTCATGAAACATATGGTGAATCTATATTACTTCTTCGGGATTAGAAGCGGATATTATATGTACCAATATATATTGCATGAGTTTTTCCATACGAAAGATAAACGGAATATTTTCCGGAATACGACCACTCGGTACGGCAATGTATTGTGGAGCTTCCCTCTCCGTTTAATGGTTGGAGGTTTTTGGATTGCAGAAGCAGGTGCAAAAATTTGGGGTCACGAAAGATGGAAAGAAGCAACAGCAAGTTTCTCTACATTTTTCAAAGGGATCGGCGAAGATTCTTGGTTAACAGGCAATACGGTTACAATGCCTTTCGACTGGCTGCAAACAGCAACAAGCGGAGCAAGTGAAGCTGCCTCTGGAGACTGGGCTACACCTATTTTAAACCATATGCCGGGTTGGTTTGAATGGATTATGAAACTCATGCTTCCAACTCCTGAAATAGCGATTTTCATGCAAAAAATGATGGTTTTTATCGAATTAGCGATTGGTCTAGCCATTCTTTTCGGCTTATTTACTTGGTTGGCGAGTTTTATGAGTTCAGGATTCCTTCTTATGTTTACGTTCAGCGCCATGCTAGGATGGGATAAATTCTGGGCACTCCCTGCTTCCATCGCATTATTAAACGGATCTGGTCGAACTCTTGGTTTAGATTATTGGATTATCCCCTATTTACAAAAAAAATTAGGCGGCTTTTGGTACGGCAATGTTAGAGGCTTTTATAAAGACCGCTAAATCATTTAAAAAGCTATTTTGCAAACATTGTTTCTGTACCAAGGTAGTGCTTGGTTGATTTCCGCTACAGTTGCTCGCTTTCCGGAAAGCGTCCGCCTGGAACGGAAATCAACGGTGGTAGAAAGACATGTAGTATGTAGATTATCAATCTCATTAATACAAAATTAGTAATAATACAATCTTCCTGTTTAATAATAGGAAGAGAAATGAAAATATGGTAAGGAGGAATTAGACATGAGAGACTTTTATCGGATGATGAAAAAATGGGATTTAATCATAATCATCCTTCTCATTCTATTTTCCTTTTTACCATTTTCAATTTTTAGCTATCAACAAGCTAATATAATGGAAGCTAGTTCACGATATGTTGCGGTCATAACTGTCGACAAGAAAATAGTAAAAGAAATCGAACTTTCCAGCCATACGGGAACAGAAAGCTTTAAAATTGTAGGGCATAAAGATTCTGATGTGAATGTAATTGAAGTGAAAAACAATCAAGTTCGAATGAAAAGTGCTACATGTTCCGACCAGGTCTGTGTTAGAACGAGGCCAATTTCAAAACCAGGGCAAACGATTATTTGTTTGCCACATAAATTAGTGATTGAAATTAAAGCCATTAATGGAGATTCAGAAGAAATGATCATTAGTTCATAACAATTAGGAGGCTATAACGATGACAAAAAATCAACGAATTGTTTATATAGCGTTATTAGCCTCCCAAGCTGTTATTATTAGTTTACTCGAAAGGGCAATCCCCTTCCCTTTTGCTTTTGCTCCAGGCGCTAAATTAGGATTGGCAAATATCATTACATGCATGGCGTTATATACGTTATCAACAAAAGATGCCGGTAAAGTAGTTGCGACTCGTCTTGTGCTATCAACCCTTCTCGGTGGAACGATATCTACTTTCATGTACTCGGCATCGGGGGCTGTTTTAGGCTTTGTCGGCATGTGGTCAGTGAAAAAACTCGGTCCAAAACGAATCAGCTTAATTGGCGTAAGTGTAACGGGGGCCATCTTGCATAACGTCGGCCAACTTGTTGTAGCGAGTTGGATTGCGCAAACTTGGACTGTTCTTCTCTATTTACCTGTATTATCATTCATCGGAATATTATCAGGTATAGCCATCGGCGTATTCGCTAATTATTTGCTGACTCATGTAGAAAAATTACATTATTATCGATTTTTACAAGAATCTAAATCAGAAAATATATCATTGTAAAAGAAGTCAATAAAATCTTCTAGCTGCTTATGTAAAAAAACGTGCTTCGTTGTTTTAATAGGGATCCAACTAATGACAGCTTTTATATTAGTAAGGCTATCTAGCAGGACAAGATCTTCTTCATCTCTGATTAAAACCACTTTTGGATAATGGGATTTTTTATATCCCTCAACGAGTATGAGATGTAGCGTAAAATGATGATACATATTAATAATATCATCAAGCCTCCACTCACTTTTAGATGCTTCTATTAGTAAAGTGCCTTCGCCTTCAACACTGGAAACTTCTGCTCCCGCTTGACTATGCCTGATGGAGTCTTTATTTATACTGGGGTTATTAGGTGAGCCTCCGTGCCCATGATGCTTTATTGTTCCAATTCTTAAGCCCTGAGCTTTGCCTGATTTAATCAGTTCTTCCATCAATGTCGTTTTTCCGCTATTTTGATATCCTACGATTTGGAAAACTTTGCTTCCACCCATGGCACATCACTTCCTTGTTGATCATCAAGCAATAATATTTCTACATGATCGCCTTTCATGTAGCCCCTTGTTCCTCCCGGCAGAATTATTAAACAATCTGCCCATGCTAAAGATGTGACAACCCCCGATTTATCCAAACCAACAGGCTCAACAAAAACAGCGCCATCTTTAAATAAAATCTTGCCTCGTACAAATCTACTAAACGGATTAGGTTTAGGAAAATCATTTTTTAATGTACCACTGATTGTGCGTAAAAATGGTTTTTCCGAACGAAGCCAATAACGAATATAAGGGCGTACAAATAATTCAAATCCGATATAACAAGCCGATGGATTTCCTGAAAGTCCAAATAATAACTTGCCATCTTTTTCAGCACAGCTCGTTACACTTCCAGGGCGCATTGCTATTTTGTTAAATAATAGATTTGCTCCTAGCCTGCGATAGATTTCTGGTAAAAAGTCATAATCTCCTACAGAAACCCCGCCAGTAGTGATCAAAATATCACATTCTATTAAAGCCTGATTAATCGTTTCATACAGATTATCCAAGTTATCCGATATCGAACCGTATCGTTTATAACGGGCACCTGCCTGTAAAATTTGGGATTCTATCATAAACCCATTACTATTGCGGATTTTTCCTGGGACTAGATCTTCGTCAGGGTCTAAAAGCTCGCTCCCTGTTGCAATAATTCCTATTAAAGGTCGACTGGATACATTTACTTTGCTGTAACCGAAAGTTGCAAGCAAAGCTTTTATCCCTGGATTAATCACTACCCCTCTTTCAATTAAAGGAGTTCCTTTTTTCGTGTCCTCACCTTGAAAGGAAATATTATCACCTTTTTTTAAAGGACGTTTGATTGTAATAAATGTTCCATTATTATTTTGCTCTTCCTTTACCAGCTCCAACATCATGACGCAATCTGCACCAATTGGAATTTGTGCCCCAGTCATGATTCTTACCGCTTCCATATGTCCAATATGATGGATACTAACTTGCCCTGCTCCAATCTCATCTACTACTTGAAAAGTGAGTGGTGTGTCTCTTGATGCATCCTTTGTATCAATTGATCTTAAAGCAAAGCCATCGTAAGGAGAGCGATCAAATGGTGGTACATCATGATCGGCAATAAGTGGTTCCGCCAGAAATCTCCCATCGCAATCGTCTAAAGATATGGTTAATGTCCCGCCAATTTTTTTATGCTGCATTACTTGTTCAATTGCATCCTTTACCCATATCGGTTTTCTCCGTTCAACCATGGTCAAATACCTCCGATATACGACATTTTTTTCCATTGTAACATTTACATTTTTATATCACTAGTAAAGCGATTAGCAGGAAGTGACAATCAACGCTCGTTATTATAAAATAAACGTATTGTTTTTGAAGGGATGGGGATTGATGAAAAAAGCGCATCTCCTTTTAATCTTTGTTATATTTATTTCTTCATTTTTGACAAATAAGCAAGTTTTTGCCGCGAAAGTGCCTATTCCTGTTGGAGATATTTATGTACAAGATTTTGCATATATTTTATCTTCAGCTCAAAAGAAAGAATTAATAAAACTTGGTACATATTTGGACAAGGAGTCCAAAGCACAAATAGCAGTATTAACTGTTCAATCTCTTGAAAGTGTTCCAGTCGAAGAATATGCTGCGAATGCTTATAAGGAATATGAGTTAGGTAGAAATGAAGAGAATAATGGGATCCTTTTACTATTTGCGCTAAATGACCGTAAGATTTATATTGAAGTCGGATCCGAGCTTAAGAAAAGATTGACTGATAAGAATCTAGGTAAAATTTTGGACA
Organism: Lederbergia panacisoli; assembly: GCF_024626525.1. GTDB lineage: Bacteria > Bacillota > Bacilli > Bacillales > Bacillaceae_C > Lederbergia > Lederbergia panacisoli. The sequence goes on from NZ_JANJGU010000001.1 coordinate 127,385, forward strand.
CTCACGCATTGCCATATCTAGAAGATGGCGAACTATCACAAGCAATAACAAACACTTATAAAAAACTTTTTAATGAGGCCGCTGATGAATATGGTATTAAAAAGCAAGTAAAAACAGAAAGCTTCGAATATGGATATAGTGATGGTAAAGGGATATTGTCTCTTATTATCTTTATATTTGTTGTTCTTGCCATCATTTATTTAGATTATCGTTTTTTAGGAAGCGCCATTGTTTTAACCATTTTAAGGATGATTGCTGTGATAATCCGAAGAATTCGGAAGCGGACTCACAGAAGGCGTTCCCGTAAGTAAGGCTGTCTTTGGACAGCCTTTGTCTTTCTCTTTTCATTATAATATTGACTTTAATAATAATTTTTTAAGTAAAGGCAGCAGCAGGTCGGGTAACTCTTCTACAGTTGGAGCAACTAGACTATAAGGTCCGTAAATATTTTGAAAAACTTTTCTTTGCTCATCCCCCACTCCATTTTGGGAAAGGAAGATATTGAAAACCTCAATCCCTCTTTTTCGTGCCTCTACAACGGCAGCATGTGTATCAATAATCCCATTTTGACTATAATTCAAGGCAGCAGGCTCTCCATCGGAAAATACAATTAAAAATTTTTGTTTTTCAAGTCTTCTCAGTAATCGCTCACACATAATCCTGATTGCAAATCCATCCCGATTATCTTCCTCCGCTTCAAGCGCCATAATTTCTGGTCCTGATTGAGCAATTAAAGATGTGGTAAAATCAATAACCCTTTTAAAATAATTCGGCTGTAATTTTGAAGAAGCTTCATTGGCATCTTCCCAAAATCCAGTTACTTCATGAGGAACTTTAACTGATTTCAATGCCTCATGAAAAAGAATGATGCCTTTTTTTGTTTCCTTCATTTTATCTTCCATCGATGCGGAACAATCCACAAGTAAACTGAATACAGCATCTATTTCCTTTGACTCATCATTTTTTTTATGGAAAAGACGAGGTTGTTCATCAGTAAAAAATCTAATCAGTTTCCTATTTAATTTACCGAATTGTAAATCGGAACGTGGCAATGCCTTTTTATGTTCCAATGTAAGATCGATCGATTTTTTCAATCTTTTTTGATAGATCTGCACATGATTTTTTAATAGTTGGTATTCTGAAAAATGGTCGGGCGAAAGCGATACTTTTGTTAAAAAGATCGCTTCTGCATGTTTATTTTCTATTCCGTATGGAGTATTTCTTCCACCTTGAGTGGTATCTATTTTCTCCAAAGTTTCTAAATTTGAAAAATCCTTGGTTGTTGTTTTTTTAGCAGAACCTTGAACAATGGCAAGAGCTTGGTCTCCCGCCTCCCCTTCTCTTGCATTATTTGTTAACATATCGGTTTTCGTTCCTTGATTTAAATCAAATTGAAGAAAAGAATCTCCAGGTGTTTTCGTTTCGCGGTGCCATGTTTTAAGTTCTTCCTCAAAAACCTCTTCATTACCACTGCTTTTTTCATCTACTTTGTCGTCATTAATAAGCGGATCCTTTCTTAGCAAATCATTATAATGCATATCTTGCGTTTCAAGAGGATTTAGATAAAGATGGAAATAATCATTCACCATATCACGATTAATATTATTTTCTAGCAACCTTACAATCGAGTGGCAAATTTCCGCTACTTCAATTGTAGATGAAGCATCATAAAGATGTTCAACTGTGCTTCTCAATAATGGCATTAAAGAATCGATATTCTCATTTAGAGACGGAAGATGGAAGAAAGGTGTATCACTATTCATTATTAAATAAATTAAGTTAAAAATGGCATCAGGAAAGAGGCTTCTTTCTCTGTTTACTTTTAATTGAGTTTCAAAATAGTTATTGTAAATATTGCGTCTAATACGAAATTCCTTCGTCATTCCAGGCCGAGCTTTTTTACAAAGCTCTTCTATTCTTAAATCTTCAGTAAGCGCAAAAAGCTGTTTTGCAAAACGAGGAATATTTGTCGTTTCTGACCAATTCCCGTATCGCGCAACTACTTTGTCATTAGTAAAATACATATTTCCTAATGCTCTTAAATAAACATCGCTCTTCAAGCCCGCTCTCATGATTATTTCGGGACGATGATTCCAAAAATGACTGACATATACTTTCTTTTCAGCTTTACTAATATATGAATGGACTCGGAACTCTGTATGATATTCATGGTTTTTTGATAAAGTCTTTGTTAAATCGGCGAGTTCCATTAATAATAAAGAATCAATTTTTTCGTCATTAAAATCAATGAATCGATACATATTCACATCGTTCACCTTCTATATAAATAGGGTTTGTGCTATATTCATAACAGCAGCTTTTTCCCTTTCCTCTTCTAATTTATCCGCGATACCCCGCTGGATTGCACGCAAAGGCGGTAGATAGACAGCTAAATCGCAAGTATCAATTAACGCACGAATGGATGCCGCTTCTTCAGGAATTTGTCCATTTCGTACTTGGGTTATTAAGTCCTCAGATAAGATGACGAATTTATCAATCTTAGCTTCATCTTTTAAAATACTTTCGTTAACTAGAACTTCCTTTAAAATATCTCCTTGAACGTACGGCACTTCAATGACGACAAAGCGATTTTTTAACGCTTCATTAAGTGGGACTGTGCCGATATACCCTTCGTTAATAGCTGCAATGACTCCAAAATTTTCTTTTGCCCTTACAACCGTTCCTGTAAATGGGTTAAATACCATGCGCCTATAATCCAATACACTGTTTAAGATCGGCAACGTTTCAGGTTTAGCCATATTGATTTCGTCAATATACAATAAATGTCCTGTATTCATTGCCTTAATAACTGGTCCAGGTATGAATTCAATCGTATTTTTACCTTCCTCTTGTCCAATCGTCTTAAAGCCAAGTAAGGCTTCGGCGTCCATATCAACCGAACAATTAATGCTTTGCATCGGTTGTCTGAAAATGTTTGCAAGTGTTTCTGCAAGCTTTGTCTTTCCAGAGCCGGTAGGTCCTTTTAATAACACATTTTTCCCTAAAGACAATGCTGTAATAGCATCTGCCAATAAATAATCATCTGCAGCAACAAATCCGCCTTTAGATATAAATAGTTCATCTGAATTCGAAAATAGTAAACGTCTATCTTCAATTAGTTTTTCAATCTCTTTTGGTATGTTTAGTGAGTTCATAATGGTGATTCCTTTCTCTTGCTATATAATCTACAATATAAAAAAGCCTGCATATCAGCAAGCTTTTCACATCTAAAAAATTTTTATTTAGCCTAGGCTTCTTGTTCCATTATTTCGAATATGTTCACTCTTTTGATAATAGTATAAACCTCTTCCTAATTTCATAATATTATCATCCGTTTTTTTAATAGTATTCATAAAAGTCGTCATATTAGCAATTCTAAATCCAGTTCTATCTTCAATTTGTTTTTGAAGTACCGATCCTCTAATTGGTGCATCCTGTTCCTTTAATATCGTAATAGCAGATTCTCTCATTTTAGTTGTTTTGCTTCTTCTAGAAGGCCGGCCTTTTCTAGTTTTGGGAGCATTTTCTAAGGTGTTTGAAGGCACTTCTATTAATTTGCTATGAGAATCTATATAATGAATATTCTCGACTGTTGCAGCTTCTTGCTCAGACGTAGAATCTAACTCTCTAAGTCTATTAAATATTGCTTCCCTTTCTGTTTGTAATTTTGAAAGTAATTGCTCCTCAGCTTCTTTCATCTGCTCCAGTCTCATTTTTAATGCTATTCTTTCATTAAACATATTTTCGCCCCCTAACTAATAAATAAACTTTCTAAATAGCAAGTATATTTATAATTATAGTTTACTGTAGTATAAATAGTAAAGAGTATAAAAAAACAATTTTCATCTTTATTCTGCGGGAAAATGTCGAGTTTTAAGCGAAAACATAAAATAATGTTTGTAATTATCAGAAAGTGTTAATTATAACTATATTTGAAGATAATTACAAAAGAAGATACTGAAAGATATGAAATATTGACTGGGATAAAATGTGGAGTGAAGAAGTAATCTTTATGAACGAGGTGAAAAGAAAATGGAACTTAGAGTTAGAAGAAATACTGTTAAAAAATAACTGTATTTCTTCTTTTCTTATTGTTATCGCTTTCCTTTTTTAGAAAATAAGAGTAAAATGGTTTTTATATAGAGAATAATCCAATTTCACGAGGAGGTTTTTTACTGGCATGAAAATCATGAGTAACGAACTGCTAGTTGCTGCCTATCGAGACGCGAAAAAGAATGAGCACGAGAGTGAATGGATACAATTATTAAAATCGGAAATGAAAAAGCGTGGGTTAAAACCATAATAGATTTATAGTAATTCTCTATTAAACATTAAGATTATGACTGGCGTGCCTTTATTGGGCACGCTTTTTTACTGTTCTTCAATCCGTGGCGACGCTGGGTTGCAGTCTGGCTGTTGTGAATTTATTGACTGTGCCAATTTTGTTAAGTAATAACATTCCTCCCTGAACATGTGATCTGCCATTAATGCCGGAAATGTCCCAAGTACCTGTTCAGAAATCTCGAGATCTAAAATTTCATTTAGAAATATTTGAAATGCTTGTATTTCTAATCTTGCCTCCTTATTTAAACGAGAAAGTGCTGGAAATTGATAAATATGAGTACGCAAATATCCAGCAAATTCAACTGCTTTTAAATAAAGATGCTCAAAATCCTTATTAAAAATGGCACTTTCATGCTTAAGCATTTTTTCTGTACTATCTAATTGATCCTGAATAGCTCCCGCATGACCTGCCGCATCACTAAGCCATAATAAGTGGTGATGCAATTCATGGGAATGCGGCGGCGATTCATTCTTTAAAAAATAGCTGAGAATTCTCTCGTATTCTTCTAGTTCATTCACCATATGGTTGACAAATGTTGATGATAAATGAAATTTGATCTTTTTAAACAGCAATTTTTCAATCAAAGAAAATTTGAATTTTTTTAACTCACTTGTTGCAGCTTTTGCTTCAGAAGTTAACGTGATGCCTTCTTCGATATTTGTTAAATGTCTTGCTCGTGTCAATAATTGGTCAAACTTATGTTTGAATTGTTGTGCCAACTTTATATCGATTGTTTCGGATGGAGCTAAAGAATCCAAAATGAACCTAGAATGATCACCCAAAATTTGCAGCCAAAATTCGTGTTCAAATTTCACTTCATTTAATGTAAGAGACAAAATGACGCCCTCCTCATAGTTGCATTCATAAGAGCATATTCTAAGTGCATGATTTCTTATGCATAAAATACAAATACAGTCTATTGAGAAGGATAATTGGGGTTATTCCCATTTCTAATTGGACAAGGTTAAGATTAAAATTGATACTTTGTCCAATATACCTGTCTTGTTGGACAAACTCGTGAGTAAATTCGGAACTTTGTCCAATAATACCACTCTGGTTGGACAAACTCATGAGTAAATTTGCAACTTTGTCCAATATACCTCTCTTGTTGGACAAACTCATGATTAAAATTGGAACTTTGTCCAATATACCACTCTGGTTGGACAAACTCATGAGTAAATTTGCAACTTTGTCCAATATACCTCTCTTGTTGGACAAACTCATGATTAAAATTGGAACTTTGTCCAATATACCACTCTTGTTGGACAAACTCATGAGTAAATTTTCAACTTTGTCCAATATACCACTCTTGTTGGACAAACTCGTGATTAAAATTGAAACTTTGTCCAGTATACCGCACTTGTTGGACAAACTCATGAGTAAATTTGGAACTTTGTCCAATATCGAAAGTTGAAACATAAAAGAACGACCACATAAAATGCGGTCGCTCCTTAGTTTTCATTAACCTTCTAACAAAAGATCTTCTGGATTTTCTAATAAATTTTTAATTGTTACGAGGAATCCAACAGCTTCTTTTCCGTCGATTACTCGGTGGTCGTAGGAAAGTGCTACATACATCATTGGGCGGTTTTCCATACGTTCTGCATCAATTGCGACTGGTCGAGTTTGAATGGTATGCATACCTAAAATTCCAACTTGTGTACCGTTTAGGATTGGTGTTGAAAGCAATGATCCAAAAACTCCGCCATTTGTAATAGTAAATGTTCCACCTTGCAAATCACTTAAGGCTAGTTTATTATCTCTTGCTTTTTTAGCTACTCCTAAAATATCTGCTTCAATCTCAGCGAAATTTTTGCGGTCGCAGTCGCGAATGACTGGAACAACTAGGCCTTCATCTGTAGATACCGCTACACCGATATCATAGAACTTTTTCAAAAGTAATTCGTCACCTTGCAGCTCAGAATTGACAGCAGGATATTTCTTAAGCGCTGCAACTACTGCTTTAGTGAAAAATGACATAAATCCTAGGCGTACATCATGTTGCTCAAAGAATTTATCCTTTTTACGTTTACGAAGATCCATAACTGCCGTCATATCAATTTCATTGAATGTTGTTAACATTGCTGCATTTTGCTGAACTTCAACAAGTCTTTTTGCAATTGTTTGGCGGCGTCTTGATAAACGAACACGTTCAACAGGCTTGCCTTCTTCTTGAACAACAGCTGGAGCGGCTTTAGGCGTTGGTGCTTGCCCGGCAGGCTGCTGCGGCTGATTAGAAAAGGATGTAATATCTTGTTTTCTAACACGGCCAAGTGGATCAACAGTTGGAACTTCACTTAAATCGATTCCTTTTTCCCTTGCTAGCTTGCGAGCAGCAGGAGAAGCAATTGGTCGATCTTTTTTCTCAGTTTCAGCTTGTGCTTGTTCTTTTTGCGGTTCTTCAACAGCAACTTCTTCTTTTACAGGCTCAGCAGCTGGCTGTGCCTCTGTTGCTTGCTCTCCACCAGCTTCTACAATGGCAATAACTTCGCCGACTTGGACAGTATCGCCTTCTGCTGCTTTTAATTCTTTTACTACGCCGGATTCTTCAGAAATTACTTCGACATTGACCTTATCTGTTTCAAGTTCAACGATGTATTCTCCCTTTTCAACATGCTCACCCGGTTTTTTTAGCCATTGCGCGATTGTACCTTCCGTAATCGATTCTGCTAATTCAGGTACTTTAATTTCAGCCACTTTGAAATCCTCCTCTAATCTTAACCAATCAAATTATCAAATTTTGCTTTGCTTAAATGACAATATTATCTTGTAAATGCTTCTTGAATAATGCGATTTTGTTCTTTTTTATGGATAGTTGGATCTCCTTCAGAAGGACTAGAACGTCTCCGTCTTCCTGTATACTTAACGTCTACCCCTTTAGGAGCTACCCCTCTTAAGTAAGGATCAACATGCATCCATCCGCCCATATTTTTTGGCTCCTCCTGTACCCAAACAAGTTCCTTGAGGTTTGGATAACTGGATATAATAGTTTCAATGTCTTTTTTAGGGAATGGATATAATTGTTCTACCCTTAAAATATGGAGCCAATCTAGTTCAGATTCATTTTTCAGATGTTCCTCAAGATCAATTGCAACTTTTCCACTGCACAGTACAATTCGCTCTACCGCTTCTTTATTTTGACCAAGTCCTGTTTGCTCAAGTACTGGATTAAAAGCACCTTCTGTAAATTCATCGACAGTTGAAGAAGCTAGTGGATGTCTAAGCAGACTCTTTGGTGTCATGAGTACAAGTGGTTTTACACCTTCCGTGCCAAGTGTCGCCGCCTGCCTTCTTAACAAATGGAAATACTGGGCAGAAGTTGATAAATTCGCAACAGTCCAGTTATTTTCCGCCGCACTTTGCAGGAATCTTTCGACTCTTCCGCTAGAGTGCTCCGGACCTTGCCCTTCATATCCATGTGGAAGCATCATGACTAAACCAGACTTTTGTCCCCACTTTGCTCTTCCCGAAGAAATAAATTGATCGAAATATACTTGAGCCATGTTGGCAAAATCACCAAACTGCGCTTCCCAAATGACAAGTGTTTCTGGTGCAAACACGTTGTAGCCATATTCAAAACCAACTACTGCAGCTTCAGTCAATGGACTGTTGTACACTACAAATGAAGAATTAACATTTGAAAGATGATGCATTGGAATGAACTCTTCACCCGTTTTTTCATCATGCAAAACTAGATTCCTTTGGGCGAAAGTACCACGCTGTGAATCTTGGCCAGTAAATCTGATCGGAGTACCTTCTTTTAATATTGAACCAAATGCAAGCGACTCTGCATGTGCCCATTCAATTTTGCCTTCACCGTCAAGAATATTTTCTCTTCTTTTTAAAATACGGCTTAGCTTTTGGAATACATTAAAGCTCTCAGGCCATTGCAATAATTCCGAGTTGATTGTCTTAAGTTCTTCTATTCCGACATTTGTTTTATATTGCTGTAAACCATTCATGACATATTCCGGGGGATTCATAGCAATATCATGGTCTTCTTCTTTACCAGAAACAGCGGTATCATACTCTTTTTGCAAGCGTTCTTGTATATCACTTTCCATTTTTGCAATTTCTTCTTTAGAAATTAATCCTTTTTCGACCAAACGCTCCGCATAAATTTCTTTTACAGTTGGATGGCTTTTAACAATATTGTACATTAAGGGATTTGTAACCATTGGCTCATCCATTTCATTATGACCAAACCTTCTGTACCCTATTAAATCTATGACAAAGTCTTTATGAAATTTTTGTCTATATTTGTATGCCAAAATGGCTGCGGCAAACACAGCTTCTGGATCATCAGCATTCACGTGAACTATTGGAATTTCAAACCCTTTTGCAATATCTGATGCATATTTCGTCGAACGCGAATCTGAACTTTCCGTAGTAAAACCTATCATATTATTCGCAATAATATGGATTGTACCACCCGTATTATAGCCTTTTAACTGACCCATATTAAGCGTTTCTTGCCCAATTCCTTCACCTGGGAAAGCTGCATCTCCGTGAACTGAAATTGCTACACTGCTAGCTACATCTTGTTCAGGATATCCGGATTTTCCGCGATTTTCTTGAGCAGCACGAGTATAACCATCAACAATCGGTCCTACTACTTCAAGGTGACTTGGATTATTTGCAAGGGTAATTCTTGTATTTGCGGTACTTCCCCGCTTTAATCTCCGATCTGCACCTAAGTGATATTTTACATCTCCAGTCCAACCATATGTAATACCAATCGAACCTTCAGATGGTATCAAATCTTTATTAGGAGCATGTTGAAATTCGGAAAAAATCATTTTATACGGCTTTTCCAGTACATGTGCAAGAACATTTAAACGCCCACGATGAGCCATCCCAATATTTACTGTTCTAGTTCCAGTTTCAACAGTTAGACTAATAATTCGATCCATTAAAGGGATAAGTGTATCAACACCCTCGATTGAAAACCGTTTTTGCCCTACAAATGTTCTGTGTAAAAACTTTTCAAATCCTTCAACTTCGGATAGTCGATTTAATAAATTGATACGTTGCTCTTTCGTTAGAGAAGGATAAAAACTTTCGGATTCTATTTGTTGCTGCAGCCAATTTTTTTCTTCCAACTCATGCACTTGATGATATTCAAACGCTAACTTTTTTGTATATACCTTTTTCAAGTGGTTGATTGCATCTAAACCATTTTGTAAATTGGAAGGAGCATTTGGTGAAATGAAAGATGCAGGAACTTGTTTCAGATCTTCTTCCGTTAAATTGTATTCTGAAAGCTCAATCCTTCTATTTTCTTTTTCTTTATCATCCAAAGGGTTAATATCTGCAGCTAAATGACCATATGTACGAATATTATCTGCGAGCTTAACTGCTGCAACCATCTTACTGAGTAAATTTGGGTTAGTCGGAAGCTGGAAAGAAACATCAGCTTGCCCTTTTGTTGACTCTTCCTCAACAATAGCAGCAGGTGCACCCCATTGATCAAACAGTTGTTTCAAATCAGGTTCAACGCTATCTGGATTTGAAAGATATTGCTCATATACTTCAATGACATAACCAAGGTTAGGTCCAGAAAAATTATGCCAAGGTGTCCCTTGATATGAAGCCTTTTTACTCATTAGTGATACGCCTCCACCATTTCAACCATAATTTTTGTTTTTCATATAATGTTCATAATACTTTCGTGAAAAGCTCACAATCTCCATTTTATCATTGACAAACCTTAATATAAAGACTAAATATTGTTTTTTCATCCGATTTTGGCTAATATTGTCGAATGAAAAAGATTGTTTTCCCTTATTGCCTTTTAACCATATCAATCTTACTATGATTACTTAAAAATTCCAATGGTTTTGCTTGATTGTTTTCCATCGTGATTCCCACCTAAGCCTACTTTCGCATATATTGTGATAAAGTCATTGAAGTTGGAGTGAGAATTATGTTTCCATGGGGGATGTTTCCTTTTAATGAGGATATAAAAAAGTTAACAGAACAATTAAATCCTTCAGACGTTCATTCATATGTCAATGATATGATGAAAAATTTAATGAAAAATTCTCCAATGGAAAATATGCTTTCACAACAAACGAATAACAAGAAAGAGCCACAAATGTCTAATAACGAAGTTTCTGCACAAGTATTCGAAACTTTTGATGATGTTTACGTAAGAGTCCATTTAGCACCAGAAATTTCATTAAAACAACTAAGAATTTTTCATACGTCTAACCAAGCCATTATAGAAAACTTACAAGGAGAAGGAAGCAGACAAATATTTACACTACCTTGTCTCGTCAAAAAAAAAGGAGCCTCCGCTCAAGTGAAAAACCAAATATTAGAAATAAAGATTCCCAGAAGCGATGACCTTCAATATACAGAAATAACTGTTTCAGAGAAATTATAAACTCTTCATTGGCAATAGTTTTTGAAATTTCTCTTTCATATCTTGAGCAAGTTCAGGAATGGTAACAACATATGATATTTCCTCATAATTTTTTCGGTCATGGAAAAATAATCGATGTAGAAAAGATATATTTAATCCTGGGTTAGGGCGTTCCTGTAGTTCAAGCTTTAATCCAGGTTCAATATTCCCCTCTTTTAATACCTTTGCAAAATACCCTGTTTTTCCCGATTGAATAATATTGTTAAGCATCCCTTTAATCCCGTTAGATTGATCAATCGTAACACACGGAATCCGTCCTTGAGTTATTTGGACCATTGTTGTACCAATTTGATATATATCACCAATACAAACATCATCTTCAAGCATATTCGTAATGGTCAGGTTCTCTCCAAACGAAGGAATTTTCAGATTTTCCCCTGTTTGCTCTTCCCACCATGAGTAATGTTCAAATGGATAAAAACAAATGGCACGATCTTCCCCTCCGTGATTCTTCAAATCCTCTACTCCATCTTGGTCAAACCCCTGCTTGCGGATAGACGCAGTTTGGACTTGCTGTTTTCTAATACCTGATTTAAAAGTTTGACCATAATGATTGCTGATTATTTGGGGTCTTCCAATACTGACTGCTTTAATTATCATCTTTATCCCTCCCATTAAATGCCCTATGTATATTAGGATAAAAAAATCCTATAAGTAAATATTAACCTTACTATGCTTGAAAGGAAATAGCCATGGAACGACAAGTACATAATTCGCTCTTTTCACGCTTTGAAGAAAAAAAAGGAAGTAAATGGGCAATTATTGCTATTGCCTCCATTCCTTTAATCATGACATTAGGAAACTCCATGCTTATTCCAATTCTACCTTTAATGGAAAAGCAATTACATATTTCAAAATTACAATCAAGTTTAATCATTACCGTATACTCAATTGTCGCCATCTTTTTAATTCCAATAGCCGGTTTTCTTTCAGATAAATTTGGCAGGAAAATTGTCATAATCCCTTCATTAATTATTGCTGGACTCGGCGGCATTCTTTCTGGTTATGCTTCGTGGCAGTTCGACTCAGCTTTTACTTGGATCATTGTAGGAAGAATCCTTCAAGGGATTGGGGCCGCTGGGGCATTTCCGATAGTTCTCCCTTTAGTTGGCGATATTTACAAGAAGGAAGAAGACGTAAGTTCATCGCTGGGGATCATTGAAACAGCCAATACATTTGGTAAAGTATTAAGTCCAATCCTTGGCTCCTTAATAGCAGGATTACTTTGGTTTTTGCCTTTTTTCGCTATTCCTGTTTTCTGCTTTATTTCTTTAGTATTAATCATGATATGTGTGAAAAAACCAAAGGACGATGACCATCAGCTTTCTTTTGGAAGGTTTGTCAAAAATACAAAAACAATTTTTAAGGAACATTGGAAATGGTTATTCGCTGTCTTTATAATTGGGGCAATCATCATGTTTATATTGTTCGGACTCTTATTTTATTTGTCATCCATCCTTGAAGATAAATATGGGTATGATGGAGTAAAGAAAGGATTCTTACTTGCAATCCCCCTTGCCGCTTTATGTATTGCTTCTTTTATTGCCGGAAAGGTCATTAAAGACAGTCTAAAAAAGATGAAATGGATAACTTTTTTTGGAATGGTTTTGGCAGGCGTCAGTGTAGCAGCAACGATGTTTTCTGATCGATTTACTTATTTAATTATCGTAATTTTATTTTGTGGGATTGGAATTGGTGCATCGCTTCCTTGTTTAGACGCGATTTTAACTCAAAGTATTGAAAAAGAAATGCGGGGAACAATTACGTCTATTTTTAGTGCTATGCGTTTTGCTGGTGTAGCAGCTGGACCTCCCGTCATTGCAATCTTAATGAAAGGAAAAATCACCGATATGATCATACTACTCGCTGCCCTTAGTATCATTGCGGCACTATTAGCGTTTAAAGCAATAAAACCTGAAAAAGGAAAAAAAGTAGTTGAAATGGAGCCCGTATTCGAGTAATTGGCAAAACCTGTATATAATATATGTATACTAAGTAAGGGAGTGTTGTAAATGGCAGTCAATGTTTATATGAATTTCAATGGGAATTGTCGTGAAGCTGTACAATATTACGCTCAAGTTTTTAACTTAGGAACCCCTGAAATTATGACTTTCGGAGAACAACCTTCTCATCCTGATTATCCACTTACGGAGGAAATGAAACAATTAGTTTTGCACGCTCGTCTTAACATTTTTGACAGTGATGTCATGTTTTCAGACACAATGCCGGGGATGCCTTTTACAGTAGGTAATAATATTACTTTGGCGATCGTCAGTCACAAGTTGGATGAAATGAAGTCTGCATTCAAGAAACTTGGGGAAGACGGTACTGTCAAAATGGAACTTCAAGAAACATTCTTTAGTAAATCCTATGGCCAATTAATAGACAAGTTTGGAGTGTACTGGCAATTTAGCTACGAAAGTGAAGAATAAAAAAGTCTCGGATATGGAATGGTTAAGAAATTCATTCCATATCCTTTTTTGTCTTATTTAAACCAGCCCTTCCTTTTAAACCAAATAAACATCCCAATACCAATAAGAAGCATAACAAACAGTGTGCCAATATACCCGTACTTCCACTCTAGCTCTGGCATATTCACGAAATTCATCCCATAAATACCCGCAATAAAAGTCAAAGGCATAAATATAGTTGTAATAACTGTAAGAACTTGCATAATGCGGTTTGTTTGATGAGCGTTTAAGGATAAATAACTATCTCTTATATCCGTCGTTAATTCCCGATTTTCTTCAATCATCTCGGATAATTTTATTAAGTGATTGTGAATATCAGTGAAATATTCCATTTTAGGCCGAAATTCCTTTAACCGTTCAGAATTTATTATACGATACACAAGGTCCCTCATTGGAGAAATAACATGCCGTATGGAAAGGAGATCATGTCTAGTATCATATAGGTCTTGCAGCAACAAACGCATTGGTCTCCGGGTAGAGTTTTCGTCTATATCATTTAGCACGTCTTCGATTTTTTCAACGATTGGAAAATAATTATCAACTATTTCATCAAGTACATGATATAAGACTTGGATAGAATCCCAATTTTCTATATTCGATGCCTGTATAATGCGGTTCCATACTTTTTCAATTTCTATTGAAGCTTCTTGGTGAAAAGAAACAATAAAATTTTCTCCCAAGAAAATATTTACTTCCTCTCTCAAAAGGCTCTCCCCGTTTATCGACTGGGCAACAAAAAAGAAATGGTCATCATAATAATCTAATTTTGGTCTTTGGATATTATTGATGCAGTCTTCAATCGCTAAAGGATGAAAGTGCAACGGATTTTTTAATAATTTTATCTCCTCATCTGCAGGACAATCAAAATCAACCCAATACCAAAGGAAATCCCCTTCAATTAATTCTTTAATATCTATATTTGTTAAACATTCATGATTTTTATTAATAGCAATTGTCTTAATCATTGTTTCTCCTATTCATATAAGCCGTTAATAGTATTTTATCCCTTTTGCTTTTGAGCCACACTTTTTAAGAATTAGTCCAACTCATCATTGAATAATTCTTATAATAACTATACCCATTAAGAAGAGACAAATAGATGAATTCCACCCTGTTTGAAAAGAACAAGCAAGAGAGTGATGCTCTTTTGGATAAGATTGCCCTTGTCCTTGAAAATGGCATGGCAGCGAAAGAAGTTGTTTGGAAGATATGATCATATGAACCTTACCATTAAACAAGATATGACAATTTTTTTAAACTAAAGATTTTAATAGTTGCTATTCCAAAACTCACATGCTATTATCATATCGATACTACATTTAGTATATTTATGATATTCCAATACTATATATTGAATTCCAACAAGTAAAGGTGCCCAGTCAGGGCTTAAAAGGGAATCCGGTGAAAGACCGGAACTGTCCCCGCAACTGTAAATGCGTACGAACGGGAAATGCCACTGTATTGATTTGCTTCACGGCTACGATACGGGAAGGACCCCCTACTAGGATGATGCATAAGTCAGGAGACCTGCCTTACTTGTCTGAGTTTCAATTCTTCGGGGACTTGAGAAGATGAAACGATAGTGAAAATACGTTTCTTCCTTTTCCCTATCGTTTGATCCGCTCCATTCCCGGGCGGATTTTTTTATTTTTAAAAAGAAAGGTGATTTAGATGACAACGATATCGAAAGAACAAGGAAACCGTACATTGGCATTTGATAAAAATAGGCTGGAGGCCTTTATTGAAAGGATTACTTCAATTAATTCAAAGGATTTCAATGAAAAGATATTCAGAAGTATCGAATCAAAAGATCAGTACAAGGCGGAGCATATCACCTCCCTCCTTATCAAAACTGCATTGGAAAATGTGGATGAAGTTAACACCCAATGGACTTTTGATGCTGCAAAAATTTATCTTCAAAGCTTATACAAAAAAGCGAGTGTAAACCGTTCATACGATAAAGAATTAAAATATGGAGATTTTTATGGACTTTTAAAAACACTAGCTGGAAAAGGAATTTACTCTCCTAATATATTAGAGAAATATACTAGAGAGGAAATAATCGAATTATCGAAATTAATAGAACCGAATCGTGATTTGCTATTTGATTATATTGGCTTGCATACATTGGCCACAAGGTATCTTGCAACTGACCATGAAAAAAATACATATGAACTTCCACAAGAACGTTGGTTAGTGATTGCGATGCATCTAATGCAGGACGAGCCAGTGCATCAACGTTCACATTTAGTTGCAGAAAGCTACTGGGCATTATCCAATCTTTATATGACCGTTGCAACCCCTACTCTAGCGAATGCCGGTCTTGCCCACGGACAATTATCAAGTTGTTTTATCGATACCGTTGAAGACTCATTGATGGGGATTTATAACAGTAATACTGATGTAGCAAGACTTTCTAAAGATGGTGGCGGAATTGGCGTCTATATGGGGAAAGTCAGAAGTCGCGGCAGTTCAATCAAAGGCTTTAAAGGAGCATCTTCCGGCACTATTCCTTGGATAAAACAATTAAACAACACAGCTGTCAGCGTTGACCAGCTCGGACGAAGAAAAGGCGCCATCGCTGTTTATCTAGACGTTTGGCATGCAGATATTCTCTCCTTTTTAGATTTAAAGTTAAATAATGGCGATGAAAGACAAAGAGCCCATGATATTTTTACAGGTGTGTGCTTGCCGGATCTATTTATGGAACAAGTGGAAAGACGCGGCGATTGGTACTTATTTGACCCTCACGAAGTAAAAAATGTAATGGGATATGCACTTGAAGACTTTTATGATGAGAAAAAAGGCGAAGGCTCATTTAGAGAAAAATATGAAGAATGTGTTGAAAATAATTCATTGAATAAAACTAAAATTCCTGCGATAAAGATCATGGCTCGAATTATGAAGTCGCAGCTTGAGACTGGTACACCATTTATGTTTTACCGTGATGAAGTAAATAGAAAAAATCCTAATAAACATGTCGGGATGATCTATTCAAGTAATTTATGTACTGAAATAATGCAAAATATGTCCCCTACGATTCAATATGAAGAAATAGTAGATGGAGATACGATTATCACTTATAAAAAAGCAGGTGATTTTGTTGTATGCAACCTTTCTTCTATTAATCTAGGAAAAGCAGTACCCGAAGACGTTTTAGGGCGCCTAGTTCCGATTCAAGTAAGAATGCTCGATAATGTCATCGACTTAAATACGATTAATGTAAAGCAAGCGACCATTACGAATAAAAAATATCGCAGCATTGGGCTCGGTACGTTTGGTTGGCATCATCTTTTAGCTCTTAAGGGAATTAAATGGGAATCCCAAGATGCTGTTACATTCGCCGATGAATTATATGAGCGTGTCTCTTTCTTGACCATTAAAGCGAGTGTTGAGTTGGCGAAAGAAAAAGGAGCCTACTCTCAATTTGCAGGGAGTGATTGGCAGACAGGTGATTATTTCAAACAACGTGGTTATTTAGAAGGTGCAAATGCGGATAGCTGGAAGGGTTTAATGAGTGAGATTGGAGAGCATGGAATTAGAAACGGTTACTTAATGGCAGTCGCCCCTAATTCCAGTACATCCGTCATCGCCGGATCTACAGCTAGTATCGATCCTATTTTTAAACCGTTTTATCACGAGGAAAAGAAAGATTTTAAGCTGCCAGTCGTTGCTCCCGATTTGGATCACAATACGTATGATATATACCGCCGTTCAGCATACATTGTCGATCAACGCTGGTCAATCTTGCAAAATGCCGCAAGACAGCGTCATATAGACCAAGCCATTTCGTTTAATTTTTATGTGCCAAATCATATAAAAGCTCAAGTAATGTTAGATTTGCATTTACAAGCGTGGGATCAGGGTTTAAAAACAACATATTACGTCCGTTCCACAGCATCGGACATCGAGGATTGTGTATGGTGCGAGTCTTAATATGCTATGCAAGTTTTAGTGGAAATACGAAGGAGACTGCAGAATTAATTGCCGAGACATTAAGAAATGACGGGTATGAAATATGTCTATATAGGATTGGATCTGGTAATATCCCAGATCCCTCCCTTTTCGATGTGATCATGATAGGTTCCTTTACATGGGCGAAAGGTGCTACTCCCAATGATGTGAAGGATTTCGTATATGAGGTTGGGTACAAACCACCATATGTTTTCATTTTTGGAACGGGAGATACACAATTTGGCGGAGATTTGTTATTTTGTAATGCGGTCGATAAACTAGCAAAGTTTTACAATACATCTTATGAACCATTAAAAATTGAACAAAGTCCAAGAGGATCACAAGAGGTTCGCGTCATTGCTTGGACGAAAGGAGTAATGAAACATTGTCTACAGTACTTAGTAAAGTAGTTATTTTAGAACCAACGAATCCAAATAAATCGACTGCCCTTTTTGGTGGAAAAGCGAGCGGAATCTTAAATTGGAATGATCTTGCCTACCCTCATTTTTACCAGCATCGCGAGCAAATTCGTGCACTTTTCTGGCGTGCGAGTGAAGTGGATATGTCTGCAGATATTAAACAATTTAATATTCTTTCAATAGAAGAAAAGACTGCTTTTTTAAAAATCATTGGATTACTCGCTACACTGGACGGCCCTCAAACAGATATGGCTGCGAGAATTTCGCATTTTTCTTCAGATCCGTCCGTGAAGTCGATTATGGCTACTATTGCAGACCAGGAAAGTGAACATAATCATAGCTATGCCTATGTGCTTTCTTCTGTAACTAATTTGATTGAACAAAATGAATCTTTTGAGACAGGCCGTAAAGACGAGATACTGTTAAAGCGAAACGAACGAATTATAGATGTCTATAACGAATTTGCCAATAATCCATCGATTTTAAATGTATTGAAAGCAATGGTCTACACCTCCCTTCTCGAAGGTCTATTCTTTTATTCTGGATTTGCTTTCTTTTACAATCTAGCGAGAAATCAAAAGATGGTTGGGACTTCTACGATGATCTCGTATATAAACCGAGATGAGCTGCAACATGGTCGTTTTATAAGTGAACTATTTCGAGCTGCACTAGCTGAAAATCCAGAATACAATACAAAAGAATTCACTGATTGGGTGTATGATCAGTTTAAACATTCAGTAGAACAAGAAACAATTTGGAGTAAATATGTGCTTGGTGGGATTGAAGGAATCGACCTAGTAGAAATGGAAGGATACATTAAATATCGCGCTAATAAAATGCTTAGACTTTTAGGTCTAAGTGAAATTTATGAGGATTTTACGGAAAATCCAATGAAATGGATTCGTGCTTATGTTGACAATTTCGATGATACGAAAACCGATTTCTTCGAACAAAAATCACGTCAGTATACGAAAACGAGTGATTTGAATGGGTTTGATGAATTATAATACAGCCTCTATTGAGATTATGTTCATTTGGGACTGAATTTTAGGTAAAATATGAAATTCCAGCTTAATTCAATCTCAATTTATAAAAATAAAGTTTTCCTATTCGAATCCTGGCCCGATTCGATCTCAATTCATGGAAATAACGTATTTCTGATCGAATCCACTGTCCATTCGACCACAATATATCAATAAAATGTATTTCCGGTCGAATCCATGGGCAATTCGATCCCAATTCATGAAAATAACGTATTTCTGATCGAATCCCGGGCCGATTCGGTCTCAATTTGTAAAAATAACGTATTCCAGTTGAATCCTGGCCCGATTCGATCTCAATTCATGGAAGTAACGTATTTCTGATCGAATCCACTGTCCATCGACCACAATATATGAATAAAATGTATTTCCGGTCGAATCCATTGGCAATTCGATCCCAATTCATGAAAATAACGTATTTCCGATTGAATCCATGGGCAATTCGATCTCATTTCATGAAAATAATGTATTTCCGGTCGAATCCCAGCCTGATTCGATCCCAATTCTTGAAAATAACGTATTTCTAATCGAATCCCAGCCCGATTCGATCTCAATTTGTAAAAATAACGTATTCCAGTTCGAATCTACCCCTTGTCGAACCAACCAAGGTATTGATTATATAAGAAAAAAACTGCCCCTTAAGGCAGTTTTTTGTTTGTGAACTTAATTATAGTTTAACAACGTTTTCTGCTTGTGGTCCACGTTGTCCTTCAACGATTTCAAATTCAACTTGTTGACCTTCGTCAAGAGTTTTGTAACCTTCTCCTTGAATAGCGCTGAAATGAACGAATACGTCGTTTCCGCCTTCAACTTCGATGAAGCCGAATCCTTTTTCACTGTTAAACCATTTTACTGTACCTGTTGCCATGCGTTAAAACCTCCAAAAATTTTTTAATATGTTACTCATATTTACGGTGTAAATAAAAATTCACATATTATAAGCAATACCCACAATTAGGAGTAGATATTCATTATAACATGCGAATTTAACTCCATACATATTCATTGATATTAAACATTGCTAGGGTAATACAGGATAAAACGAAATTAATCTTCGATAATTCAAAACAACGAAAGCCCTTCCTCTCCCTCGTCCTTACGGCTCCTAGGCCGTGCCAGTGGGATTTGTCTTAGCAAACAATGGTAAATGTATTTTACCATTGGAGAAAAAGGATTCTATATTTAATAATGTAAACTACTATTTAAGTTCAAACTAATCATACATGAGATATATATAAAAAGCAAGAAAATGGGCAAAATCTTTTTTCGCCTTTTTTCGCCAAAAAGTCCGATGGCTCTAAGCTTTACTCCACCTTTCAGACAAGAACTTTATCTATTTTACCCATTTAAATTAGCTTTAAACATATTTGCTAATATAATTTTTATTTAGATTGCGCCTCTTTCTTAGTCGTTCTTTTTCGTTTTGCTGGTTGTTTGGCAGCTGGCTTCGTTCTATCAATTGAAGCTTGTAGGGCCGCCATTAAATCTGTCATTTGGGCTGCAGGCTCTTTTTCTTTTGCTGTTACAAGATCTTTACCATTGCGCTTTGCTTCTATTAATTGCAATACTTTATTTCTATACTCATCCTCATATTGATCAGGCTGAAATGTAGTAGTTAATTGATCAATTAGCATAATCGCCGTATCAATTTCTTTTTTAGACACTTGATCCTCTACGGGTACATTTGGCACATCTGACGCTTTGCGTACTTCATCTGGGTAATGAATGGTTTCCATTACTAGCGTATCATTATATACTCGAATAACCGCCAATTGCTCTTTTGAACGAATCATAATCTTCGCAATCCCCGCCTTTTCTGATAGGGTTAGGGCTTTGCGAAGAAGTCCGTAAGCTTTAACTCCTCCACCATCTGGCGACATATAATAACTGCGGTTAAAGTAAATCGGATCGATCTCATTCAATTTTATAAAATCAATCATTTCTACTGCTTTTTCTCCACTTGCATTGCTAAGCTCCTGTAGCTCACCCTCTTCCACTATGACATATTTACCTTTTGACACTTCATAGCCCTTTACAATTTCCTTCATATCTAATTCTTGTTCACAAGCGGGGCAAACTTTTTCATATTTGATAGGTGTATGGCATTTTTGATGGAGTGATCGAAATTTTACATCCTTATCTTCTATCGCAGCATGAAGCTTTATAGGTATATTTACAAGGCCGAAGCTAATGCTTCCCTTCCACATTGTATGCATAATTTATTATCCCACCTCTATCATCATTTACTATAGTTTTTACTAATGAAAAAAATACATTCGCATAGAATACTGAATGTAGTTATTAACTCGTGCGAGGTGTGTTCTTATGAAACCGATGCTTCCGACTTTAAGTTTTCAGCCTCCGGAACAAGGGGATTGGCTATACGAAATTAAATATGACGGTTTTCGCGGCATCTTGGAATGGACAAACAATGAGAGCTTTTTATGGAGTCGAAATGGGAAAAATTTAATGCCTCAATTTCCCGAGTTGAAACATTTTTTGGATGAAAAACAGGAAGAAGCCTTACCATTGCTTCCTCTTATTTTAGATGGGGAACTTACAATTTTAGAAAATGAACATAAAGCAAATTTTGGACAGCTCCAAATTAGAGGTAGAATGAAAACGAAGACAAAAATAGAAGAAGCCTACGAGATAAGACCATGCACGTATTTAGTTTTTGACCTCTTGTCTAAAAATGGCCAATCGACTGAACATACAGCATATAAAAAAAGAAAAGAATTGTTGTTAGCTGTGTGCAAGCAACTTGGACTTTCACTAAATCCGGCGGTTGGCGATGAATCAATTATTCAATACATACCTTCGACTTCAGACTTTCAAGCAATTTCTACAACCATGAAAAATTCCATGAGCGAAGGTATTGTCGCAAAAAAGTCCAATAGTAAGTGGATGCCAGGAAAGAGAACAACTTCGTGGATAAAAATTAAAAATTGGAAAACGGTCAGTTGCTTTCTTACAGCTTACGATCAAAATAACGGTTTTTTTTACGTTGGTGTATATAAGGATGATGAAATTTTTTCATTAGGAAATTTTATTAATGGGATGGATTCAGAAACAAAGTCAGCATTGCGGGAGGCTATAGTAAATAATTCATATCATCAAAATGGGGACCTACTTTATATCCATCCAAGTATCTGTATGGATCTATATTATATTGAATGGAATGGCGAGCAACAGCTAAGGGAACCATTTTTTAAAGAAATACGTTTCGATATTCATCCAGAAACTTGTACTTATGAACAATTTTTAATCGCGGAAGCCATTTTCCCAAAAGAAATTGAAATCACTCATCCTGAAAAAATATTATGGCAAAAAGATTCCGTAACCAAATTGGATTTCTTGCGTTATTTGCGAAAATGTTCCTCCATGATGCTGCCTTTTTTAAGAAACCGGCCGTTAACATTAATTCGGGCACCTCATGGAGAATTTGGCGAGACATTTTATCAAAAGAACTGCCCAGAATCGGCTCCAAATTTTGTACAGTCTATTTTACATGAATCAAATGAAATGATTGTTTGCAACGATTTGAAAACATTAATGTGGTTAGGTAATCAACTTGCCGTCGAATATCATATTCCATTCCAAACAATCAATAGTCCGTTTGTGAGTGAAATTGTCTTTGATTTAGATCCTCCTTCTCGTGATGAATTTCATTTGGCGATTAAAGCTTCTTTAATATTAAAAAAAGTTCTTGACTCTTTTTCCTTAATTGCTTTTGTTAAATTATCAGGAAATAAAGGCATGCAAGTATATATACCTCTCCCAAACAATCGTTTCACATGGGACGAGACGCGTGTTTTCACAGAATTTGTTGCACAGTTTATGATTACATATGATCCGGAGTCTTTTACAATTGAAAGATTAAAAAAGAATAGAAACGGCAAACTTTATTTCGATTACATACAGCATGCTGAGGGAAAAACAATTGTTGCCCCGTATTCTGTTAGAAACCATTCAAAAGGACTCGTGGCTGCACCCATTTTTTGGCATGAAATTAATGAGAACTTAAGTCCTAGTGATTTTACGATTTCAAATGTTACAGATAGGATCAATAAATGGGGTGATCCATTTTCCGGATTTTTTTATAGTAAAGAAAAGCAGCCATTTGCGAAAAGCCTACAAATGATTAAGCAAGGAAAACTTTTGTAATCATTGTAAAAAAACGGCAAAACATAAAGAACGTTCATATTCTTTAATATTTGAATCCAAAATGACCATTGGGGTGCTGGAGGAAAAAAGTCTTTGTAGACTTAATGGCATAATTCCTTGGGAAACGGTCATGATTTTCCTTCCGTTTTTTTTAATTACAAAGTGATAGACCTTTTTATGAATTTGATAACGATCTCTACCATTATTTGCCCAAAATTCTCGTTTATCTATTTTTGCTACATCGAAGACTAAGCTTTCGTCATTAGAAAATACTTTTATTCCTTGATTATCTATATGAACATGCCATAATAAATTTTTTTCATGGTCCATAATCCTATATAATCTGCCTGATTGATTCTTTATCTTCCGTTCTTTTCCTCTTACCTCCATAACGGAAAAGCTGCAAAGTCCATTTCCGGAATATAGTTTCCAATTATACGTGGAAACAGGCGTTGGCATTATCATAAAAAGTGTGGTGCTTTGTTGGTTTAATATTCTTGGACTAGGCAATGAATTACTCTTAATGGAAAAATATACATATTTAAGAAAAGAATATACCATTAGAATCAACACAAAAATCCCCGCACCAATCGCAGGGAAAAATTGTGTAATTTTAATGCTTGGTAATATCACCATAATGAACACAATCGTGCACAATATTGTTTGATGACTATATAGTCTTGACATGCCTGTATAATAATCTTTAATATTCATATGGCTCCCCCTGCTCTGCCGTATGAAAACATTATATGAATCGGAGGACAGGGATATGCTAGTTTTAGACTGTCTTTAAAAATTGAATCGTAAACGGGATTTTGTATGCTTGACCATCGAACGCTTTGATTGCACCAATGATTGTAAAAATAGTCATAAGAAGACCTATCACTGGTAAAAGTAGAAATCCGATTAGCACGATGCAAAGTACTCCGGCTCCTATTAAATAAATAGTATATGATATTAAAAAGTTCAAGTATTCCCTCCCGTGGAAATCGACAAGAGATGAATCGTCCTTCTTCAAAAGCCAAATAATCAATGGACCTACAAATGTTGAAAAAAAGCTCGTTATATAGATCGCTGCGGCAAATATTCTTTCATTTTGATCTCCCATTTTTCTCACCACTTTTCTAATTGTTTTCATAAAATATACGCTTCTAAAGAAAAAAAGTTTCATAGTTTTATTGTTATTTTTATTTTGTCGGAATGGTGTCAAAAAAAGTAAAAAAACGTCACTAAATTTATGAATTTTACTATTTTCAAATAGTGATTTTTTTTGTATGATGACAATAGTAATTTAAAATTAAATACAGCTCATAATTGAGGGAAGGCAAATGGTGCGCCACCTATCCGAGTGCGGAAGGTTCTAGTGGGTTCGATTCCCACCCCGAAATTTTTTATGCACTTTTAAAAAATTTCGAGGGTAGGAACGATACTACGGGACTGCCCTAATGGAGGGGTTCAAATGCTCAAAAAGCGAGAATTGAATGGGCATGAATGTTATGTTTTATTTGAACTGATGACGCACCCGGATGTCTTCCCTTTCGTACGCCAAAAAGCCTATTCTTTTGAAGAGTTTATGTTTATGACTAAGCAAACGATTGAAGCTGAAGAACGAGGGGAATTGATTTCGAGAACTATTCTTGATGAATGGGAGAATCCCATCGGGACAATTAGTTTATTCGATATAAGAGATCAAGCAGGATTTCTGGGAACGTGGATTGGAAAACCATACCACGGTAAAGGCTATAATAATTTGGCTAAGGAAGCTTTTTTTCAAGAAATATTTTTTGAAAAAGATATTAATACAATCTTTATGAGAATACGCGAAAAAAATGCCCGTTCAAGAAAAGCTGCTGAAAAGCTGCCTTATACTGTAAAAGCAAATGATTCAAGGCCATCTATTTTTCAACAATTAAATAAAGATGAGTATATTTATGATTTATACGAAATTCCAAAAGATTTATTTATGATGAATTTTATGAGACAGTCTTCAGAGCAGGCAGAATTACAACCACTTGAAGCATAACAGTCGGTTTATTATTACCGGCTGTTTTTTATATGTTATAATTGACTTTATCATTTTTATCCACGAGGTTATATATGAAACAGACATTTACCATTAGAGAAAAACTACAACAACTTTGGATTATTTTTACACCTATATTAATCACCCAGCTAGCGATGTTTTCAATGAGTTTCTTTGATATTATGATGACTGGCAAATATTCTGCCGGCCATTTGGCAGGCGTTGCAGTTGGATCCTCTTTCTGGGTTCCTATCAATACGGGGCTAAGTGGGATTCTGTTGTCGGTTACGCCTATTGTTGCTCATTTAATAGGTGCCAATAAAAAGAACGAGGTCCCTTTTTCTGTGCTGCAAGGTGTTTATGCAGGGATAGCTATGGCCATCCTTATTCTCATTATTGGCTTTTTTGCTTTAGATCCATTGTTAAATGGGATGAACTTGGAGAATGATGTTAGAAAAGTTGCAAAGTATTATTTAATATCGATAAGTTTCGGAATCATTCCTCTGTTTGTTTATAATGTTTTACGATCTTTTATAGACGCATTAGGTAAAACGAGAGTTACGATGATCGTAACGTTACTATCTCTTCCGATCAATGTATCATTAAATTATATATTAATATTCGGCAAATTTGGGCTGCCTGAAATGGGTGGGATTGGAGCAGGAATTGCTTCAGCAATTACATATTGGTTGATTACTTTTATTGCGATATGGATTATCCATAGAAAAAAACCATTTATCGATTATAAAATTTTTCACTCTCTCCCCAAAATATCTTTCAGCAAATGGAAAGAAATCTTTTCTCTCGGCGTGCCAATCGGGTTATCTATTTTTATTGAAACGAGTATCTTTTCCGCAGTCACATTGTTCATGAGTGAGTTCGGAACAAAGATTATAGCCGCACACCAAGCAGCTTTAAATTTTTCATCATTCATTTATATGATTCCACTGAGCATCTCTATGGCATTGACGATCTTAATTGGTTTTGAATCAGGAGCGAAAAGATTCAAAGATGCAAGACTTTATAGCCTGCTTGGAATTGGTGGAGGAATTACAATCGCTTTGGTAACGGGAACACTTCTATTTCTTTTTAGAGGTAATATAGCGTATTTGTATAGCAATGATTACGAAGTAGTCGTTCTAATCTCACAGTTTATGTTATTTGGAGTTTTCTTCCAATTGTCAGATGCCATTCTTGCTCCTATCCAAGGGGCGCTTCGTGGTTATAAAGATGTCAATATGACGTTTATTATGGCGCTAGTTTCTTTTTGGATCATCGGATTGCCTTTAGGTTATGTATTGGCTAAAAATACAGAATTAGGTCCTTTTGGCTACTGGCTTGGTTTGATAACTGGATTGGCGGTCGGCGCTATTACACTTTCATATCGCTTAATTCATGTTCAAAAAATGCAGATTAACATACAAAAAAGCGAACAGGCGTAACCTAACGATAATCAGGTTACGTGTTCGCTTTTTTATTTTGTTTGAAATTACTTACCGATGAATTGCTGTGTCCAGTAGTTGCCATTAGCTACATGTCCAACACCGATATGAGTGTAGCCGCTATTTATAATATTTGCGCGGTGTCCTTCACTATTCATCCAAGCTTTAACTACTTCTTGAGGAGATTGTTGTCCCATCGCAATGTTTTCACCAGCAGAACGATATGTGATGCCAAATTTTTTCATCATATCAAATGGTGAACCGTATGTTGGGCTTGTATGGCTGAAATAATTATTGACAGACATATCTCTTGATTTTTCTCTAGCTACTTTACTTAATTCAATATCTACTTTAAGTGGCGCAAGACCATTTTTTGCTCTTTCTTGATTTGTCAAATCAACAACTTGCTGCTCAAAAGCACTTAATTGTGAGTTTGTTTGTGGTGCAGGCTTTGCTGTTTGTTGTTGAACTGGTTTTTGTTCAGGTTGTTGAACCGGCTTTTCAGCTGGTTTTTGAACCGGTTGCTGAACTGGCTGTTGAACTGGTTGTTTTGTTGGCTGCTGAACTGGCTTTTGTGCAGTTTGAGCCGGAGCCGGTTGTTTCACAGCTTGTTGATTGTTACTTGGCGAAAATTGTTGGAAATTAAAGTATTGATTCACATCTATATTATATTGTTTCATTATTTGATTATATAAATCTTGATAATTTGAAGCATTAACTTGATAGTATACTACTTTTGTTTTTACTGGTTGAAATTCAGCTGCATCCGCTTTTCCTGCGGTAAAAGGTGCGGCTAGAAGTGCGGCTGCTGCTACAGTAGACATGACTAGTTTTTTCATTTATTTTTTTCCTCCCTTAATCTCTCATTTCGTTTGCATGATTATATTAACATATGTTTTTATGTAATATTTAAGGGAGGAATTGCCATAATACTATTTTAAATGATTTAATTAATCATTTTCATTATTTCTTTTCTTACAATCTATGATTTAAGCACCTTATTCTATTAATCCTCTTCATGGCTTACATTAGGAATTTTTCCAATCGTCCGTAAGCTTTGCCATAAATTTCAATAAATAATGTATTGACAGCTTTTTAAAAACGTTCATTTATTACTAATGTTACGATTATGTTTCAAACGTTAAGCTTATAAAATAACTGATTTTGGAGAAAACTATTGATAAAAATACAGTAGGAGGACTATATGAGTACTCGATATTGCTGTCCCAATTGTAAAACAAATCGTTCACGCTTTAATATCATTGATCAAATTGCCCATTCAGTAAAATTAGATCCACAAACAGGAGAAACGATAGAAGAGTATGAAAATGCTGCTGATGCGGGACCTTTTCATACAATATATAATGGTCCCGAAAGAAGAATACAATGTGGATCATGCGGGTTAATAGAAGATGAAAGAACATTTATTAAGTTTGCTGAGAGATGATGAGAAAAGCGGAACGTCTTGCTCATCGACGTACAGGCCCATAGGGTGTGGGTCCGTCGAAAGTTTGCCGATCAGCGATGCCGCTTGAGCTGAACAAAATGTAAAAGGACTCCAATTGCTGGAGTCCTTGCGTTCTTATTTATTAGGTTTAGTTAAAACTTCAACTGCTTTTTTAACTTGTGGATCATTCTTTTGGATATGTTCACTCAGTTTACTCATTAATTTGACCGTTGTATTCCCAGTTAAAATTCCGTTTGTTTTAAGCTTTTCAGCTTTTTGAAATTTTTTAACGGCATTTGCAGTGTCTGTATCATAGAAGCCATCTATTTTCCCTGGTTTATATCCTAATACTTTCAACATCTCTTCCGCAGCTTTTACATCATTTGAAGCGGATGATACTTTTAACTTTTTATCGGGATCAATATACGTCAAATTCGCATAATCAGGCAAGGAAACTTTAACATCCGGTTCAATCCCTTTTTTATGGATCCAGTTGCCGTTTGGTGTTAACCATTTTGCCATTGTATATTTAACGTTGGAACCATCCTGAAAATTATTAACTGTTTGTACGGTTCCCTTTCCGAACGATTTATCACCAATTAAAGGAATATTTGCTGTTTCACTTACAGCACCTGCAAAAATTTCTGATGCACTGGCACTACCTTCGTCTATTAGTACTACAGTAGGGATATTGATTTTCTCCCCGCCCTGTGCGACCGTTTTTTCAATTGTTCCATCTCGATATTCAACTTGAACAATGTTGCTGCCTTCTGGCACAAAGAGATTGGCCATCTCGATAGCCTGATCTAAAAGTCCTCCAGGATTTCTTCTTAAATCAATAATAAGTGATTCCATTCCTTTATCTTTCATTTCATTCATGGCTACTGCTAAATCATCAAAAGTATGTTTGGAAAATGTCGTGATTTGTATTTTTGCCACATTATTTTCCAGCATATCTGCGTAAACAGTATTAATAGGAATATCATCCCTTGTGATTGTTACTTTCATTAAGTCTGTGCTTTCTGCTCGCTGAATACTAAGAGTTACTTTTGTTCCCTTTTCTCCCCGAATAAGAAGAACTGCTTCATTAGCAGTCATCCCTTGAATGTTTTTATCATCGACGGCGATAATCTTATCATTTGGTTTTATACCTGCTTTTTCCGCTGGTGAACCTTTTATTGGAGAAACAACAACGATATTTCCATTTAACTCTTGTATTTCCGCGCCAATACCTTGAAAAGATGCAGAAATACTTTCTTGAAATTTTTCGTTTTCCTCTTTTGTCATATAATCGGAATACGGATCATCCAAGGCATTTACCATACCAGCAATAGCCCCGTCAATTAATTTTTTTTGATCTACGTTTTCATAATACTTCTCATCAAGCATATCGAAAGCATCATATAATTTATTAAATTCTTTCCTTTCTTGGATCGCGACACTTACAGCTTTTTCATCTCCGAACGAAAGTGCCGCCAATGTAATACCGGCAGTTGCGAAAACTAAAAGAAAAATGAGCATAATAAACTTGAATTTTTTTATACGGATATAGCTATTTTCTTCTGAATGACTGTCTAACTTATTTTCTTCTTCCATCAAAATCACCACTTTCATTTCCAGCAGAAGAGCCTAGTAACAACTTCTCTTATGTAAATAACATTGTACTGTAATTTCAATATTTTATCAGCTTTTTTAACATTAATAAAGAGGAAAAGCCAAGCTTTCTCAAAGCCATGGTACATACTTCGAGAAGCTTGGCCTTCTTAATATTTATAATTTCCGGACTTCTTGGAAAAACTCTTCAAGCGTCCAACCATTTTTATACATTATTTGGGCATTTTTTTCTCCAACATAACGAAAATGCCACGGTTCAAACTGATAGCCCGTTATTTTTTCCTTATCTTTCGGATAACGAAGGATAAAGCCAAAACGGTGAGCATTTTCTTTTAGCCATTTCCCTTCATCAGTATCTTCAAATTCTTCGACTAGTAAATACTGTACGCTTTCACTGGATATGTCCATAGCTAGTCCAGTTTGGTGCTCACTTTTCCCTGGAAAAGCAACTGCTTGCAACGCTTCTTCCTCGCCAACTTTTCCAATTTCATTGTTTAAAATGGATTCTTGTCTAGCATAGGATCGATACCCTGATACAGCAAAAAGGTGAATATTTGATTCCTTTGCAGCAGAAAACATTTTTTCAAGTGCTGAACCAGCTTCTTTTCGTAAATAACTTTTTTCTATGTCTTGATTCCCAAATGAAAATGGAACTTTAGGTCGTACTAAATCATCGGGAATATATGAGCCAGGTAAAGCAAATTCTTTATTGACCAATGCTAAAGTGTTAGTTGCATTGACAATCTCTTTAATACCATTTACTTCTTTAATCGCATTGAAGTAGGCTGCTTCAAGTGCAAGTGATGATTCTTCTTCCCCTTTAGCGTTGCTTGCATAATTTTCCTTCGTTTGCTCATTCCGTTCAGCCAATTGTGGATTTTTTTCAGCTTTTTCTAGAGGCTTTTCATTTATAAACGGAATATCCACTGAACAAGCTGAGAGAAGAACAGCTGCAGCTAGTGTAATGATTAATTTTTTCATAATTACCCACATTTCTATTTCTTCAATTATAAATTAAGCTTCTTTAATTGCTGCTTCTAGTGCTACTTCAATCATATCATTAAATGTCGTCTGTCTTTCTTCAGCTGAAGTAACCTCACCTGTTATAATATGGTCACTCACAGTCAATACAGATAGTGCTTTTCGACCATATTTCGAAGCAAGAGTATATAGGGCGGATGTTTCCATTTCAAGTGCAAGTATACCATATTGCGCCCATTTTTCATGTTCTGCATTATCATTGTAGAACATATCAGCTGTGAATACATTGCCCACCTTAACATGCAGACCCTTCTCTACGGCCCCATCATAAGCATTTTTAAGTAATTCAAAAGAGGCAGTTGGAGCATAATCAATGCCGTTAAAGGTTAAGCGATTCATTTGTGAGTCTGTGGATGCCGTCATCGCAAGAATAACATCGCGAACCTTTACATCTTTTTGAATGGCTCCGCAAGTTCCCACTCTAATTAAATTTTGAACATCATAACTTTGCATTAACTCATTAATATAAATAGATATCGAAGGAACTCCCATTCCTGTACCTTGCACTGATATTCTTTTACCCTTATAAGCACCAGTGAAACCAAACATATTACGTACTTCATTATAGCAAACCGCATTTTCAAGAAATGTTTCTGCTATATATTTTGCACGCAATGGATCACCTGGTAATAGAACTGTTTCAGCAATATCGCCTTGTTTAGCTGCAATATGAATACTCAAGAAAATCCCTCCTAAATCTTTTCTATCCTTATTCTAATTCTTTCATTCCTTCCATGCAAATTTTGTAGAAAAAAGAATGGTGAATTGTGAAGAATTAGTAAAAAAGCCAAAATAAAAACGCCAAAATGAATTTGGCGAAAAACGTGCAAACGTTACGGTTACTCATCCCACTCTTCAATAATACATTTTGAAATTAAATAGTCAAAAGTGATATCAGCCAATTCTTCGGATTCAAGTTCCGTAGGAGTAAAGCCTCTTTTAATAAGCTCACGATAGAAAAATTCAGCGATTTCCTCTGTATCAATGAATAATTCAGTTTCACGCATACCCTTCTCTCCCTTTCTGAATTCTCTATCTAAATTTATTTTTTCTCAGCTTCTAAATATAATTCCCAAACATGATCAAAAAGCGCCAATGTTGGTAAATACTCTCCATTCAGCTCTAAGTAGCCACTAATTTCATGGTAATCATCCGAGTATTTCGGGAAGCTGTGGTCTTTATACGCATCGTTCGCAAATTTGCAAATATCATCTTTTAAATGTGGTTGCCTAAATTTCATAAGAAAATGGTAAAAGGATTTATTCATAAATATTAATCCGCCTTTCAGTAACATTCTTCTAACAAATATAGCGGATTGGGCTTTAATCGTAAATGCATTTATTTATTTATTTAGAAGGAATTCTTTTTTATCAATGTATGCACATAGTCAATATTCATTCGTAATAAATTAGCCCCCAAAAGATTCGGGGGCTAATTTTTAATTTGGAAATGCCCAGCAGGCGCCAATAATGATCAATAGGATAAACAATACTACGATTAGCGCAAAGCCATTACCACCTACAAAACCGCCACCATAACCACAGCCACCGTACATTGGATAAGATGGGCAACAGCCGTCGTAACCGTAGCCTCCATAGCCTCCATACATATCATTCACTCCTCAATTCTTTAATATCTTCGTTCCTATACTATGTATGTGAGTAATGGGCGGTTTGTGCGTTCGCCCATATAATGAAAAAAGCACCCAATGACTGGATGCTTAAATCAACTATTATAAAAATAATTTTTCATACTTTTCATAGCCTTCTTTTTTCAGTTCTTCCTTAGGGATGAAGCGGAGTGCAGCGGAATTGATACAATACCTGAGATTCGAAGGTCCGGGGCCATCTGGAAAAACATGTCCTAAATGAGAATCCGCTTCTATACTTCTAACCTCAGTTCGAATCATCCCATGACTTAAATCTTCTTTCTCCAATAATTCATTATCATCGATCGGTTTCGTAAAGCTTGGCCACCCACATCCAGCATCATATTGATCTCTTGAACTAAAAAGGGGTTTCCCGGAGACGATATCTACATAAATTCCATCTGCTTCATTATTCCAAAATTCATTGTCAAATGGAGGTTCCGTTCCATTATTCTGCGTTACATGAAATTGCATCGGTGTAAGTCTATTCCTTAATTTTTCTTTATCCATTTGAATTCCCCCAATGCATTTTAATAAAATGTTTTCTTCCTGACCCCAGTTGATAGGCTTCATAACGTTCAGGGTCTTTACGATAAAAATGTTGATGATATTCTTCCGCGGGATAAAAGATACTTGCTTGCTCAATTGGAACGACAATAGGACGAGAAAATCTGCCGCTGTTTTCTAGCTCCTTTTTTGACTGTTCTGCAAGTTGCTTTTGCTCTTCAGAATGATAAAATATCGCTGTTCGGTAGGACTCACCACGATCGTAAAATTGTCCACCTGTATCCGTCGGGTCAATTTGCATCCAAAAAATATCCAGCAAGCGCTCATACGGAAAAATGTTTGGATTAAATGTAATTTGCACCGCTTCCGTATGTCCCGTATGACCTGAACATACTTCTTCATACGTAGGATTCTCAGTCTTTCCGCCAGTATAGCCTGAAACAACTTTTTCGATTCCCGGTTGTTCATCAAAAGGCTTCACCATACACCAAAAACACCCGCCTGCAAATGTGGCCAATTCACTGCCTGTAGATTTCTCCATATAAAAAATCCTCCTTCCTACTGAATAGACTCGCTTCATTCCGAGTCAGATGGTACAGGGTTTACTTGTACTATTTAACAAAGCATTCGTTTACAAAACAACCTTTTTTTTATAAATTTGTGACGCTTCTTTGATTTACTCAATTAACCGGAACAAACATTTTCATGGCAATTCGATCATCTACCAAGCTAAATTCCTCAACTCTTACTTGAATGCCACTTTTCAATTTCATTTGTTGGAGCGATACATATATTTGTTTATCATTTGGTTGGATAATGACCCAATCCGGTAATTTATAAGAATCTCGGATAAATTTAAGGATATACGTGACAGGAAGCTTGACATCCCCTAGGGACAAAGATTTTTGCTTAAGTATAAGATCACCATTTTCTAATGCTTGGGGTTCAAACGTCATTTTCAAATACATACTTTGGGAAAACACTTGAACTTCCCCATATAGTTCTACTTCATCAGTCAATAAAACGCGGTAATGGATTGGACCATCCAGCCCTTCCTTTTCAATATAATGATTTATAAGTGCATTAAGATCTTGTTTCTCGGTACGAATTAAAAATTCCGACATATTTGCAGTTGACACATTTGTTTTAGGAATAGGCTCTTGATCAACTGCCAGAAAAAGCATTGTTCCCAAGCTTAATAAAACAAGAATATTTATGGATAGTAATGTAATAAATAATAGCTTCCAAATATTTTTTTTCTTCATCTCTCTCTTCCCCTGTATCTCTTTGTTATTTCAACATTTTATATAGTTTCCCCTTTTTACCAAGATAATCATATATTCGATCTGCCATTAATTTATAACCTTGATTATTAGGATGAAAATAATCTGTGTAAAGTAATGTTTCCTCGTGGTTTCGAAAAATATCATCGACAGGAACAAAGGTTGTCTTGTTATAATTTGAGCTCACGGCAAAACTAGAATTATTCCAACTATTTACAATATCGTCCATTTCTTTCAAATCGGAAAACCATCTAATGAAAGGATTATAAATTCCTACAAGAAATATCTCAGTTTCATTGTTATATGAAACAATCGTATCCATTATATCTGTTAATCTTTCACTGTACCCTTTTTCAGCATCTAGAAACATGTTTACATTAAGACCCATTAGATTTTCTTTAAATACTTGCATAACATCATTTCCACCGATAGTAATAATGACGATATCTGCCTCTTTTATAGAAGTTTTAATTTTTTCCTGCTTAAGGCGTATTAATAATTGATCAGTTCGATTACCTTTTACTCCATAGTTATTAAATTCAGCCTCATTTATACTACGATTCACTTCTATTTTATTTTTTAAATAGGGAATATAACCACCATTGCCTTCAATATCCCCTATACCCTCTGTAAGAGAATCACCAATGGAAACAATTTTTACTGACATTGGCATAAAATTAGTCGGAGGCATTTGTTTTTCTTCACGGTTTATTATATGAACACCTTGTTTTGAATAAGGTACAGAACAGCCTGTTAAAAATAATATACACCCCATCATAATCATGATGCATCTTTTTATCAATTATTCTCACCTTCAAATCTGTAAAGTCACATTATTATAACATGCTTAAGATGGCCAAAGACAAAGAAAACGCAAAAAAGTGATCCACGCTAGATCACTTTTCCGTATATTTTTATTATTCAGTATAATACATAAAACCAATAGCACCAGGTCCTGTATGAGTACTGATAACAGGTGTCGTATCGGCAATTTCGATATCGATAAAGCCGGTAAGTTCTTCTACCTTTTCTTTACATAAATAGGCGAGTTCAAGTCCATCGGCATGGGCGATGCATAAGCTTTTTAACGTTTTCCCATTAATATCTTCCACAAATTGCTTAACGACGTATTTTACCGCCTGTGCTTTACTTCTTACTTTTGCAACCGGAGAGTATTCTCCTTCGTCTAAAAGCGCGATAGGCTTGATATTTAACAGAGATCCAATCATTCCCCTGCCTTTCCCAATCCTTCCGCCTTTCACTAAGTTTTCAAGAGTATCTACTACAATATATAATTTTGTTCCTAAACGGACTTTTTCTATAGAAGAAAGGATCTCTTCCAACGTCTTACCTTCTGCCGACATTATTGCGGCTTCCCTTACTTGGAAGGCAAGTGCTTTGGAAATGAATAAAGAATCAATAATAGTAACTTTAGAGTCTGACATTTTGGCAGCGGCTCTGGCGGAGTCTACTGTTCCACTCATTTTACCAGTTAAATGGATTGATAGAATTTCACTTCCATCTTCCCCGAGTTCATCATATAATTTTAGAAATTCACCGACTGCAGGCTGTGAACTTTTTGGCAGTTCCCCCGTTGCCTTCATTTTTTCCATAAATTCTTGCGGTGTAATATCTACTCTGTCTAAATAAGTTTCACCTTGAATTGTAATGGATAAAGGTATTACATGTATGTTTAATTGTTGAATTTCTTCTGTTGATAAATCGCATGTAGAATCCGTTACGATTTTTATTTTATTCAATTCGCCACATCCTTTAAGATATCAACCTCCATTATACAGGTTTCTCATATAGTTGAATAGTGATGTTTATGTATAGTATTGTTTATATTCGTTTGATATTATTATTTAATGGACCTATGATTAAGAGAACTTATTCAAAAAAGGATGGTGAACGATATTGGAGACAACCTATTATACAGATGGGGAAACTTACGATTGGAAAGAAGAATTGGCTAATGCCATTACACATGGTATTGGGTTTTTATTAAGCATACCCGCGCTCGTTATTCTAATCGTATCGGCCGCTAAAAATGGTGGGGCCCTTCAAGTTGTAAGCTTTACAATATTCGGTGTTACAATGCTTCTACTTTATTTGTTTTCAACTATGCTCCATAGCTTTAAACCATCTAAAGTTAAGAATGTATTTGCTATATTGGACCACTCGGCGATTTACCTTTTGATTGCAGGAACATATACACCTCTTGTTCTTGTCGCTTTAAACGGTGCACTTGGATGGACATTATTCGGTATTGTGTGGGGGCTTGCAGTAGCTGGGATTACCTTTAAATGTTTTCTTATCAATAAATTCCGAGTCATTTCCACAATCTTTTATTTAGCGATGGGCTGGCTAGTCATTATAGCCATAAAGCCTCTTTATGCGAACTTAAGCGGTGCTGGTTTCGCACTATTGCTAACAGGCGGCCTTCTTTATTCAGTTGGTGCTATTTTTTACATTTGGCGGAACTTACCATATTCTCATGCCATCTGGCATTTATTCGTCATCGCAGGAAGTGCGTTTATGTATTTTTGTATTTTGTTTTATGTATAGATAGACAAGTAAAAAGCGAATCCAAATGGATTCGCTTTTTACTTTCTTTTATATAGTCTAAATTCATAATCATACGGATTTTTTTCGTTTCTTGGACCTTTTTGACTTGAAATGATACACCATTTATCCCAATCCATTTTTGGAAAATATGTATTGCCCTCGAAAGTGTGGAATATTTTAGTTACATATAAACAATCTACTTCTTCCAAAAAAAGCTGAAATATTTCCGATCCACCTGTGACAAATACATTAGCATTATTCTTTTCTATCCAATGAAGAAGCTCCTCTTTGGAATGAAATACGAGGCACCCGTCTACTTGGTAATTTTTATCACGTGTAAGTATAATATTCGTCCGACCAGGCAGTGGTTTTCCAATCGATTCATACGTTTTTCTACCCATTATGATAGCGTGGCCCATCGTTGTTTCTTTAAAATATTTTAAATCAGCAGGTAGGCGCCATGGCAAATCATTGTCTTTTCCAATTAATCCATTTTCGTCCTCAGCCCATAAAAAAGAAATCATACACTCACTACTCCTTTTATAGCTGGGTGCGGATCATAACCTTCAAGTGTAAAATCTTCAAACTTAAAATCAAATAAATCTGTAACATTCGGATTAATTTTCAACGTTGGCAATGGACGAGGATCCCTGTTCAGTTGAAGTTCAATTTGTTCAATATGATTTGAATAAATATGAGCATCACCAAGAGTATGGACAAACTCACCTGGTTCAAGATTTGTAACTTGCGCCATCATCATAGTTAACAACGCATATGAAGCAATATTAAAAGGCACGCCCAAAAAGATATCCGCTGAACGTTGATACAGTTGGCACGAGAGTTTCCCATTTGCCACGTAAAATTGGAAAAGACAATGACATGGCGGAAGAGCCATTTTATCAATCTCACCCACATTCCAAGCATTGACAATCATTCTGCGTGAATCTGGAGTATGCTTAATTTGATTAAGGACATCTTTGATTTGATCAATTGTTTTTCCATCAGTAGTTGCCCATGATCTCCATTGTTTCCCATACACGGGACCAAGATTGCCGCTCTCATCAGCCCACTCATTCCAAATCCGTACACCGTTATCTTGCAAATATTTAATATTCGTATCTCCTGCTAAAAACCATAAAAGTTCATGAATGATCGATTTAGTATGCAGCTTTTTTGTTGTGAGCAAGGGAAAGCCTTTCTGCAAATCAAATCTCATTTGATAACCGAATGTACTAATAGTTCCCGTCCCTGTTCGATCTTCTTTTTTTGTTCCGTTTTCCAAAACATTTTTACATAAGTTTAAGTATTGTTCCATATAAACACATCCTTAATTTCATTGTAAGTTTGTAATAAATTCAAACGTTTCAGGGGCTAGTTTCTTAATTTTATTTTTGGTATCATCTGAATAAAAATAAAGGGCGAAGCTTTCAGCAAAGTATTCCTCATCATAATTGAGGAAGTAAGAATTATTTGGGAATAATTGATTAGCCTCTTTCAACCAAATACGTTTAAATGCTTCTATTTTATCATTATAGGCTAAATGATAAAGTGTATGTGCAAGTTCATGGTATTCAAGAAGTACCGAACCATGTCCCATCCCTTTATGGCTACTGCCTATTTTAACAAGAACAAGGCTTGATCCACCAATTCCAGGAACTTCATCCCACGTAATAGTGGTCGGATAACCGCGTGGAATTTTTCCTTTTAAATGTGCCGCACTTGCATTATCTGTTAATTTTCCATCAAAAAGAATAACCTTAACCTTTTTCTTTTTGGCTTGGGCTAAAATGGAAGAAGGCAGATGATCGAGTCTTTTAATCATTTCAGCAGCATCTTTTTGATTATATGAATCTTCCGGCAACACAATAATATCCTTCAAAAAATCACTAGATTGTAAAGCCAAGCTTTCATATAAATCGCTTTCGCTTAAAGGAATGCCTTCGTATGTTGCATTAGAAGTGGTAGAAAGTAAAAAAATAATGATAAATAAAATAGGTGGAACAATCAACCATTTGCGCAATAGAAGCCCCTACTCCCTAGAAGTCTATAAATATATAGATAATTATATCATTTATTCATAGATTAGGCGCATGGCTTTCATTATTCCAATAATTGCATTTAATCATAACAAAAGCAAGAACGCGGAAGCGAACTTGCTTTTATACCGTTTGCCAATTAGGTGGCGTATTTTTATTCCATTGGATTGTACCGATTGCATAGTGTGTCTGAAATTGATCATGATAAGTATGATAATGAAAATTAAACCTGTATCCTTCTAAAGGCGGTTTATCCCTTCTTACATGAAACCGAATTACATCTTGTTTTGTTTCAGCATGGAATATGTTGAAAATCTTCTCACTGACTCCTCCACCTGGTGTTTCTGTTATCGCTAGATTTACAAGCTCATCATCGGGAAATTGAGCAGCTGTCATTTCAATTGCCGCCTCTATATTAGGTAAAATGATTTCTTGAAACTCATCTTTAATCACGTTTGAAATTTTGGGACCAAATTTAATCAATGCTTGACGTTCAGCTTCATCTGTCATCATTTCAATAAATTGTTCCTTTTGAGGCTTTTCTGTAACCTGTAATTCACTTTCGATGATAGGCTTGTGGGCAGTTTCATTTGATGAATTCCCTCGATGCTGGGCTTTTGGAGCCTCATCATTTTCAGACCATAATGCATGCGAAGGAGTAACAGTTCCGAATGTTAAGATCGAAACTAATACGATCAATGATTTTCTTAAAGCTGATTTCATCGTAGCTACTCCTTTCCTTAAAAAATAAATATGTATTAATAATATACTATTTTAAACGGAACATCGATAGAAAAGTTTCATTTTTGATAAAAAAATGGCAAATACATGAATATGAGCTATAATAAAATTACTGCCATTGACAAGGAGGTTATTCCACATGACTATTCTTATTAATATAGGAGTTTTCGTAATGATAGGTTATTTCGTCTATTGTGCAATAGCAGACTAAAAGCTGCGGTGAACTTTACCCGCAGCTTTAGCTTTTTATTTAAAGTATTGAATGAATGCTTTATTTAAGTTTTCGACTATCGTGTCAATGTCATTATCTTCTATATCATCTCTTGGAATAAAATGAACGATTTCATTTTCTTTAAATAACGCCATTGAAGGTGAAGATGGTTCAAATCCTTTTATATAGCTTCTCATTTTTTCAGTTGCCTCTTTATCCTGCCCGGCAAAAACCGTAACAAGGTTAACGGGTTTAATTTCACTAGTAGCTACAGCTTGAATAGCGGCAGGTCTTGCAAGTCCTGCGGCACACCCACATACCGAATTGACGACAACAAGCGTTGTTCCATTCACATTTTCCATAAAATCAACTACCGCTTCTTCTGAGGTTAATTCTTGAAAATGTGCGTTCGTCAACTCTTCCCTCATTGGTTTTACAATTTGCTTCATGTATTCTTCATACGCCATAGACATCTTCATCTCTCCTTTTTGTTCCTGGCTTCAGTCATTTGTTTCCAAACAGATCCTTTCGCTTCCACGCCGCCTTCAATACGCTCTATCGCCATCTTAATTTGTAATTGAACTTCAAATTCAGGATCGTTTTCAGCTTCCTTTAATGCAGGTAAAACTTTTTCATCTCCTACTTCGTATAAAAACATAGCCGCTCTCCAGCGTACAATTCTACTTTTATCTTTTAACGCTTCACTCATTTCATCCATTGCTTCCGGGAAACCAAGGTCTGATAAACAATCACCCGCAGTCCTTCTGACCGTAACTGTTTTATCTTTTAATCCTTTATATAGGTATGGTAAAACCCGTTTATCCTCAATCATTCCCAAATAAACAACTGCCAACCTGCGGATGGACATCTTTTCATCTGACATAGCTTTTTCTAAAACTGGGAAATCATCTATCGTAGGATCCTGCATTTGTTCCAACAATTGGTAACGCTTTTTCCAATCAGGATCTTCCAACATATGTGGTGTTAGTTTTATTAACTTTCTTATATGTTTTACTTCCTCTGCTGGATTAATGGCTCGCTTCACGAGCGACTGCAATCTTTCTTCGGGATACGCTGCACCTAATTCCTCCAATACTTCTTTTCCAATCTGATCAAAATCACCGTAGCGTGCTCCTAAGTCTTTCCATTTGCGAAGTAAGATGAAATTATCATCTGGTAGCTGCGCCTTCCCCATCGCCTCTTGAAATCGAGCAGGAAGACCGTATCTTTTTTCTTCATTCCCATCTGAAAGTTTAACTTGGAGAGGAATATCTTTAAATGTTTGAATTTGTACATTTACTTCACCAAAATGCTCATCTGGCTGTTGATTTCCTAAATTCGCAGAGGAACTTTCTTCTCCAAAAGCTTCCCTAACTGACGGCAAGATTTCCTCCCAGCTATACTTCCCATTTCTTTCAACAGCTAAAAAATCAGCAACATGATAGACTCCATTTACGCCTTCAATATGGAGAATTTTATTAATGATTGGAGGCGCTCCTTCAGTTTGGTCCTTTTTATAGTTATTGCTTTTCCCCGAAGCCAATGCTTCGTCTAAAATTATTTTCATTGTATTAGGACTTGGAGTAGGTTCAATCGTTATTATTTTCAATTTTTACTGTTCCCCCTCTAAGTAATCTATGTTTTTCTTATTGTAGCATAATAAAGATTTTTTCCTTCTATACAAGCTCAGATAAATAGGACCACCTTGAAATATAATTCTCTAACTGATTGTTTAATTGTTCGATTTCATTCATTATTTGTTGCGCTTTCTCAAAATCACTGCCAATATTCTCGAGATCTTTTGTTAATTGTGTAAGCTTCGTTTCTGCTGCTAAAATATCATCCTCGATCGTTTCCCACTCTTTTTTCTCAAGAAATGTCATTCGCTTCTTCTTTGGCTGTTCATGCGTTGGTTTTTCTGTTTGTAATGATTTTTGTTCTAATTCTTTATTTCTTTTTTCTTCCTCTACTGCTGTTTCCAAATATTCACTATACGTTCCGAAATATTGATCAATTTGTCCATTTCCTTGAAAAACAAGTAATTGGTTTGCGGTTTTGTCAAGAAAATATCGGTCATGTGAGACAGAAATGACGACTCCCGGAAATTCATCTATATATTGTTCAAAAATTGTTAGTGTAGCTGTATCTAAATCATTCGTCGGCTCATCAAGCAATAAAACATTCGGTTTGCTCATTAATAATCGCAATAAATATAATCTTCGCTTTTCTCCACCAGATAGCTTTTTAATAATCGTTCCATGAGTGTTCATTGGAAATAAAAAACGTTCTAACATTTGCGCAGCTGAAATTGATTCACCTTTATTTGTTTCGATAACTTCTCCTGCCTCACGGATATAGGCAATCATTC
Organism: Lederbergia panacisoli; assembly: GCF_024626525.1. GTDB lineage: Bacteria > Bacillota > Bacilli > Bacillales > Bacillaceae_C > Lederbergia > Lederbergia panacisoli. The sequence continues at coordinate 169,137 of NZ_JANJGU010000001.1, forward strand.
GTTTATTTTCATCCATTTCCGTGATTTCTTGAGTGTAATAAGCAATGTTTACGGTTTGCCCCGTCACTAATTCGCCCTCATCCAATTTAAGTCTGCCTGCTAAAATATTTAAAAATGTTGATTTGCCACTGCCGTTTCTACCGACAATGCCAAATCGATCTCCGGGTTTTATCAGTAAGTTATAATCTTTAAGAATATGTTGATTCTTAAATGATTTTGATGCACTTACAAACTCAAATACTTGCTTGCCTAATCGACTGCCTTGAAGTGAAATATCAACATCTGCTTTATTAGGAACTTTTCCTAGCTCCCCTTCAAGCTTGTCGAATCTCTGAATTCTTGCCTTTTGCTTTGTCGATCTCGCCTTTGCACCACGTTTAATCCAAGCAAGTTCATTCCGGTATAAATTTCTCCTTTTATCTTCAGCTTGCAATTCCTGCACTTCCCTAAAGGCTTTCGCTTCAATAAAAGATTCGTAATTTCCGTCATAAGAGAATAAACGGCCGTAATCCAATTCCAAAATACGAGTAGTCGTTTGGTCAAGGAAATATCGATCATGTGAAACAATCATGACCGCTTTAGGGTATTTATTTAAAAATCCTTCCAGCCATTTTATCGTTTCGTAATCAAGATGGTTCGTCGGTTCGTCCAATAAAAGCAAGTCCGGTGTCTCTATTAAAGCTTGAGCTAATGCCACTCGCTTTTTTTGGCCCCCTGACAATAAACCAATCTTTTTATTTACGTCATGAATACCTAACTTGGATAAAATAACCTTTGCATTTGTGCTCGCTTCCCAGCCATTTTTTGCATCCATTTCTTTTTGCAGTTCGAATAATTTATTTTGATATGTCGTATTTTCTGGATCTTGTTCTAAATGGATTGTGGCCATTTCATATGATTTCACCAATTGAATGATAGGAACATCACTATTGAACACTTGGTCAAGAATGGTTAAAGATTCTTCGAGTTCAGGAGCTTGCGCTAAATAATAAATCGAATAATCTTTAGGATGGCTAAATGCCCCTGAATCCAGCTCTTCCATTTTAGCAACTAGCTTAAGTAGGCTTGATTTCCCTGTACCATTAACCCCAATGATGCCTATTTTGTCTCCTTCATTTACATGAAAGGTAATATCCTCAAATAAACGTTTATCTCCGTAGATCTTTGTAATATTTTCTGCTGAAAAAATTTTCAAGTCAAACCATTCCAATCAATTTGTATTATTAGAAGAGCGCAAGCGCATCGACCATTGACGTACAGGCCCACATGATGCGGATCCGTCGACGAAGACATAAGGACGTGGCGGTTTTAGTCGACGTTCCTTAATTGTCCCAAGATTTGCGATAAAGAGAACACAACGAGGGACGAGTCGATGGTGACTACGCAAGGAAAGGACAAGAAGTTTTTATAGCTGGAGCTGACAAAAAAGCTGGCTGGATAAAAACCCTCCTACCAGCTTTAATCCTTTTCTTAGAACAGTCCGATAGCCATGCCGTTTTCATCCACATCCATCCGGTAAGCCGCAGGTTGTTTTGGTAGACCGGGCATAGTCATCATTTCTCCGGTTAGAGCAACGATAAAGCCGGCACCTAATTTTGGTTTTAATTCACGGACATGTATTGTGAAATCACTTGGCCTTCCGAGCTTTTGCGGATCATCCGAAAGTGAATATTGCGTTTTTGCCATGCATATCGGCAAGTTCCCCCACCCAAGCTCTTCAAACTCCTGTAATTGCTTCAAAGCTTTTACAGAAAACTCCACGTCTTTCCCACCATATACTTTACGTACAATAATATTTATTTTTTCTTCAAGTGAAGCATGTAGATCGTATAAATACGAGAATGTCTTTTGTTTGTTTTCTATTTCGAAGAGAACTTTTTCGGCTAAATCAACTGCACCAGCTCCCCCTTTTTCCCAAACTTCTGTTAAAGACACGGGAATATTATTTTGCTCGCACCACTTTTCTAGAACGGATATTTCCGCTTCTGTATCAGATGAAAAACGATTGATGGCAACAACATAAGGAAGTCCAAATTGCGATACTGTATCAATATGTTTCATTAAATTTTCCAAACCTTTTTCGAGTGCAAAAATGTTTTCATGTGTTAGTTCCTGTTTAACTAATCCTCCATGCATTTTTAACGCTCTAATGGTCGCTACAATGACAACTGCTTCAGGTTGAAATCCCGCACTTCTCGATTTGATGTGAAGAAACTTTTCCGCTCCAAGATCCGCACCGAATCCTGCTTCAGTTACGACATAATCAGCCAATTTTGCAGCTGTTCTCGTTGCCATTACACTGTTGCAGCCGTGCGCAATATTTGCGAATGGTCCGCCATGAACGATTGCCGGTGTATGTTCAATTGTCTGAACGAGATTAGGTTTTAGTGCATCCTTTAAAAGCAATGTAATGGCCCCCTCTACACCTAAATCTTTTACCGTTACTGGTCGTTTATCATATGTATAAGCGATGACAATCCGCGATATTCGATGCTTTAGATCAGACAAATCGGTAGAGAGGCACAGTACTGCCATAATTTCTGATGCAACTGTAATTTCAAATCCATCTTGTCTTGGAATACCTTGCACCGGGCCGCCTAAGCCAACAATGACCTCACGCAGGGCACGATCATTCAAATCAACTGCACGTTTCCACATGATCCTTCTTTGATCAATATTTAAATGATTCCCTTGATGTATATGATTATCGATGAGTGCGGAAAGGGCATTATTTGCGGTTGTAACCGCGTGAAGATCACCTGTAAAGTGTAGATTAATATCTTCCATAGGAAGAACTTGCGCATATCCTCCGCCTGTCGCGCCGCCTTTCATTCCCATTGTCGGACCTAGTGACGGTTCACGAAGAGCGATTATTGTTTTCTTGTCAAGTCTCGATAAGGCATCACCAAGTCCAACGGTTACAGTTGATTTTCCTTCTCCGGCAGCTGTAGGATTTATAGAAGTGATAAGAATAATTTTCCCATCTTTATTGTTTTGCAAGTCTCGAATCTTTTCATATGTAATTTTTGCTTTGTATTTACCGTAATTATCAATGTCATTAATAGAAAGCCCAATACGATCGGCAACACTTTGAATTGGCAGTAATTCAGACTCCTGTGCAATTTCAATATCCGATTTAAATCCGCTCATCATTAACAACTCCCCAAAGCTTAATTACCTTTAATTGTAACACGGCAAATAAGAAATGCCACTTGCTGAAATGAAAAAAGAACCTCAAATTGGTTCTTTATCGACAGCCTCTTCATTTTTCATTTGCAAAAACCTTAATTCAGTTAAACGATCTTCATTTTCCTCAAAATATTGAACGAGATCGCCGATTCTATCGATTGAATTCCAGCTTAAATGATGTTCAATCCCTTCTACATCTTCATAAATATTTTCTTCTTTTACACCAATTAACCTTAAAAAGTTTTCTAGTAAATCGTGCCGTTCCACTAATCTTTTTCCGATTTTCTCCCCTTTTTTCGTTAATATCAGTCCTCGATATTTCTCATAAACGAGATAACTATCCCGATCTAATTTTTGAACCATTTTTGTAACAGATGAAGGATGCACAGCTAAAGCTTCAGCTATATCAGAAACTCTTGCATACCCTTTATTCTCAATTAATAAATATATTTGCTCTATGTAATCTTCCATACTTGGAGTTGGCATTCATATCCCCCTTAGTACATCATTAGCACTTAAAAGTTTACTATAATACAACTTTTTAAACAAGTATCGGAATATTGCACTTACAGAAAATACCGAATAAAGAGAATTGATTAATTTTGTTAAATTATTTCCTTTGTTTCCTTGACGGTATTGTGACTGTAGTGTATAGTTTACTTATCATTGAACAAATAAATATCAATTGTCAATTGTTTAGTGATAATATTTTTTTAGGAGCATTATGTGCTCAAATCTAGGAGGAAAAAGATACATGCAAAACGGTAAAGTTAAATGGTTCAACAATGAAAAAGGCTTTGGTTTCATTGAAGTAGAAGGCGGAGAAGATATTTTCGTACACTTCACAGCTATTCAAGGCGAAGGTTTCAAATCTTTGGAAGAAGGCCAAGAAGTTTCATTTGATGTTGTTGAAGGAAACCGCGGACCACAAGCAGCTAATGTAACTAAACTATAATATATAATGATTAAGGCTGGCCAACTTTGGCTAGCCTTTTATTTTTCATTGCCAAATAAAATATTCCCTTTTTCCTGTAGTTTTTGTCCAACGGTACATTGGTTGATACAAAATTTATGTGCATATGTTTTACTAAACTCTTTTTTGAAATGAAGATGTAAAAAGCACCCCTCACAATACGATGTGATTAGTTCATCAATTTCATTGAAAACTTTCGACCGTTTCATTTGATCAACCTTTCTTTTACCATCAATCTATTTTCATATGGCCTTCAATAAGATTATTTTCGAGTGCTTGTGTTGCAAGCTTATCAGCTTCTTTATTGTCACGTCTGGAAATGACTTCATAATTAGGCTTCAAGCCCAACTCCTTAATTTTTGCTTCTATACGATCTAGCCAAGTATTTAGTACTTTTTCATAACATGGCCATTCTCCTTCTAGTTGTTTGATGACACCTTGGGAGTCACCTTTAATGACGACAGGAAGGTTTTTCATTCCAAGGTCTTCTACATGTAGAAGTGCATTGTACAAAGCTGCATATTCTGCCTCATTATTATTATCCAATTGATCAAGCTTCCCATTTGTGCGAAATCTATATGTTTCATTACCTTTTTTATAATAAATGACCATTCCAATTCCAGCAGTTCCTGATTGGATGTCATATCCTCCATCAAAATAAAGTTCCGGATCAGTTGGTTCAAGCTCTAATGTTTGCTTTAGTTTTGCATATTCCTTTCTACTCCATTCTCTTTCCATTTCATCGATTATTTCAATATATGTAATTCGCCCCGTACGATCTAAATCATCGATTATATTGTCTACATATTTCTCATCCAACCATTCCGTTTCCATTAAGACCGGGACCGTTTTTGCACCTTTATATTTAAGTTTTAATTTATATCTCATGTTTACACACCTTTTATAGAAGTAATTTAAGTTCACAATTCATCCTACTATATGTAGAATAATTCCCATACATACTAATTCTTACACTTAATCTAAGGAGAAGAGCTGCATGATTGAAATATATATTGATGGGGCTAGTGCTGGTGATCCAGGACTTAGCGGAGCTGGCATCTATATAAGGAATAACGGAAAAACGGACTCCTTTTCCATCCCACTTGGTGTGATGAATAACCATGAAGCGGAATTCCACTCGTTAATTAAAAGCTTAGAAATATGCATAGAACGAGGCTATGCAATTGTCTCTGTCAGATCTGATTCAACAGCAGTAGTCGATGCTGTTGAGAAAGAATTTGCACGCAATGAAAAGTATCGTCTTCTTTTAAATGAAGCATTGTCATTAGCATCTCAACTTGACCTATTTTTTATTAAATGGATCCCTTCGAAAGAAAATAAACATGCCGATCAGTTGGCGAGACAGGGAATTCGATTAAACTAAAAAAGCACATAGTCAGTTATGTGCTTTTAATCCTATATTTTCCATCAACCTATACGCTTCTGTTTTTGTTTCTATATTATGTGCCTTTAATGTTTCTAATAAAGATAAATAAAAACTGCCATCGAATCGCTTCTGAGTTTTCAATGTCAACTCTATCGCTAAAGATACTAAATAGTCATCCGTTCCTGTTGATTGTTTTCCAAAGTAAATAAAAGAAATTGCATCATCTTTAAATTTGAAGCCTTTTGCTTCGAGATTCATGAGGTAGTTTTCCAAATCAATAAGCTCCGTGATCAATGACATTTTCTCCTTTATAGCTTACTTGCAAATAGATCGTCTTCTTCGAACCATTTTGTTTTCAATAAATGATTGCGTACTGTTTTTAACTCAAACTCTTCACAAATTTCCATTGACGATGATTGTGAAATATTCCATGCCGTATCGTTAAAATCAATAGATAATGGAACATTGCATTCGATTGCGGCAAGCTGCCGAGATAAATGCAACATTTCTAAATCACTGTTAATCTTTTTTTGCACCGAAGGAGACAGCGAATTGATATTTGCCAATAATCCTTCAATATCTTTATGGTCTTGAATCAGCTTATACGCTGTTTTTTCTCCAATTCCTTTTACTCCAGGGTATCCATCACTTGAATCCCCCATCAATGCCTTAACGTCAATTAATTGCTGTGGATGCAGCTCAAAATCACGAGTAAAACTGGATTTTGTATGATGCTGGTAATTCCCAATTCCTTTTTGCATAATCAAGACAGAAATACGATCATCTATGATTTGTAATAAGTCCCGATCACCCGTTAAAACGGTAATATTCGCTAGCTCTTTATATTGATTACTAATCGTACCGATACAATCATCCGCTTCGTATCCAGCTAGTCCAATACTCATGATTCCTAATGAGTCTGTAACATTTTTTGCAAGATCAAATTGCGGTATCATTTCAACAGGAGGTGCTTGCCTGTTCGCCTTATACCCGTCAAACATGTCATTTCGAAACGTTTGGCTTCCCATATCCCAGCATACTGCTATATGGGTTGGATCGAACTTTTCTACAGCGGTCAATAAATGTTTTAAATATCCTTGAACCGCATTTGTAGGAACGCCTTTACTACTAAACATAAAATTATTTCTCACGGATGTAGCATAAAACGAACGGAATAATAGCGCCATTCCATCTATTAATAAAAAATGTGGATTTGAAATTGTAAACACCTCTATTTCATAATTATACTACCATTATATCAAAGTTTGGGATGTACGCCTGTTTCCACTGGATTTTCATCATATGAAACCCAGTCTGAGTAACTTCCTGCATATAGTTTTACATTTTTAAATCCACATGCCTTTAATGCTAAAAAATTTGGAGTCGCCGTTACACCGGATCCACAATAGACGATGATTTCTTCTGTTTTATTTAGGTTGGAAAATCGTTCTTTTTGCGCCTCTACATCCTTCCAAAAACCATTTTCGAAGCCGTCTGTCCATACGCAATTGATTGCTCCGGGAATATGGCCAGCTCTCTTATCAAGAGGTTCTACAAGTCCTAAATAACGATCTTTTGCCCTTGAATCTATTAAAATTCCCTTTCGATTTTTAACCTGTTCATAGGAAGCATGCATGTCATCTTGAATAGCAGGAATAAATTCGGCATACTCGTAGAAAGGAGTTTTTTCTGTTACTTCATACCCCGCTACCTTCCATGCCTTGTATCCGCCATCTAAAATATAAACATCTTTATGCCCTAAATAAGAAAGCAACCACCAAAAACGACTGGCAAAGGCACCTTCTCCATCATCATAAGCAACAACCGTTGTCTTCTGTGTTATCCCGAATCTACTCAATTTTTCTATGAAAACATCTAAAGATGGTAAAGGATGGCGTCCCCCATGTTCTAAAACATTCGACGATAAATCCTTTTCCAAATCGAAAAACACGGCACTAGGAAGATGGTCTTCAATATAAGCATTTTTACCGTATCCAGGGTCTGCAAGAGCGAATCTACAATCGACGATCTTGACGTTTTCATCCTTTAAATGGTCATGCAACGAAGAAACAGATTTGATATATTTCAAAGCTCATACCTCCAAAATTGATCGAATTCTTTTCCATTCCGCTAATTTTTCATGATCCGAAAGAGCCTCGAGCCATCCTTCAAACTGATCACTTACATCTGAAGATACATGCGCAATCAGTTTATGGAACTCGTTGTCAATTAAGGAATTATAAAAATTCTCCAGTTCGCCAAGTTCATTCTGTATATATTTATCAGCTAGAGGAGAAAGCAGATTTTCTAATGCCTCTTCCAATTTCTTCTTTTCATTTTGTTCAAAAAATGCTTTCGGATTTCTAAAAAACTTAAAAGTTCCTTCCAATGGGTTTCGATCAATATCCTTAAATGCAGATTCAAAATCCGGTGTATCTACAGTGCCAACTTCCCAACTTGAAACAGTCAACTCTTGCTTAATCACTTGCATTTCTTTTTCCAAATTTCCTAACCGATTTAAAAATAGTTTCTGTACATATCGTTCGAGTCTTAAAGAGGTCGCCCTTAATTCTTGTTCAAAATCATAACCTGTTGACTCTAATAATTCATCCAAACATTTTGCTAGCAACTTGCGGCTGTTATTTTGGAGAACAGCTGGATTAAAGGATTCTTTGAAAAAGTCTGGAAAACGGTAAAACACTCTTTGTTTTACATAAAATAACAATTCCTTTGCTTCTTGCGACAATTGTTTCTTCAGCAAGCTTGGTTCAGCTTCCTGCAATAATTCTGTTATTTCAGCCCTTGCTATTTGCAATTCTTCAATTCTCTTATTCTTTACTGCCTCATCATCGCTTGCTGCGTGAATTAATTGATCCAGCATGAAGATGATGCGATTATAATCAGATTCAGCAGATTGAATTGCTAATTGCGATAAATCATTATTTAAAAAATGATTAAATTCATGAGTAAACGCATCAATATTAGATTCCTTTTTGTTACTTAATGCAAGTTTACTTGAAATGCCAAATACTTTTGGAAAACGAATTCCATTGGAAACTAGTTCTTGATGTACATAATCTAATACTTCTTTTATTTCTTCATCGGAACTTGCAAGGTCAATAGCATTTACGATAAAGAACATTTTATCCAATTCAAAAGCATCTTTAACCCTACCTAGCTGAATAAGGAATTCACGATCCGCTTTCGAAAAAGCATGATTGTAGTATGTGACAAAAAGAATCGCGTCTGCATTTTTGATATAATCAAATGCAACACCTGTATGTCTTGCATTGATGGAATCGGCTCCCGGTGTATCGACAAGTGTAATCCCTTGTTTTGTAAACTCACAATCGTAATAAAGATCAATTGACTCAACAAAGCAAGACTGTGTCTCCTCCCCAACAAAACGGTGGAATCCAACTAAATCAGTTGTTAAGACGGTCCCTAAATGATTGCCATGCTCTTTAAAACCTTGATGAAATGCATGTAAAAAAGATAGATGGATTTTTTCTTTCCCACTATAATTCGAATCTTTTAGGATGTTCGGAATTTTTGAGTATGCATCAGCAAGAGATGAGCAACCATATCCAAATAATGACAATGAATGGGTAATATCGGCAAGCATTTGCTCCTCATTTTTAAAATGAACAGCTGCCGTCTCATGTACATTATTTTTGGTCGGTGGGCAAATCCGATTAATAGCAGCTGTAGTTGGGTTAGGTGATACCGGTAAAACACTCTCTCCTAACAGTGCATTTGCAAATGAAGATTTTCCGGCACTGAAAGCACCGAACAGCGCGATCGTATATTCGCGATTTTGAAGACGGGCGAGCTTCTCTTTTAACCCGGAAGTAATTCTTTTAAAACTTCCTTCATTCTTTAGACTTACTATCGCTTTTTCAATTTTAGCTATTACATTATGAACATCGGTATCATTATTATTTTCAACTGCTGTATCGGTTATTTTTTCCTTAACATCATTTATCTTGTTTTGAATAATTGATTCTCCTGAAAAAATTCGAATATCTTCCTGTTCGGACTTCCAATTTACAAGTAGTGTTTGTAGCAATGCATGTTCTTTTCCGGTTGGAGTTGAATATTGTTCGATTTTTTCTTCATATTCAAGGTCCAATTTACGTAATGAACGGATAGTCGATGCTGAAACACTTATTTGGTTTAATTGTGTTTCAATTTCAGATAAGTCATTATCTATTTTCTGTTTATAAAAAGATAATAAGGATGTTTGGAAGTCGCTTATTGCCTCTCTCGCTTTTTTCTTAATTAAGCTTGCGACATCTTCACAATATTGAAGAATATATTCACCAGTTAAACCTGCACCTTTTTTTACTGCGTCTATTAATAATGAATCTTCAAATTGAACAGCTAGATTTTGTGCTTCCAGTTGCAGTTCTTCTTGTAGAACGCCCGATTCAGATAGCTTTTTCGCAGCCCATTGACGTAAGTGCCAATCAATTTGAGCTTCTACTTGTTTGCGAACACTTTCAGAGAAACTTTCTAAAGACATTTTCCTTTCAAGTTCTGTCTTTTTCTTACTGAAAAAGAGTCCAGCCTTAAAATTCGGCTGTTGGGTTTTTAAAAATTCTCCAGCAAGCTCACGTGTTTCATATGGCATTAAATAAGCATTTTGTAGGAGACTATCGCGTTCAGAAATAAACTCTTTTTCCCATTTACCAATTGCTGCTAAAAGTTTTTCTTTATGTGTTAAAAGGGCTTTTTCCTTATTAAAAATTTGAGCTAGTTCTTCTTCACTATACTCCATTAATAATTGCTCCAACGGTTCTGCAGCCGCTTTTCTTTCGTCTTCTAGCCAGCTTGAATGCTCAGATATCAATTGATTAGCGGCTTTCTCAATTGTTATTTTTAAGCGTTCTTCATGATGATCGAAACAATCATCGATTAACAATTTTACCGTTTCAAATTCATTTTCAGGATAATCTTCTTTTTTTAATGATGTAAAAAAAACACCTGAAGGCTCTACATTCCATGCTGCAAACGAATCGATGACCGTTTGTTTATATTGTTGGAATGAAAGTTCCTCTTCATTATGCTTATCAATTTGATTAATAATTAAATATAGCCTAACCCCGTGATCAAGTAAATTACGTGTGTAAGTGAAATTTAACTCTGATTGAACATGGTTATAATCCATCACGTAAAAAACGACATCCGCCAGATGCAAGGATGATTCTGTTGAAAGTCTGTGGGCATCGTCAGTAGAGTCGACACCTGGTGTGTCCATTATTGTCACACCATATGGAAGTTTCGAATCAAACCTGCCAATTTCTATTTCCGTCACATCACCATTTTTGCAAAATTCCTTTACAGTTGCAAAATCATACGGGGCATTAAATAATAACGGCTTATCTGAACGATAAAACACTTTTGCATAGTCTTCTTTTGCCCGATGAATTTTAACTAGATTAGCGCTCGTAGGAATTGGACTTGACGGGAGTATATTTTCTCCAACTAACGAATTAATCATTGTTGATTTACCAGCCGAAAAATGGCCGCTAAACGCAACAATGAATTCACGATCCACGATTTTTTTAATAAGTTTTTGGGCTTTTTCAGTACTTTTCTGATCTCCATGCTCCTGAAATCGCTCCATTAAAACAAGTACTCTATTTAACTGTGTTTCATCCACAGTTGATTCCAAAACTTTAGACATGAATAACAACAAACCCCTCATTATAATCATTACATTCTATTTTACATGACAATCGCTGTTTTTCATATAGTATTCATAAACAGGAAAAAAGTCCAGTTCCTATATATGATTGGAACTAGACGAGTATTAATCAAATTTCTCATTGTAATCCGTATTGTCACGCAATGCTTTTTCCTCAATTGGTATTCTTACTCTTAGAATAATTTGATTCATTATAAAAAACAAAAGCGCTGTTATGTAAAGGTTAAAAATCATTGGAATGACAAATAATTCGATTGTCACAATGATATAATTTGGATGCTTTACATATTTAAACGGACCCTTTTTCACTACATTTGTTCTAGGCAACACTATAATTTTTGTATTCCAAAATTTCCCGAGCGTAGCAATAACCCACATACGGGCAATTTGGACAATAAGAAAAATGATTAGAAAAACTAGCCAAAAGGTATTTAGTAAGGGTTTACGGGTTACGTACTCTAAAATTAAACATAAGAAAAATCCAGTATGCATAAGGACCATCAAACTGTAGTGATTTTGACCGTACTCTTTCGCCCCATTCTGCAGCATCCATTGTTCATTTCTTTTCGCAATTTTTACTTCTACCAGCCTTTGCATAATCACTATTAATAGTAATATAAGGAAAAACATTATTCCCACCTGACTAACAGCAATTCTGAACTAAAACCTGGCCCTAATGCTGCAATGATTCCATAATCGCCATGATGGATCTCTTTCTGTAAAAATCGCTCCAGAACAAATAAAACCGTAACAGAAGACATATTTCCATATTTCCGTAAAACTTCAAGTGAAGTTGCCGTTCTCTCTGGTGGAAATCCCAATGCTTCTTCATATGCCTTCAATACTTTTTTACCACCGGGATGAGCAATAAAGTGATTAATATGTGAAATTTTGAGTTGATTATGTAAAAGCAACTGTTCTACTTCAGGTTTAAGCCATTCTTTAACAATGGATGGAATGTCTTTTGAAAAGACAACATATAGGCCATTATCTTTTATATTCCACCCCATGACATCTAATGAATCCTTCATTAAAGTTGATTGTGTATCAATAATAGAAGGAATTTTTCGTTCAATGATTTCAGAAAAATCTACTGCGTCTCCACCAATCAGTGCGGCAGCCGCACCATCTGCAAAGAGAGATGTCCCTATAATGTTACTTTTACTTAAATCATCTTTTTGAAAAGTAAGGCTGCATAACTCTACCGCAACGACTAGTACCTTTGCATTAGGAAAAGCACGACAATATTCATATGCTCGTGACAGCCCTGCTGCCCCGCCAGCACAGCCAAGTCCCCAAATCGGAATTCTTTTCGTATTTTGGGAAAATGGCAGCTTGTTCATAATTCTTGCATCTAAGCTTGGTGTTGCCATCCCAGTCGTATTGATCATTATGATTGCATCAATTTCTTCATATGAAATTTTTTTTCGTAATCTGGTTGATTCCAGGCAATTTATAATTGCTTCTAAACTCAAATTTACGGCAACATCAATAAATTCATCATTTTTATGAGAGAAGGAATGTTTTTGTCGGTACCATTCTAAAGGTTTTACAAAATGGCGTTTTTCAATTTCTCCATTATGAAAGACTTTCAAAAGTCGTCCTAAATCTTTTATAGAATTGGAGAAAAGCTGGCTAGCGAATTCCATTGTCTCATCTTGAGAAATAGCATGTTCTGGGACTCCTGTTCCAACAGAAATAATTCGCGGCACTTGCGACTCTCCCTTCTTCTCTAAAATAATTAATTCGAATTACTTTTTCAGTTCCTCTAATTGATTAAAAAATCCTGGGTAAGAAATTGTAATAGCTTCACTATTTTGGATCTGCGTATCGTCTGATGCTAAACAACTTGCGATTGCAAGCATCATGCCGATTCGATGGTCTCCATAGCTGCTCACTGTTGCGCCATGCAGGTTGGACTTCCCATAGATTTTCATTCCATCTTCGGTTGCTTCAATATTAGCTCCAAGCTTTTTTAATTCATCTACGACTGTATCTATTCGATTCGTTTCTTTTACTTTTAATTCCTCGGCATCCTTAATAACAGTAACTCCTTCAGCTTGAGTAGCTGCTAGAGCAAGGATTGGAATCTCATCAATGAGTCTGGGGATAATATCACCGCTAATTTCGACGCCTTTTAAGTTAGAGTAACGAACGGTAATATCCGCATACGGCTCAATCACATTATCATTTACGTTATGAATAGTGATATCTGCCCCCATATTGGTTAGTATATCCAAAATTCCAGTTCTAGTAGGATTCATACCAACATTTTTGATTGTAATCTCACTGTTTGGAATAATGGCCGCTGCTACAAGGAAAAAAGCTGCGGAAGAAATATCGCCAGGGACATTAATAGAAGTCCCTTTAAGAGTCTGTTTTCCTTGAATTGTTTTTTTCAAACCATCTGTTTGTACAGAACCTCCGAATTCTTGCACCATTCGTTCTGTATGATCGCGAGAATCTTCAGGCTCTATGACAGAGGTACTTCCATCAGCAAATAAACCTGCAAGTAGAATAGCTGATTTTACTTGGGCACTTGCTACAGGTGACGTATAGTCAATCCCTTTTAGCCCTCCGCCGCGGACAGATAAAGGTGTAAATTTACCTTCTTCACGTCCATCAATTTTCGCACCCATTTCCCTGAGTGGAACAGTTACACGTCCCATTGGTCTTTTAGCTATTGAATCATCACCTATTACAGTAGTATGGAACGGAAGGCTCGATAAAATTCCAAGCATAAGACGAATGGTCGTTCCCGAATTGCCTACATTCAAAACTTGGTTAGGTTCTTGTAATCCTTCCAAACCTTTTCCATTTATCTCGACATGTTGTCCATCCAGATGAATCTCAACTCCAAGTTTTCTAAAACAATCAATCGTACTTAAACAATCATCGCCTGTTAAAAGTCCATCAATCACAGTTTTCCCGTGAGCGATCGAGCCAAGCATAACGGCACGATGTGAAATCGACTTATCTCCCGGGACTTTCATTTCTCCCTTTAATCGCACGCTCAATTTATTCACTCCTCACATACTAATATACGTGTCATACCCTCTGTTCTCTAAGCTCTCTTTCGCTCTTTCAAGGTCTTTTTCCGTTTGAAAGCTAATTCTTAATACTCCGTAAACATCCTCCCGGGCCTCAATGATTCTAATATTCGTAATACTAATATTTTCGGTGGCTAGTAAAGTCGTAATATCAGAAATTACCCCAGGTTTATCCAATACATCTACATATAAATCATAGAAAGCCGTTATTGCACCCTTCGCCCGAACTGGAAGAGAATCTCGGTATTTCTTAGCACCATTAAAATAGTGAAAGAGCCCCTCATTGTCACCTTCTGCAACCAATTGTCTAACTTCATTCATTTCTGACATCCACTGATCGATAAGTCCGATTAAAACTGGTTGATTATGCTTGACGATATCTCTCCACATTTCAGGACTCGAAGAAGCAATCCGTGTTATATCACGAAATCCTCCAGCGGCAAGATATTTTACATGGTCATTTTTTGAAGCATGGCTTTCTACTTGCCGTACTAAGCTTGCTGCAACGATATGGGGGAAATGGCTGACGACGCCTGTTACTAAATCATGTTCTTTCGGGTCCATAATAATAAAATTAGCGTTCGTCCCCTTTAACCATGCTTTCAGTAAGTCTATTTTTCCATTTGTTGCATTTTTCGATGGGGTTAATACATAAAATGCATTTTCAAATAAATGCGCCCTAGCACTTCCTGGTCCTACTTTATGAGATCCTGCCATCGGGTGTCCACCAATAAACGGAATGCCATTATTAAAATAATTCTCGGCTTTTTCCATAATTCTACTTTTAGTACTGCCAACGTCCGTTACAATGACATCCTCTTTTAATGGGAGACTAGCAAGCTGCTCAAGAAACCACTCGGCTTTTTCCACAGGGCAAGCCAAAATGATGAGATCAGCTTTTACTGCTTCTTCTTCGATATGCTCAGTATAGTCATCAATAATATTCAATTTCTTAGCTAACTGGCAATTATCCATTTTAACATCGTAGCCAACGATATGAACATGATGTTCCTTTTTAATAGCGAGGGCGACTGATCCTCCAATCAGTCCGACCCCAATTAATAAAACACGTTTCAAATCATCCATTTTCTACACAGCCTTTTCTTACGAAAGTTTCACAGTAACGATTTCCGCAAGCAGTTTCATTAATTCTTCGTTTTCATCCTCTGTTCCGATCGTAATGCGGATGCCATTTGGAAAAGCACGAACGATCCAACCTTTTTCCAATAAATATTGAAATATTTCCTCACTGGTTGCTCCCGGAATGTTGATAAAAACAAAATTCCCTTGTGAGCGGTAGTACGTAATTTGATGCTCATCAAAAAACTTGTAATACTTTTCTAATTCCTTCGCATTTAATGCGACCGTTTTTTCAACAAACTCTTTATCTTCGAGTGCCGAGATTGCAGCAGTTTGAGCTAGAGTCGAGGTGTTGAATGGGAGTCTTGCTACTTCCAATTGTTTTATGAGAGATGGTGACCCAATTCCATATCCGATCCGGAATCCTGCAAGTCCGAATGCTTTTGAAAAAGTTCTCATGATTAAGAGATTTTCATATTGTTGTAATAGAGGAATTGTATTAGGATAGTCGCTATTTGTTGCATATTCGAAATACGCTTCATCCAAAACGACAAGTACATTGTTAGGTATTTTGCTTAAAAAACCATCCAACTCCAATTGTTTGACATACGTTCCTGTAGGATTATTTGGGTTGCATATCCACACAATTTTCGTTTGATCGTCTATTTGCTTCGCCATTTCATCTAAGTCGTGTTTACCATCTTTTAAAGGAACTTCACGTAATTCAGCATTTTCAATAATGGCGTGGTGGCGATATTGTGGGAATGTTTCTTTTGCCATTACCGTATTCGAATCAGCCGACAACATGGCTCGAATTAACATTTGAATTAATTCATCAAGGCCACTGGAAAAGATAAGCTGATTTCCTTCCACTCCAAGGTAGGAAGCAACCTTCCCCCTCAATTCTGCCGCAGCTCCATCTGGGTAAATTGCAAAACTTGGAATTTGTGTCGTAATGGCATTTAGTACATTAGGCGAGCATCCGTATGGATTTTCATTAGACGCAAGTTTTACAATTTTGTCCAAATCATAATCCCGTTTTACTTCTTCAGTCGATTTACCAGGGATATATGGTTTTAATGTTAATAACTGTTCTTTTACATTCATAATCTACCCACCCTTTTAAAAGTTTTTCGAATATTGATTATGTCTTTCGATATTTTCCTTAATGGCTGACATACGATCATGACCAAATTCTTCTAATAATGCTACTGCAAGCTCCCAAGCAACAACTGACTCAGCAACAACACTAGCCGCCGGAACTGCACAACTATCAGAGCGCTCAATACTCGCTTTAAATGGCTCTTTCGTATCAATATCTACACTTTCTAACGGTTTATACAAAGTCGGAATCGGCTTCATCACACCTCTTATGACAATCGGCATTCCCGTCGTCATACCACCTTCAAATCCACCGGCATTATTCGTTCTTCTCGTATATCCGTTTTCTTCATCCCATTGAATCTCGTCATGCACTTGGCTTCCGGGACGATGTGCTGCTTCAAAACCGATACCAATTTCAACGCCTTTAAAAGCGTTGATGCTCATGACTGAGGCGGCAAGTTTTGCTTCTAGCTTACGATCATATTGTACATAGCTTCCAACTCCAATTGGCATTCCTTCTACGATGACTTCAACAATTCCTCCGATTGAATCCCCGTTTTTCTTTGCATCATCAATCGCTCTCATCATTTTTTCGCCCGCTTCTGGATCAAGGCAGCGAACGGGTGATTCTTCCGTAATTTTTTGCAATTCCTCGATTGAGCTATATTGAATATTTTCAGCTTTTACGCCGCCAATCTCCGAGACAAACCCGCCTACTTTTACTCCAAGGTCAGCAAGAATTGTCTTTGCTACCGCACCAGCTGCAACTCGGACAGTTGTTTCTCTTGCTGATGATCGTTCAAGAACATTTCGCATGTCACGGTGACCGTATTTAATCGCCCCGTTTAAATCAGCATGACCTGGTCGTGGCCTCGTAATTTTTCTTTTTACTTCCTCTTGTTCTTCTACACTTATTGGGGCAGCCCCCATTATTTTTTGCCAATGCTTAAAGTCATTATTTTGTACGACTAACGCGATGGGAGCACCGATCGTTTCTCCGTGGCGAACCCCGCTCGTTATTTGTGCTTGGTCTTTCTCAATTTGCATTCTGCGGCCTCTACCATAGCCTTTCTGTCTTCTTTCCAGCTCATAATTGATCATTTCCGCAGTCAATTTTAGTCCTGCCGGTACACCCTCCAAAATAGTCGTTAATTGTGGACCATGTGACTCTCCAGCTGTTAAGTATCTCATTTTTCTTCCTCCTATTTTTTGATAAAAATACAAAACGCCCCTGCAAAATGCAGGGACGTTAATAATCGCGGTACCACCCTAATTGCGGAAAAATTTCCGCCTCTCGTGTTTGATAACGGTCAAAACCGTCTTTTTTTACTAATTTGGCCACCCAAATATTCAAAAAAGAAGCTCGAGGGAGTAATTCATCCTCATGATCGTACTGATTCGCACCAACCATCAGTTCTCTGAAACTACAGATTCATGAACACTACTGTGCCCTGTCTTAGCTTTTCGTTTCTTATTATATAAATTCAATTTTTAGCACATGAATGGATTCTTGTAAAGTAATATTTCATTATTTTCTAAAAAAAAAACACCTAGTCAGTTAAGGATGTGTAATATATCATTATTATGCAGATAGTACGTTTAATTGTGTCAGTAAAATGAAAAGTTTTGCAAAATAAATAAAAAGTACAAAAACTTTCAGTGAGCCTATTGACAATTATAATATAAGCGTCTATCGTATTGAGTTATCAACTAAAATATTTTCATACACGCTTTACAGCGTTGAAGTCCTAAAGTGACAATTCACTATATGGACAGTAAAAATATAAGGAGGGCTTATCGTTGTCAGAACTAGAAATGTTACGTTCAAAAATCGAAAAAACAACCTTGCAGCTTTTAGAATTATTAAATGAGCGCGGCAAGATTGCACAAGAAATCGGGAAATTAAAAGAAATGCAGGGCGTCAAGCGCTATGATCCTGTACAGGAGCGTAAATTGTTTGATCTCATTGCTGAGCATAACGAAGGCCCATTTGAAACTTCAACAGTTCAGCATATTTTCAAACAAATTTTTAAAGCAAGTCTTGAGCTTCAAGAAGACGATAATCGAAAAGCATTGCTTGTTTCTAGAAAGAAAAAGCCTGAAAATACAGTTGTATCAGTGTTAGGCGAAGAGATTGGCAATGGAACACAGCATTTTATTATGGGACCTTGTGCGGTTGAAAGCTATGACCAAGTTAAACTTGTTGCACAAGCAATGAAACAGCAAGGCTTGAAACTTATGCGAGGTGGCGCATTTAAGCCAAGGACTTCTCCTTACGATTTCCAAGGGCTTGGCGTGGAAGGTTTAAAAATCTTAAGACAGGTTGCCGATGAAGAAGGAATGGCTGTCATTAGTGAAATTTTAAATCCAAATGATATGGAAACAGCGCTAGATTACGTAGACGTCATTCAAATTGGCGCCCGCAACATGCAGAACTTTGAACTTTTAAAGGTTGCAGGTTCTGTTAGAAAACCTGTTTTACTAAAACGTGGTTTGTCCGCAACTATTGAAGAATTTATTTATGCGGCTGAATACATTCTTGCACAAGGAAACGAAGAAATCATCCTTTGTGAGCGCGGAATTAGAACGTATGAAAGGGCTACAAGAAATACGCTTGATATCTCTGCAGTTCCAATTTTGAAGAAAGAAACTCACTTACCAGTTGTAGTTGATGTTACTCATTCAACTGGACGTAAAGACTTGCTTCTCCCAACTGCAAAAGCAGCATTGGCGATTGGTGCAGATGCGGTTATGGCTGAAGTCCATCCAGATCCAGCTGTTGCTCTTTCTGATTCAGCTCAACAAATGGATATTCCGGAATTCAATCAATTCATGGAAGAAGCTAAAGCATTCGCAAATCTAGTACAGAAAACTCCAGTTAACTAAGAACAAAAGCGCTGGAGCTAGACGGAATTTAAAAGCAGTTCATTTCCCGTATTAACGGAAAATGAACTGCTTTTTTAATCCAATTCTATACTTGAATTCAAATTTGCCGTCTTTTTTCTTTTCGACCATTCTGAAATAATCATAATCGATGATAGTATAAAAACTGCTCCGATCATCTGCTCTATCAATAACTTTTCATGATAAATTGTAATACCGATAATTACTGCGGACATAGGCTCAACGGTTGCTAGAATGGAGGCTGTGCTGCCATCAATCCCCTTTAGTCCATATGTGTAAAGTAAATACGCAATCACTGTTGGCAATAGTCCAAGTCCTGCCATATAACCCCAAGCTTCTAGAGGCAATGCCGTTGCTTTTTTCCAAAAAGGAAAGAGTGGCAATAATGTGAATGATGATACGAAAAAAGTATAAAATGTAATCGTGAATGAGTCATAAACTTTTAAAGCTATTTTTCCAAAAATAGTATAAAGTGCATAGCCCAATCCTGAACAAAGCCCGATCATAAAACCTAATGCACTCCAGTTCCCACCTGTTTCTTTTCCTGCGAGTGCTATAATCGTACACCCAGCAACCGTTGTTAAATATGCGATCACTTTCTTTTTTGTTAATATTTCTTTTAAAAAAATAGTGGAAAAAATCGCTACAAATGCTGGTGCTGTATAAAGAAGCATGACAGCAAGCGATATGGACATTATATTCATTGCCTTAAAATACGCCCAGTTAAAAAAGACAATGCTGCATAATCCTGTTCCTATAAATAACCATATATGTCTCATGCGGATAGTAAGTTGTTTTCTTTTTCTAATAAAAGCAATTGGTAATATCCAAACAAGTGCAGACACTACCCGAATTGTGACAATTTCCATTTCAGAAAAACCATAGAAAGATAATTTTTTTACAAAAACGGAAATGGCGCCCCATAATAAAGCTGCTAACACAATCATTATTTGAGCCATGTAAATCACCTTATTTTAAAAGAGATGGCACTATGCCATCTCTCATGATAATTGATAAACTTTGGAAAATTTTTCTTCTAAGTAGTTTGCTAAATATTTAGCGCTTAAGCCTTCCCCAGTAGCGAGTTTAATGATTTCAAGTGGTTCCTTTGTTTTACCATACTGATGTACATGTTCTGTAAGCCAGTTTTTAATCGGCAGCAGGTCCCCATTCCGCAACAGCTCTTCGTAATTCGGCAAATCCTTCAGCATCGCATTTTTTAGCTGGGCTGCATACATATAGCCTAATGCGTACGAAGGGAAATATCCGAAGCTTCCTCCTGACCAATGGACATCTTGCAATACACCTTCCGCATCATTTGAAGGTCTGATCCCTAAATATTCTTCGTATTTATCGTTCCAAACATCAGGAAGATCTCCAACTTGAATTTCACCATTGAATAATCCTTTTTCAATTTCATAACGAATAATGATATGAAGAGCATAAGTTAAGTCATCGGATTCTATTCGAATAAATGATGGCTTGGCTTCATTAATTGCACGATAAAAGTCGTCAAGCGAAACTTGATCAAATTGTCCATCCGCATATTCTTTTAATAACTCATAATTACATTCCCAAAAGGCGCGATCTCGAGCTAAAATATTTTCGTAAAATAATGACTGTGATTCATGAATCCCCATTGATGTCCCTTTACAAAGCGGAGTCCCGATCAGATCTTTGGAAATATTTTGTTCATACAAAGCGTGTCTACCTTCATGAATGGATCCAAATACAGCCATACGAAAATCGTTTTCTTCATAACGAGTCGTGACACGCACATCCCCTGGATTTAAACCGGTTGCAAATGGGTGCACCGTTTCATCCATCCTGCCAGAATCAAAGTCATATCCCATTTGATCCAAAATTTTCAAACTAAATTCCTTTTGCTTATTCTTAGGAAAAGAATGAAAAAGGAAGTCCGTTTTTGGTTTATTTTCAGAGTTAGTGATTTTCTTAACTAGAGGAACAATTACATCCCGCAATTCTCCAAACACGCGGTCAATAATATCCACAGTAACTCCTGGTTCATACATATCTAGTAAAGTATTATATTTATTGCCGCTGTACCCCCAGTATTCAATAAACTTTTTATTAAAAGCAACGAGTTTTTCAAGATACGGTTTAAACATTTCAAAATCAGATTCTGCCCTTGCTTGCTCCCAAACATGTTCAGCTTTTGACTGCAGCACGACATATTCTTTGTATTCATCAGCTGGAATTTTCTTATTTTTTTCGTATTGTTTTTTACATTCTTTTAAAGTTAAACTTCCAATTTCGGTTAGAAATTCTTGCTTATTTGATAAACTGGCTATGTATGCTGCCATTTCCTCCGACGTAGACATTTGAAAATGTTCCGATGCTAGGACTCCAATGACTTGCGAGCGCTGTTCAACACCGTTTTTCGGAGCTCCAGTCCTCAAATCCCAATACATGAGTCCGAGTGCTTCTTCGTATGCCTGCATTTTTTTAACGTATTGCAGGAATTCCTTTTCGATTTCTACTATTTTCTCCGGCATTGATTTTGCCTCCTTTATCGCTTATCCATTTTTATTTTAACATAACGGAAAAAAATAAAAACACAAGTGCTGAAAAAGCGCACTTGCGTTTTTTATGAAAACCCCTTATTACTCCTATTTGTTAATACATATTCGAGTGCCTTATGAAGGCTGTTCTCCGCCTCTTTTAAACGTTCGAAGGCTGCTTCCGATAATTGATCTTCTTTATCCAGTGCTTCATATGAAGTATGAATGGCTTTTGAAATGATCTCCATTTCATTTATGGCCTGAGTCATTAGGAAAACCTCCTTGCAAAAAATGATATACATGAAGTATATTCAGCAAGAGATTATTTTATTCGAATTATACGCGCGGTGGCCTCGGCCCCCAGAATTGATATAAATCAGTCCGAATAAACCCGTTAAACAGTTTTCGTTTTTTCGTTGCTTGCTTTCCATAAAGTTTTTCAAATTCAGGATGGGACGTAAGAATATAAACGGACCAAGTATCTAGATTTTGGAAGACCTTTCCTATTTCTCGATACATATGCTCAACTTCTTTCTTATCACCAATCCTTTCTCCATATGGTGGATTCCCAATAATGACCCCAAAATCTTTCTTAGATGTAAAATCACTCGCCCGCATTTGTTTAAATGTGACTAAATCTCCTAACCCGGCTTCGAAAGCATTGTTGTTTGAAATTTCAACCATTCGGTGATCAATATCTGCACCAGATATTTCAAGTGATTGGTCGTAATTCGCCAAGTCTTCCGCTTCTTCTCTGGCTTTATTCCAAATATCCTCACTCATCCACGGCCAGGTTTCACTTAAAAAATCACGATTAAAACCTGGCGCAATATTTTGGCCAATCAAAGCTGCTTCAATTGGTATCGTTCCTGAACCACAAAAAGGATCGTGAAGGATACGATTGGGATGCCAATTCGTAACTTGAATAAGAGCAGCAGCCAATGTTTCTTTTAACGGCGCTTCCCCTTGATCAATCCGATATCCCCTTTTATGGAGCCCTGCCCCACTCGTATCAATAGTAAGTGTAACTTTATCCTTTAATAAAGATACTTCAATTTTAAATAATGGACCCGTCTCGGCGAGCCAAGTCGCTTGATTATAAGCCTTTTTTAATCTTTCGACTATTGCTTTTTTAACAATTGCTTGGCAATCTGGTACACTGTATAATGTTGACTTTACGGATTTACCTTGAACAGGGAATTCTGCATCAACGGGGAGGAAATTTTCCCAGCGTATCGATTTAGTATTTTCGAATAACTCATCGAAAGTAGATGCAGGAAATTCACCTACTACAATTTTCACCCTATCGGCAGTCCTCAACCACAAATTTGTTCGAGCAATCGCCAATTCATCGCCTTTAAACATTACTTTGCCATTTTCAACCGTACAATCAAGCCCAAGTTTCTTCACTTCATTCGCGGCAATGGCTTCAATTCCCATAGCAGTTGTTGCAATTAAATTATACGTTCCCATTTCCTCACCCTCATAAAATTAGACTAGGATCCCATTCCTTTAAAAACTCAAGCAGCTCCTCTAAATGAAGCGGCGGTGATATATAGTGTCCCTGTATTACATCGCAGCCAAGTTTTTTTAAATATTTTAAGTGCTTGTCATTCAATACTCCTTCGGCAGCTACTTGTATATGTAGGTGCTTCCCTAAGTGAATGATTGCTTCAACAATCGAGGCGTCATCTTCATATTTCCCTAAGTTCTGTATAAAACTTTGATCAATTTTTAATTTATCGATTGGAAAACGATGCAAATAGCTTAATGATGAATAACCCGCTCCAAAACCATCGATTGTTAGTTTGACACCTATTTTTTTTAATTCTACTAATTTAGTCTTTACTAAAGATGCTTGAGGCATGATGACGACTTCAGCCAATTCAAGTTCAATTTTTCTGGCGGGAATATTTGAATTTTCAATTGCGGATGTAACATCTTTTAAAAAATTCTCTTGCTGGAAATGAAGTGGTGAGATATTCACCATAGCCTTAATTCTGGAGAAGCCCGCAAGATTTATGTACTTTATATCCTCGCTAACTTGACTAAGAACCCAATTGGATATTGGAATAATTAATCCAGTCTCCTCGGCAAGAGAGATTAGTTCTTCTGGTGAAACCTCGCCAAATTCTTTGTTTTTCCAATAACACTCGGCTTCTATACCTTCTATTTCCCCACTTTGGCCATTTATTATTGGTTGATAGAGCAGGTATAATTCATTATTTTTCAATGACTTTCTTAATTGGGCTTCCATTTTTATTTGACTTTTATCTGAGTGAATAATTCCTTCATGATAGATTTCATATTGGTTTCTCCCGTTCAGCTTTGACATATACATCGCTTTGTCCGCTTTTTTCAAAAGAATTTCCGAATTACTTCCATCATTAGGAAAAAAACTAATTCCTATACTAGTCGTAATATAAACCTCGTGCCCATCAATATTAAATGGCTTTGTTAAGCTATCAATAATCTTTTTGGCAATATGGACGGATTCCCTTTGATGTTTAATATTTGATAATATAATAACAAATTCATCACCGCCTAACCTAGCGATAATGTCTTTATTTTTTATAAGCTCTTGAAGCCTGCTTGCGACTTCAATTAAGAGCTTGTCTCCTGCTTCATGCCCTAAGGAATCATTTATTTGTTTAAATCGATCCAAATCCAAAAATAATAAAGCTAATTTTTGTTGAAATTGTTGGGAAATATCAAGGAGATCCGAAAATCTTTTCGTAAAGGAATGACGATTGGGAACTCCGGTCAGTGCGTCATAATGAGCAAGCATTCTTAGTTCATCCTCAGCTCTTTTTCGATCTGTAATATCAGAAAATACCCCAATATACCCCTGAATGAATCCATCTGAACTTTTAACTTCACTAATGGTCAGCCACTCTAAAAAAAACTCACCATTTTTTCGTTTATTCCAAATTTCACCGCTCCAGCTGCCTTCTAAAGAAATCGTTTGCCATAACTTGTGGTAAAAATGCTTATCATGTAAGCCCGATTGTAAAATTCGTGGATTTTGCAAATAAACTTCATGACGATTATATCCGGTAACGATTTCAAAAGCTGAATTAATATATATAATTTGGCGTTTTTCATTAACGACCATGACACTTTCGCTTATTTGTTCAAGTATTTTACCTATAATATCTAATTGATTCAGATCATCTGTATGAATAAATTGTTCAACATTTATGAATCCCATTTTCCTATCAACTTCCTGTTACTTATGATAAAGACGTTTTTATGTATAGTTATGGTGATAAATAAAAAGACTTTCCTCTGTCTCTTAGACCACTTGGATTTTTCCAAATACTAGGGTCTAAGTACTTACGGAAAGCCTCAGTTCGTTGGATTTAAACCTATAATAACATTCATATAAGCCATGTTCTGTACCATCGTACTGCAATCGGCTATAGGCAAGCCTCGTACTCAGGCGGTAATCATCTATCTGCAGGATATTAGTTTCCTGCCTCTTTCCTTGTTCAGTTCCTCAGAAAGAGTGCCTCTACCAAAATTTGAGTTTCTCGCTCGTGGGGTTTACCGCGTTCCACCTTTGTTGTTTCCAACAAAGCTACGTCACTGTGGCACTTTAAAGGTAGTCGCGCCATATCATAAAATGACTTAGGCACTTTCCCTGCCGTCAATCCAGATTAACTCTGGAATGCCCTGGCTTATTGTTTCACCAGGCACGATCACTACGTGCATCTCAGCACCGTGCGAGCATGGACTTTCCTCTGCTGAATCAGCAGCGATTACCCGAATGTTATTGTTTTTTCATTATCTTACCGACTTTTTATTTTATATTTTATTCTACTAATATGCAAGCGGTAATTAATGGCAAAAGGTTAATCATCAAGCTTGCTTCCAAATACATGCCTTTCTAAATTAGAGAGACGTTTTAATATATCAAAATTCGTCGTCCCTGCAGGCTGTACAGGTTGTCTACGAGATTGATCTTCCATTTGCTTTTTCAACCGTAAATTTTCCTGCTGAAGTTCATCCATTAATTGATGCATAGTTTCATAATCTTTAATGATTAAGTCTAAAAATTTATCAACTTCTTCTTGTTTATAACCACGTACACCTGTTTTAAATTCTTTTTCTAAAATTTCCTTTGCAGTCAGTTTTAATCTTTCCGCTAACATCCGAAACACCACCTTAAAATTCACACTACATTTATCATCATTCTTTCAAAATAAAATGTTTTTGTCAATTTTGCAAGTGGTTTTTGAAAAGTTTCGAAGAAGTTTCAAAAAATGATATGAAATAACTCATCCTTTTACAAGCTCAATAAAAAAAACGAGGATGTTCTAGCTTATCCTCGTCTAAAAGAACTTTTTAATAAAATCCTGGTCCCATTCCTGGTCCCATTCCTGGCCCGAAGCCTGGTCCTGGAACTCCGCCCATTCCTGGTCCCATTCCCGGTCCAAACCCTGGTGCCATTCCTGGTCCAAAGCCTGGTCCTGGACCCGGCATCATTACGTTTTCAGTAGTTACTTCGTTAACGAATGAATTTGTGTGCGGGAAATAATGTTCGTGAATAATGTTTTCATGATTGACTGTTGTCGTGTGGGAAGGATGAATTTCAGGTACAATAACATTCGATACCGTATGATTGACACAGCATTTAGTCGGATGAACAATAGGTGGGCAGACCTTTGTGTTGCAAGGATTAAACATGCCGAATGCTCCTTTCTTTTTCATATATCACTTTACACTTACAGCCTATGAGAAAGGACTGACACATGTACTAATCATAATACCTATATTTCGTAAAACTCCCCAATTAATATCCGGAAAAATAAATCCATGTTCCGACTATTTTTTTGCGAAATGTGTAAAAATCTTTGAAATACGATGATTTCAGTCGAATACTGCGCTTGCCCGGGAAATGATGACTGAATTATTTCTTAATTTATTTCCTGCCCAAAAGTCTTGTCATTCTTTTATTCGCATTTTTAGTAAAAAGATCATCTTTTAGAGAATGCAATTCCATTGCTGCGCTTGTATATTCAATGGCTTTAACATAATCTTTGTATTGATGCTCCATCAACTTTGCTAATTCAATATATGCGTCCTTTTTAACTGAATCCTCTCCGTGAGTAGTCACTTCCAGCCAAAGTTTCCTAGCATCGTCATATTTCCCAGCCTTTTTTAGATAAAATGCATGCTGATGTTTAGCAGAAAAATCACCTTCACTAGCTGCAATCTCAAATGTGGAAGCTGCAAGATCTCTCTCTCCAATATATTGATACCATTTGGCAATATGCATTTTTTCAGCTGGGGTTTGTCCAGGGTCCATCCCGTGAATTTGATATGTTAAATGAGTATATAGAGTGATCAATGATAAAATATCGATTTCATTATGTTTCAGGACCTTTAATATAGCTTCAGGGTTTTTTCTTTCTACATAATCAAAATAAATCATCGGCGCAAGATAGCCAGGTATATCATCCTTCCGCTTTACGCCTAATATTTCTTCTTCAACTCTAGCAAGTTTTACTGATTCCAAATTACTTTTCCATAGTCTTCTAGAAGCATGATATAAATCAAAGTGACCAAACGCAGGAAGTTTAGGAACGTGCTGACGTACAAGTGTATGCTGAGTCTTCACTTGCGGCCAATCAAACGCTTTTCCGTTATATGTCACAAGCGTTGTATAATCGACATTTTCTAAGAAACTTTTATAAAGAGCCACCTCAAAACCCGGTTCAGGCAAAAAATTCTGCCGTAAAACAAATTCATTGCCTACAAATCGGGCATAACCGAGTAAAAATATTGAGTTCCCTGCTCCTCCATATAAACCTGTCGTCTCGGTATCAAAGAAAAACAAATCGGTCGGCGACATTCCTTTAACGGATAAAGGATGGCGACCTGAAAATTCCTCCCACATAGAAAAAGCAGTTAGAAAATCTTTTAGGCTATATTTTCCATGTTGATAATCGAGTGGATAGCGAATTTCCTTTATATAACAAAATTGATTTTCATGAAAATAAGGAGAGGCGCCAGCCTTTTTCCACTCCCCTAAATATGGCAACTTAGATAATTGTTCTAGCGGAGCGCTGCCTTCCTTATCATGATCGCTAATATTCATATGTGCTTTAAAACGATTCAGTTTATTTTTCAGAGACATTTGTTATCATCTCCTCATTCATATCTTGATGCATTAAGCATAACTTCTAAAAGTTCAACAGTAATATCTTTCGTTCGGATTGTAGAAATATCTGTACCAATACATGAAGGACATCCATCTAAACAAGGGCAGCCGGCAACTAGTTTTTTGGCCTCTTCTATTATATTTGGCATCCTTTCATAAACCTTTTCACTAATTCCAATACCTCCAGGATATTGGTCATAAATAAAGATAGTCGGTCTATTATTATGGGTTGCTTTAACTTGCGGTACAGTATGAATATCTGCTGGATCACACATAGCAAATAACGGAATAATAGCTTTTAAAGCGTGTGCGCAGCCCACTAATCCATATTCAAGGTCTTCCATCCCAATCTCCTTTAATTCCTTATTTAAAGAAATCCAAGCTGCATTTGTATGCAATTCCATTTCTGGAAGATGAATAGGACCAGAGCCTATATTTTCATGTGTTTCGAACTTAATCTTTTTAAAAATAGTTGCCATCGCATTTACTGTAACGTCTCCAAAGGCAATCTCAGCATCTACCGTCTCTTTTCTTTTATCTTCTTCCAACACTTTAAGCTGGACAGCTAAGTTGGCATCTGTGTAATAATCGACTTCCACTTCTGCTACATATGCTTTTTTTTCATCCCAATCAAGAAATTCGACCTGATATTGAATTCCTTGATGTAAATAAATAGCCTCATCATGCAGAAGTGTCATCGCACTGAATGTATCCATTTCCCCAATCACTTTTACTTTCGAACGATCTGTTTGATCTATTATGACGACATTTTCTTGTGATGCTGAACGCAAGCTAATATTATGTGCAGGGAAAGAGTCGTTCATCCAGTGCCATTTACCGCCATTTTTATGCAACACTCTTTCTTCCGTTAAAAATTCCAAAACTTCTTCAATTTCTAGATCACCAAAATACTCTCCTTCTTCAAAAGGCAATTCATAAGCCGCACATTTTAAATGATCTACGAGAATAATGAGATTTTCAGGATTAATACGTGCCGTTTCCGGTGTTTGATGAAAGAAATAATTCGGGTTTTCGATGATATATTGGTCAAGTGGAGCAGAACTTGCGACCATGATCACTAATGATTCTGCTCTTCTTCTCCCTGCCCTTCCTGCTTGTTGCCAAGCACTCGCAATCGTTCCGGGATATCCCGTCATAATACAGACTTGCAGTTGACCAATATCGACCCCAAGTTCAAGCGCATTTGTACTTACAACACCGTATATATCCCCATTCCTTAATCCTCTTTCGATTTCTCTACGCTGAGTTGGCAAATAACCTCCCCGGTATCCTCTAATAGATTTAGGACCAAGCTCATTATTTACTAAACTTTGCAAATAGGTAAGAATAATTTCTACCCTCACACGACTTCTAGCAAATATGATTGTTTGGATTTTATTTTTTAAGAATTCCCTAGCAAGCTTCCTTACTTCCAAAGTAGCACTTCTACGTATATTCAGTTGCTGGTTGACAATCGGTGGATTGTAAAAAATAAAATGCTTCGTCCCGCGTGGCGCCCCATTATTATCAATCAAATGCATTTGCTCGCCTGTGAGCTTTTCTCCAAGTTCTTTCGGGTTAGCAATGGTCGCAGATGTACAAATAAAAACCGGATTAGCTCCATAAAACCGGCAAATCCTTTTTAATCTACGAATGACATTCGCTACATGGCTTCCAAACACCCCTCGATAAATATGGAGCTCATCTAAAATAACAAACTTTAAATTCTCAAATAATGAGACCCACTTTGTATGATGAGGCAAGATAGCTGAATGTAGCATATCTGGGTTTGTAATCACGATATTCCCTGCTTTCCTCACCTTTTGGCGAATATTTGCTGGGGTATCCCCATCATACGTATAACTATTTATCGGCAGTCCCGCAGCATCAATTACTTCATTTATTTCACTTTTTTGATCTTGTGCGAGAGCTTTTGTTGGGAAAATATATAATGCTCGTGCGGAGTGATCTTGTAAAATCGTTTGAAGAACAGGCAAATTATAGCATAGAGTCTTTCCGGATGCAGTCGGTGTGACAGCTGTAATGCTTTTATGAGCCATTGCCATTTGGAATGCCTCTTTTTGATGGGTATATAATTCCTTAATACCTTTATTATGTAGAGATTTCGCTAAATCTGGATGTAATTCAGAGGGGAACGGAGTTGTTTTGGCCGGTTCTTCCTCTAATGTGTGCCAGCTAACAATATTATTTTTAAAAGTAGGATTTGTTTTTAACTCAGTCAAAATATCAAGAAAATTTATCTTCCAGTTCAAACCTATCACCTCTCCCTTTATAATACCGAATAAGCGTTCGTTTTCCTAGTAGTTTAGCAGATTAATAATCGTGGAGAGAACTCTTTGTTTTTCTCCTTCATACAATAAGATAAATTACAAAAAGGAGGTGCTTTACAATGCCGGAAAATCGTCCGCCTAAAAAGGAGGAACATCCTTTATTCGAGCCTTTCACCCAATTAATGAATAATATGAATCGGCTTTTTTCGGAACGTCCTGATAAGAATTTTTTACAAAACATGGATGACTTCTTTTTCCATTCAAAGCCATTTGGTGGTGGATTTGTCGCTGAACTAAAGGAAAATGAAAAAGAATATATTGTCCAAGCACAGCTCCCAGGGATAAAAAAGGACCAAATTAATATTGAAATACTTCCGCAATATATTACCATAATGGTCAATCACCGAGAAACTGTAACAAAGGAAGATAAAACTAATACAGTTTTTCAGCAAAAAGAGTCCTGGAGCCAATCTTCACGAACGATCCCATTTTCAAAACCAATTGATCAAAGTAAAGTATTAGCAAACCATGAGGACGGAGTACTAACTGTCACGATCCCTAAGAAAAAAGGAAAGAAAGTAAATATTGACTAAAATAGTAAAAAGGAATCGCTATTTTTAACGATTCCTTTATTTCATATACCTACACTTTGAAAATACCACCGAGACCTTTTGCCATATTAGATACTTGATTTATTGCGTTCACTACTTGGCCAGCGGTGTTTACCATTTTATTTAAATCTAACGAACCCGTTTGCGTTTTAAACGAATTTAATACTGAATTCCCGTTTGGAACTTTTGGTAATTGAGGTGGTTTAGGATATGCATTTGGAAAACTTTGTTGATTATTATATTTTTCATAAAAATACCCATCCTCTGGCTGCAAAGGGTTTTGAAATAAATGATTCGCTTGTTTTTCGCTACCTTGGTGGAATACCCCTTGATCCATGTAAGTATATGGATACTGCATCCCGTTCATATAAGGCATTTGTGGCATCCCCTGCATATTCGGATATTGGGGAGGGTACATTCCATATGGATAGGGAATTTGAGAATTGGGATGTTGAAATGGCGGTCTCATTGGCATTCCTGGTTGCATATGAACATTTCGATATCGATGCAGCATAAAGCAAGCCCCCTGAATTATTTAAGGTACTATACACTATGCCCAGCCAAAGTAAAATGTGTCATTTTGATGTTTCCAGACTTTCTATCATTCGTCTTAAAATAAAATCATTTGATTGTATATGACTATTAAACTTTTTTAAACTTGAATCCGGAAAAAAAGCTCTTACCGACACCATTTGTAAATTTTCCGCTGTGTTTTTCAATTGAATCGGGTGCAAGTTTTTTGGTTTATTATTGCTTACCCATTCCATTGCAGCAGATTCCCATTGTACGCAACTATCTCTCACCTTATCTGCAAATGGTTTCACTTCCTTATAAAAATCGCCCTTTTCTCCCGTTTCCCTACAATGTAGAAAACTTTTATGTGCATCCTCATTGAATTGGAGAAGTTTTTCTGTTAGAATTCGTAAATCATTCGTTTTCACTATTTAAAACACACCCCTACATACGAAAAAGCAGCATGAGAGCTGCTTTCTAAAATTTCCTTAATTCTACTGTCTTTTCATTATATTTTCAAGCTCCGAAACGATCTTTAAATGGCTTCACTTAAAGTAGTTATGTTATTTGATCTTTTTTCTTCAAAGGAAATTTCTAATTTCCTAATTGTATGTTCCAGTTGTTGCTCACGCAAATTCATTGTCCGAACGATGGAACGTTTATTTTGTATAGATTTTTGTTCAACCATTTTTTCTAGATGATCTATTTGAGAGCTAATGGACTCAAGCCTTTCAATCATTTCTTCTTTAGTCATTTTGTCAGCCTCCATTCACTTCCCTTTTCTATTGTTTTCGCTATTCATTTTTAACTTCCTTCACGACTGACAAAACTAGAAGAGATTCGCTAAACAAAGTGGGGATACCGGAATTTTCTTCATTCAGTTCGACAAATTTTTAAGTAGATGGTCTATTTGGCCCTGTTAACTTTGGATTTCCTTCTCCAGCTTTTTTAGGATTATATTTCTTATTTTCTTTTCTTTGACCTTTTTTGTTTTCCATATTAATATTCTCCTATTCATGAATTTTTCTTGAAAAGTGAAACTAAGATGCACCCTATTTCGTCAAATAATGTTATAGCGATTGTTATGGTCCGGCACCAGTGTTTCGCTCTTTATAATAATGGCTTTAATCCCATTTATTATTCATAATTACAGCCATTTTTCTCTGCTATGTTATAATTTAGCGAGTGAGGTGTAGGTCAATGGAGTTTCATTACCCCAATGGAAAAAAATACCGGCGCGAGCCTTCTCCCCAAAAAAGTAATAACAAGGAGAAAATAATCTCATACAGCAAAAGAGGCATGACGCTTGAGGAAGATTTAAATGAGACGAATTTGTATTATTTATCTAAAGGAATGGCAGTCATTCATAAAAAACCAACTCCAATACAAATCGTTCAAGTGGACTATCAATCTCGAAGTACAGCGGTTATAAAAGAAGCATATTTTCGGCAAGCTTCCACAACTGATTATAATGGTGTATATAAAGGCAAATATATTGATTTTGAAGCGAAGGAAACACAAAGCAATACTTCATTTCCACTTAGAAATTTTCACGAACATCAGATTAATCATATGAAAAATGTGGTAAGTCATAATGGGATAGCTTTTGTCATTTTGCGTTTCGTTAATGCAGATGAAGTATTTTTATTAGAGAGCAAAGACTTATTCTCATTTTGGGACCGTATGGAAAGTGGAGGAAGAAAATCAATCAAGAGAGAAGAAATTATAAGCTGTGGACATCGCATTGAATATGGTTTACATCCGAGAATCGATTATTTAAAAGTAATTCAGCAATTATTACTTATATGATCATCTCTACCTAGAAAGTGAGGAATACTGCTTATGGCAGAAAATTATAAAACACGTGTAGAACGGAGAAGAAAACAAGCTCCCGACAAAAAACAAAAAACAAAAAAGAAACCAGCAAAAGTGATTAAAACCATATTTTTGACATGTTTTCTTATTGGAGTAGCAGTACTTATAGCTGGAGGAACCACTTTTGCCATTTATGCAAAAGACGCCCCACCGCTGGATAAGGTACTTCTAATAGACCCTATCGCATCTGAAGTTTTAGATAAAAACGGTGATGTATTCGCGGTCCTTGGAACTGAAAAAAGGGATTATGTAGACTATGAAAATATCCCTAAAAAAGTGGAAGACGCTGTTTTGGCAACGGAAGATGTACGCTTTTATAAACACGGTGGGATTGACTTTCGCAGACTTGCCGGAGCTGTTCTTGCAAACGTCACTCGTGGATTTGGGGCTGAAGGTGCCTCAACTATCACTCAGCAAATCGTCAAATTAACATATTTATCAGATGAGAAAAAATTAAAAAGAAAGGCTCAAGAGGCATGGCTTTCCTTTAAACTTGAACAAAACTATTCAAAAGAACAAATTTTTGAAATGTATGTGAATAAAATCTACTACGGAAATGGAATTCATGGAATCGAAACAGCTGCTAAATTTTACTTTAATAAGGAACTTGATGAGTTGGAGCTTCAAGAGAGGGCTTTTTTAGCGGGAGTTCCGCAAAGACCTAATGCTTATGACCCATACAAATATCCTGAAAGTGCCGAAAAAAGAAAAAATCTTGTACTCTCCCTTATGTATCAACACGGCAAAATAAATAAAGATGAAATGGAAAAAGCGAAAAAGATCCCTGTTGAAAAAACATTGATTCCGGAAGAAAAAAATAAGGCCAACCCGTATAAATACGATTCCTTCGTCGATCAAGTCATTAGGGAAGTCGAGGAAATGGGCGAGTATAACGTATATGCAGATGGCTTAAAAATATATACAACCCTCGATCCTGATGCCCAGGAATATACGGAAAAAATGCTTTATACAGATGATGTTGTCCAATTTCCTGATGAGAAAATGCAAGCGGGGATTGTTCTATTGGACACAGAGACAGGTGAAATTCGTGCGATTGGCGGAAACCGATTTAAAGATATAAAGCGTGGCCGTAATTTTGCCACACAGTTAACGGATCGCCAGCCAGGTTCCACAATAAAGCCCATCCTAGATTACGGTCCAGCCATTGAGTATTTAAATTGGTCTACGTATGAACAAATTGTAGATGAACCATATAAATATTCAACTGGAGATGCCATCAATAACTTTGACCAAGGTTATCTTGGAAAAATGTCCATACGTGAAGCATTATATCGCTCTAGAAATATCCCGGCACTTAAAGCTTTACAAGAAGTTGGATTGGATCGCTCAAGAGAATTTGCTGCTAATTTAGGGATGGAATTTAGTGAAAAAGAATTTTTTGAACCAGCCTCAATCGGAGGCATTGAAAATGTTTCTCCTTTAAAATTAGCAGGTGCATATGCCACATTTGGCAATAACGGTATGTACAATAAGCCACATTCCGTAAAGAAAATAATATTGCGTGATGAAGAAACAGAAATTAGCAATAAGATTAAACCTAAACTTGCCATGAAAGACTCTACAGCCTATATGGTGACAGATATGCTAAAGGATGTTGTTTCTTATAAGGAGGGATCTACTGGAAAAGGGGCCATCATTCCTGGACTCCCTGCTGCAGCAAAAACAGGTACAACAAACTATTCTAGTGCTGATTTGCAAGAATATGGTCTTGATAAAAACGATGTACCTGATGCATGGTTCGCGGGCTATACGACCAATTATACAATCGCGGTTTGGACCGGCTATGAAAAACGAAGTATTCCGCTTCGTGGTGGTACGAATGATCAGCAGATCGCAAAAGAGCTTTACAGAAATTTAATGACCCATATTTCAGAGGAAATAGACACGCCCGATTTCTCAATGCCGAAAAGCGTTGTGAAAGCTGCCGTTGAAAAAGGATCCAATCCAGCTAAAAAGCCAAGTAAATATACTCCAAATGGTAATATTATTTATGAACTATTCGTTGCGGGTGCAGAGCCGAAAGAAGTTTCCAACGTGTTTGATAAACTTGATGCTCCTTCTGTAATAGGAGAATATCATGAGACAGAAAATGAAGTTGCTTTCACTTGGGAACATCCGGAAACAAAAAACAAGAAACTCAAATTTGATGTAACCCTTAAATCATCTAACGGTAAAAAGCAGTCACTAGGAATAATGAGTGAACAAAGCTTTACCATCCAAAACCCGGAACCCGGAATCACATATTCTATTGAAGTGACAGCTGTTTCTGATAACCAAAGAAGTACCGCTGGCACAGCAAGTGTGACGGTACCAAAAATTGAAGATGAGATTATTCCACCTGACGATCATCAAGATGATGAAGGCAATGAGGACAAAAAAGACAAAGATAAAGAAAAAGACAAAGATAAAGAAAAAGATAAGGATAAAGACAAAAATAAAGACAAAGATAACAGTGGTAACAACGGCAACAAAGGTAATAACGGTAATAAACCGGGTCAAGGAGATGACGAATCCGACTCAGGCGAAAAAAAGAAACCTGAAAAGCCGGGAGATGAAGAAGAACCACCTCCTGGCGATGAGAATCCCGTTGAACCAACTGAGCCGGCTGATGGTGATGATGGAGACTAATATTGAAAAAAAAAGAACTAGGTGCCTTTACGAGGCACCTAGTTCTTTTTTTATTATTCCTTTACCCTCTTTTTCCCTTCCCTGCATACTTCTAAGAGCGGGCAAATTGTGCATTGGGGGTTTTGAGCTTTACAATGGTATCTTCCAAAAAAAATCATTCGATGATGAGTAACTGACCATTCTTCTTTTGGAATTTTCCTCATAAGTGTTTTTTCGACTTCTAAAACACTGTCTTTCCAGCGGCAAAAAGCTAGTCGTTTACTTACCCTTTCGACATGGGTATCAACGGCAATCGCAGGTACACCAAATGCTACAGACACTACGACGTTGGCCGTCTTCCTCCCGACTCCCGGAAGCTTTATTAATTCATTATAATCCTCTGGTACTTCTCCCTCATATTCATCAATGAGGATTTTACATAGCTTTTGAATGTTTTTCGCTTTGTTTCGAAATAAACCAATTGACCTAATGTCTGATTCAAGTTCATTTAAGGGAACAGCTAGATAGTCTTCTGGTGTTTTGTATTTTTTAAACAAATTTATTGTCACTCTATTTACTAAAGCATCAGTGCATTGAGCCGAAAGTGCAACCGCAATAACAAGTTCAAAAGGGTTCGAATGCACTAATTCACAATGAGCATCCGGAAACATTTTTCCCATTTCATCCAAACAAAATCGTATTTGTTGTTTATTTAGCATTTATCTCACCTACTTGGCTTATTGCTCAAGCCAGTTATAAAAAGGGACAGTGTTCGAGCTTTTACTTTGTTGATTTATTTGTCTTGGCTTTTGCCTGAACTTTAAACTATGAACCTTCGCTTGCTCGACTGTTTTAATTCCATTCTTCTTCCATTCAAATAATATTCTATCTATGTACCTAAAATTCACAGTACCAGACATGACTGCTTCTCGCAATGCTGCTTTTATTATAATAGGGTCTTGTCCATCTTGATCAATCCACATTGCAAGTGATTCACATTCTAGTGGAGAAAGAGGTCTGCCAAATTCCTGCTCAAAAGTAGTATAAATATCTTTTTCTTCTTGAAAAACAGTTTCAAGGGCTAGTTGCTTTTTTTCCACAATTAAGAGGTCTGCTAATTTTATCCAAAGTGAGGATAAAGAATATCTTTCAAACCTTACTTCATCATCGGAAAAATCCTTTTCTATTTTAATCATTTCCAGCTGTACAAGCCTTCTTAAAATTGAAGTACATTCACTGCTCGTAATCGTCATTCTTTCAGCAATTTGTTCTGGAGTTGGGAATTCATTTCCCTTTTCCATAAATGATATAATATGCAATAAAACGACCAATTCTTTCTCATCAAGGCCGATTTCGCGATATTTACTCATTAATAAATATGGAACTTGAATCATACCTGCCTCAATCCAAGAAACCATCAAATCTTTATTCATGCTAACGCACCTCACTTACCTCGATTATATCATGTTCTACGATGTAAATATTAAAAATAAAAGCTGTCCCAAAATTTACCCTGCTGCAATGGGCAATGATATGGGACAGTTTTCATAAATTTATGGATATAAACGATTCAGCAGGCGTGGGAATGGAATGGTCTCCCTCACATGTTCAACACCTGAAATCCATGCTACTGTTCGTTCTAGGCCAAGCCCAAATCCTGAATGAGGGACAGAACCGTATTTCGAGAGATCTAAATACCATTCATAAGCTTCAATTGGCAATTGATGTTCTTCTATCCTTTTCTTCATTAATCCGAAATCGTGAATACGTTCTGAACCGCCAATTATTTCTCCGTACCCTTCTGGCGCAATCATGTCCGCACATAAAACGACATCATCGCGGTCAGGAGCAGGTTGCATATAGAAAGGTTTTATAACAGTAGGATAATGTGTGATAAACACTGGCTTATCATAATGATCAGCAATAGCTGTTTCATGAGGTGCGCCGAAATCATCCCCCCATTTAATATCATTAAAGCCTTTTTCATGTAAGAACGTAATCGCATCATCATACGTAATCCTTGGGAAAGGTGCCTTTATATTTTCCAATTTCGTTAAATCTCTTTCCAATCTTTCCAATTCGAGGGAGCAATTTTGTATAACGGATTGAACTATATAGGTTACGTATTCTTCCTGAACCTTCAAACTATCCTCAAATTCATAAAAGGCCATTTCCGGCTCAATCATCCAAAATTCTATTAAATGTCTGCGTGTTTTTGACTTTTCCGCTCTGAAGGTTGGTCCGAATGAAAATACTTTACCAAGGGCCATTGCTGCAGCTTCCATATACAGCTGTCCGCTTTGGGATAAATATGCATCTTCATCGAAATATTTCGTTTTAAATAGTTCAGTTGTTCCTTCAGGTGCACTTCCAGTAAAAATTGGCGGATCCACTTTAACGAAACCATTTTGATTAAAGAATTCATAAGTGGCACGAATCACTTCGTTTCTAATTTTCATTACCGCGTGCTGTCTACGCGATCTGAGCCATAAATGACGATGATCCATTAAGAATTCAGTGCCATGCTCTTTCGGTGTAATCGGATAATCAACCGCCTCGTTAATCACTTCAATAGTCGAAACTAACAGTTCATAACCGAAAGGTGAACGACTATCTTCTTGAATTGTACCTGTAATAAAGAGTGAAGACTCTTGAGATATTGATTTTGCTTTTTGAAATGTTTCTTCGCTCACATCACTTTTTACAACAACACCTTGAATAAAGCCGGAACCATCCCTTAATTGAAGGAAGGCAATTTTTCCGCTAGATCGTTTATTGGCTAGCCAAGCCCCGATTTTGACTTCTTGACCTACAAATTTATGAACTTCTGATATAGTTGTTTTCACGTTAACATTCCTTTCGAAACCATTCATATCCTGTTGTTTTTTCGGTAATTATTCTGTGAGACTAGCGACTTTCCCTTTTTCCTCGATAAAGGAATGTATACGGCTTACCGCTTCTTCCAATGCTTCTAGTGATGTTGCATACGATATACGAATATTATCAGGGGAACCAAAGCTTGATCCAGGAATTACTGCAACAAGGGCTTCTTCAAGCAGCACCTCCACAAGCTGATCTACATCTTCGAATCCTGCAATTTGTGCAGCTTCTTTTACGTTAGGATATAAATAGAACGCACCTTGCGGCTTTTTGCATTTAACACCTGGGATTGAAACTAATTTATCATATATGATGTTTAATCTTTCTTCAAAAGCCTGCCTCATTTGTTCTACAGCCGTTTGCGGGCCATTATATGCTTCAATAGCCCCGTATTGAGATGTCGTCGTTGGATTCGATGTGGAATGACTTGCAAGGTCTGCCATTGCGGCAACAATTTTTTCACTTCCGGCTGCATAGCCAATTCGCCATCCAGTCATGGAATGGGATTTTGAAACACCATTAATAATAATGGTAATATCTTTTAATTGAGATGAAATCTGAGCAATTGATACGTGTTTGTTTTCCCCATAAACCAATTTTTCATAAATTTCATCTGAAACAATGAGAACATTATGCTCCAAGCATAGTTCACCAAGTGCTTTTAATTCTTCTTGTGAATAAATCATTCCTGTCGGATTACTTGGTGAATTAATAATTATCGCTTTTGTTTTATTTGTAATTGCTGTTTTTAATTGCTCTGGAGTAATTTTATAGTCATTTTCTTCCTTGCCTTCAACATAAACTGGAACGCCTCCAGCAAGCTTTACTTGTTCAGGGTAGCTTACCCAATAAGGTGTTGGAATAATGACTTCATCCTCATCATTTAAAATAACTTGGAATAGGGTAAATAAAACATGCTTCGCCCCATTTCCAATAATGATTTCAGAAGGCTTATATGAAAGACCTTGGTCTCTTTCCAATTTGTTGATAACTGCCTTTTTCAGCTCTGGCAATCCCGCTGCAGGTGTATATTTTGTTGCTCCTTCATTCATGGATTGGTAGGCTGCTTCAATAATATTCTTAGGCGTATTAAAATCGGGTTCACCCGCTCCAAGTCCAATAATATCAAGGCCTTGAGATTTCAGCTCTTTAGCTTTGGCCGTAATCGCCAATGTTGAAGATGGGGTG
This sequence comes from Lederbergia panacisoli, assembly GCF_024626525.1. Lineage (GTDB taxonomy): Bacteria > Bacillota > Bacilli > Bacillales > Bacillaceae_C > Lederbergia > Lederbergia panacisoli. Next base: position 209,208 of record NZ_JANJGU010000001.1, read on the forward strand.
AGAGCATCAACACGTTGTGCTAAATTAATGTTCATGGTTCATTCCTCTTTCTTTTATAAGTTTTCAATTTTCCGCCACCATTTACCTGTGTCGAAGTGAATATAATAATAATTTAATTTCGAATTTTGATCTAAATAAGAAAGTTCCCATACAGGTAAATTTTTCTCCATTCCTAATCTTGTGCCTAGAATTTTTTTAGGCTCTTCTTCATAGACCAATTTCGATATTGCTTCTTTTTCTGAAATTCCTTCGGATACCTTTTTTGTGATGATATCTTCATCTTTTTTTTCAGGAATCCAAACAATCGTTTCGATCCCTTCTTGATTATTACCAATGATTACATAATAAGTCTTTGTTCCATGATATACAAAAAATTCATCATTACTTACTAAATTCGCTTCTGCCCTAGCCCTTTTTTCTGCATATTGTTCAGCTTTCAAAAGGGGTTGCCGAGCTTCTATATACACATAAATGTATACAGAAACTGTTATTATGATCAATGGCAATAAAATAAAAATCCACTTTTTCATTGAAACCACCTTAAGTTTTATCGATTATAAGAACAGCCGTATTTGTTCCTCCCCGGCAGCAATAATTAACATTATAGCATTACAATTACTAGGTAATACTAAGGATACATACGCATATATTCATCATTATAGCAGGAAATATAAGGCTAAAAGGTGAAAAATCGCGTAAGCTTTTAAAAAAATCATGTAGCCCACAAAATTGAGGTTGTGTTAATGTTGAATTTTCAACAAATAGCACAGCCTCAACTTTATAACCACTTTTCAACGGATGTTAAAAGCTTATTTAAAGGACCACGTTCAATTGAAATGTTTGGGATAGATTGTAAAAATGTTTTTCCATAGCTAGTTGTTTCAATTCGTCTATCTAATACAATAACTACTCCACGATCAGTTTCTGTTCTAATTAAACGGCCAAACCCTTGCTTAAACCGAATAACCGCTTCCGGTAATGCAAATTCCGAAAAAGGATTCTTACCATGATGTTTGATCAATTCATATTTAGCGGCCGTAATCGGTTCATCTGGTGGTGAAAATGGAAGTCTTACAATCACTAGGCATGATAAATCCTTTCCTGGAATATCTACACCTTCCCAAAAACTGCTTGTACCGAACAAGATGGATTTATTAAATTGTTGGAAATTCCTTGTAAGTCTTGTTCTGCTTCCACCTGAAATACCTTGTGCCAGAAGCACAAAATCCTCTAGTGCAAACGAATCTTTAATGAGTTGATACGTTTTTCTAAGCATATCGTACGAGGTGAAAAGAACAAGCATTCTACCATCAGTTACATCAGCAATGGCAATGATATGACTAGCAATTGCCTCGATATACTCATCATTCACAGTTCCGCGGACTTCAGGTAAATCTGAAGGAATCATTAGTTTTACCATATCTTTATAATCAAAAGGGGAACTAATCACTTTTTCAAGCAAGTCCTTATTTTGCAAATTCAATTCATTCAAGAAAAAGCTAAATGAATGATTGACTGTTAGCGTTGCGGAAGTCATAACTACACTTTTTTTGTGTTCAAAAAAATTATTTGCTAATTCGTTCCCGGTATTCATAGGTTGAACGAAAATACCTATGCTATTAGGAAGTGCACGAATATCCCCCTCTATCCAAGTAACATTTTGAATCGAAGGATTTAAAAATAACTGTTGAAATTTTCCCCCTATTTGAAACCAGTCCCTTAAGAAGCTATTCATTTCCTCAATAAAAGCTTGCTCACTATCCGTTAATTTTTTATCCTCCCGCTTAACTAAGGAAAGTCTATTTTCAAGCTCTCTACAAATCGTACGATGATAATCATAAACTCTTTCGGCGCATAATACTAAAGGCAGCCATTTCCGCTCTGACATCATCGCATCAGTAATTCGCATCTGTAGTTTTGTACTTTTATTCGATTTGCGTCCAAATAGTTGGGAAATCTTTTTACCCAACATGATAAATAAATCATCTATTTCTAGATCAAGCTGTGAGATGATTTGATCTAATTCAAAAGCATGAAAAGATGGAGTGAATCCTTTCTCCCGTAAAAGGTTTTCTATCTTACTAAACAGCTGATTTTTTTCTAACGTTCCAAGACGACCAATCGAAAATTTTAAAGTATTATACTCTAGTTTTTTTCCGAAACAATTTCTAGCTGCTTTTTCTAAATTATGCGCTTCGTCAATCACAACATATTGATAATCAGGAAGGATATTTTGATCATTTTCTATGTCTCTCAGCAGCATGGAATGATTTGTAATGACAAGGTCTGCATTTGAAGCCAGATTTCGTGCATGCATATAAAAATCATGTGAAAACCATGGATCTTTTTCTTTTTGAAAAAACCAGCCATCATGTTTGATTCTTTGTTTAAATAAATTCCCTCCACTCGACACATTCAGCTCTTCCATATCACCAGTTTCGGTATGAACTAACCAAACAAGAAATTGCATTTTTGTCATAACCGTATCGTATTGAGGGTCTTTATCATACAAAGACTGCTCAAACTTCAACATATTAATATAGTTGCTACGCCCTTTTAATATCGAGGTGTGGAAAGGAAATGGAATCAATTGCTTTAAACGAGATATTTCGTTATTTAATATTTGTTCCTGCATTTGTATCGTGTATGTACTTATGATTACTGGTTGACTTTTCGAAACAGCAAAATATAAGGATGGCAACAAATATCCTAATGTTTTACCTGTTCCTGTCCCTGCTTCAATAACGGCATGCTTGTTCTTTTCAAAGGATTCATATACGGAATTCATCATTTCCATTTGTCCTGGCCGGAGCTTAAAATGTTTGCTTTGATTAGAAAATAAATGGTTTTTTTCTTCCATGCTTTTTGGAAAGTATGGAATGATTTCCTCATTATTTGCTTCTGGGATTACCTTTTTCTTCAGTGCAATTCCCCGAAACACTTCTAAGTCTTCTTGTAAGTTTTCGATATTTTTTCGTTTTTCTTTCAATATATTATCGAATAGTATATACAAATCGCTTTTTAATGAATAAGCCATGTCTGACAGCTTTTCCAATGTAATAAGCGGTAAGGATTTTGTACGTTCCAACAAGATTAAAAACAATTCAGCCGTAACTAAAGCATCACTATCGGCTTGGTGGGGATTTTCATGTTCCAACTGAAGGTATTCCGCTAATTCAGAAAGTTTATAGCTTTGGGCAGTAGGCAAAAGAATTTTGGCAAATTCTACTGTATCAACTGAATCTAATTCAATATAGTTGTATCCTGCCTTTTCAAGCTCATTTCGTAAAAAACCAAGGTCAAATATGACATTGTGTGCAACAAAAATAGAGTCTTGAAGTATTTCATTTATTTTCGGAGCAATATCCTTAAACTCTGGTGCATCTTGAACCATTCCATCGTGGATACCTGTTAATTCTTCAATAAATGGTGGGATTGGCATACCAGGGTTAATAAATGTTGTATATTGATCCACGATTTGTCGATTTTCTATCACAACGGCAGATAGTTGAATGATGCGATCTCCGCGATCATGGGTATTACCTGTTGTCTCTAAATCAACAACTACATATTTACGTGTCATACACATACCACAACCTTATTAGAAAAGCGCTAGGCTTGACATTAATACTTTAAATACTCCCGACAATTGTAACATATATAAGCTGTTCAGGAAAAAAACCAGCCCAATAACCCATAAATAATTGGACTGGTTTTTAGATAATGGCTGTTTTCTTAAAGTTTGTTGTTTGTAAAAGCCCAAAAGCCGGCTTTTACACCAATTTAGAAAGTTTAACAGTTCTTATGAAGTATCCAGCTCTTTTCTCAGTTGGATTATTCATTTTGAAGACAGAATCCATTTTTCGTCGTTAAAATTCATAGTTATGAGTAACAATGTATGAGAAAAGAGCCTAGTTAATCAGAAAATTGTTGTTTCTGGTTCGTAATGAATCATATCTTTAATTTTATTATCTTTTGTCATGAGTGCAATTTTAGGTTGGTGTGCATGAATCTTTTCTTCCGGAACTAAAGCATATGAAATGATGATGACGATATCACCTGGCTGCACGAGCCTCGCAGCTGCGCCGTTTACACAAATGACGCCAGAACCTTTTTCACCTTCAATAATATATGTTTCAAAACGAGCCCCATTATTATTATTTACAATTTGAACCTTTTCATTTGCTACCATACCAACTTTTTCTAAAATGTCTCTGTCGATCGTGATACTTCCGACATAATTTAAATTTGCCTCTGTTACCGTTGCTCTATGGATTTTTCCATTCATCATCGTACGAAACATGATGTTGGACCTCCTTATGATTGTATAGACTCTCGGCTTTCACCGAGTTAGATTTACTTGTGCTATATTTTTCTTGTCTCCTCCTACTTTTAATAGGGGGGATTGTGCATTTTATATTTGTAGAATTCCCAGTCTATAAAATGAGAATGAGATAAATAATCTACATACAACGTTTTCTGCTACCGTTGATTTCCGTTCCAGTCGGACGCGTTCCGGGGGGCGCGGTGAGCCTCCTCGGCGGCTTCGCACCTTGCGGGGTCTCAACTTTCACGCTAATCCCCCAGGAGTGCCGCCTGGAACGTAGATCAACTGGGATATATTTTCGCACATGGTAAGGCGACCGCTAATACTTTGTTCTCCAATCTCTTCCTTTTCATACGATATCTATAAAAAATGTAATTTTGTCGCTATTTTTGTCAATTTGAAAACGCCACAACAACTAGGAGAACTGACGTTCCACTTGAAGATTAATCAAAACTTAAAAAGATGCACTATCTTTCCTTAAAGCTTATATTCTCTTCAATGGCTTTATCTTTATTAAAGGTCCTTTTCTAAAGTACTTTTGCCTTTAAAACAAAACCTTTTGTAGGTTGATTGGAGCGAAAGTGCGAGACTCCTGGTCAGCTAAAGACGGCCACGTCCTGTGGCCAACGCCGACACTAGGACGTCCTGTCCGTCGCGGGATCAGCGGGACAGGTGAGACCCCACAGGCGTTTACGCCGAGGAGGCTCATAGAAATGCGTAAGCGCCTTGATCAGCCCCGACAAGCATAAGACAGATTACGCAGTGGCTTGCCTTTTAGCCACGTAGTAATATGACTTATGACCTCGTGGGGCTAGGCGCTGCAGCTAGACAAACCGCCCGCCCCTAAGGTCCGCGAGCAACTGTAGCGGAAATCAACCTAGCACTATCTAGGTAAAGAAACAATGTTTGCAAAAATAGCCATTTACACCTCGAAATTCCGAGAGCCTATTTGTGTCTCTAGAATGATATTGTCGATTAATCTTGCCTTTGAAAATTTCACTGCTAGTGCAATGATTATTTTGCCGTGCAATTGTTTTAATTGTTCAAGGTTTGGAAAACTTAAAATTTCAATATAATCAATTTCACCATTTGTATTAGTTTTAATATAGTCTTCCACGATATGAATGACAGTTGCTGGATTTGTTTCACCATTTTGTATCGCATCAGCAGCTTTTTTAAGGCCTTTATAGAGGTGTGGCGCATGCACTCTTTCTTCTTCTGATAAATAAACATTCCTAGAGCTTCGTGCAAGGCCATCTTCTTCTCTTTCAGTTTCAACCGGAATGAGTTGAATTGGAAAGTTAAAATCTTTGATTAATGAATCTACTACGGCAACTTGTTGAGCATCCTTCAATCCAAAATAAACGTTGTCTGGCAACATAATATTAAATAATTTTATTAATATTGTCGCTACTCCATTAAAGTGTCCCGGCCTACTCCTGCCACATAGGACATCTGTTCGCTTCAATACATTAATTTCAAACGATGGCTCATTCGGATAAACATCAGCACGTTCAGGTAAAAATAATATATTGACACCCGCTTCTTCAGCAAGTTTTTGGTCCCTCTTGACATCACGTGGGTAGGCGTCAAAATCCTCACCTGGTCCAAACTGTAGCGGATTTACAAATATACTCATCACAGTTATATCATTATTTTCTAATGATTGTTTGACTAATTTAATATGCCCATCATGTAAATATCCCATTGTTGGGGCAAACCCGATTGTAATCCCTTGTTTTTTCAACTGTAAAGCACGTGCTTGCATAGCTTTTGTTGAAGTAATTATTTCCATATTATTTTCCTCCGTAAAGCAACTCTAGCTCGGAATCACTCATTGTAAAAGAATGTTGTTCTTCAGGAAAGGAAGAATCTTTAACTTCTGCAACATATTGTTGAATGCTTTCCTTTGTTAAAGTGTTGATATCACCATATTGTTTCACGAATTTCGGTACGCGCTCCACTCCAAATGTCAATAAATCATGGTAAACAAGAACCTGGCCATCGGTATTAATCCCAGCCCCGATTCCAATCGTTGGAATCTCCAATTTAGAAGAAACTAGAGTAGCCAGTTGTTTTGGAATGCATTCCAAAACGATAGAAAACGCTCCGGCTTCCTGGCATTTTATTGCTTCATCGATAAGAAGATTTGCTGCTTCTGCACTTTTACCCTGCACTTTATATCCACCTAACACACCAACAGTCTGTGGTGTTAAGCCAAGATGTGCCATAACTGGAACACCCGCTGCAGTGAGTGTCTTAATTGTACTTATTACCTCTCCACCACCCTCTACCTTAACAGCGTGAGCACCACCCTCTTGCATGAGTGCCGCAGCTGACTTTAAAGCATCTTCCTTACTGACGTGGTAAGTCATAAACGGAAGATCTGATACAATAAAGGTATCCGCAGCCCCCCTTCTGACTGCTTTCGTGTGGTGAATCATATCTTGCAATGTGACTGGTATAGTAGATTCATAACCTAACACAACCATCCCTAAAGAATCCCCGACTAAAAGCATGTCTACTCCCGATTGTTCTGCAAGCTTGGCTTGAGGAAAGTCGTAGGCCGTAACCATTGCAATTTTCTCTCGAGATTTTTTCATTTTTAAAAAATCAGTTGTCTGCTTCATTTTTATTCTCCTCCTTTGTTTCAGAGGAAACGAATGTTTAGAGTGGATTTATCCGACGTTAAAAAGGAGTCCTCTCCAAATAGGCAGAAGGACTCCCAAATATCTTCACTCGTTTCGGTCCTCTGTCCCCGTCCCTTTGGATCAAGGCAGAAATCAAATATAATTAAGTAATGAATAGTGGTGCAGTTCTCGAACAAGATACCGCCCATTTTGACATAATAATAAAATATTCATCAATAGCATTATAACAAACTTCTTTTGCGATGACTATGAGGGAAACTCAATATCCGCGGAATAAATATGGTGAACTTTTCCTTCTTTATCTTCCACTTTCAATATGCCTTCATCTGTAATCCCGAGTGCGACTCCCGATATTTCTCCGGTTAAAGTTCTAGCAATGATTGCCTTTCCAATTCCGGCTGCATAGCTTTCCCACATAATTTTGAGCGGGGCAAAGCCCTCTTCCATATATAGTTCATAGTATTTTTCAAAGTATGTTAAAATTTTTTGAATCACTTTTGTTTTTGACACTGCAAGACCTGTTTCAATTTCTAGTGATGTAGCAATTTCTTTTACATTCTCGGGAAAATCTTCCGTCCTCTGGTTAACATTCATGCCAATTCCAATCACAAGAAAATTTACTTTATCGGCTTCCCCTTGAAGTTCCGTAAGAATACCCGTCAGCTTTTTCCCTTTATAAAGGATATCATTCGGCCATTTAATATGAGGTTCTAATCCCGTAATTTCTTCAATGGCTCGAACACAGGCTATTGCAGATATAAGTGTAAACTGTGGTGCTTTTTCCGGAGGCAGCTTAGGTCTGATGATCATACTCATCCAAATCCCTTTTTGTTTTGAAGAGTGCCATGGTCGAGTCATTCTACCCTTTCCAGCGGTTTGTTCTCCTGCAATTACAATCGTTCCTTCAGGTGCACCTTCTCTTGCGGCCTTATGGGCAATAATTTGTGTTGATTCTACACAATCAAAATAATAAATCTTTCGTCCCATCGTTTTTGTTTTTAGTCCAAATAATATTTCATTGTCAGAAAGATGATCAGGTTTACTAATTAGTCGGTATCCTTTCTTACGAACGGCTTCTAATTCAAACCCTGATTTACGCAATTCTTCAATATGCTTCCATATCGCAGTTCTTGAGCAACCAATAATGTCCGCCAATGCTTGTCCGGATAAAAACTTTCCATCAGCATTTGCAAGAGCTTCATATAATTGTTTTTTCACGGAAGATGACAAGACTTCACCCACCTTTTTATCTCAGCTGCTTCGTTATAAATTTCATTATTGATGATCGCTTCTTCAATGCCCTCCATAATTACCCTTACCCAAGGACCAGCAGGTTTTTCACACCATTTTAAAATATCCTTACCTGAAATAGTTAAATCCTCCCGAGATGTAATAGGTAATTGCTTAAAGATATTATGAATATTGCTTTCAATCTCTGAAATATCTTTATTTCGACTTGCTTGATAAGTCCGTTCCACAATTGTAGATATTTCTATTCCAGCACGATAATACTCATATTTTGTCCATTCATGGTCCTTTCTCCTTTGTAATAGAGATAAGGAACGCAAGATGAATTGAATTTTTTTGCTAGGCAGCTTCCATTTTCTTAATAACTCATTTGAGTTCGTTTCATCCGTTAAATATACAGTTAAAATCCATAGCTCTATTTCATTTAATGGTTTGATAGGTAAAGACAATATTGATTTGATAATACTCTTATCATTAAATAAAGTCGGCCAAAAAGAATATATGTTTGTTTCTATTGCTATTTTCAACGCCTTTTCCCGATATGTACCGTTGAGCAGTTTCGTCATTTCTGCGGTTATTCTTTCAACCGAAATATGTTTCAACAAATAGGATAAATTGGCCATTTCTCTTTCAGTCTTCTGTTCAAGACTGAATCCTAGTTGGCTGACGAAACGGATTGCCCTCATAACTCGTAATGCATCTTCCTTGAATCTTTCTGCCGCTTCTCCTACAGTTTCAATGATCTTATTATCAATAGCCATCTTTCCATTATATGGATCGATCAAATTTCCTGCTCTATCCATTGCAATGGCGTTCATCGTAAAATCCCTACGACGTAAATCTTCATGAAGAGATCGAATAAATGTTACAGATTGAGGTCGACGAAAATCCTCGTAATCCGATTCCGACCTAAAAGTAGTCACTTCAAATCCTTGTCCATTAAACAGGACAAGAATAGTTCCATGTTCGATTCCAACATCGACAGTTGATGAAAATATTTTCTTTATTTCTTCAGGTGTAGCTGAGGTTGCAATATCTACATCATGAATATCCCTATTTAGCAAATGATCTCTTACCGCACCTCCAACAAAATATGCTTCGAAGCCAGCTTTTTCGATTTTTTCAAGTACGGGAGTTGCGGCAAGAAACATCTTATTCATGGCTACCATCCTTGTCCGACACTTTGCATTAATGATTCATATAGTTTCTCATATTTTTCTACAATCAGATTTGATTGAAAACGTTCCAAAGGTGTCAAAGTTGCATTATACGAAAATTCCTCAAGTAATGACTCATTTTGCAAAAGCCTAAGTGCCTTATTACTAATTTCATCTAAGTTAGCTAGTTCACAAATAAATCCATTGTAGCCGTCCATAATAACTTCAGGAATACCTCCAACATTCGTACCGATACACGGAACGCCACACGCCATAGCCTCTAAAGCAACGAGACCAAAGCTTTCTTTCTCGGAAAGCAATAGCATTAAATCGCTGATTGAATACAATTCCTCTAAATGATCTTGTCTACCAAGAAATAGCACCTTATCTTCAATATCTAAATCCTTTACAAGCTTACATATTCTAGTGTTTTCAGGACCATCCCCAACAAGAAGAAGCTTTGCCGGAATTTCTTTTGAAATTTTTGCAAAGGAAGCAACGACATCACGTACTCTCTTCACCTTTCTAAAGTTTGAAACATGAATGATCACTTTTTCATCTGCTTTTATTTTATAAGCCTTTCTTAAATGATCAGCATTTACTTTTCTATAAACTCTTTCATCAATAAAATTATGAATAACATTTATATCTTTTTCGGCACCAACGACTTCGTTTGTCTGTAATTTTAGTGCGTTTGATACGGCTGTAACAGAATCTGATTTTTCGATACCAAATTTGATTGCTTCTGCAAGTGTAGCGTCATAACCTAAAACCGTAATATCCGTTCCATGTAAGGTAGTGACAATTTTCACATCCGTGCCTGCCATTTGCTTTGCTAATATTGCACATACTGCATGCGGGATAGCATAGTGAACATGTAAAATATCAAGTTGCTCTCTTTTTATAACTTCCGCCATTTTACTTGCTAAGGCAATATCATATGGGGGATATTGAAAAACTGAATATTGATTTACACTAACTTGATGAAAATATATATTATGATGTAGAACATCAAGTCGAAAAGGTAAATTTGAAGTTATAAAATGAATTTGATGACCCTTTTCTGCTAACATTTTTCCAAGCTCTGTTGCTATAACACCTGAACCGCCGACGGTAGGATAACACGTAATTCCTATTTTTAATTTCATAGGTCTTCTCCAAACAAATTTTTATTTAGTAATAATGGTTTACTAGAAAGAAATCCTTCCGCAAACCTGACACCGACTTCTTTTCCGAATAATTGATCCCTTGCTGTCACACTTTCTATATATCCTTCAGTTAAGGGTGTTTGAACTCCACTTTCATTCATAAAAAATTGAGATTCATAAGCCTGAAGTGCATTCACTTTTTTGTCAATATAGTCGGTTATATCGACTACGAAGTCAGGAGGAGTAAAGCCATTGATCATGTATTGGTATAAATATAATGCTTTATGAGGTGGAAGCTTGTCCTCTACTTCATATTTTCGAATACCTGCAGAAAAAAAAGCCTCTTTCACTAGATGGTAACAGTTCCCGTGATCCGGGTGGCGATCGTTATGATAAGGTGCAAAAATAACTTTTGGCCTATATTTTCTAATCACATTTGATATTTTTCTTATATGGTCGTCAGTTAAAAACAATCCTCGATCAGATAAATAAAGATTAACACGTTCTATCACTTCAAGTAAGCGTGCAGCAGTATTTGCCTCTATTCTTCTAGACTCCACATTACCATTAGACGATAAATCGGCTTCAGTTAAATCACAAATAACAATTTTCTTTCCTTCTGCCGCCCACTTTGTAAGTGAACCAGCCATTCCAATTTCTACATCATCTGCATGAGCTCCAAAAGCAAGAATATCTACAGATTGGTGATCCATAAAAGCCGCCCCTTTATATATATTACGATTCACACTTAAGACTGTTTTCAAATCATTTTATATGACGAAAACAGTCCTAAAGTATTTTATTCTAAAATAAAATATGCTCTAGTCCATAGACTAGTGTGTTCAATCCCATTACCGTTTCTACCGACATTTTGACACCTGTCATAAAAGAAGCACGGTTATACGAATCATGACGAATCGTTAATGTTTCTCCAGGTGCACCAAATAAAACTTGTTGATGGGCAACTAGTCCCGGTAATCGTACACTATGAATATGCATGCCATCATAGTCTGCTCCCCTTGCACCTTGAATTGTTTCTTTTTCATTTGGATGCCCTTGTTTTTGTATTTCGCGATTTTCTGTAATCATTTGAGCCGTTTTTAAGGCTGTACCTGATGGAGCATCTAGTTTTTGATCGTGATGAAGTTCGATAATTTCAACATTATTGAAATATTTAGCCGCCATTTGTGAAAATTTCATCATTAAGATTGCACCAATAGCGAAGTTAGGCGCGATAATACAGCCAATGTCTTTTTCTTCAGCTAATTTTCTTAATTCAGATATCTCTTCATTTGTAAATCCTGTAGTCCCAACTACCGAGCGTACGCCATGTAACAATGCCGTTTTAGTATGTAAATACCCAGTTTCAGGTACGGTCAAGTCTATTAAAACATCAGCTTCCACATTTTGAAAACACTCTTCTACATCTGTATAGATTTTGACATCTAGATTGGAAAAACCTTCTAGCTCAGAGAGCAGCATTCCATTATTTTTCCTATCTAAAACAGCAACTAATTCAAATTCAGGAGTGTCAGTTACTAATTTGACTGCCTCTTTACCCATTCTACCTCGAGGTCCTGCCACTACTATTTTTATAGGATTCACCATATTATTCATCCTCACTTTTCCTCGTCCATCTGTCTTTATCTCGAGTATTAAATTTATTCATTACTTGATCGTGTGCTTCTTGCAAATCAATATTTAATGAATTTGCCAAGCAAATTAACACGAACAGCATATCCCCTGCTTCTTCCGAAATTGCTTTTTCTTCTTCCGATGTTTTTTTAGGTTTTTCTCCATAATGATGATTGAGCTCTCTCGCTAGTTCTCCGAGTTCTTCCGTCAGCCTAGCAAGCATTGCAAGGGGGCTAAAATACCCCTCTTTAAACTGACTAATGTATGAGTCTACTTCTTCTTGCATTTTCCTTAAAGTCTTTTGTTCTTCCATCGTGTATCACCTTTCACCATTATGTTAGCTAATACCTTTTTTATATTCAAATAAAATCGCTTAGTGTAGTATTTTTGTACACCTTGTCAAAGATTGGTTATAATGAATTAGCTTCGTATCCAACATGACATTTAATCGGAGGCGATATCATGAGAGTTGGAATCAGATTAAAAAATGTTTTCTTCATTCTCCTAGGTGCGGCCATCTTTTCTTTCGGGATTGTTCACTTTAATATGCAAAATAATTTGGCAGAGGGCGGATTTACAGGGATCACATTATTGCTTTATTTCGTATTTAATGTAAATCCTTCCATTTCAAACCTCCTATTGAACGTTCCTCTCTTCTTTGTTGGCTGGAAGCTACTAGGTAACAGATCTTTTGTATATACGATTATTGGAACGCTAGCTGTATCATTATTCTTATTTATTTTCCAAAAATATCAAATAAACATACCTTTGAATGGCGATCTGTTTTTGGCCGCTTTATTTGCCGGAGTTTTCATCGGAATTGGGCTCGGCATTACGTTTCGATACGGAGGGACGACAGGCGGAGTCGATATTATCGCTCGTCTACTCCTTAAATATAAAGGATTCAGTATGGGTAGAACAATGTTTATGTTTGATGCAGTCGTCATCACCGTCTCCCTTTTAACGTATTTAAACCATGTGCAAGCTATGTATACACTCGTAGCCGTTTTTGTAGGTGCGAGAGTCATTGATTTCATGCAGGAAGGATCATATGCAGCGAGGGGAGCCATGATTATCTCCGAAATGCAGCATGATAAAATCGCTGATGAAATTTTAATGCAAATGGGTAGAGGAGTAACGGTTTTACGTGGCTATGGATCATTTACAAAACAAAATAAAGAAATCCTTTACTGTGTTGTAGCCAGAAACGAAATTGTTAACTTAAAAAGAATAATAAATGCCATCGACCCTCAAGCTTTTGTCTCCGTAACTGTCGTTCACGATGTGATGGGAGAAGGATTTACATTAGACGAAAATAAAAGGCCTTATGACGTATAAATCGCCTTTCCTCTCTAGGAAAGGCTTTTTTATATTTAAAATACAATCGTTTTATTCCCATCGACAATGACACGGTCTTGTAGATGCCATTTTACCGCCCTTGCTAAAACGCTTCTTTCAATATTTCTTCCGATTCTTTTCATATCTTCCACTTGATCACGATGGTTTACTCTTTCAACACCTTGTTCAATAATAGGACCCTCATCAAGATCGTTAGTTACATAGTGAGAAGTAGCGCCTATTAATTTCACACCTCGATTATATGCCCGCTCGTAAGGCCTTGCACCAATAAAAGCAGGTAGAAAAGAATGATGAATATTAATAATTTGATTCGGATAATAAGAAACAAAATCAGGAGTCAAGATTTGCATATACCGCGCTAAAATAATTAGCTCAATATCATGTTCTTTTAGTATTGTCAGTTGCTTCTCTTCCACTTGCTTTCTTATATCTTTATTTGCTGGTATGTAATAGAATGGAATGCCAAGTGACTCAGCTAAATGGCTAGAATCCTCGTAATTACTAATGATACATCCGATATCCATCATTAGATCACCATTTTGCCATTCCCAAAGAAGTTCCATTAAACAATGTAATTCCTTTGAGACAAAAATAGCCGTCTTTTTAATATCACTTACGTAGCAAAATTCAAAATCCATTTTAAATGTTGTTGCAATCTCTCTAAATGATTGTTCAATTTCATTTCGTCTTTTATGTAATTCAGGGCAACTGAACTCCATTCTTATAAAAAAATTTCCGCCTTCTGGATCTGCTGAATACTGGCTGGATTCTATAATATTTGCACCATTATTCATTAGAAAAGTTGAAACTGCGGATACAATCCCCGGTTGATCGGGGCATTTTATAAGGAGCCTAGCACGGTCCAAATTTTGTTCACGATAATGATTCAATACTTTATTTGTCATCCATATTTCCCTCTTTAATGTTTTTAGCTATTTTACTTTCTTTTAGCAAAATTTGCAAAAAAATAAAACCCGGTGAAGACCGGGTATTGGTTCATTAGTCATTTCTAGTAATATTTGTAAAGATTAATATCAACCTTACCAATTCAAGTACTGCAACGGCCGCCGCTGCTACATATGTCATAGCTGCTGCACTTAATACCTTTCGTGCATCCCGTTCTTCAGCATTGCTAATAAGTCCGAGTGAAACAATTTGATCCATTGCTCTTGAAGAAGCATTAAACTCAACAGGCAACGTAACAATTTGGAAAACTACTCCTGCAGCCATCAATATAATACCAATTAGTAAAAAGTTAGGCATAGCTGTAACAAGGATTCCGATCATTATGAAGATCCAAGCAAATTTTGAAGTTATATTTACGACTGGAACTAAGGCATGACGGAAACGCAAAGCAGCATATCCTTCCTTATCTTGGATCGCGTGTCCAACTTCATGAGCTGCTACTGCTGCACCTGCGACTGAATGTTGATGATAATTAGACGATGATAGAAAAACAGTCTTATTTAAAGGGTTATAATGATCACTTAAAACCCCTTGTGTTTCCCTAACAGCAACATTACTTAATCCATTTGCATCTAATATTCTACGAGCTACTTCTGCACCGCTCATACCAGCTGAAGTTGGTATTTTTGAGTATTTCGTATATGCACTTTTCACTTTCATTTGAGCCCATATTGGGATTATGATAATAATTGCCAAATAAATTAAATATCCGCCCATTTTAAACCCCCATATCTTGTTGTTTATATTCTATTTTATTGGATGGTAAGAATTTGGTCAATCATTTGGATCTTTTCGTTTTTGTTTTAGCATTTTTTGACCTCGGTACTTCCGCCAACTAACGTATGACAATGTTGAAATGATGATACCGCCGGTCATAATCATGACCCACCAAATGGAAGGATCTGTATCATCTTTATTTACATCAGAAAACAGTTTTTTTAAATCAGCCTCAAGACCTTCCAATTCCTTCATCCATTTTTGCTCTGAAAACGATGTACGATATTTATCAACAAAGGCAATTCTAGAATCTAGCTTCTGGACCTTCTCGACTGAAACATCGATTTTAATACTTGGTTGAATAACGGAATAGGTTGATAAAAACTCATTTAGTTGAGAGTTATAGAGATTTTCGTCTCCTTCTAATGCAGCACTTTTCACATCTTCAAAAGCATTCATAATTGGTCGTTCCATCTCAGACCACAATGGCTGATACTTTGAAATAATTGCATCAGTCGCTAATCGAAATGCTGTTACTTTCTTCACTCTATCGTTTTCATTTAAATCGATGCTTGTTAATGC
Organism: Lederbergia panacisoli; assembly: GCF_024626525.1. Lineage (GTDB taxonomy): Bacteria > Bacillota > Bacilli > Bacillales > Bacillaceae_C > Lederbergia > Lederbergia panacisoli. The sequence goes on from NZ_JANJGU010000001.1 coordinate 224,998, forward strand.
TTTTAATGCTTCATGGTGAGCTGCTGTTACAACTCTAAGTTCGTCCATCGTAAATTGCCGTTCCAATACCCCTTTTTCGGAAAACAGCAATCCAAATCTTTCTACTATTTTTTTTGCTTCTTCAAAGCGGCCAAAACGTGTCAACTGTAAAGCTTCATCAGCAAGCTGATCTAATTCAGTCATAGAGGATTTTGATTCTGCTTGTACAGAAAATCCCGAAAACAATATGCAAAGCACTAGAAGGATAATAGATTTCGCCTTCATACTTGTCCCTCCCCATACTACTGATAAAATGTATGTGAAATGGGACAAGAATAGACCTAGCTATTACATATTTCTAGGTCCATATAACTGAAGTTGTCTTCCTTGTTTACATCTGCGCGCATAATACAATGCAATTGCAGCTCCGATGATGCTGAGCCAAAATGTGAAGTAACCAATTTCTTGAACATAAATCTCAAGTCCCGGATATTTAGGATATTGCATAAATACATAATCAATTACGTCATTGTGCAATGTCCAAACAACCGCAACAAGAACATGCCATAATTTCATTTTATAAAAAGGGGCATATAAAATCCCTTGAATCGCCATTGCGCCATGCGAACATATTAACATATACCCTTGCCATGGCAATTCACCCATTACAGCTAGTGACAATAAATTCATGGCTACAGCCCATATACCGTATTTAAATAAAGTAATGATTGCAAGCGCTTCAAATAATGGCCAGTTCGTTCGCAGTAAAAACGCCGCAAGGACAAACACAAAAAATAGACTAGCCGTAGGGCTATCGGGAACAAAAGGTATGTATATAGTTCGTGTCTGCGCTATTTGACTTTCGTACCAATAATACCCATATAATGTACCTGCTGTATTAATGATTAATAACAGCCATAAAAAACGGCGATCTGCCAAATATGTATATATTAAATTCATCGGTCTCTGCCTTCCCTATAATGTGGAAAAGCCGGCAATTAGCCGGCTTAAGATAAACTTATTATTTTTTTGAATATTCTGCAATATAGTCAGCAAGTTTATCCAATTCTTCATCAGATCCTTTAAACATACCCGCGGGCATATTTTTAAAACCGTTTATGGCGATATCTTTAATTTCTTCTGCAGTATGACCAGAACCTACTAAAGCGGCACCTACTCCAGATTTACCTTCAAGGTTTTCGCCGTGACAACCTATACAGCTTGCTTTATAAATTTCATAACCTTCTACGTCCTTATCCACCTCAACAACGTCAGTGATTTTACCTTGTTGTTCTGCTGCAGCCCAATCGTGCATGTCCACAGCCTGCCAAGTCAAGTAAAAAATCGCAGCGAAAGCAAGAAGCATGAAGCCAGTTGCAAAAGGTCGTTTTGATGCGCGGCGTTCAGGACCCCGATCAATAAATGGAGCGAGCATTAACCCACCAAATGCTAGACCTGGGATAACAACTGTTCCAAGAATATTATATGGACCTGAAGCATATGTGTATTTCAATAATTGATAAAGAAATAAGAAATACCAATCAGGCAGCGGAATATATCCTGTATCAGTAGGATCCGCAATACGTTCTAGCGGACTAGGATGTGCAACAGTTAAACATAAAAATCCAATTAGGAAAACAGCGCCAACAAGCCATTCTTTTAAAAGAAAGTCAGGCCAAAATGCTTCTGTTTTACCGGGATATTCGGAATAATCTTTAGGTATATTGGGTTTTCGTTCAGCGGATACACGTGAATCGCCAACGAATTTCATTCCTTTTCCACGATGCATTGTGTCCCCTCCTTTTTTACTAAACTAATTTTACAATGGTCCAGAAATCCCTTGTCTCCGGATCATGATAAAGTGAGCACCCATTAATGCCATCAGTGCTGCAGGTAGGAAAAACACATGAATAGCGAAGAAACGGGTTAAAGTTTGCGCACCTACAATCGTTGGATCTCCCGCAATCAATGTTTTCGCATGAATCCCTATAAGCGGCACAGATTCAACAATTTCAAGTGTAACCTTTGTTGCAAACAATGCCTTCATGTCCCAAGGGAGTAAATAGCCTGTAAGCCCAAGAGCCAGCATAACAAAAAAGATAAGTACTCCAACAATCCAGTTGAGTTCACGTGGCTTTTTATATGCTCCTTGGAAAAACACACGAAGTGTATGTAAAAACATCATAACAATAACTAAACTTGCACCCCAATGGTGCATACCACGGACAATTTGCCCGAAAGCAACTTGATTTTGAAGATAATATACGGATTCCCAAGCGTTTTTAATGTCGGGTACATAATACATTGTTAAAAACATTCCCGACAGTATTTGGATTACAGTAATAAAAAAGGTTAATCCGCCAAAACAGTATACAAACGCAGAAAAGTGATGGGCAGGGTTTACGTGCTCAGGCACTTCATGGTCTGCGATGTCTCTCCATATCGGCGTAATATCCATACGCTCGTCAATCCAATCGTACATTTTGTTAAGCAAGATTAATGCCTCCTTTACTATCTTACGAATGGATTTGCTACAGGTGTTCCAAGCATTAAAAAGCCGTCTTTTTCTTGCGTCGGATAAGCATCCAATGGTCCCCTAGGCGGAGTGCCAGGTACATTTTTGCCATCTTTCGTATAAAGACCCATATGGCAAGGACAGAAGAACATGTTTGGATGTTTTTCGCTTCCTTCCCAACTTACAGTACAGCCTAAGTGTTTACATACTGGTGAAAGAGCTACAATCTCTCCAGCATCATCTTTGTAAACCCAAGCCGTTTGTGTTACTTCAGAAGTGTACCATGCATCTTGCTGTTCGTATTTAAAATCAACACGGACTGGATCTGCCGTAATATCGGCAACCTTTTTATCCGTCATTTTAAAATCACCACTAGCTTGCGCTTTCAACATAGGATCTACAGCGAAACGAAGCATTGGCATCAACATTCCAGCAGCCATAAACCCACCTACTCCAGTAAGTGTGTAGCTTAAAAATTGACGTCTTGTTACAGGATTTTTGCTCATCCTTTTCCCCCCTCTGTCAGTAAGGTAAGTCCATCGGACAATTTATGCACATTATACAAACTAGGACATAATTATGATATATCAATAACGCGCCTTGGTCAATAATATTGAAAGCTAAACATTGTCAACTATGTGGCGAATTGGTTAATCATTTCCCGTCTGCCACGCTTTGATTATATCTTCAATAAGGGTTTTAAGTTGATTATCCATAACTGAATGCTTGTAATGTTCATCCATATTCTCAAGAGGTATGGACGGAATATAAATCAATGTTCCTGGAAAATCTTTATTTAATGACTTCCACTTCGGATCGGAAGTTAAATAAAATACATGAGAAAATCCTGCTTCTTTTGCTTTGTTTGACCAATCAACTAGTTCATCACCCTTATTATCGGGCCCCTTCAAATATGTAAATGGCGGTAAAACAAGTATTCTTCCTTTAAATTGCCTTTCCAAATGGATTGATAATAGTTGAATAAATTCCCCTTGCTCTGCTGCACGTTTAATACCGTCATCTAGTGCTACAGGCATTAATGGGATAACAGCCGTATCGATATATTCTCTTTCAGCATTAAACAAAGTGATATCTTTCGCAGACCAATTCAACATTTACACCTCTTTTACTAATATGTTCTAATTGATATTCTATCATTCATCATTAAAAAAGCATGCAAAAAATACTTTTTAAAAAAAAGAAAAAGTCCTCCCTAAAAATTGAGGAAGGATTTTATGTTTTTCTTAAATCGTTTAATTGCTTTGCCAGTTTGATAAACTCCTTATGGTCTCGTCTTTCAAGAGCTTGATCAATGGATTTTAATAATGTTTCTTCATGAAACATTTTAATACTTTCTTCTAGTATTTGTTCCGCATACATTTTATCTTTCTCACTTAAATACACTTTATTTTGGACAAAAGGATTATCTTCAAGAACAGCAGCATATTGATGCGAAAGATTTGAAGCTCTAAAGTTTATTTGAATATAAATATCCTCCTCACGATTCAAGCGAATATCATGAAATGATTTTTCAGCATCTGTTGTCATTATATTTTCCTTGTAAAATCGAAACGGAACTTCTCTTGTGCAATGGGTGGACATAATTAAACCTCTTGGACAGCATTGAGCATCTTCCACAAAGTGAACCTTTTCCATAAGTTGATCATGGCTCATTAAATAATTAAGGATCCAGACAGATTCCCTTCTCTTTAATTGATAACGATTTAGAAACCAGCGTATAAACTCTTTCTTCTCGTTGACAGATACAGGGGTCTCCATTTTATTTCCCTCCTCTGCAAAAGTTATCTTAATATTCATCCAATCTTTCTAACAAAGAAATCCATTCCTCATTTGCAGGATCAATCGAGGCGAGCATTGAAAAAATTTCGATTGCAGCCTTTCTATTACCTTCTTCCATTAAAAAATATCCGTAATCAACTAAAAAATCTTGGTTATTTTTAAAATCATTATATGCAAGTTCATATTCATTTAATGCCTCACTATATTGTTCGGTATGCTGATAACTAATGGCAGCATCCCAATGAAATTGAGGATCCCCGCCCCCGCCCTCAAAAAACATTTCCGTAATTTCCAAAACAGATTCATATCTTTCTTGACTAATCAGCAACCTATTTAAGGATATTGCTGCCTCCGTATATTCAGGATCCAAAACAAGTGCTTGCCTGAAAAAATGTTCCGCCTTATTTTCATCCCCCATATTTAGAGATAGCTTGCCTGCAAAATAATGTAAATCCTTATTATACTCATCTACTGTAAGACCTGCTTCGGCTACTTCCAAAGCCTCGTCCATTTCTCCTTCATGTTCAAGACTATTTGCTAAATATAAGTATAATGAATGATAATGGGGATCTATTTCACGTAATTGCTTAAAGGCTTTTATCGCCACTATGTATTGACCGGATTGATAAGCCGTTAACCCATAGCCGAACAACTGGTCAATATCCTTTTTGTTTTCAAGTGATTTTTTATAATATGTTAGTGATTCTTCAAATGCTCCACCAGCACTTAAGGCTTCAGCCATCCTACTGTTAATGTCTACCCCAGCAATTTCCTTTACATTTGCATCAAGTAATTGACTAAAGGATCTAGCTGCTTCCAAAAATCTTCCTTGTGTCATATAAAGCTCTCCAAGAGCGTAGTCAATAACTGGTTCATTCGATAATTCCTTAACTTTAAGTAATTTAATTTCACTGACTTCATATAGTCCTTGCATCTCATATAAATCCGCCTCCACAAGTAAAGAAGCTGGATAATTGGGATCATCTTCGGAGATCGCTTCTAAGTATTGAAAAGCTTCATCATCCTGTCCCATTTCAATTAATAGCTCAGCCAAACTTAATTTCAATTCCCCTTCATCTGGATAAAAACGGAGTAATATTTCATATAATTCTTTCGCTTCTTCCAAATATCCATACTGAGACAAACTTTGAGCAAGCATAAACTTTTCATCATCAGTCCCGCTGATTTTCACCTTCTTAAATTGTTTTTCAGCTTCTAATAAATTTTGCTCTTCGATGTATTTAAGCATTAGTTCGGCGTTATTCATTTAACAGTTCCTTTCCATGTGTTTCAAACAAAAAGTGATGTCTTATTAATTGTGATTTCATCACCAGCTCCTGGACGAAATATCGGAGTTTCATTTATAAAGGTAAATTTCCCTTTTTGTACGGCTATGGATGGTTCACATTCTTTAATGTCCTTTGATACATGATCAAATTCGTTTGTTTGTAAAAATAGATTATAACTTATTTCGCCGCCTACTTTCAAAATCCCTTTTTTAGGATACAAACCAATTTTTTTTATTATTTCTATTTTTAAAGGAATATTCGGCTGAAGCGGCTGTGATAAGTGAGGAAGTTTTTCCGTTTGTAGGATGCTGTTCCATTTTTGAGACATTAATTTTCGGCGGTATGTTTTCATGGATGGAGGAAATGTTGGAATAAAGATAGGATTATACGGAAAGGATGCATCTTTTATCCACCCCCAAGGAATTTTTTCCAACTCACTTATACGATTAATTTCTACGAAAATGAGTGGGATTTTCATTTGCTTACACTTAATGATCAGTGAGGGATTGAGAATTGCAGCTTGAACCCTTACACCAAGCAGAAAGTCAATAGGGCTATTAAGAAGCGATATTCGCTTATTAATAAGCATTTTATCAAAATCTTTAAGTCGAGATATTTCAAAATGAGTAATGAGAGTTCCGCATCCTTTTTTGAGGAATTGATCGGAAATATAAAATTTAAATTCTTCAAATGATTGGTCAGGTATATTGGGAGCAAAATAAATAAAAGAAGGGGTAATAATAAACGATCTTGCGTCCATCTTAAGCAATGAATGATTCAGAGATTTTGAACCAAAATAACGTATTTCACAATCTCTTACTAGCATCGAAACTTTCGTTCTATGTCCTTCTTCTACTGACATTGCATTTTCAATAATATAGTCCATGTTTACCTACCTTTCGTAAACCTTTTAAAACAATCTATGTAAAAAAGGTAGGAAACATGAAATATTTCTGTTGCTACTCTCTTATTTTCTTTTTAATTGTGTAGATGAAAGAAAAGTTACATAAACCTTTTCCAATATTTCCTTACTAAGCTCTATTACTACAGGTTGACCGATGCTTTCCAATAACACGAATCTTGGTTTATTGGAGAATGACTTTTTGTCTCTTGTCATACCAGTGAATGCTTTATCAAATTCAAGATCAATCGGAATTTCTAAGCTGTATCCAAGATCTTTAATCCATAATTCAAAATCGCGAATATTAAAATCTAGATCTAATATTTCCTTGCTTAAGTATAAGGCATATATCATTCCGGTCATAACTGCTTCACCATGTGATATTTTTCCGTATCCAGCTGATGATTCTATTACATGGCCTAATGTATGACCGAAATTTAAGAAAGCGCGAATTCCCGTTTCCCTTTCATCCTTTGAAACTACATCGGCTTTTATTTCAATTCCTCTTTTTAAGAAGTAAATAAGATGATCATCCTTAATTGTATTTAAATCGGAAACATTCGACATTAAAAATTCAAGTAATGATGAATCCGCAATTAATGCGTGCTTGACTGCTTCTGCAAAACCTGAACGGATTTCCGATTGCGGGAGAGTTCTTAGAAATTCTGTATGATATATGACGGCGTCCGGCTGATGAAAAGAACCAATCATATTCTTTCCAAGTGGATGATTGATTCCTGTTTTCCCTCCTACCGCGCTATCGTGGGCTAAAATTGTTGTCGGAACCTGCATAAATGGAATTCCCCTCATATAGGTTGCTGCGACAAAGCCGGCTAAATCACCAACAGCACCACCGCCTAATGCTATAATGCAAGACTTCCTGTCTAGTCCTTGTTCAAGCGCGTAAGATAGACAAGATTCATAAATCGTAAATTGTTTTGCCTTTTCTCCGGAAGGAACAATATAGGTAAAAAACTCGTATGATGGCGGAATTGCATTTATTATTTCTTCCAAATGCAATTGACTGACAGTTTCATCCGTAATAATAAGAAGTTTTGTATATTGAATGGTTTGCAAATGTGCTGTTAATGATTCTAATACATTGGTACCTATGTAAACTGGATAAGATTTTGATGGTGTTTGAATGTCAATTTTCAATGTTTCTCCTCCTAGCCATTTTTTTATCAGTAGAAACGTTCGATGGTTCCGTCTGCACCGTTGATTTCCGTTCCAGGCGGACGCGCGTTCCGGGGGGCGTGCGGTTTGTCTAGCTGCAGCGCCTAGCCCCTCGAGGTCATAAGTCATATTACTACGTGGCTAAAAAGCAAGCCACTGCGTAATCCGCCTTATGCTAGTCGGGGCTGGTCAAGGCGCTTACGCATTTCTATGAGCCTCCTCAGTCGCTTCGCGCCCTGCGGGGTCTCACCTTTCACGCTAATCCCCCAGGAGTCGCCGCCTGGAACGAAGATCAACTAAGATGATGTTTTAACTCATAAAAAAGAATAATTATCCTTCTTAAAAAATGTCTCTTTAATGGGCTTAATCTTTTTTTAGGATCTTTTATAACTGTATGTTGATTTCAAGACGTTTGAAAAATAATCGGAAAAATTCCGTTTATTTTGGGAAATACCCATATTTCCTTAGTAATAAGGGGGGATTTTCCGTTTATATGGTTCAAATTTCTAGATTTTGTTATATTTAGAGCAGTTAACCGGAATATTTCCGACTATTTTTGCTTCTTAAGCTCCCTCATATACATTAACCGGAAATTCTCCGCCTATTTATTCTCTTACCTGCACGAAATCAACAATAAATAATAGCAGAGCCCTTTATAAAAGGAATGATCGCATTTAAAACAAAATCGGTCTGAAAGTTGATTTGTAGCGAAAGTGCGAGACTCCTGGTCGGCTAAAAAGACCACGTCCTTGGGCCAACACCAACACTAGGACGTCCAGTCCGTCGCGGGATCAGCAGGATAGGTGAGACCCCACGGACGTTAACACCGAGGAGGGTCACCGCCCGCCCCTAAGGTCCGCGAGCAACTGTAGCGGAAATCAATCACTCACAACCTTGGTAAAGCAATAATGTTTGCAAAGAGAGTTCATAAGATATAAGCCTCGAAAAATACTGAAGAATCTACAGAATATTAACTTTTCGATAAAAAAATGTATCTTCTACTTCTAAATCATATTGACTTGGATTAAATATTTGTTCAGTACTCCCGACAAATAGTACTCCATCTTCTGCTAATGATTTCGAAAACTTATTGTACAAGTCTTCTTTTGCTTCCTCTGTAAAATAGATTAATACATTTCGACAAACTATTAAATCAAAATTTTTGCCAAAAGGATCTCCAAGCAAGTTTAACTTTCTAAAATCAACCGTCTTTTTTATTTCTTCGTTGATTTTATAAATATTTCCTTCTTTTTGAAAAAATTTAGCTAGTAAAGTGGAAGGAATAGCGGCTAATGATCGTTCAGAATACATTCCTGCTTTAGCCGCCGCCAGTACCTGCTCATCTATATCCGTTGCCAATATAGAAATTTGGCTAGGTGGCATGTATCTCGATAATATCATGGAAATTGTATACGGTTCTTCTCCAGTAGAAGAAGCAGCACTCCAAATCTTAAGTTTTTTCTTTTTTGCTAAAAGCCGCGGCAGGATTCTTTGTTCCAATACTTCCCAACGCTTATGATTACGAAAAAACTCCGTCACATTAATCGTCATTCTATCAAGAAATTCGTTCATTATTTGTGAATCAGATAAAATTCCTGCATAAAACTCTTTAAAAGAAGAAAATCCTTTTTTTTGATAGAGGGATGTAAGTCTTCTTTTCATTTGCGCTTCTTTATATAATGATAAATCGATTCCTGTTTTTTGCTTAATTTGTAAAATAAATTGATGATAATCTTGCCCCATCGGAATACCCCATCACTTTCTCTTTATACTCCATATTATTATAACGCAAAAAGCCATAGATTGAGATTAAAAAACCACCTAGTATTCCGTTCTAGGTGGTTTAGGTAGTATTAATATATCCAGCTGTTAATAAGCTTAGAGTATTCGTTAAGTTCTTCCTCTTTAAAAAACAAAGATATTTCTCTTTCTGCACTTTCGGTTGAATCAGATCCGTGAATAATATTTTTACCAACAGTTAACCCAAAATCTCCGCGAATTGTTCCTTGTGCAGCATCTTTTGGATTTGTTGTACCCATCATTTGACGTGCTGTATGTATAACATTCTCACCTTGCCAAACCATTGCAAAGACAGGTCCTGATGTAATAAATTCTACTAAACCGCCAAAAAAAGGACGCTCTTTATGTTCACCATAATGTTTTTCAGCCAGTTCTTTTGAAATCGTCATCAATTTAGACCCAACAAGCTGAAAGCCTTTTTTTTCAAAACGCGATACGATTTCGCCAATTAATCCTCTTTGAACCCCATCAGGTTTTACCATTAGAAAAGTTTTTTCCATTGTTATCACTCCTGCGATTATCTCGGGAAAAAGCTCGAAATCCCATGAAAATAATACCATTTTTTCCGTTCATTAGCAAATTAATCCATGTTCTATCACGATCTACTTGACTTTTAATATTTTCTTTTTCCTATGTAGAAAGCAATGTCTCGAAGTGTTTTTTTAGCTTTTATAGGCGGAAGTTCGTCTAAAACATTGATAGCTTTTTTTAGATACATCCTGCTTACTGAATGAGCCTTTTCTATTGCTCCCGAATTTTTAATGGCAGATATAATACCAATCATGTCTTCTTTATTTGTATGTTCATTAACATTCAATATATCAACTTTCAAGCTATCGTCTTGCATTGCATATAGGACTGGCAATGTAATATTTCCTTGACGCAAATCTTCTCCAGCAGGTTTCCCTAGTTCTTTTTCTGAACCAGTAAAATCGAGAATATCATCTATAATTTGATAAGACATCCCGATAAAATAACCAAATCTATATAACTTTCTATGAGTCTTTTCATCGGCACCAGCAGTAATTGCTCCTAGTTCACAGCTTACGGCAATTAGTAAAGCGGTTTTTCTTTTAATGCGTCGTAAATAGTCTCTTAAATTTTGATTGAAACGATATTTATCTTTTATTTGATCAATTTCCCCCATACAAACCTCAATAATCGCGTTTGAGAGTATTTGATGGGCCATTGAATGAGGAATATTTGTCATATATTCAAGAGAACGAGCCAATATATAATCACCAGTATACATCGCAATACGATCATTCCATGTATAGTTGATTGTTGGTTGTCCTCTTCTAAGCTCGGCATCATCAATTACATCGTCATGGACTAATGAGGCCATATGAATAAGCTCTAAAGCAACTGCAGTGTTTTTAATTGTATGTATATTATACGTACCAAATTTTGCTGCTAGCAGGACAAAAACAGGTCTAATTCGTTTCCCCCCTGCTTTTAGAAGCTGTCCTGACGCTTTTTGGAGTAGTCCCATGTCTGATTGAATGGCTAATTCCATTTCTGTTTCGATGATGTCGAAGTCAGCTTTTAAGGTCGAATTAAGTAATGTTAGTTTCATTTCATTTCCACCTAGGCTTTATTTCTGTTTCATTCCAATATGAGCCGCTGCAACACCACCATTATAGGATTTGTATATAACGTCGACAAATCCAGCTCTCCAGAACATTTGGGCTAGCTCCTCCATACCCGGAAAGTCACGGGCTGATTCTTGTAACCAAGAATATTCTTTAAAGCTTTTGGCAACTAATTTTCCAAATAAGGGCATGATATAGCGGAAATACAAATAATAAGCTTGTCTATAAACGGGGAGAGTCGGTTGGGATGTTTCAAGGCATACAGCCATTCCACCAGGCTTTAACACTCTGTTCATTTCTTTCAATACTTGCATATAGTCCGGGACATTACGCAAACCAAAACCAATTGTAACGTAGTCAAATGAATTATCCTCAAATGGAAGTTCCATCGCATTACCTTGAATAAGCTCTATATGATCTAATTGTTCCTTTTCTTTTTTTTCTTTAGCTACTTGCAGCATATTGTGGCTAAAATCTAAGCCAATTACTTTGCCGGTGCTGCCTACAGCACGTGCAAGTGCAATTGTCCAATCTCCAGTTCCACAACAAAGATCAAGGGCATGAACACCTTCAGGGACATTCATCTTTTTCATTGTCTCTTTTCGCCACTTTATATGTTGCTGAAAGCTGATAATCGAATTCATTTTATCATAATTTTGATGTATTTTTTCAAATACGCTATGTACTCGTTCCTCTTTTGATTGCATCTTTGTCAACATCCTCCAGTTAAAGAACCAGCCAATTCATTCAGCCGCAAGTACATGTTTGATGGCAATACATGCAATTCTTTTACCATGCCATCAAGTTTACTCTTTGACTCATTCATTATATTTGTTATTATTTTTTTTTCATCTTCAGAAGACAGTTCCGTGTTATTTCTCAAATAGAATTTTTTTATTCCATTTATAAAAACGGAAAATTTCCCATTAATTGACATTTTTAATTCTTCACCAATTTTTTTAAAAAATAAAAATTCCGTGAAAAAGTTAATATATTTTAAAGGTATTTGAAAATGAATGCAAAATTGTTCCAAAAGTCCTGATTCTATCTTTTTTACACTCTCAAGATATGAATCAATACTGTCATCTGTAAAGTGAATGATATTAATTTTATGTTCATTAATTGTTTTGATTGCAAGTGCAAGAGATTTTATCAGTTCAATATTCCGATATTCGGATAATAAACTATAATACATGCCACTATAGTAATCTCCGGCCAATACAGTAAGTTGGCGTGCTTTCAATGATATTTTGGGATCTGATACATTTTCATGGGTTTCTAGTGCTAAGTTTGCAAGCATAGTTGCCATGATATACGCTTCACGCTCTTCCATTGATAAGCTTAGATCCTGTAAAGAGTAAGTCATTAGAAGAATTTGATCTACATCAAAGGCAGGCGGTTCAATATGTTTATGTAAAAAAGGATGAAAGCATTTTTGCTGCAACTTATCTTTTATTGAATTCACTTGCTGTTCATAATTACAGACAGCCATAACAAAATCCTCGTTTCTATCTACAAATAAAAGCCCGTTCTTATACATGCCCTATAATTATAACATATTGAAATAGCTAATTGCGATTTTGTGGTTTATTGGTTATTTATTATTTTCACTATCTATTTCCCCAAATGAGGTAACAATGTTTGCATTCCCTCTAATTTTGATTGCTGAAGTATGCTCCGTAAATTGGGCCACCAGGACTTCACCTGCGTCTAACTTTTCTGCATGATGGAATTTAGTATCCGAACCTCTCGTTAAGCCAATGACATTTACTCCATCTTCTAATGCTTTAATAATTATGAAATCCGATTGCCCGCGCCCATTACTCATGTTCTCACCTCATAAAAATGTTAATATTTTATTAAGGATAGTACTTCCGCCCGTGCTTGACCATCAGTGGCCAGTATTCCCCTAACCGCGGATGTCACAGTTTTCGCACCTGGTTTTTTTACTCCCCTCATTGTCATACACATATGTTCAGCCTCTAAAACAACCATAACGCCTTGTGGTTCGAGTTTTTTCATCATAACATCTGCTATTGTGGATGTAATCCGTTCCTGTAATTGCGGTCTGGCCGCCACTGTTTCTACAGCTCTTGCAAGTTTACTTAAACCGGCGACCCTTCCATTTTGAGGTATATAAGCCACATGGGCTTTACCAAAAAAGGGTACTAAATGATGTTCACACATTGAAAAAAAAGGGATATCTTTAACAAGAACAAGTTCTTCATGATCTTCACCAAAAATGGTATCAAAATATTCTTCCGGGTTTTTTCCTAAACCAGAAAAAACTTCCTCATACATTTTTGCTACACGTTTTGGAGTATCTATTAAACCTTCCCTATTTGGATCTTCACCTATTGCTTCTATTATCATTCGAACCGCATCTTCAATTTGCGATCGATTTACTTCAGCCATGACCGTTCCTCCTACACTATTTTTTGACTCTCAATATTCATCGAGTCAAATGGTACAAGGTTTTCTTGTACTGAAAATAATCTACATACAACGCGTCTGCCTACTACCGTTGATTTCCGTTCCAGGCGGACGCTTTCCGGGGGGGCGTGCGGTTTGTCTAGCTGCAGCGCCAAGCCCTTCGGGGTCATAAGTCATATTACTACGTGGCTAAAAGGCAAGCCACTACGTAATCTGTCTTATGCTTGTCGGGGCTGGTCAAGGCGCCTACGCATTTCCATGAGCCTCCTCAGACGCTTCGCGCCTTGCGGGGTCTCACCTGTCACGCTGATCCCCAGGAGTCGCCACCTGGAACGTAGATCAACTGGGATATTCCTTTATTCAATGTAGGGAGACTATACTGTTCCTACCTTGTTCTCAAATCTTTTCCTTTTCATACGACTTCCATGAAAGGCTTAAGTTTTTATTTAACAAAGAATTTCCTCTGCTATTTTCGAAAAAACACTTAACTTTTAGCAAAGCTTAGTTTGATATGCATTTTTTGAAAATGAAATGACAAATATGTAGTTTCCGTATTGATGAACTTTTTTAGAAATTCCATAAAAACATCATGGCTAATCCTTAGTATTGTAAGCATAATGCAAACCTGGAATCCTGTTTTTTTCTAAGTTAGAAATCGATATTGATTTTCAAAGCTGTTGATTGGAGCGGAAGGCGCGTAGACTCCTGGTCGGCTAAAGACGGCCACGTCCTGCGGCCATCGCCGACACTAGGACGTCCTGTCCGTCGCGGGAATACGGAACAGGGGAGACCCCACAGGCGCTTGCGCCGAGGAGGCTTCCCGTACCGCCCGCGGAAAGCGTAGCGCCTGGAGCGCAAATCAACAACCACGTTTAAGGACTTCTTTTCTGTAGCCTTGTTATTCCGAGATTCTACATTTGAACCCTAGATTCTTTTGTATTCCCATCTTAGCATAAATGCTTTAAAAATTAAAAAGGAACTGCCGTAATAATAAGGCAGTTCCATTTGTTACGCTAAAGAATGTATGTAATTATTTAACTGCATCTTTAAGCGCTTTACCTGGTTTGAACGCTGGAACTTTGCTTGCAGCGATTTCGATTTCTTGACCAGTTTGAGGATTGCGTCCTTTACGAGCAGCACGCTCACGAACTTCAAAGTTACCAAAACCGATTAAAGCTACTTTATCACCGTTAGCCAAAGCATTTTGGATGGATTGGAAAACAGCATCAACAGCTTTAGTAGCATCCTTTTTAGAAAGTTCTGCTGATTCAGCAACAGAATTAATTAGTTCAGTTTTGTTCATACCATTCACCTCCTCCCAATAAAGAGAGATCTTGTTCCGCAACTGCTATTACATTTGTGAACAATTTTTAAGATTTCTAAACATAAAAATGTTAGAAACCGTTTGGATTACTGCTAAATAAGGGATTTATCAGCAATTCTGTTTAAAAGATTATCATATATATTTTATGTTAGCAAGAATAAAAGGCGTAAAATATGGAAAAGATGCCGAATATCGTCGCATTCGGCATCTTTTTTTCTATTATCTGTTAAATTTGTTTCATTAATCCATACTCCGGAAGCTGCAATTAACATACCATCTTTTAAAGAATGATTGCTATTAATCCTCCGGAACCTTCATTAATTATTCTTTCAAGTGTTTCTTTTAGTTTGTATCTTGCGTTTTCTGGCATCATGGCTATTTTTGCTTGGATGCCCTCTCTCACTAAGGAGCTCAAGCTTCTGCCAAAAATATCTGAATTCCAGATTGATAGAGGATCGTCCTCAAAATCCTGCATGAGATAGCGGACAAGCTCCTCACTTTGTTTTTCGGTTCCAATGATCGGTGCAAATTCTGATTCGACATCCACTTTTATCATATGAATGGATGGTGCCATTGCTTTTAATCTGACACCAAATCGTGCTCCTTGCCTAATAATTTCAGGCTCATCGAGACTCATATCAGCCAGAGAAGGTGCTGCAATTCCATATCCCGTTTGCCTAACCATTGCAAGTGCATCGGATACTTGATCATACTCTCTCTTTGCATCCGCGAAATCCTGCATGAGTTCAAGAAGGTGGTCTTTACCGCGGACTTCAACTCCTACGACTTCCTTGAGTACATTATCATATAAATCATCTGGAGCAAATAAATCAATTTCTGCAATTCCTTGCCCCATATCTACCCCTGCCAAACCAGCATTTTCGATAAAGTCAAACTCATAAAACTGCTGAACGACTCTATCTACATCTCGTAATCTCTTAATATCTTTAACTGTTTCCTTAACAGCCTCTTGATAGTTATTGCGGAGCCAGTGATTCTCCTTTAATACCATTACCCAGCTAGGCAAGTTCACATTTACTTCTAATACAGGGAATTCATATAAAGCTTCACGAAGTACACTCATCACATCTGTTTCTCTCATACTCTCAACGGACATGGCAAGCACTGGGATATCATATTTTGCTTCAAGTTGCTTGCGCAAGTTTTCTGTCTCTGCATGATGCGGACGTGAAGAGTTTATAACCATAATAAATGGTTTTCCAACTTCTTGTAATTCTTCTATTACTCGCTCCTCAGCGTCAACATAGTCTATGCGTGGTATTTCTCCAATTGTTCCATCCGTAGTAATGACCACTCCAAGCACCGAATGCTCTTGAATAACCTTTCTCGTTCCAATTTCTGCTGCTTCGTGAAAGGAAATTGGTTCATCATACCATGGTGTATGAATCATTCGCGGGCCATTTTCATCCTCATATCCTTTTGCACCTGGTACAGTATAGCCGACACAATCAACAAGCCTCACATTCACTTCAAGTCCTTCATCCACTTGAACCGCTACAGCTTGATTAGGCACAAATTTAGGTTCCGTCGTCATGATCGTTCTGCCTGCGGCACTTTGAGGAAGTTCATCTTGCGCTCGTGCTCTATCTGCTTCACTCTTGATGTTCGGAAGTACAGCCAGTTCCATAAACTTTTTAATAAATGTGGATTTACCTGTTCGAACAGCTCCTACTACGCCTAAATAAATATCTCCGCCTGTTCTTTCTGCAATATCTTTAAAAATGTCCACCTTTTCCAAGAGGTTCCCTCCTATCATTGAGTTCAAGGGACTTAACATCCTATAAACGATTGGACAATAGATGTTTACGATGTTGTCCGATTCTTATATGACCATTTTAAGAAGTAAATAAAAAATCCTTCTTCCACATTATATTGAGTGAAAGAAGGATTATTCCTATTTTTCCATGTAAATCGGTTCATTGTTTTCATCTACTGTATACGAAAGTGAATAGGCAGGAACGAATGATGAATTGTCTGTGAGAATGCTTGTAATATCCTCACCTTGCTTATAAGATTTCCCACTTTCTTTTAAAGTCTGATATAGGTCACTTATATAATCAACAAATATCTCACCGTCTAAATTAATCACTAGAGGCAAATTATGATTTGTAAAAGGTGAAATGATATAAGGTTCGCTTTTATAGCCTAGCTTTTTATAATCCAACGTATAAATATGACTAGCTATTGCCTCTTTAAATGGTGGATATCCTTGAGTTTTAATTCTCAATTTCACTTCCCTTATTTTTTCCGCGATGCGTAAATCAAACACCTTTACTGTTGGTTTTGTTTCAACGTCTATTAAAACATATTGAAATACACCCCCACTTTCATATGCATTTCCAGGGGGAGATGCTAAAAACCGGGGGGCCAGTTTTGAAAATTCAATCGGATATTTTATGTAAATAGGAGTATCATTTTCACGGGTTTTGATTGGCAAAAGTCCGTCGCTCGTATCGCTATATTGATCCACAGCTGTCTGTACAGCCTTTATTTGATCTTCATAAGGTATTTGATTCTCTACTCTTTTTTCTTGAGGGTATAGACATCCACTTAATAAAATTGTGGCAAGTATTATTGCTATATTCAGTTTAAATCTCATTTTATTGCTTCATCCCTTCAGCATCTATCATGTTGATCGCTTCTTGAGCGTATGAAACTCAGCTGGTTGGACCCGTTAGAACAACGAAAAGCATAATAATCCCACCAATGATCATAAACAGCCATGCTGTGATAGAAGTGACTATTTTTAATAATTTATTATTCAATTTATAACGACTGATGTAAATTGTAAACATTGCTAAAGCCAGTAGAAACATCCCTATGATAGATATCCACATTTTTTGCATTGATGGTGACATATTGACTCCTCCACTACTTAAATGACAAGTTACATGATATTATATCATGGTCAATTTATTAAAAGTTTAAATTACGTTACAAAATCAGCAACAAAAAAAAGATGAAGCAACGGTTGCCCCTTTGCTTCATAGATGACAAACTAATACCCATTCCACCTGTTTAAGCAATTTACTTCAAAGCATTATATGCACTTAAAAAAGATTAGCATCCTCTTTTGCCTAGTCAACTCATAGTTGTTCCATTTGCTCACTTAATATATCGACAAGATCTTCCATTTCATTTGTTTTTAGTCTTGCCATTAATTGTTCCCCGGCTTCTTTTGCGTTTACATCATTAAATAATATTTGATAAAGAATTTCTGTAATCGGCATGCTGCAATTATATTTTCGGGCTAATTGGTGAGCGGCTTTTGTCGTTCTAACACCTTCTACAACCATCCCCATATTGCTCAAAACATCCTCTAACTTTTGCCCTTTGCCAAGCATATTGCCCGCTCTCCAGTTCCTGGAATGAACACTTGTACATGTTACAATTAAATCGCCTATTCCAGCCAATCCTGAAAACGTTAATGGATTTGCGCCCATTTTTGTCCCTAAACGAGAGATTTCCGCAAGCCCCCTCGTTATGAGTGCTGCTTTCGCATTATCTCCATATCCTAAGCCATCAGAAATTCCAGCCGCTAATGCAATGATGTTTTTAAGAGCTCCGCCTATTTCAACCCCAATCAAATCGAGATTTGTATAGACGCGAAAATGTTGATTCATAAATAAATCTTGTATTTTTTCTGCTGCTTCCATATTTTTCGATGAAACTGCAACTGTTGTAGGATGTCTCAAGCTTACTTCTTCTGCATGGCTAGGCCCTGAAAGCACAACGATATCTTTAAGAATCCGTTTAGGTATTTCTTCATCAATCATTTCTGAAATACGCAACAAGCTGTCAGGTTCAATTCCTTTACTTACATGCACGAAAGTAAGTGGCTGCATTTGAAACTTTATAATCTCCCTTAATGTTTCCCTTATCGCTTTAGTAGGAACAGCTAATACGACGGTTTCTATTCCATGTAAAGCTTCTTCCAGCGATGTATGGGCGGTAATCAAATCAGGAAGATTAATCTCTGGTAAATATTTATGATTTGTATGTTTTTCATTGATTTCGACTTTTTGCTGATCATTTCGAGTCCATAATTGAATATGATGTCCATTATCTGCCAACACAAGCGCCAAAGCAGTACCCCAGCTTCCCGCTCCAATAACAGCAACTCTTTCTTTTCTATTGCTCAAGATTTGTTCACCCACTTATGTTCTTTGTCTTGTAAGGATTTTAATAGGCGTCCCTTCGAATCCAAACGCTTCCCTTATTCTGTTTTGTAAAAATCTTTCATATGAAAAATGCATGATTTCTGGATCATTCACAAATACAATAAAAGTTGGTGGTTTGATCCCCACTTGTGTCACATAAAGAATTTTTAACTTTCGCCCTTTATCTGAAGGTGTAGGATTCATCGCTATAGCATCGGCAATAACATCGTTCAAAACGCTTGACTGCACTCTCATTGCATGATTTTCACTAGCCGTTTTTATTGCCGGAAATAAGTTTGTCAACCGTTTTCGCGTTATTGCTGACACGAATAGTATCGGGGCATAATCTAAAAATAAGAAATGGGCTCTTATTTTCTCTTCAAATTCTTTCATTGTTTTTTCATCTTTTTCTACAGCATCCCATTTATTAACTACGATGATAACAGCCCTGCCAGCCTCGTGCGCATATCCTGCGATTTTTTTGTCCTGCTCTAAAATTCCTTCTTCTCCATTTAGAACTACAAGAACAACGTCAGACCGATCAATCGCTTTTAACGCCCTTAATACACTATATTTTTCAGTGTTTTCATATACTTTTCCTTTTTTACGCATTCCCGCAGTGTCAATTATTGTAAACTTTTGTCCTTCGAACTCATAAGAAGAATCTATTGCATCTCTAGTTGTACCTGCTATATTACTAACAATTACTCTTTCCTCACCAAGCATTGCATTTACGATAGAAGATTTCCCTACATTCGGTCTTCCAATTAAACTAAATTTGATTGTATCCTCTTCTGTATTGTCATCCATACTTTCGGGAAATTGTTTGACTACTTCATCAAGTAAATCTCCCAACCCGAGGCCATGAGATCCCGAAATCGGAAAAGGTTCGTTGAAGCCGAGCGAATAAAAATCATAAATATCCGCGCGCATTTCTGGATTATCCACTTTATTCACGGCCAAAACGACTGGTTTTTTGGATCGAAACAGGATTTTAGCCACTTCCTCATCTGCGGAGGTAACCCCTTCCCTGCTATTGACGATAAAAATGATAACATCAGCTTCTGCGATGGCTATCTCTGCTTGTAACCGTATTTCTTCCAAAAATGGAGCATCCCCCATTTCAATGCCGCCTGTATCGATTATATGAAATTCATGAGAAAGCCAATCACCTGTACCATAAATTCGGTCTCTCGTTACTCCTGGCGTATCTTCTACGATTGATATACGTTCTCCTACGATTCGATTAAAAATAGTTGATTTACCTACGTTCGGACGACCAACGATCGCCACAGTCGGTTTAGACATTTCATCCACTCACTTTAAAGTTAATCTTTAGTTCTACTGAGAAATCGTACCATATTATCTATAGAAAAGGTAATGAAAATCATTTATTGGGAAATTTTTTTATTTCCCTTTATTCTAGTAATAGCGGTTAGATTGGAAATAAAGTGAAATAATAAATTGGAAATGATAATAATTGAAATAATATCTAAATATTCCATCGAACCGATTAAATAAGGCATATCCCATTTACTTAAATATGAAGCAAATACAATATCTCCTTGAAGTGTACCAAGGCATATTAGCAGTATTCGAGTAAGAACAGATGAAGAATATAGAAAGTATCCAAAAATAAATAAAGTAAATGAGGTAAGCACAACTCTATCCATGAACATCCAGATAGGGTCGTACATTTCAAATAAAAGAAAACCAGCATAGCCTACCATTAAAGTAAATACCGAAAATAATAAATGAAGTTGCTTTTTAAATGGCAGTTTAGATGATAAGTAATAACAGATGATTAAAATCAAAAGCGACGATCCACTTATATGCAAGAAATAAAATCTTATGGTAAGGGGCTTTAAAATGATTAAGAGTAAGGCACAACTTGCAATTGGCCATCTATAAGTTGATTTTTTATCCATCATAAATGTTGCGTAAATCCAAATCACCCATGCAATAAGTAAGAATATCATTCCTTGCATTTTCATCACCTCCGCTATCAGTATAGGAAAGGTGATGAAAATTTAATCAGATAATTTAAAAAACCTATAGTTTTATACGAAGGCACTGAAATTCTTTTAATGTTTTATCAGAATTTCCCCAGTCCGAATACACTTCGCCTTCCGCGGGCGAGTGGCAAGCCTCCTTGGGCTTCGCCCTGCGGGGTCCTGCCTATCTCACACTTCCCGCAGGAGTCTACGTGTATTCAGACTGCTCAGCATATTGAAATTGTTTTTCCTTTGTAAAAAAGTTTCACAAAAGAAACAAGCAGCTTATTACAAAAGATTTTCTTTTCTATAATTATACGGCAAAAAGGTATAATTCCCTCAAATGAGGTATTATACCTTTTTTTCTTCGACCATATGAAAAGCATTTCCTAATTTCTAACACCGTTGATTGGAGCGAAAATCAACAACCTGTTTAAAAGCCCTTCTTCAGTGCCCTCTTTTATACGGGAGGTTTCCGATTTGTTTATTTAAAACCTTTTAATTTATCACCAATCATATCACTTAGTTGGAATCCTTTTGATTCTTCAGGTAGTTCATAGTCTTTTGATTGATAATCTTGATCTTCAAGTTCCTTCATGCTTAAGGATAGTCGTTGGTCTTTTTCATTTACGTCCAACACTTTAACTTTAACAGTTTGACCTTCCTGCAGCACTTCGTGAGGAGTCCCGATATGTTTATGCGAGATTTGTGATATATGAACAAGTCCTTCTACACCTGGGAAAACTTCTACAAATGCTCCAAAGGAAACAAGACGTTTTACTGTACCTTCTAATATCGTTCCTCTTGGTGCTTTTTCAACAATATTAGTCCAAGGTCCCGGAAGTGTTTCTTTAATAGAAAGTGAAATTCTTTCGTTATCACGATCAACCGATAAAACCTTCACCTGAACCTTGTCGCCTTCTTTAACAACATCTGATGGCTTATCGATATGCTCATGAGAAAGTTGAGAAATGTGTACAAGTCCATCAACGCCGCCAATGTCTACAAAAGCTCCGAAATCGGTGAGCCTTTGAATCGTACCTTCTATCACTTGGCCAGCTTCTAGTTTTTCGAGTACCACTTGTTTCTCGCGCCCTTTTTCTTCTTCCACTACGATACGATGAGAAAGAATTAGTCGGTTTTTCTCTTTATCTAACTCAACAATTTTAAAAGAAAGAGTTTTCCCTTGATAATCTGAAAAATCTTCGACAAAATGGTCCTCTACCATTGATGCAGGGACGAATCCTCGTACACCTAAATCAACTACTAAACCACCTTTTACGATTTCATTTACCTCCGCGTCGAATACCTCATTATTTTGGAATCGTTGTTCAAGAGTTTCCCAGGCATTCTCAGCATCCACTTTACGTTTTGAAAGTACGAGGAGCTCTTCTTCCACTTTAGTTACTATCAAATCTAATACTTCACCTTCGTGGACCACGTCAGAAGCTTTCTCAACATGAAGGCTTGAAAGTTCGCTTATTGGAATAATCCCATCAAGCTTGCTCCCTTCTAGATCGACTAAGACCTGTTTTTCTTCAATCTTAGTTACCGTCCCTTTAACGCGGTCTCCTTCAGAGAAACTTTTCACTTCAATATTATTCATATCCTCCGTCATATGTACTCCTCCTATCCTGCATTTAAAAACTATAAGGCTTTCTAATGACAACCAAGAAAAATCCTCATATAATTCAAAAAAATCATCTTGTAATAAACTTCTTATAAATGACTTATTTTGTCAAGCGAAAGAGTTTATAGATCTTTATAAAATTCAGTTTTAATTGCCTAGCTTCGGGGGCTCTTACGCTTTTCTATCGTTCTCTATTAATTTCCTAATCTCTGACATAATTACATCTGTGGCTTCTTCCGCTGATACTTTATTTTCCCTCATTGCGGTAAAGTCAATTGGGCGTCCATAAATAACCTTTAACTTTTTAAAGGGTTTGTATGGACCGATGATTGCACAAGGGACAATGTGAGCATTTGATCGCAGAGCAAAAAAACCTGCACCCGCAAGCCCTTTTCCAACTTCTCCGGTATTATTTCTCGTTCCTTCAGGAAAAAGTCCCACAACTTTATCTTCTTTCAAATATCTTAAGCCTGTTCTTAACGCCTCTCTATCACTAAGTCCTCTTTTTACTGGGAATGCTTGAATGTTTTCCATAAGCTTTTTGCCTAAAGGATGTTTAAATAATTCCGCCTTCGCCATAAAATAAATGGGTCTTGGAGCTGTAATGCCAACGACCGGGGGATCCAAGTTATCGATATGGTTGGCACACAATAAAACACCGCCTTCTTTAGGGAAATGTTCAGTGCCACTTATCTCAATTCTATATAAAGGTTTTAGGACACAATTGACAACTGCTCTTGCAAATGTATAAAAATTCACAGTCTTTCAATCCTTTCTTCTGCCAGAGCAAATATTTTATCAGCTACTTCCTTAATTGATAATGAGGATGTATCAAGTTCCAAAGCGTCTTCCGCCTTTACTAAAGGTGAGATTTCCCTCTCTGAATCTTGTTTATCACGAAGGATAATTTCTTCTTTTAATTTTTCCAAATCAGATTGAAAACCTTTTTGGATATTTTCCAAATGGCGTCGGTTTGCCCTAATGTCTACACTTGCAAGTAAAAATATTTTCAACTCCGCATTCGGAAGAACCTTTGTTCCTATATCCCTTCCATCCATTACAACTCCGCCATCTTTACCAAACAGCTGCTGACGTAAAACCATTTCTTCTCGTACGGCTTTATAAGAAGCAACAGTAGACACATTATTTGTTACTGCTTCACTTCGAACTTGTTTTGTAACATCTTGCCCGTCCAAATAAATAAGTTGTCCATTTACGGATGGCTTTAGTTCAATCTTAGTATGTAATAGCAAACGGGAAATTTCAGTTTCATCTTTAATATCATAATTCTGGACAAGCGCTTTATACGTCAGCGCCCTATACATGGCTCCTGTATCAACGTAAATATAAGAAAGTTTTTCTGCAATCATTTTTGCTACGGTGCTTTTTCCAGCTGCAGCTGGCCCATCAATTGCTATACTAATTTTCTTCATTGTTATCACCTGTTTCGTCATTTTCCTACTCTATATTACCATAAAACAAAAAAATGAAGACAAGCATAGTCCTCATTCTTTCACGTTAAAGACGTTTAATTTCGGCTGTTCTTCCATGCCTGCTGTACCCTCGTATAAAATTAGTTTATTAGAGAATTTGAGGAATCCCATTTCATGAAAACCTTGAACAAGGATTAAGATGATAAGATGAATCAATACGAGTTTTAGTAAAATGCGTTCCATTGCATTCACATGTGACAACTCCGTTTTCTTCTTATCATCGGTCAAAAAAACTCGCTATATACATATAGGATATTTAGGTTGTAATTCCTCTTTTTCGATATTCAAGTTGTTTATCAAAGCAAAAGCGCATTAATTGTTGTTGTTCTTTATTTTTCACATTAAGAAATTGAATAGATACTAACTGGCTCTTATTTTTATCAAATGCCCTAATGATTCTGCAATCTAGATTTAAATATACGTACTCTCCAGAATGCATTGGCAGAACTATACAAACCCTTCCTAATTCCCCCCTATGGATGATAACGTTTTTCGGTAAAAGGACTGCACAACCTCCAGCACTAAAATCATCGGTAACAGTTGGAAAAATCTCTTCTGATTCAAGAAGCTGCAAAGAAACATCAATCGCGGCATTAATTCTGACAAATTGTCTTCTTTGAACTTTCAATAAGTTTTCAACACCAGGAAAGGTAAGAACTAGTAAAGGAATTTGATTTTTTACCCTGCCGATAATTTTTGTTTTAAACAAAAAAGCACCTGATTCTTCGTCAACAAAGCTAGCATACATTTTTGTGTCATTTCGCAAAAAGACAGTCTTATTGCTTGTTACCCCAAGAGGATAAGAAATATATATTTTGTTTTCATCAATGTCAGCAATTTTAGCTTTATATTTTTCTTCATTCTGATTGTCGGTTTCCAATATTAGCTCCATTCCAACTCTTAACATGAATGCCACACCCCGTAGTATTAATAAGCAATTAATACCATTATCGCACGGAAAGGAAAAAAAATATAGGCGGTACGCAGAGATTCCGCCTATATTAAATGTTATATCGTCTCTTCATAAATGGGTTCAGCATTTTTAAGTTTTTCTACTTTTTCTTCAATACCATTGTCGGCATTAATATATATTCGGTATGTGTCATTATCCATTGTTCCAATAAACTCATAACATAACACATCTTCACCAAGTTCATTTGTAATAATCGCCAGACGATCCTCCATTACTTTCACGTTAGTATTTAAATAGCCGCGAGCATCTTCAAGCTTCAACTTTGGCTTAGAAATATCTCGATCCTTATGCCCCTTTAAATAATCATTGGCAGCAAATCCGATAATTTGCCCGTTATCCAGTGCAACCTTTACTTTAATAGATTCAGGATAGATTCTTACTCCATTTTCGTTTGTGACGTAAGTAAATAAACCGATTGTATCATATTGCATGCTTTCCGCAGCCTCTAGCTTCTTATAACCATGATTTTTTAAAAAGTCGTTTGCTTTCGTCATTGCATCATTCAAACTTAATTTTTGAGTACCGATACCCCGATGGTTAATAAGCCAAATTGGATACCCACCCTTCTTTGTAATATCTATGCTAGCACCGTCTCCCTTTCCATCATCAAGGTTGACACTAAAAAAATCGTATGCAGCACCCTTTCCATTTTCAACAACCTTGGATTCATTTACGGAATTAATCCCTGAATATTTTTTGGCAAGATTGAGTGCCTCATCTTTAGATATTGTCTTTCCTTTTAAGTGGTCAAAATTTTGATCCTTTTTTTGAAACGCAACAACAGTAGGATCTTGCAGGTTTTCTTCGTCATATCCTTTTGCTCGTTTATCCACTGTCTTAAACCCATCAATAATGGTATTATCCGCATTTTCTTTTCCAGATGAAAGCGCTAACTCAACGTCCATCCATCTCAAATTATTTTTTAAAACTAGATGTTGAACCTTACGAAGTTCATTGCGAATATCATTACTTTGACTGTACATTTTTTTTAATAATGCATATTCATTTTTCGAAAGCGGTTCTTTATCCAAGTCTCTCACAGCGGTCCTGTAACTAAAATTACCAATATTCGTTAAAAAGCTTTCTGTTTTATTAAAAGGTATTAGTGTTAGTGGGAGTTGGCCAACTTGCCCACGTGCATCAGATGTTATTCGCCACACATCAGCAAGTGCTGGTGATAAGGATTTCTTTGAGTTCATGGCGAGCGTTGTCCCAATTTTTTCATGGAGAACATCCATCTGATAAGAAAGATCATGGAAGGCTCTTTGATAATTATTTTCGGCATTGATTAAGATTGCGTTTTTTTCCTGATGTTCTTGATATCCCCAATAGGCAGTACCTGCTATTCCAATCGTTAATACTACAATTAATATATTTCTAATCATAAAATGCCACCTCTCTTTCTACATACAAAATATATGTTGTCCGATTCGTTTGATTTGCGGTCTTGTCCAGATCCAAGCACTAGTAGCCGTGTCAGGATTGAAATAATATAAAGCGCTGTTAGTAGGATCCCACCCGTTGATAGCATCTAGTACCGCTCGTTTCGACGTTTCATTTGGCGTTAGCCATATTTGACCATCTGCCACCGCTGTAAAAGCTCCTGGCTCAAAGATCACCCCCGCAACCGTATTAGGAAAAGATGCGCTGTTTACACGATTTAAAATGACGGCAGCTACCGCAACTTGTCCTTCATATGGTTCTCCTCTTGCTTCTCCGTGTACTGCGTTGGCCATTAAATTAATATCATTTTGAGAAAAGCCGGTAGGAGTATTAGCCGCCGTTGGCTTCGGAGTTTGAGCAGATGTATTATTCTTACTTGGTCCTGTTTGTTTAGATAAATCTGTTCCGCCATAATGAGTGAAAGTTTTACCAGTATTTATTTGATTTTGAACAAATTGTTTATCATATTTGGATGCTTTCACAAGTTTTGCTTTTGTTTCCGCCCCCGCTAAACCATCCACCTTCATACCATATTCGTATTGGAAATTTCTCAGTGCCCAGTATGTACCCCATCCAAAGACTCCATCAATTTTCCCATTATAAAAACCGATATATTGAAGGCGAGCCTGAAGTTCAATGACATCCTCACCAACTGCACCATGTTGAATGACTTGATTAGTAAAAGCGTTTGAATCTTTTACATTTGTAGTTGAGATCATTATTGTACACAGGAATAAAAGGAAAATAAGTCTTGCCACTTTGTAATATTTCATTTTAATTTCCTCCAACTTAAATTTTCATAGGTTTAGTTTCCGAATATAGGAGGTTTTTATGCAAGTTTCATTACGATAAATGACAATAAAAAAACACCATAACCATATTTCAGATTACAGCGCTTTTCTCTTTCTCTTTTTCATAATGAAATTTTTTTGTAAGTAAGTGGGCATGCTTTACTTTTCTTAAACCGAAAAACCACATTATTAGCATGAAGGGAAGAATATAATAAAGCCACCTTTTACCAGCGATAAGAATATAATCATATAAACCGTGTAAAATAAAGGGCACAAAAAAAGAAGCGAACAGCCATTGTTTACTTTTTCCATTAATATTAAATTTTGCTTTTCCAAAATAATATCCCATAAAGACACCGAACAAAGCGTGACTTGACACTGGGAACAAGGCGCGTCCGAACGCAAATTCAATCCCGTTTGCTATTAAATACAAAATATTTTCAACGGTGGCAAAGCCTAAAGACAAACTGGCCGCATATACAATTCCATCATAAGGTTCATTAAAATCTCCGTGTTCATACACAGCAAATAAAATGATAAACCATTTGAAAAACTCTTCCAATAAGGAGGCAGAAAAAAAAGAATGCAAAAATCCGTTTCCGAATACCCCCTCTTTTGCAAGGACATATTGAAGAAACATAATTGGAAAGGTTAATAGCGCGCCAAATAAAAAAACTTTAAATACGCTTAATACTGGTTCTTGCTCAAATTGGTCACGCAAATAAAAATAGCTGATAAGTGCTAATCCCGGAGCAATACCAGCAGATAACACGCCTAACATAATATTATCCTCTCTTCTTATCCTTTCCTTAATGGTAACATGGATAAGAAGAGAAGAAAATGCTTATTAAATTTATGTTAGTCTACTTAGGCAACAGGACGTAGCCTATGTCTCTTGTCTTCCGCTCGTGGAAAGTGCAGTCATTCAGTTTAAATGGATAGTTTCAGCACACTTTAAATAACGGGATGTGGTTAATTTATTTTGTTTGTATTGATTTTGCTATTAGCCCCCCGTGATGGCGTCCGTTTTCAATAAATATTTCATTTGCATCATTTCCAGCGGCTATTACGCCAGCAATGTATAAGTTTTCTATGTTTGTTTCCATTGTCTCTGGATTGAACAATGGTTTCCCTGTGTCAGGTTCAATTTGCACACCCATTTTACTAATAAAATTGTGATCAGGATGATAGCCTGTCATGGCAAAGACAAAATCGTTTTTCATTTCATGTTTTACTGAATCTACCTCGTAAACAATGGAGTCTGGCTTTATTTCTAATACATGCGCATTAAAAATCATATTAATTTCATTGCTTTTTACTAAAGCCTGAAATTCGGGAATAATCCAAGGCTTGACACTTGGAGAGTAATCATCGCCCCGATATAAACAGGTTACCGCTGCACCTGCCTTATGTAATTCCAGGGCGGCGTCTACTGCTGAGTTTTTCCCTCCGATTACTACTACTTCTGTATCAAAATATGGATGACCTTCTTTAAAATAATGAAGGACCTTATGTAATTCCTCACCTGGTATTCCCAAGTAGTTAGGATGATCATAATATCCTGTTGCAATAATGACATAAGCCGCTTCATAATTGCGTAAACTCGTTTTTATTTTAAAGACTTCATTTTCCTTAGATACATTCTCTACTGTTTCGAACCTATTAATCCTTAGATCCTTAATCTTTGCTACTTCACGATAATATGTAAGAGCTTGATTTCTTTTAGGCTTCCGTTCAACCGTAATAAAAGGTACATCTCCAATAGACAGCTTTTCACTTGAACTAAAAAATGTTTGATGTGTAGGATAATTGTATAGTGCATTCACAATATTCCCTTTTTCTATAATTAAAGGGTTCATGCCGATATCATTCAAAGCAATGGCCGCGGCCAATCCACATGGCCCTCCCCCGACAATAATACAATCCTCTCGTTGCATATGACGACTCTCCTTATTTTTTCCGTAAAAAATCTCCCATCTATCATGATAGGAGATTTCTAAATATCGTGCAAAGATTATGATTCAAAAGTAATGCCGCAACGTTTGAATCGCTTTATTTTGTATGATAGACTTTCCATAATCCTCCAAAAACTCAATCGACATGTGAACTAGATCCCCATATTCCTCACAAATGGCATATAGATTGTCATGTCTGTTTCCTTCTTTAGTTATTATTAAATAATAATTTGATTTAAGGGAAAATAAAGAACTTTGCAATGTCTCAATATAGTGTTGTGAAAGACTTTTTGCTAGTAAAATACAATTTTCAATATCATCAAATGTAACAACAATAAATTTATCATTCATAAAGTTATGTTTTTTCTTGCTTTCAGTTGACGTCTCCTTCATGTCATCTTCATCCAACGTTAAAATCAATACTAACTCTTTCGATGTTAACGAATATATATCGATTGATACAGCTCCATATGTGTCTAGCTCATACATACGGCTTGCCTCATCAAGCATCTCGTCAAATAATGAATCCCATATGAAAGTGTCTTTCACCATTTCCTCTTGCAAAAAACCTTTGCGCGTCAACTCTTCAAATGTTATGGAATACTTTATTTGATTAGGTGATATGCGCTCCAATCTCATGAAACCGCCCCCTGAATCTTGCTCTTACCCCATTGTATGAAGGAGGGGATGGATGGTTCATAAGAATGGATGATCACTATTATCACTTTTAATTGTAATAAGATGAGTTTCAGCTTTAGCTCCTAGTCTGAGTGGAAGCATGGTAGTTCCATAGCCATTGCTATTAAGAAGGGTTGTTTCCCTTACTTTCCTTATTCCGCCTTTTCTGTAGGGACCGATTCCAAAAATGCGAATTTGTCCTCCGTGAGTATGACCGCTTAATACAAGTTTAATATTTTGAATATCTGGTACCATATGCAAAGTTTCTGGGTTATGACAAATTAATATTTGAAAAGAATCTTCTTCGACTTGCTCCATAAAAAGGTCAAGGGGCGGCAATTCTTGAGAAAAGTCATCTAAACCAATTAGTGCTATTTTTTTATCCTTCCGTTTAATGTAATAAACAGTATTTTTTAATTCCTTTACACCCGTTTGATTAAATGCATAGATCAGTTGATCTTGATCAAGTTCAAAATCATTATTGCCCCATACAAAAAATACCGGAGCTATTTTGTTAAGCTTTTTAAGATTATCGATCACCCTCGTGAGTGGAACACCTTTCTCAGTTAAATCCCCACCAATAATGACAATATCAGTTCTTCCTTTGATTTGTTCTATGATGGTTTCGCTAATCGTCCGTCTATGTATATCAGAAATAAAAAATATATGGAATTCTCCAAATTCAATTGGAAAATTTGGAAATTGCAGAATTTCCTTTTTAACAACATCAGAAAATGCTTCTACATACATGTAATAAACAAGAAATACCGCTAACATTACGAATATGATAGCGAAATACTCCATCCAACCACCTATTTTCCCTTGGAATACCAAAATTATATCACGGATAAGATCCTTTATTCCTTATTCTATTCCTTTGTTTCAGAATTAAGACGGGCACTACCTCATACAATGGAATGATAACAGTTTAAGGGAGGTATTTTTATGCCAAGCTTCTATAAATCTTATACGCCCTATATTAGTCCCTTTGACCCTTGCCCTCCAATGACAGAGAAAACCTATTCTACCCCTCCTAATTTATATATGGGATTTCAACCGCCAAATTTACCACAATTTCCACCAAAAGAAGCACTAAAGAAAGGTACATTATGGAAAGCTTTTTATGACCCTTATTATAGTCCTTATGAAAGGGCAAGGGAGGAGGCTGACACATGAAGCAGATGCCTCAAAAATACTATGACCTTATGGAAGAACTGCAAGCAGTAGATTTCGTTATTGTTGAATTAGCCCTCTATTTAGATACTCATCCACAAGATCACGAGGCAATTCAGCAATATAATGCATATGTACAAATGAGACAAACAGTGAAAAATCAGTTTGAACAGGAATTTGGGGCTTTAACAAGCTTTGGTGGCAGTTATTCAAAATATCCTTGGGATTGGAAAGAGGCCCCGTGGCCATGGCAAGTATAGTTGCATTGGTGGAAACTAATCCAAATGAACAGTAGGAGGTAATGGTTTACATGTGGGTTTATGAAAAGAAACTGCAGTATCCAGTTAGAGTGAGCCAATGTAACCCGATGCTTGCAAAATTTTTAATCGAACAATATGGCGGAGCTGACGGGGAACTTGCCGCCGCCCTCCGATATTTAAATCAACGATATACAATTCCCGATCAAGTGATTGGATTGTTAACTGATATTGGAACAGAAGAATTTGCACATCTTGAGATGATTGCCACAATGGTTTATAAACTAACAAAAGACGCCACTCCTGAACAAATGAAGGAAGCAGGGCTAGGCGCCCATTATGCAAACCACGAAAAAGCACTTTATTATGAAAATGCTGGTGGTGTTCCTTGGACTGCCACCTATATTCAGGCTAAAGGAGATCCAATCGCCGATCTATATGAAGATATTGCTGCTGAAGAAAAAGCTAGGGCAACGTATCAATGGATTATTAACATGA
The DNA here is from genome assembly GCF_024626525.1 of Lederbergia panacisoli. Lineage (GTDB taxonomy): Bacteria > Bacillota > Bacilli > Bacillales > Bacillaceae_C > Lederbergia > Lederbergia panacisoli. The sequence goes on from NZ_JANJGU010000001.1 coordinate 256,873, forward strand.
GTGATGATCCTGATTTGAATGACAGCCTGCGTTACTTAAGGGAAAGAGAAATCATCCATTCACAAAGGTTTAGAGAAGCGGTGGAGATTTTAAAAGAGGAAAGAGATCGTAAAAAGATATTTTAATCTCAAAAGTGCAAGCGCCTGTTCATTGACGTACAGGCTCACAGGATGTGGATTCGTCGACTAAAAAATCGACACATGTGAAGTGACGATTTTTTAGTCAACGTTCTCAACATCTTCGTTTCAGTTTATTTATTGTTATATTATCCGTGGTTTTTACACAATAAAAACATAGAATCATTTGCTTTGGTGATATAAATTAATATCGTATTTTTTTTTCATTTGCTCAAAAACCCGATGACGTTGATTCCATTTATCGCCCTTCCAAAGATCTTTACTTTTCTCGATAATTTCACATCTTAAGGCATGGTATTCCTTTTCGGATTTCTCTTTTTTTTCAAATATCACTTTTACAGAGCCGAACAATGTAAAAGCTATAAAAAAGAGTGTTAGAAAGTGGTTTCTTTTAACAAGTATAGAAAAAGTATCTAGCACGGAGTTAGTACTCGTTTCAATCGTTGCCTTATAAAAAAGGGAAAAAACAAAAAATCCAAACAAAAATGCAAATGAAAGCAAAAGAAAATGAATATTCTTATATCGATTATATTTAATCCTTTTATTAATTAAGTTTTGCAGCATTTGTTTCGTCGTTTGATCTGTATGATTACCTAAATCCACCAAAAATGCTTCCATCATCTCACACCCTCCGACATCTAGTCCATATTAAATAATATGAACTAGATAATCGTAGTATGACCCTATGGAAGTGGTATTTTTAGCGATTGACCCACCATGATTTCGTTATCTGCAATCCCATTGGCTTCTTTAATTTTTTCAATTCCATCTTGGCTTTTATAGTATTGCATGGAAATTCTAAAGAGGGTCTCTCCTTTTTGAACTGTATGGTAAACTATTTTTGCTTCTTCCACTTTTTCCTCTATTTTTTCTATTTGCTCTGTTCCGTTTTCTGTTTCTTCTGGCGTATTGATTTTATGGTCTGCCTCTTTTTCTTCAGACGTTATTGTTTCATTTTCCTGCTCTGACTCTTTTCCTTTATTTTCCACTTCTTCATTTTGATGCTCCTGCTCCATTTTTTCATCATTCGTCGCGTTGTCAGGAGTATTTGAGGATTCCTTATTATCAATCGAAGTTTCTATACTATTATCTTCTACATACGATATTTCCTCACCAACCCCTTTTGCCGAACTAGATGCAAGATTTTTTTCTTTATTTAATAAATAAATAGCATAAGTTCCGGGAAGCAAGAGGAGTATTACAAGCAGTATAAGAGGTATCGAAATTCTTATTTTCTTTTGTTTAGACTGATTATCTTCCTTGTCACTCTTATTTTTCTTTTTGCGATTTTTCTGTCCGTGTACTTCCATCCTTGACGGAAGCTTTTCTGAAATCTCGTGTACATCACGATTTATATCTTTTTGGTTTTTTGACATATTAATCCCTTCTCCTTAATCATTATGGATGGAATTACGACTCATTTTTATTCCTAATAAAAAATCAATTGTAAAATGCATAAATATGACAGGTAAAATTTGCTGCCCAGAGTATTCATATAAAAGGCTGATCCAAATACTTAATACGGATACATTTAGCAGTAAGTACCAATTCGTTAAATAACGAATATGCACAAGGGCAAAAATGATGCTGGCAACCCAAAAACCATAATGTGTGTGGATCACACCACGAAAAAGCAGTTCTTCTGCAAAGGCAATGAGCATTGAAAGTAAAGCGATTTTCCAAACTGGCATATTGGAAAATATTTTTTCATTTATTCCACCATCATCATAATATTCGGGAGGCACTTTTTTCATTAATAATAAATCCAGGGCTACTACAGCAAGACCACTAAATACTCCAACAATAATCCAAATGGTGTTCCATTTAAATATGTTAAAAAAAGCGGTTAGATCAGAGAATAGTATCCAGCTTAATACAATGGCCAAAATAATAATAATTAATTGGGTTAATAGTAAATGAAAAACTAATTCCTTCCCTGTTAAGTTTTTTGCGATTTCTGCTTGTCTATTTTTTTTCATCGCAAACCGCTTTCTAATAGCAATAATTGTTGCAGCCTGTTTTCCCAGGAAGGATGTAATGTTGTTTTTTCATTTATTTTAGTCGTTTCTTGAAAATCGTTAAGATTAATCTTACATATATCACAGCAATCCACTGGAGGTTGCAATAGCTTTTCATTGAAATAGTGCATAGCGTTGTTTCGTCTGCATCCCCTAGAATGTACCCACGCAAGCATTTGTTGGAGCTTTTTTAATTTTATTGAATATCTATCTTGTTTAATGGATTTTACTCGGGAAGCATCGAAATTAGATGAATGATAATACTGTAAAAAGCGCAATTGTGTTTCGGTTAACTTCAAGTTTTCCATCAAATGTTCATTGCTTTCGCTCGTTGAAGTAAAAAAAGCTTCAATTTGCGAATCTGTTGGTAGTTCATTTTCGATTAGTTGTTTTTGCAGTTCTTCGTCCCCCCTGCAATATAACATGATTGCAATGCTTCGTTCGTTATCCCTACCGGCTCTTCCTATTTCCTGTAAATAAGATTCTATTTGACCAGGTACATGGTAATGAATAATGAAGCGGATGTTATGTTTGTTAATACCCATTCCGAATGCACTCGTTGCACAAATAATATTGATTTGTCCGTATAGAAATTGTTGTTGTATCAAAATCCGCTGTTCTTGATCCATCCCGCCATGATAGACTGCTGCATCTTGAAATCCATTTTGCCTTAAAGTTTCGGCCGTTTCTTCGGCAAGACGTTTACTGGAGAAATAAACAACACCAGGCTTTTTTAAATATGCGATTAATTCAATCAATTTTTCTTTTTTCTCCAATTGATTTGCTAGTTTCTCAACAACAAAACTTATATTTGGCCGATCTACAGAAAAAATATATTCTTTAAAGTTTATAAAATGTAAATATTGTTTAATATCTTCTCGCACTTCTTTTGTTGCAGTAGCCGTTAATGCTAAAACAGGAGCATTCCCTAATTTCGCTCTAACCGTTCCGAGGTTTAAATAATCTGGTCGGAAATCATGTCCCCATTGGGAAATACAATGGGCCTCATCTATTACGAATAAGGAAATATTAATTTGCTGAAGCTTTTTAATGATGTATTCTGAACTTAGCATTTCAGGTGAAATATAAATAAATCTATAACGGGAAAGATCATGTAAGATCCTGTTTTTTTCCGTAAAATTAAGAAAAGAATTTAAAGCGACTGCGTTCTTTTCTCCAATCATTCTTAGCTGATCGACTTGATCCTGCATTAATGATATTAAAGGAGAGACAATTAGAACCGTCCCTTTTAATATATACCCAGGCAATTGGTAGCAAAGAGATTTTCCCGTTCCCGTCGGAAGCATTGCCAATACATCTGATTGATCTAATACAGCATCTATGATCTCTTCCTGCCCATTTTTAAATGATGTAAACCCAAATATATTATTTAATACCTCAAATTTATTCACATTTTCTCACCTGCCTTAGCAAGCACTAAGCGAATTTGGAAATAAGAACTATCCTTCACTTTTTCTTTTATTGGTTTCAGCTTTTTTTGACTAAGTACTTTGGCAACTTCTAATATCTCCTTAGCCCGCTGTCGTTTTACAAATGGCTCGATTGAAAACTCTGGGTCCAATAATGCTATTTCAATGATATGGTCTTCCACTGTACCTACCTTGATGTTTCTCATATCCGCTATTTGTGAAATGGTAAAATCTTGTTGCAGTAATGTATATGTACGGACAGTAGAATTTGTAAGCGGTAGCTGTTTATAAATATCTGACGTGAACGTATAAAGAAACGGATATTTCTTCCTTTGTTTAATAACAGTATGCAGTAAATAATGCAATCCATTTAAAAATCGAAAATATGCCTCTATTTCTTCTTGGCCTGCATAATCGGCAATTTGCTTTTGAGTTAAACCAATCATTTCATAACCGCTAAACCTAGCTATAATCAAATATGGATCTTCCGGAAAGTCTGTTGAAAAGATTAAATTTAATTCTTCATATAATTCTTTGGAAATTTGCGAACGGTCACCCTGATAACCCCCAAAAAATCCTCTGACCCAAGCCATTATTTCTTCATCTCTCTGAACTGGATAATATCGATTTACGGAATGATTCATATGAGATAGCGCTTGTACGACTAATGTGAGTCTCTTCCAAAATAGAATGGATGTATCCTGAAATTTCCATCCATGTATATAGTCAAAGATTTTTCGCTCATATAGGTAAAGGGAATAAGCTTTATTTCCTATTTCTGTCACTATACTTTTCGAAGTACCCTCTAAAAAGGTTATATATGATTTCTTGTGCAATTCTTTGATATAAGTATCAAATTGCTGTCTCTTTAATCCCGGTAATGTTTTAAACAAATGGGATAAGCGATATAAATGAGCATCTTGTATCGTCTGCGATGATTTCTTGCCTGCAAGTAAATGATATATTGAATAAACGGTTCGATCACCATTTATTGTGTCTAAACATCTTAATATCAAGGCATGCAAAAAAGTCATAATAAGTGCTTCTCCTATCGAACTTTAGTCTCTATATTTTACCATGTATTCTTTTTTTCGACTATGACTACATTTTTCTGATGATATTCGACAGAGGTTTAAACTGTACCTTTTCTGTCGTATTTGTTGAAAAGTATTCTCAATAGACTTAATATAATAATGTAGTGAAAAGAATTAGGAGGTCATATCGTGCCTAAGTATACGATTGTGGATAAGGATACTTGCATAGCGTGTGGAGCGTGTGGAGCTGCAGCGCCTGATATATATGATTATGATGATGAAGGTCTAGCTTATGTTGTTCTTGATGACAATCAAGGAACAGCAGAAGTTCCGGAAATATTAGAGGATGATTTAATCGATGCCTTTGAAGGCTGTCCAACTGATTCCATTAAAGTAGCCGATGCTCCTTTTGACGGTGACCCGTTAAAATATGAGTAAATAAAGAGGAGATGCGTTATGCATCTCCTCTTTATTTATACATTTTTTATTGCCATATGTTTATTTAATCTACTGCCTAAACGGCTGTATAGTAAAAGAAATACAATGGTTATAATAATGCCTTTTACTACATTAAAAGGAAGTATCGATGCTACAACCATTTTGCGAAGTGCTGCATTGCTCATTGGTTCCCAACCTAGTAATCCAATATAAGCAGGTAAAAGTACGAAATAGTTAAAGATACTCATGAAAACAGCCATAAATATTGTGCCGACAATCAGGGAAGCAAGTAATCCCCATTTCGCCTTTACTATTTTAAAAACATAATAAGTAGGCAGAACGAACAATATGCCGGCAAGAAAATTGGCGATATGGCCGATTGGTATTCCAGTCGCACTGCTGGAGATGAAATAATCTAATATGTTTTTGAATAATTCCACGAGTATAGCCGCAACCGGGCCAAACATTAACGCAGCGATGATTGCAGGAATATCGCTAAAGTCAACTGTTAAGTAAGGTGGAAATGGCGGTATTGGAAATTTGATCAGCATTAAAATAAATGACAAGCTGCTGAGCATCCCAATGGTTACAAATGATTTTACACTTAACTTTTTCATGTTCCTCTCTCCTTAGAGATTCATCCCTAGTTGAAGAAAGGTATGCCATAAAGTCTACACTAATGAAAAACCCCCAAAGAAATATCTTTGAGGGAGATTGATTAGGCATGCTTTAATAAGTGTTCAAAACCTGCAATTTTGAACACAAGGCACCCTTCATCTTCTCCCATCCAGACTATACTGTCGGCTTTGGAATCTCACCAAATCCTGCCTCATTAAAGGCTCGCGGGCTTGTAGGCTTGCACCTTTTACCGCCGGTGGGGAATTTCACCCCGCCCCGAAGATGAATCGTATTTTATTTTTCTTTTTTATTATACACTATTTTTCATTGTATGTGAAGATAAGTACAAGCTTTTGTTAATGCTGAATTAGATTGGGAGCTAATGGAACTTTTACAGGCTGGTCAAATTGGAAACTTTCCCAATTTGATGGTTCGATATTTTCAAATTGAACCTCAGTTTTTCCAAATTCTTTTGCGGTTAATAAAATGCCTTCAATTAACTGCATATTTTTAAGCTGGTCCCCTTGATCCAATTCAACAGGCTTATCAAATTTTATCGTTACACCTGTTGGATCTTCTTTTACTACTTCAGCGGAAATCACATCAGGTATGACAGATTGATAAAAGCTGTTCGGTTTCGTTTTCATGTATGTTAAAGCTTCTGCTAAACTGTTTGAATCTTCATCGGCTGGAACAAGATAATCTGAGTTTTCAGCTAAAGGATATAAAAAATATCCTCGTTTCAAATTTTTCTTTATAGGTAGATCTGGGACGGGTCCATAGTGCGGAAGTTCAACATTATCGCCATTTTCGTTCACAAATTTAACTAAGCCAATATCATGAGGTTGCAATATATATTGAAGCATAGTCATGATTTGTAATTCATTTGCTTCAAAAAACGGACGATTTTCAGAACTAATCGTGACCCTAGCTTCATTTCGTTCTCCATTAAGTTCCATCGCATCTAATAAAGGAGCAAAATCTTGGAAACCATACTCTGAAGCATTGAATGATTCTGCCTCTTTACGATTTTGGATTAACCAATCTTCTTCATGATTTTCTTTTTCTAATAATGTAATGGGGATGATAGCATCTTTAGTCACTGCCCCAAAAGTATATATTTCATTCCCTAACGTATCCTTTTCATATACAGCAGATGTTAAATCAGAGTCAACAACAATTGCTTCTTCATTATACATCGTAATTTCTTCTTCCATATTTATATCCTTTTTCATATCCGCCGAATTACTTTCCATAATACTTCCCGAATCTGCATTTTCTTTAACCTTTGAGTTTGAACTAAAGTAATCCACGGGTGATTGTTGAAAAATAAAAGGAAAGACAAGTAAGAATAATAAAAGTCCAGCGATACTTGTTAGGGCAGGTACAAAAATAGGCTTCCTTTGTTTTTTATTCATGCCAATCTTTATATTTCGATAAATCTCATCCATTGATCGTTTATCCTCGATTTTTGGGAGCTGCTTAAAAAGCTGTATCACTTTTTCATCTTCTCTATCAGATTGACGCATGATGATCGTCCTCCTTTCCACGTTCACTTTCCATCTTCACCCTTATTGATTTTAATGCCCTATGTTGGGTAGTCTTTACTTTACTTTCACTCCAATTTAAAGCCTCCGCTGTTTCCGCAATGGAAAGACCATTTAAATAGCGCATAATCAAAACAATCCGATGATTCGTTGCACACGTATCAAGACATTCTTTCAAGATTTTAACTTCTTCATTTTGAATGACTGCATCTTCTGGAAGCGTTTTTGAATCTTTGATCTCCCTGCGCTCCCAATCGAATTTATCAAATAAGCGATCCTTCCAGCCCTTTTGCTTTCGGAAATGATCGATCGCTACATTTTTGGCAATGGAAAAAAGCCAAGTTTTCTCGGAGCTTTTCCCTTCAAATTTATCGTACGCTTTCATAACACGGATATACACTTCCTGTACTAAATCTTCAGCTTCCACCCTGTTTTTAACCATATAATAAAGAAATTGAAAAAGGTCTTGATGATATTTCGTATATAATTCATGAAATACGGAGTTCATATCTTTCTCCTCCCCCGTCAATGGATTAGTCGTTTTTTGGATTAAAAAGTTACATATAGATTATTACAAATATATTAAAATTGTTTATTAAGTATTATTATTTTCCCACATAAAAACGGATTGGACAACCTAGATAAGATTATCCAATCCGCTTTTTTTGTTTCTCGTGAAACAAGATTATATAGCAACTTTCTACATATTCGTCTAAATTTCTGGAATAAAGAAGGAAAAAGTCGTTCCATTTCCCAATTTACTTTGAACGGATATATGCCCATTATGTGCATCAATGATATTCTTGGCAATCGCGAGTCCAAGGCCAGTTCCCGCTCTTCCTCTTGTCCGCGCTTTATCTGCCTTGTAAAACCGCTCAAAAACAAAAGGCAGATCATCCTCTGGTATACCTGATCCATTATCTTGAACTGAAATGGTAATTCCTTTTGCTGTCCTCGTTTGCGTGATTACAATAGACCCGTGCTCCTGCGTATGTCGAATCGCGTTGTCTATTAAATTAGTTAACACTTGTTCAATTCTATCGGAATCCATATGGAATGACTCGCCATTTGATTCGATCCTTCTTTGAAGATCAACCTTATGTTCCCTTGCTACTCCACCAAACTTATTCATGATGCGATTAATAAATTTCTCTATGTCTACATCTTCATAATTTAAAGCAATATGTCCTGCTTCCATCCTTGCCAAATCCAATAGTTCATTTACAAGACGGCCAATACGCAAGGATTCATCGTAAATAATTTTAGCCAGTTCCTTCTTCTCTTCCTCAGTTTCAGCCATATCGTCTATAATTGCTTCACTATAACCTTGAAGCATCGATATTGGGGTTCTTAGTTCATGTGAAACATTTGCCACAAAATCAATTCGTAGTTTATCGAGGCGTCTCTCTTCTGTCATATCACGAATAACCGCAACTGCTCCTCTGACACTTTCCTGATTTTGTGTATAAAGAGGACTCACGATGATAACATAATTCCGGCCTTGTAAAATGAGTTCTCCTGTTTGTTCTGTTTCCGTCGTGATAGCTTGCGAAAGTAGATTTGCCAATTCAGGAGGCACTGAGTTAGATTCATCATCATTTTCATAATGCCATTGCTGCAAAAATCGTTCTGCCGGAGGGTTCGTTATTAAAATTGATCCCCCTTGGCTAAATGTCATAACACCATCAGCCATACTACTTAGTATACTTTTAAGTTGTTCTTTTTCTTGGCTCAAAACACTCATGTTAATTTTGAGTCGTTTCCCCATTTGGTTAAATGCAATCGCCAGTTCTCCAATTTCATCATGGCTTAAAAAAGGAACCTTCGTATCAAATTTTCCTTTTGACACTTCAAAAGCAGCTTCTTTCATTTTTCTTAAAGGCGAAGTAATTCTTGTGGATAAGAAAAAAGCAAAAAATGTAGTTAGTACTATTGCAATGCCTGCAGCAAGCAGAATAAGCCTCGTTGTTTTTTGGGTTGTTTCTTCCAAGACTGCTAAGGACTGATAAATAAAAATTGCACCCTTTTGTCCATTAATACTTAATGGTACACCTGCAACGATTAAATTTTCATACCGGCTTCCTTTCAAATCCAAATCAGAAAGCGCCATTTCTTTCGTTACTTGTTTTCGTTCCGTAAAAACTTTAACCAAATCTTTATCCTTTAAAAATGTATCGACGGGAATCATGCCTTTATATGAGCCATAAGGTGAAAATAAAAAATCCTCTTTATTATAAGCAATGGCTACTCCTAAAGGCTCGTCCAATATTTCAAATACAATTTCTTCACCGAGTCCATCATTTGCATGTGCTTCAAGAATGCGTGATATTTTTGTTGCCTGCTCTGATAATCCTTGCTCGATTTGACTTACATGATACTTTTGAAAAAATTCGAGAAGAAGCATTGTCAAGATGATTAATACGAATGAAACTAGGAGAAGAATCGTCATCCATAGTTTCCCTACAACACTACGCCAAAGTCTCATTCATTACCTGCCTCGAATTTATAACCTACTCCCCAAACCGTTACAATCATTCCCGCTGCTTTTTCTGATACTCTATTTAACTTTTCACGCAGTCTTTTCACATGTGTATCTACCGTTCTTAAATCCCCAAAAAATTCATATTGCCAAACTTCCTTCAATAAATGCTCACGATCGAACACTTTATCGGGAGATTTAGCTAAAAAATGTAGTAGTTCATATTCTTTTGGAGTTAAATTCACTTCATTTCCATCCGCCATGACACGATGGGCATCATGGTCAATGGATAAATGTGGATATACAATGATATCTCTCGCCGAAGCCCCTGTTTGTGAAAATTCCGTTTGAGCCGTTCTCCTAAGTAAGGCCTTCACTCTTAACACAACTTCCCGCGGACTAAATGGTTTCACAATATAATCATCCGTCCCAGCTTCAAACCCTTGTATCCGATTTGTTTCTTCACCTTTCGCGGTCAACATGATAACAGGTGTAGCCTTTTGTTCGCGCAACTCATTACATACTTCTATTCCGTCTTTTCCGGGCATCATTAGATCAAGAAGAATACAGCTATAGTCATTTTGCAAAGCCATTTCCAAAGCTTCATCACCATTAGAAGCTTCATCGATTTCATAGTTCTCACGTTCTAAATACATGCGGAGTAATCTGCGAATACGTTCTTCATCATCAACTACAAGAACTTTTACTTTTTGTTCCATTTAAATCCCCCTATGAAAAAAATAGATTTTATATATATCATATTATAAAAGGGACCCCACATAAAGCGCAGGGTCCATACATACTAGATAATCTTTATGCAGCATATGAATGTAATCCTGCAAGGATTAAATTGACTGCGATTAGGTTAAACATAATAATCGCAAAGCCAATTACGGCAAGCCAAGCGGATTTTTCACCATGCCAACCTCTTGAGAGGCGCAAGTGTAGGAATGCCGCATAAAACAAGAAAGTAATAAGTGCCCATACTTCCTTGGGATCCCAACCCCAAAAGCGCGTCCAGGCAATTTGAGCCCAAATCATCGCAAATATTAGTCCGCCTAACGCAAAAACTGGAAATCCAATCAATACGGAACGATATCCTACTTCATCAATTAAATCTAAATTCACTTTTTTCACGAGCGGCTTTATTAATGTACTAATGCGTCTTCTAGAAACAAGTCGGATAAGCCAGTATATAACGGTACCTGTTATTAGCGTCCATATCATGGAGTTTAATCGTTTGGCATCAATAATAGCTGGAGTAAAAATTTTTGGAGTTAATTTATTTTCGGTTAAAAGCTCACCTTCATGAGGACCAACAAGAGCTGGCATTGCATACGATGCGATTTTTTCCTGTCCGTCTTTATTGATCCAATTAAAATCTGCTTTGTAATCAGCGACTGAAAAGCCTGTTGTTACGAGCATAAAGCCAACAGCTAATATTAACGTATACATAATCGATTCCAGCCAGAAGGATCGTTTTCCTTTCTCTTCAGTATCTATCGATTTAAGCAAATAAATAATTCCCGCTACAAAGCTTAAAGATAGAATAGCTTGCCCGATTGCTGCCGTCGTAACGTGAATATAAAGCCAATGGCTATTCAACGATGGGATAAGCGGGCTAATATCACTAGGAAACATGCTTCCATATGCAATCAAAAGGATGGAAACGACAAGTGCAAAAATACCAAGAGTATTCAATTTATACATGAAATAAAGAACGATGAATGCTCCAACTATCATCATTCCAAAGAACGTCGTAAATTCAAACATATTGCTGACCGGAGCATGTCCACCCGCAATCCAGCGTAAAATAAAATATCCTAATTGGGATGCAAATCCAATGATTGTAATGATGATTGCAATTTTAGACCATCTGTTTGGACCCGCATTATTTTCGCGGTTTCTATTTTCTCGGATTCCTCCTCCAAAAAATAGTGTCGCAATTAAATATAAAATAAATGCTGTTTCTAATAGATTTCCGCTTAATTGTACAAGATCATTCATTTGTTTTCCTACTTTCATTCTGATCATTCGGTTCAGGTACCGTTGTATCTTTTACAATAGCCTCGATTTCTTTTTTCAAGCCATACCAGTTTTTATTTGTATGCGCCGCAATCAAGATGTCTCCTTTTATCTTTTGCAGCCAAATACGACGGTGATTCCAATAAGACCCTTGAATGACACCTAGCATGAAAATGGCCCCACCAATTCCAAGAATCCACAATGTTAAATCCTTCCTTACGATTAGAGCAGTGGCATTTTGCATACTAATATCTTTAAAAGCCATTTTATACTCTGTTTCGCCTAGTGGTTCTACTGTTTGTCTAATGGCAGTAAAACTTTTTTCGCCATCAGGATGCTCAGGCGAAATCATATTAAATAAAAATGCTGGATTGTTCGGTGTCTGAGAATCTGTTTGTGGCTCTCCATTTTCAGCAAATCCAGTAAAATCAGGATAATATCCGATTAATTCCACTTTATAGCCATTACCTAATTCATACTCTTCCTGTGGATCAAATAAATCAATCGTAATTTCGCCTTTAATATTTTCATCAGCTTTTTTCAAGAAATTAAATGTCATCGTTTTAAATTCATTAAGTTTATAATCAATTTGATAAACGGCATAATGATCAAACTTTAAAGGTTCATTCACCCTGATTTTTGCGTCTTTTACTTTTTTTAGATTTTCATTATCTCCAATTGTGCTTTCAGGACTTCGTTCATAAAGAGTAACATCTGATTCGAAGCTTTTTACGACTGTGCCAACGCGATCAAGGGCAGCACCATAAACTTGTTTATCTGTTTCCTTGTCGTATAATTCCATTGTGAATTTTTTACTTTCTAAAACGTATTGTTTATGCGTTCCTGGAATCGTTTTTATCTCGCCATCACGCAACCATAATTCTTCATCCACATACATACCTGGAACAAATCTAAGCATTCCACCGATAAGAAATATAATAAGTCCAATATGATTTACGTACGGACCCCAACGAGTAAACCGACCTTTTTCGGCTAGAATATTACCGTCTTCTTCACGGATCTTATATCTTTTTTCTTTTAAACGTTGTTTGATTACTTCAAAGTCTTGATTTGATTGATTTGATCCCTCAATGCGATTATATAATCTTTGCCTTCTTAAAAAGCCTTCATGCCTGCCAACTCGTTGATTTTTCAAAGCTCTATATAAAGGAACGAATCTATCAATACTGCAAATGACAAGTGAGACACCGATTGATGCAATGAGCAATAAATACCACCAAGAACTATATAAATCATGAAATCCAAAGACATAATATATTGTTCCAAGTATTCCATATTGATCGGAGTAATATGTAGCGGGATCCACATTCGGCGGTATATACATTACTTGTGGTAAAAGTGTACCGAGAGATGAAGCGATTAGTGTGATGACAATGAGCCAAATCCCTACTTTAACAGATGAAAAAAAGTTCCAAACTTTATCAATTACACTTCTATTATATGTTTGAGATCTACGGGCACTTCCTTCGTAGCGCATATCATGCAAGGTCTCTTTTTGCGCCTCTTCCGTAAGGGCACGTCCGCATGCTTCACATAAAATGGTGCCAACCGGGTTCACATGCCCACATTCACATTTTACTTCTTTCATGATTAGCTCTCCTACTTAAGGCTTGATGCTTTCCATCATAGCAATTATTTTTTTCTCTGGCAGTTCTCCCTCAATGATTTCAATAATTTTCCCATCAGGATCAATTAAGATTGTAGCCGGTAAATTGTATATATCATAAGCACCCATGACATCTTTATTTGAATCTTTTAAGATTGGAAAAGATAAGTCATGCTTTTCGACAAACTTTTTGATCGAAAATTCCGGTTGTCCAACATTTACCGCAAGAATTTCAACTCCTTGGCTCTTAAAAGCTTGATATTGATTGTCCATATAAGGCATTTCTCGTTCACAAGGTTTACACCAAGTAGCCCAGAAGTTCAAAAATACACCTTTTCCTTTATAATCAGAAAGCTTATGCTTATTGCCTTCCATATCAGTAAGAATGAAATCAGGAGCGTGATCTCCAACAGCGATTTTTTCACGGCTTTCTTTTGTAAAATTTGCGTACAATGTATATACGACAGCGCTAGCTAAAATGACCAATATAATGGTCCGCAGCAAATGTCGTCTTTTTTTCTTTTCTGTCATTTTGTTTCATCTAACCTCCCTAGCAAATTGCCAGACTTAACTTTCATTATATCATTTAGATTAGATTGTATTAGGGCATGATTTGAAGGTTATGTGAAATTTTCAATTGATTCGATGCCAGCCTTTTCCTGTTTCTGCAAGTGTTCTTAACTGTTTAACCTCATGAATTGTCAATTCTCTAAACTCACCTGCGTTTAAACCACGCAAATGTAATGTACCATATTGTTCACGTTTTAACTTCATAACAGGATGACCAATTGCCTCCATCATTCTTCTTACTTGTCGATTCCTGCCTTCATGGATAATAATTTCGATAATTGAGCTGCCTTTTCGCTTATCTAATGATAGTAATCTTACTTTCGCTGGTGCAGTCTTTCCATCTTCAAGTTGAATTCCATGCTCTAGTTTTTTTAGTGATTCTTTTAAAGGAATCCCTTTTACTTTCGCAACATATACCTTTTTAACTCCATAGCGAGGATGAGCAAGCAAATTAGTAAATTCTCCATCATTTGAAAGAATTAGAAGTCCAGAAGTATCGTAATCAAGCCTTCCGATTGGGTAAATTCTTTCTTCAACGTGCGGAAAAAAATCGGTTACTACTTTTCTGCCTTTATCATCCTTTACCGCTGAAATGACTCCGCGAGGTTTATAGAATAAGAAATATTTCTTTTCTTCTTGAACGAGAGGAACTTCATCCACTTCAATTTTGTCTGAAGGGGACACTTTTGTTCCAAGCTCTTTAATGATTTGACCGTTTACTTTCACTTTTCCTTGAAGGATTAATTCTTCGGCTTTTCTCCGGGACGCAACTCCCGCGTAAGCAATGACCTTTTGTAGACGTTCCACTAACATTCACCTCATATACATATTGGGAAAGGAGCAAACCGTAATGATTGTTTTGCTCCTTTTATTATTATTTCTTTATAACCTTATAATGACGGACTATTTCTTCTGTCAGTCCACTATTTTCATCTAGTTTGCTTACTTCTTTTAATACATAAGAAACTCCATGTTCTCGAACCATCTCTTGTAATTTTACCGCTTCCGCATCCTCTTCGTAATCAAAAAGTAATGCCGTAGCAATTGCTTTTGCAAGTTGCTTGTAGGAAAGGCCCGCTTTTTCCGCCTCCATTGCGGGTTTAATAAACCGATCACTTGGGCCAAGCTTACGCAGAGGCGAGCGCCCTACCCTTGTTACGTCATCATGTAAATAAGCATTTTTAAAACGGTCAAGAATCCTGTTAATATAATCCTTATGCTCCCCCGGATCTAAACGATATTGTTTAACTAAGTAATCCCCAGTTTCTTTTAAAGTTGCTTGTACATGTGCAAGAATTCTTTTATCGGCCAATGCCTCATCAATCGTCGCCTTTTTCTCCAGGTATCCTATATAGGCAATCGTTGCATGCCCTGTATTAACCGTAAAAAGTTTTCTTTCAATAAATGGTGCTAGATCAGGGACAACTTTCATCCCTTCAACAGGTGGAATCTTATCTGTTGTTTCCACAACCCATTCGTAATAAGGCTCTACAAGTACATCAAGCGAGTCATGATGATGCTGAATTGGTACAATTCGGTCTACAGCGGAATTATAGAAATAAACTTGCTCTAGGATTTTATCTTTTATTTCATCATCTATATGCTCCAATATATATCCTTTTAAAAGATCTGTAGCTGAAATTTGATTCTCACAGGCGATCACATACAATTTTCCATCTGTTTCTTCGACCCGTTTCATAAGTCCTTTGGCAATGAGAGGCGCAATTCGCGGTAAAACATTCGGTCCAATCGCAGTTGTTACATACGTCGCCTGTACAATTGCGTTAATAACTTCCTCTTCTTGGGTCAAATTATTAAATCCCGATACATTTTTAATGATTGCCGATTCTTGCTCATCGGTTGCTAATATAACCTTGTACTGCTTTTCCTCATTTAGCTTCCGGATGATTTCGTCGGCAATATCAATAAATGTAACATGATAGCCGGACTGTGAAAAAAGTGCACCAATAAACCCTCTTCCAATATTGCCAGCACCAAAATGCACTACTTGTTTCATTAGTATCCGTCCTTTATTCACTTTTTATATTGATCATCTCTATAATTTCCCGGGCGGTTTTTGCTGAAACTAATTTTTCTATATTATCCATATCTGAACAGGTCACGGCAATACCCGATAGTATTTCTAGGTGTGTACCATTCTTCCCTGCAATCCCAAAAATTAATCTTACTTTTTGACCGTCAAAATCAACACCATTCGGAACTTGGATGACGGTAAATCCGGATTTTATTACATCCTTCTTCGCTTCCTCTGTACCGTGCGGGATTGCCACATCATTCCCCATATAAGTCGAAGTCATTTCATCACGAACAACCATCGCATCAATATAGCTCTCTTTTACGTAACCGGCTTTTACTAAAGCTCGTCCAGCAAAGCGAATTGCTTCTTCCTTATTGGTAAATTCTTTATTTAAAAAGACGTTTTCCTCGAGCAGCAAATCGTTTTCAGATTCATTCGCCTTTTCCTGCTCTACTGCTTCTACTTCTTCAACAGCCCCATCAGTACTATTTTGAGGACTTTTTAACTTCTCAATTAGATTGTCGTATTCAGGACTTGATAAGAAATTATCAACTGAAACATGATATGCAGAAGGCACTTTATTTTGCGCTCTCGGGGTTAACTCATCCTGAGTAATAACGATTTGTGCATCAGGAGGAAGATTACTGATCGCCGTATTTGTTACCGCAATGTTTAAGCCCGATTCCTTCACCTTTTTCCGTAAAAGTGAGGCTCCCATCGCGCTAGAGCCCATCCCTGCATCGCAAGCAAAATAGATCTTCTCGACTTTATTTGGGAGTATGCCATTGTTTACAGCCAGCACTCCTGCCACAGAACTCTTTTTTCCTTTCATCGCTTGCATTTTTTTTGTAGCTTCTTCAATGTCATCGTCTTCTGTTTGTTTGCTCGTTTTTAACACGAAAGAAGAAATAACAAAGGAAACGACGGCAGCAACAAGAATACCAGAATAGTTAGCTATAAATGCACCTGCTCGATGAGGGGTAACTGCTGTAATTGCTATAATACTTCCAGGTGATGATGGAGCGAATAAACCTCCGCCTAAAAGAACGAGTGTGAAAACCCCGCTCATCCCACCTAAGATGACCGCCAAAAACAGCATCGGACGCATCAATATATAAGGGAAGTAAATTTCATGAATTCCTCCTAAAAATTGAATAATCGCGGCACCAGGCGCAGATCTTTTTGCATTGCCTCTTCCAAAAATACTATAGGCAAGAAGAACACCGAGTCCTGGGCCTGGATTCGCCTCAAGAAGAAGTAAGACGGAATGCCCCATTTGCTTTGCTTGCTCCAAGCCGATCGGTGTTAAGATCCCGTGGTTAATCGCATTATTTAAAAACAGAATTTTTCCAGGCTCGATCAAAATGCTTGTTAAAGGCAATAACCCTGCACCAACTAACCAATTTACGCCTACCATCAACCAGTTTGAAAATGCATTTACAGCAGGTCCAATTGCTAAAAATGACAATATGGAGAGTAGACCGCCCAGTATCCCTGCTGAAAAATTATTTACGAGCATTTCAAAGCCGGCCTTTATTTTACCTTCAATTAACTGATCAAACTTCTTAATAAGATATCCACCGAGGGGACCCATAATCATGGCACCAAGAAACATTGGAATTTCAGACCCTACAATAACCCCCATCGTCGCAATCGCACCGACAACTCCACCTCGTTGATCATAAATAATCTTACCACCCGTAAACCCGATTAAAAGAGGGAGCAAGTAAGTAACCATTGGATCAACTAGTTTAGAAAGGCTCTCATTCGGTATGAATCCAGTAGGAATAAACAGCGCGGTAATTAATCCCCACGCAATAAAAGCCGAAATATTTGGCATCACCATAGAACTTAGAAAGTTGCCGAACTTTTGTATAGCTACTTTTAAATTAGATTGAGCCATATGCTCGCTTCCTTTCATTATTTTATAAAAAAGTATAAGTTTTATTTAGTCTAAATTTTTGAATTAAGTCTTTGTTGTCCAGCTCCAGCGCCTATCGACTAGCAAACTTCTTGTCCCCCTCCCTACGATAAGTCAACATCAGGTGAAATTTGAAATGCCAATTTCACTTGCTCGTTCCTCACCGTGTTTCCTTTATCTCTGCCTGCGGCCATGAAGTTTGTACGTCGATAAGCAAGGCGCTTCCGCTTTTCTTTTTACTTAATGAATTATTACATTAAGTATAATGAAAATCAAAAAATACACTTTTTAAAGCAAATAAAAAAATGTCCAGCTTAGGAACTGAACATGATCGTTACGATGATGATGGCGGCGGATATGCCTACGAGGTCTGCCAAAAGTCCTACTTTCAATGCGTCCCCCATTTTTTTAATTCCCACCGCTCCAAAATATACAGTTAATACATAGAAGGTTGTATCTGTGCTTCCTTGAATGGTTGATGCAAGCCTTCCAATAAATGAATCTGGTCCATATTGTGAAATTAAATCACTCATTAATCCAAGTGCTGCCGTCCCTGATATTGGTCTAATTAATGCAAGTGGGACTACTTCTGCTGGAACACCGAGTGCATTTAATACAGGTTTTATCAGCTGTATGAAAAAATCGAGTGCGCCTGAAGTTCTGAAAACAGTTATGGCAACAAGCATCCCGACTAAAAATGGAATGATGGAGACCGCTATTCTAATTCCTTCCTTTCCACCTTCCACAAAATGTTCGTATGTTGGAACCTTTTTTAAAGTACTGTATATTAGAATAACTCCAATGATGACTGGAATAATCCATAAAGAGATGAGGGAGATGACTTCCAATCTTATTTCACGCCCTTTCTACTTCGGCGCATATAAAAAAGACGATCGATTAATATGGCTGCTATCGTAGCACAAGTAGTTGCCATTAAGGTAGGTCCAACTATTTCAGTAGGAGAAGCAGATTGATAACTCATTCGAATCGCAATCACTGTCGTCGGAATAAGCGTTAAACCCGATGTGTTTAGAGCTAGAAAAGTAATCATGGACCTGCTGGCAAAGTTTTTTCCACCGTTCAGTTCTTTAAGTTGTTCCATTGCCTTAATGCCCAATGGTGTTGCAGCATTGCCTAGACCGAACATATTGGCGATGATGTTCGATAAGATATAACCTACTGCCGGGTGATCTTCAGGTACTTCTGGAAAAAGTTTCATAATAATTGGTTTGAAATGATTGGATAGTTTATTCAATAGGCCGGACTCCTGAGCGATTCGCATAATGCCAAGCCAAAAGACTAGAATACTAATTAATCCAATACATAATGTTACTGCTTCATTCGCAGATTGGAATATCGCCTCATTCACATCTTTCATTTTTCCGTTTATACTTGCAAATATTAGACCGATTACCGTCATCCCAACCCATATATAATTAATCATAGAAAATCACACCCATCTGGCTAAATAAAAGCTTTTTTAATTTTCCCCACCAACCCTCTTCTTGCATTTTTTCAATTTTCCTTATATAAATAGGTACTGTTTCTACAGGTTTCTCCTGAAGATGAAAGATTGCCACACCAACCTTTCCTTTATTCGTTTTAGCCAATATATTTGGGTTTTGAAGCTTGAACTCTAACCGAATATCACTCTTTTCACTTTTTGATAGCGGATAGATGATGGAATCTTTTACAAATAATTCTTTATTAGTTAATCCTTTCGTATTAATAGATAGGCTTCCTTTTTGAACAATTGTTTCTAGTGGGTATTCATGAAAACCCCTTTCATACATAGTTATATGGTCATTCCAATCGTCAGACGCTCTAAGTGTTACGGCAATTAGTTCGGTGCCATTTTTTTCAGCTGTGGTGACGAGGGTTCTTCCCGCTCTTTTTGTAAAACCCGTTTTCCCGCCTGTACAATATTTATATTTCTCGGTAAGTAACCGGTTTTTATTTATCCAGCTTTGCGGTCCATTTTCCCTTTGGAATTTATACACTTTCGTTCCTGATATTTTTTGATAGCTTTTATTCTTCATTGCATATCTCGTAAGCAGTGCCATATCATAGGCAGTTGAATAATGAGCTTCACTGTCATCCAATCCATGAGGATTTGCAAATTTTGTATTTGTCATTCCTAACTCTTCTGCTTTCTGATTCATTAAAAAGACAAATCCTTCAACGCTTCCTCCGATATAGTCAGCAATTGCATTGGCGGCATCATTTCCGGACCTAAGCATCAGGCCGTAAACAAGATCCTCGAGTTTCATTTTTTCACCAATTTGTAGATAGATAGATGATCCTTCTGTATAGACTGCCTCTTTTTTTATGGTGACAACTTTATTCATTTTTCCGGACTCGATAGCAAGAATAGCGGTCATTATTTTAGTGATGGAAGCTATTCTATGTATGTCATGAGCGTTTTTTTCATATAGTACTCTTCCTGAATCTTTTTCCATTAAAATTGCACCAGAGGCACTAACTGGTATAAAGGCGGCTGCAGTGGTATCCCTAGGTAGGTAAATCATTTGCATACATAGTAAACTTGTACATATTATGGCTATTACTTTTCGTACTTTCATTCCTTCGCTCCCCACAAATATGCCATTGTCTTATTTGTACAAGTTTATGCAAGAACCTTACTGATATGATAAAAAAACTGCCGGTTATTAACTACCGACAGTTGTGTGTTATTCAATATGGTCTTTAAAAGATGAGAAAAATAAATCTGCATCCTCTTGGACTTCATCTTCATCCGTTAGTTTTGGCAGTTCCGGAAGTTCTTTTAAATGATTGAGGCCAAAATAATCAAGAAATTCCTTTGTCGTTCCGTATAATTTTGCCCTTCCTGTACCTTCTGCCCTTCCAACTTCCATAATCAATCCTTTTGCGACTAACGTTTGAAGTGGTCGTTCCGTTTTAACTCCTCGAATTTCCTCAATTTCTATTCTCGTTATCGGTTGTTTATATGCAATAATCGCAAGAGTTTCAAGACCTGCTTGAGAAATTGTCGATGTTCCTGGACTTTCTACAAGCCTTGTTAAATACTCAGCAAAATCTCTTTTTGTCGCAAGCTGGAAGGTTTCAGCTAAGGCAGTAACTGTTATGCCTCGGGTAGCATCCTGATAATAATTTGTCTTAAGCTCATCTATTAAGGATTTCGCTTTTTCCTCGTTAACTTCCATTGTTGAACATATTTGTTTCAACGATAAACCTTCATCGCCTGCTGCGAATAAAAGGCATTCGAGAATACCTAGTTGCTTAGAATCCTCCAATTGCCTCATTCTCCCTTCTAGCTGATAAATAAATTTCTCCAAATATTCCATCTTGCTCTACAGTAATTTCGTTTCTTTTCATTAATTCCAACATGGCTAGGAAGGTAATGACAACATGCCCCCGATCATCTTGTGGAAACAGATCATAAAAACGAAAACGGTCATCGTGACTTTTCAGTTCGTGTAAGATTTCTATCATTCTATCATCTATCGATATATCTTGATGTGTAATTTTAGTAGATAATGGTTTTTGAAGTTTTTTCCTTCTTAATAATTTATGATAAGCCCCTAGCATGTCGTAGATGGAAAACCCATATTCAATCAGTTCTTGCTGACTTTTGTTCGCATATGCTGTTAAATCAATTGGAGGCTTCGTATACATTTGGCCCCTCTCAAATTCTTTTTGTTTTAAAGTTTGAGCGGCTTCCTTATATCGCTTATATTCGATAAGCTGTTCTACTAATTCATCACGAGGATCTTCTTCTTCATAAAAATATTCGTCATCCATATCTTCATCATATTTCGGCAGCAACATTTTACTTTTAATGGCAAGTAATGTTGCAGCCATTACTAAATACTCGCTTGCAACATCAAGCTGCAATTCAGTCATTGTATTAATATAGTATAAATATTGCTCTGAAATTTTCGCCATTGGTATATCATATATATCTATTTCTAAGCGATTAATTAAATGAAGCAGTAAATCTAACGGTCCTTCAAAAGCATCTATTTTAACATGATATTCCATTTTATCACCGATTTCGAACAAGATTAATGAATATGCCTTACTTATCATATTATAAAGCGGACATAAAATGAAGAAAAATTAGCATATCGGACATAATTTCATTAAAAATTTCATGTTATAATGAATGTATTAGTGGTAATGAAAGGAGTAGGATAATTGCCTTTTTCAGAAGCATATGTTGCATTTTTAATCCATTTTCATGGTGATAGAGATTATTTTGAATGCCATGAAGTATTAGAGGAGCACTGGAAAGACAACGGAATGGCAAGAGATTCAATCTGGGTGGGACTCATTCAAATAGCGGTTAGTTTCTATCATTATCGACGTGGAAATATAAAAGGCTCGTTGAAGTTGATGGATAAGGCTCTCCACCTTTTATCATATAAAGAAGAGGAAGTACTTGCCCTCGGCATTAACTATGGGCATTTGATCGGGAAACTTAAAAGGAGCAGGGCGAGAATGAATCAGAAAATGTCCTATAAGCCGATTAACATCCCAATTAATCATCCATTATTATTGACTGTTTGTAAAAACCAATGCGCATTAAATGGATATATGTACGGAAATCTAGTAGACGAAGCTCCTGACAAAATTCTGCATAAGCACACTTTACGCAAGCAACAAGCAGCTTTGTCAGAGAAACAATACGTGCCTATATGAAAAAAAAACCGGGTAATCTTAATTATCCCGGTTTTTCGTTATTTATCTAGCTTCAGCGCCTTTGTTTAAAATTCCATATCGCATTTTTCAAAAAATGCTGCTGTATACTCAGAAGGAATGACATCTTTATCTTGATAAATCTGACTTATGGATTTAAGCATGTTTTTTCCAATCCCTTCATACCGATGTGATGGATTGACTGATATATGCTGTACCTCCACTCTATCCCCATTAAGTACTACACCTATTAAACCTGTGATATCTTCTTCCTTCCATAAAAAAAGCTGCCAATTATCTTCAGATTCATAATTTTTCATTGTCTGTTGTAGTTTCTTAAGATCTTTCTCATTCGGCATAAATGAGAGTAGACCCATGGCGATCTTTTCATAGGCTTTCTTATATCGAATTAACATAACAGACCCCTCGTTTAACTTTATTACAGCTGTTGCTGTTAACGGATCAAATAGAGTCGATTAACGATTTGGCGCGATAAAAAGCCAATAGCATACTCCCCATAAAATGGCTATAATGAAGATCATTACAAATATTGTGATATTCCTGTTACGCAAAGAATTAACTCCCTTACTACATCTTAAGCACACATATTTAAAAGGTGCGACCATAATTTTTATTGTACAGTTTAATGGTTTTATCTGCAACTTAATAGAGTTAGCTTGACGGTTTGTTTTAGCTAAATCTTTGTTTTTTCTTTAAAAGGAAGATCCAGCCTTACTAAATCTTCATACGTTTCTCGTTTTACAACAAGTTGGTCGTTCCCGTCCTCCACGAAGACGACAGGCGGCCGCGGAATACGGTTATAATTATTTGCCATTGAATACCCATAAGCACCTGTACAAAAAACAGCCAATATATCATTTGTCCCAAC
Source organism: Lederbergia panacisoli (assembly GCF_024626525.1). GTDB lineage: Bacteria > Bacillota > Bacilli > Bacillales > Bacillaceae_C > Lederbergia > Lederbergia panacisoli. The sequence continues at coordinate 280,324 of NZ_JANJGU010000001.1, forward strand.
ATCAGGCAGCGGCAAATCCCATATTAACATATCACCGGATTCGCAAGCCTTACCGGCAATTGATACTTTATCTTTAGGTTGTTCATTTGCTCGGTTTGCCAATATCGCTTCATATTTAGCATCATAAAGTGCTGGTCTAATATTATCAGTCATCCCGCCATCGACCGCAATGTATTTCCTAATATTTGGGACATCTTTACTTGACCCAATCGAATATAAAGTTGTGCCTGCATCCCCAACGAGCGACCTGCCGGGTTCAATCCATATTTCCGGCATTGGGAGAGAAAGGCGTTCCGTTTCTTTTTTTACCTCATTAATCATTTCCTCAACGTATAGGGAAGGATCTAAAGGTGCATCTTCATCCGTATAACGAATGCCAAATCCACCGCCTAAATTTAAAACACTGGGTTTAAAATTGAATTCTTCTTGCCATTTTGCCATTTTCTCAAGGATTTTTCTTGCCGCTAATACAAAACCAGTCGTTTCAAAAATTTGTGAACCGATATGACAATGCAAGCCTAATACATTCAAATATTTACTTTCTAAGGCTATCAGCAACGCCGTTTCAGCTTGGCCATTTTGTAAATCAAAACCAAACTTGGAATCCTCTTGCCCAGTCAAAATATAATCATGTGTATGTGCTTCTATGCCTGGTGTAACACGTAATAATATATTTACTTTTTGCTCCCTCAGAGAGCATAGGTGATTTAATGTATGAAGTTCATGAAAATTATCCACCACGATGCAGCCAATATGATAATCCAAAGCCATTTTAAGTTCATCATCACTTTTATTATTTCCATGAAAATGAATTTTTTCCACTGGGAAGTCAGCTTTAATTGCCGTAAAAAGTTCTCCTCCAGAAACGACATCAAGTGATAGCCCTTCTTCCTTAATTAGTTGAAGGATAGCCATTGTGGAAAAAGCCTTGCTCGCATATGCCACTTGTGAAGTAATGCCTAATTTTTCAAATGTATGTTTAAACGCTCTCGCCCGCTTTCGGATAAGAGCAACATCGTATACGTATAGAGGAGTTCCGTATTTTTCTGCTAGCTCCACTGTATCTTTTCCGCCTATTTCCAAATGCCCATTTTGATCAATTTTAGCTGTTCCATATAAATGCATGTTTCTCCCTCCACTTACTTGCAAGCCGCTACGACTTTCCATTTAATATTATCTAATTGTTATGAAAAATTTGCCCGTACCCGAAGGGCATAAAGATACCCTTCTTGATAAGTAGCATAAACTTTACCATAGAATAATTAATTCTGCAATGGACTCTTTATGATTTAGGCGGCTGACGAAAACGATCACGCGGATGCACAATACTCGGCCTTAGAAGCGCCCCTGGGACAGCACGTCTAACTAATATATGAACTAATGCCGCAGGGTTAAAGGGTAATAGCGGCCATAAATATGGAGCGTTTAAAGGGCGCAGCTGTGCTAGAAATATAATATAAATAGTTGTACCTATAATAAATCCCGGCGCTTTAAATATCGCCACGAAGATAAGTAATGTCATTCTGATGATTTTATTCGCGACACTCAGCTCATAGCTCGGCGTCGAAAAGGTTCCTACGGCCGCAATTGCCACATAGAGAATTACCTCTGATTGAAATAAGCCAACGTCTACTGCAATTTGACCGATGAGTACGGCTGCAATTAATCCCATTGCTGTTGCTAAAGGTGTAGGGGTATGAATGGCTGCTATCCTCAAAAATTCAACCCCAAGGTCAGCTATGAGCAATTGAATGATTAATGGAATATCCGATTGCTCGTTAGGCCCTATAAAAGCTAGTTTATCCGGGAGCATAGAAGGTTCCATCGCAAATAAAAACCATAAAGGAAGCAAAAAAATGGATGCCAATATACCTAAAAATCTTGTCCAGCGTACGAATGTCCCTACTGCTGGAGATTGGCGATATTCCTCGGCATGCTGAACGTGATGAAAGAGGGTGGCCGGTGTTATCATGACACTTGGAGAAGTATCGATATAGATTAGCACATGACCTTCCAGCAAGTGAATGGCCCCGACATCTGCTCTTTCTGTATAGCGGACGAGTGGATATGGGTTATATCCTTGCTTCATTAAATATTCTTCGATCGTTTTATCTGCCATTGTAATACCATCTATATCAATGCTGGATATTTCTTTTCTTATCGTCTCTATTAAATCTGGATTGGCTATTCCCTTTATATATCCAATTGCTACATCCGTTTTAGACCTTTCTCCAACCTTTAATATTTCAAATCTTAGACGTTCGTCCCGAATCCGCCTTCTCGTTAATGCAGTATTCATAACAATGTTTTCTACAAACCCATCCCTTGAACCACGGATTACTTTTTCCGTGTCGGGCTCTTCTGGCTGCCTGCCGGGATACGAACGAACATCAATGATGAAGGCTTCCTGCTCTCCTTCTACAACAATTGCAACCAGGCCCGACAGCACTTGGTCGACCATCTCATCCTTTGTCTTTACCTTTTCAACAGATTCATGAATAATTCGATTTTCAATTAGTTCATATATTTTATGAGTGGGCTTTTCATGATCATTTAGATTGACCAATTCCTTTATAATATTTGTAATGATTAATGATTCAACTAAACCATTGACATAATAAAGTTGCACCTGTTTCTTTAAAACGACTATTTTCCTATTCCCAATATCAAAGCTTGTCCCTAGTCCAATCCTCTCTTTAAAATACCTTTCAAGATCATCCAGATTTTTATCGATTGCATCCTTTGTTGTTTGCTTACGTGTTGTCATTTTTTCTGCTTCCCTTCTAGTTTTCCATCAAATGTTGTAAAAATAAATCCACTGAAACAGAGATCCGCAAATCTTACCAAATACAATGGCCATTAACAAAGTTATTAATTGCCTTTCGAGTCCAATCCGTTTGGATAGTATCGGAATGACGTTAAGCACCTCAGTTAAAGCTGCAGCAAGCATTCCAATAAATAGTCCGCTAAAAAGACCAATCACGATAATAATAATAGAAACATTCATATGTAATGATAAATCGCGAAGATCCACCCACCCTGAACAAACCGCCCCAAGAATGACCGCCCATTCGTACATTTGGATCATCTTATCTGTTTTCGTCAGCTGGGTCAGGCGAGGAATAATACCAAGAACAGATAAAAATGCAACAAACCCACCGCCTACGGCTATGCCACCTGCCAAGCCAACCATTATGGTTACTGCTATCTCAATGATCATCTATATGCTTAACACTTTCTTCGTTTTCTTTTATCGCTACATAGTGATCGAGGTCCTGCTGATAATTAAACATTTCAATTTCTAGGGGACTTGGCTCTTCATTGAATCTTTTTTTGAAAATATGATTAAAAAACAATATCATTCCCATTCCGATGCCAAATGAATATGGAATTTGCATGAGCAGAGGTTTTACATTTTCTTTCCCAGTAATAATCCAATATAGCTTTTGATGTACAACTCGCATACTCACTTCTTCGTGGAAGTTTAGAATGGCTAATCCGGATCCCGTGAAAAGTAAAATCCATACAAATAGAAATAGTGGCTTTGAGGTTATTTTCTTTTCTCTAATAATTTCAATGATGGTTTGGGTAGGGCCGATTGTTTGAACTTCACAGTCGGGAAAGTGTGATGAGATTGTTTTTATGACACGCATCACATCAAGCACGACCAATTGATTATCATCTTTCTTTAGCTCGTAAACAATAAGATCAGCTAGCTCAGGCAAGTATTGATCAGGTGCTAAAATTTGTGCAGTTTGTGAAAGAGTAACTTTATTAAACCTTTTTGTTTCAACCCGGCTGCGCATTCTAATATAAATGGTATTTACCATCTTGTTCACTTCCTGCATTTCTTGATTTTCAAAAATGAAACATAAAGAGCTATATTAGTATGTGAAAACCAATATTGTTTCATGCAGGAAAACGAGTAAATGCGAAAGAACACATGGATGCCTATTTAAGCATCCATGTGTTCTTTCATTTGCTCCAATATTTTCTTTTCAAGACGTGAAACTTGAACTTGCGAGATACCGAGGCGGCTGGCAACTTCCGACTGGGTTTGATCTTTATAATATCTGAGATAAACGATTAGTCTTTCCCTTTCATCCAGCCCGCGAATGGCTTCTTCAAGCGCAATCTTATCAAACCATTTATGGTCGTTTTGATCTGCAATTTGGTCTATAAGGGTGATGGGATCACCGTCATTTTCATAAACAGTTTCATGAATCGAAGTCGGTGAACGACCAGCATCTTGTGCCATAATGACTTCTTCACGACTAACCCCTAAATAATCAGCTATTTCTCCAATGGTCGGAACCTTTTCATCCCTTTTTGCCAGTTCATCTCTTGCTTTTCTTATCCGGTTTCCTAATTCTTTCAAAGATCTGCTCACCTTTACTGTTCCATCATCACGTATAAAACGTTGAATTTCTCCAATAATCATCGGAACAGCATAAGTAGAGAATTTAACATCATAGGAAAGATCAAATTTATCAACAGATTTTAATAAACCGATGCTCCCTATTTGAAATAGATCATCTGGTTCATATCCTCTGTTCAAAAAGCGTTGGACGACGGACCACACGAGGCGTACGTTTTTTTCTACGAGAATGTCCCTCGCTTCTTGATCCCCTTCCTGGCTTCTCCTTATATATTCCTTTACCTCGGCATCCTTCAAAAAGCCTTTATTTGCCTCTTTCTTCAGTTCCACATCCATAGGCGCGGCTCCTTAATTGCATAACGCTTTGTTTTTGGTTACATATTTGATTAAGCGAATGGTTGTGCCTGTACCTGGGTGTGATTCCACTTCTATTTTATCCATAAAGTTTTCCATAATTGTAAAACCCATTCCTGATCGTTCTAATTCAGGTTTTGTCGTAAACAGAGGCTGTCTTGCCTCTTCAATATCTTGAATTCCTATTCCATTATCTCTAATGACTAAATCTATCATATCGTCTTCAATTGCAGCAGAAATGTAAACAATTCCCGCTGGATTTTGCTCATAGCCATGAATAATCGCATTTGTAACGGCTTCTGAAACGACTGTTTTAATTTCAGTCAATTCATCAAGAGTAGGGTCTAATTGAGCGATAAAAGCAGCGACTGTTACTCGGGCAAATGATTCGTTTTGGCTTAACGCACTGAACTGAATTTGCATTTCATTTCTCATGTTAAGCTACCCCCAATCTTTCAAGTGCAAATTGTTCTGATGGTTCTAGTCTAATTATTTTAAATAAACCAGACATTTCAAACAATCTCTTTACTGGGGGAGTGATCGCACAGACGACCATTTCACCGTTCTTTAATTTTATTTGTTTATATCTGCCTAATACGACTCCAAGACCTGAGCTATCCATGAACGTTAATTTTTCTAGATTCATGACAATATGGAGGATTCGGTGCTTTTCAATGGCCTCAGTTACTCTATTTTTTAGTTCCTCAGCCGTATGATGATCCAATTCACCTGATAGTCTGATGCATAACACGTCTTGCATAACTTCTAAATCAATTGATAGACTCACTTTATCTATAGCCTCCTCGCTTAAGGTATAGTGAGTCAATTCTATCTTTTAGCTTCGAATTCCTTCTTCATGACAAAACTAGAAGAAATTCGCCAACTTTTTTTATTAATGTCTAGTTTCAGCTTCCGCTTTTCCTGGTTAATTCGATTTGGTAAACATCCCAAAAGTTCGCTTATATAAATCCCACCAAGAGGCCTTTTTGACGTTTTTTTCCGCGATTAATTTTGTTTTAGCTAATGTTTTACCATCTTGCGTTATTGTCAACGTCCCAACTTCATCACCCTTGTGGATCGGGGCCTTTAAATGTTTGTTCATTGTAATAACCTTTGAAGTTTTCGTTAGCTGTTCTCCCTTTTTGGTTAAAACCGAAACGGGCTCGCCGGTTACTGCTTTAATTTCTTTTACATTTCCTTTGCTGATTTTTACTTTTCCGAGTGCTTCACCTTTTTTATATACTGGGTGAGACGTGTAATTGGCAAAGGAATAATCAAGCATTTTCGTTATTTGTGCATTTCTGCTTTTTGAAGTCGGGGCACCGAAAACAACAGCTATGACCCTCATGCCATCCTTTTTCGCAGTAGCCGTTAAACAATACATGGCTTCCCTCGTAAATCCGGTTTTCAAACCGTCTACTCCAGGATAAAACTTTACTAGTTTATTTGTATTTACAAGCCAAAACTTTTTATCTGTATCTTCTCGCAAATATGACTCATACATTTTTGTAAAATCCGTAATTTCTTCATATTTTAATAACTCTTTGGCCATAATTGCCATATCGTGGGCAGTACTAAAATGATCTTTAGCTGGCAACCCTGTTGTATTTTTAAATTGTGTATTTTTTAACCCTAGTTCCTTAACCTTTTCATTCATCATATTTACAAAGTTTTCTTCGCTTCCAGCAATTTTTTCAGCTAAGGCGACTGAAGCGTCATTTGCTGATCCGATTGCAACAGCGAGTAAAAGTTCCTCTACCTTCATTTGTTCACCAGGCTCTAAAAATATTTGGGAGCCCCCCATAGAAGCAGCATGCTCACTGGTTGATACCTTATCTTCAAATGATAATTTCCCATTATCGATCGCTTCCATAATTAGAAGCATAGTCATTATTTTAGTCATGGAGGCAGGTGAGTATTTTTCGTGCATATTCTTTTCATATAACACGGTCCCAGTATCTCGTTCTATTAAGATAGCGGATTTTGATTCATCTGAAAGCTCAACTTGTTTCTCTTCTGCAAATGCAGATTGCGATATTAGCGAAAATAACATAAATATCCCGATGCATGAACTTATCAATTTCTTCATAATATTCCCTCCAATTTATTCATAGATAAAAACGGAAATGATTTCCATATTTATCATTCTCGCCATGGAAGAATTGAATTATACAGAAAAAAAGAAAAAGCTTGTTGAGAATAGCAGCAAATCTCAACAAGCTTTTTTCAATTTATTTTATCCTAAGTTTTCCAAAAAACTTTCTCCTGCTCCAGACCATTTAATATGAAAGTTATTCGCTATAGTAGCACCCACATCTGCAAATGTTTTCCGTAAAGGAAGTTCCCTACCGCCATTGAATTGTTTCGAATAAACGATAAGCGGTACAAATTCCCTCGTATGATCGGTTCCGTGATGGATCGGATCATTACCATGATCTGCTGTAATGATCAGCATGTCATCATCTCTTAAAGCTTGAAGTATTTCAGGTATCCGCGCGTCAAATTCTTCAAGCGCCTTTCCGTATCCAATTGGGTCCCTCCTATGTCCATATAAAGCATCAAAATCGACTAGATTAACAAAGCTTAAGCCCGTGAAATCTTGGTCCATCACTTCAACTAGCTTATCTACTCCATCCATATTCGAAACCGTTCTAACAGCTTTTGTAATTCCTTCCCCATCATATATATCATTTATTTTTCCTATCGCGATCACATCTAACCCTGAATCTTTTAATTCATTCATAACGGTTTTGTCAAATGGCTTCAATGCGTAATCATGACGATTGGCCGTTCGTTTGAAATTTCCCGGTTCACCGATAAATGGTCTTGCGATCACTCGACCAACTTTATATTCATCTGCCAATGTGAGTTCGCGGGTCTTTTCACAAATTTTATATAATTCATCAATTGGTACAATTTCTTCATGGGCCGCAATTTGTAAAACTGAATCCGCCGAAGTATAGACAATAAGTGCACCTGTTTTCATATGCTCCTCGCCAAGCCGATCAATGATTTCAGTCCCACTCGCTGGAATATTTCCTATGATACTTCTTCCTGAAGATTGTTCTAGTTGAGTGATCAGCAACTCCGGAAAACCGTTTGGAAATACTTTGAAAGGATGGCTCGTAATGAGACCCATCAGTTCCCAATGACCTGTCATTGTATCCTTTCCCTGTGAGGCCTCTTGCATTTTAGTGTAATAAGCTTGCGTTGTTCTTGTCTCGTTAATCCCTTTAATTTTCTTTATATTCGAAAGTCCGAATTTCTCCAAATTCGGCATGTTCAACCCGTCCATTTTTTCTGCAATATGGCCTAATGTATCCGCACCTTCATCGTTGAAAGCTGCGGCATCAGGAGCCTCGCCGATTCCGACCGAGTCTAAGACAATAAGATGTACTCTTTTAAAATTATCACCCATATTTGTTGCCCCCTCTAATGTTGATATTCGACTATACTTGTATCATACCCTTATAGATACAATAAAAAAACCGCAATTTTGCGGTTGGTTTTACTTTTCCGTGTCCAGCTCCAGCGCCTATCGACTAGCAAACTTCTTGTCCCCTTCCCTACGATAAGTCAACATCGATTCGTCCTACCGGACTTATCGTGTTTCCTTTATCTCAGTCAGAGGCCCTGAAGTTTGTACGTCGATGAGCAAGGCGCTTCCGCTTTTCTTATGCACGTGGATGAAACTTTGTATACACGTCTTTTAATCTTGTTTTTGTTACGTGAGTATAAATTTGGGTTGTTGAAATATCGGCATGTCCAAGCATTTCTTGTACCGCTCTCAAGTCTGCCCCATTTTCAAGTAGATGGGTTGCAAATGAATGCCTTAGGGTATGGGGAGTGAGTTCTTTTTCAATTTTCGCTTCAGAGGCAAGCTTTTTAATAATCTTCCAAAATCCCTGTCTCGTTAGCCGATTTCCATGATGATTAAGGAACAAAGCCTCAGTTCGATTTTTAGGGTTTTTCAGTTTTGAACGTGACTCAAATATATATTGTTCGATAATTTCTTGTGCTATTTTTCCAATTGGAATAATTCTTTCCTTATTCCCTTTCCCTATACAACGTACAAACCCCATTGTCAGATGTACATTTTCCATATCAAGATTAATAAGTTCACTAACACGAATTCCTGTAGCGTATAATAGCTCAATCATCGCCTTGTCTCTTAAACCAAAAGGCGAGGATGAATCAGGTGTTTCTAATAATGATTCAACTTCCCTAAAACTTAAGACCTTCGGCAATGTTCTTTCCATCTGCGGAGTTTCAATGTGAACAGAAGGGTCTTGTTCTACAGCCTTTTCCCTTAGTAAAAATTGATGGAATGCTCTTATGGAAGCAATATGCCTAGCAAGTGTCTTAGCTGATTTCCCTTCACCCTTTAAAAATGACAAAAACTGAACGATATGGATTCGTGATACATCGTTCAGTGATTTCAATTGTTCAACTTGTTGTACATATTTTAGATAGCGTTTTAGATCACGTTCATACGAAATAATCGTGTTTTCTGCCAATCCTTTTTCTACAATCATAAAATGAATAAAATCCTGTAGCCGATCTTGCATTGTCATTACTCTCCATTCTGATAAAAAAGCAGAAGGCGTGAAAACCAGCCATGATCCTCATCTCCAAACGGCTGAAAAGCCTTTACCGCTGTTCCTTCCGGCTCATCGTAACGCCGATAATTTTCATATTCTTGATTTATCCACATAATACCATAATAAAAGAGGATCGTGCACCCAGCAAATAATAAAAACAATCTTAAGGTTCCGATGAAGACTTTGAGCATATTTTTCATAAAACCATTCCTTTGCTGACATACTTTTGTCTAGCTACAGCGCCTATCGACTAGCAAACTTCTTGTCCTCTTCCCTACGATAAGGAAGCCAGACTCGTTCCTCGTCGTGTTTCCTTTATCTCAGTCAGAGGCCAAATAAGGAACGTCGACTAAAACCGCCACGTCCTGTGGCGACGTCGACGGACCCACATCCTGTGGGCCTGTACGTCGATGAACAAGGCGCCTGCGCTTTTCTTTTTTAAAAGCATATGCCCAGCTTGTCTTTATTTATTCATGGATTCGAAAAAAAAGTAAAAGCCTCTTCCCTAGGAACGGGAAAAGGCTTCGTTATTTTTCTTCTTTATTTTTACTTTCATTTTCTTCGTCAGTCTTTTTATGGCAACGCCAGCATATCCCATGGAAGGTGAGCCTGTGATCCTTTATTTTAAAATTCCATTCACGCTCTACAATTTTCTCCACATCACCTAAAAGGTCATCTTGTATTTCATCAACTGCTCCACATTCAATGCAAACTAAGTGATGATGAAAATGTGCTGCCCCTTCTTTTCGCAGGTCATAGCGGGAAACACCGTCGCCAAAATTGATTTTATCCACTACTTTTAATTCTGTTAAAAGTTCCAATGTTCGATAAACAGTAGCAAGCCCAATTTCTGGCGCTTTCTCTTTAACTAGCAGGTAAACATCTTCTGCACTTAAATGATCTTCTTCATGTTCAAGCAACACCCGAACCGTGGCTTCACGCTGGGGAGTAAGCTTATAGCTTGCAGAATGTAGCTGTTTCTTTATGCGATCAATACGACTTTCCATACTATGTATCCTCCCTCGCCACTATCCACTTTATTATAGCAGAAGGGAAGTCATAATCAAACTAAAATGACTATAAATAACGAAGCAACTTAAAGTTTAATAAATATTAATTTGTTATGGAAACGATGATTGACTTCATCAACATCGGTGAAACATATGCCTCTAAGCCTGCAGCTATTGTAATGATGGCAATTGCACCAATATAGGATAAAAAGTACCTTGAAAAGACAGGCAAGAGATGAAAAGGAAGGGATTGTCTAATAAAAATTTTCTTTATTAATTTCGTTGAAAGTGCAATTGAACAAACAGAAATAAAGATAAAAATAGGGATGATTAATAAATTTTGCGGGAGCAGGGAAACAAATGCCAGCAATAAGCCGTTCCAACCCATTTGATTCACAAGAAACCCGACAGAAAATCCTACAACAATCCCTTTTATAAATAATAAAATAAAAATTAGCGGAAAACCAATGATAGAAATTCCTAAAATCCATATGAGACCGGCAAATTTCACATTATGCCAGAAGCTTAATTTTAATAGCTCTTCCGGAGGAACCATCTTCCCCTCTCCTACTTGTCCAAAAAACTGGTTTAAATAATAAAAGAGATCTTCTTTTTGGTGAGGAGATAAACTATTGACAAAAATGGAACCAAATATGACTCCCATTAAAAATAGGACCATGATGAAAGTGTAGATGGAAGAATGTTCTTGAAAATGACGACTGATAATATTAGTAGAAAGTCTATTGCGCATATTTTGCTCCTCCTGTCCCGCGATTGGTACATTATATGATGGACGAGCAGGTAGTATGTCTACATCTACATTACAAAAAACTAATCATTTTTTTGAATCCTTCCATATTTACCGCCCCCGCCTGCAGCAACTTGCAATTTCCCCATTCGGGCTTGAACGATCATGTCAGCAAGCTCTTTCTTCACAACACTTTTAAGCTCTGATTCTTTAACACGGTGTAAAATATTCATCTCAGTCCCAAAATGATTCAATAGGTTATCCATAGCTTTTGGTCCAAGACCGGGAATAAATTCTAAAGGCACTTGATGAATATATGGCGGCCTTTTCGGTTTATATTCCGCATTCGCCAATTGAGTGAGCCGTTCAAATACTCCCATTGTAAATTTTGTCGAGCCACAATTTGGACAAACTGCCCCTTGCTTTTGTGTAAAACAATTTGCACAAGTCGTTCGGTAATATTTTCCCAATAAAGGATTTAAGCCATAATTTGCTTTAATTGTGTTTCCGTCAATATTTTTAAAAGATTGTTCAAGTGCCTTAAATGTAGGTTCTTTCAGTTCAAGCATTTGATATTCCCTCGCTATTTTTGCTAGGGAGTGGGCATCGGAATTTGTCAAAAAGCAGTAGTTGTGTAATTCAGAAAGCTGATCGGCCATGTTCGTATCAGAACTTAGACCTAATTCTATAGCATCAATAAAGTCTGGATTTAAAACTTCCGTTAATGATTTTTCGACACCTTTCCCATATAGACTTTTAAAAGGAGTAAATACATGGGCAGGTATAAATAACCCGTTAAGAGATTTGACTTTTTCTTGTACTACTCTTGCTTCTTCATAAATTCTTTGCGTGCTTAACTGAATATTTGTCACTCTTTCAGAGAGCCAATTTGAAAATTCCTTAAGCGCTTGCATAGTTGGAAAGTATGCGAGAACATGAATTGGACCTTTACAATAACGATCATTAATTTCTATTTCAGATCCTGGAATAAGAACTACACCATTTTCATATTCGAAGCCCCCATCTTCAAGTTCAATGAGTTTCCCCGCTTCTAATAAATTTTCGATTTCAAGAATGACTTCTGGTGAATGGCAATCAATCACACCAACGATGTCTAAACCTTTTGGATATTTCGCGGCCTTCAATATATTAGATAGAGTAAGATTTTTACTTGCTGTTATTTTTACAGGTTTACCTGTTAAAGTCCTTCCAATATGAATATGCAAGTCTGAAAAAAATTCATTCATCATGTCATCGCCATTCTAAGTTGTAAATAAAGGACCGCGTATGCTGTTTTCGCATCATAAATTTTCTTTTCACCGACGAATTGAATCGCCTCATCTAGCGTAATTTCATAAAGCTCTACGAACTCATCTTCATCGCCAATTTTTGGATTATCTATTTTTTTTAATTCAGTTGCAATATAAAGATGAATTAACTCATCTGCGAATCCTGGAGAAGTGTAGAATGATGTTAAATGCTCCATCTTCCCAGCTGCATAGCCCGTTTCTTCTTCAAGCTCACGCTCAGCTGTCACTAGAGGCTCTTCCCCATATTCAAGCTTCCCTGCAGGTATTTCAAGTAATGATCGTTCCAATGGTTTTCGATACTGCTCGACCATAATAATTTTATTTTCATCATTTAAGGCAATTATTGCTACTGCTCCCGGATGCTTCACGATTTCCCGTTTTGCCATTTTTCCATCAGGAAGCTCTACGTCATCTACTTGTAGACGAATAATTTTTCCATTAAATATTTCATTGCTATGTATCGTTTTTTCTTCAAATTTTTTCATGATTTGTCGCTCCTTCTCTTTCACTTTTCCAATCATAACATAAAGCAACCAGAACATTAATTTTGTTATACTGGGCGACTTTCCAGTAAAATGGAGAAAAGAATGGAAGGTGATTAGGATATGGAAAAAAGACAGCTAGGAAATTCTGATTTACGAGTTTCCAAAATTGGACTGGGCTGTATGTCAATTGGAACTGAATTAAATACAGCACAAAAAATAATTGAAACGGCATTAGATGCGGGAATTAATTATTTTGATACGGCCGACTTATATGATCGAGGAATGAATGAGGAAATTGTAGGAAAGACACTATCTAGTAAGAGAGAAGATATAATCATCGCTACAAAGGTTGGAAACCGTTGGAATGAACAGAAGGATGGTTGGAGTTGGGATCCTTCAAAGGCGTATATAAAAGAAGCAGTGAAAGATAGCCTTCGCAGACTAAAAACGGAATATATTGATTTATATCAGCTGCATGGCGGGACAATAGACGACCCTATCGATGAAACAATTGAGGCATTTGAGGAATTAAAGGAAGAAGGATTCATCCGTTATTACGGCATTTCTTCTATTCGACCTAATGTCATCCGCAAATATGTTAAAGATTCATCGATTATAAGTAATATGATGCAATATAGTTTACTGGACAGGCGTCCAGAAGAAGTCATGCCACTCTTAGAAGAAAATAATATAAGTGTCCTGACAAGGGGCTCAGTTGCAAGAGGTATTTTAAGTGATAAAATACTTGAAGCGATTGATGCAGATGACTTTAAAATTAAAGCATATCTTAATTATTCTCCAGAAGAAATTAAGGAATTAATAGGAAGTATAAAAGCGAAACTTTTACCTCAATCGCGTTCTCTAAATGAGGTTGCCCTTCAATTTAACTTAGCTCATAAATCCGTTGCCTCGGTTGTTACGGGGGTCAGTACAGTTGAACAATTGCTTGATAATGTAAGGGCAGTTAATTCATCGCCTCTTTCTAAAGAAGAAATCGTATATTTAGAAATGATAGCAAAAAAGAGCAATTATACAGAACATATATAATTTTTAAAATTTTCGTTCACCATTTTCCTACTGATTTCAACAATTTTATTTACTATTCTTGGTTGATGCAAATGATGTTAGTTCTCTTTTCCAACTAGTTTTTTATTCTACGACAAAAAACTACTCCTAAATGACTAATTTTTAAAGTGTCTGTATTGTTTCGACTTCGACATTTTTTTTGCGACTGTGACTTTAGTAACGTCTATAATGATTCTTAAATACAAGTGAAATAATAATAGATAAAGGCAAGTCTGATCGAAAGACAGATACGCAAAGCCACAGGCCTAAGGTTTCTTTCATCCACTATGGCAGCTGGGCTACCTAAATACTCTATGTATTTTAGGAGGTCACTATGCGGAAAACAGTTATGGTAAAATCGGAGCAACTCGATGAGGAATGGGTGGAGTTAATATTAGCTGCACTAAATGCTGGAATTAGTCCAGAAAACATTAAAGAGTTTTTTAACATTCATAAGGGAAATAAGCATTAGTTATATAACACATCTTCGGAACTATTTTTTAATAAGGCAAAAAAAATTCATTCAAGATTGTTCTAAATATGAAACAAACCTTCGTTATATGGTATAATCTGCTGTAAGGAAGGTGAAGATTTACATGATTGGCGAACGTTTGCGTGATTATCGAAAACAAAAAAAAATGTCATTATCGGAATTGGCGGAAAAAGCTGGAGTTGCAAAATCTTATTTAAGTTCAATTGAGCGAAATATCCAATCGAACCCTTCAATCCATTTTTTAGAAAAAGTATCAGAAGTATTAGGAATTTCAGTTAATGCACTGCTTCATGATGAACAAGATGAAACCCTCGGTTTAGATTCGGATTGGGAGGATCTTGTCAGGGAAGCTATGACCTCAGGAGTATCTAAAGAAGAATTTCGTGAATTTCTAGAATTCAATAAATGGAAAATGGGAAATAAATAAACTAACTTGAACGAACGAGAGAATAATGGCTTGATTTTATGGGAGAAATCAAGCCATTTATTATTTAAGGCTATTTCTTAAAGTTGCTGTTTTTATAAAAGCCCAAGAGCCTGCTTTTACGCCTAGTAAGGAAGTTTAGCGTTTCTTATAAAGCTAGTAGCTCTTTTCCCATTTTAATATCAGTTCCAAGGATAAATTCTTTTTCTTGTTATTTAGATTTACATTAATAGCAACAATGTTTGGGAAAAGAGCCTTATTTAATAGGCTTCTAAAATAATATTTTCGCTCACTATTAAATCCGGTTCTGTTGAAGAAATAATGCCTTCTATACTGTAGCCCTTTGCTACTTCCTTCAATTCAAGACCCGCATCCGTAATATCTATTACAGCCCGATCTGTAATAATTCGATTCACCACTTGTTTGCCTGTCAGCGGGAGACTGCAAGCATTTAATATTTTGGGTTTTCCGTCCTTGTTCACATGTTCCATCATGACGATTATTTTTTTAGCACCGTGAACGAGATCCATCGCTCCCCCCATTCCCTTGATCATTTTTCCGGGAATCATCCAATTAGCTAGATCCCCATCTTTTGATACTTCCATCCCCCCTAATATAGCAAGATCAATATGTCCCCCCCGAATCATTGCAAACGATTCTGCGCTATCAAAATAGGCTGCGCCTTGTATTGCAGTGACCGTTTCCTTTCCGGCATTTATTAAATCTGGATCCAGATCCACTTCTTCGGGATAAGGGCCAATGCCAAGCAACCCATTTTCAGATTGAAGGACAACTTGTTTTTTGGGTGATATATGATTGGCCACTAATGTCGGCATGCCAATTCCTAAATTTACATAAAACCCATTTTTAATTTCCTTTTCAACCCGTTCTGCCATTCTCTTTCGAATATTCGACCGATCCACATTCAATCTTCTCTCACCCTTTCATTGTTTTTCTTTCAATCCTTTTTTCCTGGTCGCCTTGAATAATCCTTTGCACATAAACATTTGGCGTATGAATCATGTTAGGGTCAATTTCCCCTGTCTCACATAGCATCTCAACTTCTGCAATGGTTACTTTTCCGGCCGTTGCAATAATGGGGTTAAAATTACGTGCTGTCTTACGATATACAAGGTTCCCCATTGCATCCCCTTTCCAAGCTCTAACAATACTAAAATCGGCAACAAGCGCCTCCTCAAGCGCATATGTTTTTCCATTGAATTCTCGGATTTCCTTATTTTCTGTGATCATTGTTCCAACACCTGCAGGGGTGTAGAAGGCCGGAATCCCAGCACCACCTGCTCGGATTTTCTCGGCTAAAGTCCCTTGAGGAATTAGCTCTACCTCAATTTCACCTGAAAGAACTTGTCTTTCAAACTCTTTATTTTCACCGACATATGACCCAATCATTTTTTTTATCTGTTTATTTTTTAGCAATAAACCGAGTCCCCAGTCATCAACTCCACAATTGTTTGAAATGATTGTCAATTCTTTAACGTTCTTGTCTTTCAGTGCCAAAATTAAATTTTCAGGAATTCCGCAAAGACCAAATCCGCCTACCATGAGTGTAGAGCCATCTTCAATATCACCAATGGCTTCACGAAAGGACGTATAAGTTTTTTTCAATTTCTTCGGTCCTCCTTTTTATCTTTCAAAAGATTGGTTTATTCTCTATAATAGATATGAATGAAACCTTTATTTAACCATCAACGTATTAATTTATATAGAAAAGAAGGAATAAGGAGTAGATGCAGCATGAAACCAGTTTTTTCATTTTTTCTCGGTATGTTTGCCGCTGCGGAAACCATTTTG
Source organism: Lederbergia panacisoli (assembly GCF_024626525.1). GTDB lineage: Bacteria > Bacillota > Bacilli > Bacillales > Bacillaceae_C > Lederbergia > Lederbergia panacisoli. The sequence continues at coordinate 297,004 of NZ_JANJGU010000001.1, forward strand.
CTGTGGGTGATTTTGTCTAATGGTTTTAACATAGAATTTATAACTTCCACTGTCTCCGCATTTCTCGTAGGAGGTCTTACCTTTTTTGGAATAAAACTATATTCTGATCGCAAATTTTTGAAAAAAAATAAATTGACGAGAAAAGAATATGTGTATATACAAAAAAACTTGGCTGAAGCGAAGAGAAAAATCAGCAGATTACAAAAAGCTTTTTTTTCTGTAAGGACGATGGGTGCTTTTAAACAGCTATATGAACTAAGCAAATTATCAAAACGGATGTACGCAATTATTAATAAAGATCCAAGACGTTTTTATCAGTCTGAGCGTTTCTTCTTCTATCATCTTGATTCCGTAGTCGAGCTTTCTGAAAGGTATGCAATGCTTGCCGCCCAGCCTGTTAAAAATGAAAAAATGTATATTTCGCTTAAAGAAACGCAAAGCACGTTGGAGGATTTAAGTGAATCTATCAAAAAAGATATATATCATGTACTTTCATCAGATATTGATGATTTAAAATTTGAACTGGATGTTGCAAAACATTCTTTAAAAAAACTAGAATATAACCCTCTCGACGATGAAAGGAGAACGAAACAGTGAGTGAACAAAATAAAGAAACTGAAACAGTATTAAAAACCGACTTTTCAAGTCTTGATGATCTACTAGCCAATCCATTTGGTGAGCAGGAGATTGTTCCGATAAAACAGGAACAGCTGCAGCAGGAGGTTAAACCTGTTAGATTAGTGGACAGCTTACCTGAAGAAAACAGGAAACGTGCACTGGAACTTGCAAAACAGATTGATCCCGCTAACCATCAAGCGGTGATCGCTTACGGAACTCATGCACAATCGCAATTGTTGAATTTTTCAAGCTCGATGCTCGATCACGTGCAAAGTAAAGACATTGGTCCAATTGGTGATATTTTAAATGATTTAATGAGTAAACTACGGGATGTGAACCCAGACGAACTCTCACCTGAAAAAAAGAACTTTTTCTCAAAAATGTTCGGAAAGATTTCTAATTCAATACAAGAGGTAATGTCTAAATACCAAAAAACTGGAGCGCAAATTGACCGGATTACTGTGAAATTGACTCAATCGAAGCAAACATTGATAGATGATTTAAAGATGCTTGAACAATTATATGAGAAAAACAAGGAATACTTTCATGCTTTGAACATTTATATTGCTGCTGGGGAATTAAAAATTGAAGAATTGACTACTAGGACAATACCTGAACTTAAGCGAAAAGCTGAAGCTTCCGGCGATCAAATGACATATCAGGAAGTGAATGATATGGTTCAATTTGCAGATCGTCTTGAAAAACGACTTTACGATCTAAAATTAAGCAGACAAATTACAATTCAAAGTGCTCCGCAAATTAGAATGATTCAAAATACGAATCAGGCGCTTGCAGAGAAAATTCAAACATCGATCATGACAGCCATTCCGCTTTGGAAAAACCAAATTGCGATTGCTTTAACGCTTATTCGTCAACGCCAGGCTGTAGAAGCGCAGAAGCAAGTTTCGAAAACAACGAATGATCTACTGTTAAAAAATGCTGAAATGCTAAAAACAAATACAATTGAAACAGCAAGGGAAAATGAACGCGGACTTGTCGATATTGAAACATTAAAAAAGACACAATCGAATTTGATCACGACTCTCGAAGAAACAATCAAAATTCAACAAGAAGGCCGCGCAAAACGTTCCCAAGCGGAGCAAGAACTTGTTTCAATGGAGAACGAGCTGAAGCAAAAACTACTAAGACTCACATAAATTTTTTAAAACCGGACATATATGGCGTCCGGTTTTTCATATTTTATGGTAATGACGTTTAATCTTATAGACTCTCAGAATTTCGATTCGTAATCATTGTTGCTTACCAAGATAGTGCTAGGTTGATTTCCGCTACAGTTGCTCGCTTTCCGCGGGGCGGGCGGTGAGACCCCGCAAGGCGCGAAGCGACTGAGGAGGCGGTGATAGGCGGATGCGAAGTATGTAGATTATTTTCTCGTTTAATGTAGAATGGTCAATTTTACTAATAAAAAGTGAAATAAAAAAAAGCACAAGAAAACCTTGTACTATCTATTCGGTGAATGCCGAGAGACTATTCTTCTGTAAGGAGGAGTTGGGGTGTCTTTACCGGAAAAAGTGACTATTATTGAAGTAGGTCCACGCGATGGGTTGCAAAATGAGGACAATTTTATTGATACTGAGACTAAAAAAGAATTTATTAAGAAATTGGAGCTTGCAGGAATTCAGGAAATGGAAATCACCTCCTTCGTTTCACCAAAATGGGTACCGCAAATGAAGGATGCGGTTTCGATTGTGAACGCTCGTCCTAGGGAGGTCCGTGCCATTGCATTAGTTCCGAATCGAAAAGGAATTGAAAAACTGTTGGAAACCGACTGTAAAGATATCGCGGTTTTCGTTGGGGTGAGTGATAGCTTTAATCGAAAAAACATTAATAAATCAACACGGGAAAGTATGGCGGAATTGAAACCGATCATTGCTGAATTGAAGGCCGATGGTTTTTTTATACGCGCCTGCATTTCTACAGCTTTTTACTGCCCGTATGAAGGGAAAGTTTCTACTCTGGACACATTGAAGCTTTGTCATGAATTTGCTAAAGCTGGTGTTGATGAGTTAAGTGCGGCTGATACGATTGGAATGGCAACACCCATTGAATCTTTTTTGCTTTTTTCCAAACTAAAGAAAGAGTTGCCTACCATTCAACTTACGGCTCATTTTCATGATACACGGAAAATGGCGCTCGCTAATATTTTTGCTGCCCTTCAAGCAGGAATTGATCGTTTTGATACATCGGCAGGTGGGATTGGCGGTTGCCCTTTCGCACCAGGCGCGAGCGGCAATGTGGCGACCGAAGATGTTGTGTATATGCTTGGACGGATGGGAATTGAAACCGGGGTTGACCTTGATAGACTTGTTGATGCGATTGATGTAATCACCCCTCACTTATCGCGGAAAATTGATTCGGGCTTTTATCGATTTAGTAAGGGGGGACACCAACCCTAATCACCACTTAGCCCGATACTATGCTGCAGCTCATTCGCCCGTTTAATATTTGCCCGGGGCTTGATAAGCGAAATGATTGGGATTCTTGCGAGTAATCAATTTTCATTTCTTCATCGAAAAAAATGGTTTTTGACTTTTCCATATAAACGTCCAATTTATCAGTCTCGATTAATATATCATTTTTATCCAGATCTTGTTTACTAATTAATTGCAGTGTAGGGACACCACTGACAGCGCAGCCGCAGCCGTCCGTCTCATATTTTAACTTTAAGATTAAATCTTTCTCGTCCATTTTTCGCTCGATTTGACGAGCAGCCTCTTCTGAAATTGAAATTTTCATCGGACTTTCCCTCCCTTTCACTCATTTTAACATATACATCCCGAAGGTTGCATTTCCTCTCCATTCCTTCTACTATTAATAGGAATAGTCTTTTACAAGGGGGAAACGAATTTGGAAAAAGTACAAATTAAAGTTATGGATAATGGGTCTTATCGAGTATCAGGAGACGTTGAATTAATTGACGTTGACGGTAATGTATTTGAAACGAAAAAAGTATTTTCTTTATGTCGCTGTGGTCTTTCCAGTCGCAAACCGTTTTGCGATGGTACGCATAAAGGAACTTTTGAATCTTGTGTCCGCGCGGAAAAAGTATTAAATGACTAAATAAGATTGCAACCCGCGGTCAACGCGGGTCTTTTTTATTCTATTATGGTCATATGCTCAATCCGCCCAACCGAAATCCTTATAACACGGTCATTCTCATCGACTATACGAAATTCTTTATTTATCGCATCAAAATAATGAATCTGTCCTATTACCTCTTTATGATGATGATCGATAAAATGTCTGACCACGACTTTTTTTCCAAATTCCATTGCCACGCTTGCCACTTCATCAAGCATTTCCAATTTCTGTTCATCCAATTGCTTTTCTTCTTCATACGTATCTTCCTCTGCCCACCCCCGAAGCATTGTAACATGCTCTGGAAGCATAAGCGAATTCCATTTTATACGCCCACGATCCCGAATCATACGTATACATCCCCTTTTGCATGTATATTTTAAGCTTTATGTCCCCCTACGAGAGCCGCTCTCTTCCTTGCCGTTCCCGCTTTCGTATAAGAAATTGCCCGCAATAAGGAAACTCCTCCATGGCGTCTGCGGATTTGATCGACCGTGTAGCCAAGTTGCTTTTCACTTACTTTTCTCGGTTCAAATAAATTCAGCTGAACATACCCATCATCTGTCACATTGGATAGAGCAATGGAAATTTGTCGTACTGTCTTTCCTGTATAATGGGTTTCGAATAGCCGTAAACAGACGCGGTATAGATCCATCGTCGTGTTTGTCGGTTCTTCCACCGAAAACGACCGCAAAAATCCACCGCCAAATTCTTTATCGCTATAGCCAATACCGAGGCTAATGGTCCTCCCCGCCTTTTTACGATCCCTTGCCCTTCGCGCCACCTCTTCACACATTTCAAGAATGACACAAACAATCTCCTCTTTCTCCTTATAGTCACGCAGTAATATTTGACTTTTCCCAAAGCTAATTTGCCCTTCTATGATTGGGGCCCCTAGCTCTGATAAATCTACTCCCCATGCATGATAATAAAGCTGATTCCCCATCACCCCGAATTTTTTCTCAAGCAAGTGCAAATCCGAATGAGCAAGCTGCCCCACATTAAAAATCCCCATACCATTTAGCGTCTTTTCTACCCTTCTTCCGATTCCCCACATCTCTCTAAGTGGAGCGACCGGCCATAGCTTTTTCGGAACATCTTCGTATGTCCATTCCGCAATGCCGACTTTTTTTGCTTCAAGATCAAGGCAAAGCTTGGAAAGAAGCATATTAGGTCCAATGCCGATCGAGCATGTTAGCTGGAACTCTCGGAACAGCTCATCTTTAATTTTCTCGGCAACTAAACGAGCATCTCCCCATAGATCACTCGTTCCATCGATTTTGATAAAGCTCTCGTCCACGCTATATACATGAATCGCTTCTTTCGGAACATAGCGATTAAAAAGACGTGTAATTTCAGTGGCAACCCGTAAATAAGTGCTCATCTTTGCCTCTTCAAGCTTAATTCTGTCATCATTCGGAATTTCAAAAAGCCTAGAGCCCGTTTTAATTCCGAAATCTTTTTTCAAACGTGGGGATGCTGCGAGTACGACGCTTCCTGGTTGGTTCAAATTCCCGACAACCGCAAGATGGCATTCCAATGGATCGTACCCAAGCATCACCGCCGAACAGCTAGCATAAAAGCTCTTCATATCAATACATAATATTTTGTCATGTGGAAGTTCGCTGTAATCAACACCCATATTTATGCCTCCAACCATAACGAACATTTGTTCTATTATATGCAATATATTAGCTGAAAGGACCTATTTTTTCAAATAGTACTTTTTTCCAAGAGACTATTTTCTTAAAGTTGTTGTTTGTAAAAGAGACTTCCAAAATAAAACCTCAATATGTATCTCCATTTACAGAGATGCATATTGAGGTTATTTTTTTAAAAAAGCTTTTCTGCCTAGTAACTCTACAAGTTTTGGTGCCAATGTATGTAAAGTCGCCGTCCAATTCATCCAGCGCGGCATATTGATTTCTCGGTGATTTTTAAGCATGATGTTGACAATGTTACGGGCGACCTTTTCAGGATCCAGTATAAATTGGCCAAGATTTTTAAGATAGGATCCTCCTGGATCAGCTTTTTGAAAAAAATCTGTACGGATTGGCCCGGGATTAACAGCTGTTACAAATACTTCAAACTGCGACAATTCCATTCGCAAGCTATTCGAAAAACCAAGTACAGCGTGTTTGCTAGCAGCATATACGCTTGATTTTGGGGTTGCAAGTTTACCAGCTTGTGAGGCTATGTTAATGATATGACCGTATCTCCTTTTACACATATACGGAATGACTTCTTTTGTACAAGCGATTAAGCCAATCACATTAACAGCAAACATTCCTTCTAAATCTGGAAGATTGATGTCAACAGCATTAGAAAAAACGCCGTAACCCGCATTATTCACTAAAACATCAATTTCCCCTTCCGTTTCATATATCTGTTTAAACACATGGGAAATCTCTTCTGTATTGGAAACATCGAGTGCTAATCCTGTGCATTTTACACCATACTCATCATGAATCCGGTTAGACATTTGATTCAGCTTTTCGATATTGCGTGCAAGTAAAATTAAGTTAGCACCATTTTGAGCACATATATAAGCAATTTGCTCACCGAGTCCCCCTGAAGCTCCCGTTATTGCAACAGTTTTTCCTTTAAGGCGTTCATTTTTCATCATGCCACTTCCTTAATAGCAAAAAAGAATGCAACCCCATCATCGTCTATTTGTTTGTCAATTAGGCCAAGTGATAGTAAATAATCAAGCTGGGCAGTCGATTCAGATAAAGTTAATCCGAGTTCCTTTTGATATACAGCAGGAAAAAGCTCTTTCGTAATCGAAAATGTCGTGAGTCTCTCTGCTTTAAGCATTTCCAGTACTTGTAATGCGCGTTCGTGCTGGCGATGTAAGCGACGTTTAACAAGTTCATGAACTCTCTGAATATCTGCTCCGTGCCCGGTATAGGCAATCCGAATGTCTATATCTAATAGCTTCCCGAGCGATTCATTATATTGCAGCTGTGGTTTTGGCCGCTCGGAAGCCGGTTCTAATGCAGGTTCAAGAAAAGGATTAGACGATATCGTAGCAAGTAAATGGTCTCCAGAGAGCAAGACCCCATCATTTTCCAGATAAAATGACAAGTGGCTTTGGGCATGACCAGGAGTCTCAAGAATTGACCATTTTTCTAGTCCCGGGATTTTATCTCCTTCGGCAATTTCTTGCGCAAGCGGAGCACCACTAGAATATTTAAGAGGAGATTTTAAAATATGCAACATTTTTTCAAAATCTCCTCTCAATCCGAATTCCTTAAATATTCGTCTATAAAAATCATCATGCGCAGCGAAAAATGCTTGATCTTCTTCAATCCACGGACGTACATATTTATGTCCGTATATAGGCACTTCAGGGAGCCATTCTAAAAATCCTACATGATCAGGATGATGATGGGTGAGGACAACTTGATTGATATCTTCAGGCGTCAATCCATACTGAGCGAGTTGGAAAGTAAATGCCTCCCAGGCTGCTTCCGTCTTCACTCCTGCATCGATAAGAGTAACCGCATCCCCTTTCAACACATAAACATTCACATCACCTACAGCAAATGGGGTAGGCAATACAATTTTTATTATTTTTTCATTAGGAGTCATGTAAATCCCTCAACTTTATAAGATAAGTAATTACAGTGTATCGGTATATATTAGAAAAGCGCAAGCGCCTTGCCCATCGACGTACAAACTTCAAGGCCGCAGGCTGTGATAAAGGAAACACGGCGAGGTTGGAAAAGCGGAAGGCGCCTGTTTAGCCCCGACAAGCAAATGTTCTGAGGCAAAAAAAGTCTGGTTTTTGACTTTTATTGCCTCAGAACATTTGCTTGTCGGGGCTGGTGCCTGTAGCTGGACAAGACGAGCCGATGTTGACTTACGCAAAAGAGAAGGACAGGAAGTTTGCTAGTCGATAGGCGCCGGAGCTAGACAGCAAAAGCCTTGGTTCATAAATGCGATTTTCAAAAGGTTTATAACTTTCTTTATTTATGGAAAAAAAGTCATTACTCACTGATTATTCATAAAATATTCTTGACATTTGATCTTCCGATAATCATAATCAAATATAATATTTCGCGATGAACCGGGATTAGTAAAACCGAAATGATGCAAGAGATTGGAGTCCATAGGCTGGAAGGCTCCAACATCCCCTTTCTGTTTGAACCTACCTAGTGAGCTGTCGGCAAAACTGACCGTAACCCGCGTTAAGGGGTAAGAGATGGTTGCTAAACTATGCAGCCAATGAAGGTGGTACCACGGAAGCTATTCCCTTTCGTCCTTTTATAGGATGAGAGGGGTTTTTTATTTCATAAGAACGGAGGGATACCCTTGAAAATCTCATTTATTGGAGCTGGCTCCATTGCAGAAGCAATGATTACAGGGTTGATTGAGAAAAATATATGCAGTCGTGAAAATATTAGTATAACGAATCGACATAATAAACTGAAAATACAAGAGCTCGAACAAAAATACGGAGTTTATACTACCTATGATATGAATGAACTTATTTCTGATGCGGATATGATTATTTTTGCCGTGAAGCCGAAAGATGCGAATGAGGCTTTGGAAAAAATCAGCCCATATATACGGGAAGAAAGTTTCTTTGTTTCCGTTATGGCAGGAATATCGATCGAGTTTATCAGTGATAAATTAAAAACAAATTGTGCCATTGCAAGAGCAATGCCAAATACATCTGCAAGTGTTGGAAAGTCGGCAACAGCCATTACATTTAACCATAGCGTTTCCAATCGCCAGAAAGAAATGGCCCTTTCCATTTTTTCTGCTATTGGGATAACTGAAGTAGTGGAGGAATACCAGATGGATGCCATTACAGCACTATCTGGAAGCGGTCCCGCTTATTTTTATTATGTTGTGGAAGCAATGGAAAAAGCAGCAGAACAATTTGGACTTGAAAAAGATACATCCAATAAGCTGATCGTTCAAACATTATTGGGTGCAGCTGAAATGCTGTCAGTATCTGGAAAAGAGGCTGCAGTTCTTAGACACAACGTAACAAGTCCCGGTGGAACGACAGAAGCGGGAATTACTGTTCTTGAGCAGGCAGAGATGCAAGATGCATTTATTGCTTGTATCGAAGCAGCTGCCAAGCAATCAAAACAATTGGGAGTCATGTACGAAGCAAAAATCACATGATTCATAATACATGCAAACAAAGCCTCCAACTTGCTATAATAGAGCGAAAGCAAAATAGGAGGCAAAAGAATGTCTGTAAAACTGTTTACACCCTTTACGGTTAAAAATATTACGCTAAAAAATAGAATAGTGATGTCTCCAATGTGTATGTATTCCTGTTTTAATGAGGATGGGATGGTTGGGGATTGGCATTATACCCATTATACGAGCCGTGCTGTTGGGCAAGTCGGGCTAATTGTCGTTGAAGCAACCGCTGTTACACCGCAAGGAAGGATCAGTTCCCGTGATTTAGGTATTTGGAGCGATGATCATATTGCGGGTCTTTCTAAGCTTACGCGAATGATGGAAGAGCATGGTGCCGTCAGTGGCATTCAAATAGCCCATGCGGGACGCAAGGCGGTCCTTGATGGGGAAATCATCGCACCGAGCGCCATTCCTTTTAATGAAAATATGAAAACGCCAAAAGAGATGAGTATAGATGAAATTAACGAAACAATTGCGGCATTTGGCAAAGCAGCAGAAAGAGCAAAAAAAGCCGGATTTAAAGTGATCGAAATCCATGCTGCCCATGGATATCTCATTAATGAATTTCTTTCACCGCTTACAAATAAGCGTAGTGATGATTACGGCGGTACTCCGGAAAATCGTTATCGCTTCTTAAGAAACATCATCGAGGAAGTTAAATCGTTTTGGGATGGTCCTCTATTCGTTCGCGTTTCAGCCAATGATTATCATGATGAAGGACTTAACGAAGAAGACTATGTATCGATGGCGCATTGGATGAAGAAGCAAGGAGTCGATTTAATAGATGTTAGTTCAGGTGCTGTAGTCCCTGCAGCCATTCCTACTTTTCCAGGCTATCAAGTTCCATTTGCGGATCAAATTAGAAATAAAGCTAATATCCCGACTGGCGCTGTAGGGTTAATCACAAATGGGACTCAGGCGGAAGAAATTTTGCAAAATAACCGGGCGGATTTAATTTTTCTCGCCCGTGTCCTATTGCGTGATCCATACTGGCCAAGAACTGCAGCGAAAGAGCTGAAACATGAGTTAGCAGCTCCTGAGCAATACAAAAGAGGCTGGATGATTTAATTTTTATGAGGTGCAATGGTCATTTCCAGGAAATCAAAAGCCATTTCCGTATTAGGAAAAACAGCCTTTGCTTCTTCCGTGAGCTGATCCCAATCTTCCTTAATATAGCGAGAACTAATATGATTTAAACAAAGTGTATGTGCCTGTGCTTGTAAAGCAAGTGTTGCAGCTTGTACGGTCGTTGAATGGAAATAGTCCCATGCCATCCGTTCGCTTTCAGCGGAAAAAGTGGCTTCATGAACGACGACGTCCGCTCTTGATGCGAGAGTGATTGCATTTTCACAAGGTCGTGTATCGCCTAAAATGCATAAGACCCTGCCTTTTAAATCAGGTCCTAGGTATTCGTTGCCATTGATCACTCTTCCATCTTCCAGAGTGACGATTTCACCCTTTTTTAGACGCTTATAAATCGGACCTGGCAATATACCTTCAGAGCGAAGCCGCTTGGCATCAAGGGTTCCTTTTTTATCTTTTTCCGTTATGCGGAAGCCGAAGCTTGCGATTCCATGATCAAGTTGCAGAGTTTCAATCTCGAATTGCTCATCTTTAAAGATAGTCCCATTCTCAATTTCAATTATTGATAAAGGGTATTTCAAATGGGTTTGACTAATTTTAAGAGAAACTTCAACATATTCACGAATCCCTTTTGGACCGTAAATCGTTAGTCCTGTTTCTCCACCTTGGAAAGAACGGCTGCCTAATAATCCGGGCAGTCCAAAAATATGATCCCCATGTAGATGGGTAATAAAAATTTTTTCAATTTTTCTAGGCTTTAATGAAGTATGTAAAATTTGGTGTTGGGTTGCTTCACCACAATCGAAAAGCCATACAGAGTTTCTCTCCTCCAATAACATTAATGCCAAGGAAGAGACATTTCTAGGTTTTGCCGGGACGCCTGCGCCAGTTCCAAGAAAGAGCAGTTTCATATTGAACCCCCTATATAAATAATATTCATTTTATCATAATTATAATAAGCTATATAAAAATAGATACTTGACTAGTCGTCTTTTTTCAGAATAATTGATAAGATAGGATATAACAATCATGTTGGAAAAGTTTACGAAGGAAAAGAGAGGTTTTCATTATGATTCAATCAGAAACACCCGCATCGCTCATTATGATATTCGGAGCCACTGGGGATTTAGCGAAAAGAAAGCTATACCCTTCCCTCTATCATCTATTTAGAAAGGGAAAATTAGCGAAGCATTTTGCGGTCGTAGGTGTAGCACGACGCCCGTGGACCGATGAAGTTTTAAGAGAACATGTTAAAGATTCAGTCTTAACATCTATTAAAGATGCGGAGAATGTTGAAGAATTTATTTCTCATTTTTATTATAAATCTCATGATGTCAGCGATTCAAACTCATACATACAATTAAAAAATCTAGCAAATGAGCTTGATAAAACATATTCCCTAGAAGGAAACCGAATCTTCTATTTGGCTATGGCTCCAGAATTTTTTGGTACGATCGCTGAGCATTTAAAAATTGACGGATTAACTGATACTGAAGGCTTCCATAGACTTGTCATCGAAAAACCATTTGGGCATGATCTTGAATCTGCTATTGAATTAAATAAAAGAATTAGAAACGTCTTCTCTGAAAATGATATTTACCGGATCGATCATTATCTCGGAAAAGAAATGGTTCAAAATATTGAAGTCATCCGCTTTGCTAATGCGATTTTCGAACCGCTCTGGAATAATCGTTTCATCTCAAATATTCAAATTACATCAAGTGAAATGCTAGGTGTGGAAGAGCGTGGCGGGTATTACGAAACGAGCGGCGCTCTGCGCGATATGGTTCAAAACCATATGTTGCAAATGGTAGCCCTTCTCGCCATGGAGCCGCCAATTCGACTTACGCCAAAAGAAATTCGCAGTGAAAAAGTAAAGGTACTCGGTGCCCTTCGCTCCATCGAACAGAATGAAGTCCCACATTACTTCGTTAGAGGTCAATACGGGCCAGGTGAAGAAAATGGCCAAAAAGTGAATGGGTACCGTGAAGAGCAAAATGTAAATAAAGAATCGAATACGGATACGTATGTAGCGGGTAAATTAATGATTGATAATTTCCGTTGGGCAGGAGTTCCGTTTTATATTAGAACGGGAAAAAGAATGACAGCTAAATCGACGAAGATTGTAATTCAATTTAAGGACATCCCGATGAACCTTTATTATAAATCGGATAAAAACTTAGACCCGAATCTTCTTGTCATTCACATTCAGCCGGAAGAAGGCATCACTCTTCATTTAAATGCCAAGGACACAGGCCAAATGATGGAAACAACACCAGTGAAGCTTAATTTTTCCAATAATAGCATCGCGGGTCTTAATACCCCTGAAGCATATGAAAAATTGTTGTTCGATTGCCTAAGAGGCGATGCAACAAACTTCACACACTGGGATGAAGTCGCTTTATCTTGGAGTTTTGTTGACAAGATCAGTCAATATTGGGAAAGCGAAAAAGCAAAATTTCCAAATTACAGTGCGGGATCTATGGGGCCTATAGAAGCGGATGAACTGCTTGAAAAAGACGGTTTTATATGGTGGCCAGTTACGGACCTAGATGTAACGGATTGTTAATAAGAAAAGCGGAAGCGCCTGTTCATCGACGTACAGGCCCACAGGATGTGGGTCCGTCGAAGTCGCCACAGGATGTGGCGTTTTTAGTCGACGTTCCTCTGAGATAAAGAAACACGCGCAACGAAGTGAAGCGATGTTGACTACGCAAGCGAGAAGGGCAAGAAGTTTGCTAGTGATAGGCGCTGAAGCTAGACAAAAAGAACTATCTAAGGCTGTTGAATAGCAGCCTTTTTCTTTTGCCTATTAATACAGTTACCATGAGATACCTGATATACTATATATAAATACATATTTTTAGTTTAACAAATACACATCATATAGAATATATTACCGCGGAGGTGTTTGCCGTGAAAAGCTCCAATGTGGATGATTATTTACAAAAGGGAATGTACGGGGTAAAAGAAATTAAACCTGAAGAACGAAGGAAATTTCTAGGCACAATTAGAGAAAGAATTGTCGTCGCACTTACGAAAAGCCAGGTGATGGAAAAAGGTGTTTATCCAGAGGTCATACAATTAATGAAGGAGCATCCGAAAGCAGTAATGCTCCTAAATGGTGATCTTGATTACTCCTATTTATCGGACTATATTCATAAAGCCAGATCAAACCATATTCAATTTTCAATCGTCGCAAACAAAAATTATGATACGAATATCGGCCTTGTCTTGACGTATGATTATGCAATTGATAAAAAAGAAATCTATATTCAAAAAAATAAAGAAAAAACTGTAACTGTTTCAAAGAAAAAAAAGAAATCTTTAACTAGTTTGTTTCGTTTTCTCAAAAAATAATTACAGTTTAGTTTTTTTCGTGCCCTTCTGAAGATCGCTTCCTTTTTGAAGGATTGAGGCACCATATTTACTTTTAATCTTATCTATGGCGTTATAAAGCGGCTCCTTTTGAGCTGCTTTTTCATATGAAAATAAATTAAGCTGCTCGTAAGCATTTTCTTCATCCACTAAATCTTGACCTGTTATGCCTAAAAGTCTTACCGGGTCCCCTTTCCAGTTATGCAAGAATAAGGTTTTGGCTGCTTGAAAAATATCTTCTGCTTCTACAATCGGATTGATGATTTTTTTACCTCTTGAGATCGTTTTTCTATCGTTATAGCGAATGGTGATGGCGATATTTTTCGTTACATAACCTTTTTTCTTTAATCTGCTTGATACACTAATTGAAAGGGATTCAAGAATTTCCAATAACTTGGATTGAATGGAAATATCCCTTGGTAATGTAATGGAATTTCCAATGCTTTTGTTTTCTCCCGCAGCATCCGGATCAACTTGGCGAGAATCGATTCCATTTGCCCGCTCTTTTAATTGTAATCCGCGAATTCCTAAATGAGCCTTAAGCTGTAAATCACTTGCTTTTGCTAAATCACCAATCGTATGAATGTGTAAAGCCAAAAGCTTTGCAGCCGTTTTTTCCCCAATACCATGCATTTCTAATGTTGGTAATGGCCAAATGGCATGAGCAATATCTCTTTTCCGCAAAATCGTAATACCAAGCGGCTTTTTCATGTCCGATGCCATTTTAGCTAAAAATTTATTAGGAGCAATCCCGATACTGCACGGTAGGTCAAGTTGATTAAGCAGGCTTTGCTGGATCGCTTTTGCTATTTCTATGGCGGTTCCAAGCTCAAAGCTCTCTGTAATATCGAGATAACCCTCATCGATTGAAACTGGCTCTACTAACTCCGAATAGTGACGTAAAATTTCAAACATTGCTTGTGAAGCATTCCGATACCGATCAAAATTAGGTTTCTTTACAATTAATTGCGGACAGAGTTTTTTCGCTTCCCAAACTGGCATTGTTGTTTTTACACCATATTTGCGAGCTTCGTAGCTGCATGTTACGACGATGCCTCTGCGTTGTTCTTCATCCCCTGCTATCGCAAGTGGCTTTCCTTTCAAGGAAGCGTCATAGGCCATTTCCACTGAAGCAAAAAAACTATTCATATCTACATGTAAAATGACACGACCTTTTTTGGGATAGTTCTCCTTCATTTTGATCACCTATATTTTGTTAAAAAGAGCCTAATTCATTAGGCCCTTTCATTAAAATTAATTTATGCTTCTTGTTTTTGCTCATATAAATAGTCTTTTATTTCCTTTATTCCTTCAAGGACTTCAAGCATGCTTACCGGGTCCATCATTGTAATGATTCTTTCCTCAAGATTCGCAATTGAAGAAAAGTATTTTGTTTTATGATAAGCAACCAGCCCCATTTGCTGCAATGCATTTCCAGGAATTTCCAAGATTTCTTTTGCTTCGTTTACTAATAATGCGAAAGACAAGTCCTCTGTATGAATGACAATCATTCTAACGCTATCATCATTTTGAATATGACGATTGTATAAAATATATGCTAAATCAAGAACTGGAATTAGTTCACCCCTTGATTTTACAACTCCTTTAATATAATCCGGTAAATGTGGAACTGGATTCACATTTTCATATTTCTCGATAGAAATTACAAATGAGACGGGAATCGCGTACTCCTCTTGTCCGGCATTAAATACGATTGCTGTAACTGCCATCTCTCTTCACCCTTTAGATAACTTTATCTTTTTGATGCTTCCTCTACAATTGCTACGACCATTTCTGCTAGTTTCCCGAGCTCTTCTACCGGCATCCGTTCATTCGTCGTATGAATTTCTTCATAGCCAACAGATAGATTAACAGTAGGTATATTGAAGCCTGCAATGACATTTGCATCGCTGCCTCCCCCACTCGTTAAGAGTTCTGGATTGCGACCAATTTTTACGGCAGCCATTTTAGCTACCTCTACTACTTCATCACCATCAGCAAATTTAAATCCTGGGTACATTACCTCAACTTCTACATCGGCAGATCCGCCCATTTCTTTAGCGGCATCTTCAAATGCTTCCTTCATCTTAGCTACTTGAGCTTGCATTTTCTCATTTATTAAGGATCTCGCTTCTGCCAATACAATTGCCTGATCCGCTACGATGTTTGTAGCTTGTCCCCCTTCAAAACGGCCGATATTCGCAGTCGTTTCCTCGTCAATACGACCGAGCGGCATTTTTGCAACTGCTTTTGCAGCTATTGTAATAGCGGAAATACCTTTTTCCGGTGCCACTCCCGCATGAGCTGTCTTTCCATGCAGTACTGCTTTAATTCTCGCTTGAGTTGGCGCAGCGACGATAATATTGCCAACCTTGCCATCACTATCAAGGGCAAAGCCGTATTTAGCTTTTACATATGAAGAATCTAGCGCTTTTGCTCCGACTAGACCAGATTCTTCTCCAACTGTAATAATAAATTGAATATCTCCGTGTTCAGTATTTTGTTCCTTCAATACTTTAATCGATTCCAGCATTGCTGCAATTCCTGCTTTATCGTCAGCTCCGAGAATGGTGGTGCCGTCTGTGACAACATAGCCGTCCTTAATGGAAGGCTTTATGCCATTCCCCGGAACAACTGTATCCATATGACATGTAAAATAAATAGGCGTTGCTTCTGTATTACCTTTTAAGGTACAGATTAAATTTCCTGCACCATGTCCCGTTTGTTCCTTTGTGTCATCTTCAATGACTTCCACATCTAAATCTTGAAATTTTTTCTTTAATACTTTGGCAATTTCGGCTTCATGTTTTGTCTCCGAGTCAATTTGCACCAATTCAAGAAATTCTTCTAATAGTCTTTGTTCATTAATCATTTGTCAGTCCTCCATTGTTGTTAATATACTCCCGGCATTCAACGAGTCAGATGGTACAAAAGACTCTAGTACCACTTTTTTCTTCTCCTACATTTGATAGGATGTTATTTTATTTTTATTAGTGGAATTGCTCAATCAATATCGAATGAGATAATAAGCTACAAACAACGCGAGAGCCAGCTACCGTTGATTTCCCTTCAAGCGGACGCTTTCTGGGGGCGTGCGGTTTGTCTAGCTGCAGCGCTAGCCTCTCGAGGTCATAAGTCATATTACTACGTGGCTAAAAAGCAAGCCACTGCGTAATCTGCCTTATGCTTGTCGGGGCTGGTCAAGGCGCTTACGCATTTCCATGAGCCTCCTCGGTCGCTTTGCGCCTTGAGGGGTCTCACCTGCCACGCTAATCCCCCGACGGGCAGGACGTCGGCGTTGGCCACAGGACGGGCCGTCTTTAGCCGACTAGGAGTAGCCGCCTAGAATGTGGAACAACTAGGATACTCTCTTGCTCATGGAAAGCATTAATTGTTAATTTCTGTGTAGTATGAGAATTCATAGGCGGAGAATTTCCCGCTAATGTAATAAAGGAAGCTTAAGAGTCATATATAAGCGGAGATATTCCGATTAACTGCTCTAAATAAGACAAAATCCAAAGATTTGGATGATATAAACGGAAAAGCTTCCTTTATTTTTAAGGAAATATGGGTATTTCCTAATTTAAACGGAATTTATCCGTTTATTTTTCAATTACAGTGAAATCAACATTCAGTTATAACAGAGCCAAAAAAATAAATATGAGTCTAACTTTTCAATAAAACCCAATTCTCATTATGTTTTTGGAAATCAACATACTCTTCAAAATTCCGAGAGTATGTGTTACAAAGGGATATTTCCATGTTTTTTATTGGGCCTTTCTTCATGCTTATGACGCAGCATTTCAAGAGATTGGATTAATTTTATTCTTGTTTCGCGTGGATCGATGACATCATCGACCATTCCTCTTGCCGCCGCTACGTATGGATTTGCAACTGTTTCACGATATTCTTCCATTTTCTCCAAGCGAGTTTTTTCTGGATCCTCACTATTTGTAATTTCACGGGCAAAAATAATATTTGCCGCCCCGTGAGGCCCCATTACAGCAATTTCCGCATTTGGCCAAGCGAATACAAGATCCGCACCTATTGCTTTACTATTAAGTGCTACATAAGCACCACCATATGCTTTTCGCAGTATGACCGTGATTTTTGGAACGGTCGCTTCTGAATAAGCATATAAAATTTTGGCTCCATGCCTTATGATACCGCCATGCTCCTGTTTAATACCAGGGAAAAAACCCGTAACATCTTCAAACGTAATAATTGGGATATTAAAAGAATCACAAAAACGAATGAATCTTGATGCCTTATCTGAAGAATCAATATCTAAACTTCCTGCCATAAATTTCGGTTGATTGCAAACGAGGCCAACCGATTCCCCGCGAATTCTCGCAAATCCAACTACTATATTTCTTGCAAAATCCTTATGTACTTCAATAAAAGATTGTTCATCCACGATTTCGTTTATAACAGTTCTCACGTCATAAGGTCTAACAGGGTCAAAAGGGATAAGCTCTAACAATTCAGGGCGTAAATCATCTTCTTCACTCCACTCCGAAATCACTGGCTTTTCTCGATAATTTTGTGGTAGATAGTCCAAAAGAGTTCGAACCATTAACAGTACTTCTTTTTCGCTACTCCCTCTAAAATGAGCATTCCCGCTTATCGTATTATGCACTTTCGATCCGCCCAAATTTTCCGAAGATATTTTTTCTCCCGTTACTGTTTCTATCACTTTCGGTCCGGTAATAAACATTTGGCTCGTATGATCCACCATAAAAACAAAATCAGTTATCGCGGGTGAATAGACGGCACCTCCCGCACAAGGTCCCATAATAACAGAGATTTGAGGTATGACCCCAGAATAAATGGCATTACGATAAAAAACATGCCCATACCCATCAAGAGACACGACGCCTTCTTGTATCCTTGCGCCGCCAGAATCATTCAGACCTATAAAAGGAGCGCCATTCTTTGCAGCAAGATCCATTGCCTTTGCGATTTTTTCAGCATGCATCTCCCCCAATGCCCCGCCGAACACGGTAAAATCTTGGGAAAATAAAAAAATGAGCCTATCATTTATTTTACCATAACCTGTTACTACACCATCGCCGGGATGCTTTACATTTTCTAATCCAAAATCAGTTGAGCGATGCTCAATAAATGGATTAAGTTCTACAAATGAACCTGGATCAAGAAGCAAATCAATCCTTTCCCTCGCTGTCAGCTTTCCTTTATCATGTTGCCTCTGGATTCTTTCATCTCCTCCGCCGAGTTCGGCTTTTCGTCTCAGGTCGTATAAATCATTAATTTTTTCATATATATCAGTCACCGTCATTCTCCTCCAGTGGCTTTTTTTCACATATTTCGTACAACACGCCATGGGCAGATTTAGGGTGGAGAAATGCAATCATGGCCCCGGCAGCCCCTTCTTTAGGTACTTCGTTCAGCATTTCGATGCCATTGTTTTTTAAATTTGAGATTCGCTTCTCAATCGAATCTACCTTAAAAGCTATATGATGGATGCCCTCGCCGCGTTTTTCAATGAATTTTGCAATTGCGCTATTTGAATCTGTAGGTTCCAATAATTCTATCCTGACATTAGTTGCATACAAAAAAGCTACTTTTACATGTTCAGAAGGAACATCTTCAATTGCAATACATGTTAGGCCAAGTTTAGTTGTATAGAATGGAAGAGTTTCTTCTAGAGATTGAACTGCAATCCCAATGTGATCTACATTTTTCATAATAACCTCCAAAGAGCATTCAATAGAAGACTTCTGTAATCTTCGACATTTCCTGCTCACAATCCTGCTTTTCTATGTACGATGACGGGTTGTATCAACGGCGATTTCAAGATAAAATAGAGTAAACAAGAATGATCTAGGGGTGCTTTGAATTGGCCAATAAAAAGTTTCAAAAAATTATCGTTTATATTATGCTCTTCTCTATGATTGCCACTACCATTATAGCTGGATTATCATTTTTATAAGACTTACGATGACACGACAAGGGACGAGCGCGGCTTCTTACGCAAGCGAAAAGGACAAGAAGTTTGCTAGTCGATTGGCAATGAGCTAGACGAAAAAAAGGTGAGATTTCCTAATTCAAGGAACCTCACCTTTTCTCTATATTACGCCTATTTCATAAGCTACACCTTCAAATGTTTGATCCGTGTTAACGACAAGAACCTTTGAACCCATTAGAACATTATCATAAAGAAATTCAAGCTGAGTTTTTGGGAGTCGTATACAGCCTTCGGATATATATTTACCAATTGAAGTTGGGTTGTTTGTTCCGTGTAATCCATAGATTCTTCCATCTGTACCTAGAGCATCAAAACCGATCCATCTTGAGCCAAGTGGATTTTGCGGATCCCCTCCCGGTATATTGGCTTTACGATAATATGGGTTTTCTGCCTTCACTTTTATAGTAAATAAACCCTCAGGAGTCATTTCATCCGTTTTTCCTGTCGCCACTTTTGTAATAAACCGTACTTTGCCTTCATTGATCCAAGCAAGCTCATTTGTACGCTTGTTGACAATAATGAGCGGGTCACCTGGCAACACTTCCTCATCAAATGGCCAAAATGGAGAACCGATGAAAAGGAGAAGGGCGAACAATAGCTGCATACTGTATCATCCTTTTTCTCTATTATGTGAAAAAGGAAAGCTTTCATACAAAAATGCCCTGTTCAAAGTCTATCGACTCAAACAGGGCATTTACTATTAAACTTCCTCGCAATATTGCTCAAAGTATTGTTGAAGCTTATTCACAACTGACATAGGATCGTGACCTTCAATTTCATGACGTTCTACCATCGTGCAAAGCTTTCCATCTTTTAAGAGAGCAAATGATGGAGAAGATGGTGGATAATCAGTAAAATAGCTGCGTGCCTTTGCGGTAGCATCCTTATCTTGACCTGCAAAAACGGTCACAAGATGATCAGGGCGCTTGTCAAAATGGACGGAATGTGCAGCTGCTGGGCGTGCGATTCCACCTGCACAACCACAGACAGAGTTAACCATAACAAGGGTTGTTCCTTTTTGTTCCAACGCTGCTTCCACTTCTTCTGGTGTCGTTAATTGTGCGTATCCTGCTCTTTCCATATCCTCACGTGCTTGCTTAACGACATCATTCATATATAAATTAAAATCGATATTCATTAATTACCACTCCTTATATTTAACTATCGTTATCATAGCAATATTTCATGCTATTTATCAAATAATATAATTTTTAAAAATAAATAGGTTTATTTTTTTGAGAACTGGGTAAAATTAGACTACATCTAGATCCATACCCCTAAACTCCCTAGATGTTTTTGGACAGCACGATTAGCTGTCCTTTTTTTTGTACGCTGAAAAAAGCAGATCAGCAGCATCTGGAACTGTCGTATCGCCATTCATTACAGCAAATTCAACTTTTGGCCATACTTCTTTTATATGTTCATCGTTAAAAAAGGCAGTTTCTAATTGTTCTCTTATTAATGCAAAGAGCCAATCCTTCACTTGTTTCTGCCTTCGCTCTTTAAACGCTGAGTTGGACTGTGTTGCTTTAATAAAATCTTGAATAGTCTCCCATACTTCGTCAATGCCAGTTCCAGTCAATGAGGAACATATAGTCGCTTTTGTATCCCATCCGACGGTTGCCGGTTGAATAAAATGAAGAATTTGATTGTATTCACGCATCGTTTTCTTTGCCTGATTAAAATTATCCCCATCTGCTTTATTCACTGTAATGAGATCCGCAAGTTCCAATATCCCTTTTTTCATTCCTTGTAATTCGTCGCCAGCACCTGTCAAAACGAGCAATAAAAAGAAATCCACCATGCTTCTCACGATTGACTCGCTCTGACCAACACCAACAGTCTCCACGATTATTACGTTAAATCCTGCTGCTTCACAAGCAATGATAGATTCTCTTGTTCTCGTATGGACGCCACCAAGCTCTCCTCTTGAAGGAGATGGACGGATAAAAGCATTCGGATGTTTTGCAAGTTTCTCCATCCTTGTTTTATCACCAAGAATACTTCCCCCGCTAATCGGTGAACTTGGATCAATAGCGAGCACTGCAACGCGGTGCCCTTGTTCACACAATAAATGGCCAAATGTTTCAATGAATGTGCTTTTGCCAGCACCAGGCACCCCTGTCACACCAATTCGTATGGATTGACCGGAATAAGGTAAAAGTTTTTGTAAAATATTTTTTGATTGTTCTTGATGGCGTACGGCATTGCTTTCAATTAACGTAATTACCTTTGCTAGTACCGCTCTATCCTGATTTAATAGCCCTTGAATCAATTCTTTGGAATTTTCTTCATTTTGGACCGGTTTGACGAACCTCCGATTCCTTTCAACCATCAGTGATAACCTCTTCCACATATCCTAGCTTACAATAGATTTCCTCTATCACTTTTTGAGCTGCTAACGGAATGACTGTACCTGGACCAAAGATAGCCGAAACACCATTTTCCTTAAGAAACTCATAGTCTTGAACAGGAATGACTCCCCCAACTACAACAATCATATCTTCTCGATTGATTGCCTTTAATTCCTTAATTAATTTCGGCACAAGTGTTTTATGCCCTGCAGCTAATGAACTGATTCCAATGACATGGACATCATTTTCAGCTGCCTGCTTTGCCGTTTCTTCGGGAGTTTGAAAGAGTGGTCCGATATCGACATCAAAACCTAAATCGGAAAAAGCTGTCGCAATCACTTTCGCACCCCTATCATGTCCATCCTGCCCCATCTTAGCAATTAAGATCCTAGGTCGGCGTCCTTCATTTTCTAAAAATTCATCTGTCATTTCTTTTACAGCCGAAATTTCTTTATCGTTCGTAAAATTAGAGCTATAAACTCCACTTACGGAGCGGGTGACAGCTCTATGTCTGCCGCATACTTTCTCGATGGCATTAGAAATTTCTCCAAGTGTCGCCCTGCATCTTGCAGCTTCTATCGCAAGCTCCAATACATTTTTTTCGGAACTTGCGGCTCCTCTTGTTAACGTATCAAGTGCAGCACTGACTTTTTCTTCATTTCGATTATTTTTAAGCATTTTTAATCTTTCTATTTGTTTCAGACGGACTGCTTCATTGTCGATATCCAATATTTCCATTTGTTCTTCATCATTAATTTTATAGCGATTGACTCCTATGATTGTTTCTTTCTTAGAATCGATATGCGCTTGTCTTCGTGCAGCCGCTTCTTCAATTCTAAGCTTCGGCAAGCCTGTTTCTATTGCTTTTGCCATACCACCCAGCTCATCAATTTCCTCAATATGTGTCCAAGCGCGCTCCATCAGGTCCTTTGTCAATGACTCTACATAATATGAGCCGCCCCATGGATCAATTACATCTGTCATACCCGTTTCTTCTTGCAAAAATAACTGAGTATTTCTCGCGATACGAGCAGAAAAATCAGTTGGCAAGGCAATCGCCTCGTCAAGCGCATTCGTATGCAAGGATTGAGTATGGCCCATCGCGGCTGCATGTGCTTCTATTAAGGTTCGAACGATATTATTGTATGGATCCTGTTCTGTCAAGCTCCATCCGGATGTTTGACTATGCGTTCTTAAGGTAAGTGACTTAGGATTTTGAGGTTTAAACTGGCTCATTAACTGTGCCCATATTTTTCTGGCGGCACGCATTTTCGCCACTTCCATAAAATAGTTCATTCCGATTCCCCAAAAGAACGAGAGACGTGGAGCAAAATCATCAATTTTTAAGCCAGCTTTTAAACCAGTCCTCACATATTCCAATCCATTAGAAAGTGTATATGCAAGTTCTAAATCCGCAGGTGCCCCAGCTTCTTGCATATGGTAGCCAGAAATAGAAATACTATTAAATTTAGGCATATGTTTTGCTGTATATTCAAAAATATCTTTTATTATTCGCATCGACATTTCAGGAGGATAAATATACGTATTCCGGACCATATATTCTTTTAAAATATCATTTTGAATTGTTCCTGAAAGTTGAGCTTTTTTTACACCTTGCTCCTCGGCTGCAACGATAAAAAAGGCCATTATCGGGATAACTGCCCCATTCATCGTCATAGAAACGGACATTTGATCAAGTGGGATCCCATCAAATAGTATGTTCATGTCCATTACCGAATCAATGGCAACTCCAGCTTTTCCGACATCGCCTTCAACCCGCGGATGATCGGAGTCATAGCCCCTATGTGTAGCCAAATCAAACGCCACTGATAACCCTTTTTGCCCTGCCTCAAGATTGCGCCTGTAAAAAGCATTGCTTTCTTCCGCCGTCGAATATCCAGCATATTGACGGATTGTCCATGGTCTACTAACATACATCGTTGCATACGGTCCTCTAGTAAATGGAGGCAAACCGGGCATATCGTTTAAATGGGGAAGATCTTCTACATCGTTTTTTGTATATAAAGATTTAAAACGTATGTTTTCATTTGTTTCAAAGAATGATAGATGCAAAGTTTTATCTATTTTCGGTTCCTGATTTAAATCAAGCGGTTGAATTTTTTGAAAATCGGGTTTTTGATTCATGAGAATTCCCCGCTTTCATATTTTTCTGCAAGTCTTACTTTTTCCAAAGGTTCAATTTTTACGGTATCTTTTTCGTACTCATAAGGAGTTTTAGATTTACGCAAAAGTTTCTTCGCATCCTGTGTAAAAATATTTACACCAATCATTATTTTTTTTCTAGATCGGATATCTTCCATCTTCTTAAAAAGTGTCTCTTTAATCTTTGTTTGAAACCATCCACTTTGTAACACGGGATAGATTCCACCTTTTCCATCTATTGTTTGAAAAAGCTCCCATGCCCTTTCAATAAGATTAGAAGTAATTGCTTCAATGTAAAAAGATCCGCCCGCAGGATCGATTACCTTATCAAGAAAGGCTTCTTCACGAAGAAGCAATTGTGTGTTTCGTGCAATTCGCATTGAAAATTCATCTGCAGGATCTGAGATCCCATTAAAAGGTGTTACATGTAAAAAATCTACTCCTCCGATAGCAGCTGCAAATGCTTCATTTCCTGAGCGAAGAATATTTGTATGCGGATCTAGTAAGGATTTCGTAAAAGCAGATGTTTCTGCACTAATGAGAGGATTGTTTTGGTCAGGATCAACCTCATAAGCGGTGGACACTGTTCTCCATAGTGATCGAAATGCTCTTAGCTTGGCAACTTCCATAAAGAAGTTGCTGCCAATCGAAAAATGAAAGATCATTTTATTGATTGTTTTATGAGGTTCCCAACCTATTTTCCGCATCTCTTCGATATAAAATATCGCTTCTGCCAAAGAAGCAGCTAGCTCTTGAACGGCATTCGCCCCACTATTATGGTAAATTGAGCAATCGATTAAGATGGTTTTTATTCTAGGATGTTTTTCGTCAAGTTTGGAAATGGTTTCCCTCCAATCTCTCCAAGTTTGACCATCGTGTTTAAACAAATAACCCTTTTCAAGACGAGATGAAATTAAATCACAAGCTACTGCACCTGTTAAAGCAGCATCGACTTGTAAAATATTCTTCGTAAGGGTTGGAAAGTTATATTTCGTAAATAACAATAGTGGTGTATTACTTAGTTCAATTTTAGTAAAGTCTAATTTATGAATTTCATCAAGTTTATCTACATCAAATGAAATGGTTTCTTGCCCGAATTCCATTACCCTTTTCAACTGTTGTATTAACTCATTCCACATAGGATTGCAGATTTTCTGAGCAATTTTCCACCCGTTGTTAGCAGAAAACACTCGAATATTCGAATCTTTAATATCTTTTTTTGTGTAAATTGGAGAAAGTTTAATTCCTTCATACGTTTCACTATAAAGCGTTTCCAAAGATTGGTTCTTTAACGCCTTAAGAGCAGCTTGTTCCCATGCATGATAATCAGCTTCTGGAAAAATTGCATTTTTCATTTTAATACTGGCCATTGGACTAACCCCCCATCCATTAACGACTATCTTTATTTTAGTACAATACTAAAAAACGAGCAAAACAAATTAAAAGAAGCTGCCACTAAGTAACAAGCTTCTTTTAAAGATATTAATATACAGACGTGTTTTCTTTAGGAATATTCTCCAGTATTTCTTTTACACGTTGCATAAAACGTCCGCATATGAGACCATCCAACACTCTGTGATCAAGGGATAAACAGAGATTCACCATATCACGAATGGCAATTCCGTCATTTACAACGACTGGACGTTTAATAATGGATTCGACTTGTAAAATGGCTGCTTGCGGATGATTAATAATCCCGATTGACTGAACAGAACCAAATGAACCGGTGTTATTAATTGTGAATGTACCGCCTTGAGTCTCATCACTTTTCAATGTTCCATTTCGAACCTTTTTAGCTAGATCCGTTATATCTCTTGCAATTCCTTTAATTGACTTCTCATCTGCGTGCTTAATGACTGGAACGAATAATTCTTCTTCCTTGGCAACCGCAATTGAAATATTTATATCTTTCTTCTGGATAATTTTATCCCCGGCCCACATCGAATTTATCATCGGAAACTCTTTCAGAGCTTGCGCAACAGCCTTTATGAAGAATGCAAAATACGTTAAACTGAAACCTTCTCGCTGTTTAAATTCTGATTTTAGAGCATCGCGATATTTAACCAAATTGGTAACATCTACCTCTATCATCATCCAAGCATGAGGAATTTCCGCCTTACTGCGAAGCATCTTCGTCGCAATGGCTCTTCTTACCCCGGAAACAGGTATTTCGATATCCCCTGCCTTAGAATAAATAGGATCCACCGGTTTAATATCAACAGAAGGGGAGCTCTTCTCTTCTTTATTGCCGATTTGTGGAATCTCATTCGATTCAATTAACTTTTGCAAATCTTTTCTTGTAATCCTGCCGTCTTTTCCTGTTCCTGTTACAAGAGATAAGTCGATTCCATGTTCATGAGACATTTTTAAAACGGCCGGTGAATACCTCGTTTTGCCAGTAGATTGATGGTCAATTGGAGTAATAGCGGACTGACCCAATTCGGATTCACTTTTTTCAACCGTGTTGACAGTTCCATCCTCCGTGTCCCCTTCTTCGGTTTCAATTGTACAAATTGGTTCGCCTACGGCAAGCGTAGTCCCTTCTTCAGCAAGCAGCTTACCAATTGTACCAGTAAAAGATGATGGTATTTCCGCATTAACTTTGTCCGTCATCACTTCCGCTAATGGATCATATTTATTGACATGATCACCAGATTGTACAAGCCATCTGCTGATTGTTCCTTCCGTAACACTCTCACCGAGCTGGGGCATAGTAATGTTTTTTATTGACAAAATGATTTCCTCCTTTTAGCCTCCATTGTCCGGCTCAAAATTCAGCTAACTCTCGCATGGCCTTTTCAACTTTTTCAGGATTAACTATGAAAAACTTTTCCAACGTCGGAGAATATGGCATTGCAGGTATATCGGGGCCAGCCAATCTCATTATCGGCGCGTCAAGGTCGAATAAGCAGTTTTCAGCGATGATTGCTGCCACTTCACCCATAATGCTTCCTTCTTTATTATCTTCCGTTAGAAGCAATACTTTCCCTGTTTTAGATGCTGCTTCTATAATCGCTTCTTGATCAAGTGGATAGACGGTGCGTAAATCCAATAAATGTGTCTCGATGCCATCTTCTGCAAGACGCTCAGCAGCCTGCAAGGCGAAATGGATACAAAGTCCATAAGTAATGACCGTTATATCATCCCCTTCGCGCTTCACATCAGCCTTCCCTATAGGCAGTACGTAATCCTCATCAGGTACTTCACCTTTTATAAGTCGATAGGCTCGTTTATGCTCGAAGAAAAGTACTGGATCATTATCTCGAACTGCCGCCTTCAATAAACCTTTTACATCATAAGGGGTAGATGGCATAACGATTTTCAACCCTGGTTGATTGGCAAATATCGCTTCTACTGATTGTGAATGGTAAAGTGCGCCATGGATTCCTCCACCATATGGAGCTCTTATTACCATCGGGCAGCTCCAGTCATTATTTGAACGATATCTTATACGCGCTGCTTCCGAAATAATCTGGTTGACGGCAGGCATAATAAAATCAGCAAATTGCATTTCGGCAATTGGGCGATATCCATACATAGCGGCGCCGATACCAACACCTGCGATTGCCGATTCTGCAAGTGGCGTATCGATGACCCGTTGTTCACCAAACTGTTCATAAAGACCTTGTGTAGCCTTAAAAACTCCACCTTTTTTCCCAACATCCTCACCAAGAACAAAGACTTTTTCATCTCGTTCCATTTCTTCACGAATTGCCGCAGTGACAGCTTCAATATATGAAATTACAGCCATTGTTTATTCCCCCTATTACTCCGCTGCATATACGAATTTATGAGCATCCTCAGGATCTGGATATGGAGCTTTCTCCGCATAATCTGTAGCCTCGTTCACTTGTATCATTATACGGTCGTTTATTTCTTTTTTTGTTTGTTCATTCAATAATCCATTCTCGTTAAGGTACGCTTCAAAAAGAATAATCGGATCTTCTAATCTGGCTTTTGTTAATTCTTCTTCAGTTCGATAACTGCGATCATCATCATCAGAGGAATGAGATGTTAATCGATGGGTAATCGTTTCAATAAGACTTGAGCCTTCACCTCGTCTCGCCCTTTCAACAGCTTCCTTCATTACTTTGTATACTTCAAGCGGATCCTTCCCATCGACTGTCACTCCCGGCATTCCGTAGCCAATTGCTCGATCGGATACCTTTTCACATGCCAACTGTTTTTTAAGCGGAACGGAGATGGCATAATGATTATTTTCACACATAAATATGACTGGCAATTTATGAACCCCCGCAAAGTTTAATCCTTCATGAAAGTCCCCCTGATTTGAAGAACCTTCACCAAAGGATACGAATGTCACGAGATCACTTTTCTCCATTTGTGCAGCCAGCGCAATCCCAACTGCATGTGGAACTTGTGTTGTTACTGGTGAAGAGCCTGTTACAATTCTATTTTTTCTTTGTCCAAAATGACCCGGCATTTGACGACCACCGGAGTTTGGATCCTCCGCTTTTGCAAATGCCGAAAGCATAATTTCAGTAGGGGTCATGCCGAAACTTAAGACAACAGCTAAATCCCGGTAATAAGGAAGTATATAATCTTTTTCTCTATCAAGAGCAAATGCTGCCCCTATCTGGGCTGCTTCTTGTCCTTGACACGAAATCGTGAAAGGTATTTTTCCAGAGCGATTTAAAAGCCACATTCTCTCATCAATCCTGCGAGCGAGCATCATCATTTCATACATATCTAACACTTGCTCATCACTAAGTCCAAGCTCAGTATGTCGGTTTTTTGTCATGTTAATCCCTCCTCATTCGTTTCGCCGCCTATATATGGATAGACAGTCCATCTACTGCCAATGCTGCTTCTCCTATTGCTTCACTTAATGTTGGGTGTGGGTGAATGGTGTTTCCAATCTCCCAAGGAGTTGCATCCAATACTCGAGCAAGCCCAGCTTCAGAAATCATATCAGTTACATGAGGACCAATCATATGTATTCCAAGAATATCATTTGTTTTTTCATCTGCCACAATTTTTACGAATCCTTCAGTTTCTCCTTGTACAAGTGCTTTACCGACGGCCTTAAAAGGAAATTTCCCTATTTTTACTTGAAAGCCATATTCCTTCGCATTCTTTTCGGTAAAACCAACACTGGCAACTTCGGGTGAGCTGTATATGCATTTTGGGATGTTATCGTAAATAATCGAATCATGGTTTATACCAGCAATATGTTCTACTGCTTTAATTCCTTCATGTGAAGCTACATGTGCAAGTTGCAGACCACCAATTACATCTCCAATTGCGTATATATGTGATTCCTTCGTTTGGAAAGAAGAATTCACTTTAATTGCTCCATTTTTAAGAAGTTCTATCTCTGTATTTTGAAGCCCTATATTTTCACTGTTTGCTTTCCGGCCAACAGAAACTAGAAGCTTTTCTGCAGAAAAAACCTGTTCTTTTCCAGCAATTTCAGCCTTAATTAGTACTTTTTCTTCCTCTTTTTCCATTGTTTCCGATAATACTTTTGCATTTGTCACGATTTTTATTCCTTTTATTTGTAAAAGGCGAGTCAGTTCCTTAGATATGTCCTCATCTTCTCCCGGTATAATTCGGTCAGCGTATTCAATGACGGTCACATTTACACCAAAGTCGGCAAGCATTGATGCCCATTCTATGCCAATGACACCTCCCCCAATAATAATGATTGAGTTAGGAAGTTCCTGCATTTCAAGGGCTTCGTCTGAGGTAAGCACGTGGGTCCCATCAATATCTAAGTTGGGCAGTGTACTTGGTCTTGAGCCTGTAGCAATAATAACATTTTTCGGAATCAACATTTCATTTTCCGTACCATCGGCCATTTCTACCGATATTGTGCCAGGTATTGGTGAAAAAATCGAAGGGCCTAATATGCGTCCAAATCCATTATATATGTCAATTTTCCCTTGTTTCATCAAGTATTGAACACCATTGTAAAGCTGTTCAACGATAGCAGCTTTTCTATCTTGCACTTTTTTAAAATTAAGTTCGATGCCGCTTGTCAAAACACCGAATTCTTCACCTTTTTTCGTTAAGGAAAAGACTTCGGCACTTCTGAGCATTGCCTTACTCGGAATGCAGCCTTTATGTAAACACGTTCCACCTATTTTTTCCTTCTCGACAATTGCCGTTTTCAATCCAAGCTGTGAAGCACGAATGGCTGCAACATAACCACCAGTTCCCCCACCGAGGATTACTAAATCATACTCTCGTGCCAATTTTATCCCTCCACTTAGCTTATCGCTAGGTTAAATCCATGTGTGAACTCATAGAAGAAGCTGTCCTTATGCGCTTTGTTTCTCTCCACCAGTGCTTCGGGGAATTATCCAGCTTTCGGACAGCTCAATCAACATAACAATAACTATCTTTTAAATTCGATTAGCCAAAATATGTTTATTATTTAGAAGGAATTGACTTCTTGAATTCTTCATTTTTTCAATTCTTTCCTCCGCCATTCTATCTGCAGCCACATATGTGGGAATGCCATCACGCTTTGATATTTCGATCACTTTTGCGACATTATTATAAATTGCTTCTACCTTTTTAAGGGCACGCTCTTTGTTATAGCCGTATAGCTCATCGGCTACATTAATCACTCCCCCGGCATTGATGACATAGTCAGGAGCGTAAACAATACCCATTTCATTTATTTGATCGCCATGTTTTGTATCCTTAAGCTGGTTGTTTGCTGATCCTGCTATTACTTTGACCTTAAATTGTGGTATTGTGTCATCGTTAATTACGGCGCCAAGGGCACATGGAGAAAAAATATCGGCTTCAACTGCATATATATCATCTGGATCAACCGCTTTCGCCTGGAAGGCTTCGACAGCACGGTTGACAGCAGCTTTATTTATATCTGTCACAATCAGTTGTGCCCCTTCTTCATGTAAATAACGGCAAAGTTCAAATGCTACATTTCCAACCCCTTGAACAGCAACCTTTTTACCCTCCAAAGAATCGGTTCCGAATGCTTCTTTTGCAGCTGCCTTCATCCCTACAAAGCAGCCATAAGCTGTAACTGGGGAAGGATTGCCTGAAGAACCAAATGCGGGTGAAATCCCAGTCACAAAATTTGTTTCTTCGTGGATAATATCCATATCTTGAACGGTTGTTCCTACATCTTCCGCCGTAATATATCGCCCATTTAATCCTTGGATAAACCTGCCGAAAGCGCGGAACATT
This sequence comes from Lederbergia panacisoli, assembly GCF_024626525.1. Classification (GTDB taxonomy): domain Bacteria; phylum Bacillota; class Bacilli; order Bacillales; family Bacillaceae_C; genus Lederbergia; species Lederbergia panacisoli. Next base: position 328,039 of record NZ_JANJGU010000001.1, read on the forward strand.
TCTTCATTTTTGTCTTTGTTCGGATCACCGATAATAACTGTTTTGCCGCCCCCAAGATTCAATCCAGCAGCGGCATTCTTATATGTCATACCTCTTGCTAAACGAAGAGCATCCTCAATTGCTGCTTCTTCATTTTTATATGTCCACATCCGAGTGCCACCAAGAGCGGGACCAAGAGTTGTATCATGGATTGCGATAATTGCTTTTAAACCAGACTTTTCATCTTGGCAAAATAATAATTGTTCGTAATCATAGTTCACCATATATTCAAAGATATTCATTTTCTACCTCCACATATTTCTTATGACCTTATCATGATACCTAATCCTAATTACATTGTAACGAAAAGGCTGTCCCTTGACAAATCTTACCGATGTTATATGATTTTTTTAGCTACATTGATAAGGAGTCGAAAAAGGTTAATGGGAAGAGTCATTGCATTATTATTATTATTAATTCCCGGTATTTTATCGGGTTATGGTATTAAATTAATGAGGGATATGTTATTTGGAAAGCTACTTTCCCCTTTTCCATATTTATGGATGCAGTTCTTTGCTGGTCTTTTGTTTTTTATATTAGGACTAGGGTTTATCGCAGGTTTCATCCTGCATCGTGACAGAAAGAGAAATCAAGTACAGGAACGTTTCAGGCAAAGAAAACGTTAACTTTGCTTATAGGAGCTTGCCTTTTTGCCACGCTCCTATTTTTTACTTTTTCTTAATTTCACCGCTTTTTCGGGAAAGTCTGTGATAATGGCCGAACAATTTATTTGCAAAAGTCTTTTTATATCACGTTCTTTATTAACTGTATAGGGTCTAACAGCAATTCCATTTTCCATCGTTGTTTTAATAATGGTATCAGAGATTGATTTTAATTTCGGATGAATTCCTTTAGAATTCAGGGAAAATGCATACTCCCAAGGCCTGTATAATAGGTCGCTATAAAGGGGAGCAGTTTCAATTTCCGGCCAATTATTCACTATATAAACAAGTGAATAGTGATTAAATGAAGAAATAACAATACGATTTTCATAACGGAATTCTTTAATTAAAGCGATTACTTTTTCTTCGAGACCTTCATATGGGAGATCATTATTTTTAAGCTCGATATTACAAATTAACTGATTTCCTTTCATCCATTCAAATACTTCCCTTAAAGAGGGGATTCTAGCAGTTTTTTTGAAAAAATGCTTATAATGATAATTGGCTTTTAACTTTTTTAATTCCTCCATGGCAAAATCCGTTACTCTTCCAGTTCCATCTGTTGTTCGATCTACTGTAATGTCATGTATAACTGCAATATCACCGTCAAGCGTTAAATGTACATCAAGTTCGATTCCGTCCGCACCAAAATGCTCAGCTGCTAAAAATGATTCCATTGTGTTTTCAGGATGTGTTCCAGCAGATCCTCTATGTGCTAAAATAATGGTCATAATTGTCACCGCCTAATTGTGTATAGTATCATAATACCCTGCATTAGCATGAGTTGATAATATTTTTTTCATATAAATTAAAAAACCTGTCCTTTTAAAAAGGACAGGCGCTTGATATTAGATTTGATGCGTTTACGAAGCTTTATGCTCCAATCTCAATTTGTCAGCGACCATGGCGATGAACTCTGAGTTCGTTGGCTTCGCTTTTGACATACTTACTGTATAGCCAAATAAGGAGGATATTGAATCAACATTCCCTCTGCTCCATGCCACTTCAATAGCGTGTCGAATTGCCCTTTCGACCCTACTTGCGGTCGTATTGAATTTTTTGGCAATATCCGGATAAAGAACTTTCGTTATAGAGCCAAGCAATTCAATATCATTATAGACCATTGAAATTGCTTCTCTTAAATATAAGTACCCTTTTATATGTGCTGGTACTCCGATTTCGTGTATGACTGAAGTAATACTCGCCTCCAAGTTTCTTGGCTTTGTTTCATTTTGGGCTTTAGAAGAGATTGTACTCTTCCTCTTAACTTGGCTAGCTTTGCCGCTAACTTGGCGAATATGGTTCGCCAAATGATCCATGTCAAATGGCTTAAGAATAAAATAAGACGCTCCGAGATCGACTGCTTTAGTTGTGACATCTTCTTGTCCGAACGCAGTAAGCATTATAACATTAGGAAAAACAGTGCCCGATTCACGAAGTTGCTCCAGCACACCTAGTCCATCCAAATGTGGCATAATTATATCTAATATCAATACGTCAGGATTCGTATCTTCCACTAACTGCAAGCAATCCTGGCCATTATGTGCTGTACCTACAACTTCCATATCTTCCTGAGATGAAATGTAATCATCCAGCAAACCAACTAACTCTCTGTTGTCATCTACAATACAAACTTTGATTTTTTTCACTATCCATTTCCTCCTCAAGTTCCAAAAATAATTCAAAATTATGTCATTAATAGTTAAATACGCCAAAGATGATGAAATTCCTTTAAATTTTTTCAAAATAAATAAAAAACAATATAAAACCTTAATATTCCTTTGATTTCCTTCGATTTTCGACAACTTTAGATAAAAAATATTATTTTTGTCGAATACTCTGTGTATCCCTCTTACTCCTTCCATTAAACCACAAAAAAAAGAGGGCGAGCACCCTCAACTTGCTTTTTCTGTATTTTTCTCATAAATATCGATTCCAGCTTCATGGAGCATCCATTCAATATGGACACCGTAACCTGATGTTGGGTCATTTACAAATACGTGGGTAACGGCCCCGATAATTTTTCCCTTTTGAATGATAGGGCTTCCACTCATTCCTTGCACAATTCCTCCAGTTTTACTGAGTAGCTTTGGATCCACCACTTTTATGACCATTCCTTTTGTAGCAGGAAATTTTTGAGGAATCGTGCTTATAACCTCTATGTCGTACTGTTCCACTTTATTGCCTTCCACAACCGTCAAAATTTTTGCAGGTCCTTCTTCTACTTGATTAGACAATGCAATTGGCATTGGTTTATCAAATATTCCATTCTTTATATTTTGTTTTAGCTCACCGAAAATGCCAAATGGACTGTTCGTTTTAATATTTCCAATGACATTTTTATTGGAAGAAAAACGAGCAAGTTTTTCTCCAGGTGCACCATTTTTCCCTTTTTCAATCGATGTAACGGTTGAATTGACAATTTGTCCATCATCCACTACGATTGGTCTTTTCGTATCCATATCAGAAATGACATGCCCTAAAGCCCCATACTTTTTAGTTTTTGGATCATAAAAAGTCATCGTTCCTATTCCAGCAGCCGAATCGCGGATATACAATCCCAATTTATATGTTTTTTCCTTTTCATCCAGTTTCGGATCTAAAGTAGTATCAATTGTCTCCTTGCCGCGTTGAATCGTTATTTCCAGTTTTTTCCCCTCTTGCCCAGCTTCATTAACAAATGATGCTATCTCAGCCATATGATTGATTTTTGTTCCGTTTATTTTTGTAATAATGTCTCCCACTTTTATCCCAGCTGCTTCACCAGGAGATTGTTTTTCCTTTTCTGCAGATACTAAATGGTGTCCGACTACGAGCACACCCAATGTATTCAGTTTTACTCCAATTGATTGGCCGCCAGGGTATACCTTAAAATTTTTCAACACATTTACATCTACTTGCTTGATGGGAAACCCGGCCATTTCTAGTAGTATTTTATCTTTGCCAGCTTGTTTTCCTTGTAATGATATTGCTTGCTCACTTTCCTCTAATTCAATATTTTCACTTGATGAAGGTGTCGAAACATTTACTGCGGTTGCTTTTGAAATGTCATATTGTTGTCCTTCAAACAACGTAATTTGATTCGGTATGTGCATATATTGTTGAAATGGCTTATAAACAATAAGCATTAGAAGTGAAACAAGGAGAATTCCACCTGTTATTTTTCTTAATATTTCCAACATCCTATTGATCACTCTCCTCGCTTTCTAGCCCACAACTATAATTTAGCCTGCTTTAGGCTCATTTATAAGTGGAAGCAAGGAAAAAAGCTGTCCAATGAAGGATAGCTTTTCAAGTTAACTTTTTGGTATAGGTAATATCTAGCAATTCTTTCGCATGTTTTATTGTTAAATCCGTGATTTCAACTCCAGAAATCATCCGCGCAATTTCCGAAATTTTTTCTTTTTTTCCTAAAATCTTTAAAGACGTCCTTGTTCTCCCTGATACGGCTTCTTTGGAAATTAGTAGATGAGTGTCTGCCATTGCGGCAACTTGAGGAAGATGTGAAATACAAAGGACTTGAGAAAATTTTGATACTTGATAAATTTTTTCGGCAATAGCTTGCGCAACCCTCCCACTAACACCAGTATCGACTTCGTCAAATATGATTGAAGTAATACCTTGATGTTTGGAGAAAATCGTTTTTAAGGCCAACATCATTCTTGATAATTCCCCACCCGAAGCCACTTTTGATAATGGCTTTAAAGGTTCACCAGGATTTGTTGAAAGATAGAAGACAACATCATCTAAGCCATCTTTGGCAAAGTTAGGATTATTTTCAGAATCCTTCCCAAACACGGGCTCAAATACCGTTTTATCCATATACAGCTCTTTTAATTCTCTGTGGATGGCAGTTGTTAATTTTCCAGCCCACTTTTTTCTTAAAAAACTTAAGTTTGTCCCTTCGAGCACCAAATCTTCCTCAAGTGAGGAGAGTTTAGATTCAAGTTCTCCAATTCGGGCATCGCGGTTAATTAACATTTCTATTTCTTCTTCTATCTTCGAACTGTACTCAAGTATTTCAGAAACAGTTGATCCGTATTTTCTTTTCAATTGATTTATTTCGTTTAATCTTTCTTCTATTACATTCAAACGTTCTGGATCAAATTCCAAGCTGTCTAGTTCGTTTCTAAGCCTATCAGCGGCCTCCTCCAATAAATAATAACTATTTGCCACTGATTCCAATACATGCTCATATTGCTTATCTAAATCGGCTGCCGTTTCCAAATGACTTATCGTATGACTTATATAATCAAGTCCGTGTTGTTCTCCTTGAAGTCCCTCATATCCTGCTTTAAGACTTGCAAATATTTTCTCGAAATTTCCTAACTGCCTTCTTTCATCGGCTAATGATTCATCTTCATTGATTTTTAATTCTGCATGACGAATTTCATTAAGCTGAAATTGTAATAAATCGAGCCTTTGTACCATCTCTTGCTCATTAAGTTTAAGCTGTTTTATTTTTTTGAGCGTTGCATCATATTGTTTAAATATATCTTTGTAATTTTGCAAAGCAGGTGCTATTTCAGTACTGCCATATTGATCTAATAACGAAAGGTGGATAGACTCGTCCATTAATTCCTGATGCTCGTGTTGTCCGTGAATATCAATTAATGTACCACCAATTTCGCGCAAAGTGGATATCGTAACAAGCTTCCCATTCACCCTGCATACACTTTTCCCACTACTCGCTATTTCTCTTCTTAAAATAATCATTCCTTCTTCAATATCAATTCCAAATTCTGCTGACCTTCCGTAACATGGGTGGTTTTCTTCAAGAAAAAATAATCCTTCGATTTCAGCTTTATTCTCCCCATGACGGACAAATTCTGCTGAACCACGACCTCCAACAAGTAAATGCAGCGCATCTATAATGATTGATTTTCCCGCTCCTGTTTCCCCTGTTAAAACGGTTAATCCTTTTTCAAAAGAGACGGAGATTTGGTCAATGATTGCAAAGTTCTTGATAGATAGCTCTTGTAACAAGAGTTATTCCCCTCACTTCCTACAGCATTTCTATAAACTTTTCGTTTATCAAAATCGCATCTTCATGTGTACGGCATATGATTAAACATGTATCATCTCCACATATAGTTCCCATAATTTCTTGCCAATCAAGATGATCGATTAATGCACCAATAGCCTGGGCATTACCGGGAAGGGTTTTCATAACAAGTAAGTTTTGAGCAAAATCAATTCCAACGAAGGAATCTGTAAGTGCACGCTTTAATTTTTGGAGTGGATTAAATCTTTGATCTGCAGGCAAACTATATTTGTATCTTCCATCAGGCAATGGAACCTTGACTAAGTGCAATTCTTTTATATCCCTGGAAACTGTTGCTTGTGTGATGTTATAACCATCACTTTTCAAATATTCCACTAAATCATCTTGAGTTTCTATTTCTTTTGTACCGATCAATTCACGAATTTTGATATGACGCTGTCCTTTTGTCATCATACTCCCCACCCTTAATATAATCACGTGCATTTTTATACTACTTTATACATTATAAAATTTAAGAGTAAAAAGGGCAATCCATAAGGAATGCCCTAGTTTCTTAAGTTTAAATGTGTATGAGCTTGTTTTACAATTTCATGAATATTTACGGATAATTTATCTGTTCCTGGGTGATCCGTTTTGTGATCTCCAGACCAATGTAAGTGAAGTAAAAACTCAATGTTTCCTTCTCCGCCTGTTATTGGTGAGTATGTGATGTTAATGACATCATAACCTTCTTGAAGTGAAAAATCTTTAATCTTATTAATTACTTCTTCATGAATTTTAGGATCTCTTATTATTCCTTTTTTCCCAACTTGCTCTTTCCCTGCTTCAAATTGAGGTTTAATTAAAGCGATGACGTCACTCTCATTGCAAAGTAATTGTTTTAAAACTGGTAGAATAAGCTTTAGTGAAATAAAAGATACATCAATACTCGCTAAATTCGGCATTTCTTTAATAAAATCAGCTGGATTTACGTAACGGAAATTTGTTCTTTCCATAACGACCACACGTGGATCGTTTCTCAGCTTCCAAGCGAGCTGATTATAGCCGACATCTAGGGCATATGATAATTTAGCACCGTTTTGCAGTGCACAATCTGTAAATCCGCCTGTGGATGCTCCGATATCAAGCAAGATTTTGTCATGGACAGAAATATGAAATTCTTTTAATGCTTTTTCAAGCTTCAAGCCACCTCTGCTGACATAAGGTAGAATATTTCCTTTTATTTGTAAAGGAATATCCTCGTTTACCTTATCCCCTGGTTTATCAAGCCTTATTTCGTTCGAAAAAACAATTCCAGCCATAATGGCTCTTTTAGCCTTTTCGCGAGTTTCGCTTAGGCCTCTTTCCACCAATAATACATCAAGTCTTTGTTTTTTTGGTTTCATATATTTATGCCCTTTTTTTCTTCTCTGGCAGCATAGAATGAAGTTTCAAAGCTATTTGTTCCGATGTCATTCCAATCTCAGATAATAATTCTGAAACATTCCCATGCTCGATAAATTTGTCTGGTATTCCAACACGATCAATGATTGCATGATGGAATTCTTGATCATGTGCGTATTCCAATACGGCGCTTCCGAATCCCCCTTGCAAAACCGCTTCCTCAATGGTCAATACCGGTATTCCCGTCTTCAAAATTTGATAAAGCATCTTATCATCGAGTGGTTTTATAAACCTTGCATTGACAACTTGAACAGACACACCTTTCTTTTCCAACATGAGGGCTGCTTCCATTGCCATTGGAATGGTTGTTCCAAATGTTAGGATTGTGGCATCTTTTCCTTTTCTAAGGATCTCCCAAGTGCCGATAGGAATTTCTTTTAATTTACTATCCATTGGGACCCCATAGCCATTTCCACGAGGAAATCTCATCGCAATTGGGCCATCATCATATTTTACTGCTGTATATACCATATGTTGTCCTTCATTTTCATCCTTTGGCATCATGACGACCATATTTGGCAAATGTCTTAAAAATGACACATCAAAGACGCCTTGATGGGTTTCCCCGTCCGCCCCAACAAGACCAGCACGATCAACTCCGATAAATACATTTAAATTTTGCCTGCATATATCATGTAAAAGTTGATCATATGCCCTTTGCAGGAAAGTAGAGTATATGGCAAGAAATGGTTTCATTTTTTGGGTAGCAAGTCCTGCTGCCATCGTAGTGGCATGTTGCTCCGCAATGCCAACATCAAAGAATCGATTTGGAAATTCTTCAGCGAACTTTTCAAGCTTCGATCCGACCGGCATTGCCGGTGTAATCGCTACAACTCTCTCATCTTCCCGAGCTAATTTTCGAACGGTTTCACTTACTAATGAGCTCCAGGAAGGTGCTGAGGCAACGGATTTAATGACATCGCCTGTTTCAATTTTATATTGGCCAATCCCATGCCATGTTCCGATCCGATCATCTTCTGCTGGACTATATCCTTTTCCCTTTTTCGTAATGACATGAAGAAGAACAGGACCTTCCGTTTTCTTTGCATACTGAAAGTTTTCAAATAAATCATTAAAATCATGACCATCAATTGGTCCAAAATACGTGAATCCCATTTCTTCGAAAAATACTCCGGAAACAAGTAAGTACTTTAAACTGTCTTTTACTTTTTCTGCTGTTGCGGCAAGCTTTCCTCCAACGGCCGGAATTTTTTTCAATAAATATTCAAGTTCGTCCTTAGCCCATTTATATTTCCCGGCTGTCCTTAACTTTGATAAGACATTATGAAGAGCACCAACGTTAGGAGCAATAGACATTTCATTATCATTTAGAATGACGGTAATATTTTTCTGGCTATCGCCGATATGATTTAAAGCTTCGAGAGCCATTCCACCAGTGAGGGCGCCGTCACCAATTACAGGGATAACGAAATTGGATTCCCCTTTTATATCTCGGGCAATCGCCATCCCCATTGCAGCCGACAATGAAGTAGAGCTATGCCCGGTCTCCCATACATCATGGATGCTTTCAGACATCTTAGGAAATCCGCAAAGACCTTTATATTGTCTTAGGCTATCAAATTGGTCCGCTCTTCCAGTCAAAATTTTATGAACGTAAGATTGATGGCCCACATCCCATAAAATTTTATCTTTTGGGCTGTTAAAGCATTTATGAAGGGCTAGCGTCAGTTCAACTACACCTAAATTTGGCCCTATATGCCCACCTGTTTTTGATAATTTTTCAATAAGGAATTTCCTAATTTCTAGGCTTAATTCCTCAAGTTCTGTATGATTCATTTTTTTGAGAAATGAAGGGTCTTTAATTGATAAAAGATCCAAAAGGACCACTCACTTTCGTTTTTTGGAGTTTTTCTTTGTTTTTTTTCTTTTATTGTCCTTAATAATGGTAATATGAAATTTTTCTTCAAGAAATTGTAATAATTTCCCTACCTGAAATATTATATCTCGTGAATAAGTAATGGCAAATGATTTGCCAAATGCTTTTCCCCCTACTGTAACAGCTGCAATGAGGCTCGTCAAACCTACGTTAATTCCGTATTCTAAAGCGGAATTTTCTGATATCTCCATACTATGCGCAAGTTGAATAATAACGAGTGCCGCTGCAGTCCCACTAATAATTCCGGAAATATCTCCAATGACATCATTACAGAAGTTTGCAAAACGGTCAGCATTCCGCACAATCCGAATGGAATGTTTTGCGCCATAAACTTTTCTTGCAGCCATAGAATGAAAAGGTGTTTCATCAGCAGCTGTAGAAGCTATTCCTATCATATCAAAAAGAATTCCAATAAGGACAATGAAAAGAACAACAAGAAGTCCAAAGGTCCATGATACACCATGCAAGACTCCAGTAGATACGATTGAAAAAATAGCCGCTAGCACAAATGTGATAACGGCTATACTGATACTCCATTTAATTGATTTATTTACCATTTCTTTCATAAACGATTGTTTCACCATTTTCGGGAAATTTAGTTGGATGGTCATAAAAAGAGTAAAAATTACGGCTTAGGTCCAGTAGGTTTTCCCAGACAAGTGCCAGATGTCGCCATCATGGTGGTTTCCCTTTAAACTCATCTTGACAGTGTCGCCAGCTGTCAGACTGGATTACCACTTAGTCCGCACTATAATCCTCAAATTATGTCCAAAAGAACAGTCTAGGAGATTTCCTCAGCAATCTTTAACCTGATTCCTAGCCTCTTTTGCAAAACTGATTTCATATGGACGGAAGAAAACAGAACGATGGCCAACCGATCTGCATTTCTATAACCATAATCCCCTCAAGCTTCACTCAAGGCAGGCTACGCTGCTTGTGATGCCCACATCACGTTGCAGGTCTATACTTCGTTTTTCGCGCATATGCGTTTAAGCCAGCTGAAAATCACGAAGCCTCCGCGGTAAAGGGTCAACGCCCACATGCCTTTGTGGATCGCCCTTACACCTTTACTCCCAGCTCCGACCCAAGCCTGGGCGACTCAAGCCGGAACAAGGAACTTCATCGATGTGCCCTTTGGTGAATTTTTAGGCCCACCTTCAGAACCGGTAGATTGACTAGAATACTGCACCATCCAACAATATGCAAAAATTATACCATAATATTAACTTTTCTTCAATTTGACCAGCTTTTAAGCTTAGCGATTTTTATAGATAGGAGTCATTTTAAAGATACGTCTACCCTTTTAGATTGAAATTCAATGTTTATTTTTAATTTCAGTCAGCACAAATAAACTTATATAAAAGTTGATTCCCGCTCTAGATACTTGTTTCCGCGGGCAGTCTGGTTAATCTCCTCTCTCGCTATACACGACTGTGGGGTCTAGATTTAGATTTAATCAAGAATAAAGCCTAATTCTCGATTATAATCACGATTATTTCGATTTAGTCGAGAATAATCCATTAATTCTCGATTAAATCAATAATTATTTCGGTTTGGTCGAGAATAAATCCTTAATTCTCGATTAAACTCATAAACAACTCATTTTAGTCGAGAATAACGCATTAATTTCCATAATACGGAAATGGGTATAAAGAGATTCGATTTAATCACAAACTTTGATGCCCATTGTTGTAAACATTTTATTGATTTTTACATACGCGAATATTAAACTTATAATTATAGTCTCAATTTTTTGAAGGTTGGAAAAATGAAGGGGAAGTCTCCTAAGATCAAGGAGGCGGAATAGTTTTTTTGCAGGTGCTATGGAAATATTCAGGTGCTAACACACAGTTCGGACTGGAAGCAAGATGCTGTTTATAAGACTTTTTTTAAAATAGTATCCGAATACAGAAAGGCGGTTAATCATGAAGAAGCAATTATGGTTAATCATATTCTTATACGCAGTACTACTAGCTGGATGTTCACTTCTATATAATCATTTTATTCTGAATGACAAGGTGTATAATAAAGAGGTTGAGCTGAACGAAATTCAAAATAAAAACGAGATTCAAATGACTTTAAATAAAGTCATTTACTACAATAACATGGATGAACAACGTATTTCAGTTACTTTCAAACTTGAAAATCTAGGGAGCTCCCCCGCTGTATTAACAGCAACAAAAAATCAAGAAAGTTCGGATAGCATGCTTCTATTGAAAAATCCAAAAAAACACTTTCTTTTGGTAGGACACGGTTTGGACGATATAGTAACAAAAAAAGAGGACGATACTGCGATTATTTTTTCATTTCCGGCTGGAAAACTATCATCTTTTGAAGCAGATTTTCTAGTAGATAACAAGTTATTAGAGGGTCTAGAATGCCATATCCCACTTTTTATAAACAATGAAAAAGTAGAATTTATCTTTCCTATTCCTTCTCCGAATGAAATTGATGATTAGGAATTGACCTTAAAAAAAGACGACCGCAATATCCATATTGGGATATTACGGTCGTTTTTTAATACATTATCGATCTCTTCCAGCCACTACATCCGTAAGGTATTGAAGCAAATCTGTTTTTAGATTGGTTTTATTGATCGTCGCTTTTGCCTCGTGAATTTGATAGGCTAAATGTTCTTTTGCACCCTCAAGAGATAGTAATGAAGGATATGTACTTTTCTTTTTTTCTATATCACTGCCGATTCGTTTTCCAATTTTATTTTCGTCGCCGATCACATCAAGAATGTCATCACTAATTTGGAATGCGAGTCCTAGATGGCGAGAAAATTTTTCGAAGATATCAAGTTCTTCATCTGTTGCACCAGCGATTTTCGCTCCGGCCATCACACTGTATGTAAGAAGTCTACCAGTTTTATGATGGTGGATGTATTCTAATTCCTTTAAATGCAATTCTTGATTTTCAGCTTGAATATCTGCAACCTGGCCACCAACCATCCCTTCCGGACCAGCGCATGTAGATAACATATTCATTAGCCAAATTTTTTGATGATCATCTAGCAGCCCGTCTTTCGCAATTAGTTGAAAGCTATAAGTGAGCAGTCCATCACCGGCTAATATAGCAATTGCTTCCCCAAAAATTTTATGGTTGGTCGGTTTTCCACGCCTCAAATCATCATCGTCCATAGAAGGTAAGTCGTCATGGATTAAGGAATACGTATGGATCATTTCCAATGCACAGGCGGTAGATAAGCCCATTTCGGGATTTTTACCAAAAGCATCGATTGCGGCAAACAAAAGAATTGGTCTAATTCTTTTTCCGCCTGCTGTCAACGAGTATAACATTGAGGCTTTTAATGCTTGTGGGGCCTTTAGTTTATTGATAGATGAAGATAGCTGTTGTTCTAGCATATCTTTATAGTTGGAAATAAATGTTTCGTGTTCGATGGTCAAGCTTACTCCTCCTCTTGAAGAAGAAAATCTTCCTCCCCATCATCTGTCAAAATTTTCGTAAGCTGCTGTTCAGCTTTTTTCAGTTTATCATGGCAAAGCTTTGAATACTCAATCCCTTTTTTATATATTTCAAGTGCCTCCTCTAATGGAATATCTCCTTCTTCAAGTCGCACGACAATTTTTTCCAGGTTGTTCATCGCTTCTTCAAACGTTATTTTCTCATCCATTACTTTCACCTTTTTCTATATGATCAATTGTACAAACATACTCCCCATCTGTAACTTGTAAAGTAATTTGATCCCCTATATTAGCTTTATCGGCAGTATTAATTATTTTACCAGCATCAGTATAGGCAACACTATAACCTCTTCGTAATATATTTAATGGACTTAAAGCTTCCAAAGTAGCAACTTTCGTAGAAAACTCACTGGACTTTTGATTGTATATGATTTTTGCCTGTTGTGAAAGCTGTTGCTTAATGCGAATAAACCTCTCTTTATGCATTTGCAGTTTCATTGCAGGGTGATGAGTTGCCAAAACTTTATGTAGTCGTTGAAATTGATCCATTTTTTGAAATAGTATTTTTTCTTGACCTCGCTGCAATCGATCTGTCATTCTGTCAACAGCTTCCCATTTCTGCTCGTATAGTTTTCGTGGATTTCGTAATATATAGGAATTTTCTAACAGGTTCAGTTTTCCTCTATTTTCTTTTGTAATCTCTGCCATCCCACGATAAAGGCGATTCTTTCGATTGAGTAACCGCTCCATCAAGTCCTCAATATGCGGTACTGCAAGCTCTGCAGCTGCAGTTGGTGTTGCGGCCCTTACATCAGCTACAAAATCAGCTATTGTAAAATCTGTTTCATGCCCTACTGCTGAAATAATAGGAATACGTGAATTGAATATAGCTCTTGCAACTGCTTCTTCGTTAAAGGCCCATAATTCTTCAATGGAGCCCCCGCCCCTTCCGACAATTAGCACATCTGCGACAGATAGGTCATTTGCTTTTTTGATTGCAGCGGCAATCGATGCTGAAGCCTGTTTTCCTTGGACCAGAACAGGAAGAATGGTAAGTTTCCCAATTGGATATCTTCGATTAATTGTCGTAAGGATATCTCTTATTGCCGCTCCAGTCGGCGAAGTAATGATTCCAATTTTCCTTGGATAACTTGGAATCTGTCTCTTTCGATCAGGATGAAATAATCCTTCTTGTTCGAGCCTCTTTTTTAGCTGCTCATATGCGAGAAATAGTTCTCCAATTCCATCGGGCAGCATTTCTTGAACGTATATTTGATATTGTCCACTTGATTCGTATACGGTAATGCTTCCTCGTATCAAAACATTCATGCCATTTTCAGGGTTAAATTTCATAGATTGTGAGTAAGAAGAAAACATAACAGCCATGATTCTTGCTGATTCATCTTTTAACGTAAAATAAAGATGGCCGCTTGAATGTCTTTTAAAATTCGAAATTTCACCTTTTACATAAATATTTGATAAATGAGGATCTACATCAAATTTTCGTTTTATATATTTTGTTAAAGCCTTAACAGATAAATATTGCTGTTCCGTCATATGCAACACCTCAGAAAGAAAAGCTGAATCCACTCTTTAGGATGTCAGCTTCTCTCTTATGTTAGTCTTTATTCTAAGATAATTCCAACTTATTTACGATTAGCAAGTAATTTTTGTGCAGATTTTACAGTATTGAACAATAACATTGTAATGGTCATTGGTCCAACTCCACCAGGAACGGGAGTAATATAGCCCGCCTTATCAAAAACATCATTATAATCAACGTCGCCGCATAATTTACCATGTTCATCACGATTCATACCAACATCGATGACAACGGCACCTTCTTTTACATATTCAGCAGTGATCATTTTAGCCCTGCCGACAGCCGCTACTAAAATATCTGCTTCTCTCGTATAAGACGCTAAATCCGGTGTTTTTGAATGGCAATAGGTTACGGTAGCATTCTCGTTTAAAAGCAACTGACCAGCGGGCTTTCCAACGATATTGCTTCTGCCGACAATAACAGCATGCTTTCCCGCTACTTTCAGTTCCATATATTTTAACATTTGTAATACACCGAAAGGAGTACAAGGCAGGAATGTATCTTGTCCTGTCATCATTTTCCCAATATTAACGGGATGAAATCCATCCACATCTTTATTTGGAGAAATGGTTTCTATCACCTTCGTCTCCGAAATATGCACTGGAAGTGGGAGCTGAACCAATATTCCATGAATATCATCTCGATTATTTAATGTCTCAATCTCATTGAGCAGCACTTGCTCTTCTACATCCTCAGGAAGCTCAATTAGCTCCGAATGCATACCAATTGCTCTGCAGCTCTTTTGTTTTGAAGTGACGTATGTTCGAGATGCTTGGTTATTTCCTACTAAAATAACCGCAAGCCCTGGCTTGATTCCTTCCGCCGTAAGCTTTGCGACTTCCTGTTCAAGCTCTGCCCTAATATGTTTCGATATTTCTTTTCCGTCAATAATTGTTGCCGGCATCATGATTCCCCCTACTTATTCTCCCTTGACCTTCGATAAGATTCCATTAATAAATTTTCCGGATTTGTCATCGCCAAATGTTTTTGCAATCTCAATCGCTTCATTGATTGCTACGTTTTCAGGTATATCTTCGCTAAATTTCATTTCATAGATGGCAAGCCTCAATATGTTCACGTCGACCTTTGATAGACGATCTAGCGACCAATTTTCGAGATGCTTGCTAATTTTTTGATCAATCTCGTGAAGATGCTTCAACGTTCCTTCCACTAAATCTTGTAAAAATTGATCCGCCTTCTGATCTTCTAAAACAAATTCGATGGCATGGGAAGTTTCAGCCCCACTTATATCAATTTGGTATAAGGCTTGCAAAGCTTTTTCGCGAGCAACTCTTCTTTTCATGTTTGTTTACTCCTTTAATGATTGAAAAAGCCAAAGGATTACCCTCTGGCTTTTATTCGTCTAGAGCAAGCTGCCTATCTACCAGCGAATTTCTTGTCCTTCTTCCTACGATAAGGAAGCCCGGACTAGTCCTGTTTATTTTAAGACTAGGCTAGAAGTTTGTGCTATGTGGGATAGGCACTTACGCATTTGATTATTATTCCTCAAATTCATTGCTTTCTTGCTTTTGGGTTTCAAAAGCTACCCCAACGATATGAACATTTACTTCTTCCGCTTCAAGTGCTGTCATATTATATAATGTTTGTCTAATGTTGTCTTGTACTTCCTGAGCCACAGTAGGAATGGAAACGCCGAAATTCATGAGGCAGTACACATCTACTTTTATTCCCTCATCTGTCAGTTCAACCCTTATCCCTTTGCCGTGATTTTTTTTGCCAAGTCTTTCTACAACACCTGTAGCAAAACTTCCACGCATTTGTGCGACACCTTCAACTTCAGAAGCTGCAATTCCTGCGATTACTTCGATTACTTCCGGAGCAATTTCTATTTTCCCTAGAGTTTGACCATTCTCCTGTGTCATTTCAAGCATGTTCAAATTCTCTTCCATTTAAAACACCTCCGCTTATTTTACTTTCATCACATCGTGGATTTCAAGAAACTTCGTATTAAAGTCCCCACTTACAAAAGTTTCATTTTCAAGTAAATTTAAATGAAAAGGAATGGTCGTTTTAATCCCATCAATCACAAACTCTCCCAATGCTCTTTTCATTCTAGCTATCGCTTCTTCACGTGTAGCCCCATATGAAATAACCTTTGCTATCATTGAATCATAATATGGCGGAATTGTATAGCCAGGATATGCACCTGAATCTACACGTACACCAAAACCTCCTGGCGGCAAATACATTTCAATTTTGCCTGCTGATGGCAGAAAGTTTTTCTCAGGATTTTCTGCATTGATTCTGCATTCAATGGACCAGCCACGGAATTCAACTTGGTCTTGAGTTAAAGATAGTTTCTCACCTGAGGCAATGAGAATCATTTCTTTTATGAGATCAACTCCTGTCACCATTTCGGTTACGGGATGTTCAACTTGAATACGCGTATTCATTTCCATAAAATAGAATTTACGATTCTTGTGATCATAAATAAACTCTATCGTACCCGCGCCAGAGTAATCAACAGCTTTCGCAGCTTTGACAGCAGCCTGCCCCATTGTTTCCCTTGTTTCAGGATCCAACGCAGGAGATGGCGTTTCTTCAAGTAATTTTTGCAGTCTTCTTTGAATTGAACAATCACGTTCACCAAGATGAATAACATTGCCAAAATTATCAGCAAGTACTTGGATTTCTACGTGCCTAAAATCATCAACGTATTTTTCTATGTACACACCCGGATTTCCAAATGCGGTCTGCGCTTCCTGCTGTGTAATATTTATCCCTTTAACTAATTCTTCTTTATCCCTGGCAACACGGATTCCTTTCCCGCCGCCTCCAGCTGTTGCTTTAATAATAACTGGATAGCCAATTTTTTCAGCTATTTCAAGTGCTTCTTCGGAATCATTAATAATTCCATTTGAACCAGGTACAATTGGTACACCAGCTGCTTTCATTGTTTCGCGTGCAACATCCTTCGTGCCCATTTTTGAAATAGCTTCAGGGCTTGGACCTACGAATATAATATTACAAACACGGCAAAGCTCTGCAAAATCTGCATTTTCAGCTAAAAAACCATAACCTGGGTGTATCGCATCACAATTCGTTAGCTTTGCAACGCTTATTACATTTGCAGTATTTAAATAGCTGTCTTTAGACATTTTTGGTCCGATACAATACGCCTCGTCTGCTAACTGAACATGAAGTGCCTCCTGGTCGGCTTCTGAGTAAACGGCAACTGTTTCAATATTTAATTCCTTACAAGCGCGAATAATACGAACAGCTATTTCCCCTCTATTTGCTATCAATAATTTTTTTATCATGGAAAACGCTCCTTATCTATGAGTGTACAAAAAGGAGGATAAAAAGGACCAAGAATTTTGAGGCGGCGCAGTTTCGAGTAGCGGAATGTATGCTTTTTGATACATGAGCAGCGGAGAAACAAGCCAACGAAAAAATTCGAAGTGTCATTTTTACCGGACTTTTTGAACATCCTTTTATCTTGGCTTTACTAAGAATAATGGTTGTCCATACTCAACAAGCTCGCCATCTCTTACAAGGACCTCCACAATCTCTCCATCCACTTCCGCTTCAATTTCATTAAAAAGTTTCATTGCCTCGACAATGCACACAACTGTATCTGCATTTACTTGAGACCCAGTTTGCACATAAGCTGGACTATCAGGAGATGGCGATTCATAGAACGTTCCAACCATAGGAGAAACGACTTGCAAATAGTTTTCTTTATTCGCAGTGCCTTCTAATTTTGCTTCCACCCTCTCAGGTGCAGATGCAGGTGTTTCTACGGCTGCTTGTACTGGTTGTTGAACCATTACAGGTTGGTGCGCAACTGGGTGGTGCTGTGCAACAGCTACAGTAGCTGTCCTTTTCTTCAATTCAATTTTCGAGCCTTCATGCTCATAACTAAATTCCTCAATATCAGATTGATCTATTAGCTTTATGATTTCACGTATTTCTTGGATTTTTAACATAAGTGACACTCCTTCAAAATAATGAGTAGCTCCTAACATCATAATATAATACCTTATAAAAATTCAATGATGAAGACGGAAAGTAATGTTTTTTATATTTTTTTAATATTGGTCTAAAGAAAAAGAAAGACGGATGGGCATATTCCCCTCCGTCAATTTATTATTTCTTATCAAATTCCACTGTCGGAATATATTGTGTGCCCATTTCTTCTCTGACTAGCTGTAATATTTCGACTGCATCAGCTTTTGTATGGTCCTCCGCTTTTACTGTAACATACACTTGGTTATCTTCGATTGTGACAAGTGAGTCGCTATAGCCTAAAGCTTTAATGTAACTTTCAAGCGTTTTTTCTTTTACTCCCATTGTTTCGATTTCTTGCATTTGGTCAACTAATTTATTTACTTCATCTGCCGAGAGATCAGGTGATGCTGCTTGTGTTGTTAATGCTTCTTTCTCCTTGCTTCTTTTTTCCATTAAATTAATGCGAACTGTTTCATACGCTTCATCACCAGCAGCTTCGGTAATGATTTTAAGGTCTTCGTCACTCATCTTTCCGCTCGTTTCAGGAGCGTTTTCCCCATTCGAAGCGATGTCTTTTACATCCTGTTCCGATGTAACGTAATAAACAGACAATACGACCACAAGACTAAGCATTGTTAAGAGCCAAACTGTTTGCTTTTTTAAAAGCATTAAGAATCCCCCTTTGATTTTTTAGGCATGACTGCAACTTTATGACTTGGAACATCTAGAACCCTAGTGACAGCTTCAATAATCCATTTTTTCACCTGAATATTTTCTGCACCGCCAGCGACGACAAGAACGCCTTTGATGTCAGGTTTCCTCGTTTCGGAAACGAGAGGAATATCCTTTTCTCCTTCTCGTATAATAACGAGCTGATCCTCTTTTGATTGGTCCTCTATTTCGCGCTTGCCACCTTTTTCATCTTCCTCATGTGTTGTTTGATTTTTAAGAATGGAGTTTTTTTCATATACCTTTTTTTCCGTTGCTTGAACATTGATTACGACCGTAACACTGTATACACCAACGATTTCTTCAAGTGCTTCCTTAAGCTGGTTTTCATACTGCTCCTCAAAAACCTTCATACTATCGTCTTTATCTGATTTTTTTACACCAAAAGTTTCCGAACTATTCTGTTCCTCATTATTTTCGTTAAATACTTCTGCAGGAGGTTCTACTTTATCCTTCCAGATGCTGCCCATAATCATAAAAAGAGCTCCTAATATTAGTAGAATGAGTAGATAATATGGTTTTGCTTTGTTACTTTCTGAAGACGATTGCTTGCTATCTCCTAGCTTCTGTTTTATCCAATCAATTGGGCCCGAGTTTTTATTCTTCATTTACTGGTTCCTCCCTCGGAACAATTTCAATCAATGATAATGGAATTTCCCAGCTGGAGGATAACATTGATTTAATTGTTTCGTAGTCGGTTGTATCCATTTTCACGTCTGTTTCATGTACATTAATACTTACAGGATTAATGGCTTTAATCACTTTTTCCGAAGGTGACAGATGAACGACCACATTATCTAATTCATTGATTGCTCCATCACTATTTGGTGTGGCGAAAATCTGGATATTACTGATTTCCAAACCGAACTCTTCAATCAACTCCTTTTCTACCATTGTTTTCATTTGGACAGCCATTTGCTCTAATATATATGCTTGGTTTGAAGCTTGTATCTCTTTTTTTTTGGTTTTCATTAAATTTTCAGTGGTTTGATCATCGGTATCAAAATTAACGTTGATTGAAGCCAGTACCTTCTCAAAATCAGTGGAAATGAATTTTAAAACTGGAGTAATGATGATAGCTATCAGAAGCAGGCCAGTTGCTAGCTTCGTATACTTCTTCATACTGGATTCAGGGAGAAGCATATCAACAATCATGGCAAGGATGAGGAAAATAATGATATTGAACACCCACTCGCTCAAATAATCCAAGAAAGCCACCTCCTTTACTTCTAAATAATATCGGCATTCACCGAGTCAGATGGCATAAACAAACGCCGCGTCCGCCAGCAACCGTTGATTTCCGTTCCAGGCGGACGCTTTCCACTCTAATCAACTGGGATATTCTTTTGCTCAAATGGAAAGCCATCCGACCATACCCCGTTCCAAAATACATCACTTTTCTTAAATTCTTAGATTCTTAGGTACAATGAACTTTGTTGCCGTTTTTGCCGGAAACACTTGTATTTTTGAAAATATCACAATAACCGCCGGTGAAGGAAATTATTTTCTTACTAACTATAATAGAGATTTTAGTGTTGAAACCACTTGTCATAACACAAAATGATATACTTGGAATCAAGACAGCATCGATATACCAAAATATGGTATATCCGGTCTTACGCCACTATGATGTGTCAACACATTAACGCTCGTTTTGCTCAATAAAGAGATGAACAGTTGTTTCTTATCATTCATATTTTTTCTTCACTGACTTCATCTTTTTAAGGATCTTTTTAAAGGGGATGCTGCTTGAATCTGTTGAAGGTTGATTGGAGCGAAAGTGCGAGACTCCTGCGGGATCAGCGGGACAGGTGAGACCCCACAGGCGTTTACGCCGAGGAGGCTCACCACCCGCCCCGCGGAAAGCGAGCAACTGTAGCGGAAATCAACTAGCACTATCTTGGTATGTAACAATGATTACAAACAACCTTTTTTGAAAAAGTTTTGAAAATGAAAACCAAATCGCCAATAAAGTACAATTCTCAGTATGCTTATTGGAAATTTAGTAAATTTTCGTATCGAAATTCCAAGAGTATATCTATCTCACCATCATCGTTATATTTCCTGACGTAATAATAATCGTCATGCTAATAAAAAACATAAATGAAACAATAGCTAGGGAAGCGAAGATATACATCACACTTTTACTGACGGCATCTAGACATTCAATGACAGGGCCATCACCTAAAGGCTGCATGAGTGCTGCTGAGAGCTTATATATAAGAGAAATAACTAATATTTTTAACGCCGGAAAAGCAGCGATTAATAAGATGAGAGCCACACCTGCAATACCCACTGTGTTTTTCAGCAGAAGGGATGCATTTAAAACTGTGTCTGCTGCATCTGTAAACATACGCCCTACTACCGGTACAAAATTTCCGGCTACAAATTTTGCCGTTCTTATCGCAACCCCGTCTGCAACAGCAGTGGCGGCCCCTTGAATAGAAATAACACCGAGGATAATAGTGATAAATGCTCCGAGAATTCCAATGCTGATTTTCTTTAATAAATTTGCAAGCTGAGACACTTTAAATTGTTTGCTTAATGTATTGGCTATACTTAATAATGTAGCTAAAAATAATAATGGTAAAACAGCATTTTTTATGACGATACTACTAATATTCACTAAAAATACGAGAATCGGATGGAAGAATGCAGATGTTGCAACACCTCCAGAGGAAGCGATTAATGCAAGCAATAATGGCAATAGGGCGAGAATGAATTGACTCATTGAATCAATCGCTTCAATCGCATAATCCGCTGCCACTCGGAAACTATTTAATGCGATAATAATCAGGACCATGAAAATAATGGAATAAGCCACTTGGCTTACGGCACCTTTTTCAAAAGCACTATGGAGTGATTGTAGAAATACACTTAAGATCGTAAGCAGTAAAAGTGATCCTAGTAATTTAATATTGAGGATTATTTCTTGCATAATGAATGAAATGATCCCGTTAACCCAATCTGAAAATGAAAAGGACTTGTCCCCTTTTACAAACTCAATGAACGTGCCTCTTTTACCCTCAGGTAAATAGCCGCCGTATTCATGGACGATTGACTCCCAATGTTCAGATAACTCTTCGAGACCAAGGTCTTCAATATACCGATCTGTAAGCTGGTCGTTCGTTTCGTTTATTTGATTTTCCATATCTTCAGCTGCAGTTGTCATGGCACCAAAAAATGAAAAAAAACATATTAATAGAACCTGCAGTCCTCGTCGCATGTCCCCCACTCCGTTCCATCGCTAAGTCTAATTAACTGGCATGATATTAATGATAGTCTCTACTAAAGCCGTCATAATGGGCACTGCTATTGCGAGTATTAAAATTTTTCCAGCTAACTCTACTTTTGCCGCCATAGAGCCGAGACCCGCATCCTTGCTTATTTGTGCTGTAAATTCAGCAATATAAGCGATGCCGATGATTTTGAGAATTGTTTTAACATATAAAGTGTTGACATTTGCACTGCCTGCTAGATTTTCAATCATTAAAATGATTTTATGCACCTGATCCACAAGAAATAGAAAGATGCCCGTTCCCGCAAATAACACAAGCAAGAAGGCAAAATTCGGAGTCTGTTCCTTGATCGCCAGTACTAGAAATGTCGTTATTAGGGCAATCCCCGCAATTTGTAAGATTGCAATAGCGGTTTCCCCCTATCTATTGGAATAAAAAAACAGACTTGATTTTCTGAAATAACCCATCTACGATCGACACGACCATAAATAAAATATATATGAACCCGAACAACGTAACCCATTGTGCATATTCTTTTTTACCGACTTGATCAAGTATCGTATGGAGAAATGCTACAACGATCCCTACCCCGGCTATTTTGAAGATGATATCTACATCAATGCCCATATCATTTCCTCCTATCACTACAAAAGCAAAATGATGATAAGCATGCCAGTCAGAACTCCGAGGCTTTTCACCATTTTTTCATACTTTTTTTGCTTTTCGCGAGCATTTTCTTCTTCCCTTTCCAAGTTGGTGAGGGTTAGCAAAATTTGTTTCTGTTGTAGGTCTCGATCATGTCTTCCTAAATTTTCTCCAAACTGAAGTAATATTTCAAATTCACTTTGTTTTAATGAAGTAGATTCCCAGATTTCGCTAAGGCTTTCTTCCCATACCGTTTTCACAACGGCATCCTCTTGCATTAATTTTTCGGAAAAAGTTCTATAATGGGTCGCAATAGGTTCCGGTATTTGTGCGGATATATTATTTGCCGCCTCCCCAAGTGGGGTGTGACCGTACATAATTTCCGCTTCTAATGTTTCAAGAGAGTGTCTAAATAATCGTAAATTCTTTGGCCTTTCGCTTAGTTGTTTTGAGAATTCAAAGCCTGCCCACGATGTTGCACCAATAATAAAAATGGCTCCAATTATTTTAATCATGAAATACTTTCGCCTTTCCCTTAAGTACCACAGGATCACCATCAGCATTTTTTATTGAAACGGTTGTTCCTGGACCATTACTTCGAGACAACTCTATGAATCTTCCAAAAACTTTTTGATCAATGATTGGTTTTAATAAAGGCCTTTTACTAATTTCTTCAAAATTATTCCCATGCGTTGTCATCATTAATGTAATCCCTGCGTTTACGGCCTCCATGATGGCCATAGTGTCTTCCGCTCTTCCGATTTCGTCTACAATTAGGACGTTAGGGCTCATGGACCTAATCATCATCATCATCCCTTCTGCTTTCGGACAAGCATCCAAAACGTCGATTCTAGGACCAAAACAGAGCTGGGGCACTCCATGTACACACCCTGCAATCTCGGAGCGCTCATCTACAATACCTGTTTTTAATGCAGGAATGCTTTGCTCATATAAACCACTAGAAATGACCCTCGCTATATCTCTTAACAATGTCGTTTTTCCAGTTTGGGGCGGCCCGATAATCATCGTATTTTCCCACACATGCTGAAACAAATATGGGATGTATTTTTCCGCGGCCCCAATTTTTTCTCTTGCAATCCGGATATTGAATGATGCTAAATGTCTTATAGCTTTCACCGAGCCA
This sequence comes from Lederbergia panacisoli, assembly GCF_024626525.1. Lineage (GTDB taxonomy): Bacteria > Bacillota > Bacilli > Bacillales > Bacillaceae_C > Lederbergia > Lederbergia panacisoli. Next base: position 351,845 of record NZ_JANJGU010000001.1, read on the forward strand.
TTTTCAAGTATGACCTTCCCTGCCAGACCAACCCGGTGCCCTCCTTCAATGGTGATATAGCCTTTCTTTAATTCTTCATCTAGAGTATAGAAAGAATGATTGGCCAGCTTACTGATGAATTGTTCAGCATCCTCTTTTGTAAATACGTATGGGAGGAATAGAGGAATGCCATTTGATGCCACTTCAACTTTTCGGTTTATCCTTAATCTAATTTCTTCTACTTCACCCAATTTGTCAGGAGGAAGCTTCATTATCAATTCGCAAATACGAGCTGGCAACATTCGAATCACCGCATTCATCTTGCTATCCTCCCAACATCTTCTCTATCTAATATGTATTCAGCTTGTCTTCAAATATGAGAGTAAGGTGAGAAAGCAATAAAAAAAACCGAGGAAAATGATCTTCCTCGGTAGGTTTCTTATATTATTTATGCTCTAGACACATATGATCCGTCTGACGTATTAATGACAAGTTTATCGCCTGCATTGACGAAAAATGGCACTTGTACGACTAAGCCCGTTTCCATTTTTGCTGGTTTGGATCCACCTGATGCGGTATCTCCTTTAATCCCCGGGTCTGTTTCAATGACTTCAAGCTCCACAGTATTTGGCAATTCAACACCTAGCGTTTCACCATTATACATTATGATATGAACTTGCATATTTTCTTGTAAAAACTTCAATTCGTACTCAATTTGGGATGCGGGCAACTCAATTTGTTCATACGAATTGCTGTCCATAAATACATGCGTATTACCGGTAGCATATAAATATTGCATCGTTTTATTATCGATTTGAGCTCTTTCTACTTTTTCACCAGCTCTAAATGTTTTTTCTTGAATTGCTCCTGTCCGCAGATTTCTTAATTTAGATCTGACGAATGCAGCCCCTTTTCCCGGTTTGACATGTTGGAAATCCATAACACGCCAAATCCCTCCGTCTGTTTCAATCGTAAGTCCTGTTCGAAATTCGTTTACTGAAATCATTTGTATTCCTCCTAAAAATTCCCTTATAAAATAATTAATTCTTTTGTTGAGTGTGTCAACGTTTCATTTCCTGTTTCTGTTATTAACGTATCATCCTCAATCCGTACTCCACCAATGCCCGGTAAATAAATGCCCGGTTCCACAGTTACAACCATACCTGGCACAAGCTTCGTTTCTGAACGAATTGATAATCCAGGTCCTTCATGAACCTCAAGACCAATTCCATGACCTAAGGAATGGCCAAAGTTCTCTCCATAACCATTTTCCGTAATATAGTCTCTTGCAATAGCATCCGCTTCAATACCAGTCATGCCCGGTTTTATTTGCTCCATTGCCTTTAATTGGGCATTAAGAGTGATATTATATATTTCCTTTAATTTTTCAGATGGCTCTCCAACCGCTACGGTTCGGGTTATATCTGATATATACCCTTTATGGAGGGCACCGTAATCCATCGTTACGAAATCACCATTTTCTATAACCTTTTCACTCGCCACCCCATGTGGTAAAGCAGCCCTCCAGCCAGATGCCACAATAATATCAAAGGAGGACGAAATTGCACCACACTTACGCATAAAAAACTCTAACTCATTCGCAACTTCCAATTCCGTTTTACCTGGTTTTATAAAATCAAGGATATGCTTAAATGCCGCATCCGCAATGTCTGCAGCTTCCTTTAATATTCCAATTTCATGAGGATCTTTTATTAATCTTAGATCTTCGATGACATTCGAAATAGGAATAAGTTCAGCCTCAAGCACTTCCTCATACTCTTTCCATATAGAAAAAGGCATATGATCCTGCTCAAAACCAAGCCTTTTAATTCCTAACTCTTTTACTTTTTCAGCTACTTCTTTACTAATTGGACCTGCATGTTTTACAATCTCGTATCCTTCCGCTTGCTTAGCGGCTTGTTCCGTATAACGAAAATCTGTAATAAAAAGAGCCCGTTCCCCTGAAATAAGGGCTACACCCGCAGTACCAGTGAAATTAGTCATATAGCGGCGATTATATGTACTTGTAATTAGAAAACCATCAATATCAGATTTCTTAAATTTCTCACGCAGTTTCTCTATTTTCCCCACTATACCTCTCTCCCTTTTACGTATTCTTTCATTGCATGCAGCGCCATTTCATAGCCGTAAAATCCAAATCCAGCAATTTGTCCAATTGAGACAGGAGCTGTGACAGAATGTTTTCTAAACTCCTCTCTTGCGTGTACGTTGGAAATATGAACTTCAATGACAGGAAGATCAATCGATGCTATCCCATCCCTAAGAGCTATACTGTAATGGGTAAAGGCACCTGGGTTTATTATAATTCCCTGGAAGCCATTTTCACCTGCTTGATGAATTTCATCCAGTAATGCTCCTTCGTAATTGGATTGGAAACATTTTATTTCCATCCCTAATTTTCCACCAGCATTTTTAATACTTTTCTCGAGTTCTGCAAGCGAATTTTTCCCATATATTCCTGGCTCACGCAACCCGAGCATGTTTAAATTCGGACCATTTAATACGAGAATTTTCACGAATGACTCACGCCCTAGTCAAGAATGATTACTAGAACATTCTACCATAAATATATGATTTTCAACTAGGTATAGTTGTCAATGTTTTTGTTCTACTTTACTCCATAACAATTGTTCTCCATACTCATACGAGATAGAGTAGCCAATGAATAGACCATATATAAGAAAAAAACAAAGCTCCGTTGCAATCGTAATAAATGGATAATGGAACATCCATTTCACTCCGGGAATCATTGGGTATAGCGCTAAATATATTAGGGCAAAAATCACTACACCATAAAGCGCCCCCCATATAAGTGACTTTTGTTTTCTTAATACCATATAGTAAACGAGCGCAATTACAATGGATAATAATCCATAAAATAATGCCGGTACAACAAATCCAAGCCAGCCATCAATCCATTTCCCGGTAAATGGTGTTAAAATAACTTTAGGACTTATTTCCGTAAAGTTAAAGTAATGTGCAAAAAAGCCAAATAGCGTCCCAAATAGACCCGCGATAAAACCAGTAATACATGCTAATTGCAAAACAGACATTTGGTATTTCTCGACGGCTTCTTTTTCTTTTTCCATTATTTCCACCTCCATCTTTATCATGTCCCTGGATTGCATCATTTGTGCATAAATTATTTTATCTGGTGAATTTCCTATTATTTTAGTAAGATGAATATATATTTAAAATCCAATAAGTTGGTGACAAGCTATGAAAAACACAAGTAAACCTGCTTATGGTGGGCAGGCTGTAGTCGAAGGAGTCATGTTCGGCGGTAAACATCAAACCGTGACCGCTATCCGCCGTAAAGATCAAACGATTGAATATTTTTATTTACCAAGAAAATCAAGGCCTGTTCTTCAAACATTGAAAAAAATTCCATTTCTCCGTGGGATTGTTGCCATCATTGAAGCAAGTGCAAACGGAGCCCAGCATTTAACATTTTCGACGGATCGTTACGATGTAGACCCGATTGATGATGAAAAAGTAAATGAAGAAAAAATGTCAAAAACGACATTAGTATTGAGTGTTGCAGTCCTAGGAGTTCTATCCTTTCTTTTTTCAAAGTTTATTTTCACCCTGGTGCCTGTCTTTCTAGCGGCTTTATTTAAACCTATCATCCCTGGTGATACAGCCCAAATATTAATTGAAGGACTTTTTAAGTTAATTCTTTTGCTTTCCTATATTTATTTTATCTCGATGACTCCACTTATTAAGCGCGTATTTCAATATCACGGAGCTGAGCATAAGGTCATAAACGCATATGAAAATAATCTTGAATTGACGGTTGAAAATGTTCAATCGATGTCAAGACTTCATTATCGGTGCGGAAGCAGTTTTATTCTTTTTACTGTCGTTGTAGGTGTGATTATTTACATGTTTTTCGAAGTCGATCCGCTGTGGGTACGAATATTAAATCGACTGGCTCTCATTCCTGTTGTGTTAGGTGTATCTTTTGAAGTTTTACAGCTAACTAATAAAATGCGTAATATCCCTGTTCTAAAGTGGCTCGGATATCCGGGACTCTGGCTGCAGCTTCTTACAACAAAAGAACCGAACGATGAACAAGTAGAAGTTGCGCTCGCCTCGTTTAAGGAATTATTAAAAGTGGAAAAGCAAAGTAAAGACAATATAGAAATAGAGAAAATCGTTTAATAGAGTATATACTTAGTTCTTTTTGGGAAAAATGGACATTACTCCCGAGGAGGTGGCGCTCTTGAAAGTACGTAATTGGATGGTAGGAATCATTGCTCTAATGGCAATAATTGGACTGGGATCATATATTTTTAACAATCCAACAGGATTATTTCGACAAATTTTTATTATGGGGCTCATCGCTTGTGCTATCTATTTTATTTATCGAGTTTGGGCAGGAAGAAAACCTGAACAACGTGAAAATAGATCATTTGCCAAGGCTGCAAAACTTTCGAAAAAGCGTAATCGCGTCTCGCATCAAGCTAGTAGTCAGATTCGAAAAAAGCCGCTTCGCAAAAGATCTGCTGCACATTTAACTGTGATTGATGGCAAAAAAAGCAAGAAAAAAGACCGAGCTATTTTTTAGGCTTTAGTACGTCCACTTCTGTAAAAATTGCTTTGTCCTAAGACGTCCTTTTTCAATAAGGGCGTGTTTTTTTTCTTCGGATATAGAAAATTCAGATGAAAAGCTTTCATTGATTGGGATGAAAACAATATCCTTTTCATGTTTTCGGGAAATATATCTTGCATCATGTGCATCTTTCATTGTACTAAATAATGCTTCAAATAATGATAGACCGTTTTTTATTTTCCTTTTTGGCTGCTCCTCCATATTGTAGCTAAGCTTTATGCCTAGTACTGGACGCGGCCTTTTTTTGTTTTCATTTTCAAATAGCCACAGTGGAAAATTGCTAAGAAGTCCACCATCAACGATAATATTTTCTCCTGATAAGGAACGTAATTTGATTGGCTCGAAAAAAAATGGAATTCCACAACTCATGCGAATGGCCCTTGCGACAGGAAATGTCTCCTTTGGGATACCGTAGCTTTCTAAATCATCGGGCAGGATAATCAGCCTCCCTGTTGAGAGATCTGACGCAATTAATCTCAGTTTTCCCGGCGGCAAATCTTTAAATGTATAAACACCTTTATCTGCCATTTTTTTTCCGAGCCATTCTTCTAACTCATCTCCTTTATACATGCCCATTCTCCAATAAAGCAAGAGCCATTTGGCGATTGCAAAAGGTAAAAGAGTCGTACGTTGATCTAAAAATATTTTCATATCCGTTTCATCCATAAGAACTTCTATTTCCTTACTCGAATAACCCGCAGCGATAAATGCAGCCATGATGGCACCCGCACTTGTTCCTGCCAATCTTTTAAAAGTAAATCCTTGCTCCTCTAATACTTCATACGCCCCTATTAAGGCAAGACCCTTAATTCCTCCTCCAGAAAACACGCCATCGATATTCATGCTACCCACTCCTCCAAAAGGTCCTTATTTATCTTTAGGAAAAAGAAGCGGGAATTAGAACAAAAAACAGGCTTCCCGCATAATGGGATAACCTGTTTTTTAAAATTAATTTATTATAGACCACATTTTAGCTGGGCATTACAGTTGTCACATGTATTACAGCCGCCGATTTCTTTTACTTGGCCTTTTCTGCAGACAGGACATGTATTGCCAATTTCAGATCCAATGGTCACACTTGTTGAACGTAAATCTTGAATTGTCTCTACTAATACAACGGGTTCATTAAATGTTAATTGTTCACTCGATTCCACATTATTTTCCTCAGCTTTTAACGTGAGAACTTGAGAATCACGGCTGCCATCAACATAAACAGTTCCGCCTTTAGCACCGCCTCTATATAAGCGCTCATACACTTGCTCAACTTGTTCAACTGAATAGCCTTTAGGTGCATTGACTGTTTTTGAGATGGAGCTGTCAATCCAGCGCTGAATGACACACTGAACATCTGCATGTGCTTCAGGAGATAGGCTCATAGCTGTAACAAACCAATTTGGCAAGTTATCTGGATCTGCTTCTGGATGTGCACTCAAATATTCTTCAACAATATCTGCTTTCACTTCAATAAATTTACCTAAACGTCCACTGCGATAATACGTAAAGGAGAAATATGGCTCTAAACCTGTAGAAACGCCAACCATTGTTCCTGTTGATCCAGTTGGAGCAACAGTAAGGAGATGCGAATTACGAATTCCATATTGTAGGATGGACTCGTTAATTTCCTCTGGCATTTTCTTCATAAAGCCAGTTTCTGTGAAAGCTTTGCGAAGACGATTTGTATCTTCTGCAGTCTCTCCATCAAGGAAAGGAAAACTTCCTTTTTCTTTCGCAAGCTCTACTGAAGCTTCATAAGCTGTCGTTGCGATTGTCTCGAATACTTTGTCTACTAATTCATTGCCCTCTGTAGAACCGTATTCTTTTTCACAATAAATTAATAAGTCTGATAAGCCCATTACACCAAGACCGACACGGCGCTCTCCAAGTGCTTGCTTTTTATTTTCCTCAAGGAAGTATGGAGTTGCATCAATTACGTTATCTTGCATGCGTACCCCAATACGAACCGTTTCTTTTAGTTTATCGTAATTAACTGTTTTGTTTTCTTTATCAGCCATTTCAGCTAAGTTAACAGCCGCAAGGTTACATACTGAGAATGGAGCAAGAGGCTGCTCACCACATGGATTTGTTGCAACAACCTTTTGACCGTAGGCTTTTGCATTTGTCATTTCATTTGCATTATCAATGAAGAAAATGCCTGGCTCCGCGGAATATGTTGCACATATATTAATTAAGTTCCATAGTTCCTTAGCTTTGATTTTACGGTATGTGCGTACCTTGTAACCAAGTTTTTCCCATTCGCGCACATCTCCGACTTCTTGCCATTCAGTATTATATGCTTCCATTTCTTCTGGACTGTAATTTTCTACATCTGGGAAACGAAGTTCATACTCTTCATCGTTTTCAACTGCGTCCATAAATTCTTTTGTAAGACAGACTGAAATATTTGCCCCAGTCAGAAACTCAGGATTATGGACTGAATATGTACCGCCTTCAGTCAATTTTTCCTCAGCCTCACGGAAAATACTTTCGTCAAAGCCACCAAGGCCCGGTATGTTGCGATAGTTGAGTACTCCTTGATACATGGATTCTTCTGTATGGGAAAGAGGAGTAAATTTCAGCTTATCCTTCGCATGCTTCTTAATGACAGGATCCGTTGTATTTTCAATTAAGAATCTTAAAATTCTTGGGTTTTGCATTTTAGAAATAATAAATTCAATAATATCTGGATGCCAATCCGCTAACATGATCATCTGTGCTCCGCGTCTTGACCCGCCTTGCTCAACAAGGTGTGTTAGTTTCGCAATGTCATCTAGCCATGACACAGAACCTGATGATTTACCATTTACTCCTCTAGCAAGAGTATTACGAGGGCGTAATGTAGAACCGTTCGTTCCTACTCCACCACCGCGGCTCATGATTTCCATTACTTGCTTTCGATGCTCTGATATCCCTTCACGTGAATCGGCAACAAATGGCATAACGTAACAATTAAAATACGTTACATCCGTATCCGCGCCTGCCCCATATAACACACGGCCGGCTGGTATAAAGTTTAGACTTGAAAGTTCTTTATAAAACTTTTCAAACCATTCTTGCCTTTTTTCTTCCGTCTTTTCTACGGATGCCAATCCTGTTGCATTACGTTTAGCAATTTGTTCATAAAATATTTCCAATGGTTTTTCGATAATATCAAGAGGGCGAATGATTAATCCTGTTTCTCTTTCCTTATCACTATCAAGTACACTGCGGAATTCTTCTTCGACAATGACTTCAGCCGTTTTCTCTTCCCAGTTAATTGCCTTGATAAATCCAAGCCCTCTTGCAGGGAATTTTGGATCTTCCTTAATCGTTAAAACAACAAAATCGCCATCTGTTAAAGTAATCTTTTCCGTATCCTTAAAGGCATAACGGTCAATCATGACAAGCCTAGATACCCCTTTATGAGTAATCTTCATGTCAGGCGTAATCGGATGAACTGGTTTAAACAACCGAATGTCTTGATTAAGCCTTTCTATGTTGAGGGTTTGTTTTTTCGAAAATACTACAGACATTGCGTCAACTCCTATAAAAATCATTCTATTAGTTACGTTACCATATATTTAACCACTAAATCAACGCTTAAACACTATATATTGTATTTTATTTTTTATGCCCCATACTATATGTAGTAATTCAGGTGAACTCTCTATCGTTTTGTCAAATTCAAAATTAGCAGTAAAAAAAAGAAAATCAAAGATATTATACGAAAATCCTACAAATACCACGGTTTTTGAACAAAATTTGCATTTGCTCTTTTTATTTTCTCTTTCAGCGTTTATATGATAAGGTTTTATAGAAAAAGTAATAAAAATATTTTTTCACAGAATATATACGATTTAAAAAAATAAATGAAAAAGCTTTTGATTCAGATGCAGATGATGAATATAATAGAAGATAGGGCTATTTACTAGAAAGGGGAAGGAAGAATATTGGAGGCATTATACACTTTATTAATTTTACTGGGAGCAATCATTGCTTTTTCCCTATACAATTACTTCCGTCAGAAAAAAATCTTAAAAACATTAACAGAAGAGGAATTTCGTGCAGGCTATCGAAAAGCACAGCTGATCGATGTTCGTGAACCAAATGAATTTGAAGGCGGGCATATACTTGGAGCGCGTAACATTCCTATTTCTCAATTAAAGAACCGCATGAAAGAAATCCGTCCGGACAAACCTGTCTATTTATATTGCCAGAGCGGCTTGCGCAGCGGTAGAGCAGCACAAACTCTCTATCGTAAAGGATACCGCGAACTGTATCATTTACAAGGTGGATTTAAAAAGTGGTCGGGAAGAATTAAATCAAAGAAAAAAGTATAATAGCTAAAAAAATGCCGCGGGTTGTTTCCGCGGCATTTTTTTCAATCGAGGAAGGGGTGGAATGATGATTTTAAAAGAAATAAGGTTAAATCAAAATAAAAAGAATCAACAATTCCCTTTTAACTTCCTATTATGAAATATTTCATATACTTTTTTCAAGCTCCGCAACTAATTCAAGGAACATGTTCAAATTACGAAATCTTTCTTGATTCACCGCAATCTTTCATCAGACATTTAATATAAAGAGGCAGACCCACAATTATGAGCCTGCCTCTTTATTACTATTATTTTATATACCTTAATACCGGCTTTCTAGCCGCCTTCGTTTCATCTAGTCGTTTGACGATTGTCGTGTGCGGAGCCTCTTGAACGAGTTCAGGATTTTCTTCCGCTTCCTTCGCAATTTGGATCATCGCATCGATAAAGGCATCAAGCGTTTCTTTTGATTCTGTTTCTGTCGGTTCAAACATCATGCACTCTTCCACATTTAGCGGGAAGTAGATGGTTGGTGGATGATAGCCAAAGTCAAGCAATCTTTTCGCCATATCAAGTGTACGGACTCCAAGCTTCTTTTGACGCTTTCCACTTAAAACAAATTCATGTTTACAATGGCGGTCATACGGAAGATCAAAATATGGAGCTAGCTTTCTCATCATATAGTTAGCATTTAGTACTGCATATTCTGTGACAGCTTTTAATCCATCAGGTCCCATTGAGCGAATATACGTATACGCACGTACGTTAATTCCGAAGTTCCCATAAAACGGTTTTACTCGTCCGATTGATTGTGGGCGATCATAATCAATCACGAATATGTCATCTTTTTTCGTGATCACTGGCTTTGGTAAAAATGGAATTAAATCGTTTTTTACACCGACTGGCCCAGAACCTGGTCCCCCGCCACCGTGCGGGCCTGTGAATGTTTTATGAAGATTTAAATGGACGACATCAAATCCCATATCCCCTGGACGTGCTTTTGACATAACCGCATTTAAATTCGCCCCGTCGTAGTAAAGCTTACCACCAGCACCGTGGACAATTTCAGCCATCTCGAGTATTTGTTCTTCAAATAAACCAAGTGTGTTTGGATTGGTGAGCATTAAAGCTGCTGTATCTTGACCAACCAGTTCTCTTAAGTGGTCTAAATCTACTAATCCGTCCTCACCAGATTTTACTGTTACCGTTTCAAGTCCTGCAACAGTAGCAGATGCCGGATTTGTTCCATGAGCAGAATCAGGTACGATGACTTTCGTTCTTTCAGTATCACCATTCGCTTCATGGAAAGCGCGAATCATCATAAGCCCAGTCCATTCACCGTGAGCACCAGCTGCAGGCTGCAAGGTTACTTCATCCATCCCCGTAATTTCAATTAAATGTTGCTGCAAATCGTACATTAATTCAAGAGCACCTTGAACAGATGATTCAGGCTGTAGTGGGTGAATATGGGCGAAGCCTGGGAATCGTGCAACTTGTTCATTTATTTTTGGATTATATTTCATCGTACAAGATCCAAGGGGATAAAATCCTGAATCAACCCCGTGGTTATGAGTAGATAGTTCAGTAAAATGACGCATAATATCAAGCTCTGATACTTCAGGTAACTCTGGTTCATTTTCTCTTATATATCCTTCAGGCAAACATTCGGTTATATCTAATTCCGGTACATCCATCTCAGGCAAACTATAGCCAATTCTTCCTGGGGTGGACATTTCGAAAATTAACTTTAAATCTTGATTACTCACAGCTCTCCCCCACTTCCTTCACAAAGCTATCAATCTCATTCCTAGTTCTTAGTTCCGTGACAGCGACGAGCATATAGCCGGCTAATTCAGGGTAATCACGACCTAAATCGTAGCCGCCAATAATTCCTTTTTTCAGCAACTTTTCATTCACTTCACTGACAGGTTGACCAAGACTTATAACAAACTCGTTAAATTGGTAGCCATTGAATGGAATGGTAAATCCATTTTCTTTAAACATTCCTTTCGCATATTGTGCTTTCTGAATATTTTGGATAGCCATTTCTTTAACGCCTTTTTTTCCTAAAGCCGTCATGGCAACAGAGGAAGCTAAAGCATTTAATGCCTGGTTAGAACAAATATTCGAAGTCGCTTTATCACGGCGTATATGCTGTTCCCTAGCCTGTAGTGTTAATACGAATCCTCTCTTCCCGTTTTCATCTGTCGTTTGACCGACTAAACGACCGGGAACTTTTCTCATTAATTTTGAGGTTACAGCAAAGTATCCACAATGTGGTCCTCCGAAAGAAGCAGGAATTCCAAACGCTTGCACATCACCAACGACGATGTCCGCTCCAAATTCACCAGGAGGAGTTAGTGCACCAAGTGCAAGTGGGTTGCTAGAAACGATCATTAAACTTTTTTGCTCATGGATCAGTGGTTCAATTTCTTTTAAAGGTTCAATCTGACCAAAAAAGTTCGGATATTGAACGATAACTGCAGCAACATCATCGTTTAGTTCCTTTTTAAGAGCAGCTAAATCAGTCACACCGTTTTCGTAAGGAATTTCTACTACATCGATATATTGGCCTTTTGCATATGTTTTTAACACATCTCTTGATTCAGGATTGACTGTTTTAGAAACAAGAATCTTTTTACGCTTTGTTTGGCCGGCACTTAGCATGGCAGCTTCCGCAAGGGAAGTCCCTCCGTCATACATGGAAGAGTTCGCCACATCCATACCAGTTAACTCACAAATCATTGTTTGAAATTGAAATATTGCTTGAAGCTCCCCTTGGGAGATTTCCGGCTGATAAGGGGTATACGCCGTATAAAATTCAGATCTTGAAATAACATGATCGACGATCGTAGGAATATAGTGGTCATACACACCAGCACCTAGGAAGGAAACATTTTGTCTTAAATCAGCGTTTTTTCCTGCAAGACTTGCGAGTTCTTTTAATAAAGCTGGTTCAGACTTTGCTTTCTTAATGTTGTACTCGCCTTTAAAACGAACTTTTTCAGGTATATCTGAAAATAGGTCACCGATTGACTCCACGCCTATCGCTTCAAGCATTTCTTTTTGATCTTGCTCGGTCATTGGCAAATAGCGATGTTTAATCATAACAGTCTCCTCCAGCCTATATTTTAGCTCTTTTATAAAAAGGGGTCGGTATCACTACGGCTTTTAATCGTTTTCCGCGAATCTCCACCGTAATCTCATTACCAATTTCTTTATATTTGGAATTTATCAGTGCGAGTCCAATATTTTTTTTCATTGTAGGAGATTGTGTTCCTGAAGTAACGAAACCAATTTCCTCATCTTCCAAGAACACTTTATACCCATGTCTAGGAATTCCTCTATCGATCATTTCAATTCCTACTATTGCCCGTGGGACACCTGTTTCTTTCTGGTTTTGCAAAGCAGTCTTCCCAATAAAATCTTCATCCTTATTTAGTTTAACTGCAAAGCCAATACCGGCTTCTAAAGGAGTAATTTGTTCAGAAAGTTCCTGTCCATATAAGGCTAGGTTTGCTTCGAAGCGAAGTGTATCTCTTGCGCCGAGTCCACAAGGCAATAATCCTTCTTCCACACCTGCTGTCAGAAGTTCACTCCAAATTTTTGCAGCCTCAGAAGAATTGCAATAAATTTCAAATCCATCCTCACCCGTATATCCTGTTCGAGATATTAATGCGTGAGAACCATTCACATCGACATGTTCTTTAAATTTAAATAATTTAATTTCCTTTAAATCCGTCTCTTTTACTAATTTTTGAAGAATACTTTCCGCTTTCGGTCCTTGAATAGCGAGTAAACCGTAATGATTTGAAACATCTAGTATTTCAACATCTCCTAAAGAATGATCAATCAGCCATTTTACATCCTTAACCGTATTCGCTGCATTGACAACAAGCAAGTAATCTTCATCTGAAAATTTATAGATGAGAAGGTCGTCTACAACTCCACCATTTTCATAGCACATTGCGGTATACTGTGCGCCTCCGGATTTGAGCTTCGAAACATCATTCGTCATCATCTTTTGTAAAAATGCCAAGCTATCCTTACCTTTTATGGATACCTCACCCATATGCGATACATCGAAAAGTCCCGCCTTTGTTCTTACTGCTTCATGTTCTTCTTTAATGCTGGAAAATTGGACTGGAAGATCCCATCCTCCAAAATCAATTGTCTTTGCGCCCAATTCCTTATAAAGCGGATACAATGGAGTTCTTTTTAAATTCGTCATTTGTAAAAACCTCCTTCTCATTAGCTTAATATGTACAAGAATACAAAAAAGGACAGAGAAATCCCGATGATTAAATGGGATTCTCTGTCCTGGCACCTGAGAGTTTCACCTTTCGGCTTACCCCTTTGGTGGTTCTGAAATCATTGAACACTCTCCAGAGATGCGTCAAACAAGGGTTCTTTTGCCTGAGAGATTCACAACATTGTTGCTTGCTCCTTCGGCGCTGCGCATGCAGTCTCTCCCCGTGTTCTCATCCGCCAATATTATGTTCATTTCCTGGGCATAATAATAAAAACTGTGACATTCAACAACATCGTATCACCATTTCAACTATTCATCAATGCTTTTCGTTATTTTGGGGAGGTTCATTATGTCAATAAGGGTAGTCTTTCAACAAGACTGGCAAAAAAGTTTTTTACAAAAAATAGATAAAGATGGGCCATGGGCAAATCGAGAGCTATTTAAATTAGCGATTCGAGCGGAAGAATATTTAAGTGTTCCGTCCTTCGAAGGATTGATTGCTCCAAAATTTTTGCCAAATTTAACTCCATTGCCGCATCAACTAGAAACCGCTCGCCAAGTAGTAGAAAACATGAACGGGAAAGCTATTTTGGCAGATGAAGTAGGACTCGGGAAAACAATAGAGGCAGGATTGATTATAAAAGAATATATGATTCGTGGACTAGTAAAAAAAATATTGATTCTCGTTCCTGCTTCACTCGTCTCTCAATGGGTGTCTGAACTCAATACGAAATTTTACATCCCTGCTGTCGCACAGAGAAAAAGCTATGTATGGGAGCAATATGATTGTGTCGTCTCCTCAATTGATACGGCGAAAAGAAGTCCACATAAGGAACTGATAGCAGAACAAGACTATGATCTTATTATCATAGATGAAGCACATAAGCTTAAAAATCCTAAAACAAAAAACTACGAATTTGTTCAATCGCTTAAAAAGAAATTCTGTTTATTATTAACAGCAACACCAATCCAGAATAAAATTGAAGAAATATTTCACCTTGTATCTCTCCTTAAACCTGGTCATCTAGGTAGTGAGAGTGGCTTTTCAGACAAATATAAGGATAAAAAATTATCGGTGCAAGAAGATGCTTTTTTGAAAGAACTCGTCAATAAAGTAATGATTCGAAATAGGCGCGGTGATACCGGGATAGAATGGCCGGAAAGACATGTGGAAACAATACCGATTGAATTTACGCATGAAGAACGTGAATTATATAATGCGATTGAAATGTTGAAGGGAATGGATGTGCCCGTTCACGGATTTTCCCTAATTACATTGAAACGAGAGGCATGCAGCAGTAGGGAAGCTGTTTTCTATACATTGAAAAATATGCTGGCCAAATATGAACAGCCTTCCCCTTTATTTATTGAGTCCATTCAATTTTTGCAGCAAAAAATTGATGCCATCACTCAAAATTCGAAAGCAACTAAGGTGTTGGAATTAATTAAATCAATCGGTGATAAAGTTATCATTTTTACGGAATATAGGGCTACACAACTGTATTTACAATGGTTTTTAGGACAAAACGGAATTCGTTCCGTTCCCTTTAGAGGTGGATTTAAAAGAGGAAAAAAAGATTGGATGCGAGAGCTATTTAAAAACCACGCTCAAGTCTTAATTGCAACCGAAGCTGGCGGTGAAGGAATTAACCTACAATTTTGCTCACATATTATTAACTTTGACCTTCCTTGGAATCCGATGCGCCTTGAACAAAGAATCGGACGCATTCACAGGCTAGGTCAAGAAAATAATGTTCATATATACAATTTCACCATTATGGGGACTATTGAAGAGCATATCGTAAAATTACTTTATGACAAAATCCAACTATTCGAACGTGTAGTTGGAGAATTGGATGATATATTATCAAGACTTGAATTCCAGGAATTCGACGAATATTTAAAAGATATTTTTGAGCAATCGAAATCAGAAGGAGAAATGAAAGTGAAAATGAGTAATCTATCTTCATTGATTCAATTTGCTGATACGCTACGATCGGAGGATACGACGAATGCTACAAAAGGAAATTCATCAATATCTTGAAACATTTTTTAGTGAAAATGATTGTTTAATTGAAGAAGCTGGGCTTGGACACCTAACTGTACAATTAACAGTTGATATGGACAAAGAATTGATGAATCGCCCATTTTATTGGACGTATTTAGAGAAAACGGGCGGCATCCCAAATCCAATGAAAATAACATTTATTACGGACCAAGAAAAAATACCTGATCATATTAAAGGTGAGATCATTCATTTCGGAGCACCAAGACTTCATCAAATTTTTAAAGCAACAAAAAAAATATCTGCTTATATAAGGACTTACGAAGTGCCAAGCAAGGCAAATAGTAATCAACAGGTCCCTCTCCATCCGTGGCTCATGTTAAACATTAAAATTTCCTACCAGTGTGACAGGAAAATGGATTTATTAAAATCGATTGGACTAAACTTAATCAATGGCTCCCTTTTTGAAAATTTTTACGAACAAGCAGAAGCCTTACAGCTACAACAAACGATACCTGACTACTGTTTTACGATTTCACCAATTATCAGACCAGAAAGCGGCATTAAACGAATTGAAAATTATTTAATAAATGAAGTGACAAAAGAGGAGCACCCATGGGCGAAGGATGCAATCACTAGATGGAATGAGGATTTACAACTTTTAGATCATTTCTACGAAGATCATAGCGAGAAACCGGAAACATACGAGATTGAAAAAAAAGCTCTACGGGATCAATATGAACCAATCGTAAATATGGAAATAATAAACGGGGGACTTTACTATTTAGCAACCCAACCGCATCTTATTAAAAGAGGCTGACTTTTCTCAAAGTTAGTTAAAAAGTACTTCCAATAAAGTATTTCATAAAATACTGTTGATTCCCGTTCCAGCGAACGCTTTCAGGGGGGCGTGCGGTGAGTTTCCTCGTCGCTGCGCTCCTGTGTGATCTCACCATCCCCCGACTGACAGGACGTCCTAGTGTCGGCGTTGGCCACAGGACGTGGCCGTCTTTAGCCGACCAGGAGTCGCCGCCTTCTGCTCCAATCAACAGGCAACTGCTTAAATTAAAGATAAATCTTGTTGCATACAACTAATATTAAATATTGGCTATTTTGTATAAGATACACATCGCGATATAAAGTCCTTTGTCGACTTTTTTTGTTTGATAAAAAATAAAATTACTGTTTGGATAATAGCAATATTTATCTTTAAGTTCATCAAAACAAAGAGAATTTCACTAATTTGTTAATCTTACTCAACAATATATCCTTTGGAGCAATTAAATCGTAAAATGGCATGGACAGGAAATCACTTACTGTTAGTTTGGAATCTTGGTACGGACCAGTTAAAAATTTATTACTATAATTTTTATAAAAAGAGCTCTGTTATTAATAATTGTTGATTTTCGTGTAGGTATGAGAATTCATAGGCGGAGAATTTCCTGCTAATGTATATAAACCAGCTTTAGAAGGGGATATAAGCGGAGATATTCCGATTAACTGCTTTAAATAAGATAAAATCCAAGATTTGGATGATATAAACGGAAAAGCTTCCTTTATTTTCACGGAAATATGGGTATATTCCAATTTAAACGGAATTTATCCGTTTATTTTTAAAATACAGTGAAATTAACCATTCCGTTATAACAGAGCCACAAAAAAAGATATAGTCCCTTTAATAAAAAGGAATTATACCTTTTGATATTTAGCCTAAGTAAAAGTAAAGAATCCATTGATTGTAGTGGAAGGCGGCAAGACTCAGACCCCACTGGCGCAAAGCGCCGAGGAGGCTCCGCGGAAAGCGAAGTCGCCTGGAACGAAATCAACAGCTAAGTTTTATCCCATTACTAAATTTATTGCACTTTTCAGTGCCCTTGATTCGGTCAGCCTCTTCTTTTTAAAAGCATACTTATTGAAATCGGAAGTAAGCCAAACCAGTGTATTAAAGCTGGACGCTTTGCATTTTTTCGATTGAGTCTAAGTTGCTTTCTTTCCTCTTTAGGCAGTTCAAAATGTTTTATGAACGTTTCAGTTATATATTTAAAATAATCATTTGTAGACATGAATCTATTCCTTCTCTCTACTCAACAAACTTCAATATTATTAGAAGTATAGCCAAGTTTTATAGATTCATTCGACTTATAATGGTTTCGGCGGCCTCTTCAATGGATAAATCTGACGTATTAATGGTAAAAGATGCACTCTCCAAATATAAAGGCAATCTTTTTTCATACATCTCACTGATCTCTTCAGCCGATTTATTCTTTATAAGCGGTCTTGTTTGATCTCCCTTCAGTCTTTCCAAAAATACTTTCGGACTACATTGTAAAAATACTACTCTGCCGCTTTCCTTTAGGAATTGTCGGTTTTTTTCTTTTAAAATGATTCCACCACCAGTAGTGATGATGGACGGGCTGTCAGGAAGGCTCAATAATATTTCCGTTTCCTTGTTCCGAAAACACGCTTCCCCATATTGTTCGAAAAAGTCCTTTATTGGGATACCGGTATATACTTCAAAACGTTCATCAGTATCAATTACCGGAAACCCGCTTTTTTCACCTAGAGCATGTCCAATCGACGTTTTCCCAGCTCCCATAAAACCGATTAGATAGATTGATTTTTTCAACATATTCATCCACCTCTATATATTTCTTCTTTCATTATATAATAGGAGGACGCCTAGGCCATATTAATTTTCTATAATGGCGTTTTTAAGCAATTGGATGATCCGTTTCTCGTAATAATCTTTCATTTCCGTTACAAAGCCTATTTCAGATATATATATTTGCGTTACTTCGAATATCACAAATAAAGAAAGGACTGCTACAATCAAAACGACTGGGTAAGCGGCTCCATTTTCATCCCTCATCATTCGTTTCCTCCTTTTCTGGTGGGATGACAAAGCGTGCTTCTTCTTTCACTCCATTGCTAAAAACCACATGTAATAGCAACATCTGATCGATTTGAGAAAATTTTACGGATGGTACATATTGAAGGACAATTTCATGCCCTTTATTATTAAACGTTCTTCTAATGCTATCGCCGTATGTTTCATAAATAGTCAAAAAGTTATTCTTGTCGATTAATATTCGATTACTATAAACACGCACTTTTTCAGCTTCTACTAATTCACTTCGGAAATCAATCAAGAAAAGATTCCATTCAAAATCTTCTTCCACACTTATCGCCTGATCTATTGCAGAAAATGATTGAATAATTAATGGTATGACAGACATGATAATCGTCAATATGAACATAGAGAAAATCGAATCAAGCAATGTAAAGCCCTTTTGGTTATTCAAAACACTTTTTTCGCCCATCATACTCAACACAAGCCCTCCAATGATTATCACCATATATCGCTATTGATAAGTCATATTGAGTCTCCCGTATTGTTCTTATCTCTTCAGATGAAAAGACTAAAGGCAAATGTTGTTCAATATGTTCGTATAATAATCTATTTGCGATCATATCCTTTTTTCCTTCATGTAAATGAAGAAGCATCTTAAAGAGTAAAGGAAATAATAATACACAAATAATAATGGCAATACTGAGTGACAATAGTCCTTCCACAAGTGTAAATCCGTTCTCATTGCTCCTCAATCAAAAACCGCCCCCTTCCTATATAAAATGTTATTTTCATTCTTTTATCATTGACACTTATCACCATCGTCCCAAAATTTGATACGTTCCCCTCAGGTGTAATAGCAAAACTCGGAAGATTTGTCTCTACTATCCTAATAGAAGCAGGGAGCTTCCTTTTTATTATCACTTTATTCGTGTCTCTCATAACTGCTTCATATTGTTGATTAATACGAGAGAATCTAAAAATGATTGTTTCTTTTTGATTTAGAGCGTAAGAGTGTCCAAAATATATATCAGACTGCAACTGATTAAGGAACATATTTTTTTGCATCATTACCCAAAAAGATTTCAAAGTGAAAAAACTAAAGGAAAAAATGATGGTCATAACAGAAATGACTATTAATACTTCCAGCAGTGTAAAGCCTTTATTATTCTTGTGTAACGTTTCCATCTTCTATCAAAAGGGCGTTCCCGTTCGGACATTCAAATGTAAACTGATTACCTACATAATCCTTTTCTTTTAAATCATCAAATGAGGGATATTCCTTGTGTTCCATATAATAAGCTTGAACTTGCCCTTGCACCATTTGCACCATTGCTTCGCACCCTTTTTCGTTAATGCTTGAGCTTTGCTTCGTAACATTAGGCAAAGCTACAAGCAGAATGATTGTGATGACTAATAGGACGATCATCATTTCAATTAGTGTGAAGCCTTTTTCATTTTCCTTAAATATTTTTCTCATTCTAAACATCTCCTTTTTTATGGCTAATTGTTATATTTTTTATGTTTTGGAAAGGGCCTTCATTAAATAGAATCCAACATTTGAAACATTGGGAAAAAAATTGACATGTAAATAGCTATAACGACCAACCCAATGAATGAAAAAATAATGGGCTGGATGATTAAAAAAATATTTTCTGTTTTTTCTTGAAGTTTTTGTAGACAATGTTGGCTGTAATAAAGAAGCTCCTTATCGACTCTCCCGTTTTTATCACCATGGTTTACAATTAAAATCATCTCTTTTTCAATAAAACTTAATTTGGATAAGGCATCTCCAAAAGAATGTCCAACAAGAAGCATCTTTTTCAATTGTTGTGCAGATTCTTGCAATAGAGGTCTGTACATTTGACTTTCCATAATTGTAATAATTTCATTGATGGAAAAACCGCTCCTTAGCAAATAGCCCCATTCCCTTGCAATGAAATTGGTTTGGTAAAGTTTGTATATGGAATTGATAAGTGGAAAAGATGAAAAAACCGAGGCAATTTCCAATGCGGATTTCTTTTGAAATATCCATTTCAAGATTGAAAAAAGAACGAAACAAACAATGAATATTAGTAGTAGGTAATATGGGATGTTTTGCATAAGGTGAAGGACTAGCTTTATCCCTATAGTCGGCTCATAGCCCATGGACTGATAAAGATTTTGAAATCGGGGCAGTAACAATGTGTTTAGAAGAATTCCTACAAATAAGAGGATAAATATTAAAATTAGTGGATACTGCATAAGCTTTAATAATTTTTTGCGCTCCTCATCCATCCTTTGTAAATATTCTCCAGATTCAAGTAATGCGTCCGCTAAAAATCCATGTTTCTCGGAAAAAAACAATTGGACGCATGCACCTTGATCGAAATGGTGCTTAAGAAATACTTCGTGTATTTTATGGCCACTTTTCAAGTCATTTATCATTGAGTCCATTAATTGGTGATTTTTCCCCTCTAACTTACCGAAAAAATGTAATACCTCTAATAAGGTAAACCCATTTTTGAGCATTTCACTTGCCCTTGATAAAAATATACCTTGCTCTTTAAGTGTTAGCTTCTGCCTGCTCCTCAACAATCCAACGCTCATATTCTTCAGATGCCAAATAGCCAAGCGCAATCCCCTTTCTAATTAAATATTGGAGGGTTTCATAACGATATTTTCCGACCTCCTCTCTAGTTTCCTTTAAAGCAAGAGACAGTGCTTTGCCTTGAAGAATTTCATATAATCCAGTACGTTTGCCACGATATTGACTTTTGCAATATTTAGAGCAGTTTGCTCCACAATAAGGACATTTGATCGAAACAAGCCTTTGAGCTGTAATTGCTAATAACGTTTGTTCTAGTTCATGCTTCCCTACTCCCAACTCCAAAAGCCGAGTGATGGCTCCCTTCGTATCCCTCGAATGTAGACTTGTCAATACTAGATGGCCAGTCATCGCCGCTCTTACTGCAACCTTCGCTGTTTCCGCATCACGTATTTCCCCTACAAGAATGATGTCCGGATCATGTCGCAAAATGGCCTTCAATCCGGAACTGAAGCTTATGCCAGCTTTTTCGTTCACCTGAACTTGAAGGATATGATCGTGAATTTTTTCCACTGGATCTTCGAGTGAAATGACATGGCGATTTAAATAGCCAGAACAATATTGGGCAAGAGCATACATAGTAGTGGATTTTCCTGAGCCAGTCGGTCCAGTGACTATCATCATGCCAGATGCTTTGATCATCTTAGAAGTTAAAAGATCAATACTAGATGGAAATAAAGATAAATGATTAAGGAATAACGACTGTTGGGGGAGAATTCGAATTGCAATGCTTTCTTTTGAATGTGCAGAAGGTAATGTTGAAATTCTAAGGGAAGTTTCCAATCTGGTGACAATTGTTTGAAGGGAACCGCTTTGTGGTTTTCTTGTTTCGCCGATGTCCATCGAGGCCATAAATTTAAAATGTGAAATGAGTCTCTCCCCAACTTCTAATGAAAAGTTTTTAATGGTACTTAATTTTCCATTCATCCGAAATTGAACTAGATAATTTTCGGAGTTGGGTGTGATGTGGACATCTGTTGCATTATCCTGCAATGCCTCAGTAAGAAGAAGATCTGCCTTTCTTTTTATATTCATTCTTCATATAACACCGCCTTTATTTTTTCGTTAATCAATATATTCGACATATATCTTCATTCTCCTGCAAAAAAATAAAACTTTTCATATTATTATTTTTACCCTTTTTGAGGTATAATAAATGGGTAAAGAAATAGGATAATATCACGCAATCGTCACAAACATGAGCGGCACATATATTTACATTATCCGGCTTCTTCCTATATAATAATGTATTGATGGAGTTAAGGCTGCAAAGGAGGGATACATATGGATCGTATGTACAGGGTTTTAGGTTTTTGGACTGGTATTTTTACAATTATGTTTTATCTTGGCGGCATGGACAAAACCGCTTTGCTTTTCCTCGGACAAACAGGATTCTTTGTTCTTCTGAGTTATTTAAGATTAACTGAACGTATGTATATGTATGTGTTTGCCGCATATTTATCAGTATTCTTTGCTGGATTTACATACTATACATTGTTCCTAATGCCTCCAGGCGGTGGATTGGGATAATAATGGCTAAAAAAGCTGTACCTTCTATAAAAGGTATAGCTTTTTTTCATTTATTATTAAATTATGGTTGTGTTTGGAGCCTATATTAAGAATGGATTACTTTCTTTTTCCTTTTTGATTGTCGTTGCGGGACCATGACCGGGCAGTACTTCTGTCGATTCTGGTAAAGTAAACAGTTTTGTTTTAATGCTTGAAAGCAATTGTTCATGATTTCCACCTGGGAGATCTGTCCTTCCGATACTACCATCAAAAAGTGTATCCCCTCCGAAAAGAGCATTTGCCTCTTTTGAATAATATGAAATACTGCCGGGGGAATGGCCTGGGGTATGAAGAACATGTAATTTAAATGTGCCGATTTTAAGAGGCTCTTCTTGAGACAGTAAATAATCCGCGGTCCTTGCGGCAATATTTGCCCCATAACGGGCTGACCCGTTCAATTCTGGACTTTTTAGCCATTCCGATTCTAATGTATGAATATATACGGGAATTTCCCATTCATCCCTTACCAAATCTACTGCACCTATATGATCGAAATGAGCATGTGTCATCACAATGGCAAGTGGACTAAATCCTTCATTTTTTAAAAATTTATTTAAATCCAAGCCTTGTTCGCCCGGATCGAAAATAATACAATCCTTTCCCTGATTGTAAAGAAGATAACAGTTTGTTTGCATCGGCCCAAGCGGAATTTGAAGCCACTTCATATCACTTTCCTCACTTTACTTTTTAATTTCATTATACATTAGCTGCGTATTGTATTCATATAAATGGACAAAGTAAATATACATTCATAGAAGTGTCACTTTTGAAACTCGACAAACTCAATTAAAAGTAATAAAATATGAAGGAGCATGTAATATTTGGGTACATAGAAATACTGAATTATTTTCAGAAGGGAGCCTTTTATAAATATGGGTACAGCTATTATTTTCCTTTTAGTTGCTATACTTGCTGTTTTCGGTACTTTTAGTGCATTAAAAAACAAAAATATTCTCGGAATTTTATTCGGAGCTGGTGCTATTGGAGTATTTGGCTTTTTCGCCATTATGACACTCATAAAACTCCCAGAGTCGCTCCCTCAATAAAAATGATATGAAAAAGAGGTTATTCTAGAAGTTCGCTTTCTAGAATAACCTCTTTTACTTTTATATTGATGAATTCACCAATCGAAATTGCTTGCCAGTTTTTATATTAAGAAGTTGCTCATACTGGTATCCATACAAACATAAATCCCCTTCTTTTGAACATAAAATTGGTTTATTCTCTAAATGTTTAAAAAGCACCGTTGTTTTATGATGATTTAAGTCTACACCTACTAATTCATATCCTTCATTGTAGTGATCTACGCTATTATGTTCCTTTGGTGCAAAAGTTAGAAAGGTTTTTGTCTTTTCATTAAATGTATAATAAGGAATGAACCAATCTGAATATTGGGTTAGATTAGGGAATGCTACACTAAAGTTTTCTTTAAGTTTCAAGTCATAAAAGGAATATTTTATCTCATCTTCATTTTTATCCTCAACTTTTATTGTCATAATGTTATGCGCAAAAATATCGAACCTAAATACTTTTTCGAAGACTTGTTTTGGCTCCGTTGTTTTCAAAAGCGACTTTTTTATTATTGGTGCGAAAAAAGCTAGTTCGTCTTCTTGCCAATCCTGTTCAAGAATGTACTTATCGCCATACCATTTTAAAAACGGCTGCGTGTCTTCTACTTCTTCAACCTTACCTGTTTCATTATTTATTAGATGTACTTTATATGACCAGTCTTCAAAGAAAGCCGTCACCAGCATTAACGAAGGTTCTGTCTCATTCCATTCGTAGGCGAGTTCATATGAATCTATTTCAGTAGTAAAATAAACATTCCCTGTAAAATCAATAAAATAAAGTTTGCCAGCATGAGCCCGCGGAGAGGTGTGAATAAAAAGATTTTCAGTGTGCTTGTGGATTAAAACATTCATGATAGGTTCTTCTGTAGTAAATATTATTTCCTGCTCTTTTGTATAAAGATTATATGATTCTAAAAAGTAGTTCCCCGCATGTACATACGAATAAAGGATTGTTTGATCGTCTAGCCAACCATATACTTTTTCAAATGTTCCTTTCTCGATAGTAAGAGGCTTCAGTACATCATTGAATCCATCTTCACTCTTTTCAATTTCTTCTTTCGGATTATCCAATGGCGGAATTTTGGAAGGGGGTGCATCTGTTGAAGATATGGAACAGCCTGATATAAGTAGAGATAGAAATAACACAATCATTATACGAAAATAAACATTTTTACGCATTTACACCCCTCTTTCTAGTTCCTTGCCTATACATTCATACGAGTATAAAGATTATATCGTTTCAATTATTTTACAAATACTAAAAAATATTACGCGAAAGTAATACAGCTTTCAAAAAAACCCTGCAACAATACTTTCGTTGTAGGGTTTTTTTGTTTATTGAATTTGATCCTCTCTATTTTCATAGAATCTGAGTAAATCGCCGTAAATTATTTTATCAGAATAATCGAGTTCTACTCTTGCTTTTTCTTTATAAGGTTCACATAAAGACTCTTCTACAGGCTCCTCAGTTTCTTTTGAATAACAAGCATTATCAGTATAAATATAGTCTTTAGTTATAAAACTTCCATCTCTAAAGACGGCAAAGTCATGATGATCCTGTGAAAATAAGTCTTCACCAAATTGAATATCATTTTTAGTATTTACACCTAGAAGGTGAAGCATCGTCGGTTTTAAATCGATTTGGCCACTAACTTTTGAAATTGTCTTTCCTTTTCCTTTGTCAGTAACACCAGGAATATGAATGATTAAAGGAACCCTTTGAAGATTGGTACTTACAAACGGGGTAACTTCTTTCCCTAAGTATTGGGCCATCGCTTCATTATGATTTTCCGAAATACCGTAGTGATCGCCGTACATAACGATAATCGAATTTTCATATAATCCTTCATCTTTCAGTTTCTGAAAGAACTCTTTAACTGCTTCATCCATATATCTAACGGTAGTGAAATAGCGGTTTAATGTCCCACTTTTAGAATCGTACTCAGAAATAAATTTATCCTCTTCATCCAGCTTAAAAGGATGATGGTTCGTCAATGTAATCATTTTTGTATAAAAAGGCTGTTTCATTGTTTGCATTAAATCTACCGATTGTTCAAAGAATGGCATGTCTTTCATTCCCCATCCAACAGAATTTTCGGGTGTAATTTCATAATCAGTAGCCGAATAAAAATAGTCATATCCTATTGCTTGATACATAATGTCGCGATTCCAGAAACTTTTATTATTTGCGTGCATTGTGGATGTGAAATATCCCTTTTCATTAAGCTTTTCAGCCATTGCATCATATTCATTACCAGAATGGGTAAAAAATACGGCTCCACGACTTAATGGATATAATGAATTTTCAAGTATAAACTCAGAATCAGATGTTTTCCCTTGTCCTGTTTGGTGGTAAAACTCATCGAAATAATAACTATCTTTTATAAGGTCATTAAGGAACGGTGTAACCTCTTGACCATATACATCATTATTAATAACAAAATTTTGCATGGACTCCAAGGAAACGACGATCAAATTCTTATTTTTGGCAATCCCAAACATGTCTTTATTTGGTTTTACATAATTAGCTTTTATATAGTTATCAATATCGATTAGCTCACTTCCATCAGCCATGGCTCTTTGGGCCGATGATTTAGATTGCAGAAAAATATCGTATAAATGATAATTATATGTTCCGATATTTTTTACGAGCATTTCACGATCAAATGTACGGGTCAATAATTGCGGACGTTCAGTTTCAGCGAGACCAATATTTAAAAAGAGGATGGCTGCTGCAACTAGGAAATAGGCGCGACGATTCACCTTATTAAT
Source organism: Lederbergia panacisoli (assembly GCF_024626525.1). Taxonomy (GTDB): domain Bacteria; phylum Bacillota; class Bacilli; order Bacillales; family Bacillaceae_C; genus Lederbergia; species Lederbergia panacisoli. The sequence goes on from NZ_JANJGU010000001.1 coordinate 377,855, forward strand.
CGGTTGCATTTCAACATCTTTTTGTTTGAATTTAGTTAACAAGAATAATAGAATGACATCAATAAAATAGAGGAAGTCATACCATTTGATTTCAGTAGCCGCACTATCTCCCAAATCTGCAAAATTATTTGTTTGGAATAGTACGGGAAGAGTCAAATAGTCTGTAAAAAAACGGTAAAATGCTACATTAGCATATAATACAAAGCTTAAAATTAATCCGGTGACCATGATATATCTGTTTCTAGTTTTTCTTGATTTAAAAAATAATGATAATCCGAAAATAAACAGCAAAAAGCTCAATGGGTTAATAAATAAAATAAGCTCTTGCATGAAGTTTTCAATTTTGATGTTAAAGCTTGTTTTATAGACAATATACGTTTTAATCCATAGCATCACGACCGCTATCACTGGAAGAACTATATTGGCTTTTTTTAGCCTATTCATATTATTAACCTCCTTGCATATCCTTCTTAATCGTTAGTATTTCCATTTAATTGGAAAGGCCCTAAACAACTAACGACTATCATAATATGTTTCTTGCAAAAAATCAAATGCACGACTTTTCAGTATAATGGATTAGCCACAACAGAATCTTATTCTTTATTCCCTTTATATAGACGTGTTAAACCCGAAAAAGTTTCAATAGTTGTCCTTAAACACAAATTTCATACTTTAGACACATATATACTCTCGATGCGTAAGTTTGCTGAATTTCCAAAAGCATACTGGGAATTGCGCTTTATTGGAGATTTGGTGTTCGTTTTCAAAACCTTTTCAAAATACCAAGATAGTGCTTGGTTGATTTCCGCTACAGTTGCTCGCGGACCTTAGGGGCGGGCGGTTTGTCTAGCTGCAGCGCCTAGCCCTTCGAGGTCATAAGTCATATTACTACGTGGCTAAAAGGCAAGCCACTACGTAATCTGAGTTATGCTTGTCGGGGCTGCTCAAGGCGCTTACGCATTTCCAGGAGCCTCCTCGGCGTAAACGCCTGTGGGGTCTCACCTATCCCGCTGATCCCGCAGGAGTCTCGCACTTTCGCTCCAATCAACCTTCAACAGATTTTGTTTTAAAACAACAATATCTTAGAAAAACGATAGTTTGTCTTTTTGATGAGCATACCAAGCGTCAATGTGTTGGCACATCATGATAGCATATGTCCTTATCTACCACATTTTTGTGGATCGATCCCTCACAGATTCCAAGTGATAATCTACTTTTTCCCTTTTGTTTGAATGTTCTACGGATGTACGATGGTTATTAATAAGCTGCCACTTTTCAGACATTCTGGGGGGTGCTGGTAAACAATCGAAGATTTTCCTTCCTAAACGTATGAAACGTTCTTCCATATTTGACTGCAGAGCAAGGGTTATCACAAGTATTTTTTGTACCGCAAGCTTAGAGGACACCGCCAATTCGGCAATAAGAATGACAGAATCATGCTGGGGAGCGGGTTGAAGTCTTGAATACTATGGTAAATCGTATCGACTGTCGCTAGTGGATACCATGTATAGATGGTATCCGTTGAAGTACTTTTCCGGTGAGCTGTCCCACCCCAAGTTGATATCGGGCTGAGAATACTTGCGCGAGTGGTTCATCTCGTTAGTCATTGAGCACTGCAATTATAAGTTCACTTGCTTCTAAAGAAGAGATTTTGAAACATGGTATAATCATGGCCTTACCATTAGCAAAAAAACATCTTAGTTGATCTACGTTCCGGGCGGCGACTCCTGTAGGATCACCGCACGCCCCCCGGAAAGCGTCCGCCTGGAACGGAAATCAACGGTGGCTAACTCTTACGTTGTATGTAGATTATGACCTCGTTCAATATAGATCGGGTAACTTTACTAATAAAAAGTGAAATATTCCTCTATTAAATGTAGGAGGAAAAATAAAAAAATAGGACAAGAAAAAGGACAAGAAGTAGATGGGTGCCTACGCAAGACGGGAATTGAAAAAAGGTGAGAAGCTTGCTCTCACCTTTTCTACGATTTAGTTTTTATTCGCAGCCAACCATGCAGCTCCAGCAATACCTGCATCATTGCCTAATTGCGCCAACACAATATCAGTTGATTCGCCAACAGGTTTAAATGCATATTTCTTAAAGTATTGCCCAATTTTACCTATTAAAAAATCACCAGCTTTTGACACTCCGCCGCCTATAACAATTTTTTCAGGGTTAAACGTACTGCCAATATTGGCAAGTGCTAATCCTAAGTGGTTCGCTAATGAATCGACGGTAATTAAGGCAAGTTCATCATCAGCCTGGGCTGCGTCAAAAATATCTTTTGCTGTGAAATCACCATTTTTATTTAACTTTGTGTCTCCCTCGTATTCCGCAAGCAAAGCTTTCGCAGTGCGAACGATACCAGTTGCAGATGCTACAGTCTCCAAGCATCCCGTTTTGCCACAATTACACATATATCCGCCTTCGGGAACCGCAGTAATATGGCCGACCTCACCAGCTGCACCTTTTGCACCATGTACGATGTCTCCATTAACGATTACACCACCACCGACACCAGTTCCAAGTGTAATGGCAATTAAATCTTTTGCTCCTTTACCTGCGCCTTTCCACATTTCACCAAGTGCTGCTGAATTGGCATCATTTTCAATAGCTACTGGTACACCTACAGCTTCTTGCATTAAGTTTCTAAGCTGATAATTATCTGGCCAGCCGAGATTAACCGCTTCAAACATTACACCCTTTTCCTGATCAATTGGTCCCGGAGCGCCAACGCCTGCTGCTTTTAATTTTTCGTGAGGCACATTTAACTCAGCTAATTTTTGATGAACAGATTTACCAATATCAGAAATGATACTGCTTCCATTGTTCGCAATATTCGTTGGGATTTCCCACTTATGTATGATGTCGCCTTCTTCAGATAGAAATGCTAACTTTACTGATGTTCCACCAATATCAATGCCTAGTAACCATTTTTCATTTTCCATGCTTTTCCCCACTTTTCTTCCTATTTTTTTCTATTAATATTTCATTTCTTAATATTGAGAGCGCTTTATGCAAATCGTCCTTACTAAGAAGATTTGAATGATATAGGTCTTTGATTTCGGATTCCATTAATTCCAAATCCAAGATTCTTTCTCCGATATATACAAAAATCCCAAATTTTTTTAGTAATTGTTGAACATCATATACATTGTTCATAACTTCACCACATTAACGTTCGATTTGCATGTCAAATACTCTCTAAATATAAGAATATCTTCTTCCTTACTATAGAGCAAGACTAAATATTATGAAAGCCAAAGTACAATAATCCACTTACTATAATGATTGCAGACAGCAAGAAAAACGCCTGTGTCATATTGTTTCGTTTTTTAGGGAAATGAACTGCTCCAGTAGCCAAAAATCCACCGATCAATCCACCGATATGTCCAGCATTATCTATCCCAGATATGGTAAAGCCAAAAATTAAATTAATGATTATGACAACAATCACATTCATACCAATCGTTCGAAAAAACAATTGAGGATAAGCAAAGCCAAGATATAAAAGAGCTCCGAAACAACCAAAAATAGCACCGCTCGCACCTGCAGATATTGAAGGGCTAAATACAAAGCTTGCAAGTGTTCCCATAAATCCCGAAAAAAGATATATCCAAATAAAACGAAAATGACCAAACATTTTTTCTACAGCTGTACCTAAATAATATAGGGCAAGCGTATTCATTGCAATATGGAGTATACCAATATGGATGAAAATCGGTGTGAAAAAACGCCACCATTCTCCATTTAATATAAGCGGATTAAATTTCGCACCATATTTAATAAGTGTTTCCGAATTGGTGGTGCCTCCGTTCGCTTCCATCATCAAAAAAATAAGCACTTGAAAAATCATAAAAAAATAGGTCAAACGGGGTTTAGTGAATTCGAACAGCTTACGTTCTTCTTCTCCATCCGAGGCTGCTGCTTTTTTTAAAACACCTTGACGAACTATAAAAACTTCCGCATCTTCATACTCTTCTTTTAGCATAAAATCAATATGAGTATTAAGGGCTTCACCAATACTTTTATAATTTTCACTCGTTAAGATGACGGTGGAAATGTTCGTTTTACCCACTTTAATTTCACGTAAAATATGATCTTCATCAATCGGAGTGTTTGGCGAGACGTAAATGTTTAAAACGTTCAATGATCGATAAAATAAATGTTTTCTTAATTCTTCGGCCTGATTAGCAGCATTTTGTTGATCCCTTATAACCGGATTTGCCCATGCCAAATCAGCCCTAATCATGCGAATGATTGTGGCATTTTTATTTTTTCTATTCTCGAGCCACATTCCACTTTGTGCATCATTTAAATTCATTAATCGATATCCGCATTCTTCCATTAAAAAATACGCAAGACGCCAAAACAAAAAATGTTCTCTTTCCACAATTCATAATACCCCCAACCTTACCTTCTCCATACGTTTTACTATATCGAAGAATACTGACTATGGCAAAAATAAAAAAAGCTGGCTAATGATCCAGCAATTTTTTCTTTAATCATTTATTTTCGAAAAGCTGTACTCATCAATTTTGCGCGGATACCAGGTATGTTCATCATTGTATTAACACTTACTTTCCGAAGAAAACCAATGCCGAGCAAAATATTTAAAAGTTTGTAGCGATAGCGATAAGCAGTTCCTAAGACAGCAAGGGCTGATAGCATTTTTACCATTAATTTGATCATGTAGTATCCCTCCTAGTCTTATATTTACTTATCTGCATTTTTTTATGCATTACACGTAATTATCTCATTCTCTGTTATGATTTTCTTAACGGGAATATCATGATTTTCCATCGGGATGTTGTCAAGGAGTTGTATAGAAAAACAAAGTGAGACGGTAGCTCCGCTAAAATCAGTTAAAAAACGATCATAATATCCCCCGCCAAACCCAATGCGATATCCTTTTCGATTAAAAACTAAACCCGGAACAATTAATAATTCAATATCGCGATGATTAAACTTAGTTGTTTCAGCTTCAATTGGTTCAAATAACCCAAAGAAAACTGTTTCCAGCTGTTTAAATGATGTGATTTGTCTAAATTCCATTTTTTTCTCGGTAGGATAGCATTTCGGTATGACAATCTTTTTTCCTTCCTTCCATGCTTTTCTAATAAGTTGCCACGTATCGACCTCCGGAAAATGCGAGATCGTGATTCCAATAATATCGGCATCTTTCCATTCATTGGATTCAAAGAGGTTGTTGGCTATCAAGTATGAATCATGTTCATACGTAATCCGGTCGATTGACTTTAATGTATCTTTATATTTTTTACGAATCGCTTTCTTATCCATAATAAAACAACTCCTTTAATAAATAATATCAAAAAAGCCAGAAACACTGTAATTAAAGTGTTTCTGGCTTTTTCGATCAAGCAATGTGTAATGTTACTTTGTTTCGCGGTGCAAAGTAACTCGTTTTTCTCTAGGGCAATATTTTTTAAGCTCAAGACGGTCAGTATTATTACGTTTATTTTTTGTTGAAATATAATTACGCTCACTGCATTCCGTGCAAGCTAATGTAATGTTTACGCGCATGTCTTTCCCTCCAAACTTCAATGCATTCTTCACTGTACATACGACTTTTTTATAATAGCACTATTTTTTCAGAAATGCTAGTATGTATTTATTGTACCAATTAATTTTATATCAATAGAGTATAAATGCATATTATGGTATAAATAAAGTAAGAACTGCAAGATCTGGGGTGGCTAATGGATACTATCATCATTATATTATTATGTTTATCAGTCTTACTATTCGTCTTATCATTTTTCCAAACAGATAAGGTAAAAGTATTGGAAAAAGAAGTAGAGCAATTGTCAATGAATGTCTTGCAAGACCATTACCTTATAAAAAAAAGACTTAAAGTCCTTGAAGAAGAATTACTGATGGGGCAAAACTTTATAGATGAATTGCCAAAGCGTGACAAGGAACCAAATGAAATATTAAAAAATCACGTATTAGCTTTATATAATCAAGGACTGGAAATTCAACAAATTTCCAAACAGTCCTCCTTGTCTATTGATACCGTGAAAAATATCATCAAAAGGCGACAGGACTCTTTTGGAGGAATATAAGGCATGAGCAAACAAACAACTAGAGCCTTTGCTTCAGGTATATTAGTATCAACTTTGATTCTTTACGTATTTGTTCATTTTTTTGAAAAAAAACCGGAGCCCGTACGAGCAATTAAAGAAGGCTATATAGAAATTGAAAGAAATGAATATGAACAGTTAAAACAAGAATCTGAAGAATGGCAGAAAAAATACGAAACAAATGCCAAAAAGAATTCAGAAGTGATAGAGAAAAAGGCGGAACCTAGCGAAAAACACTATCGATTAGTTATTTCTGAAGGGATGTCATCAAAAGAAATATGTGCCCGTCTTGAGGAAGCCGGATTAATTGATAATGCAGAAGACTTTAACGACTTTTTAGCAAATCAAAATTTACAGCGATATATTCAAATTGGAACGTATGATTTAAATGATTCTATGTCATATGAAGATATAAGTAGTATCATTGCAAAAGAATCATAAAAACAAAGCAGGCAAGTCTACAGAGACGCCTGCTTTGTTTTTATTTATTCTTCAACATTTTCTTCTTCATTGTTTTCTTCTTCGGATGTATCCTGCTTAGCCCTTTTTTCTTTTAAGTCAAAATAAGCTTTTAGTACCCTTGTTCCAATGTCAATATTTATATTGTTTTGGGTGCCGCCTTTTAAATATGCAGATGGCACGAGGATGGAAAAGGCAATTTCAGGATTTTCGTAAGGGGCATATGCTACTAGTGATACATTCCATACACCCTTTCCCTGATCAAAAGCCTCTGCTGTACCCGTTTTCCCTGCAGCATTATACGGACGAAAATCAGGGGCGTTAAACGCGGTTCCAGTACCACTTGGACTATGAAACACCCCCCAAAATGCTCTACGAACCCTAGCGATTTCAGAATCACTTGCATTGATCCGATTTAACACTTTCGGCTTGATTTCTTGTACAATTGGACCAAAATTGCCATTTTCATCAATAGGGTCACGAATTTCTTTTACAATATGTGCTTGCATTCGATATCCGCCATTTACAATCGTAGATACATATTGAGCAAGCTGAAGTGGAGTAAAAGTATCAAATTGTCCAATCATAAAGTCCAACGTTTTACCGGCCGCATCAGGAGCACTAATATCTCCCTTAAACCCTGTTTGTTCTCCCGGCAAGTCAAGCCCTGTCCGAACACCTAGACCAAATTGACTAAAATAATTTCGTTGATCATTGATAACTTCATATTTATTGATTGATAACTTTTGCTCGGGATGAGTATATGTCATTCCTCCCATTAACATGGCCAGTTTAAACATATAGGCATTTGATGATTGAATAAGTGCTTGTTCATCTGTTAGCCATCTAGCTCCTTTATAATAATCCCACGATTTTTTGGCCGGTGTATCTGCAAGTTTAATAACCTCATCCTTAAGCTGACTGCCTTGTCCAATAACCCCTGACATATATCCTGTCAGCACTGAAGCTCCTTTTACTGCGGACCCCGGTTCATACGCTGTCGTAAAATTACCTGAAGCAAAATCTTTAAACGTATATTTCCCTTCTTCCTCATCATAGGAATATTGCTTTCCTGATAATGCTAATATTTCCCCAGTGTACGGATCCATCATCGTTACGAAAGCTCGATCCAAAAGCTGAGTACTCGATTTTCCTTTTGTTTTTAAAATTTCTTCCTCAAGAATTTTATCTATTGCTTTCTGTAAATCCATGTCAATTGTAAGGACTAGATCCTTGCCGCGTTCTCCTTCATGAATAGGGACAGTTTCAAGAACTTCGCCTGACTTTGTTACATTTTTTACTTTTTCTTTTTGACCGCGAAGGACATCTTCGTATTGTAATTCGATATAACTTTTTCCAACCCTGTCATTTCTGCTGTAACCTCTGGATTCATAGTAATCCAATTTTTCTACTGGCAGCCCTGGAGTAACATTGCCCAAAATCGATCTTAATGTATCCCCATATAAATAAACCCTTTCCCAGTCTGTCGTTGTATCGACGCCCGGCAAGATGCCTAGATGCTCGTTTACTTCAGCATATTCTTTCAAACTTACATCTTTATTTTTAACAAATTGCGGATCAAGCGCATAGCCGCCTGTAAATTCGCGATAAATAGCGAGAACTTCCAAGTCTTCATCTGTTAGAGTCCCAAGTTCTTCATCTGTCACACGTTCCCTTTGAAGTTTATATAATTCACTTTCTTTTCCTTTATATTTTTTTATTTCTTCTTTTGAAACTTTAGCATTCGCTTCTTCTGGATTGAGCAATAGCCAAAAGTCCACCATATCCCTATGCGTAATTTTATCTGTATCTTGATGTATAATTTTAGCAAGGGTTCGTGCGGTTTCCAACGTCTTTTCCGAATCAAATTGTTTTGGAGCTGTATAAGTAATAGCTTTCTGCGGCTCATTATCGACAACAGGATTAAAATTCCGGTCATAAATTAATCCTCTAGGAACAGATGTTTTTACTGTTACATCTTCCGTACGGTCAATTTCTCTTTTGGCATCTTCTCCACTTACAATCTGAACATATCCTAAACGAAGAATAAGCATCGAAAACATGACAAAGACAACAAAAAACAACATGTTCATTCTTAAAGGAACATGAGTTTTTTTCTTTTTACTTTTTTCCAATTACCCCGTCCCCTTTTTTAGCAACTTATTCTTATTGTAAAAGAAAAGACAGGACAATTCCACCTTAAAATAGAGACTGCGCATTGAACTTATTCTGTTTTTAATTTTAGCAACAAAAAAGCAGCTAATGTATTGCCTGCTCCAAGAAAAATTAGCAAAATTGGAATGCTTTTTGTTGGAGTAAAATAGTAGATGGATGCAATAAATGCAAGGATAGAGAGCACTCTTCCAATATTTAGAAACAATTCTCTTACCACGATATATTCAATTCTCATATCTGCGGCTTTCCAGCTTTTGCCGATCGCATCGTAGGTCATGGAAGAATACGGTACAAGCATAAGTGGATATGCAATTCCAATGAAAGCGGCGTATATAAGAAGCCTTGTATATGTAGGGTCAAAAACGATTATAAAAATGGCTCCATATAAAAGCAAACCGCCCACAACCATAATTTTCTTTCTCATATCTTTTTTAATGAGCTTCGTTGCAAAGGTGTAGATTAGAAAGGAGATTCCTGCATGAATTAATCCGAAGGTACCAAGTGCCAGCTCGCTGTTTGTCGCAATAAAAACAAAGACGGAAATAACAAAAACAAACGTCCCTTCCCTTAAACCTTGAAGAAGATGCGCATTTGTGATTAATCGCCAATTGCGATTTAACTTTCTTTCCTTATAGATCCTTGCAAATAAATATTGCCCGGATGAGGGCCTCCGGTTTAAATAAAAACTTGTTAAGACCGCAGCGGAAAATAAGCCTAAAGATATAGCAAAAATGATTGTATATCCAATATTAGAAACAAACCGTGTAATGATAAAACCTGCTGATATCGGTCCAATTAATCCTCCAGTTGAATTGAGGGCTCCCATAAACCCGTTAAAAAAGTCCCTTGTATCAGGTTCTGTAATTTCAAAGGTTAATACATTAAATGCAAGCCAATAAAAACCATATCCGACTCCAAGTAATGCACCAAGCAGGACTAAATGTTGGGAGGATTTTTCTCCAAAGAGAAGGACGACAATAAAAAAAATGGCGAGAAAAATAACACCTAACCTAAGGACAATAACCCGATCCACTTTTTTAGCCCATCTTCCAGCAATGATAAAAATGATTGGTTGGACGATGACAATGGTTAGATTATATAAAGCAAGATCAATAAAACTTTTGGACTGCTTCCATAAATAAACATTTACAAATGTATTTGATAAAGAAATGCTTAATGAATATAGCCCGCCTATTAACAAAAGCAGCAATAAATCCCGTGTCACATCAATATCTTTAAAAAGTCTTTTTAATTTCAACATAATAAAAACTCCCCTTTTTCCTCTTCTTTATCATTAGTGAACAAGGAAGTTTTATACTTAAATAATTAAGCGCTTTTAATACTGGATCTTAAAAATGTGTAGTATTAATCATATTTTGTTATGGAGTGAAAGGCGAAACTCTTGAAGGAAGAAAAGGTAACAGGTGGGGAAAAGCCGGATTGAGGTCGTTCATCGTGAATTTTTTTGGTTTTCGTTCTGATTAAGTGTGAATCGAGACGGAAACACTCATCTTTTCCGACTTCAGTCTCGATTGGGTGTGAATCGGGACTGAAACACTCATCTTTTCCGATTTCAGTCTCGATTGGGCAGGAATCGAGACGGAAACACTCACCTTTTCCGATTTCAGTCCCGATTGGGCGTGAATCGGGACTGAAACACTCATCTTTTCCGATTTCAGTCTCGATTGGGCAGGAATCGAGACTGAAACACTCACCTTTTCTGAGTTCAGTCTCGATTTTTGGAGTTTAAGGTCTTAATAAGCTAATTAAGGTTGTTCTTCATGAATTATTGCGGTGCTTAAAGTTTCAATAACTGCTTAAGTGCCTTGGAGAAACTCTCGAACGTTATCTAGCTTTGTCTATCAGTGTTCAGTTGCAACAAACGGGCTTTTTCCCTAGAAGGGAAAATAAAAAAACGAATTGCATATTCCGCAATTCGTTTTTGTTTAACTGCTTATTTTGCAGCGTCGTATAATTTTTGAACTTCGTCCCAATTTACTACATTCCAGAATGCACTCATATATTCAGGACGACGGTTTTGATATTTCAAATAGTATGCATGCTCCCATACATCAAGTCCTAGTAAAGGAGTTTTACCTTCCATAAGCGGGCTATCTTGGTTAGGTGTGCTAGTAATTTCAAGTTCACCATTATTCACTACGAGCCAAGCCCAACCTGAACCGAAGCGTCCAGCTCCAGCAGCTTGGAATTGTTCTTTAAATTTATCAAAGCTTCCAAATTTGCTGTTGATTGCTTCGCCAACAGAACCTGTTGGTTCTCCCCCACCATTAGGAGAAAGAAGCTTCCAGAATAATGAATGGTTAGCATGACCTCCACCATTATTTCTTACAGCAGTACGAATCGCTTCAGGAACAGAATCTAAATCCGCAATTAAATCTTCTACAGACTTGCTTGCAAGATCAGCATTCCCCTCAAGAGCGTTATTTAAATTTGTCACATATGTGTTGTGATGCTTTGTGTGGTGAATGTTCATTGTTTCCTTATCGATATGCGGCTCAAGAGCGTCATAGCCATAAGGTAATTGTGGTAATTCAAATGCCATTTATAATTCCTCCTATGTAATTATTTTGAATCGTAACGATTCGACGGTTACACTAATAGATTACCAAAATCAGTAACCGCATACAAATAATTTGCTCAGGAAACATACACAAAGTTTGCGATTTCAACTAATTTGTCACTTGAAACAAATGCCCATTCACATCTAAACTGATAATGATAGATTATGAAGGAAGTGACAAGGTGCAAAAAAAATCAATTTTTATTATTTTTTATAAAAGCTTGTTTTCGTTTAAGGACATTGCCAAATTTAGATTCCTCGGTATAGGAAAATCCATTAACTATACCTTTTTTCTTGTATTACTGTACTTTTTACCTAGTCTTTATAACACTTTAGTGTTAAAAGGGAATTCATCCAGCTTGTTGCCCGAACTTGATACTGGCAGTATCGCAATCATGCTCCCAATTTTTATCATCTTTATGTTCATATTCAATACTGGAATTCTTTTTTTAAAGATATCTATTTTTGCCGGGGCCGCTTTAATAGTTGCAAGAATTTTAAAAAGGAAATTACCGTATCGGCAAAGCTGGAGATTGACGGCCTTTAGCATTACATTACCTACATTGCTTTTTGGTTTAGAGCCATTATTAAGCAAACCAATCCCATATGGTACATTTTTAGATATTTTGATAAGCATCATTTATATATTGTTTAGCATTAAAAAAATACCTCGTCCAAAAAAAATCTCATAATATCCTAATTCTCTTCATATATTTGATACATCTTATGAAGAGGCGGGGTAATGATGAAAAAAATCGCAGCATTAATCGCAACACTCATTCTAATATACAGTGTTTATTATGATTTAACGACTGGAGTCATTCCTAGAAGTTCTGCCGAATCATCAGTACAAATAGTTGACATCCAAACCATTCCTGTTCAGCAGGATCCTTTTATGGAAGTAGAGATTAAACCAGGAGATACGGTCATTTCTATTATTGAAGGGTTGCAGCAAGGCCCATTGCCAGTTCCAATCGCTCAAATAGTCTCAGATTTTGAAGAATTAAACAATGGAGCTAAGCCTGAGCAAATTCAAATTGGGAAAACTTACAAATTTCCTGCATATAACCAACAAAATCGTTAATTATAGCCAATCTGTTGTCAATTTAACAAAAAGATTGATACAATATAGATGTAGTTTATTATCAATAGAGATAGTAAATCTTTATCTTTTTAAAGGAGAGAATTACCGTTGGGTGAAATTATACATCGTTCCAAAACGCGCCCGGTGAAAGTCGGTAACTTAACAATCGGGGGAAGCGACCAAGTTATTATCCAAAGTATGACAACAACAAAGACGCATGATGTCGATGCGACTGTACGTGAAATAGAACGTTTGGAAGAAGCAGGCTGTCAAATTGTCAGGGTTGCCTGTCCTGATGAAAGAGCCGCAAATGCGATCTCAGAAATCAAAAAGAGAATCAATATTCCACTCGTGGTTGATATACATTTCGACTATCGCCTTGCTTTAAAGGCGATCGAAGGCGGAGCAGATAAGATCAGAATTAATCCGGGAAACATTGGTAAACGTGAAAAAGTTGAAGAAGTCGTAAAAGCTGCAAAGGCAAAAGGGATTCCTATCCGGATTGGCGTCAATGCGGGAAGTCTCGAAAGACATATTCTTCAAAAGTATGGTTATCCGACTGCTGATGGTATGGTTGAGAGCGCCTTACATCATATTAAAATCTTAGAAGACTTGGATTTTCACGATATTATCGTTTCCATGAAGGCATCAGATGTACCCCTAGCAATTGAAGCATACGAAAAAGCTGCAAGAGCGTTTGATTATCCACTTCATCTAGGGATTACGGAAAGTGGTACATTATTTGCCGGTACAGTAAAAAGTGCTGCGGGACTAGGTGCGATACTAAGTATGGGAATTGGCAACACTTTAAGAATTTCGCTTAGTGCGGACCCAGTTGAAGAGGTAAAAGTAGCACGTGAACTGTTAAAGTCTTTCGGACTGATTTCAAACGCGGCCACACTTGTTTCTTGCCCGACTTGCGGAAGAATTGAAATTGACTTAATCAGTATTGCGAATGAAGTAGAAGAATATATCCAAAATATTAAGGCCCCTATTAAGGTATCCGTATTAGGCTGTGCAGTAAATGGTCCTGGGGAAGCACGTGAAGCAGATATCGGTATTGCTGGTGCACGCGGTGAAGGGTTGCTATTTAAAAAAGGAAAAACAGTAAGAAAGGTTCCCGAAGCTACAATGGTCGAAGAATTGAAGAAAGAAATTGACTTAATGGCTGCGGAATATTTTAAAAAACAAGAAGAAGAAAAACAACAATTATTAAATTAATTTACAAGGGGCTGTCCATGGACGGCTCCTTTATTACAACTAAAGGAGAATGATTTTTTACATGCAAAAAAGATTTGGAATTGATATTGATGGAACTGTGACTTGTCCTACGTCCCTCATTCCTCATATCAATAAAGAGTTCCAGTTAAATATTACATTAGATGATCTAACCGAATATGAGCTGACTGATTGTTTACAAATTGAAAAGGAATCGTTCTATAAATGGTTTATAAAGACGGAACCGGTTATCTATGCTGAGTCCCCTCTTGCAGATGGTGCCAAGCCCATTTTATCAAAATGGATAAAAGAACATGAATTGTTTTTTATAAGTGCGAGAAGCCAAACACTTTTTGATGTTACTACAAAATGGTTTCATACACATGACATCCAATACCACCATATTGAATTAATAGGTTCACACGATAAAGTTGGAACAGCAAAGAAACACAATATTGATTTATTTTTTGAAGACAAGCATGATAATGCTGTTGATATTTCTGAAGAACTAAATATCCCAGTCATTTTGTTCGATACTCCATACAACAGAAAGCCTTCCCCAGAGAATGTCATTCGTGTCCATAGCTGGGAGGAAGCAGAAAATTGGGTGGGAAATTGGATCAAAGTGGAAAAGGAAATGAAAAAAGAAGCCTAAGCCGGTGAGGGCACTAAAAAAGGTCCTACCTTAAACGTGGTTGTTGATTTGCGCTCCAGGTGCTTCGCTTTCCGCGGGCGGGTACGGGAAGCCTCTTCGGCGCTAGCGCCTGTGGGGTCTCCCCTGTTCCGTACTCCCGCAGGAGTCTCAGCACCTTCCGCTCCAATCTACAGTGTTTAAAAATTTACAAACAACCTTCAACCCATCCAGTATAAAAAAGGTATTGTACCTCGTTCAGCGAACTGGACAAATTCGTTGAACACTAGTTCCACTAGGTTGAAGGAGAATAAATTATTGTATATCACCTTGTGAAATATTGATAACTAACACTTTGTGTCACATTCCCTTTTTCAAATACTAAAGCATTTGACAGCTCTCTACTTTCCAAAAACAGCCACCCATCCTCTTCCATCATTTTAATGAAAGGCTCCATTTTCCCTCGTTTCACCAAATATCCGTAAATCCCATCTACTTCATCTACTGTACCCTTTACTTTAGCTATTTCTTTATCTTGAAACATAATTTTAGACATAGCTACAGCTAACGGTATAGGGTTTCCTTCTTGGAAAATCACATCCTTTTTTTGAAATACAAAGATAGATAATATGCTAACTATTAATATTGTTATAATAAAAAATTTTGATTTTAACATAAAATCCCCTCCTTTTTATATAATTCAATCCCCCTCTTTACTTCCCTGCCAGTTTGTTTAATAAGGATTTCGACAAAAAGTGTGGTTAATCCTTTTGGGTCATGGCACCCGATAGTGAAAAAAGAAAAGCTATCATAGTGACAGCTCTGTTGTTGTTTCTTGCACATCATTTAAATGCCAGAAACAAAATTATTCCATGGTGCAACTAAATAGTAAATAGCCATATATGGACTAAAAATCATTGACTGTTGATTTTTGGTACCCACCCACTGGATATTAAAACCTATTATAATAGCAAAAAAGTATAATCCGATTATTTAAGAGGAGTTATACCTTTTTTAATAAATGTAGACTAATATAAGAACCTGTTGATTGGAGTGGAAGACGGCGAAGACTCCTGCGGGAGTACGTGGTAGGGGAGACCCCGCAGGCGCTTTAGCGCCGAGGAGGCTCCCCAGCTCGCCCGCGGAAAGCGAAGCCGCCTGGAGCGGATATCAACAGCCTTGTTTTAGGCATCTATATTTATAAGAACTTTTTCCAGTACCTTCACAGTTTCAAAACCTATGCACTTTCGCTTTTCTTACACAAAGGACACTTCCCATAAATTTCAAATTTATGATCTGCTACATCATATTCCTTTAAGTCTTCCGTTACAAAGTCCATAGGGCAAGCGCCAATTGCCTTAGTGCTGCCGCAGTCCATACAGATGAAATGATGATGATGATTGTGCAACGAGCACCTATATCGAAAATTCTTCTCACCGGAGAGTTCAGTCGATTCAAGAATACCTAGTTTATTAAATAAAGAGAGATTACGGTAGATTGTATCGAAACTAAGTCCAGGATATTCATCATTCATCATCTCAAGTAATTCTTTTGCAGTTAAATACTTATCACTTCTTGAAAATATTTCAAGTATTCTTTCACGCTTTCCCGTTACTTTATAACCTTTATTTTTAACTATATGAATTGCTTCATTAATATTCAATAACCTCACCTCACCTTTATTGGCCTCTGCCCCTGAGTACGTTTATAAATTATAATCCCTAAAAGTATAAGAATTGATATTATAACAATCGTCCCTCCTGGTGCAAGATCTAAATAGTAGGCACTGATTAGTCCACCTATAACTGAAATCTCACCAAATAGTATCGATAAAAAGATCGTTTGCTTAAATCCTCTTGCTATCCGCATACTTGCCGCAACGGGTAATGTCATAAGGGCGGAAACGAGCAATATGCCTACAATTCGCATGGATGCGGCTATTACTAACGCAATCAAAACCATAAATAATAAATGTATGCTTTTTGCGGGTATACCCGAAACTTTAGCATGTTCTTCATCAAAGGATAAGAGGAAAAGTTCTTTATATAAGAATAAGATGATTAAACCGACAAACACGCTTATTCCCAAAATTACATACAAATCAATCCTGCTTACAGCACTTACACTCCCAAATAAATAATTTAATAAGTCTGTATTAAATCCATCTGCAAGGGAAATGAAAATTACTCCTATTCCGATCCCGCCCGATAAAATAATGGGGATGGCCAATTCCTGATAATGTTTATATACCATCCTTAATCTTTCAATCAGTATTGATCCAATGACTGAGAATCCCATCCCAAAATAAAGCGGGTTCATGCCGGCAAACATGATTGTTTTTTTACTTAAGAATAGGCTTGCTGCAATACCTGCTAATGTAACATGGCTTAACGCGTCAGCAATTAAGGATAATCTTCTTACAACAATAAATGTTCCTAATAATGGAGCTATAAGACCAATTAGTATACCTGTCAAAAATGTATTTTGTAAAAATTCATAATGAAAAATCGCAGAAATCATCTAGTTATACCACCTTCTTCTAAATGAGCATGGTCATGAGAAATCAGGTGGACATCGTGTTGGTAAATGGAAGATAAATCATCCGTATTGAACTTTTCAAAGTCCTCCACTGCACCATGGAAGTGTAATTTCTTATTTAAGCATGCTACATGTGTTACCTTATTCGTGATTGTCCCGATATCATGTGTTACAAGTATTAATGTAATCCCACGTTCTTTATTCAGCTTTTCCAGCATATTATAAAACGATTTGACGTTTTCTTCATCTACACCTACTGTCGGTTCATCTAATATCAATACATCAGGTTTTGACACGATGGCACGAGCAATAAACACTCTTTGCTGCTGCCCTCCGGAAAGCTCTCCGATATTTTTTTTGGAAAAACGGCTCATCCCTACCGACTCTATGGCTGCCTTAATTTCTTTTTGCTGATCTTTTCTAATAAAATGGAATAGCCCTAATTTACCTGTTAAGCCACTCGCGACTACCTCAAAAACCGTTGCAGGAAATCCACTATTAAATGAGTTTGCTTTTTGCGAAACGTATCCAATGCGGTCCCATTCTTTAAATTTAGCCTGTGGCTGCCCAAATAATAAAACCTTTCCGCTCTGAGGTTTTGCAAGTCCAAGAATTATTTTTAATAGGGTGGATTTACCAGACCCATTTGGTCCAACAAGCCCTAAAAAAGCTCCCTTCGGAACATTAAGATCAATATGTTCAAGAACGTTTTCTCTTTCATATCGAAAATTCAAATCTGTAATTTGAATAATAGAATCATTGTTCATAGAAAAACTTCCTTTTTAAATAAGAATCATTACGATTTGGTTCAATGAAATTATACACAATACTGTCACGAATGACAACTATCCTACATACATTTTTGAATAGGGGTGAATTCAAAATGAAATTTATACAAAATATGGTTAATATGAAGATAAATGTGATGACAACGGATGAATTAATGAAATACGCGGGTCAGTATAATATTAAACTTTCAAGACCGCAAGCAGAGAAAATTGCTGCATTTTTAAGAGGAAAAAATTTTGATGTTTTTGATGACAAATCGAGATCGCAAATTATTAGAGAAGTTGCAAAAATAGCCGGACCAAATACAGCAAAGGAAATTAATAAACTTTTTATACAGCTAACGAGATAAACTAAAAATGTGCCAGAGCTGGGTCTAGACAGTGAAATGGCTGTCTATAGGGTTAATTGTCTCTCACACTTACATATAGACAATATACAATAGACAGCCTTTTCATTTAATTATTACTTTACTAATGTCTCCATGATTTCTTCACGTAACTGCTCATTAAAAAAACCGCTCTTAATCATATCAATCTCATGTTTATATGGGGCTTTTTTATTATTTTTGTCCTCGCCAACATATGGTGTTTCCAATATTTTTGGTACATGCATTAATTGAGGGTGATTGATAATATAGCTTAAAGCAGGAAAACCGATATGGCCAAAACCAATATTTTCATGCCTGTCTTTTTTCGCTCCACATTCATTTTTACTGTCATTAATATGAAGGACTTTGATGCGGTCAATTCCAATGATCTTATCAAATTGCCCAAGAACTCCATCAAAATCATTTACGATATCATACCCTGAATCATGTGTATGACAAGTATCAAAACAAATTGATAGTTTATCATTATGATGAACTCCGTTAATGATTTCAGCTAGTTCCTCGAAGGTTCTTCCACATTCCGATCCTTTTCCAGCCATAGTCTCGAGGGCAATTTGTACTTCCTGTTCTTCTGTTAATACCTCGTTTAATCCCTCAATGATTTTTCGAATGCCCTTTTCTGCACCTTCCCCTACATGCGCGCCGGGATGAAGCACAATTTGCCTAGATCCGATGGCAGCCGTTCTTTCAATTTCAGAGCGAAGGAAATCGACTCCTAGTTGAAATGTCGCTGGGTTAACCGCATTCCCAATATTAATAATATACGGGGCATGAACAATGATTTCATCAATCCCATTTTCCTTCATATGAAGCTGTCCTGCTTCAATATTTAAATCCTCTATTTTCTTTCTTCTCGTATTTTGCGGAGCACCTGTATAAACCATGAAGGTATTAGCTCCGTAAGATATTGCTTCTTCACTTGCAGCAAGCAGCATTTTTTTTCCACTCATAGATACGTGCGAACCTATTTTTAACATGTTTCCCTCTCCACTTCTCTTATTTTTTTCTGTTTTTCATTTTTCTTTCCCGTCTTTTAATTTGTTCTCTTTGAACTTCCATCTTCTTTTTATAACCAGGTTTTACCTTTTGAGGCTTTCTTACTAGTTGCCTTGCTTTCACTTCTTCATCGGTCGCTGTTTTAGTCCGATTTTTCCTACGATTACGTTCAGTTGTTTCAACCCAGTTGCCATGTTGAAGATCCAAATAGGAAAACTCAATACCCATTTTGTCTAATCGTATTAATGCATCTTCATCCGATGGCTCATAAATGGTAACAGCTAGTCCCTTATTACCGGCTCTCGCTGTCCGTCCAGTTCGGTGAATATAAAAGTCAAGGTCGCGAGGCAGCTCATAATTAATGATATGACTGACTCCTTCAATATCAATCCCTCTTGCTGCAAGATCAGTGGCAACAATATATTGGAAATCTAAATTTCTAATCTGCTTCATTACTTTTTTACGTTCGCGAGGACTAATATCTCCGTGTAGTCTTCCTACCTTTAGACCACGTTCAAGTAGTTGATCAGTCACTTGGTCAGCCATTTGTTTCGTATTCGTAAATACGATCGCCAAATACGGGTTATAAGAATTCAAAATATTAGTTAATAAATCTATTTTCACCCTACTTTTTAAAGGTACCAATATATGTTCTATGTTTTCTGCTGAGCGTTGTTGTGGTTGTACTTGTTCAAATACAGGGTTTTCCATATATTTTTTAAGGAAAGGTTTTAATTTCTCGGGAATTGTTGCAGAAAAGACGAGCATTTGCAAATTCTTGGGCATTTTCCCTGCAATTTGATCTACATCATGTAAAAACCCCATATCAAGCATTAAATCCGCTTCATCCACAACTAATAGTGAAGCAGTATGGACAAACAAGGCTTGCTCATTAATTAGATCGTTTATTCTCCCTGGGGTGCCAACGACGACATGTGGTTGTTGTTTCAACTTATCTATATCTCTTTGCTTGTCTGTTCCCCCAATATAACACTTAGCTGATATTTTGTTTTCTTCATCATGCTTTACTATCTTTAATATTTCTTGATATATCTGGTTGGCTAGTTCACGAGTAGGAGCTGTAATTACAGCCTGTACTTGTTGAATATTCGGGTTGATTGATTCAAGTAACGGAAATAAATAGGAATGGGTTTTTCCAGTACCTGTCTGGGATTGGCCAATTGCATTTTCACCTTTTAAAACTAAAGGAATGATTTTTTTCTGTATTTCCGTCGGTTCACTAAATCTTAGTTCTTCAATGGCATTATTTATAAATGATTTAAAATTATATTGAGTAAAATTATTCTTATTCATTACTTCAACTCCTTCATTAAGGGAAATCCCTCCGAACAATTATAAACTATAAAGAGTGCATGCACAATTTAAGTAAGCTAATAGTGATAAAAGCCTGTTAAATCCACATCAATAACGGCTAATAACCAAACTTTTACTTTTTTCCTGCATAATATATCAATAGAGGAAGGGAGTGAGATTAATTATGTTCGGTAATCGAATGCCAGGAGGCATGCCGCCTATGTTCGGAGGTCCTTCAATGGGAGCACGTGCTTTTGGCAGAGCAGCCGGAGGGGCACAGCAGTTTGGTCCTAATGCAGGAGGAGGAAATATGTTGGCAAGACTTTTTCAAAGGCAAGGCGCTGGATCAATAGCCGCAAGAGCCCCACAAGCAGCAAACATGTTTTCTCGTGGAGTCGGCCAAACTTCAATGCTTCAAGGCTTAACCAATCCCGGAACAATCAATAACTTTTTAAGTAATACACAAAATGTTCTAAATACAGCTAGGCAAATTGGTCCATTAGTACAACAATACGGTCCTATGGTTAGGAATCTACCAGCTATGTGGCGTCTCTATAAAGGATTTAAAGATTTACCAGCTGGAGATTCAGACGATGATTCTAAAGCAAAGTCTGAGGAAACAAAAACTGAATCGGTAAAAACTAAAAATCAATCAGCGAAAAAAACAACCATAAATGCATCAAAAGTAGTTGATGAACAAAAGAAAAGTGTAAATGGGTCTGTAACAACTAGAAAAAAAGGTGAATCTGTTCCAAAATTATATATTCCGTAATCTTGGTTAAATCCTCCATTCATTGGCTTTTTTACAGATGTCCTATATAATAAGGTTGTAAGTTCAATAGATGAAGGCAGTTGCCTCTAATTAGGAGGATTATAGATGAAACTTATTAAAATATCACCAAGAGGTTATTGTTACGGAGTAGTTGACGCAATGGTTATTGCCCGCAATGCTGCTTTAGATAAAACATTGCCGCGCCCGATATATATATTGGGCATGATAGTTCATAATAAACATGTTACAGATGCCTTTGAAGAAGATGGCATTATTACATTAGATGGCCCGAATCGAAAAGAGATATTGGAAAAGGTAAAAAGTGGAACAGTTATTTTTACAGCACATGGAGTATCTCCTGAGGTTCGTGAACTAGCTAAGAAAAAAGGGCTTGTCACTCTTGATGCAACTTGTCCAGATGTAACGAGAACCCATGATCTAATAAGAGAAAAAGAAAAAGAAGGCTATGATGTTATTTACATCGGCAAGAAAGGACATCCCGAGCCAGAAGGTGCAGTTGGAGTTGCTCCTAACATTGTCCATCTAGTTGAAACTTTGGATGATGTTGAGGAATTGCAAGTTAATAACGACAAGATTATTGTAACAAATCAAACGACGATGAGCCAATGGGATGTTCAGGCAATCATGGATAGAGTGAAGGAAAAATATCCTCATGCTGAAAAACATAAAGAGATTTGCCTTGCTACTCAAGTTCGCCAAGAAGCTGTGGCAGAACAAGCAGGTGAAGCGGATGTACTCATAGTTGTAGGTGACCCTATGAGTAATAACTCTAATCGCCTTGCTCAAGTTTCGCAGGAAATTGCCGGTACTAAAGCGTACCGTATCGGCGATGTCACAGAAATTGATATTGATTGGATAAGACATGCAGAAACGGTAGCAGTTACTGCAGGCGCTTCAACACCAACTCCAATCGTAAGAGAAGTAATTGCATTTATTGAACAATTTAATCCGTTTGATGAATCCACTTGGGTAAGAGAAAACAATGTCCCACTAAGCAAAATTTTACCTAAGGTTAGAAATCCAAAACTAGCTGTGAAATAACCACATAAAATAACAAGAAGGAGCGAAATGCTCCTTTTTCTTTTATAAAAAAGTAAATGGGTTTGTATCTACTTCAGAGGGAAAAATACTTACCTCAAAATGTCGTTTTTCACTTAGCTTCTTAAGAATTTCGACGGTGCCCTTTTTCATGATTTTTTCGACATTATGCCCTGGATCGACGATATTGAGCCCGATATTCATTGCATCGTGAGCAGTATGATAATACATATCCCCTGTCACATATACGTCGGCACCACTGAATTTCGCGCTAGAATAGTATTTATTACCGTCGCCCCCAAGGACAGCTACCCTTTTGATTTTATTATTGAGGCTGCCCACTACTCGCACACCTGGTGAGTCGAGCGCTTCTTTCACAAATGCGGCAAATTCCTTCAGATCCATTGGATTTTCTAATTCCCCGATTCTTCCTAAACCATATACTTTTCCTTTTAGTGTTAATTCAAAGATATCATAAGCGGGTTCTTCATATGGATGTGCTTTTAGCATGGATGAAACAATCTTTTTCTCCTTATTTGCAGGAAAAATAGTTTCTATTTTCACTTCATGAACGTTTTCCAATTTTCCCTTTTCTCCAATGTAAGGATTCGTGTTTTCTCCTGGTAAAAATCTACCGGTCCCTTCTGAAGAAAAAGAACAATGACTATATGCCCCGATTGCTCCCGCTCCGGCATCGCCTAATGCAGTAAGAAGCTCAGATTCATTTTTCTTTGGTACATATACTGCAAGCTTTTTCAATGTCTCATGATATGTTGGTACTAATACCGATGTATTTTTAAGACCCAATGCTTTTGCAAGCATGTCATTAACGCCGTCCTCGGCAACATCTAGATTTGTATGGGCTGCATAAACCGTAATATCGTGTTTAATAAGCATTTCAATTATTTTCCCACTGGCATTATCCGTCTTTATATTTTTTAATGGACGATAAATAAGTGGGTGATGAGCAATTATCAAATCAACTTTTTTTTCAATCGCTTCTTGTACTACATCTTCCAATACATCAAGTGCTATCATTACGTTATGAATGGTTTTATTTAAAGTTCCGATTTGCAGCCCAATCGGATCACCTTCCATTGCATATTCCTTTGGAGCGAATTCCTCAAATAATTGGATCAATTCATATCCATTTATTTTTTTCATTCCAGTACCTCCTTTACAATCTCTATTTTTTCAGTTATTTCAGCCCTTCTAGCATTTGTTTTATCCTTGTCCTCTGCTTTATCGAGCTCATTCAAAATTCTTTTCCACTGATTCAATTCCATCTTCCATTTTTTAAAAAAAGCTTCGTTTTTATTCCGTAATAAAAATGGTCCTAGTAGTAATTCCTTTTTGAGTTCTTTATAAGGAATAGCCGGATCCCCAACATCCGCTACCAACACCTCATAAAATTTCCCATCTTCTTCAACCAATTGTTCATCCACAAGCTGCCACTCATGATCGTATAGCCATTTACGGACATTTTCGGTACCAATATTAGGTTGAAGAATTAATCTCTTCACACCTTCAAGCTTTTCTTTGCCTCTTTCTAAAATATCGGATATTAACGTTCCGCCCATACCCGCTATAATAATGCAGTCAACTTCATTTGGATCGATGACCTCAAGGCCATCTCCCTTTCTTACATGAATTCTATCAGTTAAACCTGATGAAGCAACTTGATGTAAAGCAGATTGATATGGTCCTTCTACCACCTCACCTGCTATTGCGAAGGAGGCAATTCCTTTGTTTATAGAATAGCACGGTAAGTACGCATGATCGGAGCCGATATCGGCAATTCTCATTCCTTTATGTATGAAAGAAGTTACTGTTTCCAACCTTTTTGATAGCTTTTCTATATTCATTACGATTTCACCTCTTATATTACGATAAAAGAGTTCTTTGCAAATTGCAAAGAACTCTTTTTATTAATGCCTAATTTAGTATAAGTAACATATCATTACTTTAAATTCGCTACCCATTCTGCCATTTCATCAATATTTTCTGCTGGAACTAATCCTGCTGGCATTGTACCTTGACCATTTTGCAATACATCTGCAATATGTTCTTTCGTTAGGCCTGCTCCACGTAGTGCAGGTGCTCCTCCTGCTCCTTCAAGGTTTTCACCATGACATGAAATACATGTTTTGCTAGCTGCCTCAGCATCAAATTCTACAGCTACTTCTTCTCCGCCTTCAGCTTCTTTTGCGATTTCTTTTGCGTCCCCAAGTCCCTTAATTCCAAGGAAAAAGACGAGAACAAGTCCCATAACCATAATTAAAATATATGGAACGATCGGATTACGTTTCATGACTTACCCTCCTTATGTATGAGCTACGTATAATATCAATTATGCAACAAACATCTATATTTTACTCGAAATAAGTCAGAAGGGAAAGCCTTAGCGCTTAAGTTTCATTCTTTTTTCGAATTTTAGACAAACATTTGCTTATATGCAACCTACTTCTCGTGCAATAACCATTCTTTGTATCTCGGATGTACCTTCACCAATTTCTAGAAGCTTTGCATCTCTCATCATTCGTTCTACTTCATATTCTCTCATATATCCATATCCACCGAGAATTTGAATAGCTTGACTTGTGATTTCCATACAAATTTCCGATGCATATAATTTACACATGGATGCTTCTTTAGAAAATGGTTTACCCTGGTCTTTAAGCCAAGCTGCTTTATATACCATATTTCTTGCTAGTTCAATTTTCATTGCCATATCGGCGATTTTGAATTGTGTTATTTGAAACTTGGCCAGTTGTTTTCCAAACTGCTTTCTTTCTTTGGAATATGCAAGTGCTTTTTCAAAAGCCGCTTGAGCGATCCCAACGGCCATGGCGCCTATTCCAATTCTACCACCATCCAGTGTTTGTAAGAACTGTTTAAAGCCCTCTCCTTCTTTCCCAAGCAAGTTCTCTTGAGGAACTTCAACATCTTCTAATATAAGTTCAGTAGTATTTGATGCATTAAGGCCCATTTTTTCATATTGATTGACGATCGTAAATCCTTTTGCATCTGTCGGGACTATAATGGCGCTGATTTCCTTTTTTTCCTTTTTCTTTCCTGTTACTGCTGTTAAGGCAAGAAATTTTGCAAAACTTGCATTCGTAATGAAACATTTATTACCATTAATGATATATTCATTCTTTTTCTTATAAGCTGAAGTATTTGTTCCACCTGCATCTGATCCTGCATTTGGTTCGGTCAGACCAAAAGCTCCTAATGATTTTCCCGTACAAAGAGGAATTAAATATTTAATCCTTTGTGTATCATTTCCAAACAAATATATTGGAGCAGCCCCAAGGGAAATATGAGCGGAATATGTAATTCCAGTTGATCCACATGCCCTGCTTAGTTCTTCCGTAACAATCGCGAAGCTTATCGTATCTGCACCCGCCCCTCCATATTGCTCAGGAAAAGGCAAGCCCATTACTCCTAAGTTAGCAAGTTGATTAAAGATATCTAGTGGAAACTTTTTGTCCCGATCCCGCTCGACAGCACCGGGAGCAACTTCTTCTTGTGCAAATTCACGAATCGTTTTTTTGATCATCATCTGTTCTTGTGATAAATCAAAATTCATTTGCTAAGCCACCTCCATGATACATTCTGAGGTAAGAATTCCTAACCTTAACATATTCTTAGCAAAAAGAATTAAGAACGATTCCCTACATATAGATAAATATTACCAAAGTACCTAGTGCAATCGTGCCTGCGATAATAAAAAAAAGCTGTTTCCGCCAAATTCCTCCTAAAAGCCACAATAAACAATTTACTAACAGTAGAATATGCAGACTTTTTTTGCTTGAGGAAAAATAAGCATCATTGATTTGAATCGTAAAAAGTAGTAATAAAAATGCGCCAGTTATAAAAATAAGCAGGCAATTTTTCCCTTTTCTCTGAAAAATAAAATAAGAAATAACCAAGATAAATATGAAAATTGCCAAAAAAAGCGTTTGCATTCCGAACGAAACATCTGTAATATATGTAATTACAATCATTGTTCCAATGATTACTAAAAATAGCAAACTGAAAAAGGTTTCCATTTTAAAATGAATGTTTCTTTTCTCAACTTTTGCTTGTAATTGTTCCTCACCTTCTGTGTATAGAGCAATTAAATAATTACAATAATGTTCAGGCAGCATTTTGTTTTGTTTCCAAAAAGAAATTTCATTTAATATGATTTTTTTCCTTTTATCATTCATAGTCAACACACTTTCTATTTTATGTAGGGATGAAAAATATAAGAAAAAAGTTTACTTCCAAAAACAGAAGTAAACCGTTATGCTTTCTACATTTTTGAAGTTGTAATGTCTTATTCTAAAAAGTCTTTTAGTCGCTTGCTTCTACTTGGATGCCTGAGTTTTCTTAAGGCTTTTGCTTCAATTTGCCTAATTCTTTCTCTTGTCACACCGAAAACTTTGCCTACCTCTTCAAGGGTGCGAGTACGTCCATCATCTAGTCCAAAGCGAAGTCGAAGTACATTTTCTTCTCTGTCCGTCAATGTATCGAGCACATCTTCAAGCTGTTCTTTTAACAGCTCATATGCTGCATGCTCGGATGGTGAAGTGGCTTCTTGATCTTCAATGAAATCGCCTAAATGGGAATCATCTTCTTCCCCGATTGGCGTTTCCAATGATACAGGTTCTTGCGCAATTTTTAATATTTCGCGGACTTTTTCCGGAGTTAAATCCATTTCTTCCGCTATTTCCTCTGGTGATGGTTCACGACCTAAATCTTGAAGCAATTGACGTTGAACCCTAATTAATTTGTTTATCGTCTCTACCATATGAACAGGAATCCGAATAGTACGGGCTTGATCTGCTATAGCGCGTGTAATAGCCTGACGTATCCACCAAGTCGCATATGTGCTAAATTTAAAGCCTTTATCATAGTCAAATTTTTCAACGGCTTTAATTAACCCCATATTTCCTTCTTGAATTAAGTCTAAAAATAACATTCCTCGACCAACATATCGTTTTGCGATGCTGACAACAAGCCTTAGATTCGCCTCAGCAAGCCTCTTTTTGGCTTCTTCGTCACCTTTTTCAATCCGCTTTGCCAGTTCAATTTCTTCTTCTGCCGATAATAGATCCACTCGCCCAATCTCTTTTAAATACATACGAACAGGATCATTTATTTTCACACCTGGAGGTACGCTTAAATCATTTAAATCGAATTCTTCTTCACTCTCTTTTTGAGATGGATTTGGAGTTGGATCATCACCATCTTCATCTGCTTCTTCAAGTAGTTCGATTCCCTGATCAGTTAATTGCTCATAAAACTCATCCATTTGATGAGAATCCAAGTCAAAATGAGATAACTTTCCTGCAATTCTTTCATATGTTAAGGTACCGCGTTTTTTTCCTTGTTCAATTAATTGATCTTTAGACTGATCTAGGGTTAGTTCAAGTTCTGTATCATTGGACCGTGCTGATTTTTCAGCCATGCGTCCTCCTCCTTCCGACATTTGCACACATACATTGATCTTTAGTAAATATTTGTTATTACAGGGATCTGCGCAGTTCAATTATTTCTTTAGCAATTTCAAAAGCTTTTGCGAAATCATTTTTTCGTTCTGCTGCCTTTTGTTCAGCTTGCTTTTCCTTTATCATTAACAACTTAGGCTGTTTCAACACATGACTAACGTAATCTCTTACTTCTTTTTCACTATATTCATGGTTCATTGCCAACATTTCAATTTCAGAAACAATGGTCCGAAGTTTTTTATCAGGCAAATAATTTAAAAACAGGCTTGGATCAGGTTTGTTGCCTTCTTCATAATACCCAAATAAATATGTTAATATTGCTTGATGCTCATCTATATGGAAGGTGGTATCACCTAACATCTCAATTACTCGATATGCGAGATCTTCTTCACGAAGCATTCTGGCTATTAATTGTCTCTCTGCTGCCACTGGAGCTGTTAAAAGATTACGGGTAATCTTCTTAGGCGGTTGTTGAGGTATGTTTCTTTGATCGGTTTTACTCTGTTGTCTTTTTACTCTATTTGCATCCAGCAGTGTTTGCTGCTCAACAAGAGCTTCAAGTGACAAAGAAAATTCTTCCGACAGCTGTCGTAAATATAAGTCACGTTCGACTGCATTTGAAAGCCCACTTATTTCTTTTAATGCTTCTTCGATAAACCTTAGCTTTTCTCCTTCATTTTGAAGGTTTTTCCCTTTACGAAAATAAAGAAGTTTAAATGCCATCCAAGTTTGCGCATTCCCTATTACATGTTCACGGAATTTCTCAGGGCCGTATTTACGAATGTAGTCATCAGGATCAAGTTCATCTGGCATTATAGCAACGTTTATATCGAGCTTATGACTCTTAAGCATTAAACCAGATCGGTACGCTGCTTCAACACCTGCTGAATCTGAATCGAAGCAAAGAGTGACTGAACTGGTCAACCTATTCAATAACTGAACATGTTTTTCTGTTAAAGCAGTACCCATGACGGCAACACTATTTTTCACATTAGCGGAATCGGCTGAAATAACATCAGCAAATCCTTCAAATAATATGACATTTCCTTGTTTCCGAATATGACTTCTAGCGTCGTAGTAGTTATATAATATTGAACTTTTATTAAAAAGAATTGTTTCAGGAGTATTTAAATACTTCGGTTGATTCTCTTCCGTCAACGCACGAGCAGAAAATGCTACAATTCTGCCTTTTGAATCATGAAGTGGAAACATTAATCTATCTCGAAAACGGTCAAAATAAGAACCGTCTTTTTCGCGCACACTCAATAATCCAGCTTTTTCCATTAAATCATGTGAGAAGCCGCGGTTTTCCAAAAATTTAACGGCAACATCCCATTCAGGTAAAGAATAACCTACTTTAAACTTTTGAATACTTTCAGTAGTGAATCCCCTTTTTAATAAATAATCAAGAGCTAGCGCACCTTCATTCGTATTTAAAAGTAGGTGATGATAAAATTTAGCGAGTATTTCATGGGCTTCTATTATCAAGGAGTGTTCTTTTGGAATACGTTGTTCAGTTTTGTCATTATTAATTTCGATATCAAGTGCAATATTACCTCTTTTTGCAATTTTCTCAGCTGCTTCCTGAAAAGAAACTCCTTCAATTTCCGTAATAAAGGTAAAAACATTTCCCCCAGCACCGCATCCGAAACAATGAAAGATTTGTTTTTCAGCAGATACAGAAAACGACGGTGTGTTCTCTCCATGAAAGGGGCAGAGACCAAAGTAATTCCGTCCTTGTTTTTTTAATTGGACGTAGTCACTTACGACTTCAACGATATCAATTGATTGCCTGATTTCATTGATTTTCTCCTCAGGAATTCTTATTGCCAAAAAAAACATCCCCATTTTTATAATCTAACTTATATCTTATTCGACATCAATTCTTAAACTCCTTCAATTTTCGACAATAATCTGCGCAAACTTTTTTGAAAGTTTTGGCGATCCTGTATAGTAAATGGTTTCGGCCCTTTACCATAATTTCCGCGTTCCCTTTCCTTGGCGGCAAGATAACGAAAGTCTAGCGCAGTCTGAATGGATTCTTCCTCATATTCCGTTCCCCTAGCGGAAAGTGCATAAACACCTTTAGCTAAGGCGAGACTAGCAAGACCGATATCTTGTGTTATGAGTATATCGCCTTGTCTAATTTTATTTAGGATATAGAGATCTGCAGAATCCTTTCCTGGATCAACAAAGATCCATTCACCGCTTTCCTCCACGCTTTTTCGTATGTGGTCATAAGAAGCGATGTAACGCACGTGAATCATGAATTCTTTCGAAATTAATCCGATATCGGATTTAACAGGACATGCATCCGCATCTACATATATCATGGAAGTTCTGCGGTTATTATTAATAATTCTACATCACTCCTGTGATTCCTTCTTACTTTGAAAAGTCTTTAAGGAATCATGTCGTTTTTTCTCGTTATCAATTTATATGTTGAACACAATAATTAGTTTATTCCTGAAATACCAAGTCTAAACCTTTTTTTATATTTTCACACACAATTTTTTATTATAGCTTATCTTTAGGCTTTTTGCCATTAATAAATAGGAAAAACACAACAAAAGTTGTGCCCTTATCTTTTCTTCTGCATGTAATTAATAATAATATTTGCTGTTTCCTCTACTGCCTTATTCGTTACGTCAATAACTGTACATTTTAATCGGCTGGAAATCTTATCAAAATATTCAATTTCACGTTTAATTCTTTCAATATTGGCGTAGCTTGCTGTGTCATCTAAACCAAGAGATATTAATCTTTCCCTTCTAATATGATTTAATTTTTCAGGGCTAATTTTTAGTCCGATGCATCGTTTAGGATCTACCTTATATAATTCTTCAGGTGGATCGATTTCCGGAACTACTGGTACATTCGCAACTTTATAGCTTTTTAAGGCAAGATATTGGGATAAAGGGGTCTTCGAGGTGCGAGAAACACCAACCAAAATAATATCAGCCCTTAATAGACCTCTTGGATCCCGGCCATCATCGTATTTAACCGCAAATTCTATTGCTTCAACCCTCTTAAAATAATCCTCATCTAATTTTCTTACTAATCCTGGTTCATTAAGAGGTGCATTTTCAAATGTCTTTTCAAACATATCCATAAGGGGACCCATGATGTCAATGCCGTTTACTTTTTGCAACTCCGTCATCGTTTTCATATATCCCCTAATTTCCGGCTTAACTAACGTGTAGACAATCATCCCGTTATCTTTCTTCGCTAACGATATGATTTCGTCAATATGGCTCCGCTCTTCTACATATGGAATACGTTTTATTATGGCATTAGATCCATTAAATTGACTAATGGCTGCTTTCGTTACAAGTTCGGCGGTCTCCCCAACGGAATCAGATACAACATAAATAATAGGTTGTGCCATCACGATTTCCTTTCTAAAAGTTATACATCTTTCTCGGCAAGTTCAACAAGAACTCTTGTTATATTTGTCTTCGTAAATCTCCCGATTACTTCGTATCCACTTGCCGTTTTATTTACGACGGGAATGGCATCTATTTGCGAGCTTATTAACTTTTTAGCTACATCTATAAGTAAATCATCTTTTTGACACATCGTTATATTCGGCATTCGTGTCATGATGATATTAACAGGAAGTGTTGTTAGCTTCTGTTGCCCGATACTTGCCCTTAGTAAATCTTTTCTTGATAATACTCCTACAAGATTAGTATTGGCGTCAGTAACAAAGAGTGTTCCAACATCTTCCGAAAAAACAGTGACAATTGCATCATAAACTGACATATTTTCATTAATGACAACTGGCGTTGATACAAAGCCATCGATTTGCATTTTTTTCAGCTTTTCGGCAAGCAAATGGTTACTCGTTTTTCCTGTGTAAAAATAACCAACCCTAGGTCTTGCATCTAGGAAGCCAGTCATTGTTAATATAGCCAAATCGGGTCTAAGTGTAGCACGCGTCAAACACAGCTTTTCAGCAATGCCTTCACCGGTAATAGGACCGGAAGTTTTGACAATTTGCAATATTTTCTTTTGTCTATTACTCAATTCGATTGTACTCACCACCAATATATAACCGGACTTGCGTTTATTAAGCGCAAGTCCCTTTAAAATTATTTCACAACAATC
This sequence comes from Lederbergia panacisoli, assembly GCF_024626525.1. Taxonomy (GTDB): domain Bacteria; phylum Bacillota; class Bacilli; order Bacillales; family Bacillaceae_C; genus Lederbergia; species Lederbergia panacisoli. The sequence continues at coordinate 409,572 of NZ_JANJGU010000001.1, forward strand.
ACATTCACGGAAGCATAATTTCCAATAAGCTCAGCTAGTTTTCGCATTTGTGCAAGGCGATTTTGTTTTATTTCTTCTTGGTCAGCCATCACCATCGTATGATCAAAATAAGCAGAGATGGCTGGTTCAAGTTCAGATATTGCTTCAAAAAGATCTTTGCTTGCTATTTTTGATTCAAAAATAGCTTCTAATTGTTTCCACTGCTCATATAATTTTTCTTCATATTCATTTTCAAATAACTCTGGATTAATTTCGATGCCTAATTCAGCTTTTGCGGCTATATTTAATACTCGGGAAAGCGATTCAATAATCCCTTTAAAAGCCACTTGCTCTTTACTTGCATGTAATGTTTCAGCGCGATCAACAATTTCTTTCACACTATTAAATTCACCTGCAAGCACTGCCTCAATAAGGTCATAGCGAATCCCTTTTTCTTCTAGTAAGTGTTGAATTCTAAGCTTGAAGAAGGCCTTCAGCTGCTGATATAGCTCATCATTATCATTGCCTTTTTCAATGACAATCACCGTTTTCAATAAATCACTTAACGATATGCTCCATTCCTTTTCAAATAAAATTTGAATGACCCCTGCTGCTTGCCTTCTAAGTGCATAAGGATCCTGAGAACCAGTTGGGATTAATCCAATAGCAAATGATGAGACGATAGAGTCTAATTTATCAGCCATGCTGACAATCGAGCCAATTGTTGTTGAAGGTACGCTATCTTCAGCATGTCTTGGCTTATAATGTTCGTATATTGCTTTTGCAACACCAGGAAATTCTCCTTGCAAAAGGGCGTATTTCTCTCCCATTACTCCCTGTAATTCAGGAAATTCATTAACCATATTACTAACGAGATCAAATTTACAAATTTCTGCTGCACGGTCTGCCACTTTCAATTCCTGATCGGTCAAGGACAATATTCCGCCAATTTCACCCGTAATTTTGCGAATTCTATTCACTTTTTCAGCCAATGTCCCAATTTTCTCATGATAAATAATCGACTCTAATTTTATTAAATTTTGTTCTATCGGAACTTTCTGATCTTCTTGGTAAAAGAAATCTGCATCGGATAGCCTGGCCCTTAGGACTTTTTCATTCCCTTTAGCAACAGTTTCAATGTGACGATGATCTCCATTCCTTACTGCAACAAAATATGGAAGTAAGTCACCGTTTTTATTCTTAACTGGAAAATAACGTTGATGAGATTTCATAGATGTAATTAACACTTCTTCTGGAAGATTTAAAAACTCTTGATTAAATGCTCCAAAAAAGACTGTTGGGTATTCAACTAGGTTTGTTACTTCTTCCAAAAGATCCTCATCTACAGGGATGCCCCAATTTTGTTCTTCCTCCAGTCTTTTAATCTGCTCCACGATTGCTTCTTTTCTTTCTTCATAATCAGCGAGCACGTATTGACCTAGCAACACTCTTTCGTAATCAACTGGGGCTATAAGCGGGATTACTTCACCTAGGAATCGATGGCCATGTGTAATATTGCTTGCTTTTACACCAGCAATTTCAATTGAAACAGTTTCATTTCCAAATAATGCAATAAGCCATCTAATCGGGCGCACAAATCGTACATTTTGGCTGCCCCAGCGCATGCTATTAGGAAAATGCAATGAAGCAATTAAGTTACCAAGCTGTGGCAGCAAATTGATTGTTTCTTCACCTTTTATGAATTTATTTGCGTGTGCATATTCCACACCTTTAATTTCTTTAAAATAAAGATCATCTACTGATAGCCCATTTGATTTTGTAAATCCAATTGCAGCTTTTGACCAATTGCCTTCCTTATCAAAAAGTATCTTTTTGGCTGGTCCCTTTATCTCTTCTTCAGTATCATTTTGAAATTCTGCTACTTCTTTCACTAATACTGCCAATCTTCTTGGGGTGGAAAATAAGTTGACTTCATGAAAAGCAATCTTATTTTCCCGAAACCAATCTTCTATTTTTTGTCCTAATTCACGAATTGCCTTATTAATAAATCGTGCTGGCATCTCTTCTATGCCGATTTCTAATAATAAATCTCGTTTACTCATTTCCTGCGGCCTCCTCCTCTTTTGAATGATTTAATATAGGGAAGCCTAGCTTTTCCCGTTCTTCGTAAAATGTTTTAGCTACTTGCCTAGCCATACTCCGCATTCTCCCAATATAAGCTGTACGCTCAGTTACCGATATCGCTCCTTTTGCATCTAAAAGATTAAATACGTGTGAGCATTTTAAGATATAATCATAGGCAGGGTGAACAAGTCCTGACTCCATTTGTTTCTTAGCTTCTGTTTCATATGTATGAAACAGATTAAATAACATATCTTGATTAGAGGTTTCAAATGCGTACTTGGAATGTTCATATTCAGGCTGATAAAAGATATCCCTTACCGTAAATCCATTTGTCCATTCCAAATCAAACACATTTTCTTTTTCCTGTATATAAGAAGCCAGTCTTTCAATTCCATAAGTCAATTCAACAGAGACGGGTTTACACTCAAGACCCCCAACTTGTTGAAAATATGTAAATTGTGTCACTTCCATGCCATCCAGCCAAACTTCCCAGCCAAGACCTGCACAACCAAGCGATGGATTTTCCCAGTTATCTTCAACGAAACGAATATCGTGTTCTAAAGGATTAATGCCAAGAGCCTTTAACGAATCTAAATACAATTCTTGAATATTGTCCGGCGAAGGCTTCATGATCACTTGAAATTGGTGATGTTGATATAAGCGATTTGGATTTTCACCGTAGCGCCCATCAGCTGGCCGTCTAGATGGCTCGACATAGGCTACATTCCATGGTTCTGGCCCAATTGCTCTTAAAAAAGTATACGGGCTCATTGTACCTGCTCCCTTTTCAACATCATATGCCTGCATTAATATACAACCGTAGTCAGACCAATGCTTTTGCAAAGCTAAAATCATTTCCTGAATATTCACATTTATCTTCCTTTCTAATTAAAAAATAAAGGCTATTAGCATAATAACTTCCTTATTAGGCCTGAAAGCCGACACTTTGGCCTTTGCCAAAACAACAAACTAGCTAAAATAAAAAACTCTCGTCCCTATGCTTATCATAAAGCATAGGGACGAGAGTTAACCCGCGGTTCCACCCTATTTGCCGTAAAAACGACCATCTTTCAATAAAGTTGCTCCAGAATGCCTTCACTAATGTCCATAACCCGGCTCCCACTATCCCGGATTCGCTAAACTAAGGATTACTATTAGCTACTTCTTTCTTTCGTTGCAACAGCTTATTCATTTAATCATATACAAAAAATAGCTGATATTAGTCAAAATGTCAAATATCTTTTCATAATCTAGCTCCAGCGCCTATCGACTAGCAAACTTCTTGCCCTTTTCGCTTGCGTAGTCAACATCAGGTGAAATTTGAAGTGCCAATTTCACTAGCTCGTTCCTCGCTGTGTTTCCTTTATCGCAAGTCTTAGCCCCTGAAGTTTGTACGTCGATGGGCAAGGCGCTTTCTTTTTTCTTATTACATCTGTCCTTTTAACTTATCAAGCTGATCAAGAAAACGTTTTGACTTTAAGTGTAATCCGGAATATTCATCGTAGTATAGTGCAATGGCATCCTTCAATTCTTTTTTTGTTTCAGGCTTCACGGATATGGAGCCAAGCCGATGGATATCAAAAAAGTAAAATAATCGGAGCAGCTTGACGGCATTTTGTGATAAAGGAAAGAAGTGAGGATCTCTATCAAAGCACTCATGACAAATGAGTCCATTTTCCTTTATCGAGAAGCCGAATTGAGCTTCCGAACTGCCACATATTGTACATCGATTCATTTCAGGATATAAGCCCATGACGTTTAACATTTTCATCTCGAAAATATTTGTTACAATATCAGGGTCATGATCTTCGTTAATATATTGCAGTGTTTGCAGCAATAATTCAAATAAAAATGGATTACGCTCTTTCTCCCCTGTCCCCTTATCCATTAAATCCACAATATAAGTAGCGTACGCTGTTTTAAAAATATCCTCCCGAATACCTCTCAGGGAAGAAATTAATTCAGCCTGTTGCATTGTTCCGAGACCACGGTTTCCTTGAATCATAAAATATCCATATGTAAAAAGCTGGGTAGGGCTGGCAAGGCGGCTATTCGTTTTTTTTGCGCCCCTTGCCATTCCAGCGATTTTCCCAGCTTCTCTTGTATAAATCGTAATTATTTTATTTGATTCACCATAGTCCGTAGATCTAATAACGATTCCTTCGTATTTTCCCACCATCTATAAATGTCCCCTTTCAATTCCGGGGAAGAAATACAATTTCTTATGTTACCGGGTAATCTATTTCGTCTGAATTTTCCATATACGGCAGAATACTCATATGCTCTTCTTTTTCAAGTTCCTTTAGAAGCAAGTACGTATCAACATTACCTGTCTCTTTAAAAACTTTCCACGTGAACTCATACATTTTAATCCCGCCTTTCAAAGTAGTAAAGCTTACTCATATTTTTTCACTAAAACAAGAGGTAATACTAAATAAAATTTGTTAAAGTAACCAAGTAATATTTTGGAATTAATATTCATCTTCCTTGAAACCATAGTCTCTAAGGTGGAATGCTTTATTTCGCCAATCCTTTTGAACCTTTACCCACAGCTCCAAAAAAACTTTAGACCCAAGTAGATTTTCAATATCTATTCGAGCTCTTTGCCCTATTTCTTTTAACATTTTCCCTTGCTTCCCAATGACAATTCCTTTTTGGGAATCCCGCTCCACTATTATGGTTGCCATAATATGGATGATGTTCTGATTTTGTTTATGCTCCATCTTATCTATAAGAACTGCAGTTGAATGAGGCACCTCTTCTCTCGTTAAATGAAGCGCTTTCTCTCTAATTAATTCCGAGACGATGAATCTTTCAGGATGATCTGTCACTTGGTCTTCCGGATAATATTGAGGACCTTCTGGTAAATAATGTTTAATCTGCGTTAAAAGTGTATTAATATTATTTCCTTCTAGTGCTGAAATAGGTACTATCTCTTTAAAATCATACATTTCTCTATATTGATCCATAATAGTTAAAAGTTTATCAGGTTGAACAAGGTCAATTTTATTAATAACTAAAAATACGGGTGTACGAACACCTTTCAACTTTTCAATGATAAATTCATCGCCTCTGCCAAAGCCTTCATCTGCATTGATCATACATAAAATCAGATCAACTTCCTTTAAGGTATTAATGGCAATCTTCATCATAAAATCGCCTAATTTATGCTTTGGCTTATGAATGCCTGGAGTATCAATAAAGATCATTTGGGAATCATTTGTAGATAATACGCCTTGCACTTTATTTCTTGTCGTTTGTGGTTTATCACTCATAATGGCAATTTTTTGCCCAATAACATGATTTAAAAAAGTGGATTTTCCAACATTGGGCCTGCCGATAATGGAAATAAAACCTGATTTGTACTGATTATTTGTTTGCAACTGATTATTCATGTAAATCCTCCGGTGAAAAAGCAAAGGGTAATAATTCTTCTACGGTTAGTTCTTTAATATCCCCTTTTTTGTTTGCTAAAACCACTTTCATGTTTTTTGGGCACAATTCAGCAATTACTTGACGGCATGCACCACATGGTGGGACTGGTCTTTCAGTATCTGCAATTACTGCCAGCATTACAAAATCTTTATCGCCTTCAGATACAGCCTTAAAAATTGCAGTCCTCTCAGCACAATTTACAACACTGTAAGCAGCGTTTTCTATGTTACACCCGTGATATACTTTCCCATCGTTTGTAAGCAATGCAGCACCAACTGGAAAATGTGAATAAGGGACATAGGCATTCTCTTTCGCTTTTGCGGCTTCTTGCACTAGTTGCTCTTGATTCATTTTGTTCTCCCCGACTTTCATACATATATTTTACTACATTTTCCCATAAAAAAGTGAAGTTCATCGTTAATTTTTTCAAAATTTGAATTTTTAATCGTTTTGTAATATTGGCCGTGCCAATATTTTAACTTACTGAAAGAACAAGTTCAAATTGTTGACCATAAAAAAGAAAAAGCCGCCGTTAAAAAGGCAGCTCTCAATCAAAAAAGCATTATCAGTTTTGGTCCCAAAATAAGTATTCCTATTATAACGGACATGATCGCGTATACAAGTACCGCCGCAGCAGCAAGATCCTTCGCCTGCTTTGCCAACGGTTTGATTTCCTTTGTCGCAATATCTACTGTACGTTCAAGAGCAGAATTTACGAGCTCAAGTGCCAATACGCCGAATATGGAAATAATGATGAATAGCCATTCTGTTTTATTTATTTTCAATAAAAATGATAGCACACCCACAACTACGCCACATGTAATATGAATTTGAAAGTTTTTTTCTACTTTTGTTGCATAGAAGATTCCTTGAATTGCATATTTAAAGGCACACGCAATACGAATAATTGAAAATCTCCCTTTACCTTTCAAGGCCATAACCTTCAAGAAGATCATTTTGTCTTGAAAACATCTTTTTTTCATCTTCTTCCTCGATATGATCATATCCGAGCAAGTGTAGAAAGCCATGAATGGTTAAAAATCCAAGTTCCCTCATAAAGGAATGGCCATATTCTTTTGCTTGTTCCTGTGCTTTATCTATAGATATGATGATGTCACCAAGTATGCGGGGCATATTGGAACCTTTAATTTCCAGCTCGTCGTCACCTAATTCTTCCATGGCGAAAGAAATGACATCTGTGGCATAATTCTTTCCCCGATATTCCTTATTGATTTTTTTAATTTCATCGTTGGAAACAATCATAACTGATAATTCAGTACCGTCCTCTATATGTTCTTTTTCAGCAGCATAGTTTAATAAGCTTTCCATAAGCTCAATATCAGAATCTGACAATTCTTTAGTCACGTCAATTAAATCAATTTGCAGTGTCACTGCCAATCACCTTCTGTTGTTTTAAGTCAGGATACTCAATTCGTGAATGGAAAATGCCATTTAATGTTTCACAAAATCTTATTTTTACAAGTTCAATTTCTTTTAAAGTAAGATCACATTCATTAAATTGCCCATCTAGGATTTTATCTTGTGAAATATGATGAACAAGCGATCGAATCTCACTAGGAGTTGGATTTGCCATAGAGCGAACGGCCGCCTCCACACTATCAGCAAGACTAATAACAGCCGCTTCCCTTGTTTGTGGCTTCGGTCCAGGATAACGATATTCCGTTTCAGGAGTATCTTCATTTATTTTCTTTGCTTTGAAATAAAAATACTTAAGCAGACTTGTGCCGTGATGCTGTTCGGCAATATCGACAATCTCCTTTGGTAATTTATGTTTTCTCAATTCCTTTGCCCCATCAGCGGCATGAGAAATAATAATATCCTTACTTGTTTCGGCTGGAAGACGATCATGTGGATTTTCTATATTCATTTGGTTTTCTATAAAAAATGGCGGACGTTTAGTCTTGCCGACATCATGATAATAACAGCCCACTCTAGCTAATAAACCATTTGCCCCGATTGCTTCACAAGCAGCTTCTGCTAGGTTCGCAACCATGACACTATGATGATACGTCCCGGGTGTTTCGGTTAGAAGCTTTTTTAGTAAAGGATGATTCGGATTGGATAACTCGATTAACCTCATGGTAGACAATATTCCAAACCCTGCTTCAAAAAAAGGCAAAAGTCCAATTGTAAGCACAGAGGATAGAATCCCTGATACGATTGAAAATAATCCAAAATAGAAATATTCAGTAAGTGTGTACTGCCCACCTCCGACTAGCAATAGGAAAAAGATGAGAAGCAGATTGATACACGATACTAATAAACCCGCCCGTAGTATGTGGGTTCTTTCATTTTTTTCCGATACAAATAACACCCCAGCCAAACCGCTAAATAGTATATAAATAGCTATTTCAATATCTATTGTATCCGATATCCCATCATGGAAAACAATGCTGCCACATGATGCTAAAATAATTGTAATAATGAGAGCGAGTCTTTCATTAATCATGGTCTTTATTAGCATTGGAGCCATTGCGGCAGGAAAAAGATAGGCAAGTTTATTCAAATTATCCCCTTCCATTAATCCAATGATTTTCATAATAATGACTGAACAAATAAAAATCAAACTAGAAAGGAGCAAATAGCTTTGCTTTTTCTCCTCGGATGTGGACAGTCGCGAAAAATAAATATAAAGCGAACCAATGGCCAAAATTACAAAAATCCCTAATCCAATGATTGGTTTTATGGTAGGATTATTTTTTAGCAAACCGAGCATTTCTAATTGTCTGTATGTTTCTCTGTCAATTAAATGCCCTTCTTGGACGATTATTTGCCCTTGCAATATTTTTACAGGCTCTACATCATCCTTTGCTTGCTTCTTTCTTGCTTCCGTCAGCAATGGGTCGTATAAATCATTGGGAACAATGGCATATTTACCTAATTCAATTGCGGCTGTTTCCAAGTCATTTGGTAATCCCGCATTCTTTATATGATCTGCTACGACTTTCCGTGCTGCTTCAGTGCCATCTTCACGAATTTTTTCATTCATGGCAGATTCCACATATTGTTCAACAATATCTCTTGTTCTTTGCAATTCAGAAACATCCGTTTGTAATAATGTAACGAAAATGGGGTCTGATATCGTATTTGTAATGTCTTCTGAAACATTTTCAGTTAGCTTTGTTTTAAGTTGTTTTAACCTCGATTGCAATGAGATTGCCGATACTTCTTCCTTTTTTATCTCTGAGGCATTCTCTTCCACTACTTTGTTGGATTCGTAATTCGTATCCTTTACAAAATCAAAAATGGAAGTAATTAAAGAAACTCGATTTTGAGCCATTTCTTGTTTAAATACATATACTTTGTCAACTTGATCAGCGGCATTTTCCCTCGCTTCTGCTGTCTTTATTTCATCCTCCACCGTTTTCGTAGATCGAATCGTTTTATCTGCTACGGAAAAAAGTTCAATATCATACGTTTCCGGCTTCACATTATGGTACAGAATGGCAAATAATGATAATCCAAGGATGCAATATATAAGACTTGTAAACACTTTATAGCTTAGGAACGTTCGGATTTTGCTAATATACGCTTGAAAGTCCATAAAATCCTCCATACCCCGTTTATTGCTGACTCATTTCAGCATTATATTTAAATAATAACAGTTTTCTAAAACGAAAACACTTGAATTTTGTAATAACTACTAAAAGAAGCATTTAACCCTATACTGAATAAGACGAAATTATTTTAAAAAAGTTCCCTAAAAAGTTAAAAACCCCCGCTACTCCCACCCTTTAAGCTTAGTTGTTGATTTGCGCTCCAGGCGCTTCGCTTTCCGCGGGCGGTACGAGGAGCCTCCTCGGCGCAAGCGCCTGTGGGGTCTCCCCTGTTCCGTACTCCCGCGACGGACACGATGTCCTAGTGTCGGCGTTGGCCACAGGACGTGGCCGTCTTTAGCTGACCAGGAGTCTTCGCGCCTTCCGCTCCAATCAACATAGTATAAAAATTTGCATCCACCTTTAATACAGCCAACACAAAAAAATATAATCCCTCGTATTCAAAAGGAATTATATAGCTCTTTGCTGTATAGTGGAGTATCAATTTTAAACGGGTGTGTGCAATGCTTCAAAATTAATAAACAATGGCTTTTAGTCATGATAACGATCGAAATGCCATCGACTCTTTTCGATTGTTAACTGTAGTATTATATTTAAGCTGTTTTCGTAAATTTTGCCTTCTTTAAAAGAATTTCATACGCATTTCAAAAATAAAGATAGAACGATATAATATCACTATATTGAGAATATTCAAATGGGGGGGGGTAGCAATAAAAAACAAGGATTTTTTTCTGTCTGTAATTTTGAATGCGTACTTAGGCTATTTATGGATACTTTTTATTAACCATATTATTGGGATTGCTAATTCAATGGACAACGTTTTAATTTTCGGAGGAATTATTATTCTTTTAGGAACTGCATTATTTTGGGAAATTGTAAAAAGAGTAACTCCATTTAATGAATATAAAAACAGTCACCCCGTAAAAATTGTTGGATTTGTTTCCTTTGGGATAGTGGTTGTTGTTAATTTGTTTGTAATGAATTTAATTTAACTAGCCCCTAAATCGATAACAGTTGTAAAATTAGACTTTTGACATGCTGAAATAAGCATTTGATGGATTCATTCATCAAATGCTATTTTTTTGCTCAATTAAAGCCAACGTAACCAGTATAGATAATTGTCCAGATATTATTGTTGCTACCCCCTGAAACTGTTCCATCAAAGTTTTTAAGCAGTTGCCGTTGATTGGAGCGGAAGGCGGCGACTCCCGGTCGGCTAAAGACGGCCACATCCTGTGGCCAACGCCGACACTAGGACGTCCTGTCCGTTGGGGGATTAGCGTGACAAGTGAGATCCCGCAGGAGCGTAGCGACGAGGAAGCTCACCGCACGCCCCCCGGAAAGCGTCCGCCTGAAGCGGAAATCAACAGTGTTCATACAATCCAAGGATATATTGGACATATTCTAGGATAAAAAGACGACCCAAAATATCTACTTTTTAGGATATTGGGTCGTCTTTTTTGATGCTATTATTTAATCCATTTGAAAAACTTATTACCCAGGTAAAGAATCATGCCCCTCAAATGCTTCAATTATGCGCCCCACAAGAGGATGCCTCACTACATCACTTTGGTTAAGGTGAATAAAAGATATTCCCTTCACTCCATTTAAAATAATTTCGGCAGCCATTAGACCTGACTTTGCCCCTTTAGGCAAGTCCACTTGGGTTGAGTCGCCTGTAATAACCATTTTCGACCCGAATCCCAGTCTAGTCAAAAACATCTTCATTTGTGCCTGTGTCGTATTTTGGGCTTCATCCAAAATAACGAAAGCATCATCCAATGTCCGACCTCTCATATAGGCAAGCGGTGCAATCTCAATTGTTTCTCGATCTATTAGCCTCTGTGTATGCTCCGCACCTAAAACATCATGCAATGAATCATACAGTGGGCGTAAGTATGGATCCACTTTCTCTTTTAAATCTCCAGGCAAAAAACCAAGGCTTTCTCCTGCCTCAATGGCTGGACGCGTAAGTATAATTTTATTTACTTTATTATTTTTCAAAGCGTTTACTGCCATAACTACAGCTAGATACGTTTTACCCGTCCCGGCAGGACCAATGCCAAATACAAGGTCCAGCTTGCGGATGGCATCAATATACTGACGCTGTCCCAACGTTTTCACGCGTATTGCTTTCCCCTTCGTATTACGGGCAATTTCTTCCTCAAATAATTCGGAGAAATATTCAATGCGGTTTTGTTTAGCCATTTTTGAAGCGTAAGCGACATCTCTCTCACTGATATGAATGCCTCTACGAATGACGTTAAGGAGCTGTTTAATGGTTTCCCCTGCCATCTCCACTGAAGATGGTTCTCCTGATAAATTTAACGTTTCTCCTCTTGTTACAATCGTTACATTAAATTGCTCTTCGAGTAATTTTAAATTGATATCTGCATTGCCAAATAGTACTAAAGCTTCATCAGGGTTTTCTATTTCAATTTTTACTGTAGATATTTCTTCTGACATTCGCTAGTCTCCTTGAATGATTGGTCTTTCCTCAGCAATATTCTCAATCACTTGAAAATTTATGGATAGTTTTACTTTACCATTGTCAACTTCTTGTTGCAAAATATATTCCCCATCTAAGCGTGCGTTGGCAGGAATAGTATTCGCCACATCCCTTCTGGCTAATTCTTTTGCTGTTTCAATTGCTTCTTCTTTTGTCAAAGTTCGCGCCATGTTTTCATTTTCCCTTATTGTCTTTTCGGAATACATAATTGGAAGCTTCCATCCTAAAAAATACAAGTCATGATCCATTGTTTCTGTCTCATATTGTTTAAAAGCCACTCTTTTAAAGCCCCAAAAGGGCATGTACAATTTTCCTGCAACAATATAATGCCTTCTAATTTCCTCACCACTATATACTTGAAAATTAGAGTTTAAAGGAAATTCGACTTTAGTGTTATACCAAGTAATCCCCCAAACTTCCCCGGTTGCGGAAACAAGCTTCGGTTTTTCTTCACTGCCAATCATCCCTGAAACAAGGAGTTGTCCTTTCTCAACGTATTGATTAATTTTCACTACTGATTTTCCTTTTTCAACAAACATATTAGATATTACTGCTTTCTTCTTAGCAACTAAATGGCGGGGACTTTTCAGCTGTGGTTTTTTAGGTTCATTTTTTTGAACTACGTTGAAGTGAAAGGTTGTCCCGTTTAATTCCACACCTATCCATGTAATATTATCAATTCTTTTAGTTAATTTTTGCTGAATGACATCTGGTTTATCGCTAAACAAATGGAAGGAACCAACCTTTATGCCTAATTGCGTCAATTCTTTTCTCATTTTATGTTCAGTTTCAGGATCTGCTCCTTTTATCTCGATTCCCCATGTAATATTTGAAAGAATAAACGCAATTAAGAAAAATAATATGATTCCTACGAGAAATCCACTATGTTTTATCGCTCTTTTCCAAATAAATGGCAAACCTTCACCACGTATAAAAGTAATAGAACAGTCCGCTTTTCGCGCAGCAGTTCGAAATTTATGTAAATCTGGAAGTGCGATGAAAAAAAGAACGGAACCATTTTTTCTTTTTTTCACCTTCCACATAATGAGTCCTGATTGAGCGAGTCGATTTATCAACCGCTCAATCCCTTTGCCTTCCGCCTTTACCAACACTCTTCCAGTAATGAACGTCAGCCACTGATTTTTCAACAATGCCACTCCTATCCATCTAGATAATGAACTTCTTCTATTTTTCCTTCAAGTAATAGTTCATCTGGCAAAATAGTCTTTATTACGAATGATTTTCCCTTTATAAGCAGTTGACCTTGTTTTAGCAAGAGTCGCAATTCCTTATCCGTGAAAACGAGAAGCCCTTTATGATTTTCAATATAAATGTGCAACTGGCCGACAATCGTTACTCTTGGCAGGTCCATCATGACGTCAGGAGGAAGTTCCATTTTGAATGCCATCCATCTTCGTAAATTGTTGGTCCATTTTTTGGCCATAAAAAAGAACCCCCTTTCCTCTCATAGTATGATTGGAAAGCGGGTTTCATCACAATTTTTATTATGAACGATTTGACCTTTGGTAAGGTCTTAAAGAGCGAGGAGGTCCGAGTACCTCTGACATGACAATCCCTTTTAAAATATCATTGGCTTGAAATTGTAAGTCAACTGATTGTTCTTGTACTATTTTTTGTTCAAACTGTTTAATTTTACCTGCTTTTATACGGTGGCTTTCTTCTTCTATCTTTAACTTCTCCAACTTATTCTTTAATTCATTTTGCTTCTCCTCAATAGCTGGTTGAGCGTTGGCAATAAGAATATCGGCAGCCTCTTTCAAAGTACGAGCTTTCGTAAGTTCGGGAAAAGCTTGCTGCATCGGCCTTACTGTTTCCTCTGCCTTTTCACGGTAAGTTTGTATAGGCCGTGCAACTGGAGGAGGCATACGCTCCTCTCGTTGCTCATTGTTTGCACCTGTTTTCCGTTTGAAAATAAAACTGATAGCAGCAATAATTAGCAAAAATAATAAATTTTCCAAAGGAGTTACCCCCTTTCAATTAGCTGGCTCATTTATTCTGGTTTATTTCTATCAACTGGTTTTGTCATTTTACCGATAGAGTCGCGCATGTCAGTGTCGGCATCAATATTTTTCAGTGAAAAATAATCCATAACCCCAAGGTTTCCTGATTTCAATGCTTCTGCCATTGCTTGAGGTACTTCAGCTTCGGCTTCGACAACCTTCGCTCGCATTTCTTCTACGCGCGCTTTCATCTCTTGCTCATTTGCAACAGCCATTGCTCTTCTTTCTTCCGCTTTTGCCTGTGCAATTTTCTTATCGGCTTCAGCTTGGTCAGTTTGCAGCTGCGCTCCGATATTTTTACCGATATCAACGTCAGCAATATCAATAGATAAAATTTCAAAAGCTGTGCCGGAATCCAAACCTTTTGCTAGAACTGTACGCGAAATCATATCAGGATTTTCAAGAACCTTCTTATGATTATCACTAGAACCAATTGTGGAAACAACACCTTCACCAACACGGGCGATAACTGTATCTTCCCCAGCACCCCCAACAAGGCGTTCGATATTCGCACGAACTGTAATACGAGCTTTAGCTTTGACTTCAATACCATCCATCGCTACACCTGCAATAAAAGGTGTTTCAATTACTTTAGGGTTTACACTCATTTGAACCGCTTCTAACACGTTACGGCCTGCAAGATCGATTGCTGCAGCACGTTCAAACGTCAATTCAATATTTGCACGTTGAGCTGCAATTAACGCATTGACGACCCTATCCACGTTACCTCCTGCTAGATAATGGCTCTCAAGCTGATTCGTACCTACGTCAATTCCCGCTTTATGCGCTTTAATCAACGGATTTACAACTCTTCCTGGAATAACCCTTCTCAGTCTCATCCCAATTAATGTAAATATCCCTATTTTTACTCCTGCCGCAAGGGCGGAAATCCACAGCCCGATTGGCACGAATGTAAATAATACCGATAGAACAATAATTCCAATAACAATTGCTACGATTAAAAAAATGACTTCTGGAGCGACTGGCATTTGATTACCTCCTGTTTTTCAAATAAAAGTCGTTTACATTTCCCTTACAACGATGCGTGAACCTTCCACTTTAACGACTTTAACCTTCGTATTATTTTCAATAAAACTTCCTTCTGCAACGACATCAAGACGTTCATCTTCCATTTTCACCGTGCCTGAAGGTCTAAGCGGAGTAATCGTTACCCCAACACGACCAATAAGTTCAAGACGATTCACATTCGAAACATAGCCACTTTCTGTGTTTGTAGAATCAGTTAGGATAAGCTTTTTAAAAATATTCATCCGTTTACCAAACACCTTTAACATTATGATAGTTAGCAAAACTGATAGGAATAAAGCTATAATAATTGAGATCGCCATATTAACGAAATTCCCACCAGCCAATATGATACTGCCGATTACAGCTACCGTCCCCAGCAGCCCGGCAATTCCACCCGCCAGAAAAAATTCTGCTGCAATCAGGATGATTCCCAATACGAACAAAATTAGGGATTCATAGCCCGCAAGTCCTGCAACATAGTGTCCGTAGAAGAAAAGCAGCAACGCACTTATGCCCATCCCTCCCGGCAACCCAAAGCCAGGTGAGTATAGTTCAAGAACAAGTCCAAGACTTGCAATAGATAGAAGGATAGGAACTACCACTGGATTCGTGATAAATCTCGCAAGTGACTCGGCAAAGGTAGATTTAACTGTATGAACATTAGCATCTTCATACCCCAGTTCCGCTAGAAGTGCATCAATATTTTTTACAGTTCCTTTGGAGTACCCAACTTGTAAGGCTTGTTCTGCAGTAAGCGTTAATAATTTTCCATTTGCTTTTAACTTTGGGAGATCAACCGTTGGCGTCACCATGGCCTTTGCAATTTCAGGATCACGACCATGTTCTTCAGCAGCCCCGGTCATAGCAGCAATCCACATACTCTCCGCTTTTTCTCCAGCCGTATTTCCATTTTGATCAATAACTGCCGAAGCACCCATTGTTGCATTAGGTGTCATATAAATTTCTTCCGTATTAAGTGCAATGTATGATCCTGCGGAAATTGCCCACGAATTTACAAATGTAGCAGTCCTTATTTTCGTATTTAAGATTAAATTCCCTATATCCCGAGCAGCGATAACTTCGCCTCCAGGAGTGTTCATATCAAAAATAATAAGATCAGCCTTATTTTCCTCTGCACTCGTAATTGCCCTTTTTAAATACGCATGTAATCCTTTTTCTACTTCACCATTAATCGGTATTACATAAACGTTCGCCCCTTTGCCATCTGCTTGTGCCGGCAGTACAGATAGGATAACAGCTGCCAACATGCAAATAACTATTAACACTCTTCTCATCCAATCCCCCCTTCCGAAGCGTTCATAACTGTAATACGAATAAAGATTAATAAAGATTCAAAAATAATTTGGGTTCTCTTACTATTATACCTGAAAAAAGTAAAAAAGCCGATAAGCGTTTTTGCTCATCGACTTTTAGATTCCATATTAGGATAAATGCCTTTGGACAAGTTTGCTAACGAGCGCCCCATCTGCCTTGCCTTTTACTTTCGGCATAAGGATACCCATTACTTTGCCCATATCAACTTTTGAAGATGCACCTGACATTGAGATCGCCTCTTTGACAAGTGCTTCAACTTCTTCATCAGTCAGTTGCTCCGGCATATATATGTCCACAAAAGCAAGTTCATTTTGAACTTTATCGGCGAGATCATTACGATTCGCTTTTTGAAATTCATGGAGGGAGTCTTTGCGTTGCTTTACTTCGCGAGAAAGGACTGTCAATTCTTCTTCTTCCGATAATGATTGGTGGCCAAGCTTAATGGCTTCATTTTGCAAGGCTGCTTTCAGCATTCGGATGACGGAGAGTTTTTCTTTTTCTTTATTCTTCATCGCTTGTTTCATATCTTCATTTAAACGCTCAAGAAGACTCATTTTTACACCCTCTTTAGAACTTGCGCTTTCTGGCAGCTTCTGATTTTTTCTTACGTTTTACGCTTGGCTTTTCATAAAATTCGCGCTTTCTGTATTCTTGTAAAGTCCCCGTTTTAGAAACTGTACGTTTGAAGCGGCGAAGAGCATCTTCAAGCGATTCGTTTTTACGAACAACTGTTTTTGACATCTCTCTTTCCCTCCCTCCGAACATAGCAATAACATGTTCATACATGAAAATCCATGTACTTTGCAATTATAATATAAGCTTTTTGACAGGTCAACAATCTTTATTTCCAAATGGTAGATTCAAGTATTTGAGCATGTCTAAAAATATAAGTCATATATTTATTTGAGAGGTGAAGGACATGCTCTATATTCTTTTATTTATCGTTCTAGCTGGTTGCTTTTTACTTGGAATGACAATGATGAGGATCGGCTTATTTAATTTATCGGGAAGTGCAATGGAAAATTGGCTGCAAAAAATGACAAAAACTCCTTATATGGGGTTTCTCGCAGGAATCGGGATGACAGTAATCCTACAAAGCAGCTCTGCTGTAACAGTTATTGCTGTAGGACTCGTATCCGCTCGCATCCTATCTTTTCCACAAACGATTGGAATTATTTTAGGCACTAATATTGGTACAACGATTACTTTGGAGTTTTTCACCTTTGATTTGTCGAAAATAATTATTCCGCTTCTTGTTATTGGAGCGGTGATGCAATTTTTTAAAAATATTAAAGTAAAAAGCAGTAGTTTTATCTTACTTGGCATCGGCACGATTTTTGCTTCCATGCATGGCTTTGAATGGCTATCAGGGCCACTTGCCAACATTGAATACATAGATAACTTAATATATGTTATGAAGGATCATTCTGTTATTTCTTTTCTCATAGGAACTTTGCTTACAGCCATCATACAATCGAGCACTGTCATGACTGGAATAGCTATGAGCTTCTTATCAGTAGGCACATTTCCTCTTGAAACTGGGATTGCCATTATGATAGGAGCTAATATAGGTACTTGTGCAACAGCTTTATTCGCATCGATTGGGGCGGGACGAGAAGCAAGACAGACGGCATTTGCTCATATTTGGCTAAATCTTGGCGGTGCACTTGTTTTTTTTCCACTCATTTCAGTTTTAGCAAATTTCAGCCGTCTACTTGCTGAAGATCCTAATACTCAACTTGCACATGCAAGTGTTATTTACAATGTTGTCTGCTCACTTTTGGTGTTGCCCTTTGCAAAGGAATTCGGAAACTTTATTATCAAAGTGCATGGCAAGAACAAAAACAAAAGTTAATAACTTGTATCTCCGGATAAACCTTTCATTATAGCAACCCCGGAGCTTGCGCCAATTCTTGTAGCACCTGCATTTATCATCTTTTGAACATCTTCAATCGAGCGAACTCCTCCAGAAGCTTTTACACCAAGTTCTGAACCAACAACTTTTCTCATAAGCTTAACATCTTCTGCCGTGGCACCACCCGTTGAAAAACCAGTCGACGTTTTAACAAAATCAGCACCTGCCCGTTTTGCAATATTACAAGCATTTTCTTTCTCCGTATTCGTCAAAAGTGAGGTTTCTATAATAACTTTTACTAATGCTTTTCCTTTTGCAGCTGCACAAACCGCTGCAATATCTTCTTCTACTAGTTCCAAATTTTCATCTTTTAAAGCACCAATATTTACCACCATATCTATTTCATGTGCTCCGTTTTCAATGGCGTTTTTTGTTTCAAATGCTTTTGTTTCAGTGGTAGTTGCCCCTAAAGGGAAGCCAATCACCGTACAAACCTTTACATCTGTCGATTTTAATAAACTTGAAGCGTATTTAACCCATGTAGGATTTACACATACAGACGCAAAATGATATTCTTTTGCTTCTTCACACAGCGTTTTAATGCTCTCCTTTGTCGCATCGGCTTTTAAAAGTGTGTGATCAATGTATTTTGCAATATTTTCTGCCATTTTTATTATCTCCTTTGCTTTTGATTAACTCTCGGAATTCACCGAGTCAGATGGTACAAGATTTTCTAGTGCCATTTTTTTCATATCTTATATTAAGTAGTATTACCAACTCTGTATTGAATGCATAAATAATTTAAGTGAAACGTTTTCTGCTACCGTTGATTTCCGTTCCAGGGGGCGTGCGGTGAGCCGCCTGGAACGGAAATCAACTGGGATATTTTTTCGCACATGGTAAGACGAGCGTTCATACCCTGTTCTTCAATCTTCAGGCGGGTTCCATGAAAGATTTAAGATATTATTTATAAATAGAAGTTTTGTTGCTGTTTTTGTCGGAAGTTATTTGAAAACACCATAATAATTGCAAGCAGGTAGCTTTGTACCTCAAGATTATTCTTGGTATAAGGAGTTTCTGCGACTTCTTTACCGTCTATAGAGAAGGTAAGATGTTTAATATAAAATCCTATATCAAACCAAAGCGCCAAAAAGAAGAAGAAGAGTCTTAAAAAGGTCTTAAGATTCTTTTCCAAAGGAATTGTTGCTTTTAAATACAAAATCTTTAGAAGGTTGATTGGAGCGAAAGTGCGAGATTCCTGGTCGGCTAAATACGGCCACGTCCTGTGGCCAACGCCGACACTAGGACGTCCTGTCCGTCGCGGGATCAGCGGGACAGGTGAGAACCCACAGGCGTTTACGTCGAGGAGGCTCCTGGAAATGCGTAAGCGCCTTGAGCAGCCCCGACAAGCATAAGTCAGATTACGTAGTGGCTTGCCTTTTAGCCACGTAGTAATATGACTTATGACCTCGAGGGGCTAGGCGCTGCAGCTAGACAAACCGCCCGCCCCTAAGGTCCGCGAGCAACTGTAGCGGAAATCAACCAAACTCAACCTTGGTAAAGAACAGCCTTTTGGCATGTCTTTTTTTGAAAAGGTTTTGAAAACGAATGCCGAATATTCAATAAAGCATAATTTAATGTTGGTTT
Organism: Lederbergia panacisoli; assembly: GCF_024626525.1. Taxonomy (GTDB): domain Bacteria; phylum Bacillota; class Bacilli; order Bacillales; family Bacillaceae_C; genus Lederbergia; species Lederbergia panacisoli. The sequence goes on from NZ_JANJGU010000001.1 coordinate 429,045, forward strand.
TTGGAAGCTCTGCAGATTTTAGTCTCGAGATCCCTAGAGTCTATTTTTATTTATCTTACCATTAATAAAAGCTATCCCAAAATAATTGGGATAGCCTTTTTTAGATTGCCATTGAATTTTCTTCAGCCACGTCATCCATTACTCGTACGAATTGACCTTCGTTATATGGATAGCCTGCCTTTGTAATTTTTACTTTAACGAGTTTTCCAATCATTTCCTCCGATGCTGGGAAGACAACTTTCAAATAATTATCTGAGTAACCTTCGTATAATCCACTTTCAGGATTTTCTTTAAAACGTTCTTCAGGAATGACTTCTAACACTTCATTTTCAAACCTTGAGGAGTATTCTTTTGCCAGTTGGTCTGAGAGAGTAATCAATCTATGAACACGATCATTTTTTATATTTTCATCGATTTGATCCGGCATTCTAGCAGCTGGAGTTCCAGTACGTTTAGAATATGGGAAAACATGTAATTCAGAGAACTTATGTTTTTTAATAAAATCATATGTTTCCATAAATTCTTCTTCAGTCTCGCCAGGGAACCCAACAATTACATCAGATGTGATAGCTAGTCCCGGCAGCGCCTTTTTAAGCAATTCTATCCGTTCTGCGAAAAATTCCATTGTATATTTCCTGCGCATTCTCTTTAAAACGGTATTTGAGCCAGACTGAATTGGAATATGCAAATGCCTTACGACCAATTTCGATTTATCAATTGTAGCGATGACTTCATCTGTAAGTTGACTTGCTTCAATTGAAGAAATTCGAATTCGTTTTAAGCCTTTAACTTGGGACTCCAAATCGCGTAGTAAGGCAGCAAGATTATAATCTTTCATATCTTCACCGTAGCCGCCTGTATGGATTCCAGTTAAGACAATCTCCTTGTATCCTGCGTCAACGAGCTGCTGTGCTTGACGAATGACTTCTTTCGGATCACGTGAACGCATTAAGCCACGAGCCCAAGGTATAATACAGAAGGTACAAAAATTATTGCAGCCTTCTTGGATTTTTAATGAAGCACGTGTCCGATCCGTAAAGGCTGGTACATCAAGTTCTTCATATACACGATTTTTCATAATATTACCGACACCGTTAATTGGCTGTCGTTCTTCTTTGTACTCTTTTATATAATCAAGCATTTTTACACGATCCTGTGTTCCGACAACGACGTCAACTCCAGGTATCGCCATAATTTCTGCGGGAGATGTTTGAGCATAGCATCCAGTCACACATATAACAGCATCAGGGTTTTGCCTAATGGCTCTACGGATGACTTGACGACTCTTTTTATCCCCTGTATTTGTAACTGTACAAGTATTGATCACGTATACGTCGGCGTTGCTTTCAAAATCAACACGTTCATAGCCTTGATTTTTAAATAATTGCCAAATGGCTTCCGTTTCATAATGGTTTACTTTACAGCCCAGTGTATGGAATGCTACAAGAGACATATGATCACCTCATTAATTCAAATTGATAGGATAGGGCGGTTAATGCGTATAGTGGTGCAGTTTCTGTTCGTAATATTCTAGGTCCTAAACCGCATATTTCAAAACCACTCGTTACTAGTTCGTTTTTTTCTGAAACTGTAATACCACCTTCTGGGCCAAAGACAATAAGAATTTTATCTTTAGGTTTTGCTGATTGGATGATTCTTACTAAATTGCTTTTCTCGCCTTCTTTTGCTGCTTCTTCGTATGCAACAATTTTCCAATCAAAGTTGTCGCTGTATTGGATAAGTTCTTTTAGGGTGTAAGGTCTTTGAATGACGGGCAAGGCTTGACGATGTGACTGCTCCGCCGCTTCTTTGGCAATTTTATTCCATCTTTCTAATCTTTTCGCTTCTTTTCTACTTTCCCATTTTACTACTGAGCGACTTGCAATAAAAGGGATAAACTCTGATGCACCTAGTTCTGTCCCTTTTTGGATGATCCATTCAAGTTTATCCCCTTTTGGCAAACCGCTCGCGATGGCAATATATACAGGAAGCTCCTTCTCTTCACTTTCAAGATCGACGATATCCACTTCAACAAATGAATCAGAAATTTGGTTGATTTTTACTGAAGCTGCTTTTGCATTTTCAAACACAATATAAAAATGATCACCTTCATTCATCCTCATTACACGAGTAATGTGATGAAAATCTTCACCTGAAATGTTGACGGACTTTTGCCCATGATAATGTTCATTTAAGAAATAGCGCTGCATATTGCCACCTCATTATGAACGCCTTGCAATGAAAGCTACCCAATCTTCCATTACTAACGTTTCTTCAATAGAAAAACCTGCTGATATAATAGCATCTTTTACTTCAGATTTCTTCGGTTGAATGATTCCTGACGTAATGAAATAACCGCCTTGTTTCACAATTGATGCTGCATCGTCTGTAAAACGTATAATGACATCAGCTAATATATTGGCTACAACAATATCAGACTGGGTCTCTATCCCTTCAAGCAAATTACCTTGTTGCACATCAATCATATCCGACACATGATTTAATTCAATATTTTGCTTAGCAGATTCAATGGCCACCTCATCTAAATCTAAAGCAAGAACTTTCTTCGCACCTAATAAGGCAGCAGCGATACTTAAAACACCGGAACCAGTCCCGACATCTATCACATTACTGCCTTTTTGAACGGTTCGTTCTAATGCTTGAATACACATTACCGTAGTAGGATGTGTCCCCGTACCAAAGGCCATTCCTGGGTCAAGCTCAATAATCAGTTCATCGCTATTAACACGCTCATACTCTTCCCAAGTAGGTACGATAGTAAAAGTTTCGGATATTTTCACAGGGTGGTAATATTTTTTCCAAGCTGTCGCCCAATCCTCTTCTTTTACCTCAGTAGTTGTAACTATATTCTTACCAATATCAATATCGTACTTTATGAGATCAGTGATTTCTTGTTTAATTGAATCAATGGTTTCACTAATAAAGCTATTTACCGGCAAATAAGCTTTGATGATGACTCCTTCTTCAGGGTAATCCCCAGGATTTAAATCATATATTTCACCGAACCAATCTTCTCTTTCCTTCGTCAATTCAGCTGGATCTTCAATTACAACGCCACTTGCCCCCGCCTCATGAAGAATGTTGGAAATAGGTTCTATCGCTTCATTAGTCGTATGGATACTGATCTCGCTCCACTTCATTAAAAACCGCTCCAATCCAATTCAATTCATCAACTCTTAAAAGCACGTTTTACCTTTTCAAAAAAACTTTCATGCTGTTCATCAGATGTGTCTCCACTTACATCAGCAAAATCACGAAGGAGTTGCTTTTGATGTTCTGAAAGTTTGGTAGGTGTAATGACCTTTACGTGGATATGCTGATCCCCTGTGCCATATCCTCTTACGTTTTGTACACCTTTGCCACGTAATCGGAAACGAGTACCTGTTTGTGTACCTGCAGGAATTTTTAGTTTTACTTTCCCATGTAAAGTCGGTACTTCGATTTCATCGCCAAGAGCTGCTTGCGCGAATGTAATCGGCATTTCACAATAAATATCGTCACCTTCACGCTCAAAGAATTCATGGGACCTCACATGAAAAACAACGTATAGATCCCCGGGAGGTCCACCATTTATACCTGGTTCTCCTTCACCTGAAACGCGCATTTGCTGCCCATCATCAATACCTTGTGGGATTTTAACATTAATTTTTCTGCGTTTTTTCACCTTGCCATCGCCGCCGCATGTCCGGCATTTTTCTTTAATCAATTTACCTGTGCCGTTACAATGATTACAAACACGACGATTGACGATTCGACCAAATGGCGTATTTTGTTCTACGTTTAGCTGACCACTTCCGTGACAATGATGACATGTGTCTGGCGTTGTGCCCGGTTTTGCTCCGCTTCCTTTGCACGTATCACATGTTTCTTCTCGTGGTATTTCTATAATTGTTTCTTTACCAAATACAGCCTCTTCGAAGGTCAAGTCAAGCGTATACTGAAGGTCTGAACCTTGTCTTGGTGCATTAGGATCTCTACGACCTCCACCGCCAAAGAAGGTATTAAAAATATCTTCAAATCCGCCAAAACCGCCAAAGTCGGATCCGCCGAAGCCGCCACCGCCAAATCCTTGTGGTCCTTCGTGGCCAAATTGGTCATACTGTGCACGTTTTTGGTCATCATTCAATATTTCATAGGCTTCCGTTATTTCCTTAAATTTCTCATCCGCCCCAGCTTCTTTATTAATATCCGGATGATATTGTTTGGATAAGCGTCTATATGCTTTTTTTATCTCATCTTTCGTGGCGCTTTTCGATACTCCAAGCACCTCGTAATAGTCCCTTTTACTCATAAAAACACACTCCCGCGTCCTTTTCACATAAAGTATATTTTAACACAAATCGTACAGTGATTAAAAGGAAGAATTCGAACATTAGGTTAACAGATTGGAAAAGCCAAAGCCGTTTGAATTGGCTTTGGCCTTTTATTGCTGTTATTATTTGTTCTCGTCATCTTTCACTTCTTCAAATTCAGCATCGACTATATTATCGTCGCCGCTAGCACCTTGGCTTCCGTCCGCCCCTTGCCCCGCTTGTGCTTGCTTTGCCGCTTCCTCATATAACTTCATGGAAAGATTTTGTACGATTTCCTGTAAAGCATCTTTCTTTTCGCGAATTTCGCTTAATTCATTTTTCTCAACAGCTGCTTTAAGCGCATCTTTTGCCTCTTCTGCTTTTTGAACTTCAGCTGCATCCACTTTACCTTCAAGATCTTTTAGCGTCTTTTCAGTTGTAAAAATCAACTGGTCCGCTTCGTTTCGAAGTTCAACCTCTTCTTTACGTTGTTTATCCGCTTCAGCATTTTCTTCCGCCTCGCGTACCATACGGTCTACTTCTTCTTCAGAAAGACCAGAAGAGGATTTAATTGTAATATTTTGTTCTTTACCTGTTCCTAAATCTTTCGCACTAACATTCACAATTCCATTTTTATCAATATCGAATTTTACTTCGATTTGTGGAATTCCGCGTGGCGCTGGTGGAATATCAGATAATTGGAAACGTCCAAGCGTTTTATTATCCGCTGCCATCGGACGTTCACCTTGAAGCACATGAATATCCACCGCAGTTTGGTTATCTGCAGCTGTTGAAAATACTTGTGCCTTTGAAGTAGGAATCGTTGTATTTCGATCAATTAGTTTTGTAAATACGCTGCCCATTGTTTCAATTCCAAGTGAAAGTGGTGTTACGTCAAGAAGAACTACATCCTTCACATCTCCAGTCAACACACCACCTTGAATAGCTGCACCCATTGCTACTACTTCATCAGGGTTAACTCCTCTATGTGGATCTTTACCTGTTTCTTTGCGAATTGCATCTTGTACTGCCGGAATTCTTGTGGAACCTCCGACAAGAATAACTTTATCAATTTCTGATGGAGATTTACCGGCATCTCTTAGAGCTTGGCGAGTTGGTCCCATTGTTTTTTCTACCAAGAATGAAGTTAATTCATCAAATTTGGCACGAGTAAGTGTAATTTCCATATGCAATGGGCCGGCTTCACCAGCTGTAATAAACGGTAAGGAAATTTGAGTGGATGATACTCCAGAAAGATCCTTTTTCGCTTTCTCAGCGGCATCTTTCAATCGTTGCACAGCCATTTTATCTTTTGACAAATCAATTCCATTTTCTTTACGGAATTCCTGTACAAGATAGTCGATGACAACTTGGTCGAAATCATCTCCGCCAAGACGGTTGTCCCCTGCTGTAGCCAACACTTCAAATACTCCGTCTCCCAGCTCCATAATGGAAACGTCAAATGTTCCACCACCAAGGTCATATACGAGGATTGTTTGATCTTCGTCTGTTTTATCGAGACCGTATGCCAGTGCGGCTGCTGTAGGCTCATTTATAATCCTTTCAACTTCAAGGCCAGCAATTGTACCAGCATCTTTTGTTGCTTGACGCTCGGCATCATTAAAATAAGCAGGAACTGTAATAACAGCTTTTTCTACTTTTTCTCCAAGATAATCTTCCGCATAAGATTTTAAATATTGAAGAATAGCAGCAGAAAGTTCTTGTGGTGTAAATTCTTTTCCTTCGATTTCTTGCTTATGCTGTGTTCCCATATGTCGTTTAATAGACATAACCGTATTTGGATTCGTAATCGCTTGGCGCTTTGCCACTTCACCCACTTGGCGCTCACCATTTTTAAAAGCGATAACTGATGGAGTTGTTCGATTTCCTTCAGGATTTGGAATTACTTTTGGTTCTCCACCTTCAAGTACTGCCACACATGAGTTTGTGGTTCCTAAGTCAATACCAATTATTTTACTCATATTTCTACCTCCCAAAATATGTAGATGCTATTGATTCACTTTAACCATTGATGGTCTGATTACGCGGTCTTTGAGCTTGTAGCCTTTTTGAAATTCTTCAACAACAATATTTGAACCCATTTCAGGATCATTCGATTGCATGACAGCTTGATGAAAATTAGGGTCAAACTCTTGACCTACCGCTTCAATCTGTTCAGCACCTTCTTGCTTTAACACATCGATAATGTTCCGATAAACCATTTGTACACCATCAAGTAATGCCTTTGCCTGTTCATCATTCGTTTCAATTTGCATTGCTCTTTCAAAATTGTCAATTGCTGACAACAAGTTCGTAATCAAGCTTTGCGATCTATATTTTTCGCTTGCTTCCCTTTCAAGCTGGGAACGCCTGCGGAAATTTTCGAAATCAGCGTACAATCGTAAGTATCGGTTTTCAGATTCTTCCACCTTTTTCTCTAGTTCTGAAATCCTCAAAGCGGTCTCATCGACAACTTCCTCTTCATTATTAGTAATTTCTTCACTCTCTAGAGTTTCGGCTTGTCCAACAGCTTCTGCTTCATTACTGTTTTCTTCATGTAAAGAATCAACGGATTCCGTTTCATCTACTACTCCATTTGTTTGTTCTCTCTCTTGATCTGATGTTTCTTTCGTTTGATTGTCCATAACAACTTCACCTCCTTAAACTTTTATCATTAATGATGATACAATTTTGTTAAAACTACACTCAAATCTTTACTCAAAAAATCCAACAAGCTGATGACACGCGAGTATTCCATTCTAGTTGGCCCCAAAATGGCAATAGCTCCAACATCATCTTTACCAATAGAATAAGTCGCAGTGATAAGACTGCAATCTTCCATTTGTATGTTTTCATTTTCTCTGCCTATTTTGACGTTAATCCCACGAGGTGTATGCTTGAACAATTCGTATAATCCGCGTTCCTGTTCAATCATATCCATTATGGAACGGATTTTTTCAATATTTTTGAATTCTGGTTGATTTAACATATTCATTTTTCCGCCAAAAAACAATCTTTCAGTTGCAGGAATGTCAATTGTAGCCAAGATTGAGTTCAATAATAAATCATAACGTTGAATATTTCTTTGCAGCAGGGCCGCAACTTCTTTATAAATTGTTTCCCTTAGATCAGCAATAGAAACACCTATTAGCTTATCGTTCAAGATGTTAACGAGTTTTTCTATCTCTTCAGGAGACATATTTTCCGGAAGAGTAAATAATCGATTCTCCACATGTCCTGTATCAGTAATAATAATGGCAACTGCAGTCTCTTTATTTAACGGAACAATCTGCAGTTTCCTTAATTTATTTTCCTTTACAGCCGGACCTAGTAATATCGCGGTATAATTCGTTAATTCAGAAAGAATGATCGCCGATTTTTGCGCGACATTTTCCAATTCATATATTCGTTCAGCAAAAATAGAATGGAGTTTTTGAATATCATTTGCATGTAAAACTTGCGGTGCAAGCAGATGATCTACATAATACCGATACCCTTTTTCCGAAGGTACTCTTCCGGAAGATGTATGTGTCTTTTCTATAAATCCCCATTCTTCCAAATCGGCCATCTCATTTCTGATTGTTGCAGAACTAAGTGGAATATTAATTTTCTTAGAAAGACTTCGTGAGCCGACAGGTTGTGCAGATCGAATAAAATCATCAATAATCACTTGTAAGATAAGCAGCTGACGATCTGTTAGCAACATTTATCACCTCTGTTAGCACTCTATTCAAACGAGTGCTAAATCTATAATAAAAGTATCAAAATGCTTTGTTGATGTCAACGATTTTACACTTATGATATTCACAAAGAAAATCAAAGTAGAAATGCTTGAAAAACTTCATTGCCTAAAAGTTTTCCCTTGTTTGTTAAATATAAAAAATCATCATTTTTCGTTAATAGCCCACGATCAATCATCTCATCTATAGGCTCCTTAAATATTTCCATTACATTTTCATCATATTTTTTTTGAAAAAGACTTATTTGCACCCCTCTCATCTTTCGTAATCCAAGGAACATTTCTTCTTCCATTTTTTCTTTTTTACTTATTTTGTTTTCGTCAAAAAGAGGTCTTCTTCCTTCACTTAACGGTTGCATATATTTTTTTAAGGGACCTGCGTTGGAATAGCGAATATTATTGATATAACCATGTGCCCCTGCACCGAAGCCAAAATACTCTTCATTGTTCCAGTACACCAAATTATGTTTACTTTCGTACCCTGGCCTTGAAAAGTTGCTAATTTCATATTGTCTTAGCCCACTTTTCTCCATTTCGCCCATTAATATTTTATACATTTCAGCTTCTACGTCTTCACCAGGCAGCCGCAGCTTGCCTTTTCTCATTAAGTTATAGAATACGGTTTTGGGCTCAACAATTAATGAATAACTTGAATAATGGGGGAGTTTAAGAGCTATTGCTTCTTTTAAAGTTGCTTGAAAGTCACTCGTTGTTTGTCCCGGCAATGCATATATCAAATCGATGCTAATGTTTGAAAATCCGCATGTAAATGCTTTATCCAATGATGAATAAACATCTTCTACTCGATGGGTACGACCAATTTTAGCTAGCAGGTCATTATTAAAAGATTGGACGCCAAAACTAATTCGGTTTACTCCGTACTCAGCCAAAATTTTTAATTTGTCTATCGATAAATCCCCAGGGTTTGCTTCAAATGTAAACTCGCCATCAGAAAAAGGCAAATATTTCCTTATTCCTTTGCAAAGTGTTTCCAGTTGCTCTTCATTTAGAGAAGTTGGAGTCCCCCCTCCAACAAAAATACTTTCTAATGGTTGTATAGGTGTTTCATTATTTACTATTTCAAATTCTTTTATGAGCGACTGAACGTACTCATCGACTGGCTGACCTTTTAAAAATACTTTATTAAAATCACAGTAATGACAAATATGTTCACAAAACGGAATATGAATATACGCTGCTTTCATTTTTTACCCTCTTTAAAAATGAAAGGGAAGTGTAGCATGACAAGCCATGCTTTCCCTTCCCCACCATCATGTATTATTTACTTTCCTTGTTCATCTCTTTTTAATACTGCCATAAATGCCTCTTGAGGAACCTCAACGGAACCAACTTGTTTCATCCGCTTCTTTCCTTCTTTTTGTTTCTCCAATAATTTACGTTTTCTAGAAATATCGCCGCCATAACATTTAGCCAAAACGTTTTTACCCATCGATTTTATCGTTGAACGAGCCACGATTTTTTGCCCAATAGCAGCTTGAACAGGAACTTCAAATTGTTGCCTCGGGATTAGTTCCTTCAATTTTTCCACAATCACTTTTCCTCGATCATAAGCAAAATCGCGATGGACGATGAAGCTAAGTGCATCTACTTTTTCATTATTCAGTAAAATATCCATTTTCACTAATTTTGAAGGCTGATATCCAATCATTTCATAGTCAAATGAAGCATAGCCTTTTGTACTAGATTTTAATTGATCAAAAAAGTCATAAACAATTTCCGAGAGAGGAATTTCATAAACGACGCTTACTCTAATGTCATCCAAGTATTGCATATCTACAAAATGCCCGCGTTTCTGTTGTGATAACTCCATTACAGCTCCAACATAATCATTCGGAACCATCATGGAAGCTTTTACGTAAGGCTCTTCTACATGATCTATTTTTTGCGGATCCGGCATATTAGACGGATTATCAACTGTCAATTCTGTTCCATCCGTCATATACACTTTATAAATAACACTTGGTGCCGTTGTAATTAAATCAATATTAAATTCTCTTTCAATCCGTTCTTGAATGATTTCCATATGAAGCAATCCTAAAAACCCACAACGGAATCCAAATCCAAGTGCTTGCGAGGATTCAGGTTCAAACTGAAGCGCAGAATCATTCAATTCCAATTTCTCCAATGCCTCTCTTAGATCATTGAACTTCGCGGAATCGATTGGGTAGAGACCACAAAACACCATTGGATTTAATTTCCGATACCCTGGCAGCGGTTCTGAAGCAGGATTTTTTACGCTAGTGATTGTATCCCCAACTCGTGTGTCGCCCACATTTTTAATGGAGGCTGTTAAAAAGCCAACATCCCCAACTGTAAGCTCATCCACTAACATCGGTTTTGGAGCATGAACCCCTACTTCCATCACTTCAAACTCTTTGCCGGTAGCCATCATCCGAATTTTATCTCCAGCTTTAACGGTTCCTTCCATTACACGTATGGAGGCAATGACGCCGCGATAAGCATCATATAATGAATCAAAAATCAGTGCCTTTAATGGTCCTTCAGGGTCGCCAGCAGGTGCAGGAACCTTTTCTACGATCTGTTCCAGTATATCTTCTATTCCTATTCCTGCCTTTGCGGAGGCTAAGACCGCCTCAGAAGCATCAAGTCCTATCACATCTTCAATTTCTTGTCTTACCCTTTCCGGATCAGCCGCGGGTAGATCAATTTTATTAATGACAGGTAAAATTTCAAGATTATTATCCAACGCCAAATATACATTGGCCAAGGTTTGCGCCTCAATTCCTTGGGCTGCATCAACGACTAAAACAGCCCCTTCACAAGCGGCAAGACTTCTTGACACCTCATATGTGAAGTCGACGTGACCTGGTGTATCGATAAGATGGAATATATAATCTTCCCCATTTTTAGCGTGGTATTTCAGTTGAACTGCATTTAATTTTATCGTAATGCCCCGCTCTCTCTCTAAATCCATCGAATCTAGCAATTGATTTTTCATTTCTCTGGATGCGAGAGATTTCGTTTGTTCAAGAATACGGTCGGCCAAGGTAGATTTGCCATGGTCGATATGGGCTATGATTGAAAAGTTACGTATTTTCTCTTGTCTTTTTTTTCTTTCCTCTATGTTCATCGTGTTCACTCCTGTTAATCGACGCAAGTATGCTAGCGTAAATTATAACAGCAGTACATTCAATGAGCAAATAAATTTAAATCAGAAACGCTTGGTCATCGACGTACAGGTCCACAGGATGTGGGTCCGTCGACTTTAGCCCAGGACGTGGCGGTTTTAGTCGACGTTCCTTTTTTGGAGCAGGCGGAGATAAAGGATACACGATGAGCCCCAAAGGGCGACTCTGGCTTCCTTAAGCAAACGAGAAGGACAAGAAGTTTGCTAGTCGATAGGCGCTTGTGCTAGACGCAAAATAATGAGGAAGGCCACTTATAAAAATAAGCAGCCTCCCTCTTATAATAAACTGGACAAGAATCCGAAAACCTTTTGTGTTGTACTTGTAACGATATCAGCCAAAAATTTTCCGGTTTCAGAAAATAAATTATAGGCTTTTGCTTCTTCTAATTTCTCTTTTCTCTCTTCCAAATTGAAAGAAGGAAGATTCTTGCCCATAAAAGTTGTTTCTACCTCTCCATTATCATTCTGTTGGACGGTAACAGGGGTCTGGAATGAATGATCAGAATAGCCTTTCATATTTAGCATTCCTTCATTAGCTTTGTTCATTCCAATTAAAACACCTATAAATAAGACGCCAACAAGTATCATGCATTTAAATATAAAGTTTCTCATCATCCAAGCACCTCCTCTATCATTGCCTCTATTAAATGATATGTACAATATAGAAATGATAGAACCCTTTTTTACCTCGTTTTAAAACCTGCATCTGTTTGATCAACTGCTGTATGAAGCGCTGCATTCAACCCTGAAGCTATCAGATTTGCCATATCTTCAATAAATACATCTACTTCTTTAGGCGTAACCATTAAATTATGTCCAAGGGGGGCTAATACCTCGTGTATCAGCTTTCTTTTTTCATCTTCTTCAAGCGTTCCTACCATTCCCAAAAATGTCTGCCTCTGTCTTTCTTCTGGCAGATCCTCTTCGCTTAGTTTTCTTTTTTCACCAAATGTTAATCCTGCTGGGGCTAGTGATCTTGATGGTCTAGCTGATTCTTTTAACTCTTTTCCAAAATGCTTAAGTAAAAAATCTATTGTGTCACTTGTAATCGTCACTGCATCGACCACGGTCGGCACCCCGATAGAAATGACGGGAACTCCCAATGTTTCCCTGCTCAATTCTTTGCGTTTATTGCCCACTCCAGACCCAGGATGGATGCCTGTATCTGAAATTTGGATGGTGGCATTAACCCTTTCGATTGAACGGGATGCCAGGGCATCAATTGCTATTATAAAATCAGGTTTTGATTTTTCAGAAACACCAAAAATAATGTCACTTGTCTCAATTCCTGTCAGTCCCATCACACCTGGGGCAATAGCACTTACTGGTCGGTAGCCCTGCTCAACCTCATGAGATTCTAGTTGAAATAAATGCCTTGTAATGATTAGATGTTCACAAACTTCAGGCCCTAATGCATCTGGGGTTACATTCCAATTTCCCAGTCCAACAACTAAACAACTTGCGGTTTTGGGAATGTTCAACATGTCTAAAAACCCACTGAATTCTCTTGCAAATGTTTCTTCGACCTGTTGCTGTAAAACAGAATCTTGAGATCTAATTCCTTGAACTTCAAGGGTTAAATAATGCCCTGCCTTTTTCCCTAGTTTTTCTGCTCCCTCTGGGGTAATGGTAGCTAAAGATATTTTAATTTCGCCGTCCATCTTCTCTTTAATGACGACCCCATTTATTTCTTTTTGTTCTACTTTGTTTTTCTTATTACCAGTCAACTGTGCTAAAGCCATTTCAAACGCTTCTTTAGCCAAGTCGGTTCTAATTGCATAACGGCTTAAATCAAGTTCATCATTCTTCATCAAAATATCCTCCTAAAAAGGGAACTTTACTTCCCATCCTTTCCTTTCATACCATTTTTCATTCAGAAGTATTGCAATCCTATTATTCGTTTGATAAAATATCTCTTGTTATTATTGTTAATGAATAATGGTATATTAGTGAAAGTCGAGTGACATAGAACCTCGATCATTGTCAGGAGGTGAATGGAATGCCAAACATTAAATCTGCAATTAAACGAGTAGCAATCAACGAAGAAAAGAACGCTCAAAACTCCGCTACTAAATCTGCAATGCGTACTGCAGTTAAGAAATTTGAATCTGCTGTTGAATTAAATGAAGATAATGCAAAAGATCTTTTTAAAAATGCCGTAAAGCATCTTGATAAAGCTGCTACAAAAGGCTTGATCCATAAAAATACAGCTAATCGTCAAAAAGCTCGTCTAGCAAAAAAATTAAGTAAAATGGCTTAATAAAATGTAATATCCAAAATAAAACGCCCCTTATAAAAAGGGACGTTTTTTATTTTTATGATATTTTTAAGCTGCCTAATTTAAATAAGAATAATTCAAGTGATACTTCTCGACCTGATCCACCTGTTTTTAACTGTTCATCCGTTTGTGCTAGAAAATGTATAATCTCTCCAAGTTCTTTATCTTTGAAGGAACGAGCTTGTCCAGATGCTAGCTTGACTCGGAAAGGATGGGTCTTAAGTGTACTCGCGATTTGCTGCTGCCCATATCCTCGTTTCATTAGTTCCTTCACTTGATAGATTAAACGAAATTGACTTGCCAGAAGTGCTAATATTTTTATCGGTTCTTCATTTTGTTTTCTTAAATCATAATAAATCCTAAAAACTTCTTCCATTTTTCTTTGTACTACCTTATCAACTAAATCAAATATATTTTGCTCCAAAGACCTAGATGTAAGTTTTTCAACAATTTCAACTTTAATGATTTTTGAATCCTTCACATATAAAGACAATTTCTCCAATTCGGAATGAAGATTCATTAAATCCGGACCAACTAAAGCTAACAGTAAATCAATTGCATTTTCGTCGATTTGCTGTCCTTTTTCTTCTATTTGTCTTTGAATCCACGTATGTAATTCTCGTTCAGATAACTTTTTAGCTTCAATGATTTCTGCGTTTTTTTTCAATAATTTCGTTATTTTTTTTCGTTCATCTAGTTTTTCATAATTGCCTGCCAAAACTAATATCGAGTATGGTGCAGGTGATTCAATATAAGATTCCAGCTTTTTAATATTATGTTCAACTTTATCCTTTGATTTTTCAGAAGTTAAAAATATTGGGTTATTTAAAAATACAATTTTCCTTTCTCCAAAAAAAGGAAATGTTTCCACATCTTCAAGTGCTTCTTCTACTGTCGTTTCTTCCATATCATAAATGGATAAATTAAAATCCATTTCTTCTTCTGTTAACACATTTGTCACTAATTTCTGTTTTGTCTCATTGATTAAAAAGCTTTCTGTTCCATATAATAAATAAAGTGGTGAAAACTGTTTCTTTTCTATTTTATCCCAAAGTTTCATGTCTTTGCCCTGCCTTATTCTAGATCTTACTTATATGGTATGAAAGCTAGGCTCATTTGACAAGAGGCAAAGGGGACAATCCACCAATTTGTGAAAGTTGCCCCCGATCTATGATGAACGCTTCAAATTAAGGCCTAGGATACTTAAATCGAAGCGGATATAATGTTATTGGCCTCCGGAGTCGGAAGTTTCGAAAGAAGAAACTTGTATTTGTAGTGTAGCCTTCTTCATTAAAAGTATGGGTGTCAACTCTTGTCAGCAGTGGTAATGGAATTGTGGATTTTTTTTTATTCTTCGTCTATACTATAGTGGAAATAGGAGGGGTAGTCGTGAATAATTTCGAACAAAATTCTCAATCAAAACGAAATGATGCAATAGATTCAGGCGTTGGTTTTGTAGTTTCTTTTGTTTTCTTTACAGCCATTTTCGTGATTGGTACAGTCATTGAACTTCTTGGAAAATAAGAACAAGGCTTACACCTCAGAAAAGGAAGTTTGTTAATCAAACTTCTTTTTTTATTTCCTCTAATCAGTGCTTATATGGTTTATCTTATTGCATTATAGTATGAAAGGTTCCACCTCTTTTCGTAAATACATAATGAATAGCACCTTGTTCATCGGTCCGAAATATTCGAACCTTGTTTTCTTTAAGTACGTCAAGCACTTCATTATGTGGATGACCGTAACGATTATTATATCCTGCAGAAATAACAGCATAGTCTGGTTGAACAAATGTGATAAAATCCGAAGTTGAAGACGTTTTACTGCCATGATGTCCAACTTTTAATACATGAATTTTCAACTTCCTATATGTCTCGATAATTTCTTGTTCCCCTTCCTTTTCCACATCACCCATAAAAAGCCAAGTTAACTCTCCAAACTCAGCAAATAATACGAGTGAATCATTATTTCCTTCATAATGGTCGTCAAACGGAAAGATGAATTGGAATTTCCCTGAATTATTTTCCCATTTCGTTCCAACCTTTGCATCAAATATAGGAATTCCACGCTCCTTGGCAGCATTCAAAATATTTGCCATTAAAGGGTTCTGCCAAGAATTGGGGGAAATTATAATTTCATTAATTAACATTTCACCAAATAATTCTTTTGCTGCTCCAATATGATCCGTATCGCTATGTGTAAGTATCAGTTTATTTAATTTGCTAATTCCTTTACTTTTTAATACTGGCATTAATATATGAGTTGAAACTTGAAAAGGCTTTTTACGTTCCTGCCAATCTAGAACAGGAAAATCGAGCTGACCTCCTGTATCAATTAAATATGTTCCTCGATTATATGGTAATTTAATTAATGTACTATCACCTTGTCCAATATCAATAAAGATTACTTCTCCTTTAGGTGAATATTGGATTATGGCAATATGTGTGAGTAAAATGATTGTTATTGGCAAAACGGCAATCGTTCTAGGTTTCCTTTTTTCAGTTAAAAATACATACAAATATGCACCAGCAATCATAAAAATTAAACTGATTACATTCGGTTTCCCAGTTACGACGGTAGAGAATTTCAACGAGCTTGTAAGATTCGCTAGTTTTTCCGAATAAAAGACCAATGAGGCCATTAATTCAGCCAATAAGGAAAAAAGATTCTGATTAAAAAACTTAAGTGCAAATAAGCCAAGCATCGAAGGCAATATTATAGCAGTATAAAAAGGAACAAACACAATATTGGCAAAGACGCCAATTAAAGAGAATTCAAAGAAATGGAAAGCGAGAATGGGAAAAGAGGCAAAAGTAGAAATGATGGAGATGTCTACCATCTTTCTAAGGTAGGAATGATTTGGGTCGAAAATGATTTGTGAAGAAACAATCAAACAAAAAGTAACACAATAAGAAAGTTGAAATCCAGCGTTATAGATTAAAAAAGGGTCATAAAAAAGAAAAATAATAAAACTGATTGATAAAGCATCAAGAGTCGTGATTGGGAGCCTCCATTTTTTTGAAGTCATTAATATCAAAGTCATCAATACAGCCCTAATGACCGGAGGATTTGTGCCGCTTATAACAGTATAAATGGGCAGGAGCACCACGAGGATCCAATAAATAGTTTCTTTCGAAATACCAAGCCTAAGGAAGATTACAAAAATTAATCCAACAAGAAAAGCGATGTGAAGACCGGATATTGCCAATAAATGAACGACCCCTATTTGCTGATAGGAACGGTATGCACTCTCGGAAAACGATGATCGATCACCAAATATAAGAGCATTTGCATAAGGAATTAACTGATACGGGAAGTTCTTTTCTACTGCCTTAATCCCTTTGGAACGAAGGTTTTGCAAGTAATTCTTAAAAGATGGTTTTGCTGCGAAACATTCATTCCATACAAGCGTATTCGTTTCAAGTAACCAATGGATATTTTGTCTATATAAATATTGTTTATAGTTAAATGTATGTTCGTTGCGGTTATTTTCTGGTTGAATCAATTCACCGGAGATATGACAGATTGTTCCCGCGCCAATAGTGTTTTCCAAATTCATTTTTTCTAATTCATCTTGGATTAAATAGGAGAGGAAAAGCTTTTCTTGATTGGAAATCACAATCGCTTTTAATCGATTTCCGTCTATTTGAGGCACTTCGTTGAAGGTGACATACATATTCGTTTTCCCTTGAACCAAAATGGATATATTACTTTTTTCATTTAAAGAGGCTGTACAAAGAAATAAAATAAGAAACGCCATATAAAATAAAAATAACTTGCTTTGCTTTTCCAAAACGATTCTTATTACTCCGAGAAAAATAAGTATGAGAGTTAATATGCGAAACTCGAAGATGAACATAACACCAGAGACCGCTGCAATTGCTGCATAAAACCAATTTCCTGTCGCCATCAGAACTCCTTTCTAGAAAGACTGGAGGGCTGTAAAACAGCCACTCCCTATACTTGTGTCTAACCCTGG
Organism: Lederbergia panacisoli; assembly: GCF_024626525.1. Lineage (GTDB taxonomy): Bacteria > Bacillota > Bacilli > Bacillales > Bacillaceae_C > Lederbergia > Lederbergia panacisoli. Next base: position 446,523 of record NZ_JANJGU010000001.1, read on the forward strand.
CGTCTTCCGCTTTATCACTCTGCAAACGTTAAAAATATTTCTTTATTAAAGGGAACCTGTTCAACTGTGATTCCCGATTGTTCAAATAATTCAATGGCATGAGGATGATTTTTATAATCTTCAGCATAATAAACAGTTTTTATCCCAGCCTGTATTATGGCCTTACAGCATTGTAAGCAAGGAAAATGAGTTACGTATATTTCAGCATTTTCTGTAGGCACTCCGAATTTTGCGCATTGCAATATAGCATTCATTTCAGCGTGGATTGTCCTTACGCAATGATTATCAATAACGTAACAACCTTCATCAATACAATGGACACCCCCTGCAATCGAGCCGTTATAACCTCCTGCAATAATTCGTTTATCCCTTACAATCGTCGCCCCAACTGTAAGTCTTGTACAAGTACTTCTATATGAAAGAAGATGGCTTTGCGCCATAAAATATTGATTCCAAGATATCCTTTCCATACAAGTCTCCCTTTTCTGTTTTCTTCAGTTTATCGACTTTTGTAGAAGATAGTCAATCATTGAATCATTTAACTGTAATTAAATCCTGCAATCTTTCAAATGTTTTTGCACCGATGCCCGATATTTTTTGGAGATCTTCTATTTGTTTAAAAGCCCCATTTGCTTCCCTAAATTCTATAATGGCCGCAGCTTTGGCGGGACCTATTCCAGGTAATGTTTCAAGTTCAACCGAGCTCGCCTTATTTAAATTGACTTTATCATTTTGTTTAGATGGAGATGAATCGTTTACGAAAGGATTTTCAACTTCTTCACCAATTTTTGGTATATAGATCACCATTTCATCATGAACCTTCTGAGCAAAATTAACTTGACCCTCGTCTGCTTTATCCAGCAAGCCCCCTGCCTTCTCGATAATATCAAAAACTCGATCGGTTTCTATTGCTTCATAAAGTCCAGGGAGTTTCACAGCTCCCTTAACATCGATAAAAATCTTTAAGGAAATTGGATCCGGTTCTTTCTCCTCTATCTCTCCGGGCATTTCTGCCTCTCCTAGAGGGAGATTAGCATTTACGACTACCTGATTATCCTTTGGCTGACTAATAAACAAAAAGAATGCTAGTCCAATTACAATAGCTCCCACCAAAACAGATTTATATTTTTCAAGCCATATCAATTTAAACCACCTCACTTGAAATGAATATTTTATTTTTGCTGGCATACATTTGTTAGGAAGAGATAGGCGAAGGAGGGACATGAATGAAGATCGGAGTAATTGGGACAGGTAATATGGGTACAATACTTTCTGAGGCATTGATTGATGGTAATGCAATAACTCCTTCAGAAGTTATAGTTGTAAATAGGACGAAAGCTAAAGCTGAAATGCTTAAACATAAATATGAGGAAATTATAGTAGCTGATAGTATTAGTGAGGTCGTAAAAAATGCAAACCTTATTTTTCTTTGTGTTAAACCAAATGAATTTTACTCGCTTATTCAGGAAAATCAACAATTTTTTAAAAAAGACCAGTGCCTCGTATCAATTACGAGTCCGATCCAAACGACTTGGTTGGAAAAAGTATTACCTTGCTCATGCGTTAGAATTATACCAAGTATAACGAATCGGGCATTAGCTGGTGTTACTCTCTTTACATTTGGAAAATTAAGAAACCAAAAATGGCAGAATCAGTTGTTAGACATGTTTTCACATATTTCAGTTCCGATTCAAATTAAGGAGGAAATTACCCGGATTTCTTCTGATATCGTTAGTTGTGGTCCGGCTTTTTTTAGTTATATAACTAGGAGATTTATTGAAGCAGCCGTTACGGAAACATTGATCGACAGGGATACCGCTACAAAACTTGCTGAGGAAATGTTAATCGGTCTTGGAGAATTATTGAATAAAGGATTTTATTCTCTACCTACATTAGAAGAAAAAGTTTGTGTTAAAGGCGGAATAACCGGGGAAGGAATAAAGGTATTGGAAAAAGAACTTGATGGGGTTTTTGAAAAAGTCCTTCAAGCAACCCATGCAAAATTTAACGAAGAAGTGGAAATTTTGAAAAAAAATTTTACGGTTTAATCTATTATACTTGTTTCACTATAAAGTGCAAGTGATTAAAAGGACGGCGATTCAACTCGCCGTCCTAACTCGCATTATTTAAGACAATGCCTTATTTTTTTTACATGTGAAAAATAATCTCTCCGACATGTTGGTCGGCGCTTGATTCGAAAAATCTGCAGTAATGGACTTTATAATAAAATTCGCCTTAGTAAGCCAATCACTATATTGATCTGTTGAATATGTACGCTGTTTATGAAGCTCGTCAAATCGATCATATTTTCCTGTTTTTTCATCTAAAACAAAAAAAGTTAATTCATGCTCTATTGAAAGGGAATGCTCACCTGGAAAACTTGTCCATATATAAGAAACTTCATCCTCCGCAAATGAATATGTTTCATTTATAAATTCGTTGATTTTATACGGTGAGTGAACATCAAATAAAAATAAACCGTCTTCGTTTAAATGTGTAAAAACATTGCTAAATGTTTTTTGCACTTCTTCCGGTCTTTGTAAATAATTTAAAGAATCACAAAATATAGTGATGATATCAAAGGTGCCAAGCCCTTCTAAAAGACTCATGTCCTGCTCGAATAAATGAACCTGAAGCCTTTTTTGCTCAGCTTTTTCTCTCGCAACCATTAACATATCACCAGAAAGATCAACTCCAGTAACATCAAAACCTTCTTCAGCCAATAATACAGATAATTCACCAGTCCCACAGGCCAAATCGAGAACACGATTTCCTTCAACTGAATATCTTTTCCTTTCAGCGCTTAAAAAGTCTAACCAGTTATAGTAGGGTACGTCCTTCATTAAAAAATCATACACGTATGCTAATCGTTCATATGTCACTGCTCAAGTTCTCCTAAAACATCTTCGATTGGAGCATCTCCCCACAGCCTTTCCAAATTGTAATAGCTGCGGTCATCACGATGGAATACATGCGCTATGATATTGCCCATATCGATCAACACCCATTTTGCTTCATCAAAGCCTTCCATCTTATTTACACCTATCCCTACCTTATTCGCTTCATCTTTAATCTCCCTTGCGATTGCCTGAACCTGCTTTTCTGAATTTCCATGGCAAATAAGAAAATAATCCGCTATAAATGAAATCCCCTGCATATTAAGTACTACTATATCTTCCGCTCTTTTATCGTCAGCTGCTTTAACAACTGTTTTTAATAATTCTTTTGTACTCAAATTGTGTTGCCTCCTTTATTTAAAACAAAACTATTGTAAGCATCCAATGTATCGGGAAAAATCGCCGCATTCTTACTTACAAGAAAAGAAATGGTATTACTGATTGCTTTAAGAACCGCTTGATCTATATCAATTTCAGCTAGTTCCCTCGTCTCTTCAACACCAGGGAAACTACGCCCCGGTTCAATATAATCGGCCAAGTAAATGATTTTTTCCAGGTGGGTCATATTGGCCCTACCTGTCGTATGATAACGTATAGCATTCAAGATGTCTTCATTGTCTATTGAAAATTCTTTCTTCAATAAAGCCGAAGCAGCAGGACCGTGCCAAAGTTCGGGATGGTACAATAATAAACGATCATCTTCTCCTGCTTCAATAAGGATTTTTTTCAATTCATAAATGGGCAGAAGCTTAGCATAATCGTGAAAAATTGCAGCGATTTCAGCCTGTTCTTTATTACCACCATATTTTTCAGCAAGATTTATTGCCGTTTCAACTACTCCTAGTGTATGCTGAAACCTCGGACCTTTTAATTTTTTTTTAACGATTTCAAGTGCTCGATCACGATTCATACAATTGATTCTCCTCAATATAATGAATTACCCCATAAGGCAATAAATAATTGATCGTTTCACCATTCTTATTTCTCTTTCTAATCATTGATGAAGAGATTTCTATAAATGGCACTTCAATTTGAATAATAGGATAAGGAGTTTCAAGCTGATAATTTGGCCGGTTGACTCCAACAAAATTAATCATCTTCATCAACTCATCTATCTCTTTCCAGTATGGTAAATACTCAACCATATCTGCACCAATGATAAAATAATATTCATCATCAGGGTTCTGTTCAACCAGCATTTTTATCGTATCATACGTATAGGATCTTCCTTTTCTTTCCAACTCTATTTTTTCAATCGAGAAAAAAGGATTTCCTTGAATAGCTAGTTCAAGCATTCTAATCCGATCCCTATTCGTCGTATGACTTTCTCTTTCTTTATGCGGAGGCTCTTGATTGGGCATAAACTGTATTTCATCCAATTGTAAACGATGTAATACTTCATTAGCGATAATTAAATGTCCAAGATGAGGGGGATCGAATGTTCCACCCAAGATGCCAACTTTTTTCTTCATATGCTCACCATTTATACGGGCAAAATTATTTCTTTATTCTCTTTAGACTCTTTATAAAGAATAATTATATTACCTATATTTTGTACAAGCTCCGCTTTTGTTCCCTCAACGAGTTCAGCCGAAACTGTTTCCCTCTCCACATCACAATTTTGAAGAATACTAACTTTTAGCAATTCTCTTTTTTCCAGCGCCTCATCGATTTGCTTTATCATATTTTCATTTACTCCGCCTTTACCTACTTGAAAAATAGGCGTTAAATGATGTGCCTTTGATCGTAAATATCTTTTTTGTTTTCCGGTCAGCATGGATTTCCTCCTAAATGTTTTATGACAATTTTCTTCATTCGCTCTACATCTGGTACTATGCTAGTCCATTTTTCAAATGCTAACGCACCTTGATATACAAACATCCCTACACCATTTTGTATTTTTGCTCCTCTTTCCTTCGCCTCTTTTAAAAGGGCAGTCTCAAAGGGATTATAGATGATGTCCGATACGAATGCATCTTGATTTAATTTCGCAAGAGACAGCGGACTATCCGATAAATGAGGATACATCCCAATAGAGGTAGTCTGGATAATAAGCTGGTATTGGTCCAAACTAGTTTCAGCTTCTTTTAGTGACATTGCTTTGGAATTGCCTTCAAACGGACAATCCATGATTAATTGTTTCGCTTTATCAACGGAGCGATTTGAAATATCAATATTTTTCATGCCTGTAGATAATAAAGTATAATAAATCGCCTTGGCAGCACCGCCAGCTCCGATAATTAAGGCGTTGTCATGGTAGAAACTTTCTTTCCAATCTGCCTGCAGCGCTTTTATAAAGCCCATTCCGTCAGTATTATAGCCATGAAATTCATCATTGACACGAACGACTGTATTTACAGCCCCTATCGCTTTAGCAAGAGGATCAATATAATCTAGAAAAGGCATGATTGTCGTTTTGTGTGGGCTTGTGACATTGAATCCCGCAATACCTATTGCTTTCATTCCCTTAACGGCATCTTTTAAATCTTTATCTACAATATGAAATGGATGATAGTGCGCTTCAATTCCCAATTGGTTAAATTCCTGACTTTGCATAACTGGCGACATAGATTGAACAATCGGATCACCAATAACACCGTATAATTTAATCAAGCAAATTCCCCCAATGATTCTTCTATTTATAAATTATGTTCAAAAAGGAGGATAAAAAGGACCAAGAAATTCGAAGTGTCATTTTTACCGGACTTTTTGAACATCCTCTTATATAAGTGATTTCCTCAACATCACACTTACACCTTTGGGAACATGGGCCGCAATTTTTGCCCCTGGCTCGTTAATTGTCACCCAACCTAGACCAGAGAAGACTACGTCTGTTTTCCCCTCTTTAATCATGAATTCATGTCTTACGAGTTCAGGAAAAGTATCCAGTTCATTCTTTCTTGGTGGCTGCAGCATTTCTCCTAAGTGGTTTTTATATAAGCTGTCGGCATTATCCAGTTTTGTACGATGAATATGTAATTCATTTGATAAATAGCATGTAAAGGATCTACGTCCACCTTTTAAATAATCAAACCTTGCTAAGCCCCCAAAAAATAATGTTTGCTCTTCATTCAACTGAAAGACCTTCGGCTTAATTTCTTTTTTGGGTGTAATGATTTTTAAATCACCTTTATCAACGAAATGTGCCATTTGATGATGATTGATGATTCCTGGTGTATCGATAAGCGCTCTTCCATCATCGAGTGGAATTTCAATCATGTCCAATGTGGTACCTGGAAAATGTGAAGTCGTGATTACATCTTGTCCGCCAGCTACCTCTTTAATGATTCGATTGATAAAAGTTGATTTCCCTACATTCGTACATCCTACTATATAAACATCTTTACCTTGTCGATAATACTCAATTTGCGCAAGGGCTTCTTTAATTTGATTTCCCGTTGTTGCACTTACAAGAAGAACATCTATGGGCTTTAATCCAAGCTCTTTTGCTTCGCTTTTCATCCACCCGATCAGCTTATTTCTTTTAGCTGATTTCGGAAGCAAATCTACTTTATTTCCAATAAGCAATATCGGGTTATGACCGACAAATCGATGAAGCCCCGGAAGCCAACTGCCATTAAAATCAAAAATATCAATGATTTTAACAATTAAGCTATCTGTATCTCTTAGTTTGTTTAATATATTTAAAAAATCTTGATCAGTCAATGATACATCCTGCACTTCATTATAATGCTTCAATCGAAAGCATCTTTGACAAATCACTTCTTCCTTTTCTAATGATGAAGATGGGGCATAACCAATTTCTTCGGGATGATCCGTCTGTATTGTTACGCCACAGCCAATACAGTTGATGTCATGTTTACTCACTGCTGTTCATCCTCCCAATCAATTAATCCTTTACGTTTGAAGTTTGCCATGATCCCTCGTTCGATCTTGCGATTAAAACGAGTAAAAAATCCGTCTGACTTAGCGACTGGGATGACAAGTATCGTATAAAAACCTGCACGATTTCCTCCCAGCACGTCAGTTAATAATTGATCTCCGATAATAACCGTTTCTTCCTTCGTCGTTCCCATCAGTTTAATTGCTTTTCTAAACGCACGACCAAGAGGCTTTCTAGCTTTATGAATAAATGGGATACGTAAAGGATCCGAGAAGATTCTTACTCTTTGCTCATTATTATTTGACACAATGGTCACTTTAATGTCATTCAGCTTCAATTCTTCTAACCAATTAATTAGCTTTGGAGTGGCATTAGGACGATCCCATTCAACAAGTGTATTATCTAAATCTGTGATGATGCCTTTTATCCCTTTAGCTTTTAAATCTTCAGCCTTAATATGATAAATACTTTTAACATACTCACTTGGCAAAAACCTTTTCAACAATTTTCTACACCTCATTGCCTGTTCTGTCAGATAAACTCATCTTAACTAATTTTTAACGTATACGCATCTTTTTTCTTTCTAAAGTTTGTGTCTTTATGATTTTTGGACAATATTCAAAAGAGTTTTCGACAATAATCTACTATTTCAAAATCTGTGGATAAGTTTATGCACATAAACAGAGCGATTATGACAACCTTATAAATAATTACCAACATTCTACCCACAAGTTATCCACTTCCTCCTGTGGATAAAGGAACGCTTGTTCCACAGAGTTTATTCTGGTAGAGTGGGGGTAATAAAAGGGATAACATAATAATTTATTGTATAACAATCCTTTTTAGAACAAAATTTTGATTGTTGTTGGAGGTGAAGCTGATGAAAAAGTTATCTGATGAACTTTTGCTTGAATCATATTATAAGGCTAAGAATCTTAACCTAGGCTCTGATTTTATTCAGCTTATTGAATCGGAACTTCACCGGCGATCTTTAGTTAAAAAGCCTTTATGATTAAAAAAATGACATAATGGAAATAAAATAGCGCCTGTTCCTTAGGCGCTTTTCTTATGTTACCTATTCATACTTCCCAATGCTTGTCCCACTCTCACTTCGCTTGGTATAGATATGTCATTATCGATTTGGAAAGAATTTTTCTGGAATAGAAGAACAACGGTAGAGCCAAACGAAAAATAAGCTACTTCTTCTCCCTTTTTCCACTCATTATTTTGATTTAGAATTTCTACCGAATTGATAAACATCGCTCCAACTTTAACCATGGCAATTGATTTTCCAGCAAACTCTAATTCCGTGATCGTTCGGAAATTTTTGCTTAAAGTCGCATCTCCATATTTTAAACCCAATCGATTGACTGGATACGATTTAGTCCCCAGTGAATATCGATTTTTTATTTTTGCATCGACAGGACTATGAATGCGATGATAATGTGCAGGACTTAAATAAAGAATCATATATGTTCCTTCAGCATATTTAGCTGCATGATCATGTCCCCCAAGCATCTCCCTTATAGAGTAGCTTTTATTTTTTACATGTATGAAGTTATTTGCATGAATCGTACCGACATCCTCCAAAACACCGTCCACTGGACTTATAATCGAATCTGGATGTTGATCAATTGCGCGCACATTTCCCTTTAGTTTTCTTGTAAAAAATAAGTGTAAATTTTCATAACTATGTATGTCTTCCTGCATTTCATCCAAATTAATTTGATAAAATTTTGCGTATGCTTTAATAATACGCCTACTGAACTTTGAATGTGTAAATATTCTCACTAGATTTGCTGAATATGGTCCATTTGTCAATTCAATTAAAGTACGGTAAATCTTTTGCTTCAAACCATTGACCCCCTGGCTAAAAATATCTTAACTTTTATGTCTAAAAGGAATATAATTTAGTATGATTAGATACAAGATGAAGGAAGGAGGAAAAAAAATGTTCCTAGTCGATGCCTTTGATCAAACAATTAGAAAATTAAAAGCGCAAACGGCTAACGTCCTTACATTGGCCAATCTTGGGTTAGGCGGATGCGCTATTCTCGTAGGAATCAATGGCCAGTTGCATCTAAGTTTGTTACTCATTTTTATTGCTGCACTTGCGGATCGCTTCGATGGAATTGTTGCACGTAAGATGCAAATTGAATCAGAAATGGGAAAACAGCTCGACTCAATGAGCGACATTATCTCATTCGGAGTGGCCCCCGCCTTGTTATTATACCAAGGAATCTTAAATTTGTTTGGTTTTCCCGGAATATTTCTTACTGTTTTTTTTATAGGCTGCGGCGCATTCCGTCTTGCTAGGTTTAATATCACAGAAAATAATGGCTACTTTATGGGGCTTCCAATTACATCAGCAGGTTGTTTATTAACACTTAGTTATTTAGCTATCCCATACTTTCCACCGAACTCATTCTTATTTATTTCTCTAATTTTATCCATTTTGATGATTAGTACATTTACTTTTAAAAAAGTTTAACGAAACAGCCATCTTCGCTTTTTATCACGAAGATGGCTGTTTGTTTATCATTCCTTTGATTTTTTCAGCTTTTCCTTTTCAGCACGATAAAATTCGTGAAACATTTTCATCAATGCCCTTTTCTCAATCCTTGAAACATAGCTTCTAGAAATGCCGAGTTCTTTAGCAATTTCCCGCTGTGTCCTTTCTTTTTCCAAATTCAGTCCAAACCGACCAATGATCACCTCTTTTTCTCTTTCATCTAATACATCTATATATTCCTTCACTCTTTCCAATTCCATATTTAACTGAATGGTATCAAATATATCTTCTGCTTCGGATTTTAGTACATCAATTAGCGAGATTTCATTTCCTTCTTTATCATGGCCGATTGGATCATGGAGAGAAACATCTTTTTTCGTCTTTTTTAAGGCGCGTAAATGCATCAATATTTCATTTTCTATACAGCGAGCCGCATATGTTGCAAGCTTCGTACCTTTTCCGAATGAATAGCTTTCAATCGCCTTTATTAGACCGATCGTTCCAATAGAGATTAAGTCCTCTGCATCCTCTCCAGTATTTTCAAACTTTTTAACGATATGGGCTACAAGCCGTAAGTTATGCTCGATGAGGAGATTACGGGCTTGTTCGTCTCCATCAGCCATTTTCTTTAAATTCAATTGCTCTTCTTCCTGGGATAATGGATGTGGAAAAGCGTTATTCTTAACATATGATACAAGAAAAACTAACTCTTTTATTACATAGCCAATCGCCGTAAGGATACCGGACAATTCCTCACCTCCAACAAGATTGATCCTATGTATCCATGTATATGTGAAAATTGGGTAACATTTGCTTGTCTTTAAGAAAAAACGACTTTTCGAATTGTTTGCTCAAGGTATTTAAAACTTCAGTAGAAAATACTATATATTCTTATGATGTTTATAAAAATATTTATATTGTTAGCTTGGTATAAGAAAGGACTTAGAACAACATACAAAAGTTAAACCTTTTGTTGTTTTAATAAGGGAAAAAACGAAAAAAGCAATAAAGCAATCCCTATTAGTAAGCACCAGAACTGTTTTTCATACGAAATAATCAAAATAAGTTCCCAGTTGTTAGATGGTCCAGAATTTGGACCATCACTATATGGATAAGAAAAGATATATGGTAAAACTCCGATAATCGTTATGAATGCTCCTAAAACAAGTAATGGAATAGAAAGTTTTTTCATAGATATCCCCTGTGTACTTTGTGCTTATTCTTATAATCATTAGTCACTATATGTCCATGAAAATGGAGTTTATTTGTATCCTAAAACTTTGCCCGCAATTTTATCTTTGGGTAATATTCCTCATCGGAAGTGATATCCGGAACACTTTCTACATCTATTTTCGTAGTTGGATTGTTCATGGTTTTTCAGAACAACTTATAACAAATAACAATAAAGCGAAAGATGTTCCTAGTATTTGTTTTCTCAAATATATCTCCTCCCTTGTAATTATATTCTAAAAAGAGAAGGCCCTTACATTGACCTGTTACAATCTTCTGAATTTTAACCCACAAAAAACATGCCTTAACTCATTATTCTTTTTTAAGATTGGAAAAGAAAAATTGAAGCCTTCGGGATAAAAAACAAACAAAATTTAAGAAAAGAGCCTATAATAAAAGAGATGAACAAAGGAGGAGATTCTTTTTGACAACAACTACATATGAGTTAACTTGGGATTTAGATGTCTTTTTTAACGGAGGGAGTGCCTCCCCTCAATTTATTGAACATTTGGAAAAACTAAAAACAGACTTACAAAGCTTTGAGGAAGCAGTTGATTCTTGGACTATACCTACAGATGCAAATGATAGCTCGTTAATAAACCTACTTGAAAAGTTTCAAGTAGTATCCCAAAATATAAGGCAGGCCGGGGCATTCGTAAGTTGTCTTCAAGCCCAGAATACGAACGATACTAGAGCGAATGAACTTAGAGGAATGGTTACAACCTTAAGTTCAAGATTTAGCACGATTTTAACGAATTTTGATGAAAAATTATCAAGTATAGGCTCAGATACTTGGAATGGATTACTAAAGCAAAATTCACTTAAAGAATTATCGTTTGTTCTTAATGAAAGACGCACGAAAGCAGCAGAAAAATTGCCGAAAGAACAAGAAGCGTTAATAAACGCATTAAGTATTGATGGATACCATGGTTGGGGAGAAATGTATGATACGATCGTCAAGCATGTAAAAATTCCTTTTGAAGAAAACGGGAAAAAAGTTGAATTATCTGTCGGACAAGCAGCCAATAAATTTTCAAGTTCTGATCCTAATGTAAGAAAGCAAATTTTTGAAGAATGGGAAAAGGCATGGGATAAACAAGCTGATCTTTTGGCAGGCACATTAAACCACTTATCAGGCTTCCGTCTTTCTGTTTATAAGCAAAGAGGTTGGGATCATATTTTAAAAGAAGCATTAACATACAACAGAATGAAAAGTGAAACATTGGATGTAATGTGGGAAGTCATTTCCGATCTTAAACAACCATTTGCTGACTTTTTACAAAGGAAGGCAGAACTTCTTGGTGTGGATAAATTGAGCTGGTATGACCTAGATGCCCCAGTCGGAGAAGTGAATACAACTTATAGCTACCAAGAAGGCGCAGAATTCATTTTGAAACACTTCCAAGATTTTGGTGATGAACTAACAACATTCACTGGAAAAGCATTTGAAAACCGCTGGATTGAAGCAGAAGACCGACCTGGAAAACGCCCAGGTGGATTTTGCACATCGTTCCCAGTAGACGAACAATCAAGAATATTCATGACATACTCAGGAACTCCATCTAATGTGTCTACTCTTGCCCATGAACTAGGGCATGCATTTCATTCATACGCATTAAAAGATACACATCCATTAAATAGAGGATATGCGATGAATGTCGCAGAGACAGCTTCTACCTTTGCTGAAATGATCGTGTCAGATGCAGCTGTAAATAATGCGGAAAACGATGATGTAAAACTTGCATTGCTAGAGGATAAAATTCAACGTTCAGTTGCCCTGCTGATGAATATTCATGCTAGATTTCTTTTTGAAACTCGCTTTTACGAAGAACGTAAAAATGGCATCGTCAGCAAAAAACGTTTAAATGAATTAATGGAGGAAGCACAGAAAGAGGCATATCTAGGTTCTCTTAAAGAATATCATCCACTATTCTGGGGATCAAAACTTCATTTCTTTATAACAGGTGTACCATTTTATAATTTCCCATACACATTTGGCTTTTTATTCTCGCTTGGAATATACGCACAAGCTGTAAAAGAAGGAAAAGGCTATGAGAAAAAATACATGGCTATGCTTGAAGATACAGGTTCGATGATGGTTGAAGACCTTGCAATGAAACATCTTGGGGTTGATTTGACGAAGCGAGAGTTCTGGGAAGAGGGAGTAAAGCTTTGTATTAAAGATGTTGAAGAATTTATGGAAATGACTAAGAATAAATAAGAACAATAGGACTCTCCAAATTACCTCGGAGAGTCCTTATTATTATAATGATTTTGCGATTCCCAATACTAAATTTGCGGAGTTCACAGCAGCTGTCTCTAAAAATTCATCAAATGATATGTTGGATTCTTGCCCAGCTATATCAGATAAAGAACGAATTATAACGAAAGGAACATGAAATTGATAGGCCACTTGTGCAATGGCAGCAGCCTCCATTTCAACAGCTTGCAAATCTGGAAACTTATTACGAACAAACTCAACTCTTTCTCGATCATTCATAAAAGAATCTCCAGTTGCGATCAATCCTGTTACTGCTTGTATACCTTCAATGTTTTTTACAGCTTTTAAAGCCGTTTCAATTAAGGAAGGATCTGCAAGAAACGCAGGCGGCATTTGTGGGACCTGCCCATATTCATAATCGAAGATTGTCACATCTACATCATGATGGCGAACCTCAGTAGAAATAACCAAATCTCCAATATTTAAATTAGGATTATAGCCCCCTGCTGAACCAGTATTGATGATCAAATCCGGCTTATACTTCTCCAATAAAATGGTAGTGGACATTGCTGCATTTACTTTACCAATTCCTGATTTAAGTAAAATGACTTCTTTTTCACCAATATATCCTGAGGTGAACTCACAGCCGGCTACCTCATTAATTTGTTTGTCTGTTATATTATTACGCAGGAGAGATACTTCTTCTTCCATTGCGCCAATGATGGCAATTTTCAAGATGATTACCTCTTTTCAAAATCTGTTCTATTGTCTTCGATCGTTTTCAATCAATTTCTTAACCTCAGTTGGTTTCCAACCTTGACCATCCACCCACTCGACATACACTTCATATGTATCTTGGCTGCCTTTAGCGGAAACCGTCAAAATCGATTGGTTGTCTGGATCATCCCCACGTCTAAGCCACCATGTTGTCATATTTTCTATTTGTGTATTGATGGCATAAGCTGCCGCCAATTCTTTTTCCTTCCAATCCACTGAACCCATGTCATATGATGGCTGATGTCCAGTTTGTTCTGTTCCAATTGGTTTCCAATCAGGATTTACTATTACTTTTTCTACATTGGGCTCATTGCTCTCTTGTTCGATATCACCAGTATTACTGGATTCTTCTTCATTATTTTCTTTCTCTTCATCTTCAGTTTGTTCCTTTGAATTTTCATCAGCAACTTGTTCTTCGTTATCCTTACTTTTATCTTCAGTTTTAGGTATTTCCTGTCCGCTCGTTTGTTGTGGATCTACTTTATTGTCACTAAAGAATATATTTTTACCGACAAAAATGATTAAAATAATGACAATAGCAATCAATGTATTTAAAATAATATTAGTTTTCCTGCGTTTGGCCCGCTTTTCAGAACGCGAACCCGAATTATTAAAATCAATAGGCACAGAATCAACCCCCATTTCGATTGACATTATCATAACATGGATGAAGGAAAACGTGAATAAAAAACTATTCTTCTGTATGGTTCAATGCATGATTCGTCTTTTCAAAAACCATCGTAACAATATCTGCAAATAGGGGGTTAATGCCTCCTTGATCACCGGGGACATCTAAATTTACTACGACAAGAGCATATTTGGGTTGTTGGAAAGGAAAATAGCCTGCAAACCATTTATTGTGAAGCTGAACTCCGTCTTTCTCTACACCAGTTTCCGCTGTACCGCTTTTTCCAGCAATCTCATAAGGTAAATTCTGAAAAAACCTCCCTGTTCCCTCATCATCAGTTACAACTTTTCGAAGCAGAGATTGAAGCTTCATCGCAGTGGAAGTCGAAATATGATCTCCCCTACTTTTTTGTTCTGGAAATTGAAAGAGGACTCCCCCATCAGCGTACTGAATTTCGGTTGCCGCACGGATTGCTTTCTTTTGACCGCCTCTCGCAATTGTGGCCATCATATTTGCCACACTAAGTGGCGAGACACGAACTTCATGCTGACCGATTCCTGTTTGTCCTACGTAATTTTGATCTTTTCTACTCTCATCTGATGTAAATATTCTTCCGGTTGCTTGTGTAAACTGCTTAAAATTTTTCACATAAAATACATCATCTTGCCACCCTGAAAAACCGGTTAAGCCAAGCTGTTCAGCATACTTCTCCAATAGATTGGGGCTTTTCTCCATTGACCTTACAGCCAATTCAGCAAAGGTTTTATTACAGCTTCTAGAGAAACTTTCATCTAAAGGAAGCATGCCCAAATCCCTTTCAGCTAGTTCATCTCGAATCGTAAGAGAACAATTAAATTGTTCATCATTATCCACCAATCCTTCATCAAGTGCTGCAGCGGCTACGACTGTCTTAAATACTGAACCCGGAATATGTTGTTCTAACATCATATTTGCTGCTCCATCATCTGAAAATGGATTGTCTCGGTTAAGCAACGGTCTGGAAGCGGATGCTAAAATATTTCCTGTCTCAATATCAAGAAGCAAAGCTCCGCCCTTTATGATTTTATGTTTATCCAATAAGGATTCAATACCATCTTGGAATGGACTATCAATTGTGGTTTTTACCATTAATGGATAATAGGGATTGCTTTGTCCTGAATATTTGACATCAATTCCAAATAATGGTGCCCCAACGCCATCAACATGAAAAATAAGTTTGGAGGGATTGTCGGCAATTAAAAACTCATCAAAGCTTTTCTGCATACCTGTAACGCCTATTTTTAGAGAGCCCATACTTTTTTTATCAGGGTATCTTTTCCAAAATTCTTCACTGTTCTCACCGATAACCCCAATGAGTTGACTTGCAATATTATTTGCAGGTGGGTATTTTTTCTGAATGGCATACAGGCCCGGTATATTCAATTTTGTTATTTCCTTAGCTTGTATTGGTGAAATTTCTCCATATATTAACGGCTTTTTTACATTATTTAATATTCGATCTATCTCTTCTTTTCGGATATTCATAATTGTAGCAAGCTGATTTTTGTCCCACTGGATATTTTTTAGAAAAGGAAATAATACGAGGACCGTTTTTTCGTCATAAGAAAGTGGATAGCCCTCATTATCTAAAAAATGCCCACGCCCATCATCAATTAAAACTTCCTGAGTTCGTTGCTTCACACTCTCATTCAAAAGATTGACACGATGCTTCGAATAATTTTCCGTAAAAAACAACTGCACTTCCATCAACCTAATAAACAAAACCAACATCAAAACAATAATAACCGCAGACAAAAAACGAATTCGCCTTCTTCGCATAAAAACCACCTCAAAAACCATTGTTGCCCTGATTTTCAAGATGAATAACCATGAACAAAAAGAATTGTCTGGGATTTGTTTGAGTGCCAGGCACTCAAACAAATCTCGAACAATTCAAATAATTACAAAAACAAAACACGATCCCATTATTGTGGAATGGAATCGTGTTCAAATCTTATTTAATGGAAACGAGTCGAACTTTCATTTCTCCTCCAGGTGTTTGGACGGTTACTTCTTGGTCGACTTTATGGCCGAGTAGGCTTTTCGCGATTGGGGAGTCATTTGAGATTTTCCCTTCAAATGGATCAGCCTCAGCGCTTCCTACGATTGTGTATGTTTCTTCATCGCCGTCTGGCAATTCAACAAATGTTACTGTTTTTCCAAGTGTGACAATATCAGAATTTAATTCATCATCTTGTATGATTTTTGCGTTGCGCACCATATTTTCAATTGTAGTGATTCGTCCCTCTACAAATGCCTGCTCTTCTTTAGCAGAATCATATTCGGAGTTCTCCGATAAATCGCCAAAGCTGCGGGCAATTTTTATGCGTTCTACCACTTCTTTTCTTCTAACTGATTTTAAATATTCAAGCTCTTGTTCAAGCTTTTCTTTTCCAGCTTCCGTCATAGGAAATACCTTTTCCGTAGCCAAATCCCTTCACTCCTTATCGTATACAATCCAATTTTGTGTATGTAATACATGATGACGCGCCCGTCCTAGGCGCGTCATAGTACATATAATAGTATCTATGCTATCGTATTACAAAAATGACTTTTGTTCAAGAATTGTTTTAATCTTTGTTGCTACTAAATCGATGGCGACATGGTTGTGACCACCTTCTGGAATAATGACATCAGCATATCGTTTCGTCGGTTCAATGAACTGGTTGTGCATTGGCCTCACAACATTCAAATATTGAGATATCACCGAATTGAAAGATCTTCCGCGATCTTCCATATCCCTTACTAATCGCCGGATTATTCGTAAATCAGCATCTGTATCAACAAATATTTTTATATCCATTAAATTGCGCAATCTTTCGTCTTCTAATACTAAAATTCCTTCAATTATTATAACTTCTTTAGGTTCGACATGAATCGTTTCATTTGATCTAGTATGCTGCTTGTAGTCATACACTGGTTTTTCAATCGATTCATAGCATAAAAGTTTTTCGAGATGGTTAATCAGAAGGTCATGGTCAAAAGCAAGAGGGTGATCATAATTTGTTTTCAGCCTCTCTTCCATAGGAAGATGCCCTTGATCTTTATAATAAAAATCCTGTTCAATGACCAAAATGGAGTGTCCCTTAAAAGTTTCATAAATTGAATTTGTTACACTCGTTTTCCCAGAGCCTGATCCTCCTGCCACACCAATGATTACTGGTTTATGGTCCATCCTATAGACCCCCAACATCAATTTTTTTACTGATTGCCAGTCCATCACCTACAGGAATGATAACTGTTGTAAAATCCTTTTGATCAAAAAGCCAGTGATTAAAATCTTTTATTTTCGCAGCAACTCCGGCTAATCGTTTATTTTCAGTTTGATTTTCCTCTGCTACCAATCCTTTAAAAAGGACATTGTCCGTATAAATACAGCCATGTTCAGTTAAAAGTTCTTTATACATATTGAAAAAGTTCCCATATTGTCCTTTGGCTGCATCGATGAAAATAGCATCATAAGGTCCATGAGAAGTTGCTTTTTCATATAAGTCCAATGCATTTCCTTCTATGACTGTAATGCGATTTTCCATATTAGCTTTTTTGATATTCGCCAACGCTTGCCCTATTCTTTCTTCATCCATCTCCATCGTTACAATCTGTGCATTTTGAAGCGCATCTGCCATTCTTAAAGCAGAATAACCGATCGCTGTGCCTATTTCCAGTATGCATTTTGGATTTTGGATTCTCATAATTTGCAGCATCGTTTCAATACCAGTTGGCTCCATTATCGGTACACGATGCTCTATCGCAAACTGTTCCAACTCTTTAAAAAATAAGCTTCTCTTTGGTACATATGATTCGAGATAACTCTTGATGGAATCGTTCAAGAAATGGACCTCCTATAGCTTAATCCCTTTTATTCGTAATGTATTTATCCTTTAACGCGTTATGTTCTTCTAACGATTTTGAGTAATGAACCTCACCTGTTCCATATTCAGCAAGGAAATATAAAAACTCCGTATCTGCAGGATTTAAAGCTGCTTCTATCGATGTTTCGCCAGCGTTAGCGATTGGCCCCGGAGGAAGTCCTTCATGCTTATACGTATTATAAGGTGAATCCACTTTTAAATCCTCATATAATGTTCTATCTTTATGTTTTCCGAGTGCATACAATATGGTTGGATCGGTTTGTAAAGGCATATTTTTCTTTATGCGATTATAAAAAACACTTGAGATATTATGTCTATCAGCTTTTGCAGTTGCCTCTTTTTCAATTAATGATGCCATCGTCAGAAGCTTATGGACATCCATTTCTTTCTCTTCCATCGTTTCAGAATATTTTATAACTATTTTCTTCGTTTGCGACAGCATTTCACCAATGACAGATTCTAATGATGGTTTTTCTTCATAAAAAGAATATGTAGCTGGAAATAAATATCCTTCCAACGGATGTTTAACATTTTCATTTAAAATATCATCCGTCAAGATTTCGGGATATTTTTTCATGAGTTGCTTTATCATTTCTGGATCATCTAGTTTTTTTGCGATTTCTTCGGAAGACATGCCAATATGTTTTGCGATTATTTTAGCAATCTGATCAAGTTGAAGTCCCTCAGGGATTGTCATTTTAAATAATGCTTCTCTAACAAGCTTACCTGTTTGTAATGTTGCAGCTATTTCCTCGAGAGTCATTGATGGAGTAAATTTATAATTACCTGCCTGAAATCCCGATATGTTATTTAACTTAACATAATATTTAAATATGGTCCCGTTTTTTATTATGCCTTTTTTCTGTAGAAGTTTACCGATTGATGTCGTCGAGGAGCCGATTGGAATATCTACTTCCGTTTGTTTATTATTGTCCGGATCAACGGGCTCTAAAGCGGATTTAATGTAATTATAGCCGATAAATCCAACACCACCTGCAACAAGCAGTGCAATTAAAGTAATAATTGCTACGATTCTTCTTATGATTTTCGCCTCGTTTCGCCTCTCTATTAAGTTATTTCTCATTTTAGTTTTTAAGTCAAGCTTATTAGTGCCACGGCTTTCTTTATCTGCCACTTTGGCAATCCCCCTTCTAAACACAGCTGGATAGAGTTTCTCTATTATACTTTGTACATTATACTACAAATTGTAATATTTTCACTCGAAAAATGAAGAATTGTTAGAAGAGCGCAAATGTCTCGGCCATCAAAGTACAAACTTCTTTGGCTCAGCACTTGCGATAAAGAAACAGACGAGGGAGGAGTCTTGCCTCCTAACGCAAAAGAAAAGAACAATGCTTAAACTGGAAAAAAGCCAACCCCGTAGGATTGGCTTTCATAAAGTTTATTCTTCCTCTTCTTCCTCATCCAAAAAGGTGTTGAGCATTTCTTCAATCATTTCCCACTCTTCATCCGTTTCAATCGGTTGAAGATTGCCTTCTTGCCCTTCTTCATTAGGAGTATAAGCTGAGGCATGAATTTCAATTTCTTCGTTTTCGTCTTCTTCAGCACCTACAGGGAAGTATAATACATATGATTTATTAAATTCATCAGAATCAAATGTGAATAATACTTCAAATAGCTGTTCATTTCCATTTTCATCAATTACGGTAATGTGTTTTTCCCCGTTTTCCATTTTCTTCACCTCATTATTGTTGGCTGTCAAGATAACCTTGTAAAATCATCGCGGCCGCCATTTTATCGATTACTTTTTTCCGTTTTTTTCTGCTGACATCTGCTTCCAATAAAATCCGCTCTGCCGCCATTGTACTTAGGCGCTCGTCCCAAAGTTTAACAGGAATTTCAAAAAGTGATTCCAACTTCCCAGCATAATATTGCGAAGCCTCACCTCGTGGACCAATCGTATTATTCATATTTTTCGGCAGACCAACAATAACTTCCTTTACATCATATTCCTTAATAATTTCTCCTATTCTCTCGAATCCAAACCTTTTTATGTTTTCATCAATGGCTATCGTTTCGATTGCTTGTGCGGTCCAGCCCATTTCATCACTAATAGCCACTCCGACTGTTTTAGATCCAACATCAAGGCCCATAACTCTCATTTATTATCCCTCACGATGTTGTTTTAAATACGATTTCACCAATTCTTCAATGATTTCGTCGCGTTCCAGCTTTCTCATGATATTGCGTGCGTCATGATGCCTTGGAATATATGCAGGATCCCCTGAAAGCAGATAGCCAACAATTTGGTTAATTGGATGATAACCTTTTTCCTGAAGGGCACCGTACACATGAAGCAACACTTCTTTCACATCTTGCTCCATCGGGTCTTCTTGATAATCAAAACGCATCGTTTTATCAAAAGAGCTCATTTACAACACCTCTCTTAAGACATACCATTTACAGATAGGCCAGATTGTCACATAGTATCTTTATTGTACATGATTTCTTCTCGGAATCAAACGGATTTTACCCATTCCGTTACAAAGTCTAGTGCGGAATCTAGCTGATCTGGATTTTTCCCACCCGCTTGAGCCATATCAGGGCGTCCACCACCGCCGCCGCCACAGCGTCCAGCAATTTCCTTAACGAGTTTTCCAGCGTGATAGCCTTGGTTAATTAAATCCTTCGTTACTGCTGCAATAATATTTACTTTATCATGTTGATTAGATCCTAAAACGATGATTCCCGACCCTATTTTTTGCTTTAGATCATCTGCCATGTTGCGAAGTGTATTCATATCTGATGCCTGAACTTTTTGTGACAACACTTTTATTCCATCTATTTCCTCTACATATTTAAGCATACTCCCTGCTTCAATATTTGCAAGTTTTGAGGACAAAGATTCATTTTCGCGTTGGAGCTCCTTCATTTCAGAAAGCAATACCTCTGCTCGATGTACCATATCTTTTGGTTTTGTTTTTAAAATATCAGCAGCTTGATGGAATCTCATAATTTCATCATTCATTACGAGATAGGCGCCTTCACCGGTTACAGCCTCAATTCTCCGCGTTCCTGCACCGATTCCACTTTCTGAAACAATTTTAAATAAACCAATAGACGAACTATTAGAAACATGGCATCCTCCGCACAATTCTAAGCTATACTCATCTACAGACACGACACGAACGACATCTCCATATTTTTCTCCGAATAAAGCCATTGCCCCCATCGCCTTTGCTTCCTCTAAACTTTTATTCGAGATGGAAACTGAAATACTATCCCAAATTTTCTCGTTCACAATTTGTTCAATTTTTTCTAGTTCTTCTGGTTTTACTTGACCAAAATGGGAAAAGTCAAATCGTAATCTTTCAGGACCTACATATGAACCAGCTTGGTTAACATGAAACCCGAGGACATCTTTTAATGCTTGGTGAAGCAAGTGTGTCGCTGTATGATTTTTCTCTATTTTTCTGCGATTACTTTCATTTACTTGTGCATGTACGTTCATTCCCTGATTTATTTCCCCAGAAACAACTTCAGCGGAATGAAGATTTTGTCCATTTGGTGCTTTTTGGACGTCCATTACGTTTACAGTCAATCCAGAAGCAGTTATTAAACCTTTATCAGCAATCTGCCCTCCACTTTCGGCATAAAAAGGTGTCTTCTCAAGGATTAATTCGATTTTTTCTCCCGCGCGAGCATCTTGGACGAGTTCACCATTTTTGACAATCGCCTGAACAATCGTATCGGCTTGCAACTTTTCATAGCCAATAAATGTGCTGCTCACATGTAAATCACCGAGAATTCCGCCTTGGACATGCATCGATTCAGTATCTTGACGTGCTGATCGAGCCCGTTCCCGCTGTTCCTCCATTGCGATGTCAAAACCTTCATGATCAACCGTCATCTTTTCTTCTTCAGCATATTCTTCTGTCAGTTCAATAGGGAATCCATATGTGTCGTATAGTTTAAACACATCTGAACCACTAATGATGTTTTTACCTTCTTGCTTAGCTTTTTGAATGATCGATGAAAGGATTTCCAACCCATCATTCAAAGTTTCATGAAAACGTTCCTCTTCATTTTTAATTACTTTTTGAACGAAATCAGTTTTCTCCACGACATTTGGGTAATAGTCTCTCATAATTTCGCCTACAACAGGGACAAGTTTGAACATAAAAGGCTTATCGATGTTAATATGTTTCGCATACCTTACCGCTCTTCTTAAAAGTCTGCGCAACACATAGCCCCGACCTTCATTGGAAGGCAATGCTCCATCAGCAATCGCAAACGCTACAGTACGAATATGATCCGCAATCACTTTAAAGGCAGTATCATTTTCAAAATTTGATCCATAAGTTGTGCCAGATATTTTTTCTGTTTCACGAATAATAGGTAAGAACAAATCAGTATCAAAATTTGTTGGTACGTTCTGGATAACTGATGCCATCCGTTCTAGACCCATACCTGTATCAATGTTTTTCTTTGGAAGCGGCGTATAAGAGCCATCAGGGTTATGATTAAATTGGGAAAATACGAGATTCCAAATTTCTAAATACCGTTCATTTTCTCCACCAGGATAAAGTTCCGGATCTTCAGGATTGTCTCCAAATTCAGGACCTCTGTCATAAAATATTTCTGTATTCGGACCGCTTGGCCCCTCTCCGATGTCCCAAAAGTTACCTTCTAGGCGAATGATTCTCTCCTCTGGAAGACCAATCTTTTTATTCCAAAGTTCGAAAGCTTCATCATCTTCCGGATGAATCGTTACAGATAATTTATCCGCATCGAAGCCAATCCATTTAGGATTCGTTAAAAATTCCCAAGCCCATTCAATCGCTTCTTCTTTAAAATAATCACCTATTGAAAAGTTTCCGAGCATCTCAAAAAATGTATGATGTCTTGCCGTTTTCCCTACATTTTCAATATCGTTTGTACGAATGGATTTTTGCGCATTCACGATACGTGGATTTTCCGGAATAACCCGACCATCAAAATATTTTTTTAATGTAGCTACTCCACTATTAATCCATAACAATGTTGGATCATCATGCGGAACGAGGGATGCACTAGGCTCTACTCTGTGGCCCTTTTCCCCGAAAAAGTCTAAGAACATTTGTCTGATTTGTGCGCCAGTAAGTTTTTTCATTATCATTTCCTCCTAAAAAAATAAAAAGCCCCTCCCCTAAACAGGGGCGAAGCTTGTTAACGCGGTACCACCCTGATTCAAAAGCATATTTCTACGCTTTTATCTCAGTACCTTAACGCGGTTAACGTTAGTGATTAGCTACTCTCAGGATTGGCATCTGTCATTCTTCATCTGGAATTTCTTTCAGCCTAGGAAATTCCTCTCTTAAGATGGGCTATAACATTTAGATCCTTCTTCAATTTACACATTATAGAATTTATACTTGAAATTATAGAGAACTTGGGATTCTTTGTCAATGCTAAGTCTGCCTCATTTTAATTAAATGATCCCTAGAGTGAATAATAGCGATTTTAATAACAGCCAAAATTGGAACTGAAATAATCATCCCAATGATTCCAAGTGCCTCTCCCCCTATGATCAGGGCCGCAATGATAAATAAAGGATGCATATGCAAGGATTTTCCTGCAATATACGGCGATAATATATTTCCTTCTGTAAACTGAAGTATGAATACTATTACACCAGCTATAATTGCCAATTTAACGGAAGACATTAACGCGATCATTATAACGGGAATTGCACCGATAAGTGGACCAAAATAAGGGATGACGTTTGTTAGAGCAATGATGATACCCAAAAGAATAGGATACTGTACCCCAATAATTCCAAAAGCGATTGCTGCCGCCACTCCTATTATGACACATACAAGAATTTGTCCACGTATATAACCGCCTAAAGATTCATTGACGGCATCCAAAAATTGGACTCCATTTCGTCGCCACTTCTTCGGTGTTATATACCAACATGCTTTTTTGATTGCATCTAAATCCTTGAGCATATAAAAAGAAAGGAATGGTACAACTAATAATATAAGTAAAAAATCAAAAATATTCATAATTGCTTTCGTCGTTTTTTCAATTAACTTGTTAAACCATTGTTCAACATCATTAATTCTTTCATCAACTTGAATTTGGATGCCTTCCGGGAAACTTGCTGTCGAGGTTTCAACTTGGTGTATCCAATCCCGATAATGGCCAATAAAAATAGGGAGTTGTTCGGAAAACTCCTTCATCTGTTTGATCATCATTGGAATTCCTAAATATATGGCAAATCCAGTTCCACCAAAAAAGAGGAGATAAATAATTAAAATAGCGAGATATCTTTTCATTCCTAAGCTTTCTATCTTCTCAACCAACGGATGTAATAAATACGCAATCAGCCCACTCAAAAAAAATGGAAGAAGACCAATCATTATAGTTGTTAAAATGGGCTTCCAAAGCGGCTTTAATAATAAAAAGCAATAAATAATAATAAAAATAAGCAATGTGATTATTAATCGGTAAATAACTCGGAGATGGTGCTGCTTCAAAATAATTCCCCCTCCTAGTTAGTTTTCCGAAACGAGAACGGTTTTATCCTCTGAATGTAAAGAAACTGCCCTAAAATAGGACAGTTTCTTTAGTCGATTAGCTCAGTTTTCGTTCCTGTTCATTAAACAAGTCATCCAATGAACTTAAAGATCCATCTTCTTCCACTTGATGTGTGTGTATTAAACGATTACCGACCGACAGTTCAATAAAACAGTTCCAACAGTAATATTGATTGATGCCTATTTTACCAAGATCTTTACTTTGGCAATTGGGACATTTCATCATGGGATTTGCCACCTCGCAGCTTAGTTACCGACACGATAATGGCATCTTTTCCAATCTTAGGTGGGTGGGGAGTTCTGATCACTCGTTTTCCTTGAGTTATATCAGAAAAGAAACCATCCGTCAGTTCATACCCTACGATTGTGCCCATTTCTTCCAGAAAATATACATCATCTAATAGACCAAGCTGCTCTCCTATTTGCGATAATGTATGTTTCTTTGTAAGTGGCTTGTCATGATGCATCGTAAATTCAGAAGACTTCCCTTTATATTTAGTAAGAAGCTCCTTACTTTCAAGCAAGATCCCATCTTTACCAAATGAAATGATATTCTGTATTGGAACTTTGTGCCTATTGCCAATCAAGCCTTTACATTGTAGTAAAAGGTGGGATACTTTTCCGCTTTCTTGAATGATAATGTCACACACTTCACCAAGCAAATCTCCATTTTTTTCATAAACAGGCATCCCTTTTAAAAGAGAAAATGTCCGCAAAGAATCCCCCGCCTTTCCGAACATTTTTATTTTCCTCCTCAATCCAAAAAATCATAAGGCGAAACATTTTCCATGCCGATCATTGGATCGATAAGTGGGATGGTTTCTTCCGTCAAAACTTCCTGTTGTTGAATTGGAGGCGAATTTGAATCTGAAATTAATCTTTCATATAACGATGTTTTTCTAATTAAATCATCCTTGCGTTCCACTCCCATGCGAAAGGCACTTTCTTCACCGCATAATATAAGAAATTGTTTACTTCTCGTAATCGCAGTATAGAGTAAATTCCGTCTTAACATTCTATAATAGCTGCGGACGACAGGAAGGATGACAATAGGAAATTCACTTCCTTGGGACTTATGGATGGAGCAGCAGAAAGCGTGAGTGATTTGGTTTAAGTCTCCTCTAGTGTAGGTTACTTCTGTTCCTTCAAAAGAGACAATCACCATATCTTGATTTTCTGTATTTTCCTTAGCATATAAAATAGAAATAATTTCTCCCATATCGCCATTAAATACATGTTGTTCGGGTTGATTTACTAACTGTAGCACTTTGTCGCCGATTCTAAATGTAACATCTCCAAAAACGATTTCTTTTCTATTCTTATCATGATTAGGGTTAAAAATTTCCTGAAGTATTTTATTTAAATTATCAATCCCCGCCGGTCCTCGGTACATTGGTGCCAGAACTTGAACATCTTTTGCTGTATAACCTTTTTGTTTAGCGTTTAGGACAACTTTTTTTATGACTTCGCTTATTTGTCCTGTTTGGCATTGAAAAAAGGAGCGATCTTTCTGCTGCTTGACGAGATCAACTGGTGTTCTGCCATTTTTAATTTCGTGTGCAAGATTAATGATAGAGGATCCTTCCTCTTGACGATATATGTCCGTTAATTGAACAGTTGGGATACTATTGGAGTCAATTAAATCCTTAAGTACTTGACCGGGTCCAACAGATGGCAGTTGGTCTTCATCCCCTACAAAAATGACTTGAATTGATTGTGGCAATGCTTTTAATAATTGATGAGCAAGCCATGTATCCACCATCGACATTTCATCCACGATGACAAGCCTGCCTTCAATTTCCCGCACTTCATCGGAATCAAGCTGTTCCTGTCCCGTCATTCCTAAAAGTCTGTGAATGGTCATTGCAGGCAGACCAGTCGATTCAGCCATTCTTTTAGCAGCTCTACCCGTCGGAGCCGTTAATAGAATAGGGAAGGGTTCTTCCTTTTTATAAGCATGCGGTTCAAGTGATAATCCGTGTAATTCCGCATATAACTCGACAATCCCTTTTATGACGGTTGTTTTACCCGTCCCCGGTCCACCAGTCAATATCATCATCGGGCTCGATAAGGCTGTTTTTATTGCATCTCGTTGCGAAGGAGCATAATCAACGTGTAATCGTTCCTCTAAATTACCTAGTGAAAGTAAAAATTCCGATTCAGGAAATTGTTCTGCATACTCGGTTTGTTCCATAATTCGCTCAATATTTGTAACAATTCCTTTTTCAGAAAAATACAAGGAAGGCATATATACACGCTTATTTTCGCCTACAATTTTCCCTTCCTCTTCCAGCATAATTAATTGTGTTGCAATATCCTGAAAAGGAACGTCAATTCTCTGGCTTTCTTCCAGTAAAACTTTTACTTTTTCAAGAATCTCCGCGCTATCTAAATATACATGTCCATTTTTTAAACATTCTTGCTCTAAAACGAATAAACAACCAGCTTTAATTCGATCGGGATGACTTCCAGTAATTCCGAGCTGACTCCCTAGTTCATCTGCCCTTACAAAACCAATTCCTTCCACATCCTCAATCAATTGATATGGATTATTTTGCAATACCTTCAACGTCTCATCTTTATACACTTGGTAAATCTTCATGGAAATTTGAGGACCAAAACCGTATTGATTTAGAGCAATCATTACTTGTTCAAGCCCCTGATGCTCAAGTAGTGAATCGTATAGTTGCTTTGCCGTTTCAGGAGCAAGCTTAGGAACTTGATCAAGTAGTGAAGGCTGTCCCAGTATTCTAGATATGGCATTTTCACCAAGTGAATCAACAATTCGTTCAGCTGTTTTTTTTCCGATCCCTTTAAATAAATCACTTGATAAATACGTTACAACACCTTGCTTCGTTTGGGGCATTTCTTTTTTAAAATGATCGGCATTAAATTGTAGCCCAAATTTAGGGTGATCTTTAAATTGCCCATAAAAAATATATGTTTCCTGCTCATGAAGCTTAGGAAAAAACCCGGTGACAACTGCCTCTTTTTCCTTGTGATCAACATTCGTTCCAACTACTCTAACCCGGATGACAGAATAAAAGTTTTGTTCATTATGAAAGATTGTCACGAGATGGCGACCTTTTATATACATTTCGTTATCTTGAAATAAATCAAGAGAATCCTGAGCAGTCATATTTGATTCCCCCATCCTAGTGGCTTATTGCCCTTCTTCTTCCAACAAGTTTTCCACTAGTTTCTTACCATTTGCCGCAAGTGCATGATTTGGTTGAATTTCCAAAGCTTTATTAAAACAATGAAGAGCCTTTTCTACATCTTCATGATGGGCTAAATAAGCAACACCCAAATTATAATAGGCATCCGCATGATTGGAATTCGCCTTGACTACGTTCTCCAATTGCTTTATCGCCTCGTCGTATACTTCGCTTCGTGCCAGCGAAAGGGCATATTGAAATCTAGCTTCTACATCTTGACCATTAAGCTCCACACTTCTTTGTAAATAAGGAAGTGATAATTCATTTCTTCCAAGATTCACAAAACACATTCCTAGCATATATTGGAGATCGTTCGTTTCCGGCCCGATTGCGAGAGCCTTCTCGAACATCCCTGCCGCTTTATCATAGCGCTCTTTATTGAAAAATAAGTTACCATAGCTGTAAAAAGCTGCCGATGCTTTCTCATCAATATCTATCGCTCTTTTTAAAAATTGTTCAGCTCTCTCTAGCTCTCCTACAGAAATAAGAACGTTAGCGAAATTAACATATCCAACAGCATCGTGCGGATTTTCTTCTATCGCTTCTGTAAACATTTGAATTGCTTTTTCAACATTTCCTTTTTGTAAAAACTCAATTCCTTGCAAATTTTTATCCATTTTATTCACTCCGAAACTTCAATTAATTGGATTATAACATATAAAAAACTGCTTATCATAATAATGATAAGCAGTTAGCCGACATAATCAAGTTTATGATTATTTTTATAAATCGTATCAATCGTACCGCCGCCTAGACATTCTTCCTCATTATAAAACACAACTGCTTGTCCTGGGGTAACGGCTCGAACAGGTTTTGCAAATATCACATTTACGTCACCATTTTCCTGAATCTGCACGGTCACTTCTTCATCTGGTTGACGATAACGAAACTTTGCGGTACAAGTAAATTCTTGCGGCTTTTGTTGATTCGATACCCAATTTACGTTTACTGCATGAATTGAATCAGAATATAGAGAAGGATGGTCAAAGCCTTGTTCCACATAAAGAACATTCCGTTCTAAATCTTTTCCAACGACGAACCAAGGTTCTCCTGCACCACCAATTCCAAGCCCGTGACGTTGACCAATTGTATAATACATTAGTCCATCATGCTTGCCAACTTTTTTCCCATCGAGTGTCTCCATTTCCCCTTTTTGAGCAGGTAAATAACCGCTTAGAAATTCCTTGAAATTTCTCTCACCGATGAAGCATATACCTGTGCTATCTTTTTTGGATGCTGTCGCAAGTCCTGCTTCTTTTGCAATTTCTCTTACTCGCTTTTTATCAATTGAACCAATTGGAAACATGACTTTTTGAAGTTGATCCTGACCTAATTGATTCAAAAAATACGTTTGATCTTTATTTGAATCTACACCACGGAGCATTTTTACTTTCTCGTCGTGCATTTCAACTTGTGCATAATGTCCAGTTGCCAAATAATCGGCGCCAAGTTTCATTGCATGCTCCAGAAATGCTTTAAACTTTATTTCCTTATTACACATTACATCGGGGTTCGGAGTCCGTCCTGCTTTATATTCATCAAGAAAATACGTAAACACTTTATCCCAATATTGTTTTTCAAAATTAACTGCATAATACGGAATGCCGATTTGGTTGCACACTTGGATAACATCGTTATAATCCTCCGTTGCGGTACAAACCCCATTTTCGTCTGTATCATCCCAATTTTTCATGAAAATGCCAATTACATCATATCCTTGCTCTTTTAACAATAAAGCAGCTACTGATGAATCAACACCGCCAGACATACCAACTACGACACGCGTATCTTTTGGCGCTTTAATCATCTTTCATCTTCCTTTCAATTTTGTAGCCTATGAACAATTCTTGCTGTCTCTCTTGCGGCCTCTACTACTTGATCTAATTCATTCCCAAGTCCAAAGCTGAAGCGAATGGAATTTCTAGTTCGTTCAGAATTTGATCCGTACATCGCTACAAGTACATGGGAAGGCTCGATTGAACCAGCTGTACAAGCAGATCCGCTTGAAGCAGATATTCCCGCCATATCTAAATTAACTAGCATTGCCTCCACATCCGTTCTGGGGAAACTGATATTTACGATATGTGGGAGAGAACTCTCACTAGAGCCATTTACAATAAAATCAACTTGTTCTGATTTCAAAGTTTTTATAAAGGTATTTTTTATTTTCTTATATTCATTTTGTTTTTCTTCAATACTTTCCATTGCTATAGCTGATGCTTTAGCAAAACCGGCAATTAAAGGAACACTTTCAGTACCTGCCCGCCTTTTTAATTCTTGTTCTCCGCCAAAAGAACTCGGATTAAGTTTAGTTCCTGACTTTATATATAAAAAGCCAATTCCTTTTGGACCATTTATTTTATGGGCAGATACAGACAGCAAGTCTACATTTAATTTTTTAACATCTAATAGAATTGTTCCATAAGCTTGAACCGCATCCGTATGGAAGACTGCTTGATGTGAACTTAAAAGCTCGCCGATTTCTTGAATAGGCTGGATGACTCCTACTTCATTATTACCATACATAATTGAAACAAGAATCGTGTCAGACCTTATTTGATTTTTTACTGTTTCCACACTTATGAGACCATCTTGATTTGGAGCAAGGTATGTAACTTCAAACCCTTCCTTTTCAAGAAACTGACATGTATGGAGAACAGCATGGTGTTCGATATTAGTCGTGATGATGTGTTTGCCTTTATGTTTATTCGCTCGTGCCGCTCCGATAATCGCTAAATTATCCGCCTCAGTACCACCGCTAGTAAAAACTATTTCAGAGAAAAGGGCGTTTAGACTGTTTGCCAATATCGTTCGCGACTCATCCAATACCTTTCTTGACTCACGCCCAAATGAATGGATACTGGATGGATTTCCAAATGTATAAGACATCGTTTCTGCAATTTTTTCCGCAACGAGCGGATGAATGGGAGTCGTCGCCGCATGATCTAGATATATTCTATCCATGTTTTTCACCTGTTTCTAAAAATTAGATATAGAACATATAAGAATCAGGCGTATCATCGTCCGAATGATTAGCCAGATCCTCTACCGTTGTATTATCCAAAACATCTTTCACTGCATCTCGAATCCTCATCCATAATTTACGTTTAGCAGGCTCTTCATCTTCAATCCCTTCAACAGGACTGATCGGACCCTCCAATACACGAATGATATCTCCCGCTGTAATTTTTGCAGGTTCATCAGCTAAAACATAACCACCGTAAGCTCCCCTTATACTTCTAACAAGACCAGCATTGCGCAGTGGGCCTGCCAATTGCTCTAAATAATGCTCTGAGAGATCATGGGTTTGGGCAATTGACTTTAAGGATATAGGTCCCTCACCATGTCTTTTTGCCAGCTCAATCATTATCGTTAATCCATATCTACCTTTTGTTGAAATTTTCATTAGCTTACACCTCGTTCTAGTTCTTTCTCAATGTGATTATCTATCTTTTTGTCCAATATTTTATCCGTTAATAGTTGACATTGCGGTAAGGCAAACCCGATAAACGTTCCAATGGCGACACTGAATATAAGTGTGCCGACAAAAACGGGCCCACCTAATAGCCATCCAATAAAAAGAACGGCTATTTCCATTATTCTACGAACTGTCGACACTTTCCAGCCAGTTTTCTCCTGCATAGCCAGCATGAAACTGTCCCTCGGACCGGCTCCGAGCTTAGCCGATAAATAAATACCCATTCCATATGAGTAAAGTATCATCCCAATTAAAAACATAACTATTTTCCCTAATAAAGAATCAGGTTCATTCAAAAACGGAAGAAGCATGAACATATCTATAAAAATACCAATCAGAATCATATTTAAATACGCACCATATTGTGGCCATCTCTTCATCAGTACTGCTGAACTTCCCAATATTGTAATTCCGACGAGAATGGACCATGTGCCAATCGATAACCCTAATTGATAATAAAGGCCAACATGCAATACATCCCAAGGTGAAACCCCGAAGTCTGAAATAATCATTAAAACAATCCCTAGAGACATAATTAGTAAACCGATCGTAAAAATAATATGCCTACAAAAATTTTTTCTATGTTTTTGCATACGTGTGTACTCCTTTGCATTGCTCAATTATAGCACATACATATTCTTAAATGCATACCTACTGCTGATTTGTTATGATAGAATGAATAGTATAGAACGTAGGTTTGGAGAGATTACATTGAAAAATCAACCTTTAGCCTTTAGAATGCGCCCCCAATCAATAGAAGAGATTGCCGGGCAGCAGCATTTAGTTGGAGAAGGGAAAATCATTGCAAGAATGGTTAAAGCAAAACAGCTGTCTTCAATGATATTATATGGTCCTCCGGGAATCGGAAAAACATCTATTGCAAGTGCAATTGCGGGCAGTACAAAATATGCCTTCAGAACACTAAATGCCGTAACAAATAATAAAAAAGATATGGAAATTGTTGCTGCAGAAGGAAAGATGAGTGGGAAAGTCATACTATTATTGGATGAGGTCCATAGACTTGATAAGGGAAAACAAGATTTTTTACTGCCATATTTAGAAAATGGAATGATAATTTTAATAGGAGCAACAACGAGTAATCCGTATCACGCTATAAATCCCGCCATTAGAAGCCGCTGTCAAATCTTTGAGTTATTTCCATTAACGGAAACTGAAATAAAAGAAACGTTGCTTAGAGCATTGGAAGACCCTGTTAGGGGACTCGGTTCTTATTCCATTTCTCTTGATGAAAAAGCTTTAAATCATCTAGCAAGATCGAGTAATGGAGATGCTAGAAGTTCTTTAAATGCATTGGAACTTGCTGTATTATCGACTGAACCAAGTGAAGATGGCGTGATTCAAATTACTGAAGCGATTGCTGAAGAGTGCCTTCAAAAGAAAAGCTTGGCACATGATAAAGATGGAGATGCTCATTATGATGTATTAAGCGGCTTTCAAAAGTCTATTAGAGGAAGCGATGCGAATGCAGCCCTTCATTATTTAGGTCGTTTAATTGAAGCCGGTGACCTACCAAGCATTTCAAGGAGACTACTCGTGATCGCATATGAAGATATAGGTCTTGCCAATCCGCAAGCGGGACCACGGACTTTGGCCGCGATCCAAACTGCTGAAAAAATTGGATTCCCGGAAGCAAGAATCCCACTTGCAAATGCGGTTATAGAATTATGTTTATCACCGAAATCCAATTCCGCTATCAGTGCCATTGATGAAGCACTTGCTGACATCCAAGCAGGATTAAGTGGAGAAGTTCCCCTCCATTTAAAAGACGCCCATTATAAAGGAGCAAAAGCGCTTGGAAGAGGGATTGATTATAAATACCCTCATGATTATGAAAACGGTTGGGTCAAGCAGCAATATCTCCCTGATAAATTGAAGAATAAGCAGTACTATAAACCAAAACAAACTGGAAAATTCGAACAAGCACTTGCATCGATATATGAAAAAATCAATAAAAGTTAATCAATAAGGCAGTTAAGAATCACTTCTTAACTGCCTTTCACTATTTTACTCATCGTTTACTCTATAGATACGAATGTCCTTCAAGATTTCGCGAACGACGTAACTCGCCATAATCAAGCCAACTGTCGAAGGAACAAATGCATTAGAAGAAGGCGGCATTTGCGCCTTTCTAATCTCCGAGTCATCCTTCCCGACCGTTTTCCGTACATCTTCACGAATAACAATAGGACTCTCATCAGAGAAAACAACAGGAATTCCTTTTTTAATGCCTTCTTTTCTAAGTCTCGTTCTAATTACTTTCGCAATCGGGTCCGTATGCGTTTTAAAAATATCCTTAATCATTAATCGTGTTGGATCCATTTTATTGGCAGCACCCATTGATGAAATAATCGCGATATCACGCTTTAAGCATTCTTTGATTAAATGAATTTTAAAAGATATGGTGTCTGAAGCATCAACAACAAAATCCGGTTTATGTTCAAAAAAAGTTTCATATGTCTCCTCTGTATAAAACATTTTTAAAGCAACCACTTCACATTCAGGATTTATATCCTCAATTCTTTTTTTCATTAAATCAACTTTGGGCTGTCCAACTGTTGACAGTAGGGCAATGAGTTGTCTGTTCACATTTGTTATATCTACATCATCTTTATCAACAAGAATTAATTTTCCAATACCGCTTCGCGCCAATGCCTCCGCTGCAAATGTACCTACTCCACCTACTCCAAGAATGGCAACTGTGCTGTTTTTTAATAATGTTAGTCCTTCCTTTCCAATCGCCAATTCGTTTCTAGAAAATTGATGCAACATGTATATCAGCTCCAAGTATGTTAAGTCTTTTTACTCTGAATTAGAATAAATGAAAAAGTACTATTTTACAACAAAATAAAAACAGCCTTTCAATAAAAGGCTGCTTTGTTAGAAATTAGGAAAAGTCCCAATTATGCCGTCTGTTAAAAATCCTTTGTTTTGAACCCGCTCTTGGCAGGTGGGTGTCCTGCTCCAGGCCTTACGTGTCCTCTCGTGGAGGCTTGCATTTAGTCTGGAAACGCCAAACTCCCGTAGGTATGAGATGTCGGTCAAAACGAAAAGGTGTATAGACGAACACATCAGGACTTTTCTTGTTGATTAAATATTAACATAGGAAAATGCTTTTTTCAAACGTAATTGCATGGGAAATTATCCCCAATTTACCTATTACAAATCCATTACAAAACCTTTTCAGCCTTGACATCTACAGCAAGATGCAATTCTTTTAGTTGAGATTCACTCACCTCATCAGGCGCCTTCATTAACAAATCACTCGCACTTGCCGTTTTCGGGAAAGCAATCGTATCACGAAGGCTATTTCTGCCGGCTAAGAGCATGACAATTCGATCTAGTCCTAAGGCAATACCACCATGGGGAGGGGTTCCATATTCAAAAGCTTCAAGCAAAAATCCAAATTGCTCTTTCGCTTCTTCCGCGGAAAATCCGAGTACCTTAAACATCTTTTCTTGAATGTCACGTTCATATATTCGCAATGAACCTCCACCTAATTCATAGCCATTTAATACTAGGTCATACGCTTGTGCTTTCACCTCACTCGGATCTGATTCAAGCTTATCCAAATCTTCGCGCCGAGGCATTGTAAAAGGATGATGTGCTGCATAATAGCGATTTTCTTCTTCATCATATTCCAGTAATGGCCACTCTGTAACCCAGAGGAAATTGTATTGATTTTCATTGATCAATCCTAAAGCTTTACCAAGCTTCAAGCGTAATGCACCTAATGAATCTGCCACAACTTTTTTGGAATCAGCTGCAAACAGTATTAAGTCTCCTTGTTCAGCTGAAAGGAATCCACAAAGCTCTGTTTGTTCAGTTTCAGCGAAGAATTTTGCGATTGGACCTTTTAATCCATCAGCATCAACTTTGAGCCAGGCTAGACCTTTAGCTCCGTAACGAGCAGCAAATTCACCTAAACCGTCAATATCTTTTCTAGAAAATTGATCAGCACGTTCTTTTACGACGAGAGCTTTCACTCGGCCGCCAGTTGAAATGGCATTTGAAAATACTTTAAAGCTGGAGTTTTCGACTAACTTTGAAATATCTTGTAATTCCATTCCAAATCGTGTATCCGGTTTATCTGATCCATACTTTTCCATTGCTTCGTCATATGGCATGATAGGGAAAGGAGTCTGGATTTCAAGTCCTTTCGTAGCTAACATTACTTGCTTCATCATCCGCTCAACCATTTCCCTAATGTCTTCTTGACTCATGAAGCTTACTTCAATATCAATTTGTGTAAATTCCGGCTGACGGTCAGCCCGCAAATCCTCATCACGAAAACATCTGGCAATTTGATAATATTTATCAAATCCACTAACCATCAATAATTGCTTAAATATTTGCGGTGATTGCGGCAAAGCAAAAAACTCTCCTGGATGAACACGGCTTGGGACTAAATAATCCCTTGCCCCTTCCGGAGTACTCTTCGTAAGAATTGGCGTTTCGATATCAAGATATCCCTCTTCATCCAAAAAGTTACGAATCGTTCTCGTTACTGTCGAGCGCATTTTAAAAACATCGTACATTTCCGTTCTGCGAAGATCCAAATATCTATATTTCAAGCGGATGTCTTCAGCCGCTTCGGAATTGTTTTCAATCATAAATGGAGGAGTCTTCGATTCGTTGATAATGTTTACTTCAGATACGACTATTTCTATTTTACCTGTTTTCAAATTTTCATTTATCGTTCCTATATCTCTTGCCACAACGGTCCCACGAACATCCACTACGTATTCGTTTCTGACTTTTTCGGCAATTGCTAGTGCTTGCCTAGATATTTCAGGATTAAAGACAATTTGTACAATACCCGTTCTGTCACGAAGATCAATGAATATCAATCCTCCTAAATCACGACGTCTTTGCACCCATCCCTTTAAAATAACGGACTCTCCAATCGACTTATCCGTAATCTCTCCACAATAATGTGTTCTACCAAACATACAAAATCCTCCTCATCGGCATTGCTTACTAAATTCATCTATAAAATTGTGCAGCGACATTACGCTTTGTTCACCATTATCTAAATTTTTTACAGTTATTTTGCCAGTTTGCAACTCTTCATCGCCTAAAATAATTGCGAATTTAGCACCTAGACGCTCAGCAGCTTTAAATTGCGCTTTTAGTTTTCGATTTAAATAATCACGATCAGAAGAAAACCCTGCTTGACGTAATTTTTGCAATAAAGAAACAGAATAGTCTCTCGCTTCATCTCCAAGTGCAATAATATAGCAGTCAGCAGCGTATTTGGAATCAATATTTATTCCTTCTGCCTCCAGAGCACTTATCAATCTTTCCATACTTAATGCAAAACCGATTCCGGGCGTATCAGGACCACCCATCTCTTCTACAAGTCCATTATATCTACCGCCGCCGCAAAGAGTTGTAATCGCTCCAAAGCCTTCTGCTTCACTCATGATTTCAAATGCTGTGTGGTTATAGTAATCCAATCCTCTAACTAAAGTTGGATCCACGATGAAATCAATATCCATTTCTGATAAGTATTGTTTTACCTTTTCAAAATATTGCTTCGAATCTTCATTTAAAAACTCAAGAATCGAAGGTGCTGATTTCATTAACTCATGATCACGGTCTTTCTTACAATCAAGTATTCTTAATGGATTTTTTTCGAGCCGTTTTTGGCAATCTCCACAAAATTCATCAATTCTTGGTTCGAAGTGATTAATCAGGGCCGTTCTATGAGCATTCCTGCTCTCATTGTCTCCAAGACTATTAATGACAAGGCGCAGCTTCTTTAAACCGAGAGATTTGTATAAATCCATTGCAAGCGAAATCACTTCGGCATCAATAGCTGGATCCATACTTCCTAATGCTTCTACCCCAAACTGAACAAATTGGCGGTATCTTCCTGCTTGTGGACGCTCGTAACGGAACATCGGCCCTAAATAATAAAGCTTTACCGGTTGTGTGGGATTTCCAAACATTTTATTTTCTGCAAAAGATCGAACGACTGAAGCGGTTCCTTCCGGCCGAAGTGTGATGTTCCTTCCACCTCGATCATGAAAGGAGTACATTTCCTTTTGTACAATGTCAGTCGTATCCCCAACTCCTCGTAAAAAAAGTTCAGTATTTTCAAAAATAGGAGTTCGGATTTCCCGATATTGATATTTATTGCAAATTTCTTTCGCTTTTCCCTCAATGAATTGCCACTTTTCAACCACTCCAGGAAGGATGTCTTGCGTCCCTCTCGGTATTTGTATGGTCATAACGATTCCTCCTTTAACAAAAACGGATTAAAAATAAAAACCCCTCGTCTCTTGTTTCGAAAAACAAGGGACGAGAGGTATATTCCCGCGGTGCCACCCTTTTTGAAGCTGAAAATCCAGCTCCCACTCAAACAGTTATCGCCTGATTACGTTCATTCCTACTAAGATTTACCCTTTCGAAACGAAAGCCTACGGAATGTGCTTCATTAAGTCGATTTGGAGAAATGCTTCCAGCCATGGCATTTCCTCTCTTTCCATACGGATCTTAATTACTTTTTCCCTCATTGGCTACTATGTTCATGTTTATAATTATTCATTTATCATACGAATATCATAAAACTTTGTCAATACATACCATAATTGTTTTATTCCGTTTTTAAAGCTAAGACCTACCCATTCTTTTTTTAAACCCTTTAATATCTGCCAAAGAAAGTCCGTATTCTGAACTATGCTCCTCCATAACCGTATAATTCTCTTTTTCAATACTATGTTTAAAATTCAATGAAAAAAGCTGAGATGTACTGAAGGAAGCTATACGATTTTGTTCATTTGCTCTCAACTTGATGCCTCCTATTTATTTTATAGACTCTCGGGATTCACCGATTTAGATGGTACAAGTTTTCCACATTTATGACAAAAGTTCCGGGGGGCGTGCGGTGAGCCTCCTCAGTCGCTTCGCGCCTTGCGGGGTCTCACCTATCACGCAGATCCCCCGACGGACAGGAAGTCCTAGTGTCGGCGTTGGCCCCAGGACGTGGCCGTTTTTAGCCGACCAGGAGTCGCCGCCCTCCAATCCAATTAACTAATATTTTCTTTTCTCATGTTGGGCGACTCTTCATCCCTCTACTATAACTGAATGTTGATTTCAAGACGTTTGAAAAATAAACGGAAGAATTCCTTTTATTTTGAAAAATACCCATATTTCCTTAAAAATAAGGGATGATTTTCCGTTTATATGATTCAAATCTATGGATTTTGTTATATTTAGAGCAGTTAACCGGAATATCTCCGTTTATTTCTGCTACTTAAGCTCCCTCTATATACATTAACCGGAAATTCTCCGCCTATTTATTCTCTTACCTAAATGAAATCAACCATGCACTACCTTAGTTAGTATTACCCAATTTAATAAACTTAAAAGGATTTTTATACTTTTCCTCGAATATTAAATTTGATTAGAATATAAGAAAATTGGTAAAATTGATATTTAGGTCAGTGAGAAAGGCGGTTTCATTTTTTGGGGAAAAAACTATTCTTATTTATTATCATTCCATTCTTACTAGTTATTCTTTTTGTACGATTTTCTCCAGTAATTTTTGCGGAATCTGATACCATTGTTGTTACTGAAGATATAGTGAATGTTCGAGAAAAACCAGGTACAACTTATTCAATCATTACCCAAATCCGAAAAGGAGAAACATATGAAGTAAAAAATCAAAAAGATGACTGGTATGAAATTAAGCTTCCATCTGGTAAAAAAGGGTGGATAGCAAACTGGTTGGCCCAGGAGCAAAAAGCTCCATCGAACACAAGTACAGGAATGGTTACAGCCGATCATTTAAATATTCGATCAGAGCCGAATCTTTCCGGTTCTGTTTTAGGTAACCTACAAATGGGTGATGAAGTTGTTATTTTGGATCATAAAGATGATTGGTATGAAATAGAATTTTCATCTGGTCGCGCTTTTGTAAGCAGTGCTTACATTGAAACAATAAAACCAAGTCAACCAACTAATAGTAATATTTCTGGTCAGGAAGAACATTATATTAGCCCATTATATGATGGGACGAATATTAGAAAAAAACCAACCTTAAAATCGAATATAATTGGACAAGCTTCATCAAAAGATGTTTATAGGGTTTTAGAAAAAGATGGAGATTGGATAAAGATTGAATTTGGTTCAGGAAAAAAAGGGTTTATAGCAAGCTGGATTGTTTCAAGAACTAATAAAGTTCCGGCAAAGGCGAAAACTTTTTCAAAAACCATTGTTATTGATCCAGGTCACGGGGGACGTGATGAAGGGGCTGCCGGAGCAAACGGAACACTTGAGAAAGATTTGACGATGAATGCGGCATTACTTCTAAGTGATAAATTATCAACTGCTGGCTTTAATGTTGTATTGACTAGATCTTACGATGAATACGTAAGTTTACAAGATCGGGCGGAAATTGCTTATATCGAAAATGCCGACGTTTTCATTAGCCTGCACTTTGATAGTATAGAAGATAGTTCAGTTCATGGCCACACAACGTATTATTATTACGACAACGAAATGAAATTGGCGGAAACCGTGCACAATCATATTACTAACGCCATCAACATTTCAGACCGCGGGGTCCGATATGGCGACTACTATGTACTTAGAGAAAATCAACAACCTTCGATATTGCTTGAGCTAGGATATTTAAGCAACCCTGCCGAAGAGGAAATCATTAAAACGAATACGTACATGGATAAAATTACAAATGCGATTGAAAAAGGTCTAATTGATTATTTTTCGGGGAATTAAAAAAGGGAGGGATCTAAAATATCTTACTATGACTTTTTAGACACCTCCTCTTTTTTATTGATTTGTCTGTTAACCTTGACTGTTGATTTCCGCTGCAGGTGTTCGCTATCCGCGGGCGTTACGGGGAGCTTCCTCGGCGCCAAGGCGCCTGCGGGATCTCCCCAGTTCCGTATTCCCAGCGACGGACAGGACGTCCTAGTGTCGACGTTGGCCACAGGACGTGGCCGACTTTAGTCGACCAGGAGTCTCACACCTTCCGCTACAATCAACATTGTTCCAAAATCAATTACGTGCATTTTATAGGAGGAACTATTTTTATTTTAATTGTCTAACAAAGTGGCTGTTACTACTGTTTGTCTTAGTTCATTATTGCTTACTTTTACTCCAATTACTTTCGTTATTTCCTTCCCATCTCTATTTGTAATAGTTATGGTAATGGTATCCTCTCTTAAATTCTCGGGGTAGCCATCTAATTGAATATGGCCAATTCCTAAGCCTGTGCCCCCAGTAGCAATACGTGTTTTTTCTTCATCACTCAAATCATCTATTTTGATGCCCTCACCAAGGAAATGAGCGTAATCATCCGCCGCTGCCCATTGATATAGATCCCAAGCAACCCAGCGAAACCAAATTTTATCATAATCACTAAAATTCTCATCGAATGTCATGGTAAGTTGTTTATCATAAATAAGATCAAAGTCAGCTACTGCTATCTGTTTTTCTTCATCAAAGTACTGATAATACTCAACATCCCAATACTTCCTGTGCTGTGTTTCCGTCCAATCCACGGCATATATATACTCATTACTCGTAGTTATTTCAATTTTTTCTATGTCTTCACCGTCAATATAAAACTCCAAATCCGGTCTTGAATTTACATTGCTTACAGAAATCCCAAAATCCTCACGAGTATTTTCGTTGTCTGCTAATTGTATTCTAGTACCGTCCGGATCTATGATGTTGATTGCATAGGCAAATGCCTCACCATTAAATGGATTATTTATCGAAAATAGAAATGCTAATGCTACACATATAACAGAGGCTGCTGTTATTTTCGCCCAATCCCACCTCCATTTTTTCTTTGAGTCAGTAACTTTTTCGTGAGTTTGGGACAAGATCGCTTTTCTCATTCGTAATTTTTGTTCGTCTCCCGGTGTTGTGCTTTCGAAATAACCAATTAAATTTTTCTCATCCACGATAGTCATCTCCAATCTCCAATTTTAATCGCTTCTTAGCACTCCGGATCCTTGTTTTCACCGTATTAATATTCATGTCTAACATATCTGCAATTTCAATTAATTTATATCCCTCATAATAATGAAGGTATAGAATTAATCTGTGGGTAGCAGGTAATTTCCTCAATTTTTCCTCCAAATCGCTATACTCAAAGGAATCTGTTCCTAACCAACCCACGGTGTTTAAATCATAATCAACAACCTTTTTTTTCCACCATTTACGATGAAAATCGAAGCACTGATTCTTTGCTGTTACTATTAGCCATGCTTTTTCATGTTCGATGTCAATAAAAGATTTCTTACTTTCCATAAATTTCACAAATACCGTTTGCACAGCATCCTCAGCATCCTGGCTGTTGCCCAAAATCGAAAAGCAAACTCGATAAACAATTTCAACATGACGATCGTATACTTCGGTAATGTGACTGTTCATATGATCTGATGACATACGATCGGCACAATCCAACTCCGCACGTAACACGGATCTTTTCATCATCGATTCACATCCTCTCATTTGTAACACGATTATGGCGCTCAGAAGGTTTTAGTATTTCGCAAAAAATAACAACATGCCACAATATTAGCAATACGAAAGTATTTGAGACTCAACTATTATTCAGCAAAAAAGGTATAACTCCCTTATTAACGAGGGGAATTATACCTTTTAAAAAAATAAATCCTAATATAAGAACCTGTTGATTGGAGCGGAAGGCGGCGAAGACTCCTGGTCGGCTAAAGACGGCCACGTCATGTGGCAAACGCCGACACTAGGACGTCATGTCCGTCGCGGGAGTACGGAACAAGGGAGACCCCACAGGCGCTTGCGCCGAGGAGGCTCCCCGTACCGCCCGCGGAAAGCGAAGCCACCTGGAGCGGAAATCAACAGCCATGTTAAGAAACCTTCCTCACTTGCCTTATATATTACCTTTCCAAAACAAGTGTAACCGGTCCATCATTAATTAATTTTACATCCATCATTGCGCCAAAAATACCCGTCTCTACTTGAATGCCTTTTTCTTTTAATAGCTGATTAAAACGATGATATAATATTTCGGCATGTTCAGGTTTTGCGGCATTCATGAAGTTTGGCCTTCTTCCTTTAGTGCAATCCCCGTAAAGAGTAAATTGTGAAATGGATAAAATTGCTCC
Organism: Lederbergia panacisoli; assembly: GCF_024626525.1. Classification (GTDB taxonomy): domain Bacteria; phylum Bacillota; class Bacilli; order Bacillales; family Bacillaceae_C; genus Lederbergia; species Lederbergia panacisoli. Next base: position 488,928 of record NZ_JANJGU010000001.1, read on the forward strand.
TTCCGTATCAATCAAAGAGCGGTTCATTTTTCCTGCATCATCTTCAAAGATTCGTAAATTGACAATTTTATCTGCTAGCCATTCACATTCTTGCTCAGAATCTTCATGGGTAATTCCTACTAATAAAACAAAACCTTGGTCTATCGAACCTGTAATATTACCTTCTACTGTTACACTTGCCTCTTTACATCTTTGCAATACTACTCTCATTAATGATTAAAACTCCTTAGTTCATTATTCTTCTAACGGCATATATATCTGGAATTTGTTTAATTTTATCTACAACCTTATGAAGATGACCGATATTTTGGATGGATATCGACATCATAATCGTTGCCATTTTATTACGGTCCGATCTTCCAGTTACCGCTGTAATGTTTGTTTTTGTTCCACTGACGGTTTGAAGAACTTCATTTAATAAACCCCGGCGGTCAAAGCCTGATATTTCAATTTCCACATTATATTCCTTGCGATTCGCTGAATCTGATTCCCATTCTACTGGAATTAATCGGTTTTCCATTTCACTAGCATCAATATTTGGGCAATCTGCTCGGTGAACTGAAACACCTCGCCCTTTCGTAACAAATCCGATGATCTCATCCCCCGGCACAGGATTGCAGCACCTTGATAAACGGATGAGTAAATTATCAGCACCTTTTACCGTTACTCCGGCATCATGACGTTTTGGAGCGGGATCGGTTTTTACTTCTGCCGTAATCTCCCTCTCCGCTTCTTCCTGATCCCGTTGTTTTCTTAACTTTTCTGTGAGACGATTTGCCACTTGTAATGCTGAAATGCCGTTATATCCGACGCTTGCAAACATATCGTCTTCATTTCCAAAATTGAATTTGTCTGCGACTTTTTTAAGATTTTCAGCAGTCATTACCTTCTTCAGGTCAAAATCCATTTCTTTAATTTCTTTTTCAACCAATTCTCTACCTTTAAGGATATTTTCCTCTTTACGCTGCCTCTTAAAAAATTGTCGAATTTTATTTTTTGCTTGCGAAGTTTGTGCCAGCTTCAACCAGTCCTGGCTAGGTCCATATGAATGCTTGGAAGTGAGGATTTCAATAATATCCCCAGTTTTTAATTTATAGTCTAATGTAACGATTTTACCGTTAATTTTTGCTCCAATTGTCTTATTTCCTATTTCGGAGTGAATTCGATATGCGAAATCAATTGGAACAGATCCCGCAGGAAGCTCAATAACATCCCCTTTAGGAGTAAACACAAACACCATATCAGAAAAGAGATCAATTTTTAATGACTCCATAAATTCTTCTGCATTTTCAGATTCATTTTGGAACTCTAGTATCTCCCTGAACCAAGAAAGTTTTTTCTCGAAAGATGCTTGAGGAGTAATTGTTTTTCCTTCTTTATATGCCCAATGGGCGGCAACCCCAAATTCTGAGATACGATGCATTTCCATTGTCCTAATTTGGACTTCAAGAGGGTCGCCTTTCGGTCCAATAACAGTGGTATGCAGGGATTGGTACATATTTGGCTTCGGCATCGCGATATAATCCTTGAAGCGTCCCGGCATAGGTTTCCAACACGTATGAATAATTCCCAATACTGCATAACAATCTTTTATACTATTAACAATAATCCGAACCGCAAGCAAATCATATATTTCATTAAACTGCTTATGCTGGAGAACCATTTTTCGATAAATGGAATAAATATGCTTCGGTCTTCCGTAAACTTCCGCTTTTATTTCCATTTCATCAAGGCGATCCTTCACTTCGGACATGACATCTTCAAGATATTGCTCCCGCTCTTCCCTTTTTCTTTTCATTAAATTGACAATCCGGTAATACTGCTGAGGATTTAAATAACGGAGAGCAGTATCTTCAAGTTCCCATTTGATTTTTGAAATCCCGAGCCGATGTGCTAATGGGGCGAAAATTTCTAGTGTTTCATTTGCAATCCTTCTTTGCTTTTCCGGAGGTAAATGTTTAAGTGTGCGCATATTGTGAAGTCTATCCGCTAATTTTATCAAAATGACCCTAATATCTTGTGCCATAGCGATAAACATTTTCCGATGATTCTCCGCTTGTTGTTCTTGATGTGATTTATACTTAATTTTACCTAACTTCGTAACCCCATCGACAAGCATCGCTACTTCGTTGCCAAATGCTTCTTTTATCTCAGCAATAGTGACAGACGTATCTTCAACGACATCGTGGAGAAAGCCACCTATTAATGTTGCCGGATCCATCTCTAAATCTGCAAGTATGCCTGCTACTTGAATAGGGTGGATAATGTAAGGCTCCCCTGATTTACGAAATTGTTCTTTATGTGCAGCACTTGCAAACTCATACGCTTTTTGCACTAATGCAACATTTTCAGCATTCAAGTATTTACTTGTTTGATTTATCACTTCTTCCGCTAGTATTTTTTCATCTTTAGCCATGAGGATCACCTTTTTATGAAAATTGAATATATGATATCTATTATCGAGAAAAGAGACACAGTTGTAAAGGTTTTGACAATAATTTCAACAAAATAATAAAATAGTAAGGCTGCCCCTTCGCAAAAATCATCCGCGAATTTTTGGGACAGCCATTGAAAATTAGAATGTCATTAATGAAAGGATGTCATAGCCATCCAAACTTTCCCTACCATTTAAGTATGACAGTTCAATAAGAAATGCAATTCCCGCAACGACACCACCGAGTTTTTCAACTAATTCAATTGTAGCTTGAATAGTGCCACCAGTTGCCAATAAATCATCGGTTATAAGTACTCTTTGCCCAGGTTTGATTGCATCCTTATGTATCGTAAGTGCATCTTTCCCGTACTCTTTTCCGTAATCTGCTTTTATTGTTTCACGAGGAAGCTTTCCTTCTTTACGCACAGGAGCAAACCCAAGACCTAATGCATAAGCCACCGGACATCCGATGATAAACCCTCTTGCTTCTGGACCCACAACGATGTCGATTTTCTTTTCCTTTGCGTAATCCACTATTTGATCAGTAGCGTAGTGGTATGCCTCGCCATGATCCATCAACGTTGTAATATCCTTAAAAATGATCCCTTCCTTCGGCCAGTCAGGGACAATCGTAATAAATTGTTTCAAATCCATGCTTTTGTTTCCTCCTCATAAGACACATTATGTGCCAACCTTTCATCGAACCATGTTTTCAATTCCGTATTCGATGAAAATAACAATAATTTTTCCATACTAATTTGCTCTTGTTTTTTTTGATACGTCTGCGAATCTGCTAGATCTTTTTTCTGCTTAGCTGGATTAACTGTAATGAATCCATCCTTTATTGTAACAAAATTTAATTCAAAAAACACTTGCGACATAAACTTAACTGTTTCTACTGACCAGCCTCTATATTTCGCAAGGTCTTCTCCAAATTTCTTCAAATCAAAACGTTGCCTTTTTAAAAGGAAGGCATAATACCACTTGAAATGGTCCCTTGTGGGAATGATAGAAAAAAATTGTGTCTGAGCATGATAAAAATGCGCATATATGCGCTCTGGGGTCTTACCTTTAATAAGCATTTCTAGTATTTCAATATCTTCTGGCAAATCATATAGGATGATTTGTTTTTCATTTATATTAATTTCGCTTGCATCTTCCTTATTTTTTACCAATATGAGATTATTTCTATACTCAAATTGTTTCATATACTTCTCAGCAAAAATAATCAACATTTTCGTCGGATCATCTAGATCTATTTGCTTATTACCCCGTACGTCAAAAAGCTGCCATTCACGAATAGCCAAATCCTTCATAACGATTTGTGGTTTTCTCATATTATTCCACTCATTGATTGAAAGTTCACCAATAACGGATATTTTTGAATTTGCCGATATATCATCCGCTAAATGACCAATATTAAAACCAACTCCATCAAGTGTAAACCCTGGCTTTTCTAAAGTCATTTTTAAATGCGTCTTATTTGCTCCTATTTTTCTTACTTCGGTTGCCATTGTACTTTGGATCATTACTTTAGGTTTGGGGTTTCCCATTCCAAAAGGTGCAAGCAACTCTAATTGTCCAATCGCTTCAACATTTACCTCATCAATGGAAAGTGCCGCATCTAATTCTGTTACAGGGATAAAGTCTTCAGCTGTAAGTTGATTTCCACAAGCTTCGTCCAGATTCCGGCGTAAAAGATCAACATCTTCAATCTTTAAGGTCATTCCAGCCGCCATTGGATGACCGCCAAAATGAGGAAGTAAATGGGATAGAGCTGAGAGATTTTTATATAAGTTAAAACCGTGAATACTTCGAGCAGATCCTTTAGCAAGTCCCGTTGTTTTGTCGTAGCTTAAAACGATAGCTGGCCTATAAAAGCGATCCACCAATCTAGAGGCTACGATACCAATTACACCCGCGCTCCAACCTTCTTTTCCAATAACAATAATGTTATTTTCATTGGGCGGAAAATCATTTTCGACCATAGCGACTGCTTCATTTGTTATTTCTGTAACATTTTGCTGCCGCTCTTTATTCATAAAATCTATTTCTTCAGCAAGCTGCTCGGCAGCTTCAATATCATTTGTTCTTAATAATTCTACTGCTGGAGCCGCATGATTCATTCGACCCGCTGCATTCAACCTTGGCCCAATGACAAATCCAACCGTTTCCTCATTAATTTCAGATAACTTAGCTCCGGATATTTTACATAAAGCTTGAAGACCTTTACGTGTTGTATAGGTTAATTTCTTCAAACCTGCCTTTACAAGAAGACGATTTTCCCCGTGCAATGGTACAAGGTCAGCAATAGTGCCAATGGCAACTAAATCAAGCAATTCTTCAGGAAGTTCTCCATTTATAGCGTGTGCAAGTTTAAACGCAACTCCCACACCTGCAAGCTCTGAAAATGGGTAATTTGAATGAGGCAGTTTTGGATGAATAATTGCAAATGCTTCTGGTAGAATGTTTCCAGGCTCATGGTGATCTGTGATAATCACGTCGATGCCAAGTTCATTTGCCAGTTTTACTTCATTAATGGCTGAAATTCCTGTATCCACCGTAATAATTAATGTTATCCCTTGTTTATGAGCCTCTCTGAATGCATTTTCATTTGGCCCATATCCTTCTGTAAAACGATTCGGGATATAATATGTAACATTTGCATTCATTTTTGTTAGAATGTCCATCATTACAGTTGTGCTTGTTACACCATCAGCATCATAATCACCGAAAATTAAAATTGGTTCGTACGTTTCAATTGCCCTTTTAATTCTATCTATACTCCTATCCATATCGGGAAATAAAAAAGGATCATGAAATTCTCCGCTTTCTGAATGTATAAATTCTCTTGCTTCGATAACATCATTTATTCCTCGATTAATAAGCATAGAGGCCAAAAGTGGAGAAATATTTAATTGTTCTGCGAGTGCTTTTACGGTTTGATCATTCGTAGTTTGAACAACCCACCTCGTTTTAGGATATAACATTGGTCCACCTCTCTAAACTAACATAACATAAAGTATAAGTTTTATATCACTTTTTTTCATCTGGATGATCAGGATTAATATGAACGAAAACATTATGGACGTCCGGATGTTCCATTAGCTTTGATTTCACCTTTTTACCAATTTCATGCCCTTCTATTACGGTAATGTTGGGATCAACTGATATTTTCAAATCAATAATAACATAATATCCATGTTCTCTAGCATGAAGTTCTCCAATTTCTCTTACCTCTTGTACAGAAGCTACTATTTTTCTAAAAACAGTTGTATCTTCCTCATGGAGAACATGATCCAATGTATTATGAATAGAATCAGCTCCAAGCTTCCAAGCCATTTTTAACACAAGTATTGACACAGCCACACCTGCTACCGGATCTCCATACTCTAGCCAATGAATATTGAATTTTCTTCCTAATATTGATGCTCCAATTCCTATAAGGGCAGCAATCGAAGAATAGACATCCGACCTATGCTCATATGCATTTACAATTAAGGCGTCGCTTTTTAATTTTTTCCCTAATCGATATTTATATTGAAAAAGTGCCTCTTTAACAATAATGGAAAAAATAACAGCGTATATGGCAATGCTCCCGGGTACTGAAACTGTAGTAAATAAGGCGGTAATGGAGGATTTTCCAATTTGCAGCCCAGCTAGGAATAGAATAACAGCAACGATGATGGCCGCGATGGATTCAGCTTTTCCATGCCCGTACGGATGATCTTCATCGGGTGGTCTCTTTGCTGCCCTAAGGCCAATATAAACAGCTAGTGAACCAGCTATATCAGACGCAGAATGAGCAGCGTCAGCGATTAAAGCCTTACTATTTGCTTTCAAACCTATGAAACCTTTTATAATCGTTAAGATGATATTAACAATAATCCCTAACCATGCGGCAAATGCTGCTTGTTTAAAACGATCATCCTGATTCATTGCTTACTCCTTTTTTCTGTTCTGTATATTCATAAATGTAGTATTCTACTTTTTTGGCAAAAAAAACCGCAGAATCTTCTGCGGGTTTTTTTATTATCCAGTTCCGGCGCTTTTGCTTTTCTTTGTCCAGCTACAGCGCCTATCGACTAGCAAACTTCTTGTCCTCTTCCCTACGATAAGTCAACATCAGGTGAAATTTGAAGTGCCAATTTCACTAGCTCGTCCCTCGCCGTGTTTCCTTTATCTCAGTCAGAGGCCGAAAAAGGAACGTCGACTAAAACCGCCACGTCCTGTGGCGACGTCGACGAACCCACATCCTGTGGGCCTGTACGTCGATGGACAGGCGCTTTCGCTTTTCTTTAGACTTGTGGTTCATCAGACCATTTCTTTTTCTCTTTAACAGTGTTGATCGGACCATTTTTCCTTAATTCTCTCACTTTCATATCATACCACAACTGGGCGGATATGAAGATGGAAGAATATGTTCCTGCTAGTAGTCCGACAAGCAGGGCAAGTGAAAAACCGCGGATTGATTCACTTCCAAGTATAAGTAAGGCAACGACAGTAATAATAACTGTAAGTACAGTATTGATGGAGCGTGTCAAGGTTTGGCGCAAGCCCTGATTGACAACATCAGCAATATCTTGTTCTGTTTTCAAACGTTTTTTTGCAGTCATGTTTTCACGAATCCTGTCAAACGTCACAATTGTGTCATTTATAGAATAACCAACAATCGTCAATACTGCGGCAATAAACGTTAAATCTACTTCAAGCCTTGTTAAACTAAAGAAAGCAAGGATAAAAAAGGCATCATGTAGGAGACCAAGTACAGATGTAAGCCCCATTGCATATTCAAATCTAAGAGAAACATAAATAATAATCCCAATTGCTGCAATGATTAGTGCTTTAAATGCATTCTTCACTAGTTCCTTACCAACAGTTGGCGAAACAGTACTTACATTCGGTTCGGTACCATATTTGTCCGAGAAATGTGTTTTCATCTTAGCAATTTCTGCTTTATTCAAAGGATCTTTATATCGTGCGACTCCGATCTCGTTGTTAGACCCCTTTAGTACAATATTTTCTGTTGGAAATCCGATTTCAGTTAACTCCGTTTTGACTTCTTCAGTTGTTAATGATTTTCCTGTACTAATTTCAACCATTGTACCACTTGAAAAGTCAATTCCAAGATTTAATCTAAAAATCCCTAGTATAATAATTCCACTAACAATTAAAATAGTTGAAAATACATAGAATTTTTTACGATGCTTTACAAAATCAAACTTATCAAAGCGTGTCGGTATATCATGGGTCGTCTTGTTGTCTGAAAGGGCATAGATTTGAGATTGCTTTATTCCGAACCAGCCTGGTTTATCCTTTAAGAAACGACTGTTCACCCATAATCCGAGCAAAAGTCTAGAACCATAAACAGCAGTCAAAAAGCTCATTAATATACTGATGATGAGCATTGTAGCAAACCCTTTAACAGAGCTTGTCCCAAAATAGAATAAAACAGCACCCGCAAGCAATGTGGTAATGTTTGCATCAAATATGGCAACGAACGATGATTTATTCCCCGCGTCGAAAGCAGACTTAATCGATCTTCCTACTTTTATTTCTTCCTTTATTCGCTCATATGTTAATATATTTGCATCGACTGCCATACCAACCCCGAGAATTAAAGCGGCAATACCTGGCAATGTCAATACACCATTCATTAAATCAAAAATTAGCAGAATTAAGTAGATGTAAATCGAAAGGGTAATTGTTGCAATAACCCCTGGAAAACGATAATAAGCTATCATAAAGAGGAAAATAATCGCAATCCCCAAAATTCCTGCCTCTACTGTTTTATTTAGTGCCTGTTCCCCGAACTGTGCACCTACAGAAGTAGAATAAACTTCTGTTAACTTAACAGGTAAAGCTCCGGCATTTAAAAGATTGGCCAAATTTTCAGCTTCTTGCTGTGTAAAATTTCCCTCTATTGTAACTTCAGTTGTATTGAATACTTCATTTACATTTGGATTTGATAACATTTTGGGGTTGCCATTTACTAAGGCATCCTTGTAAGAATCGACCCCTTCTTCGAAATCAAGCCAGATGACAAGCTGGTTATTCGGTGCCATGTCAACAATTTTCTTTGTAACATCTCTGAATTTTTTTCTTTCTTTTAATTCAACTGAAACAATCGGTTGATTATTTCTTGATGAAATTGTTGCTTTAGCGCCGCCTTCTTTTAGATCTGTTCCTGAGAGCATGATGTTGTCATTGACATCACGGAAGGATAGCGTTGCTGTCGTACCTAATGTTTCACGAGCTTGGTTTTGATCCTCTACACCAGGCAACTGCACCCTTATGCGATCTGTACCTTCAATTTGAATATTTGGTTCACTTACACCAATGACGTTGATTCGATTATTAAGTGCCTGCGTTGTATGTACAAGAGTTTCCTTATCAATTTTTTGATTCTTGTCAACCGCTGTAACATCATATAAAACTTCAAAACCACCTTGAAGATCAAGCCCTAACTTAATTTTTTTCACGATAGGATTTGATGTAGTACCAATTAAACTTGCCATTAAAATGATAATAAGAAAAAATGCGATAATTCTGCCTCGTTTAACCATTAAATATAGTTCCCCCTTGCGTTGATGAGCATAGAACGTATGCAGCAAGTACATTTTAAAAACATAACAAGTATAAGCTAATAAAGATTACAGTGTCAATTTCACATTCTTTTTATTTTACTTGCAAAAGTTCCTGAAGTTCATCACTTTCAATATCAGAAAACCAATCTGGAGATTTAAAAGCCTCAACTGTGGCAAAATTCATAAATTCTCCAACCTTCATCGATAGAATATCGGAAACTAATTCGTAAATCCGAATTCCTTCCTTATGTTTTTTCCACTTTTTTTTCGTTAAAAAACTCCAAAGGTCTTCCGTTTTTACTTTGCCATACCCTAATACAGCAAATTCTTCGGCTTTACTAGTAAGTGCAGGTTCTAACATATGTAAATATGAATCATAAGGATGATGAGAAGTCTCCATGATTTAACCGCCTTCCAAATATTTTATCCTTCGTTATCGACAACTTGTCATGCTTTGTCCACTTCATTGCATATACTTCATTGTAATCGATTGATAGAGATTTGAGAAGGCAGGGAATAAAATGACTAAGTTTCTAAGAGGAACAATCATATTAATGGCTGCAGGATTAATCACGAGACTTCTTGGATTTATCAATAGAATTGTCATCGCAAGAATGATTGGGGCTGAGGGCGTAGGTTTATTTATGATGTCCTTCCCGACACTTATCCTAGTTATTACCTTAACGCAAATGGGATTACCTGTAGCGATTTCTAAAGCGGTCGCAGAGGCAGAAGCTAGGGGAGATAGAAAGAAAATCAAAAAAATCCTTGCTGTCTCACTGGCTGTTACTGGAACCTTATCACTCATTTTTACACCAGCCTTAATTTTTGCAGCACCATTTTTATCAAAAGCACTTTTTACGGACCCAAGAACATATTACCCCTTAGTTGCAATAGCTCCAATTATTCCGATCGTCGCCATCTCTTCTGTTATTAGGGGATACTTCCAAGGCAAGCAAAATATGAAACCTGCTGCAATTTCTCAAGTGATTGAGCAAATTGTCCGAATTGCTCTAATCGCAATTTTTGCTAAGAGATTTTTACCACTGGGAATCGAATATGCGGCAGCTGCTGCAATGGTCGCTTCCGTCCTTGGTGAACTAGCCTCTTTAGGCTATTTATTTATGATGTTTAAAGTAAAGAAGAAGTTCCCGATTAGAAAAAACTTTTTCAAATCAGTTAAAGCAGGCGGAAAAACGTTAAAGGAGTTAATGGATGTAGCTCTACCTACGACAGGAAGTAGAATGATTGGATCGCTCGCCTGGTTTTTTGAACCAATTGTCGTTTCCCATAGTTTACTACTTGCGGGCATTGCAGCCGGGGTTGCAACGAAGCAATATGGGTTGTTAACCGGATTTGCATTGCCTTTACTTATGCTCCCATCCTTTATTACCCATTCGCTTTCAACATCGCTTGTTCCGGCCATTAGTGAAGCAAATGCAAATCGAAATTATAAACTAGTTGAGCATAGACTGCAGCAGGCATTAAGATTCGCTCTCCTTACGGGTGGACTAGCCGTTGTCGTTTTATATGTATTTGCCAAACCACTCATGACTTTAATGTATGGAGCACCAACTGGTTTTGAATTTATTAGATTAATTGCCCCTTTCTTTATTTTTTATTACTACCAGGGGCCATTGCAGGCTATTCTCCAAGCGTTGGATTTGGCCAGTGCAGCTATGATTAATAGCCTAATAGGGGCTGTTCTTAAAATTGCAGTTATTTTCGTTCTCGCATCTCAGCCACAATTCGGAATTAATGGTGCTGCCCTTGGAATAGCCGCTGGAACTGTATTAGTTACGATGCTCCATTTTGCCACGGTTTTGAAAAAAATTCAATTTTCGATTTATTTATTGGACTATGGAAAATTCATAGTCGCTACAGTTCTGTCCGGTATCGCTGGGACAATTTATTACAAAAATACATTAATTGAAAGCCATGAGTTAGTTCGCCTTCTTATAGGCATCGGGGTTATTACTTTTTCATATATTCTACTTTCCATTTTGTTTAAGTTATTAACCAAAAACGATTTATTAAGAATTCCTATCATCAACCGATTCATTCGTTAATTATTTTGGATCGATATAATCTACAAAGAACTTTCCATCTTGAAAACTACAAAAAGATATTTGATCTATTTCATTATGACCACGTTCATCTAGTTCTTTTCTAAGCCAAGTTTCATCTTTTTGCAATTCATCCAAATGATCTTGCTGAATTTTTCCATTTAAAATGATTGGAAGGGTGTACGTTGCCGTTTTCTTATTATTTGATTTTTTAATAATTGATAGCTCTCCGGAAGTTTCTAGGATGGCGAATTCGACATCGGCAATATTCGTTATATCTTTTGTTCTAAGCTGCATCAGTAAATCGTCAAAATTATACCGTAGCTTTTTCATCATATTCTCATCTATTTTGCCGTTTTTTATTATTAATGATGGTTTCCCGTCAAGGATTTTTCTAAACTTTCTACTCTTTAATGATAAAAAAGCCATAAGCATTTGAATTAACATAAGCACAGCCATCGGAATTATCGTATGAAGAATGGGATCTTTATGTTGTTCAATAGCGATAACCGCCATTTCACCCAGCATAATAAATACAACAAGATCCAGTACACTTAACTCTCCTATTTCTCGTTTACCCATAACCCTGAAAATCACAAGAATTACTGCATACAAAAGAATTGTACGTAAAATGATGATTAAGAAATTTTCCATATCCTTTTTTCCTCCTCTTCATAGCACATTTTAGTATGCCCTATTAAATGAGAAAAATTGAGGAAAAATCATTCTAAAAACAAAGTAAGTGAATAAGCATGTACAGAGATGAGTCAGTCAGGAAACAAGGAAGGAGTGCATAAATATAGAAGCAAAAAAATTTGGAGTTTCTATTCTTTATGGAGTCATTGCTATTTTACTTTTAGGTGTTGTTACAAGCTTGATATTTTCCCTTATCTTACAATTTACTGAGACCCAGGAAAAGTCTATCAACTTGCTGATCACAATCATTTCCTTTCTCTCAGTGTTTGCAGGTGGGTTTATATGTGGGGGAAAAGGAAAACAAAAAGGCTGGTTAATAGGAGGAGCTACTGGACTCGTTTATAGTCTACTAATATTGATGTACCAGTTTTTAGGTCATAGCTCATTATTTTCTCTCGAACAACTGGTATACCATATTTGTTATATTTTAACAGCTATGATGGGAGGAGTTTTAGGCGTAAATATATTATCCGGACCCGTTCATAACTAAAAAAGATCCATAAAAAGAAAGAAGCTGTCAATTTCATTGACTCGCTTCTTTTCGTTTTTTATCATTGTCTAGCTACAGCGCCTATCGACTGGTGGATTTCTACTTCCCTTCCTACGATAAGTCAACATCAATTTGTCCTTTCGGACTCATTGTGTTTCCTTTATCTCGTCAGGGAATACGAAATCCATACGTCGATTGGCAAGTCGCTTTCGCTTTTCGTTTTAATTCCCACTAACGGACTCGGTTACATCGCGAACAGCAGCACGATCATATGTAAGCCTGCTTCCATCCCCACATTTAATGACGATTTTTCCTTCGTCAATCGCATCAACAATACCATGAAGGCCGCCAATTGTGACGATCTTGTCCCCTTTTTGCAAACTGCTTTGCATGTTTTGAACCGCTTTTTGCCGCTTTTGGTTTGGTCTTATTAGTAAGAAATAAAACAATACAAACATTAAAATAAACGGTGATAAGCCTAATAAAGTTTCCATTTTAAGTTTCCCTCCTTTAAACGATAAGTTATTAGAAATTTTTCGCGTCCGGAAGATTGAATCCATATCGCTCAAAAAATTCTTCTCTGAAGTCACCCAGGCGATCCTCTTTAATCGCATTTCTGACTTGCTTCATCAATTTTAACAGAAAATATAAATTATGGTAAGTCGTAAGTCTAATTCCGAACGTTTCGTCACATTTTATTAAATGTCTAATATAAGCACGGGAATAATTCCTGCATGTATAACAATCACAATTTTCATCAAGAGGCCCAAAATCTCTTGCATAGGCAGCATTTTTGATAACTAATCTACCGTTACTCGTCATACATGTTCCGTTTCTCGCAATTCTTGTTGGCAACACACAATCAAACATATCCACACCGCGGATCGCACCATCAACTAATGAATCCGGAGAACCGACCCCCATTAAATATCTTGGTTTATCACTTGGTAAGAGCGGGGTAGTAAATTCCAACACTTTATTCATTACATCTTTTGGTTCACCTACTGATAATCCACCAATAGCATAGCCCGGAAAATCTAATGAAACGAGGTCCTTCGCACTTTGTGTTCTTAAATCCTCATATTCCCCGCCTTGTACAATCCCAAACAACCCTTGATCTTCCGGTCGTTTATGTGCCTTCAAGCATCTTTCCGCCCACCGGGAAGTACGCTCCACTGATTTTTTCATATATTCATGAGTTGCAGGAAAAGGTGGACATTCATCAAATGCCATCATAATATCTGAACCAAGCGCATTTTGAATTTCCATTGCTTTTTCCGGTGATAAAAATAATTTATCACCATTTAAGTGATTGCGAAAATGGACACCCTCTTCTTCTATTTTCCTAAACTCACTTAATGAAAAAACTTGAAAACCGCCCGAATCGGTAAGAATAGCTTGATCCCAATTCATAAACGAATGGAGGCCACCTGCATCTTTCACGATTTGCTCCCCCGGCCGGAGCCAGAGATGATAAGTATTGCTAAGGATGATACCCGCACCCATTTCCTTTAATTCTTCAGGTGCCATCGTTTTAACAGTTGCCAATGTCCCTACAGGCATAAACATCGGTGTTTCATATGAACCATGTGGTGTATGAATCATTCCAAGACGTGCCCCTGTTTGCTTACACGTCTTAATCAATTCGTATTTAATAGCAGTCAAGCAATTCATTTCCTTTCTACATATCTTATAAAAGAGGATGTTCAAAAAGTCCGGTAAAAATGACACTACGAATTTCTTCGTTGGCTTGTTTCTCCGCTGGTCAAAACTGCGTTGCCTCGAAATTCCGACGTACAAGACGTGCTAGTGTCGGTGTTGCTGACAGGACGTCAGCGCTTTTAGCCGACTTGGTCCTTTTTGACCAGACTATATAATTAACATTGCATCTCCAAAACTAAAGAAACGATATCGCTCTTCAACAGCTTCGTTATATGCATGGAGTACAGGCTCACGTCCAGCTAGAGCACTGACAAGCATTATTAATGTGGACATCGGCAAATGAAAATTTGTAATCATTCCGTTAATTGCCTTAAAGGTATAGCCTGGATAAATGAATATATCCGTCCAACCACTGCCCGGATTAAAATAACCATCACGATCTGCAATCGTTTCTAACGTTCTTGTCGAAGTAGTCCCAACTGAAATGATGCGGCCACCTTGTTTCTTTACCTCGTTTAACAAAGAAGCTGTCTCCTCTGAAATACTATAATATTCCGAGTGCATGTCGTGTTCATCGATATTTTCGACACTGACCGGTCTAAAAGTCCCGAGTCCAACATGGAGCGTAATAAAGGCGATTTTAATACCTTGTTCTTGAATTTCCTCCAGAAGTTCTTCTGTAAAATGAAGCCCCGCTGTAGGCGCTGCAGCAGAACCGCGCTCTTTTGCATAAACAGTTTGATATCTGTCCTGATCCTCTAATTGCTCCTTAATATATGGCGGTAAAGGCATTTTTCCTAGAGAATCAAGAATTTCATAAAATATACCCTCGTATTGAAACTCTAGAATCCTTCCTCCATGCTCCTTTTCCTCTATACAAATTGCATTCAGCTTTCCATCTCCAAATGAAATCGTTGTTCCCTTTTTCACTCTTTTTGCCGGTTTAACGAGGGTTTCCCACTTATCACCTTCCACTTGCTTAAGTAAGAGCACCTCAATTTTTGCACCTGTTTCAAGCTTTGAGCCGAGTAATCTAGCCGGCAAAACTTTTGTATCATTTAATACAAGACAATCGCCTTTTTGTAAATAATTTAAAATATGATTAAATGTATCATGCTTTATTTTACCTGTCTCTTTATCAAGTACCATCAACCTGCTAGATGCACGGTTTTTGAGTGGTACTTGAGCGATTAATTCCTCAGGCAGCTCAAAATTAAACATTTCAACTTTCACTATTTCCCAAGCCTCCCAACAACATACAAAACTGCTGTTAAAATAATACTAATAATGATGGAAGTCATCATTGGAAAGTAAAAGGTTGTATTGCCTTTTTTAACAATAATATCACCTGGTAATTTTCCGATTTTCACAAACTGTATGAAAAAGCCCACTAAAAAAATAGCCGCTCCGATTACCATCAACAGCTTGGACATACCGCTCATTTACCAGGTACCTCCATTTTAAAATGTTCATATACAAGAGTAGTAACGATTCTGCCTCGTGGTGTCCTTTGCAGAAAACCTATTTGTAATAAATATGGTTCATATACGTCCTCAATAGTAGTCGCTTCTTCTCCTATACTAGCAGCTATCGTGTCAATGCCAACTGGACCACCTCTAAATCTTTCAATCATTCCAATCAAAAGTTTATGGTCAATATTATCCAAACCGAGCCTATCCACTTGCAACAGTTCGAGCGCCTCATCTGCTAGAGTAAAGGTAATAATTCCATCCCCTCTAACTTGTGCAAAATCCCTTACCCTTCTTAGTAGTCTATTGGCGATTCTAGGGGTTCCCCGCGAACGGCGTGCAATTTCAACCGCGGCATTCCAATCAATATCTGTTTCTAATATTTGTGCAGTTCTTACAACAATATCTGTTAGCTGCTCTTCATTATAATATTCAAGCCTGCTCAACACACCAAAACGATCTCTAAGAGGCGCAGATACTGCTCCTGCACGAGTAGTAGCCCCGACTAGAGTAAATGGGGGAAGATCAAGTCTTACTGATCTTGATTCTGGCCCTTTTCCAATAACTATATCTAAGCAGTAATCCTCCATTGCTGGATATAACACTTCTTCAATCGCTCTTGGCAATCGATGAATTTCATCAATAAATAATACTTCACCTGGCTCTAAAGAAGTTAATATTGCCGCGAGATCGCCAGGACGTTCAATTGCTGGTCCCGAAGTTGTTCTTACATTTACACCCATTTCATTGGCGATGACAACAGCTAAAGTTGTTTTCCCAAGACCTGGAGGTCCGTATAAAAGAACGTGATCCAAGGTTTCCTTTCTCATCTTCGCTGCTTTAATAAATACAGCCAAGTTGCTTTTAATTTTATCCTGGCCAATATATTGAGATAACCTTTGCGGGCGGAGACTTTGCTCGAATGAAAGATCATTACCCATTGCTTCGCTCGATAGCACTCTTTCTTCCATTCCTTCTACATCCCTTCTATTACGTCATTAGCATTTGTAATGCTTGTTTAATATATTGATCTGTTGTCATTTCTTTATCTTCTAGTTTCGGAGCAATTTTCTTTAATTCACGATCTGAATATCCGAGGGCAGAAAGTGCGAGCAATGCTTCCTCAAGCGCTTCATTCATTTCATTTTTAACAGATATTGAGTTCGTTTTTTCTTCTGTAAAAAGATTAGGAGTCTCGTCATATACTATATCCTGCAACTTCCCCTTAAGATCAAGGATCATTTGTCTAGCCGTTTTTTTGCCGACACCAGGGAATTTTACTAAAAATTTCTCATCTTCATTTTCAATGGCACGGATTACTTGAGTTGGTTCGCCATACGCAAGGATAGCTAAAGCACCCTTTGGCCCTATTCCAGACACTCCGATTAATTTCCTAAACATCAACTTCTCTTCCATCGTTGCAAAACCATATAGAGCGATAATATCTTCCCTGACATGTTGATATGTATAAATAATTGTTTGAATTCCTTGTTTGTTAGAAAACACATATGGATTTGGCGTTAAAACTTGATAACCAATACCATTATTTTCAATGACGATATATTCAGGGCCCGTATGCTCTATTGAGCCTTTTATGTATTCGTACAATGTCTTCTCTCCTCTTTCATGCTATCCATCATTGTATCATAAAATTCATTGCCGTTTATATTAAAAAACTCATGATTCGTGTTTAGTTTGATGTATGTATGGGTATTGTTAATTCAACATTGAATATTGCTTTATGAATTGTTCCGTATTTACTGCAAATATTGGCCTATACTTCTTAATAGGAGGAATTCAGTCATGAAAAAAAATGTTGTCGGTGTCTTTGTATCTAGCTTTGAAGCATTACGTACAATAAATTCGATGAAAGATGACGGAATTGACAAAAGCCATATTTACGTCATAGCCCATGATGATTATGAAACTAGAATGATTGAAGAAAAAGCTGGAGTGGCGGTAGACCAATCAATTGCAGACGAAGAAAATCGTGGATTTTGGAATGAATTAAAATCCTTCTTTACTGGAAACTCTAGTGAATACTCCGCTTACTCTGATTACCTGCTTGGTTTAGGAATGACACAATATGATGTAGAGCAATATGCAAAAGAAGTGGAAAGTGGAAAAATTCTAGTCCTTGTAGATAGTGAATATGATGAAGGGAGAACAGGTGTTTTAACATCTGAGAATATCTCTGAAAGAACACATGCTGTAGAACGCCATATGGCAACTGAGGATGATCTTTTACAAGATTCCGGAAACACAATCCAAGAAAATACTGACTTAGATAAAGAGGCGCTTCGTCATTCACTATTAACATCAGAAAACAAAGAGATTCGCAAGAAAGAATATGAAGAAGAAGAAAATCCGTTTTATAATCAATAATAGTTAGTAATATAAAAATGAGAAAAAGCCATTATTTCGGCCTTTTCTCATTTTGCTTTTGCAAAGAATACTGCTTCATTGTTTCTATTACTTCTGTATATATTTCCTTTGTTTTTACTGGAATTCCTTTCTTTAACTGCAAATGCTTTTTTCCTTCTAACTTTTTTATGTCAATTTGAAAAAAAGACTGGATAATGTCGGCATGATCAGGATAACCATTAAAAATTGATAAAGTTCCATCTTCCGTAAGGCCGAAAAATCCGTTTAGCTTTAAGATCGGAGAGATATCATCAACCTTTGTTTCAAATACTAATTTTTCTTCATCCATATCTACTAGCTGCCATGTTTCGTATTTAGCCCAAAAATCTTCAAGTGCCCAAATGGTCTCTTTTACTGTTTCCTCGCTAACTTCACCATCCAGATATTTTCTTTTTAATACCACATCTAATATTAGTGGGTCTGCATCGTTACTTCGAACTTCATTTACATGATTTTCTGTTTTTGACCCGTCTTCTGTTTTTACTACTTGCCCCAAGGTACTCTTTAACGGGACAACTCCGTTAAATAATATTGTACTTAACATAATTAACATGGCAATAAACTTCATCCGGATCACCTCTAAGCATAGAATATTGTTTCTTCAATGCTTAGAGTACCCATAATTTAACATGGATATCCGAAAATTTTTGATTCAATCGACTCATTTCCAATTTTCTACTTTTTCTTTTATTTTTTCATAAAATGCTAACCTTTCTTTGTATTTATGGAAGGTAAGTCTTTGAACATAACTCCATTTTTTAGATTGTTGTTCAACATCAGAAGTTGAAAAAAAAATCCATTCTCTAAAAATATCAGTAGGGTACACAAGTGCTGCTAAAAACGGTCTTACGCTTTTTAAATTGTTTAGAAGCTTGTAACTAAATAATCGATCTGCATCCCAATCCAAAGAAGGTAAAATCCTATTGCAAAATTGCAGTAAATCTATATGAGATGGCGCGATGCTGATTAAATCAAAATCAATCATACACAATATTCCATCTTTACTTTTAATGAAATTATGACTTGCTACATCCCCGTGAATAATACAATGTGGTTTCTTCACAAAATATGAAACATGTTCATTCATTTGTTGCAATGCCCATACACCATATTGCGCGAGCCTGTTTAAATGTGAGTACAATGGTTTAAATTTATGTAAATTAATAAAAGTATAATAGTCGATAAGCCTCTTCTCCCATTTAGATCGTTGCTGAAAGTATGGTAATTGCTCTTTGAATGCATCTACGAACATTCCCGTTGATTGATGAAAATTCGTTAATAGCTCAAGCGCGGATTGGATATTTTCGTCATGATCATAATGAAAAGAACCGAAATTCCCAGAATCAATATACTGCATTAGCCCGAAAATGCGACCATCCATTTGAAATATGTGAGGAAAAAATGAATAGGTTTTCATAAACCCGCTATTTTTTAACTCTTTCGTAAAATCAATCTGAACAGATAATTTAAATGTAGAAAGATATTCTTTTAGCACCCAATTCTCATTAATTGAAGGTAATAGCCAGACACCGTGTTTAATTTGCTTTATTTGAGTAAATGGAAGTCCAGATTTTTTTTTCATAAAAAGAAGGAGACGGTCATTCAATCCGTCTCGATCCTTGTAAAATTGATTATTCATCTTCAAATCCATCATCATTTCGAGCTGGCATTGCATATGCATTTGCATGGTTTGTCGGCAAAATTGAACCAAATGGATATGGATTAAATGGAACTGACTGTGCAACTGCTTGCCTAGCATACGGATATGGTGCATATGCATTTCCCCCGCAGCCACAAGGCATCGCGGCAGGAGCTGTACCTGGCATTGCAGGATATGCTTCCATCATTGGGGCTTGAGTGTAAGGCATTTGATATCCTTGGTAAGGCATTGCCTGTTGAGCAGAAGGCTGCATCCCACTAGGCGCCTGACCCCAATACATTTCTGGATGACTTGACGATTCGTCATGCCACCCAGGGACTCCAGCTTCATACCCTGTTGCTGGTACTCCTGGCATTGCTTGAGGCTGCATAGCCATTGGCATTGGCTGCATCATTGCCCCTTGGACCTGGGGCATCATTTGTGGTTGATATCCGTAAGAGTATGGGTTGTAGCAAGGATCACAAATCGGCATGACCGGATAGCAATAGTTATACACTGGCTGCTGGACGGGCTGGACAGGCATAACTGGCATTTGAACCGGAACTTCCTCTACCACTTCTTCTTTTTGCGATTGTACTTGAGTTTGCGATTGTTGCATATTCATCATATAGTAATTACTAATATCGATTTCGGGCAGTGGCTGGGGCATCACAGGTTGATAAATGGGATAAGGTTTCTCTTTCACAACCTCTTTAATAATCTCTTTTGGCTGCACGATGGGAACCGGAACCTCCTTCTTTATATGTTCTACTTTAGGCATTTCCTTTGGCACATGTTTCGGTATATGGTGTTCTTTCGGTGCATGATGTGGCATATGGTGCTCTTTTCCTGCACTGCCTCCTGGCACCTTTATTTTCATGCCAGGCATTATCATATCTGGGTTTGACAATTGGGCATTCATCTTTTTTAATTCTTCAAAATCCACGCCATATTTTTTTGCGATTTTCCAAAGAGTTTCTCCTTTTTGCGCAATATGGATTTTCACACATTTCCCCTCCTCAGGCATAAGTCCATATAGTGTATGAATATATAGGCAAATTGCTATTAATCTTCACAAAAACTTATGATAACTAATTCAATTTTATGCTCAAGCACCACTCAAAAAAGCTGAATACACTTCCTTATGCTTTTTCAAAATATGTTATGATTCAATATATAGATTACGGAACGGAGGAAGAATGATGGAGGAAGGATCCAAAAAGATTTATGGGAATGAAAGAAGGGAGATGTTGCT
Organism: Lederbergia panacisoli; assembly: GCF_024626525.1. Classification (GTDB taxonomy): domain Bacteria; phylum Bacillota; class Bacilli; order Bacillales; family Bacillaceae_C; genus Lederbergia; species Lederbergia panacisoli. The sequence continues at coordinate 509,650 of NZ_JANJGU010000001.1, forward strand.
TTCCCTTTTGAAAAATAGTACAGCACCTATAACCGGAAGTAAGCTAGCGGAAATAACGAATGTAAGCAGACAAGTTATTGTCGGGGATATTACTTTATTAAAAGCTCGCAACGAACCAATCATTGCTACTAGTCAAGGGTACATGTATATGAATATAAGCCCTGTCAATCAAATGATGAAAAAAACAATTGCTTGCATCCATACTCGCGAACAAGCGAAAGAAGAATTGAATATTATTGTAGACCACGGAGTAACAGTAAAGGATGTGACAGTGGAACATCCAGTTTATGGGGACCTAACGGCATCTATTATGGTATCGAATAGACAAGAGGTTCAAGCATTCCTTGATAAAATCAAAAAGACGAACGCTGCCTTATTGGCGGATCTTACATCTGGCATTCATCTACATACGTTGACAGCTTCGAGTGAAGCAGCAATTAAAAAAGCGGAAGATGCTTTAAGGGCGGCGGGGATTTTGCTAAATGAAAAAAACTGAGGCCCATATTTTGGGTTCTCAGTTTTATCCTCCGGAACTTAGAACATCTACCTTATCAACAAATTCTAATCTTCTAAGTTTTACAAGCAACTCATCTATATCTCCAGACATATTTGTAATATCTAATGATAATGTCACATTAGCACGCCCTTGCAAAGGAATCGTTTGATGGATTGTTAGTACATTGCAAGAATTAGTCGCTACAGTTCCGAGCAACTTAGAAAGTGCTCCAGGTTTATCCTCTAGGAAAAAAAATAATGAAATAATTTTTTCTTTCACAACTAAATGAAAAGGAAAAACCGTATCTCTATACTTATAAAAAGCACTGCGGCTCAGATCAACTTGTTGGACAGCGTCCCAAACAGATTCCGATTTTCCCCGTTCAATTAGTTCTTTTGCTTCCAGCGTTTTTTTCATTGCCTCTGGAAGTACATCTTCCCTGACTAAATAAAACTTTTGATCGTATTCTTTTTTCCCCAATAGACTCCCCCCTATTCAAGTGAATCTAATCGACAAATTCAAATTCGAATTCTAGCAGACGAATCGTGTCACCATCTTTTGCTCCTCTTTCTCTTAGAGCATCATCTATCCCCATGGTTCTTAATTGACGTGCAAAGCGTCGAACTGATTCGTCTCGAGAAAAATCAGTCATTTTGAATAAACGTTCTACTTTTCCTCCACTAACGACAAAACTACCGTCAGGCTCACGTGTAATTGTAAATTCTTCTTTGGGTTTTTCGTGTTTGTACATAACTCGGTTGATTGTTTCTTCTTCCTCCACTACTTCATGAAGCGGAAATTCAGGAGTATGTTCAAGTTGATTTGCTATTTCATATAATAACTCTTTAAGCCCTTCCCTAGTAACGGCTGATATCGGAAAAACAGGATAATCATCTTTAAGCTTCCGCTTAAATTCTTCTAAATTAGCTTCAGCTTCGGGCATATCCATTTTATTAGCAACAATGATCTGCGGTCTCTCCAATAAACGAAGATTGTATTCTTGAAGCTCTTGATTGATTGTAGAATAATCTTCATAAGGGTCTCTTCCTTCCATTCCCGACATGTCAATAACGTGAACAATGACCCTTGTCCTTTCAATATGCCGTAAAAATTGATGCCCAAGCCCTACTCCCTCATGCGCGCCTTCAATCAAACCCGGCAGATCGGCCATAACAAAGCTTCTGCCATCACCTGTTTCCACAACCCCAAGGTTTGGAACGATTGTTGTAAAATGATACTCGGCAATTTTCGGTTTTGCAGCTGAAACAACTGAAAGGAGAGTTGACTTTCCAACGCTTGGAAAACCGACAAGACCTACATCGGCCAAAACTTTTAATTCAAGGATAACATTTCTTTCTTGTCCCGGTTCCCCGTTCTCGGCAACTTCAGGTGCCGGATTTGCCGGAGTCGCAAAACGAATATTCCCTCTTCCACCTCTACCACCATTAGCTATAATCGCTTGCTGGCCATGGCTTACTAAGTCAGCGATAACTTCTTTCGTATCTTCATCTGTTACGACCGTTCCAGGGGGTACTTTAACAATCATATCTGAGGCACCTTTTCCATGCTGGCTTTTGGACATCCCATGCTCCCCGCGCGGAGCTTTAAAATGACGTTGGTATCTAAAATCCATCAATGTTCTCAAGCCCTCGTCAACTTGAAAGATGACACTTGCACCTTTTCCGCCATCTCCCCCTGCAGGCCCTCCCATTGGTACGTATTTTTCTCGGCGGAATGCAACCATCCCATTTCCGCCATCTCCACCTTTAACGAATATCTTCACTTGATCAACAAACATAAATCCTACACTCCAATCTATTTGCATCAGAAAAAAACATCTACAACCATTTCCGAATCAGTTATTTCTTGTATGTTAGTGGCATATGGGTATTTTTTTTCATTAGTTAACCAGCCGATAATTTTGGATGGACTCTCAAGCAATCCATTATAATGAAACAAAAAATGGATATGATCTTCAAACTTCTCCAAAGTAATATACAACTGGTTTTCATGAAGAGGGTTTGCACAACGATCGAGCTCATCAAAAAAGTCACGGGTCCAATTTGACAATAACGTATCGTCCAGTAAACCAGACTGAAAGTTATCCAAAATTTCATATTCAATCCGAAATGCATGTTTCCCCCAATTATGAGTTAGGAGCAAAACGGAAAATTGAGGAAGTTTCATATTTGTTAGTCTTGCTTCGTTTTGTGTATCCAATATAATTTCGTTTATTACTCGATCTGCTTGATCAAGCTTTCCAAGCGAAATATATGCTTTGATTAACTGAATTCTGTTCAACCAATCATGCCGTGTATTTTGAATAACATCAATAACATTCAACTGTTCACTCATCATTATATCCTCTCTGTCCAACTTCAATCGTTATTATAGTATAACAGAAATTGCCAAGTGAAGTAGTAATTTTTAATCCGCGGGATTAGAAAAAGCCCTAACCAATTTAGGTTAGAGCTTTTTACATGGTCAAGCTATATTATTGAGCCTTCGGATAAACACTTACTTTTTTCTTGTCACGGCCTAGACGTTCAAAACGTACAACTCCGTCAATTTTAGCAAAAAGAGTGTCGTCGTTGCCGCGGCCAACGTTCTCACCTGGGTGAATTTTTGTTCCGCGTTGACGGTATAAAATAGATCCGCCAGAAACAAATTGACCATCTGCACGCTTAGCACCTAGACGTTTAGCTTCTGAGTCACGTCCGTTTTTAGTAGAACCTACCCCTTTTTTGGATGCGAAAAACTGAAGATCTAATCTTAGCATTTGTTCCACCTCCTGTTATTAAAGAATAATTTTTATATAATCTTTATAGTCTCTTTCAATCGTTTGCAGTGAAATAATCATGCTTTCCAGTAATAGTTGGACTTCAGGGACATGAGTCGGAAATGTACATTTCAAAAAACCACTCTCCGATTGTTCAATCTCTGGTTCAACTTCAGTTAAAGCAATGATGGCATTTACACTGCCAAATGCAACAGCAGATGCACCGGCACAAACGATATCCTGCCCTTTTTCAGCGAAATCAGCATGACCTTTCATAGTAAAGGAGCTGATTTTACCATCCTGCGTTTTTTCAACGTTAACAAAAATCATAAGACTGCCGCCTTAAGCGTTGATTTTTTCAACAACGACTTTAGTATATGGCTGACGATGACCTTGTTTCTTATGGTAGTTTTTCTTTGATTTGTATTTGAATACAACAATTTTCTTAGCGCGGCCTTGTTTTTCAACTTTAGCCGTAACAGTAGCTCCTTCAACAAAAGGACTTCCTACTTTTACATTTTCACCGCCAACGAAAAGAACCTTGTCAAACGTGAAAGATTCACCTTCAACTACATCTAATTTTTCAACGTAGATTGCTTGACCTTCTTCAACTTTCAATTGCTTTCCACCAGTTTCAATGATTGCGTACATGAACTGCACCTCCTTAATAGACTAAGACTCGCCAGATTCAGGCGTTTTGAATGACAAAACACTAGGCGTTTTGAGAACATCAAAATCTTATGTACCTGAGCTGTGCGGTTGTAGCACGGGTGCTACAAACTAACATCAAAATACTATCATATGCCGTTATGTATGTCAACGGCTTTCTCTTTAATCTCGTCTACTGCTCCAAATTGGCGTATATGATATTTAAAATTTGTTGAATGTATTACTTTAAAAAAGATTTTCATGTGTAAAAGTTTTTCTATTCTTAAAAGATGGCGATTTCCTATTCCTTTAAAAGTCTCCATCGTTTCATGGTCAATTTCAATCAAAACAGCATCGTACTCCTGCATAGGAGTTTCAAACAATTCTCTCTCCAAGCGAAATGCGATGGTTTCGGGACTTTCTACTACTCCTGTTCCATGGCAGGCAGGACATTTAGTCTGGATCGTTTTAGAAAGAGGTTGTTTTGTCCGTTTTCTGGTTACTTCAAATATTCCGAGTGGAGTGAAGCCAACAGCACGTGTTTGCTTCGGATCCTTCTTAAACAACTCTTCTAACAATTGCTGAACTTTTCTTTTATCGGCATTAGCCTCCATATCAATGAAGTCAATTAAAATCATGCCGCTATAATCTCGTAGACGCAGCTGTCTCGCTATTTCTTTCGCAGCAGCTAAATTCGTTTGAACGACTGTCTCAGAAACAGCTTGTTTTCCTGTGAACTTGCCCGTATTTACATCAATTACAACTGCAGCCTCTGTTTCATTGATGACAATATACGCCCCGTTATTGAGCCAAACTACCGGTCTTAATGCTTTTTCCATTTCATTTTCAAGGCCATATATTGAAAAAAAACCAGACTTCTCTCGATGAAAATAAAAATCCCAATCCATTTCATCTAAGCTTGGAAGCAATTGCTTTAGTTTGTCCAACGTTGCCCTGTCATTGTAATAAAGTTCACCACATTTATGACGAATGATTTCCCTCACGATTTCCTCAAAAAATAATGACTTTCTCATCAATATTGCCGGCACTTTCACTTGATTTATCATTTTCTGAATGGATCTATAAGTATGTCTAAGCTGATTTGCTTCTTCCTCCCATTCCTCCTTATTCCCCGAAAGTGCTTCTGTTCGTATGATAAAACCTTCCTTATCTTCTTTAAACTTTAACGCAATGTCTCTCCACATATCCCTTAAACTTTCATCGCCTTTTTTTGAGACGGCAATATATTTACCTTCAGGCATATAGATTGATTTTTCACCAGAAATTTCAATAATCCCAGTTAGCAAAACACCCTTCATTCCAGTTTCATCTTTTTTAACTTGGACAAGAAGCTTTTCACCTTCAGTAACAAATTTGGAAATAGGCAATTCTTTTTTTCGCGGATCAGTAGAGTGGATATAGCTGAGAAGTTGATCCTTTTGTAAAAAGCCATTTTTGTCTTTACCGATATCAACAAAAATAGCGTTCATTCCTTTTTTCACACTTTCTACTTTCCCTAAATAAATATTTCCGACTTCTGAAACATCACTCGGTTGTTCAACAAAGAGCCTTGTAACAAGTCCAGCTTCTTTTACAGCAAACCTTTTTTCTGCAGTTTTAGTATCGACATAGATCTCATTCAATTTCGCTCACCCGCTAGGAAAAAAATAAACTGGCTTATTGGCCAGTAGTTTTATTACCTCTTACTTTAGCGGTGTAATTATTTGGAGTCAATCATTGTATACTAGGTCTTTTAACTGTGCACTGACTCGCTTCTCTGTAAAATAAGCATGGAGAATTTCATTTTCATCAAGCTTTCCGAGACTATTATTCTTACCTCCAACATAGATTAAATGTTTACAACCACGTTTGAACTTATCCAACACTTCATGCAAATATTCTTCCCCCTTCGCATCAATCGCTTGCAATTGGGAAAAGCTCAAGTTTTTGCCATAATGTCTTTCCAGTAAAAATCTCATAAAAACATATCGTTGTTGTTTCCATTCAGTCCATAAAATAATGTCCAAATATAGTAATACAAGCCATACATTTATATTTAATGGACTAAAAAGAAGAATCATTACATGCAATACGAGCAATACAATAAAGGAACTCATCAATGATAATCGACAAGCTTTTTTATAGGCATGCTGTGTGGAAAGGTAAAGTTGAACGAGTTTTCCTCCATCTAATGGCCAGATAGGAATAAGGTTAAATAAAAGAATCATTAAATTATATTGGGATATTTCTTTCGCGACGTCAGCCGGCAAAAACGAAAGCATGACAAACACTGGAATTAAAGCAGCGATCAGAACATTTTGTAAAGGCCCAGCGATGATTACAATCAGATCCTCTTTAAGTCGACGATTTCCATGTTCATCTACTTCACACGTACCACCGAAAGGCAAAATCATTATCCGTTTAATTTTCCAACCAAAATGTGCAGCTGCTGCAGCATGTCCGATTTCGTGAATAAATACAATTGCAAACAAGTAAAGCAATTGCCAAAAATAACCCGTGATGATTGCAATTCCAGCTACCCCCCAAAAAAGCGGATGAATTTGCATTTTTTTAATTAGAAGTCCATATTTATTCAAAGTTTATCACCTGGATAGGATCAATAAACATATCATTTTGTTTAATTGCAAAGTAAAATTCCCCGGTTTCTCCTTCTTTACTTAGTGACACAACACCAACATGTTTACCTGCTTCTACATTTTCCCGAGGTTTTACGGTAATTTTATCCAACATCCCATACCATGTCTCAGAATGATCCGCGTGTTGAATGATTACAGTTTGACCGATATCTTCTTTTTTTCCTGCAAAGATAACTACACCGCCAGTCATTGCTTCTACCTCTGCATTTGTGCCAGTTTCCATAATAATGCCTCTTCCATCCACCGAAAAGTCTTCTAATATTTTTCCCGTCACTGGCTGAGCATAAGACAATTCCTTCTTGGGTTTATCTACTTCCTCAACTTTTTCAAATGGTGGAAGTAGTGCCAATGGTTTTCCAAATTGCTTCTCATACCAATTGGCAACTGCCGCAAACTGAAATTCTTTTTCCATCGTTTTCTTTACACCTAATTTTATCTGATCTAGTTTAGGTGAGGTGGATTGAAACATAATGGCAAGGACAAGAACTAGTGCAGCGGATGCAAGGATTTTAAACAAAAAAAGGTCACGATTCCAAAGTGGATGAAAAGAATCTTTAGGTTCGGATTCAAATACGGGGGATTCAAATTCATTATCAATAAAAGGAGTTGGTCCAAATCTCTCCTTGTTAGGACTATATTGCTTTCTCCGTTTACTTATTCGTTTCCGAATTTCATCGGCTCTTCTGCTCATTCTCCCCCATCTCCCTTAATTATTTTCTACTACACTATGTCTCGTCCTAATAAAATATGCTCTTATTACTAAGAGAAAAAAAAAGAGCCATACGTTCAATTAATATGAACGCATGACTACTAAAGGATTATTTTGCTCCAACACCAAATAGCTTTTTCAATCTTGCAAACACTCCTGATTTTTCATCTTCCAAAGATTGAAGCGGGACAGACTCACCCAAAATTCTTCTAGCAATATTCCGATAAGCAATAGACGCCTTGCTGTTCGGGTCAAGGGCAATGGGCTCGCCTTGGTTAGAAGATCTAATCACATCCACATCATCTTGGACGATGCCAATCAAATCTATCGATAAATGCTGGGCAATTTCATCGACATCCAGCACATCGCCATCTTTCATCATTTGACTGCGAATACGATTGATGATTAATTTCGGCGGCTCTACATTTTCTTCTTTTTCCAATAATCCAATAATACGATCTGCATCACGAACGGCAGAAATTTCCGGAGTTGTCACAACAATAGCCTTATCAGCCCCTGCTACGGCATTTTTATATCCTTGTTCGATGCCAGCTGGGCAATCAATTAATATGTAATCATACTCGTGTTTCATTTCATTAACGAGTTTTTTCATTTGCTCTGGAGATACGGCTGTTTTATCACTTGTTTGTGCAGCTGGAAGTAAAAACAACTTATCTTCAAACCTTTTATCTTTGACAATCGCCTGGTGCAGCTTACATCTCCCTTGAACAACATCTACTAGATCGTATATAATCCGATTTTCGAGACCAAGTACTACATCCAGATTTCTTAGACCAATATCCGTATCTATGAGACATACCTTTTTCCCCTGAAGGGCAAGAGCCGTCCCCAGGTTAGCCGAAGTTGTAGTTTTTCCGACTCCTCCTTTACCCGAAGTTATTACAATCGCCTCACCCATTGTATTGTCCCCCTTTTAATCTAGTAATATTTGGTCGTATATGTTTTAAAACTTGCAATCGATCTATAACGATTTGATGCCTTCCGTCAATGTAAGCACATTCCATATGGTGACGATCCTCTTGATCATAATGATCTGGAGCGCGACTAATACAATCTGAAATTCTTAGTTGCGACGGGGTCATAAATGAAGCAACGATAACCGCTTCGTTCCTTCCCGTAAACCCTGCATGAGCGATCCCTTTTAAGGCACCCATAATAAATATATTGCCAGCCGCTCTAACTGTCCCCCCCGGATTTACATCTCCAACGAGCAATAAATCACCAGGAACTTCTAATATTTGCCCGGATCTAACGACAGTAGCGACGGATGTCACTTCCTGTTCATCAATTATACGTTGGGCCTCGGTCTTTGTGATAATATTACTTTCAATCTCTTCAACTATTAAATTTTGCTTTTTACGAATCATTTCTTTTAATTGTTCTTGTTGATCTATATTGAGATATCGATTACCTGAAAGAATACGCACCGAAATAAGGGGGCTATCCATGTCCACCCCATGTAAATCAGCAAGTTTTTCTTCCAGCTCTATAAGTAAATCCTCATATGAGCAGCGATCATTCAATTGCAAAGAAAGACCGTTCTTTGTTCCTTTAATCATAACATTTTGTCTGTTTTTCATGTGATACGGGCAAGGAGACTCAACTTGCAGAATAGTGCCCTCATATCTCCTTTCACTACTGCATCGATTTATCTTTAGTTTATCTCATTATTTATATTTCGTCATCCCTTGCTGAATTCGACAAACTACATCGATTTTCCTCTTATTCCAAAAAAAATTATTCACTTAACTCTTCTTTTTTTCTATTTAGTAAAAATCTGTTGAATGGAAAATATACGATTAAGAAAAATACGGCATTTAGAATGAGAGTTGGGACCAAACGAATCATAGCAAATTCATTTATCTCCATACTATTCCGCAAAACGAGGATATTCATTCCGTATACAATTGTTTCAACTAGGGATACACATAATATGGATGTAAATAGAGCAGTAAAAACATTTGAAAAAAGGGTTTTAGCCAATTTTGCCGAAATATATACGGCGATCGGAAACAAAACCATATAAATACCGATAATCTCGGTAAAATAAATATCAAATAATAATCCGAAGACTGCGGCATAAATAAGTGTGCGATTTCTAAAAAAACTTATTCCCATCATGATTAATAATACTAATAAAAAATGCGGAACAAGGATCCAATCCCTTCCTAAAGTACCAGTCGGCAAAAATTCTACAAAAATACTTTCAAAATAAAAACACAACGTTAAAAGGAAGGGGAGAATCAATCGTCTCATCATTCCCCCTCCTTCGTTGTTTCTTCGATAGTATCCATAGTACGCACAATCACTAATACATGCTCAAATCCGTAAAAATCTGCAGAAGGTTCAATATAGGCTATTTGTGTCAATCCGAAACGATCCACTTCCACCTCTTTTACCTTTCCAATATCCAGTGTTTTTGGAAAGACACCTCCGAGACCAGAAGTGACGACATTCTGACCTTTTTTAATCTCTTGATCAATGACAATATCTTTCATGATTAACATTTTCTTTTCTTTATCATAGCCATCAATAAGACCAAAAACATCTTCATCTCCTTGAATTTCAGCAGCAACTCTATTTTTTTTATTATCAGAGCTAAGAAGTTCAACCGTGGCAGTCATTGGTGAAGTACTGACAACTTTTCCAACTAAACCTTTCGCTGTTGTGACAGCCATATTTGTTTTAACACCACTTTTACTCCCTTTATTGATCGTAATTTTTTCAAACCAACGATCCGGTGCTCGACTAATGACAGTCGCTTGAATGGCATCGTAATCACGAAGATTTTCCGTTTTATTAAGTACATTCCGTAATTCTTCATTATCTCTTTTTAAATCTGATATTTCCTTTTCAAGCGTCGCTAGTCCTTCCAATCTGGCCTTAAGTTTCTTGTTCTCCGTATATGTATTTTGCAGATCATGAATATTACCAAAAAAGTTTGCAACACCTTGGGCCGGTATTGAAATAAGAGATTGTCCAAAACCAACAACGTCTTTTACAAATTGCTCTGGACGTGTAATATTCTCTTTATCTTTTAAAGAAAAGCCGATCAAGGATACAAGAATAATGATGCTAATAAGAAGAATAATAAGACGTTTGTTTAAAAAAAAGTGTGACATTATTTACACCCCGTAAGAAAAGCAACGCGCCTTGCACATTGGCGCTTAAGCTATACATTAATTTACTATTTCATTTAATATGCCGGTCAAAGAAGCAAGCGCCGCAAAAAACGGCGCTAGTTACTCTTAACGCATATCTCTCACTTTATTTTTGAAAAGATGAATATGTTCTAGTGCTATACCCGTTCCAATTGCAACACAATCCAATGGTTCATCTGCAATTAATACTGGCATATCCGTTTCTTGACTAACAACCTTATCCAAATTATGCAGCAAAGCCCCTCCGCCAGTCAGAACAATCCCTCTGTCCATAATATCTGCCGCAAGTTCAGGAGGAGTTTTTTCAAGTGTACTTCTCACTGCCTCGATGATGGAATTCACGGTATCTCGCAAGGCTCCCGATATTTCTTCGGCTGTTATTTCAATTGTTTTTGGGAGTCCGGTTAATAAATCCCTCCCACGTATTTCCATTGAAGGTATTCCTTCGGACCCTCCAGCTGAACCAATCTCAAGTTTAATGGCTTCCGCCGTACGATCACCGATCAATAAATTATACGACTTCCGGATATACGAAATAATGGATTCATCCATATTATCACCGGCAATTCGAATTGACATGCTCGTTACAATTCCACCAAGGGAAATAACAGCAACTTCTGTTGTTCCACCACCTATATCAACGACCATACTTCCAGTCGGTTCCCATACTGGCAAGTTGGCTCCAATGGCCGCAGCGAATGGTTCCTCAATTGGATAGGCCTCTTTTGCTCCAGCTTCCTTCGTCGCATCCAAGACCGCTCTCTGTTCGACTGCTGTAATTCCAGATGGAACACAAACCATAACATGTGGTTTTCCGCCAAAGAGACCTTTCCTCTTCGTAGCCTGGCGAATATAGTATTTCATCATCGATGCAGTTGTTTCATAATCGGCAATGACTCCATCCTTCATCGGTCTAAGGGCAACAATATGTCCTGGAGTTCGACCAATCATGTTTTTGGCATCATTTCCGACCGCTACGATCCTTCTTGTGTCAGTTTGTAACGCGACCACTGATGGCTCACGAAGCACAATTCCTTTTCCTTTAACAAAAACAAGCGTATTGGCAGTTCCTAAATCTATCCCAAGATCTTTCGTACCAAATCCAAACATGTATGTATCTCCCTTTCTCAACCAAATGCATTTTTAATGCATCTGCTCCCTATACTTTCAAAATCATTTAGATTTATTCTATAGCCTGTCCAATACAATATATTTTACGTTTTTTCATTGACTGTTTTTGTTTAACGATTTTAAATCAGTAACTTTCTTTCAAGTAAAAAAATTAATAAAAACTTGCCTACTAAAAATCATAAGTCTAATTATATCTTATCATTTTTTAAAATCCTAGTGTCACATATACCCTTTTTCTTTCATGCTGACATATTTTTTATCACCAATGATTAAATGATCAAGCAGTTCAATTCCAATCATTTTTCCGCACTCTACTAATCGCTTTGTCACTTCTATATCCTCTCTTGAAGGCGCAGGATCTCCAGAAGGATGATTATGAAGACATATAATGGAAGCAGCCGAGCGCCGAATAGCTTCTTTAAAAACCTCGCGAGGATGTACGATACTGGCATTGAGGCTACCTATGAAGATTGTTTGTCGATGGATGACTTGGTTTTTGGTATTTAAATAAAGGCATACGAAATGTTCCTGGCTTAAGAAACGCATATCATTCATACAATAGTTCGCCCCGTCTTCTGGGCTGCGAATAACATATCTTTCATCATAAGAAAGATTGCTGATTCTTCTTCCAAGTTCAACCGCTGCTGCAATTTGTACTGCTTTCGCTTCTCCAATTCCTTTCAGATTTGTCATTTCTTCGAGTGCTGCATCCTTAAGCCACATGAGACCATCAAACTGTGTTAGTAGCCGATTAGCCAATTGAATGACGGATTCTGATTTTGTCCCAGTTCTTAATAAAATCGCCAATAATTCATGATTCGATAAACTTTCTGGCCCATTGTTGATGAGACGTTCACGGGGGCGCTCATCGACAGGAAAGTCACGTATCATGAGGGATTCGGTTTTCAAGTATAGTTTCCTCCTTTAGGTCTAATTGGGAGGAATGATGAGTCCCATTGCTGAAAGAATGCGATATAAACGGGAAATTGGGAGGCCTACGACGGTATAATAATCTCCTTTAATGGATTTTACAAGGAGTGCTCCCTGCCCCTGAATACCATATGCACCAGCTTTGTCAAAGGGCTCTCCACTCTTTATATATTGATGAATATCAGTTTCTGTCAACTCCCAAAATTCTACATCTGTTTTTTCATAAAATGTTTCGGTCTTGCCCTTATTGATGATGGCTACACCTGTATAAACGGCATGAATACGTCCTGATAGTAGTTTCAGCATATGCTCGGCTTCTTCACGATTTTTTGGCTTACCGAGAATAAGCTCATCGCATACCACGACGGTATCTGATCCAATAATAGCGGCTTGTGGGAAATGCTCGGATGCAAGGCTTGCTTTCCGTAAAGCAAGTGTCACGACAAAATCTGATGGCTGGAGTCCTGTTGGTAGAGTTTCATCGGCATTTGGTGAAAAAGTAGTAAAAGGAATGTTTAGTTTCTGTAGGATTTCTTTTCTTCGAGGTGAAGCAGAAGCAAGTACGAGGTGATTCATAGGCATGGCTTCCTTTCTTGGATAAGGAAAATAGTTTTCATACATTTGATTTAGGGAGATACGTAACTCTATCCTATCAAAGTGTTGAGAAAGAAACAATAGAAAAAAGGGGTGATAAGCCCCTTAATTATTATTCCCGTAATATATTTTGACAAATTCCAGCAGAGCTTGCTGAGCTTGTAAAAGATCATTACTAGATTCTGATGTTGAGAAACTATTAAGATGTTTTTGCGCCAATTCAAGGCTGCCATGAAGGTCCTTGGCAATTTCAGTTTCAAAAGTACCGACTAATTCCTTTTCAGCATTTTTTAAAACATCTTCACTCACTACACCATTCGTAAACCCGCTCGCCGATTCTTCTGCAAGCTTATGAAAGGTGTTAATGTCACTAGTGATAAGATCTGCTTCTTCTTTTGAGGCTAACTCTACTGTTTTTCCACTAATCACAAGTTCCTTTGCCCAGACTTCTTCATCTTTTAGCCCTTGATCCTTCAATTTATTTGACCATAATTTAGCAGTTGATAAATCACCGGCGACGCCAATAAATAAATAATATTGCCCTTCTATTTCTATGACGGTTTTCCCTATCCCATATTCAGATACATTTTCACCTGCAGAAACAGCACCTTCTTCGGAAGAATATAGACCACCTTGAAGAACAGGGATTGTAAGATCAGGGAGGGTAAAAGAATATGATTCAATTTTAGTATTTTGTTCCTCTTTTTCCGCTGCCGGAGGAATATCGGCTTCATTTAATGCGACGGGACTGTCTTCAGATTGGATCGCCATTTTATATATTATAAGTCCAAGAATTAACCCAACAGCTATGGCAAGAAATACAGAAATAAACACACTTGAAAATCCAGGTTTTATATTTCTCTTCCAATTTGTCATAGGCAGTTTTTTAACATTGTCCTTTGTTGCATTGATAATCTTATATTCCGGCACTTCATTTTTTTCTACGTTCGGCAAAATCCATTCAAACTCTTCTTCTTCTACTGTTTCTTCTGATGAAGCTGCAGAAGCTTCCTTCGTAGCTGATTGCCAATCATGAATGGCAGTTTCCTCTGAAAACGGCTGCTCTTTACCATTCAATTTTATTTTAATGGTTGAATTGCGCTCCTTTTTTTCATCATCCATTCATCTTTAAGCCTCCCGCACATAAATTTTGTTTTATCCTATCATACAAGCATAAAAAAAAGACGAAACTTTTGTCGTCTAGTACAAAAAGGTTTTCGTCAAATTTTATTTCTTTTCTCTATTAATAGTAGGAAAATTGTTGAAAGGATCTTTCTTATTTGCGGGTGGTGGTGAATCTATTTTCGGAACTTGGTCGCTTAAATCTGTTAAATTAGGCATGTAATAAGTGGATATCGATACATTAAATTGAATTGTTTCTTGTCCATCTTCTGTTGTTTTCATTTCTGTAGGTGCTGCGACAGTGATTTGTTCCACTTGCACAATGCGATTTTGTGACTCAAGATAGGTTAAAAAATCCTCAAAATCAAAATAATTTTTAGCCTCTATAGATAAGAAAACTGTTATATTTTCTAGTGCTGATTGCTTGTCTAATGACTCAGTTTCTTCTTTTTCTATTATTTCTAATGATGACTCGGTCTCCACTTCTTCAGCTAAAAGTCCGCTGCCTTCTGAAATATCCATATTTTTTATAAAAACATTCGAAACTGTTTCTGCCTTTTCAATATCCAAAATCAACTGATCCGTTAAAGGCCGAACAGGGATTTGCTTTTGAAGGGAAAAAGAGCTTTCAATAGTTTCTTTATTCGCATTTGCTGTTTTTTCTTGTAATACTTTAAGCATTTTTTCTTCAGTTTTTAGTTGATTATGAAGTATTTTAGACTGACTCGAAACAGGTCGGTATTGTAAAAAATAAATTGAAAATAACATTACTAAAAACAAGAAGGCTGTCAATACGATGATAAACCATTTATTTTTTATCCATTGAAGTGGCATCACTCATTGCCTCCTTCAGCTTGCAAGTCTTTTATATACTTTTTATTAATCGATAATTGGTAATAAGCTGAATAGCGCGGAAGAATCTTTGCATCTCCAATTTGTTGTTCTTCTTCCGTCTCCTCTTCTTTTGCCGTGATTGAATGTATTTTTGCACTTTTAACCCACTGTGATTTAACCAATTTATTTAAGTAAAAAGCTGCTTCCCTGCTTGAATCAAACTGAACGGATAATTGCATATCGCCGTTTAAACTATAGGAGAATGATTCAAAAAAACCTCGTTCCGGCAAAAGTGAAATAAGGTGGCCCAAAAGTGGCACAGAATCAATCCGTTCCTTATTCATCCAATTGATCGTTTCATTTAATATATCCGCAGAACTTGTCTTCTCAGAATCTGTTAATTTGCTATTTTCTATTTCAATTAAAGCCTGGATTTGTTGGAGTTGTTTCTCATATGTTTGAGCGCGTTCTTTTTCCGAATGTATTTGTATAAATAAAACGGTAGAGCAAAAGATCGCAATTATAAAAATGAACATAAGGCTATATAAAAGGAAATATGATTTCTTTTTTCTTTTGGGAATCAAATTAATTTCAATCATTTTGACTCCACCTCTTTTAAAGACAAACCTAATGCGGGAAAATGAGAAGCGAGGATTGGCCTACCATCAACAGTTACATATTGATTTACATTCAGCTGTTCAATCGTCATTTGTAGACGATTATTCAATCTTTCCTTGATAATCGATAAGTCCTCATGGTCTCCACTTAATAGAACTCTATTAATCTCAACTCTTCCCTGATTCAATGTATATCGATAAAAATCTATCACCTTTTCAATTTCCATCAAAGCATCTTCTATATAATAAGAACCGTCCTCACCGATCATTTCCATTGCGCTTTGAAGCAAGGAATCACTTGTAATCGGCCGGACAAAAATCGGAATGTCGCCATGAAAAATGGACATCATTAATAAATCCTCATCAAAATGTAACAACAATATGTGATCGTCTTCCCTTGTTATGTCAGACATTTTATATAATCTATAAAGTGATAGTGGAGATATTTCAGCTATCACTGGCTTTAATTTAACATCTTCAAGCACATTTATATACGAATCTACGATATCACGCGGGGCAGCTACAAGTAAGATGTCCTGTTTATTTTCATCTTTAAACAATATGACTGAATCAATAACAGGGTCTTCAAATGGCAAGTGAATCGTTGTCCCTGTTTCAAGAAATAGATACCCATTTAATTCGTCCTCTTGAATATCTGCAGGAACTTTCATTTGCCGAACAATAATAAACGGATCTGGGATGAGAAAACGCACTTCACGTCGTTTAATTTTCCAATCATCTACACATTCATCCAATGCAAGCCTTAGCAATTCCGGATCAACAATTTTGCCATCCTTGATTATTCCGGGGGTAAGTTGATGTTCTTTCATTTGCAGGATTTCAAGTCCACTTTTCTGAACTGTTTCTAAAAAGCGAATAGCCCTATCCGTGAAAATGATATTCGCTGTTTTGAGACTACGCTTAAATAGTTGGAAAGACATCGCAAAAACTCCCTTTGCTGTTTAAAAAAATGAAAAATACCAATCTAAGATGTGTTGGTGATAGAAATAAACAACTAACGTTCCAATTCCAATAAAAGGACCGAATGGAATCGACTCACCTTTTTTGAAATACCCAAGTGCCATCCCAATAACGCCGAATATACCACCAAATACGGAAGCAGCAAAAAAAGATAACAAAACTAACTTGGAGCCAAGGGCAAAGCCAATCACTCCGAAAAGCTTAATGTCACCTCCTCCCATCCCACCTTTACTAATAACGGCAATCATGAGTAAAAGCGAGAAACCAATTGCAGCACCAAGAAGGGAATCCCACCAAGGCTCAAGCGGCAAAATGATTCGTTCAATAAGGAAAAGAGGGATAAAAAATAGGAGAATACGATTGGGGATGAGCATGTATTTAATATCAGTTATGAAAATGATGATGAATAAAGAGATCAGAGTCCACGCAAAGATGACCTCGAACGTCCACCCAATTTGCCAATAAGCAAACAGGAATAACAAAGCCGTTGAAAGCTCCATAATCGGATAAAGAGGAGAAATCCGCCTTTTACATTGGCGGCATTTTCCCCCTTGGATGAGATAAGATAAAACGGGTATTAACTCAATAGCTTTTAATGTATGACCACAACCCGGACAAGCTGACCGTGGCTTAACGATTGATTGCTTTAATGGAACCCTAAGCCCCACGACGTTGAAGAAGGAGCCGAGGAGTAGGGAGTAAAGCAGAATAATTATTTCCATAAATTCCACTTATTCGCCGTCTGGACCCGGATCTGTAGTTGTATCTTTCTTCAAGTCAACCTCACTTCTTTTCATATCAAACGGATCTTTTAAACCATCTAGATAAGTAGTATCTGTACTTTTTAGTACAACTTTATAATCAGCAATAACAACATGACTATTTTTCTTGTCGTACCCGCTATCTTTATTAGATGGATTTTTAACTTCCTCTAAATATCCATTTTGCTCTAATTCCTCTAATGTAATTTCTGTTTTTCCCCCAAATTCTTCGGAAGACATTGCCAACTTAGCCGCATTTACCATCATCTGCGCATTCGCAATATGTGCATCCCTCTTGGAATTTTCAATTAACCCTCCAATACTCGGCACAGCAATCGCCGAAATAATCCCCAATATAACAACAACAGCAAGTAATTCTACTAATGTAAGACCACGTTGGTTTTTTAACAGTTTACTAATCTTTTTCAACATTTTTCTTCCTCCTCTTTTTTACAGAAACTAGCATATTTCTAGTCTGTTATACCCATAATATCTCACAGTAAGCATATTTTGACAACAATTTTTTTAGTAGTTTTGGATATTGTCGAAAATCTCAAACATTGGGATGACAATGGCTGTCACTATGATGCCGACAAGACCTGCTAATACTACAATCATTAATGGTTCTAGCAGTGCTTTCATCCGATCTGTAGCAGCGTCGACTTCATGTTCATAAAAGTCAGCTACTTTCGCTAACATTTCATCTAATGAACCCGATTCTTCGCCAATTACAATCATTTGTGAGACGAGCGGCGGAAAAGCCCAGTGCTGTTCGATTGGACCTGCTAAAGATTTCCCTTCCTCAAGAGATACTCTAGAATTCCTGATGACATCAGCCATCACATTATTTCCAACTACTTTTTCCACCAATGATAAAGCTTGTAAAATCGGTACAGAGCTTGCTAGCATTGAGCTTAATGTCCTTGTCATCCTTGCGATAATCGCCTTTTGCATTATCATTCCAATAACTGGAATCTTGAGGACAATTAAATCCATATAATACTTTGTTTTTTTATTTTTATTAAGAGCCAATATACCTAGGATAAAAAGGATGATAAAAAGGAAAATAATATACCAAAAGTCCTTGGCGAAATTACTAACGTTTAATACAAATTTCGTTATTCCTGGGAGTTCCCCACCCACTCCATCGAACATGGACACGAAAGTCGGAACAACTGCGATAAGTAAAAAAGTGACAACACCTAACGCGATACATCCTACGACAAGTGGATAAGATAGAGCGGATATAACCTTTTGCCTCGTTCGATGCTGCTTTTCATAATGTTCTCCTAAACGTTCCAACGTCTCGTCTAACGTTCCCGAAATTTCTCCAGCCTTTACTAGATTAATAAAAAGAGAATCAAAGATTTTTGGATGTTTTCCGAATGCATCGGATAGCGGTTGTCCTTCTCTCAGCTCTCCCTCAACTTGTTTCAACACTTTACTAAGCATTTTACTGTCAGTTTGAGCTGATAATATCCTTATTGCTTCTACTACCGTTACCCCAGCTTTAAGTAATGTAGAAAATTGCCTTAAAAAGACCACGATATGATGAAGCTTAACGCTTCCACCAAGTGAGATATCTTTCGTTAAAAAGGATTCCGGAATTTCTTCAATATCGATAATTCGGACCCCTTCGTAATTCACTTTTTCCATCGCTTCTCTTCTTGAGTTGGCATTTATTTTTCCAGTTACAATCCCTTGTCGATTTCGCCCTTTATATTTAAATCGCGCCATTATAAGTCATTTCCTTTTAGATACGGATGTGCTATTTCTTTTGAAACCTGCTCTGATGCCACGAGATCCCTAATGCTTGTCTCAAGTAAATGCATCCCTTCACTTCTTGACGTTTGCAGCACATTTGAGATTTGGTGAATTTTCTCACTTCGTATTAGATTGGCGATTGCGGCATTATGGACAAGCATTTCTGTTGCGGCAACTCTTCCTTTCCTATCCACTGTTGGGAATAGACGTTGTGAGATAATTCCCGTTAATACAGATGCAAGTTGAATCCTTATTTGCGTTTGTTGGGCAGGTGGGAATACATCAATAATTCTATCTATCGTTGAAGGAGCACTCGAAGTATGCAACGTCGCTAACACAAGATGTCCTGTTTCTGCCGCTGTAATCGCTGTTTGAATTGTTTCGAGGTCACGCATCTCACCAACAAGAATGACATCGGGATCTTGCCTTAAGGAGCTTCTCAATCCTTGGTCAAAGCTCTGTGTATCAAATCCTACTTCCCTTTGATCAATAATTGACATCCCATGCTTATGCAAATATTCAATCGGATCTTCCAATGTAATAATATGCTTGCTCATTGTCTTATTCATATAATCAATCATGGCAGCTAGTGTAGTCGATTTACCACTTCCGGTCGGACCTGTCACAAGAATTAACCCTTGTGGCTTTTCACAAAGCTTTTTTAAAATCGGCGGCAGCTTTAATTCTTCCATCGTTGGAATATGGGTCGGAATCACCCGGATTGCAAGCGCCACGCATGAACGTTGGTGAAATGCGTTTATACGAAATCGTGAAATGCCAGGGATTCCGTAAGAAAAATCAATTTCCCCTTTTTCTTTAAAAGAATCCCAAAGATTTGTAGGGATAAGTGACTTAGCGATTCGCTCTGTATCATTAGGTGTTAGCTCTTCACGGCTATATCGTTTTAACGCTCCATTTATTCGCATAATTGGAGGAACGCCAACTGTTAAATGAAGATCAGATGCTCCTAATTCAAACGCGGAAGTTAATAAACTATTACTTTGATTCTCCATCCCTTCACCTACTCCACTATCGCAATTCGCAATACTTCTTCTGTCGTTGTCATGCCTTGTTGTACTTTTAATAATCCATCATCAATTAGGAAAATCGTATCATTTTCAATTGCAAGTTCTCTTAATCTTGAAAATGGTTCATTATTCATCATTGCTTTTCGCAATTCTTCATTCATTTCAAGCACTTCTTGTATGGCAATCCGTCCACGATATCCAGTCATATTACAAGAGGCACAACCTCGCCCACGGATAACCCGATCGATTTCCAGTCCTCTTTTTGCGAAAATTTCAATCTCACGCTCCGTTGGGTTATGTTCTTCTGCACAATCCCGGCATACCTTTCTGACAAGCCGCTGTGCCACAATTCCTGTTATGGAGTTTGCAATCAAAAATGGCTCGACGCCCATATCAAAAAGCCGTGTGACTGTACTTAAGGAGTCGTTAGTATGGATTGTTGATAAAACTAGATGTCCGGTAAGAGACGCCCGAATCGCAATTTCGACCGTTTCTTTATCACGGATTTCCCCAACCATAATAATATTTGGGTCTTGGCGTAAGATGGAACGCAATCCCGTCGCAAACGTTAAACCAACATTAGGATTAATTTGTATTTGATTAATTCCTTCTAATTGATATTCAACTGGATCCTCAACTGTAATAATATTAACCTGTTCATCATTCAAATGGTTAAGGGCGGCGTACAATGTTGAAGATTTCCCTGAACCAGTAGGACCTGTAATCAATACAATTCCATGAGGTTTTTCAATCATATTTAATAGTCGATTGAAGTTTTTGCTATTAAAACCTAATTGATTTAAGTCATTCAACCTGCTGCTTAAATCCATAATCCTTAACACAATTTTTTCACCAAAAACAGTTGGAAGTGTGGATACACGAACATCTACGTGACGAAAATCAACATTCGTTTTAATCCTGCCATCTTGGGGAATTCGGTATTCAGTAATATCAAGATTTGCCATAATTTTAATTCTAGCTGTAAGTACGCTTTGCATATGCTTCGGAAGCATTCGCTCTGTTCGCAGCAAACCGTCAACACGGTAACGAATCGCAATCTTTGTCTCTTGTGGATCAATATGAATATCACTTGCTCTTTGTACAAATGCATTTGTAATAATTTGATTGACAAGTTTTACGATTGGCGAATCTTGGTCCGTAATCTCATTTTGTTCCGTAACTTCCGCAACTACTGGAATTTGGTCAGGCATATCATCGAAATGATCACTCATGTCATAATATTTATTGATCGCTCTTATAATCTCATCCTTAGACGCAATTGCCGTTTCTACATGAAATCCGGTGGATAGCCTTAGATCCTCTATAGTATAAAAATCCATTGGATCTGCCATGGCAACAAAAAGTTTATCGCCTTCCTTTTTCAAAGGAATAATGAGATTTCTTTTTGCGACGTCCCTCGAAATAATTGAAAACAACTTAGTATCAAAAGGATATCTGTAAAGGCTAATATGGGGTATGCCAAGCTGAAACTCTAATACTTCTATTAATTGTTGCTCAGTTATATACCCTTTTTGAACCAAAGTATCGCCTAGTCTTTGATTCCCTTTTTGCTCCATTAACGCTTCTTTTAGCTGATTATCCGTAATAATGCCGGACTCAATTAACAAATCCCCTAGACGTTTTCTAGTTTTAACCATTTATATCACCACTTTGGTTTATTTCACAATATCTCCTGGATCTGTCCAAATGAAATCATTTTCTTCCTCTTCATTTGGATCCTGTCTATTTGAATTCATTGCATTGTCAGGATTGTCGACGTTTTCTGCATTCTCGAAATCTGTTCTTTCTTCAGTTTGCGCTATCTCATTATTAGGGTTGACTTTTACTAAACTATGAATCTCAATCCTGTGAACAGGTAGGTAAAAGTCTTTTGCTACAACCTCCTGAGCAATCACTTCATTACTAGAATTAATCGTTTCTTTTATGACAATGATAGAGCTGCCGTCTTTTCCTTTTTCCTTTATTTGAACTTCATTATTCTTAAGGGCTGGACTGTATTGTTTTATGATTTTTGGTGGATATGATTTTTTATCCTCGAAACGAATTTGGTAGTGTTCATCTTGTGTTGGGCCTAGCAATCTTGCGATTACACCCTTGCCTGTTTGTTCCCATGTTATTTTAATGGGCTCATTGTTTGGATTGTAAAAGCTGAAATCTTGCTGACTTTCATGGTCCATCTTGGCTTCAATGCCTAAATCATTGCTTCTATCCAGTGTTGTGCTTATGTTTCTTTCCATAATAATAAGATTTGATTGGAGCACAAGCTCATATAGAATGGATGCAACATCGCTTGCTGTTTTACCGTCTATAGTTGAAAGTTTTAAATTGTTTATGTGATGTAATAATGAAAATTGGGATTTTCCAGAAATCTCAATATCTTGAATGGAATCCAAAAGTAATTGAAAGTTGGGGGTAATATGTAAAATTTTTTTATTCACTTCACTAATAATAGATTCGACATATGTATCTACTACTTGGCTTTCCTGATCTGGATTTTCTTCTTCTACATTGGCAGCGGCTTCTACTGAAGCTTGAGGATTATTAGAAAATTGATATTTAACTTGTGAGCAACCAACGATAAAACTGGAAGAAACCAGTATAAGAAACAAAATCTTCAATTTTCCTACAGTCAATTTTCATCCTCACCTTTCGATACAGGACTTTTCTCCTGCATCTATCACTTCATTCTATGAATATTGTATAATAGTGGAGAGGAATTTGAAAGATGGTGGCGGTATGCAGCGAAAATATTTTATTAATGATGAAAAAGGTGTGACATTGCTGGAAATTGTCATATCCATGGCAATTATAACGATCATTTTAACTAGTTTCATAACAGTCCTTACGCAATATAACCTATTTTC
This sequence comes from Lederbergia panacisoli, assembly GCF_024626525.1. Lineage (GTDB taxonomy): Bacteria > Bacillota > Bacilli > Bacillales > Bacillaceae_C > Lederbergia > Lederbergia panacisoli. Next base: position 532,768 of record NZ_JANJGU010000001.1, read on the forward strand.
TTCGCTAAACAAACAAAAATTAGAAGCACAACAAATTGCTAGGACCGCTCTCTTTCATGTTCAACAAGGAGATTATAATCAAGAAATAAAGGATGCTGTTAAGAAAAATACATTACCATATACATTCAACATGATCCATCCAGAGGATGATTATGGTAAGTTTCTTCCAAGGGCAACCATTTTACCCACTAATGACGATGAAGTGAAATATCAACTTCGGACAGTGTCCATTACTATATATGCAAAAAATGATATAGACTATAAAAAGCCCTTAACCCAATCGAATGGATATATAAAAGTAAAGGGGCTGCTAGAATGAAAGCTTATTTTAAAAATAATCGTGGACTGACACTTGTTGAGGTATTACTTGCCGGGGCAATTGCATCAATCGTTTTTGCACTTCTATTCGGCATATTACATTTTGCAACAAACTCTATGAAAATGACCAAGGTTGAGTCTGAACTGCAACAGGAAGTAAATTTAATTCTACATACATTAACAGTGATCCATGAAAAAAATTCACAATTCTCATTTAAAACTGAAGATGGTTCATTAACCATTATTACAAATGAACGAGAATTCTCCTTTTCAAAAAACTATGACTATGAATTATTAGTGAGCAAAATAAATAACAACCCTAAAAATATTAAAGTCAAATTAACCATTAAGGATCGAGAATACGGTAAAGAAATCTCAGTTTCAACAATCCTAAGTAAATTGTGAGGGATATTAAATGATAAAAAATGAAAAAGGTCATGCATTGATCATCACTTTAGGCATTATCGTTTTAATATTCCTTTTTGCTGCAACTTTAATGATATATACATTCAATTCCCGGGCTGAAGTAAAAAAAAGTGAAACGTATATACAAGAAACTGAAGTCGCGGAAATGGGGATTACTTTTTTTAAAGAGAACTTGAATAAGGCATTAGTACAAATAAATGAAGAGATAAGTAAAGATCGGAATGCTACATTAGAAGATTTAAAAAATCGTTTATCTGAAACATTAACCAAACTAAATAATAAATCTTGGAAGATAACGGATAATACACATTCATACACCCTAACCGTTCCTCCAGTTACTTTAGATAAAAATACGAATAAAATTACAGTCACTGTTAACAGTATTGGGAAAAAAAGTGATGAATCAAAAGGAAGATTGCTTACCGCGAAGTATGAATTAATAGGAAGCATTGGGGGCGGAAATGACGGAGGAAGTGGTGGCGAAGGCGGTAATAGCAACCCGGCATTTGAAGATAGCAATGATTTTAAGAAAATAGATAACCCTTCGAGACTAGTTTTTGCTTATGAAGAAACAGGAGATAGTAAAAGGTTTTCTAATCCCCTAACACTAGGTCCAGGAACAAGCATAACAGTTAAGGATAATGTACTTTTTGAGTATAATTTAGTATTTGGAGGTACAAATCTGCAAGTTGGAAATAACGCTATTTTCAAAGATAGTACTAGATTTCAGCCGTACTCCTCACTAAATATTGGAAATAACGCTATCTTTGATCTTAATGCTGATTTCCAGCAAGATACAAAAATAAACATTGGTGGAAATGCATTGTTTAATAATGCAATAAATATAGGTGAGCGGTCGGAAGTGAACATTGGGGGGGCGCTTTACTCCGGTAAAAATATACGTTTTAATAATTATTCCAATACAATAATCAAGGGTGATGCTAAAATTCCAGCAGCAACATTTGATCAAAATTCAACATTACTAGTTTCTGGAAATTTTATGATGAGCGAAGGCGCAACAATCGAAAAGAATGTAATGATTACAATTGAGAAAAGTGCAAGTTTTACACACATTAGTATTGGACAGGGTTCCATCTTACACATAAAAGGAAATCTATTTAGTACGCGTTGGCATAATGTTACAGGGAAAATTTGTGTGGAAGGAAAAGCCTTTTTGGGAACTAATCAACCCGTAATAACAGATAAAGATGTTTGCCCGAAAAACCAACCTGAAGGAACCATCTATGTATTAGGCAAAGATATTAAATCAGAAATTCCTGAAAACCCACCAACTGAAATAACGCCACCCGATGAAGAAATAGAGTATAAATAATTTATCAAGTTTCTATTATCCTTATATGTATTGCATTTTAGGATCAAATACAAAAAGCAGCTGAAATCGTATTTCATCTGCTTTTATGTTTTTGATTGACTTTTTTAGAATTATAATAGAGGAATTTTCCTGTTAAGGTTTTAAATATGTTTCTTCGTACATAAAATGTGGAACTTAAGAGCTCAATTGTGGAAATTCCACACAACATAACAAATCATTCCCCTATAACTGCCTTCAAAAATGGCTTAATTGTTGATATAAAATAAAGAGATCCAGTGATAGCCAATACCTCGTCGTCTCTCATTGAAGAAATCAGCGATCTCATGAGTTCTTGCCAATTAGAATTTGCATGAGCCATTGGGTTATTGCTAAGCACCATTAATTCTTCCGCTGAAGCTGCCCTTGGAAAATCAAACTCGGTTAAATAAAGTTCCACATCCATCTGCTTAAAGATTTTAAACATCACAGTCAAGTCTTTATCCTTCAAGGCTGAAAAGATAATTTTAACTTTCCTACCTTTGTAACGCTGTCCTATGGCATTTGCAAAAGCTTGAACACCTTCAGGATTATGGGCACCATCAATTAACACGGTTGGAAGCTGTTGTAATATTTCCATTCTCCCTGGCCAATAGGCTTTCTTTAAACCGGATCTTATTTTATTTTCATCTACTTGAATAAATCCATTTTTATTTAAATACTCCAATGCTGCTATTGCGCCTGCAGCATTATCTGTTTGATGCTTCCCTAGGAGTGAAAGCTGCAATTCTTTCAAATCACCCCATTTTGATGTATATGTAAATTGTTCACATTCTTCTAAGGAACGGTAATCAGAAACAAAGAAGTCCTTGCCGATTTGAGTCATCATTGAATTTTTCTCATTTGCTGCTTCTTTCAAAACAGCTAAAGCTTCATCATTTTTCACACATGTAAAAATAGGTGTATTTTGTTTAATAATCCCTGCTTTTTCAAAAGCAATTTTACTAATCGTGTCACCTAGTATTTGCGTATGATCCATTCCAATATTTGTAATAATCGAAGCAATAGGTTCTATCACATTCGTTGAATCAAATCTTCCACCTAGCCCTACTTCAATAACCGTAATGTCCATTGGATTCATTTTGCCAAAATAATAGAGAGCCATTGCGGTAATGACTTCAAATTCCGTTGGTGAGCCAAGGTCAGTTTCTTCCAATTCATCTGATAGTGGTTTAATGACATTGGTCAATTGCGTGATTTCATTATCCTGAATTGGCAGCCCATTAACACTAATTCTTTCGTTAAATTGTTCGATATACGGGGAGGTAAAAGTACCTACTTTATAACCCGCTTCATTCAAAACGGAACGAAGGTATGCCACGGTAGAGCCTTTCCCATTTGTCCCGCCAACATGAATGGCTTTAAGCCCTTTCTCTGGGTTTCCTAATCTTTCAAGCATCCATTCCATTCGTTTAAGTCCCGGTTTAATCCCTAGTCTTAGTCGGGAATGAATCCACCCCAGTGCTTCTTCATATGATTGCAACATTTTTCTGCACCTCTGAATTCAATATCGAAGCGAATCCGTTTGTGGATTCGCTTCAAATGTCATTACTCTGATTTTAATTCTTTCATTCGCTCTTCAACCGTTGCCCGTTTCTCTGTATAATCTTTCTCTTTCGCCCGTTCTTCATCAACAATTGCTTGTGGCGCTTTACCAATGAATTTTTCGTTCGAAAGTTTCTTCTGAACGCGTTCGACTTCTTTATTCCACTTATCCCACTCTTTTTCTAATCGAGCGATTTCCTCGTCGATATTAATGAGTCCAGCAAGTGGTAAAAAGAGTTCCGCACCTGTTACAACTGCAGACATCGATTTTTCTGGCGCTGTAATATTAATAGCGATCTCGAGCTCCTCTGGATTACAAAATCTTTCGATGAAATGCTTGTTTTTTTCGAGCTCAGCCAACACCTTTTCGTCTTTAGCTTTCAATATCATCTTGATTTTTTTGCTCATCGGCGTATTCACTTCCGCCCTTATCGTACGGACAGAATGGATGATATCCATCAATAGTTTCATTTCACCTGCTGCTGTTTCATCTGATAAGCTAGAATCAACTTGCGGCCACGCTGCTACAGTGATGGATTCACCCTCGTGCGGAAGGTTTTGCCAAATTTCCTCTGAAATAAATGGCATAAATGGATGCAACAAACGCATCGTATTATCTAAAACATAAGCCAACACCGAGCGAGTCGTTAATTTTGCTTTTTCATCCTCACCATATAATGGCAACTTCGCCATCTCGATATACCAATCGCAAAGATCATCCCAGATGAAGTTATAAAGCGCACGGCCAACTTCTCCGAACTCATATTTGTCAGCTAGTTTTGTTACTGTATCAATTGTGTCATTTAGACGTGTCAAGATCCACTTGTCAGCTACAGATTTTTCTCCTGACAAATCAATTTCATTGTAAGTGAGCCCGCCCATGTTCATAAGAGCAAACCTTGAAGCATTCCAAATTTTATTAGCGAAATTCCACACTGCTTCAATCTTTTCCATGCTAAAACGTAAATCCTGACCTGGTGAGCTTCCAGTTGATAAGAAGTAGCGAAGTGAATCTGCTCCGTATTTGTCAATGACCTCCATTGGGTCAACACCATTTCCAAGTGATTTACTCATTTTCCGTCCTTCAGCATCTCGAACAAGTCCATGAATTAATACATCGCGAAACGGGCTTTGGTCAGTAAATTTAAGACCTTGGAAAATCATTCTTGATACCCAGAAAGTAATGATATCATATCCCGTTACGAGACAATTATTAGGATAGTAGCGTTTGAAATCATTTTCCTCTTCATTCGGCCAACCCATTGTTGAAAATGGCCATAATGCCGAACTGAACCACGTATCAAGAACATCTTTATCTTGTTCCCAGTTTTCCTCGTCAGCTGGTGCTTCGTGCCCTACATATATTTCGCCGGTTTCTTTATGATACCAAGCTGGAATTCGGTGTCCCCACCAAAGCTGACGAGAAATACACCAATCACGAATATTTTCAATCCAATGCATGTAGATTTTTTCAAAACGATCCGGGACAAAGTTAACCTTTTCTTCACTCTTCTGCAATTCAATCGCGCGATCAGCTAAGACCCGCATTTTAACAAACCATTGGGTTGATAAATACGGTTCTACTACTGCACCACTACGCTCTGAATGCCCAACAGAATGTAAATGCTCTTCTATTTTGAAAAGAACACCTTCGTCTTGAAGATCTTTCACTATTTGCTTCCTGCATTCAAAACGATCCATACCATCGTATTTCCCTGCGTTTTTATTCATCGTGCCGTCTTCGTTCATAACAAGGACACGTTCAAGATTATGACGATTGCCAATTTCAAAATCATTAGGATCATGCGCTGGAGTGATTTTTACGGCACCAGAACCAAATTCCATATCAACATAATCATCCGCAACAATCGGGATTTCACGGCTAATGATTGGAAGGATAACTGTTTTTCCAATCAAATGTTTATAGCGCTCATCTTCAGGATGTACTGCAACCCCAGTATCACCAAGCATTGTTTCCGGACGTGTCGTTGCAACTTCAATACTGCCACTTCCGTCTGCAAGCGGATAATTCATATGGTAGAATGCACCTTGAACATCTTTATAAATAACTTCAATATCGGAAAGGGCTGTTTTCGTAGCTGGGTCCCAGTTAATGATGTATTCTCCGCGGTAAATTAAACCTTCATTATAGAGGGAAACAAACACTTCACGAACTGCATTTGAAAGTCCTTCGTCAAGAGTAAAGCGTTCCCTTGAGTAATCCAGTCCTAAGCCAAGCTTAGCCCATTGCTGGCGAATGAAATCCGCATATTCTTCTTTCCATTTCCACGTTTCTTCAAGAAACTTTTCGCGGCCTAAATCATAGCGTGTTTTGCCTTCTTCTCGTAATTTTTCTTCCACCTTTGCTTGAGTAGCGATTCCTGCATGGTCCATCCCAGGGAGCCATAATACATCGTACCCTTGCATTCTTTTCATCCGCGTCAAAATGTCTTGAAGTGTCGTATCCCATGCATGGCCAAGATGCAGCTTCCCAGTTACATTAGGCGGCGGAATTACTATCGTATATGGTTCTTTCTCCAAGTCACTTTTCGCTTCAAAAAACTTACCCTTAAGCCACCATTCATATCTGCCTTTTTCGATACTTTGCGGTTCGTATTTCGTTGGCATCTTTATTTCTTCCATACGTTTTTCCTCCTAACTAGTTATAGAAAATAAAAAAGCCCCCTTCGTTAAAAGGACGAAGGGAGCGGGTTCGCGGTACCACCTTTTTTCACAGATCAAAAAACCTCATGATCCGGCACTTATATTCATAACGGTTTTTAACCGGCTTCTACTACTTACGTTTCATAGAAGCTGCTCGAGGGCGACCTTCCATAGGAACTGTTTAGGAATCTTTCACCACTGATTCCCTCTCTAAAAAACAATCCTCACATGTACTCTTCCCTGTCCATGCATTTTTTCGTTCTCACTATTATTCATTATAGTAGCGAAATTCCGTTCATAAATCAATCATTTCATTGCAATTTTTAAAAATGGGCCATCTATGTCTAGCTACAGCGCCTATCGACTAGAAAACTTCTTGACCACTTCCCTACGATAAGTCAACATCGGCTCGTCCCTCCACGTGTTTCCTATATCTCAGTCAGGGGCCCTGAAGTTTTTACGTCGATGAACAGGCGCTTCCGCTTTTCTTTGTCTAGCTACAGAGCCTATCGACTAGAAAACTTCTTGACCACTTCCCTACAATAAGTCAACATCGGCTCGTCCCTCGCCGTGTTTCCTATATCTCAGTCAGTGGCCTGAAGTTTTTACGTCGATGAACAGGCGCTTCCGCTTTTCTTTGTCTAGCTACAGCGCCTATCGACTAGAAAACTTCTTGACCACTTCCCTACGATAAGTCAACATCGGCTCGTCTTGTCTAGCTGCAGTCGCCAGCCCCTCGAGGTCAAATAACCTGAGTCAATAAAAGTCAAAATACGGACTTTTTTTGTCTCAGAACATTTGCTTGTCGGGGCTGATCAGGCGACTTCCGCTTTTCCAACCTCGCCGAGTTTCCTATATCTCAGTCAGTGGCCTGAAGTTTTTACGTCGATGAACAGGCGCTTCCGCTTTTCTTTGTCTAGCTACAGCGCCTATCGACTAGAAAACTTCTTGACCACTTCCCTACGATAAGTCAACATCGGCTCGTCCCTCGCCGTGTTTCCTATATCTCAGTCAGTGGCCTGAAGTTTTTACGTCGATGAACAGGCGCTTCCGCTTTTCTTTGTCTAGCTACAGCACCTATCGACTAGAAAACTTCTTGACCACTTCCCTACGATAAGTCAACATCGGCTCGTCTTGTCTAGCTGCAGTCGCCAGCCCCTCGAGGTCAAATAACCTGAGTCAATAAAAGTCAAAATACGGACTTTTTTTGTCTCAGAACATTTGCTTGTCGGGGCTGATCAGGCGACTTCCGCTTTTCCAACCTCGCCGTGTTTCCTATATCTCAGTCAGGGGCCCTGAAGTTTTTACGTCGATGAACAGGCGCTTCCGCTTTTCTAATCACATGATACCCAAAAAAGCATATTTTATAATAGGGGCTTTTGGAGAGGAGGTAAAATAAGTGAAAAGGAAGTTTAATCAATACACGTTTCAAAATTGGTTTAGGAATTTTAAAGCGGTTTGTAAGCAACTTATCATTCCTTTTACCATTTTCCAGGCAATCCGGACTTTTATATTCCCTAGTACGATAGATGTATTATTATTGGCGATTTTTATTGCCCTTTCACTCGCGTACCACTATGATTGGATATGAATAATCCCCTTCCAGGAGTTAGTTGGAGGGGGGTGTCTGCTGTTGCTCTTTTTTCATTCTTTCTCTTTCCTCAAGCTTTACCACCACATATTCCGTGTTTTTCATGCGCCAATATTGATGCTGTAATTGGTTTACAAATTTCATTTCGTTTTTTTCTTTACCTGATGAAAAATACCTTTCGACTACTCTGAAAATCGCACCGGGATGGGCTAGATAACTAAGAAATAAAAGCATTTCTTCCGCTTTAAAGGGGAAATGGCGAAAGTATGTGTCCAGCCACTCTATACTTTCATCAAACCTCTTCGGATGAGTACTTAATGTCCGATCTAAAAAAGGAAGTAAATCATGAATGGGTGATGCTATTTGTGATTGTTCGAAATTCGTGAAATAACCAGTGCCATTTTCGTCATAAAGAAAATGCTCATTTGATAATTTCCCATGGATGATGACACTTCTTGCTTTTGTTTCTTCATTCGTAGCTTCTTGCCATTCTTTTATTTTATTTAAAGCGAAGCGCTCTGCACCATTTATTTCGCTGAAAAACGTACAAAAAAGAAGCTGAAAAGGAGACATATACACCGTTCTTTCACTTCGTTCTACAAAGGATGCTAATGCTTCCCGTTCGTTTTCCCAGCGTGCCGTAGTTTGTTCATAGTGTTCTTCCCTCATTTCTTTCGTAATAGGAACTTCACGAACGGATAAAGTGTGGAGACGGGCGAGTTCGCGAAATAAATCTTTATGCTTTTGTAGTCGCCCTTCTCTTTCTTTGTTTTCCAGCCAAGGCATTAAATAAAAAAGCCAATTTCCTTCCAAAATCCCATATCTTCCATCTAAAGACGGATAAATTGGAACAATCCTGTTATAACCCCGCTGATACAAATGTTGAACATAGCGAAGGAAATCAAGCCCTTTTTTTGCCTCTATTTGTTTCAAGGCAAATTCCCCTTTATCCGTATAAATTTTATATACGCGGCCATGTTTTTCAACAAAGTTCATTGTTAATCCATAATAATGAACCAACCTGCCTATTTCCTCATTTGTAAAGCTTGTCATTAGATCCCACCTGCTTTATTAAAAAAGAGGACAAACTGCCGTGCAGGAGTCCTCCTTCATTAGGGTATTCATCTATTTTTCTTAAGAGGAGAATTGACTTTCGCCGGAATATATAAAACCTGCCCTTCATACACCTCATGACTAGCTTCCAAGCGGTTCGCCCGTAATATTTGTTGGACACTAACTTCATATTTGTCTGCAAGTTGTTGAATCGAGTCTCCTTGTTGAACGAGTCGAACTCTCATTTTTGTATGTGATTCATCTTCTTTCCTGGCAAAGAAGTCCGCAAAAGACATGGATTTATATTTATCTTTCTTTTTCTTTACAACCGTATTTTCCTCTTCAGGACTTGATTCAATGCTGCTTGATGACTCATAAGAGGATTCATAGTATTCAGTTGGTGATTCCGCGTTATAGTGCTGATGAGATTCAACACGATCTTGAAAAGGAAAAAAGTCTAGTGTACGTTGTGCCAACGTTTCCAATGAAAGTTCTGGTATTTTAGGAATGGAAGGATGAAAATGAATTTTCTCATTACTTTCAAATCCATCTTGTGGAAGAACCCTTGCTTCAACCGAAAAAGGTTCAAACAACTCTTCATCTTCTTGATTCTCATCATCCTTAGATGAACGTGCTAATAACTCTACCTCTACAGGAGCATCCTCATCATCTACTTCGATTTCCTCTTGTTCTTCATCTTCATAAAGATCATTAAGCTGATCTTCATCGTCCAAATTCTCTTCGAAAGAATCACGTATTTCCATTGCTTCCTCATAAATACCGTGTACATAAATATCTGCAATAAGCTTTAACCTACTGTTTTCTTCTAACTCGTAATCAAACGTATGGATTTCAATTTCCATATCATCTACATTGACAATTCTTCTTTTTGGAATTGTAATATCGACTGGGAATTGATGAGAAAAGATGCTATCTCCTTCATTACGGATATTTACGGCTTCGATATACGTCCTTCCGGCTACAGGAAAATCTCCCATCGCATCGTTTCCTAGGGCAGATTTAAATTCACCGCTTAATTCGAGAGTTCCTTTTAGTACAACATAATCATCTTCATCTATAATCGATATATTTGGATCTAATGATATAGAAATAAGTTCATCTACTTCCTGTCCTTTTTGAAACCATACAGTTTCTTCCAATGGGAATTTTAATGATGTTTGTTGGCGATCGGGCAAGATTGATTCCTCCTTTCATTTCCAATGCAAATAATATCGGTCACTACAGCCTATGAGAGAATAGTTAATTTTATGAAAAAAAAATAGGAGTAATGGCTGTAACCATCACTCCTGACATTTTCACTTTTTAATCTCACTAAATGTAGTTTTAAGGGCTGTAATTGTTTTTGCAATATCTTCGTCTGTATGAGCAGTCGAAAGGAATAGGCCTTCAAATTGTGACGGCGGTAAAAACACACCGTTATTTGCCATTTCCTTGTAATAGCTCGCAAATAATGCCAAATCTGATTTCTTAGCACTTTCATAATTAATTACTTTTTCATTCGTGAAGAAAATGCCAATCATAGAACCGGCACGATTAATTGTATGGGGAATATCATACATTTCTGCCGCCTCTTTCAAGCCTGCTTCCAATTGATCAGCCTTTCGGTTGAATTCCTCATACGTTCCAGGATTCAGCTGGGAAAGTGTCTCATATCCAGCTGTCATTGCAAGGGGATTCCCAGAAAGTGTACCCGCTTGGTAGATTGGCCCGCTTGGAGCAATATGCGCCATAATTTCTGCCCTGCCGCCATATGCACCAACAGGGAGGCCACCGCCAATTACTTTTCCTAAACAAGTCAAGTCAGGTGTAATCCCAAAATACCCTTGAGCGCAATTATAGCCGACACGGAAACCCGTCATGACCTCATCAAAAATTAATAGTGCCCCAAACTCATTTGTAACTTCCCGGAGTCCTTCTAAAAATCCTGGAAGAGGGGGAACTACACCCATATTTCCAGCTACTGGCTCGACGATAATACAAGCGATGTCTTCACCAAACTCTTTAAAGGCGTACTGAACACTTTCTAAATCATTATACGGAACGGTAATCGTATTTTTAGCGACACTTTCAGGTACTCCAGGGCTATCAGGCAATCCGAGTGTGGCAACACCTGAACCAGCTTTGATTAAAAGAGAATCCCCATGACCGTGATAGCAGCCCTCGAATTTCAAAATTTTATTTCGACCAGTATAGCCCCTAGCAAGACGCAAAGCACTCATCGTTGCTTCCGTTCCAGAGGAAACCATCCGAATGATCTCGATGGATGGAACTCGGTCTGTAACAAGCTTAGCAAGTTTGTTTTCTATAACGGTTGGGGCACCAAAGCTCGTCCCATTTTCCGCAACCTTTTTTATCGCTTCTACTACTTGATCATTTGCATGTCCAAGAATTAATGGACCCCAAGATAAAACATAGTCAATATACTCATTACCATCAATATCATAGATTCGAGACCCTTTTCCTCTCTCCATGAAGATTGGGTCCATGTCCACGGATTTAAATGCACGGACTGGACTATTAACACCACCCGGCATTAAATTGATCGCTTCTTCAAAAGCCTGCTTTGATTTCTCGTAAGAACGCATCGAAAAAACCTCCAACTTATTTGTTCCTATCTAGCGTCAGTGCCTATCGACTAGCAAACTTCTTATCCCCCTCCTTACGATAAGTCAACATCAGGTGAAATTTGAGGTGCCAATTTCACTAGCTCGTTCCTCACCGTGTTTTCTTTATCGCAAGTCTTAGGACCTGAAGTTTGTATGTCGATGAACAGGCGCTTTCGCTTTAGTTCCTTGCTTCTTTCAACCACTTAGCAACATCTTTTGCAAAATAAGTAATAATGATATCAGTTCCTGCACGTTTTAAACCTGTGAGCATTTCCATCACAATCGCTTCTTCATTTATCCATCCATTTGCAGCCGCTGCTTTAATCATGGAATATTCACCACTAACATTATATGCAACGATAGGAGCATTGAAGTTGTTTTTTACATCTCTAATAATATCCATATAGGAAAGTGCCGGCTTCACAATTAGAAAATCTGCCCCTTCCTCAATATCAGACTGTGCTTCTCTTAAAGCTTCCATCCTATTGGCAGGATCCATTTGATATGTTTTCCGGTCGCCAAATTGTGGTGTACTATTTGCCGCGTCCCTAAATGGACCATAAAAAGCAGAAGAATATTTGACAGCGTAAGACATGATCGGAATATGTTCAAAGCCTTCCTCGTCCAATCCTTGTCTAATTGCCGCAACAAACCCATCCATCATATTGGAAGGAGCAATGATATCTGCTCCAGCTTTCGCTTGACTTATCGCGGTTTTTACAAGTAATCCAAGACTTTCGTCATTTAAAACATATCCGTTCTCAACAACCCCACAATGTCCATGATCGGTATATTCGCATAAACACGTATCCGCTACGACAAGCAGCTCAGGATAATGTTTTTTTACTTCCCTCGTTGCTTCCTGGACAATCCCATGATCATGGAACGCTCCTGTTCCACAGTCATCCTTTTCTTTCGGAACCCCGAATAAAATAACCGATTTTATGCCGAGGTTAACAATCTCATCTAGTTCCTCCTTTAATAGATCCAAGGAAATTTGAAAAACGCCCGGCATGGAAGAAACTTCATTTTTTTCATTTACTCCTTCTACAATAAAGAGCGGATAAATAAAGTCCTCCACATGTAAATGTGTTTCGCGTACCATCGATCTAATATTTGCGGAATGTCGTAATCTCCGATGCCTTTTAAATTCAAGTTTTCCCATTGCTTATCATTCCTTTCCTAGACTTGCTTGTTGAAAAAATATACATATCTCATGGAACATATCGTCAATCGTAAAATTTTTGGGACAAATATGTGTAGAGTAACCTGCTTGTTCAATCGTTCTTTTTGTTACAGTGCCAATTGCAGCAAATAACAGCTTTTTGGCATGCGGCTCAAGATGATGCTGACCCACAATTTTTATAAAATGATTGAATGTAGACGGACTTGTAAAAGCAGCTACATCAAGCAAATCATCTTCCAAAAAATGGAGCAGCTTATCCGTTTCTTTCGTTGGATAATACGTTTCATATACAATCCATTCATCTGCGGTAAATCCCCTTGTCCTGAAACTTTCCGCAATAATATTACTTGCAAGATTCCCTTTTGGAATCAAAACTTTCTTCCCAGTTAATCCTTGATTAAAAAACTCACGGGCAAAATCTTCAGCAGTATACACATTCGGCATAAAACGGGAAGGAAGCCGATAACGACTAAGAGCTTCCCTCGTTTTTTCACCAACAACTGCAAATTGGATATTGCCTTTATGAAATATGTGTTCATTGGCTTTGCCATTTATTTGTTGAAAAAAATAATGAACGCCATTTTTACTCGTGAAAATAATCCATTCATATTGATTCATATTTTTAATAAAAATAGCTGCATTTTGATCATGATGTGCACGAAAATCAATTAGAGGGACCATGTGAGGTATCCCTCCCATTGATGCAACATCCATACAAAACTTATCGCCTTGGTCACCACCACGTGTGATGAGAACATGCTTGCCTTTTAACGGAAGCTCTTTACTTTTCATTTTTCCAATTCGTCCTTTACTTGATCAATCAAATCCTTTGCTCCTTGATCAATTAAAAGTTTGGAAGCTTTTTCGCCAACTAACCGTGGTTCCCACCCAGTGACTTTTTCTTTGTACACTATTTTTCCATCAGGAGATGCGACGAGAGTGGTAAGCTCAATCTCATTATTATCCAGAATTCTTCCGTATCCCGCTATTGGCACTTGGCAACTTCCTTCCATTTCATGCAAAAAGACACGTTCAGCTTCAACAGCACGAGCAGTAATATCAGATGTTAGTTTCGCCAAATGCTCAAGCAACTCTAGATCATTCGATCGGCATTCGATCCCAAGCGCCCCTTGTCCAATAGCAGGCAGACAATTTTCAGGCTCCAAAAATTCGGTTGCTATGTCTGTACTCCACCCCATACGGGAAAGTCCAGCAGCAGCTAAGATAATAGCATCGTAATCCTCTGTTTCAAGCTTACTTAAACGGGTTTCTATATTTCCACGAATCCATTTAATTTCCAAATCAGGACGTATTGCCAAAATTTGAGCACTTCTTCTTAAACTGCTCGTACCTATTTTTGCACCTGCTGGAAGATCTTTAAGCTTAATATGGTCCTTTGAGATCAACACGTCACGCGGGTCTTCTCTTTCAGGAATACAACCGATGACTAGTCCATCTGGAAGAACAGCAGGCATATCCTTCATGCTATGAACGGCCATATCAATTTCACCATCAATCATGGCTTGTTCTATTTCTTTAACGAAAAGACCCTTTCCTCCCACCTTTGATAGGGTTACGTCAAGAATGCGATCACCTTTCGTCACAATTTCTTTTACCTCAAATTCAAAAGGAGCCCCTAGCTTTTCCAGTTGTTCACGAACCCAGTTTGTCTGTGTTAATGCCAGTTTACTTCTTCTTGAGCCAATGATGATTTTTCGCATGAAATGATCTCCTGCCTTTTTATAAATTACTCATACCATATATGAAAATTTGATAATCGACTTATGAAAATAAAATTAACCAATACAATAAGAAACGCTGCTGTGTTCCATAAAGCGAGCGTTTTTCCGTACATTTGCTTTTTTCTATACAAATATAAGACTAAACTGTAAATCAATAACACGAAAAAGGAACCAATGATTTTTGGATCATACCATTGAAAGAATGAAAGTTTCATAAAAGCCCATTGCAAACCAAGAATAAGGCTTAAAAGAAGCATAGGTATCCCAATTAAGTTTAATACATAAGATATTTTCTCTAAATTAGCCAAATCACTCAAGCGCCAAAGACGTTGTATCCATATCTTTCCTTTTAGCAATTTATACTGAAGCAAATAGAGTGCCGAAAAGACAAAGGATAATGTAAATGCACCGTATGATAATATAGCCATTGTAATATGAATAAATAATAATTCCGAAATAAGCAGTTCTGCCATTGCCGGCCGTTGGATCGGAGCAAACGCATGGATGGCCATAATCGTAAACCCGAGAACATTCGTAAAAAATACTGTGAAATCCACCTTTAATATTCGATGGATCATAAGGGAGAGTGTTATGAGCACCCAAGAATAAAAATAAAGACCTTCAAATAATGTAAGCACAGGAAATCTTCCTGTTTCCAACATATATAGACATAAAAAAATTGTTTGAAGAATCCAAACAATCGAAAGAAGCAGGAAGGCAAGTCGATTTGCCTTCCGATTGTGTTCAAGAAAATCAAAAAAGTACAATAAAATAGATAAAGCATATATAACAATAACAATTTCCGGCAATCTCAACATCATTAGCTCTATCATTTCACACGTCCTCTTAGGATTGGAAAGTAGGAAGCGGGAAAGACACTGGATGCTTCTCTCGTTGTTCTGCTTGTCCACTACTAGAAGCTTCTAAATCAAATATTTGTTTAAATAAAGCGATTTTTTCAGCCGCCATAGGTTCCCCTGAAAATTCCTTCACTTGTAAAATAGGATCCTTTAACAGCTGATTAATAATGCTTTTTGTATGTTTATTAATTATTTTCCGCTCGCGGTCAGTTAAATCCGGTAATTTTCGCTCAATACTTTCCATCGTATTTAGTTGGATGGCATTCGCTTTTTCACGCAGTGCTGAGATGACAGGAACGACCCCAAGTGTATTAACCCACTCATTAAAGGAAGTTATTTCTGAATCAATCATGGACGAGATTTTTTCAGCGGCTTTTTTTCTTTCCACCATATTGGCTTCAACAATTCCTTCAAGATCATCTATATCATATAAAAAGGCACTATCCAATTCGGAAACAGCTGGATCAATATCTCTAGGGACAGCAATATCCATAAGAAATAAAGGACGCCCTCTTCGAATTTTCTCCATATTGGCAAGCATGTTTTTATCGATTACATAGCCATTCGCACCAGTGGAGCTTATGACTATATCCGCTTCTATCAGCGCACATTGCAGCTCAGTAAGCTTTTTAGCCTTACCAGAAAACTGTTCGGCTAGCGACTGTGCTTTTTCGAATGTCCTATTTACAACAGTCACCTTTGTAGCACCATTGGAATAAAGATTTTTTATCGCAAGCTCGCCCATTTTACCTGCACCAATAACAAGGACATGTTTATCCTTTAAATTACCAAACACCTTTTTAGCCAGTTCTACTGCGGCGTAACTAACAGAAACAGCATTGGCACCTATATCCGTCTCCGAATGTGCACGCTTAGCAACCGTTATCGCCTGCTTTGCTAAATGATTAAAAATAGTGCCAGTAACACCTTTTTCTTGGGCGATGAGGAAACTATTTCTAATTTGGCCAAGTATTTGCGTCTCCCCAAGAACCATTGAATTCAAACCACAAGTCACATTAAAAAGGTGCTCTACAGCAGATTCATGTTCATGAATATATAAGTGGTCTACAAATTCCTCTTGATCCACATTAAACCATTCTGATAAAAATTGTTTTATATAGTAGCGTCCAGTATGCAATTGGTCCACAACCGCATATACTTCCGTACGATTACAAGTGGAAACAATCATATTTTCCAAAATACTTTTTTTTCTTTTTAACGTTGTCATGGCTAAAGGCAAGTCCGTTTCAGAAAAAGCAAGCCTTTCCCTTATTTCAACTGGAGCCGTTTTATAATTGAGTCCTACTTCAATGATGTGCATTAAATTCTTGCACCTCCAGATTTATTGCTCTTATCGTCTATTATACCACGTCAGATTAGAAGAATTCTAAAAAGATGTGAACAGATCTTGAAAGGTGTGTTATATTAAAAACATAATTGATTTATTCTTATGTAACATAACAAATGGGTTGAAGAAATACAAGTTTACAGGATTGGTGTCAATATTATGAAAAAACAATCTTATCTTTCAGGAGTCACATTAATCGGATTTGGCATCTATTTTCTATTTCAGCAATATAATTTTTCCCCTTTTCAAGGATTTTACACATGGCCGACGCTGCTCGTCATCGTAGGAATTGGCTTTCTTGCCAATGGATATTTTGGAAAAGATTATGAATCGATACTCCCTGGAGTAATTTTAACGGGATTAGGGCTTCATTTTCATATAGCCAATAAACTCGAAGCCTGGCCGGATCATGTCGGTATTTTTCTACTTTTAATTGCGGTAGGATTATTACTAAAATATGTTAAAACAGGAACGGGTCTTTTCCAAGGCTTACTTTTCCTTTCCGTATCCGTTGTATTACTTTTTTTCGAGAGATTAGTAGATTGGGCAGTGAGTAAAGGACATAATATCACTAATATTAGCAACTTTCAGCCATATTTTTTTATAATTGTAGGAGCCTATTTTTTATTTATGAAAAAGAAAAAATAGAACGGGCATTAGAGAAAATTCTCTAAATGCCCGTTTTTTTATCTTTTAGAAATATTACTTAATATATTCCATGTCTCGTCTTTACCAAGTCCAGTTTCAGAGGAAAAAACAACAATCTCATCGTTTGGATCAAGGTCAAGTGTTTCTTTCACTATTTTTTTATGTTTATCCCATTTGCCGCGGGGAATTTTATCCGCTTTTGTTGCAACAACTAAACATTTGAGCTCATAATGTTTTAGAAAGTCATACATCATCACATCATCATTTGTTGGAGGGTGGCGCAGATCAACAATCAAAAGAACAGCCAACAACTCTTCCCTTGATGTAAAATATGTTTCAATCATCTGCCCCCATGCTTCCCGCTCTTTTTTTGAAACCTTAGCATACCCGTAGCCCGGAACATCGACAAAATATAGAGATTCTTCTATTTTGTAAAAATTTAGCGTTTGTGTTTTTCCAGGCTTTGATGAGGTTCTTGCCATGCTTTTTCTATTAATCATTTTATTTATAAATGACGACTTTCCGACGTTCGATCTTCCAGCAAGGGCAAATTCCGGAAGGCCCTCACTAGGATATTGCTCAGGTTTTACTGCACTAATGACTAGTTCTACTTGATTTACTTTCATTTTTACTCTCCTGCAAGTGCTGTATTGAGCACTTCATCCATATGTGATACAGGAACAAATTTCAAATCACCACGAACACTTTCTGGAATATCATCAATATCCTTTTCGTTTTCTTTCGGCAAAATGATGGTCGTCAATCCTGCTCTGTGTGCACTTAATGTTTTTTCTTTTAACCCACCGATAGGCAACACTCTGCCCCGAAGCGTAATTTCTCCAGTCATCCCAACTTCTTTTCGAATTGGGCGTCCTGTAAGGGCAGAGACTAATGCTGTAGCGATTGTAATCCCTGCCGACGGACCATCCTTAGGAACAGCCCCTTCTGGAACATGGATATGAATGTCACATGTTTCGTGGAAGTCTTTTTCTAGTTTTAACTCCTCTGCTTTTGAGCGAACATAGCTAAATGCAGCTTGAGCAGATTCCTTCATGACATCTCCCAATTTTCCAGTGAGAACAAGTTTTCCTTTACCGGGGGCAAGGGATACTTCAATTTGCAATGTATCTCCCCCAACAGCGGTATAGGCAAGTCCTGTTGCAACTCCAACTTGGTCTTCCAATTCCGCCTGTCCGTATGTGTATTTCTTTTTCCCAAGCATTTCTTCCAAATAGGCACTTGTGACAATTACTCTTTTTCGTTCACCAGATACGATTATTTTGGCAGCTTTTCGGCAAATGGAGGCAAGTTGTCGTTCTAGCTCGCGCACACCAGCCTCACGTGTATAATAACGAACTAAATGTTTGACGGCTTCATCTCTCATTTGCAGCTGGTTTTTTGTTAATCCATGCTCAATGACCTGCCTAGGAAGTAGATGTTCCTTCGCGATATGAATTTTTTCCAACTCCGTATACCCGGCTATTGTAATGATTTCCATTCGATCACGTAAAGGTCCTGGAATAGTTGCTAAATCATTGGCCGTTGCTAAAAACATTACTTTAGAAAGATCATATGTTTCTTCAATATAGTGGTCGCTAAATGTACTATTTTGGGCTGGATCAAGAACCTCTAACATAGCGGATGAAGGGTCACCACGAAAATCATTCGACATTTTATCAATTTCATCCAATAAAAACACCGGATTAATTGTGCCTGATTTTTTCATACCTTGAATGATTCTTCCTGGCATGGCACCTACATACGTTCTTCTATGTCCACGAATTTCAGATTCATCCCTAACGCCGCCCAAAGATACTCGGACAAAATTCCGTCCCATCGACTCGGCAATAGATCTAGCCAAACTTGTCTTCCCTACTCCAGGAGGACCGACTAAACAAAGAATTGGACTTCTTAACGATTTTGTCAGCTGCTGAACCGCTAAATATTCAAGTACCCGCTCTTTTACCTTTTCAAGTCCAAAATGATCACGTTCAAGAATTTTTTCTGCTTTTTGAATACTCAAATCATCTTTTGTAGCTTTTGTCCAAGGCAAAGATACGAGCCAGTCAATGTAAGTGCGAATTACGGAGCTTTCCGCAGATGTGGAAGGAATTTTTTCGTATCGATCAAGCTCTTTATAAGCTGTCTTTTTTGCATGTTCAGGCATATTCGCTGCTTCAATTTTTTCAGTTAAATCAGCAATTTCGCCCGTTTTTCCTTCTTTATCTCCAAGTTCCTTTTGAATGGCTTTCATTTGCTCACGCAAATAGTATTCTTTTTGTGTTCTTTCCATCGATTGCTTAACACGCTGACCAATTTTCTTTTCTAAATTTAGGACTTCTCTTTCGTTATGAATGATTTTAATAATATTGCTAAGGCGTTGTTTTACGTCAATAGTTTCTAGAATTTGTTGTTTATCTTGGAGCTTTAAAGGTAGATGGGAAGCGATAATATCGGCCATTCTTCCTGGCTCCTCAATATCTGCAACAGTTGCTAATGTTTCAGCCGTAATCTTTTTGGAAAGTTTTATATATTGCTCAAAATACTCAAGCATCGTCCTCATTAACGCTTGGATTTCAATGTCCGGCTCAATTTCATTGTCAAAAAGCTCTAATGTTGCTGCATAATATGTTCCTTGGTTACTTAATGAAGTAAACTTTGCACGTGTTAGCCCTTCTACCAATACTCGAATTGTACCGTTGGGGAGCTTTAACATTTGCTTAACCTTTGTTAATGTCCCCATTTTATAAATATCGTCTTCTTCTGGTTCATC
Organism: Lederbergia panacisoli; assembly: GCF_024626525.1. Classification (GTDB taxonomy): domain Bacteria; phylum Bacillota; class Bacilli; order Bacillales; family Bacillaceae_C; genus Lederbergia; species Lederbergia panacisoli. The sequence goes on from NZ_JANJGU010000001.1 coordinate 552,918, forward strand.
TATGGACACATCTTTTTGCGTTGCTAAGAAAATCAAATGATCATTAAGCATTGCTTGCTCCAATGCTTGTACAGATTGCGCACGTCCAACATCTAAATGAAGCACCATCGTCGGGTATACAAGCATCCCTCTTAATGGCAGAAGAGGAACAAGCGGCTCAGTTTGTTTCTTCAAATCTACACCTCCATAATTGAAAAAGCCTGAGCGAAGCAGTTTACTTCGGTTACATCAGCATAATTAATCTTGTTGTATGTGACCTAAGAAGTACACTGGAAGCGCTCAAGCGAAATAAAAAATTCACATTTCCTTAGAGTCTTTTTTCAATTTTAGCCTATTGAGATGTACAATGTCGAGAAAGAGGCTTTGTATAACATCAAACGCTTTTTTTATTTTGTGGACTAAGTATACTTGGTGACATCATTTCGTGATGATTCGGATGCTTCAATAATGCTTCTTCCAAAACAGTCTCAAGTTTTTTGACAGGAATAACAATAATATCTTCAATTTCTTTTAAGCTCGATTGATTATTATCAAAAGGAATGATGACCGTTTTTGCACCAGCATTTTTAGCGGCTTTTACTTTCGAGAACACACCACCAACAGGTTTGACATCGCCATGTAGTCCGAGTTCTCCTGTCATGGCAATCGTATTTTTCACTGGTATTTTATAAATGGCTGAATAAATGCCTACTGCCATAGCGATTCCAGCCGAAGGACCATCAATCGGTATACCTCCCGGGAAATTAATATGTATATCATATTGATTGGCCGGTACCCCCATCGTTTTTAGGACTGTAATGACATTTTCCACGGAGCCTTTTGCCATACTTTTTCTCTTCACAGATTTTCCTTGTCCATTAATGCTTTCTTCCTCTATAATTCCGTTTATATTTATAGATCCGTTATCGGACGGAAAAACCGTTACTTCAATGTCAAGCAGCATACCACTATTAGGTCCAGAAACTGCCAGCCCATTCACAATACCAACCTCTGGATTTTGTGAAATCATCTTTTCATATCGTGGCGTCATCTGACTAGAACGAATAACCCACTCAATATCTTCATCCCGTATATATTCCCTATCTTCAGTGATTGCCAGTCCAGCAGCAATTTGCATCATATTGACGGCTTCCCTTCCATTTCTAGCATAAGAGGATAATATGGAAAGACCAGTGTCTTTAATATCTAATTGTATTTTATTCGTTGCATTTTTGGCTATTGCGATAACTTCTTGCTGTTCCAATTCTTTGAAAAATACTTCCATGCAACGGGATCTGATAGCTGGCGGTATTTCATTAGGTGTTCTCGTTGTAGCGCCAATAAGACGAAAGTCTGCTGGCAGCCCCCGTTTAAAAATATCATGAATATGAGCAGGGATTTGTGAGTTTTCTTCACTATAATAAGCACTTTCCAAGAAAACTTTTCGATCTTCTAGGACTTTTAATAATTTATTCATTTGGATAGGATGCAATTCCCCAATTTCATCGATGAAAAGAACCCCTCCATGCGCATTCGTCACCGCTCCTTGCTTTGGCTGCGGAATCCCCGCCTGCCCCATCGCTCCTGCTCCTTGATAAATAGGATCATGGACCGAACCGATTAACGGATCAGCTATCCCTCTTTCATCAAATCTTGCGGTTGTCGCGTCTAATTCTACAAAGACAGAGTCGGGCCGAAAAGGAGAACGTTGATTCCTTTTTGCCTCCTCCAGGACCAATCTTGCCGCAGCTGTTTTTCCAACCCCTGGAGGTCCATAAATAATGACATGCTGTGGGTTCGGACCACAAAGCGCAGCCTTTAACGCCTTTATTCCATCTTGCTGTCCAACAATATCGGAAAAGCTCGCTGGACGAACCCTTTCCGCTAATGGCTCAGACAAACGAATACCCCGCATTTTTCTTAATTGTTCCATTTCCTTTTTTGATTCTTTATCAATGGTCACTTTTTGGGAGCGCTGATTCTTAAGTAGATTAAAAAAATACATCCCGATTACGATTCCAAAAAATAGCTGTATCATCAAAACAAGCACTGTCCAATTCATCGCATTGCCTCCTAGAAACACTGATTCACATAGTGATTAGTATTTCCGTCACGGAATGGGAATAAACCGAGTTTTTTCCACTTCTAAAAAAACCCAAACGGTGAGACCCGGCTGAAGCCTTAGCACGGGTACTGTGAGAGTACTATTAAAAAGCAGTTTTTCCCGTAGTTTTGGTCTTGATGAGGTTTGAATCGAGGCTCAAAAACGGTTTTCCAATGATTTCAGTCCCGATTGGGTTCGAATCGAGACTCAAAAACATTTATCCAATGATTTCAGTCCTGATTGGGTTCGAATCGAGACGAAAATCGCTTAACCCCAACGGAAAGCGAAGCAACTGGAACGAAAATCAGCGGACATTTTTCAAAAAATAATACAAAAAAAGGGATGCCCCTAAAAGTAATACTTTTGAGGCATCCTCTTTATTTGTGAAAAAATCCAGAATTTCCACATTTATTATGCAGATGTTTTTTCTGTACCTTTTATGATTGTTCCATCTTCAAGAACAAGTTTTGGCGGTTTGTTATTGACTACTGAATCTTTTGTAATGATACATTTTGTAATATCATCACGTGATAGCAACTCAAACATTACATCAAGCATTATTGTCTCGATAATGGAGCGAAGACCGCGTGCACCAGTTTTTCTTTCGATTGCCTTTTTCGCAATTTCATGAAGGGCCTCGTCTTCAAACTCAAGTTCTACATTATCAAGTTCAAGCATCTTTTGATATTGTTTAACAAGCGCATTTTTAGGCTTAGTTAAAATTTCAATCAACGCTTCTTCATCTAATTGCTCCAAACTTGCAATTACCGGCAAACGTCCGATAAATTCCGGAATTAAGCCAAATCGAAGTAAATCTTCAGGAAGGACTTTCGTAAGCAATCCTTTACTGCTTACTTCTTCCTGCTTAACATCCGATCCAAATCCAATGACCTTTTGGCCCAATCTACGTTTAATAATTTGTTCTACACCATCAAAGGCACCACCACAAATGAACAAAATATTAGTTGTATCAATTTGGATAAATTCCTGATGAGGATGTTTGCGGCCGCCTTGTGGAGGTACGCTCGCCACAGTTCCCTCTAATATTTTCAATAAGGCTTGCTGAACTCCTTCGCCTGACACATCACGTGTAATGGAAGGATTTTCAGATTTACGGGCAATCTTATCGATTTCATCGATATAAATAATCCCTCTTTCAGCCTTTTCAACGTCATAATCTGCTGCTTGAATTAACTTAAGCAGAATATTTTCTACATCCTCACCAACATACCCTGCTTCTGTTAAGGAAGTCGCATCAGCAATGGCAAACGGCACATTAAGAATTCGTGCCAATGTTTGGGCAAGAAGTGTTTTCCCGCTCCCTGTAGGACCAATTAAACAAATATTACTTTTCGCAAGCTCTACATCATCAATCTTACTGTTGGAATTAATCCTTTTATAATGATTATAAACAGCTACGGCGAGAGATTTTTTTGCTTGATCTTGGCCAATTACGTATTCCTTTAATATTTCACGTATTTCCAGAGGTTTCGGTACATCCTTAAATTCTACTTCTTCTTCAGTTCCAAGCTCTTCCTCAACTATTTCAGTACATAGTTCAATACATTCGTCACATATATATACACCAGGGCCAGCAACTAATTTGCGGACCTGTTCTTGTGTTTTTCCACAAAAGGAACATTTAAGTTGCCCTTTTTCCTCATTAAACTTAAACATTGAATCTCACCCCTTTTAAAAGCTACAACTACTACATTCATCGAAATGTCAATAGTTATGTAATGCATTGTAACATATTATTCCGATTAAAACCCGTAAAAAACATTCAAAAAACATCCATATTTATTCCAGTTATGTATTCGCTTTGGATAAAACAAGGCACGAACATTACCGTGCCTTGTTTATCTTGAGTCTTATATCTTATGTTAGTGTTAGTTATTATTATGCACCAGTTTTGCTGTTTTCAACAAGAAATTCAACTGCTTTTTGAACTTTTAAGTCTGCTTTGACGTTTTCCAAGTTTCCGCTAAGAAGTTTCTTAATTTCTTCAAGATCCATTTGGTAAGCTTCAGCCATTTTATTCATTTCTTCGTTAACGGATTCTTCGCCAACTTCAATATTTTCTGCCTTAGCGATAGCTTCTAACGTTAAGTTTGTACGCACGCGTTTTTCTGCATCTTCTTTCATTTGAGCGCGTAGAGCATCTTTGTCTTGGCCTGAGAACTGGAAGTAAAGATCAAGATTCATTCCTTGCATTTGTAAACGTTGTTCAAACTCCTGCATCATTCTGTCAACTTCAGTTTCCACCATGATTTCTGGAATTTCAACTTCAGCATTTTCAGTTGCTTTCTCTACAAGCTCGTCGCGGAGTTTTTGCTCTGCTTCGTTTTTCTTGCTCTCAGTTAAGCGATTTTTAATGGATGCTTTCAAATCATCAAGAGTTTCTGCTTCTTCATCCACATCTTTCGCAAATTCATCATCAAGTTCAGGCAGCTCTTTCGATTTAATTTCATGAACTTTAACCTTAAATACGGCTGGTTTTCCAGCTAATTCCTCTGCATGGTACTCTTCAGGGAATGTTACTTCTACATCTTTCTCTTCGCCAGCCTTTAAGCCAACCAATTGATCTTCAAAGCCTGGGATAAATGAACCTGATCCAATTTCTAGAGAGTAATTTTCAGATTTACCTCCTTCAAATGGTTCCCCATCAACATAACCATCAAAGTCAATGACAACCGTATCTCCTTGAGCAACTTCGCCTTCTTCTTTTACGACTAGCTCAGCTTGGCGTTCTTGGAGTCTTGTTAATTCAGCGTCAACATCTTCATCTGTAACGTCAGTGTTCATTTTTTCCGCTTCAAGACCTTTATATTCACCTAGCTTCACTTCAGGCTTTACTTGAACAGTCGCTTTAAAAATAAGTTCTTTCCCTTTTTCCATTTGCTCAATCTCGATGTCAGGGCGATCAATTGGCTCAATGCCTGTGTCTTCAATAGCCGCTATGTATGCATCCGGCAAAATTGCATCTAGTGCATCTTGGTATAGACTTTCCACTCCAAAGCGTTTTTCAAACATTGATCTTGGAATTCTACCTTTACGAAATCCTGGAATATTTACTTGCTTGGACACTTTTTTAAATGCAACCTCTAGACCATTTGTTACTGTTTCAACATCTACTTCTACTGTTAAAACACCTTTATTTCCTTCAAGCTTTTCCCATTTTGCGCTCATATTCATTACCTCCAACAATATATAATCGTTTCTTAATTTTCTATTTTATAGAAACTGCCGTATGTAAAACCACTTTCGGATTATGTATCCACAGTTCGGCATAACCATTATATTATACCACAGCTTGAATCCTTTCAACAATTGTAGTCATAGAATAGGCGAAGAAATTTCTTCTAAAGTTAATAAATAGGAAAAAGCATTAACCATTTCTTCACTATTCACCCCGAAATTATTCGCTATTTTTTCTTTATTCCATTGTTCTCCATACAACTCATATCCCATACAACGATAAGCTGCAGCCCATAATTTTGGATCAGTCTTACCTAATTCAAATGGATAAAGAATAAAAGCGTGCCTGTCATTCATTTCTTTTAGCTGTTCTAACAATACTGGATTGTGATCTCCCAAGTGGTATTCAAGGTTTTTATTTATTTCTACAAATAAAGGAATATCATGAACTTGTAAAAGATTAGCCGGAATAAATTCACCTTCAAATGTTAGTTTTTTTACATACACGACTTTTTCAATTTTATTTTCACGTAATACATTTAGCACAATCGTTTTTAGAAAAGGGTGTGTACTATTGTCTGAAAGCATATTAATTAATGAATCTAAATAAGGATGAATATTTTTATCAGCGAGACTACCCAATTGGATTGTTTGCTCATACAAGTCAGTACTATTAAAAATACCTGGGTCCATTGAAAATTCATCGGAATAATCATGTTTACCATTTTCAACAACTTTTTTACTTAATTGTAAAAGAGTTAAAAAATGCTCAGCCTTATGTGCTGGCACTTCTTTTTCATCAAATAAAGCCTCTATCGTATCAATTACGTATTGATGCTCATTTAATTGAATTAAAATCATTAAATAGACATCAATGATTTCAAAATAATTACCGATTCCTTCTCGCAAAACTTCCTCAGCTACAATTCTCGCTTCCGCGTAATCTCCGTTTTCGTATAAGGCTGCAAGAAAAGCTGAATTGATATGAGGATCTGGATCACTCATTTCCTTGGCCCGACGGAGTAATTGTACCGCTTCATCAAAATTATGCGCTTCTAAACAAGCAATCCCTTTTTCATAATATCTTTGTTTTAAACCCGGGAATGGTATAACTTTACCTGTTTCGTGATCACTTTGATCTCGTTTCATGATAGTACCGCCCATCATAAATAATTGAAAATAGTTTAACAAATCATGGAAAAGAAAACAAATTACTTCTTTTTTTAATTTTTCTATTGACTTTATTTCGCATCCTTCCTATAATGAAAAATGTCTTAATTAATTGTCCCAGTAGCTCAGCAGGATAGAGCAACAGCCTTCTAAGCTGTGGGTCGGGAGTTCGAATCTCTCCTGGGACGCTAATGAAAAGGGCGATAAAGCCCGCCAAATCAACCTTTTACATCGCATAGTGAAACGGTCAGTACAACGGTCACCTAAGAAATTACACCCGTTATTGACTTATATCACTTTCGATATAGGAGGTTTTTTGTTGTGACCAAAAGAAAAGGATTATTAGATGTTGAAGTTGATGTAAGAGGATTATTAGGTGGATTAACTGAAACTAGTTCACCCGCTAAAAAAGCGAAAGCAAAAACAAAACAGCATGAGGTAAATAACGGCGCCATGTTGATTTCTGATGCTCTTGATACCATTAAAAGGCAAATGAAGGTAAGTGGCAATAGGAGCCGAACCATAAGTGATTATGTTCTTCATGTAGAGCATTTTCAAAGCATAACAAATGTAAAATATGTTGAGGATATTACCGCCGCCGCCATATATAAATGGTTAGATAGTATGAACGTTAGTAATCAGACAAAATTAATTCGATTGAAATGTCTAAAGGCTTTCCTTTCCCGCTGTTTTGATAATGGTTGGATTCAAATAAAGTTTTGGAAGACCATTAATATTAAGATTGACCAAAAGGTTAAAGAAGGCGCCACAGAGCGTGAAGTTAATGTATTGCTCTCTTTACTAGACCTTAGTAATTTCATTCAATTAAGGGATGCTGTGGCCGTCCTAGTGATGTATAAAACAGGTATTCGAATTGGTACATTGACTCAACTTGAAGAACGTCATATAGACTTCAACAACAATGTGCTAAATTTAGAAGGTAGCATAATGAAAAATCATCAGCAAATTAAATTGCCTTTTAATGACTTACTGAAACAACTGTTAGGTATACTTATAAAACAGAATGCCGTGATTAGAAATGCATATGGTAAGAAAAATAGCTTGGTATTTATTACAAAATACGGTGATGTTATTTCAACCTCCCCAACTCATAATAATATCCAGAAGCGGCTAAATAAATATTCCAAGATGTATGGTTTAAAAAATATCAATCCTCATGCTTTAAGAAGGGGATTTGCGAAATCATTGCTTGATAAAGGGGCAAACATTGCAATGATATCTAAGGCATTGGGGCATAGTGATTTATCTGTAACTACAAAATACCTGCACTTGGATGTTGATGAAGTGGCAAATAACCTTCGTTCATATTTAGGGGACGATGAAAATGATTAATTAGCCCGCCACTAGCGTTATAAAAGATAAGATAGGAAAGCCATCTGAGAAGTGTTAAATGCATCAGGTGGCTTTTCCATTTGTAAGGAGTGGGCTTTTATGTCTAACTGGACAGTAGTTCCAATGGATGCTGCTCGTAATGAATCCATGCATAGTTGATTACCTTGTTCAGAAGGAGTTCAACTTGTGCATTATCATATACAATCCAATTACCAATCTTTTTACCCTTTGATAGGTCTAGCGGCATTTCAATCGCATTCATGATTGGATTCTTGTGTCGAAAGTCTTTCTTTTTACGAAACCATAAAGAGCGTTGAGTCTCCACATAACATAAAATGTTGTATTCGTTGCCGCCAAGCATTACTTTAAAATCAATTCCACAATTTACATCATCATAAGAACAGTAGGAAACATCATCAAAAATATTGGATTCCCTTACTAATTGAAAAAAGTGAATCTCTCTTGCTAGGGAAGGATAAGAGCGGAACAGGCGGGCTGTAACGGCTGTCTCATCATATCCTTTTAATGCTTCAAAATGTACAAGGAAATAATAGGAAACAAATGTGTGTTGAGAAGGAAATGTCCTATAAGTGCAAATATAGCCCCATAATGTGTACATCATATTAGGAAAGCTACGGGCAAATTCAATCTTATTATCTTTCTCAGCGATGAACTGAGGAGATTCCGATGTTATTGCATCAATAATGTGATGGGATGAAATGGGTACGCCTTTTATTAAATCAATCATATATTTTCCCCGCTACTAAGTTGTTTGTATTTGTATACTCTACTGTTGTAAGTTAAAAAAGTTTAGCCATGCTATGCACATCAATATTTAAATCACATTGCTGTTGAATTGCGAGTTTGGCCAATCTGTCACATTCCTCAATATATGGATTGTTGCCGTCAGCACCTATAAATAAAAACTGGATTTCATGGTGCTGTATCAGTTCAAGTAGTTCCATCCATAAGTCCTGATTTTCTATCCTTTTCCCCTTGGCATTCTTCCAACCTTTTTGAATCCACCTAACATGCCAACTGTTTACAAAGCAATCAACAATGTATTTTGAACAACAAAACAATGTTATTTTATGCTCCTCTTTAAGCTTCTTTAGGACTTCAATACATGCAAATAGATGCATTCTGTTATTGGTACTTTCCTTAATATAGGAAGATAAGGCGACCTCTTTCCCATCTTCCTTATTAACAATGATTGCTGCCCATCCTCCTGGTCCAGGGTTCCCAGAACAGGCACCGTCTAAATAAATGGTTAATTCCTTCATTTTTCCTCTACTCCTTTCTCGCAAGTTGTTGTAATGCCAACTGCGCCCTTTTGCCCATACTAATCTTGTCGTTGATAATATGAGTTTGATACTCAATAAGTTTTACTAATCCGTATAATTCAGGATAGCTGAGTTTAAGGTGTATTGTTTCTGGTACTGAAAAGTCTTGGAAGTCTATAAGTTCTTTTCCTTCCCTTCGAACATTAATATCAATAGTAAGTTCGTAATCAGGGTGGTGGAAAGTAGTATCTGATATTTCCACCATACTTTTTCCAATGAAAAAGGGTACAGGATTATTAGCATAATAATCATCGGAAAAGACTTCGACTGGAACACCATAAAAATTTGCTAAGCCTTTAAGGGTATTCATTGTTGGTTCTGGTTGTTTTTCCTCTAAATAATGAAGCCCTTGATAGGATAGAACCTCACTATTTTCCACTACACGTTTTTTGGAAAACTCCTTTGGGAACAGTTTGTTTAATTCCAATCGAATATACTTTAACCTTTGAGCATTATTCATTGCAGAAAGAAGCTTCAGCTCCTCGTTTGCAATCGTTCTTCCTTCATTTAATGACATATCCATCACCTCTAAATAAAGAATAATATTAATTGACATAAAAGGCAAGTGTTTTATAATATTGTTATAAAGTACCTTATATAAAGAGGGGTTAATATGAAAACTGAAGATGAAAAATTCATGAAAGCTGTTGAAAACTTTTGCAAAGGAATGACTATCTTTATAAAGCAACTAATGAGGGTACACCTTAATATTGAAAGAAATGGAACTTCAGGCATTCTGAAAATAGGGTCAACGGATAGTCTACTATTAATGCAACAACAAGTAGTTCAACATCGCCTTGATAAAGTTTCATTGGAATATGGCTTGCAGAATGCTGCTGATGAGCTTGCAAAAAAGGAATTGCTTCAATTAAGTTACCTTTTTGATACTTCATATACAGGAAGAATCAATAAACCAAGTCCTGAATCCGTATATGATAACATTGCGGTTCAATACTGTATTCATAATGCCATTGTCAGCAATCTGAATGGGGTTTATGATGGAGATTTCAATCAGTATAAGGAAGATGCGTTCCAAGAGGCTTTTTTCATGGTTAATGAGCTAATAAAGCCATTTTTAAAGGAAGGAAGCGCAGTAAAAGAAACCGATAATGAATTATTTTGGAAATTTATCATGCATATAAAGAAGATGCTACCTAGAATGATGCGGCATTGGTATTTGACCAAAATAAAGCATTTTAAATACAGAAGAAAAGTGGTTGAGAAGCAAAAAAGGTATGAAAAGGTAAAAATATTATCTTTGGATTATAAAAAGCATCAGATGAAAACAAGCATGATTCCAACAAGCACACTGGCAGATAAATATGGTGGGCCGCTAGCAGAACAAACATATGATACATTGATTCAGATTGTGAAAGAAAATAATACACAATATGCTGAGTACATGAACAAACATTATTACGAGGGTAAGACACACCGAGAGATAGCTGTTGAATGCGCAACAAAGGAAGGAACAGTGAAGTCTGGAGTATCCAGAGGGGTTAACTACTTAAGAAATAAATTTCATGTTTCTTAAAATAAGTGCAACCATTTATTCAATTGTGCAACTATCTAATAAGTGAAGATAGCTTTTCACTACGATGTAACATTATATGGTACAGAGCAACTAAACAAGTAATCTACCGATTTAGGTAGCTGTACCTCTCATAGTTACTTTTAAAGGCTTAGTTAATTGTTTGATATTAATTAGGCATTGGAGAGTTACTTCTTAGCATAAAGATACCTAGAGAATGAAAGAGTCACTACAATTAGAAACCCAATGGATTATTATTGGGAAGGTCTGTTCAAAACAAATAGATAAAAATAGGGAGGACATACTCTATTCCTCGCCAGTTATTCATCATTAAAGGCATCTTTAAGTACCTTTAAATGGAGTAGGACACATCTTCCAATCAGATAGCCATTCGCCATATACAGTTAGTCAATCGACTTTCTACAAACATGGTAGGCTACTGTGGAGAAGCCAAGTCTCGTACTGAAAGTAGAAGTAATTTCACCATAGGAGCTAAAAAATACTCCCAATATCTGTGAGCAATAATATAGCTGTGAAGGGTTCCGATGGAGTTTCATGCCCAGGGGGTACCTGTGAGAAGGTTAAAAACCTTCGGATGTCCTTCGGCTGCCTACCATGCTCCATATGTGGTGGGTATCCGCTTATGTAGTACACACGCCAACACCATAGAACCCAAAAGAGAAGCTTCGACCATGTCTTAGTAAATGGTTGTTCCGCTTCGCTTCACAAGTTTTTTCAAAACGCTTCACTGAAAAAACCGAGCCATTGACAAAGCCACTCACCACCCATTGCGGTAATCTTACCGACGACCACATACTCAAAAGGGCATGAATAGGGCTTCTCGCCGCTTTTCTAGTCTAATAGGTGTGAGGGGAATGAGGTCGCCGCAGTGCCCACCTTACCCCTTCAAGACCTTGGGCGCTGCCCAAACCCGACCTCAGAGCCAAACCTCAAAAGGGGAAACCCTTCACCTTAAAAAGTGTCGGTAAGCTATAAGGTGAAATCATCCTTGTAAAAGGGAACGGGGAGTACATCTATAATTGGGGTCTTTGTGGGCTTCTAGAAGTAAGTCTGTACCGTTTGAAGGGTGATAGGTAGGTTTATCCCTGTTAAGCAACATAAGCCACTTTATCCTGTGTTCTAAGCATTCTCTTTCACCATTCGAAAGGTCTGGGTTATCTAGTTGACGTTCAAATCTTGAAACAATATCTTTCCAATCCATCATGTTTAATCATCCTTTCTTTATTTATGCCAGCCTTGGGCAAGAATTCGGGCTTCCCCGCCTAATGCACTACGAGCATTCAGTTTAGAGCCTTGAATGGCTTGAACGGCAGCCTGACGCATTGTAAGGGCTTGGCGGGTGTCTTGGTAGTTACCGCCCACGATTCCCTGCATATGTTGCCGATTCCATTCATTGACCTTTTGTTTATGAGTGTTTTTAATCGCCGCTGCTACCATTGGTAGAGTAGTAGCAGCCAAATGAGTACCCATAACCCATGGTGCAGTAGCCCATAAAGCAGCAGAAGCACCGCTTCTTAATGCAGCAGTTGAAAAGTCATCACCAGCAGCCATATTCATAGGTACATCAATGGCGGCGAACATTAGATTCCCTTTCATGAATTTACTCATTGCCTTATTCATGGATTCAGCACCAGCTATATTGCCACTATGAAGATTTCTCCAATCAGCCATATACAATCATCCTTTCTACCAATCTTGGCTAACAGGACCAATGAATTCCTTATCGTGGTACATTTCGCAATACAGGTACTGTTTAACACGCTCAAGGTACTTGTAAGGCACTCTGCGTTTGCCGTTCTCAATCTCAGATATCGTACTTACGCCCATACCGATAATGGCTGCTAGTTCTGTTTGTGTGAAGTTGTCATGAACTCGCTTTACCTTTAATTGTCGGTGAATTGGGAGACTTGCAGCATCAATAATCGGCTGTTTTAGGAGGTTTAACAACTCTAATTCTTGCATTGCTTCATTAGCATACACATTTATCATATCCTTTGCTTTACAGTTTATTTTTAAGGAGTTGCCGCCCAGTTAAGAGCGGCTAGGAGAGGGAAGGGCATTACCTCGCTTACAGAAATAACGTAACCACTTAATACAGGACTGTAAAGGGTTTTTTCTACTTTTTAGAAGTTTTTTGACTATATATTTTTAATGAATAATGAAAGGAGGTGATGCTTATCCAAACTTAAGGAAATGCAGCTATTTAAAGGAGGTGAATTCAATGTGAAAGGCATGTGAAGGATATCTGATAATGGAGGAAAGTATATGTTAGCTAAAAAAAGCATACTGGAATGAAGCCCTTAGAGTGCGTTTTGCATTTGAGGGCTATTTTTGTGCAAAAAAAGATGAGCCGCTGGAACGGACTCATCACAAAAAAACTAAGTAGGTACATCATACAAAAAAATATGAAATCAATCAATGGGAGAGACATACATTCGTCTCTCCTTTTTTTATTTCAATTAATTGGAGGAATTACTAATGAAAACATTTGATAAATTAACTTTTAAACAATTATTATCTACTACTATCCGTGAAAAGGACGACAGCTACATTGTAAGTGAAATTTTCAGCCGTTTCGCTTCTTTTCAGGAATTATTGGATGTTACAGAGGAAGAGTTGCTATCAATCAAAGGAATCGGAAAAGTAAAAGCTCAGCAAATTATAGCAGCATTGAAGTTAGCCAGATTAAACCCTAGTACGGCAGAAGAAAGATTTGTAATTAGAAGCCCACAGGATGCCTACGATTATCTTAGGGACATGCAGTACCTTGCACGTGAGGAATTTGTAGTGTTAGGACTTAACACCAAAAATGAAATTATGTTTAGGCAAACGGTGTTCAAAGGTTCCTTAAATGCTTCAATTGTGCATCCTCGTGAGACTTTCATACCGTTGATTAAAAGATGTTGTGCAAGTGCCATCGTTGCTCATAATCATCCATCAGGGCAGCCTGCACCTTCAAGGGAAGATATAGAAGTGACTAAGCGCCTTGCAGAGGTAGGAAAAATAGTGGGTATAGAAATTTTGGACCACCTTGTGATAGGAGCAGAGAAATACATCAGTTTAAAAGAAAAAGGATACCTATAAGAAAATGCTGGGGGACTACCTGAATGGTAAGTCTCCTATTAGGTTTATTTCAGTGTAAGAAAATAGCCAAAATCATACACCCATTTACTTGGTATTACTGGGATAGTGCCCTTTTTGGTGCTATCTCATTTTTATATAAAAAAATCATACACTCATTTTATTGATTTTACTGACTTGAAAGGAGATGGGAGAAAAAATGACAACAAAAGCAGAGGTATATGATGTTCAACCCATCAGAAGCAAAGAAAAACTGGAAGATATGAAATGGAGCTTAAAGAAATGGTGCGGCCAGCGGGATTACATTCTCTTTCTAATTGGCATCAATACAGGGTTGCGGGTTGGTGACCTTGTGAAACTCAAAATAAAGCAGATAAAGGGAAAGAAGAAAATTACGGTTAAAGAAGGAAAGACCAAAAAGCCAAGAGTGATACAGCTTACAAATATCTATGATGAAATACAGGCTTATATAAAGACATTGGAAGGCGCAGAATGGCTTTTCCCCAGCCGCCAAGGAAATAGTCATATAACAACCACGCAGGCATACAGGCAACTTGTAAAGGCTGGGAAGATGGTTGATATGGAGGATGGCATTGGAACCCATACCATGCGTAAAACATTCGGTTACTGGTTTTATAAGCAGACGAAAGACATTGCTAAGCTGCAAGAAATCCTGAATCACTCAAAGCCAGAAATCACGAAGCGGTATATCGGTATCACTCAGGAAGAAATCGAAGACAGTTTGAATGAATTTGTATTATAGGAGGACGAAGCATGAAAACAATAGCAATCGACATCAAACATTCAGTATTTGATAACGAAACAGAAGCGATTATGTACGTTACTAAGGATATTTATTCAGATAGTTTTATTGTGGCCATTCCAGTTATTACGTTTTCATGGGAAGTCGCAGACGAAAGAGACCTTGATTATTTACTACGGTTTAATGTTTTCGGGGATAGAGACAGGAAAGAACGATTAGCCGCAGCAATAAGGAAAGGAATCGCACAACTTGAACAAGGAGGGGCTCTAATATGCGGTCACTTTCAGAAATAAACCAAGCATATGAGGAAATCATTCACGGTGTATCAAAAGAGCCGCTCAAAAGCCGCAAATTAGCCGACTTGATGGATGAAATGGAAAGGACATACAAGGTACCAATTTTGAGAAACGAATCATGGGAGAGCCAAAATAGGACCGTTATAGCGTTGTATAGAAAAATTAGTATGAGCCGCTCCCTCTAGTCCGAGAGAATATAAAAAGAGCTAGGGAGAATACCCCTAGCTTCTAGCATAATATACGGTTATTTGGAAAGAATAACTAAGCATTAGAGGTATTACTTTCAATTACTATTATTTGTAGTAAATACAAAAAATGGAGGCTTATATCATGACTCAGCAACAGGCTTTAAGTTCTAGTGAATTAGGGACATTGTGGATGACCTATCAGCAAAAAACAATGATACAGAGAATGCTTGAATATTTTATTGAACAAGCAGAGGATAATCGAGCTAAAGAGATTATGCAAAATACTCATAAGAAAATTATTAACTATCTTGAAGATATAAAAAACATCCTCAAAAATGAAGGTGCTGTTATTCCAATCGGATACACAGAGCAAGATGTTAATATTGGTGTGCCTAAGCTGTATGACAATATGTTTGATATTATGTTTCTTCGTCTTCTCAAAGAAATAAGTATGGGATTACATACTCTCCATATAAATATGGCCTATCGCAAAGATATCGTGCTTCTTTATAAGGAATTAACTTCATTTACTCAAAATGTTTACGATGAATGCGTGGACTATTTGCAAGAGAAAGATGTTTTACCACGCCCTCCTGCTTTAACTATGCCAAAAACAGTTGAGTTTGCTGATGGAACTAATTATATGAGTGGTTTTAACTTGTTTTCTGAAAAGCGAGCATTGAATACAGTTGAAGTAGCACATCTATACCATTCAATTGAATCAAATATTATTGGAATGCAATTGATAACGGGGTTCGCACAAGTGGCAAATGAACCTGAAGTAAAAAAATACTTCATAAAAGGAAAGGAATTGGCAAAAAAAATTGTAACTGACAATACTCAATTATTTCTTCAGAGTGATATTCAACCACCTTCAACGTGGGGGGCAAATGCAACAGACTCAAAGGTAGCTCCTTTTTCAGATAAATTAATGTTGTACTGTACCAGTCTATTTTGCAGTTTTGGTTTAGGAAGCAGTGCTCTTGGAACAGCATTTAGTTTACGAAGTGACCTCCCATTAAAAATGGTTAGTGAAGCAAAAGACATATTAACTTATGGGCAGGACGGTGGTAAAATCATGGCGAAAAATGGTTGGCTTGAAGAACCTCCTTCAATGCAGGATAGGAACAAATTAACTAAATAATCAAGATGAGATTACTTTAATAATACAAGTTCTCCTGAATAGTAAGGAGTTCAAAAACACCGAGATGAATTAGCCAAAAAGATGTGAATATAATGTCAAAAGAAAGACGAATTGAAAAAGTCCTTTGGAGTATTGCGTTACCTGGATTCGGACAACTTTTAAATGGTAAGTTTCTAAAAGGACTACTTTTAATTGGATTAGAATTTTTAATCAACGTTCAATCAAATTTTAACAAAGTGATTATTTATAGCTTTCAAGGTGATATTCAATCAGCTATTAACCATGTTAATTATGAATGGCTTATGTTTTATCCTTGTCTTTACTTTTTTTCTATATGGGATGCTTTTAAAGATGCGGGGGGAGCAAAAAAACACTATTCGTTTCTTCCCTTTGTATTTGGAGCATACTTTGTGACTACAGGATTGATTTATTCATCAAGATTAAAGCTATTTGGTGTGTTATTCGGTCCTGTATGGTTGCCAATGTTATTTTTGATTCCAGGTCTATTAATTGGATTAGTTATTCAAAAAATCATGATTCAAACTTTAAAATAAGGATGCTATATTTATTCGAGTTTTCCCCTCATTACACACGCAGCAGCATAAATAAATATGCCTTTTAGCCATGAACGTAATAATACCAATGGTTGAAGGGCTTATTTTAGCTTGATAGCACTTTATTTATGAATGGTATACGCCGTTCTATCTGGGAGGGAAAAGCCATTAATTCATGAATAGTCACAGCGTAAATTATATTATTGAATTGAAAAGCATGTACTATTATAATAGGAAATAAGTCAATCGGTCTAAGTTCGAAAAGTGACCGTTATACATGAACGTGGATGAATAGCGATATATAAGGTAGCTCAGCTGGATAGAGCATACGCCTTCTAAGCGTACGGTCGGGAGTTCGAATCTCTCCTGGGACGTACATGATAAATCGCCAAACCTAAAGATACATATAGGATTGGCTTTTTTATTTTTTTCATATACACTTTAGTATAGTAAGGAAAAATTGTTTACGAGGGCAGTTTGGGGTCGGATTGATTTTTACTAAGTTTTCCACTAAATTTATACTACTCTTCCAATCTATTTCAAGGCATTAATTAATTCAAGTTGAACCTTTTTGTTTATATAGCGTTTGTCCGGGACAAAGTTCTTGTTTAACTCGTCTTACCATGCGGGGATACACGTTATCATAGTTTTCTGTCCTTCTGTATTATCAATGTTGTCAATTTGTTTGATAACGAAAATAACTGCCTATGTCTTTATTAACAACTCGAATTTCTTTTTTGACATGTTTGGCACGCTCTTCACCAGAGTCCACAGTATATACAAAAGGCTCACTAGCTACACTGTTTAGCTCAACTCTAAACGGTGCGCTAATAAGCTCTGTCCATTCGGATATGACTTTTATAAGAAAGTCATATTGACTGAAGAAGTGTTTCTCGGACAATAATGTTATCTACTTCTTAAACTACTGTAATAAAACTTCTATTCAATACCATGGATATAGGTCATATATTCCAGCAAATCAATAGAATCAGAACTAGAGTTAATTTTCTCATCTATAAACTGCTTCAATTTCTCCACAACTACTTTTTCATTTTCACTCAAACTTGAACTATCTTTAACATAATTATCTATTGCAGAGTTAGCTAAACTTTTAACGTCTATAGGTTCATTAAAAAATGCTTGTTTATAAATAATGGCATTTACTAATGGCATCATAATTTTTGCAGCATTTGCATCTAATAATTCAACATCCATTTTCGCTAAATTAGATTTTGTTTCCTGATAATCATCCATCAGATTATTTCTTTGTTTTTCCAATTCAGAGATTTCTTTCAAATAAAAAGCTTTTTCTTCTGCCAAACTCAGATTTTTATTTTCCAGATTTTTGTTTTTTTCTTGTAATAGGATTGTTTCTTTTTTTAAGTTAGCAAAAATCAAATGTGGTTTAAGTGTATGAAAATAAGTGATAATAGCTAACCCTAAACCTAGGATAGTAATACAACCACATACTACTCCAAAATGCAATGCAAAACGTTCATAGCTTATAGAACTTGTACATCTTTTATTCCTTTTAAATAGATTCCATTTCAATCATATCACCCCAAAGTGTAATTATAGTTAATCAAGGTCGATATGACTATATTATTTTAATAATATCCTTCTGAATACGCTAACTCAGTTGCATGACTCGCCTTCAACTCAACATGTCAACCTCCAACTAAAACATACTATTTCTAATGCGATTGACACAGCTATATCCCCAATATTCAAAAGTATATCTCGTTTAACGTAATTCATTTCCAACAAGCTATATTCGAGTTCAAATGCGATTTTCTTAATGTGAAACGTTTTTAATTGTTCAATGTACCAGTTGTCGACTCTATCCGGTTGATAGTTTTATCATAAAACGATTGTGCACAATCCTTATTGTTTGGCAATATTAAAAGCTCTGGATTAATCTCATGAATTTTTATAGTCATATGATGAATAAAGGTATGTTGTATCCTGTAACGCTTTCCGTTTAAAATATCAAACCAACTGAGCAAATATCTCTTATATCAGCAAAACCAACCCTACCAATGACAGTAGATCCCTTTAACACAGGTGGAGGTGGTAATGGTTGACCAGTGGCTAAACGATCTCTTTATAGGTAGCTACTTCTTTTTTGCATCTTCTTGCGGACCATCTTCAACTTCATCATAGTTATACAAACGACAAATGAAGGAAAGGAAATCTTTATCAACTATTTCTCCTATCAAGACCATTCTTGCCTTTTTTTCAAATCATCAAACATAGCCATGTTGTGGTATAGCTAATTTTAGCCCCTGGCACTTTACCCTGAGATGTTGTATAAACATTTATATTATTATAACCTTCAAATTCATGAGATTTATAAAATGCAGCACCCACCCCCAGCACGCTTAACATCTTTAGTCCTTGTTTTGGAAGTATTATATTAAATGACGGACCTAGTTTTTTTATGTTGTATTTTAGTCATTGTCCACAAGGAAGAGTCTTTCTGTATGCTCCTCTGATGTTGCAACTAACTAGACATTATAGTTTTTTATACAATGATCTTTGGATACCATATTAAAGAGTTGGGAGCCAATATAACGGAGATATCTAAGGCACTCGGACACAGTAACTTATCACTTGGATAAGGAAAAAGTAGCGGGGAATCTACGTATTTTTATATAATTTTTATACGTCGAGAATACTAAGGTCGGCGTTTCTTAATGGTATTATAGTAATGACTCTTATTTTATAAAATCAAACTGTAGCTTGAAATGTATGAGGAGGAAAAGAATGGAATGCACAGCTTGTAAGATTAAAGAATCTATACCATACTGTTTGCAACGGAATTCAAATGGTGCTTTTTGTATAGATTGCTGTAAGAAATTACGGTCTTGGGATTTATGTGATACTAACTGTGTGAACTTTCCTAAAGAGGCATCTCATGCTCCGCTTATAAAAGGATTAGAACTCACCCGCGTTTATGATGGACATACACATAAGTTTGTCGAAGATATGTTTTTACCAAATATTTTTAATCAGTTATATTGCGAAGTTTCTCTTTGTCAAGTTAATGTATTTGAGCCAAATCATATAGAAGTCGATTTAATTTTTAAAATCAAAGAATTTACAAAAGTAAATAAGGAAGAGTATTTGAAAGACGAATGGAAAATTGCCGAAAATGGTGATAATTTAAGAGGTCTGGTTCCGATTCTTCAAATTTATACATTTGAACACGGCTCATCAAATGTTATCCATAACTCATTCAGCATAGATAATCACCCATTTATGAGGTACGATATATCATCCTATCACTTTAGAACTTGGCAACCATTTTCGTTTGCTAAAAATGATTATATTAATGTCAAAGAAAAAGAAGAGTTTCAGGAAGATGTAATTATTGGTAGAGTAGTTGAAGGTGAAGGGTTCTTTGGCAAAAACGACACTATATGGACTGAGCTTATTATAAATAAGGATTATAAATTAACATTAAATATTAGTTATAGTAACTTAATAATTGATAGGAAGAAGCAACAGGTTAAAATCCCGTTTGGATTATATTTTCCTTTTAAATTAGTCAATTATTTAGATTATAAACTTATATTATGGGATGATTTAATTGTAGAAGAAGATTCGAAATACACATTGATTATTCCAAAAAAAATGAGAGATGAACAGTTATTTGTAATACCGCTCGAAAGTAATATGAACTTTATTGAGGGCGGAGGGTATTATGAAAATGATCTTTTAGGAGTGGATAGTAAGTTCCACTACGATAGATATTGTATATTTCATCATAATTTAATATTAAAAGTAGATAATGGATTTGTTGTAAATTCAAAAGTTTCAAAGTTTCCATTAATGACTGGTCTATATAAATCAATGAAAAGATTGTATGAAGGCAAATATGCACCTGCATACGTTAACTTAATAAATTCATCAAATAAAGTTCGAAAGGTAAAATTAATAGCTAAAATACAAGGGCTTTCTAAAAAGTATGAACTAAATCTAAATTTACGACCTCATGAATATAAGTGTCTTCCTATTCTTCCTACATTAGATGACAAGAAGATAGTAGAAATTAATGAAATAACAACAGAAAGCTTAGAAATTAATATTTATGAAAACCATAATAGAGTTTATTCAGAAACACATGAAATAATTGTACATCCAGTTGAAAGTTTCATCTATAATTTCCAAGACAGGGGTTATTCTTTTAAGACTTACCTTTATCAATTGTTAGCATGTTACTGTACACCTCACACTAGAGAGATTGAAAGGATAATATCAGAAGCATCAAAGTTAGTTGGAAATATTATGGGTACATTATCAAATAACTTTGACAAAATAATGAAAGAATTAGAAGCTATATATAATGTATTATCAAAAGATATGTCATATGTAACTAGATCTTTCAATTTCTCGTTAGAAAACATGAATGACACCCAAAGAGTTAGTTTACCTAGCACGACACTGAGATTGAAATCAGGGAATTGCATTGACTTGTCATTATTATTAGCTAGTACTTACGAAGCATGTAAACATGAAGTAGAATTAGTATTGATACCAGGACACGCGTTTTTGGCAGTTAATGTAACAAGTATGTGGATATATATTGAAGCGACTTGTCTAGGAAACAGTGATTTCAAAAAAGCAATAGAAGTTGGTACTTCCCAATTTGAGAAATACTTTAGTATGAATAATCAACCTAAAGATAGCAATTCAAGAAGGGTTTCGATTAAGCTTGCAAGAGAAAACGGGATCCTTCCATTTGAGTAGATATTTTATCATTCAATAACTTTCTTATTGGCTATTAATTTAGGGATTGTTAAGTAAAAAAGTGCTACAATCCGTGTCACTACGGCAAACGGCTCGGCTTGGTATGGAAGGTACTATTGAAACTCGACGGGGTCATGCGTTCTCATATTGTTGCCGTTAGACTCCGAGAAGGGCTACTATAATAAGGCGGGGCAATAGCTCCGTCTTTTTCAATGACACAGACGCTGCTAATCAATGTGGCAAACGAGCCAGCACTAGAGGCGGAGACACGAGGTAAGATGGCTTTAACTAGGTATGAACGTCGTTAACCCATTTAACAGGTACGAGCAACTCCTATCGCAAAACAAAAAGATCGGGCAGTTATTCGAGTCGGTAACCGAAAGTCCTTACTCGAAGGAGCCGCAGAGATTAGGAGCTTAATTAAATGTGGGGCAGTTAATGGAGTTGACAATAGTGTCTTGAGTACGCTTCGATAACGTGCCAACAAATAAAATCCTTCCATTGATGTTATGAGCGAAATAATGAAATCGGTCGAAATGGTCTAAAGTTCGGAAATTGATCAACTCTAAGGTATTTCAATGACCGCAAATACCACGCTTTTGACTTGTGCCACTTAGTCTCGTTCAGAAGTTCGAATCTGCCCTAGGACTTACGAAAGCGATTCACCGATAAATGTTTAAATAACTTTTATCGGCGAATTTTTGTTTTAATTAGATTCTAGTATTGATTTTGATTTACATCCTACAATCAATTCTGTACCATCTGAATATCCTTCTTCACGCCCCGCTAGTTCTTTTATAAGTATTCTTCGTAAACGTGAAATTCTTTTATTATTATGAATCACATTATTCAGTTCCTGCGGATCCTCTTCAAGATCAAAAAACTGCTCTTCTCCTGTTTGAGAATACCAAATATATTTTTCTTTTCCATTGACGATAAAATGATGTGATAAATCCCCATATGTATGTTCTCCATGTATATAT
This sequence comes from Lederbergia panacisoli, assembly GCF_024626525.1. GTDB lineage: Bacteria > Bacillota > Bacilli > Bacillales > Bacillaceae_C > Lederbergia > Lederbergia panacisoli. Next base: position 575,378 of record NZ_JANJGU010000001.1, read on the forward strand.
TCTCTCCAGCCGGCATCCTGACCTTTAGCTAATGGAATCACACTTTTCCCTTCTACCGTTTCAGGAATTTCTGAATCCGCGGCATTTAGTAATGTTGGCATAATATCTCTAAGTTCCACAACTTTGTCACAAGTTGTTCCTTTTTTTATGCCAAGAAGATTACCTGGATCAGACAGAATGAAAGGCACTTTTGCACTGCCTTCATAAGCAAGTGATTTTGCTAGAAAGTTATGGTCTCCAAGAAGTTCACCATGATCTGAAACAAATAAAATGACGGTATTATGATAAAGTTGATATTCAATTAAAGACTGAATGAATCTGCCAATTTGATCGTCAATATGGGCAATTAATGCATAATACGCAGCTCTTGCTCTTCTTAGTCGTTGTTTAGGAACAATTCCCCTTCTTGATGTTGGGAGCAATCCATCTCCATTATCATCCTTTTTAACCCAATCTCCTATAACTGGCTCGTCCATTTCCATACTCATATAATAATCAAAATATGTTTTCGGTGGATCGAATGGTGGATGCGGCCTCACGAATGACATTTTTAAGAAAAATGGTTTCCTAGGATCACGGCGTCTTAAAAAGTCGATAGATTGAGTGACAACCCAATTTGTCGGGTGATATTCCTCAGGCAAATGCCATGGACGACTCATGGCCGACGCATTACAATCCAATCCAATATCCGTTAAATCTTTGTGTCCGCCAAGGCGCTCACGGAGCCACGGTAAATAATCATCGGTTTGTTCAAATGACTCTTGATAAGGCGTGTTTTTAAAGCGACTATGATGTAAGTATCCATCGTGAAGTACTACATTATGAAAACCGCATAAATTCCTTGAAGGATAAACATGCATTTTCCCCACACATTGAGTATGGTAGCCTGCTTTACTCATTTCTTCGGGAAGCATATGAGGATAATCCCATGAAACTCGATCCTGATACCCTACTCTTCCGTGTGATTTTTGCGACATTCCCGTTAAAACCGCTGCACGTGCGGGAATGCATGTAGGCGTTGCTGAGTATGCATTTGTAAACGTAACACCTTCATGAGCCAACTGATCAATATTAGGTGTTTCAACAATTGGATGTCCTGCCGAGCTCAAACAATCAAATCGCATTTGATCTACCATAATCATTAAAATATTTGGTTTCATTTTAAACTCCTTATCTCATTTTCTATTATAATAATACTTTTTACCAAAATGGACAAAAGTGTGTTAATATATAACTAATGAAAAAACATAAGGTGATAGACATATGAGTCCAAACTGGAAATTAGTCTTGCAAATCTTTTTGACATTTTTAAAAATCGGACCTATTACTTTCGGCGGCGGTTATGCAATGATTCCGATGATCGAAAGAGAGGTTGTCACTAAAAAAAACTGGATACAAAGCAAGGATGTCGCTGATATATTCGCCATTGCGGGTTCAGCCCCCGGTGCAATCGCTATTAATTCCGCTGTTTTTATTGGTTATCGTATTGCAAAAATTAAAGGGGCTTTTGCGGCGCTTTTAGGAATCCTTCTCCCTACCTTTTTGATTGTTATTATATTAAGCATTACCTTTATTTATGTTAGAGAGAATCCCATTATTGATGCAGCCTTTCAAGGAATTCGTCCAGCTATTGTTGCATTGATAGCTTTTGCAGCGTATAAAATTGGAAAAACAGCTCTTTATGATAAAACTTCTATTGTTACAGCTGCCTTGACTATTGCAGCCTTGTTTTATTTAAATATTCACCCCGCTTTCATTATTTTAATTGGCCTTTTTATAGGCATTATCCTCGTAAAAGTTAAAAATAAATTAGGATTTGCGACTAAACTAGAAAAAGAAGATGAGGCCAAAGTAAAAAATATTTTTCTACCTAAATAACTCCAAGGGGTGTCATCATTGATCCTAATAGATTTATTTTTAACATTTTTAAAGATTGGCTTCGTCTCCTTTGGAGGGGGATATGCGATGATTCCCGTCATAGAGGCGGAAGTCGTCAGTAAACACGGGTGGATGACTACACAGGAATTTACAGATGTCATCGCAGTCGCTAGCATGTCCCCGGGGCCAATCGCAACGAATAGTGCCGTATTCGTTGGATATAACACGGCTGGGTTAGCTGGAGCAATTTTTTCTACTTTAGGCTCTGTGCTTCCCTCAATCATTATTATCTTGATTATAGCAATGTTTTTCTATCAGATGCATGAACATAAATTAGTTAAGTCTGCTTTTTATGGATTACGTCCCATTATTACAGGACTTATTTTATATGCTGCTATCCGTTTTGCGATTTCAAACAATGTCATTGGCGCTATTTCCGTTCATACGATTACTCTTTTTGCGATTTTCAGTTTATCTTTATTTGCATTAATTCGTCTAAAAATGAATCCAATTCTTGTCCTTTTTATTTCCGGAATTGCTGGTATCATATTCTTTACTTAGATTAATATTAGAAGGTGATTCTTTTGCAGATAAATGAATTTCTTATTGAAGATTCGACAAAATATCAATCTCTTAAAAAGGTATACTATCTTATTTATGAGCACGGGCCTATATCTAAAGTAGATATACAAATGATGACCAACCTTAAGCATACGACTTTGGTCAGGATTATTGACGAACTTTTATCGCATCATTTTATCTTTGAAAGTGGACTAGGAATATCAAGTGGAGGAAGGCCGCCTGTCTTATACGAAATCGTACATAATCGTGGCTATCTATTTGGAATCGATCTTTCAAGAACCCACACCACGATTGCATTGCTAGATTTAAAATTATCGATTATAGATAAATTTTCTTTCCCCATGACAAAGACTCATTCGCCAGAAATAGTGATTGAGAAAATGATTAATACGGTAAAAAAGCATATGCAAATTCACAAATTAAAAATAGATGATTTAATTGGAATTGGCATCGGTTCCGTAGGACCATTAGAGCGGAAACAAGGGATGATCTTGAATCCAGATTCTTTTCCTAGTGATGGCTGGAGTCATGTGCCAATCGTCCCTTTATTAGAAAAAGAATTTACGGTAAAAGTGTTGCTTGAAAACGGAGCAAATACAGCAGCTTTCGGTGAAAACAAACATTTATCTGTTAAGGGCCAAGATATCTTATATTGTATTAGCGGTGTTGGTTTACGATGCGGAATGCTTGTCAATGGACAAGCTGTACAAAATAAAACTGGTGTTGCAAGTTCCTTTGGCCATATGATTGTTGATATTGGTGGCAGAAAATGTATTTGCGGCAGAAAAGGTTGTTTACTTGCATATACATCCCTTGAATCTATGAAAAAACAAATAAATGAGCATATCGCTGCTGGGGGAAATTCGGTATTATCGCAATCTGAAAATCTCACTTTTGAACATTTGATTCACGCGATAAAATTAGGCGATGAAATAGTTGAGAGCGTTATAATGGATTCCGCTTATTATTACGGAATAGGTGTTGCGAATATGATCAACTTTATGCATCCTGATCATGTTTTATTCAATGGACCCCTTATCTATGATTATCCACCATATTATGAAAAAATAGTTAAGACGGCAAAAAAATATATGTTTAATACGCATGAAAATGCCATTTTCTTTAGCAAAGGGGCTTTAAAGGAAGACGCCGTTCCGATTGGTGCTGCAGCGCTTCTCTTTAACTCATTTTTTTCAGAACGTTAATTTTATCCATGGAGGAGAATTTGTATGAAATCCTGCTGTTCTGTATCAAGAAGTTCAAATGAAATCAAAATTCATACTGAGAATTTAGAAAAATTGAATTCTTCTTTTTCAAAGAAAGATATGATCCTTATTAAAGGTGGAGAATTTCTTATGGGAACGAATGATTCCGATGGCTTTCCTGCTGATGGAGAAGGTCCCATTAGAAAAGTAACGGTTGATTCTTTTTATATCGATAAATACGCAGTTACGAATGAACAGTTTAAACAATTTGTAGATGAAACAAATTATATTACCGAGGCAGAACATTTTGGTTGGTCTTATGTTTTTCATCTTTTTTGTTCAAAAGAAACACTAAAAAACAATCCTCAGCGAGTTGCTGCTGTACCATGGTGGGTTGCCGTCAAAGGAGCATATTGGAAACAACCTGAGGGCCCTGGTTCTAGCACCCGGGATCGATTAAATCACCCAGTCATTCATGTTAGTTGGAATGATGCAATGGCTTTTTGTAAATGGAGCGGAAAACGACTGCCGACAGAAGCAGAATGGGAATATGCGGCACGTGGTGGATTGGAACAAAAGAAATACCCTTGGGGCGACGACTTAATTGTCAACGGAAAACATCAGTGCAATATTTGGCAAGGTGAATTCCCGGTCAAGAACACGAAACGTGATGGTTATATCGGGACATGCCCAGTTGATACATATCTTCCAAATGGTTTTGGACTTTATAATGTCGCAGGAAATGTATGGGAATGGTGTGAAGATTGGTTCAGTCCGGATTACCACAAGAGCGATGTGACGGTTAATCCAACCGGACCCAAAACAGGGACGAATAAATCAGTCAGAGGCGGCTCTTATTTATGCCATAAATCATATTGCAACCGGTATAGAGTTGCAGCAAGAAGCTCCAATACCCCTGACAGCTCTACCGGAAATATGGGCTTTCGCTGTGCAGCGGATGTTTAATTTAATTAAGAGGAGATATACAAAATTCTTGCATATCTCCTTTTTTTATTGATAGAAAGTTTTAAGTTCTGTTAATTCCTGATGTTGATCATTAAAATATTGAATTGTAATGCTTGAATCATCTTTTGTGATAAGAGCATACGTTTTTTCGTTGCCGCCGCGTGGAAGCAAAATACTTCCGGGATTCAAAAATACTGTTCCATCAATCATTTCTGCTCCAAGCAAATGAGAGTGACCAAAAAATACAAAATCGGCTCCAACTTCTTTTGCTCGATAAGAGATCGGCAGTAGCGAAGACTTAATTCTGTGTAAATGTCCATGGACAACCAAAATGATTGATTCACTAAGTTCTATAATAAGTTCATTAGGAAATTTTGAATCCATATCACAATTACCGCGCACAACCGAAAATCCTTTCAGGACAGGATCACTTGCAGAAAGCTCTGAATCTCCACAATGAATCATTGCATCGACTTGATTATGGTATGTAGTTTTAATATTTTTTAAAATTGCTCTATTCCCATGGCTATCACTGACAATAAGTAATTTCACCAAGGTCCTCTCCTTTTAAAATAGCTCTTTAATTAAAGGCTTTAAATTATTTAAAGCCTCTGCCCGGTGGCTAATCTTATTTTTCTCATTTGATGACATCTCTGCCATTGATTTACCGGCATCTACTACATAAAAAATCGGGTCGTAGCCAAATCCATTTTCCCCTTGTCTTTCGTTTAAAATCATACCTTCACATTTTCCATTTACAACAATTGTCTTTATATAAGGGCCGGCAATAGCTAACGCACAATAAAATCTTGCGGTCCTTTTTTCTTCCGGAACATCCTTCATTTCAAATAAAACCTTATCAATATTTGCTTCATCATTTTTATCTTCCCCGGCATATCTTGCTGAAAAAATGCCAGGTCTTCCATCGAGTTCATCAATAACCAGACCGGAATCGTCGGCAATCACGATTTTACCCGTCATATTTGATATGGCTTCCGCCTTAATCGTTGCATTTTCTTCGAAGGTACTTCCAGTCTCATCCACATCTGGTGAATCATTAAGATCAAGCAAGGTTAATATTTCTACGTCAAATGCCGAAAATAATGCTTCAAATTCCCTCGCTTTTCCCCTGTTTTTCGTGGCGATTAACACTTGCCTTTTCATTTTGTATTTCTCCCTGCTTCACTTTTTATAAAGGTTGCAATATCCCCAAGTGCTATTCTTTGGATATTCATCAGTTCTTTCAACCCTGCATCTGCAACAGCTAGCATTTCTTGGAGCTGGGATGCGGTGAAAGTAGCTTCCTCTCCCGTTCCTTGTAACTCCACAAATTCCCCGGCACCTGTCATGACGATATTCATATCGACCATTGCTGTACTATCTTCCGCATAATTTAAGTCTAAAATAACTCCATCATTTTCATGAATTCCAACACTTGTTGCCGCTAGAAAATCAAGGATAGGAAGTTTTGCTAGTTTTTTCTCTACTCTCAATTTATTCAAGGCAATTGTTACTGCAACAAAAGCACCTGTAATGGAAGCAGTACGTGTTCCCCCGTCAGCCTGTATAACATCACAATCGACCCAAACGGTCCTTTCTCCAATCGATTCTAGATCAACAACAGACCTGAGTGCCCTTCCGATAAGGCGTTGTATTTCCATCGTACGGCCAGAAACTTTTCCTTTTGAAGACTCCCGTATATTCCTAGTCCCTGTTGCGCGTGGAAGCATGGAATATTCGGCTGTAATCCACCCTTTTCCCTCACCACGCATAAATGGGGGTACTCTTTCTTCGATACTTGCAGTACAAATTACCTTTGTGTCTCCTACCGAAATCAATACAGATCCTTCGGGATGTATAAGATAATCAGTTTCAATTTTTACGTTTCTTAATTGATTAGAACTACGTCCATCTGATCGCAAAAAACTTCCTCCTTTAATTTCCGAAAAAATATTCAGCTGCTGTATACAGTACTTTTAAAAAACAACAAAAGAGGCGGCTAAATGGCCAACCTCTACTTTTTATTATATAGTATATCAAATTTCCCCTTTTAAAACCTACCTGTATTAACTTTTTCTGGTCTTGTAACTGGTTCTGTAAGTGATTCACCTTGTTCATTCATTACATCACTGCTTCCATTCACCATCACCTTAACACTTTCAATGCCAGTTTGTTCAGTTAGTGATAGTACTATCGAACGTAGAGTTTCATCCGAAATTGTTTTACTTTCGCTATTTCCAAGTATAGCTTCATTAAAATTAAGGGTGACTACATGGTCTTCAATTTTTGGCTCATCCATGAGTTTAACATCATCAACTAATCCAGTTTCGAGGGCTGTTAACATGCCGGGACCTTCAACAAGCTGATTAATGACAGCTGCCACATCATCTTTTTCTGTATTTGAAACTCTGCGTGTGACTGGGACATAATAGAAATCTTCGCTGACTTGAGTTAAGTAATAGACTGTAACTGGACGAGTGTTCGTAATATCCGCAACATTCGTAAATTCCGTATTAATCCCATCTGCTCGAGTCAAACCTTCATTGTTGATTGGTGTACCATTAGCTGGCATTTCTGTAAGCGGGTAGCCATTTACTCGAAGCTCTACTTTATCGACCGAGTCAAATTGGGTCAATGTCCAAGTGATGGCTTGAAGTATCCTTTTCTCATCGTCTGGATTATACGTTGTGAACTCCTCAGAAAAATCAACGGTAGCCTTCCCTTCATCTACGTCTACGTCAAATTCAGTTCCAGCTGGAAGGACAGTTCGAAAGCCATTCGGTAAAATTTCGGCTACTTTACCATCTGCTACAAGATACTCAAGAGCTTGTTTTGCAACACTTTCCGTTTTTGGAAGCGGCAAAGATTGTGCTACCACAAATCCATTTTTGTCGATCAGGTAAATATCTCTCATCACTACATCTTCTTTTTCTTCTGCGGCCGTCTCTGCATCAGGAGAAGCATCAAGAGCTTCACCTTCTTTTAAATAAGTAACATCTTTTGGCGGATCAAGACTTTCTTTCTCTTTCCCGAAGAGACCGCAGCCCGATAAAAATATGCTCACCGCCATTACTGCAGCTGTTGTTAAGGCTAATTTCGCCCTTATTGACATTTAGTAACCCCTCCTAAGACAGTTTGTACATATATACGAGCTATGTCTTAGGAATAGACCGCCTAGCTAAAAGTTTTATTCGAAAGCGCAAAAAAAGAAGGTGTAGCTCTCCCACCTTCTTCCTTCATAATTTATTAATTTACAACACGTCTGACATGTCCTTTAAATGCGCCTTTCCAATACGTATTACTCAATGAATCTACTGATACACCATGGGAACTGTTACTGTTTAAGAATGTTCCGTTGCCTAAATAGATCCCAACATGCCCATTTGTTTTATACGTATTAAAGAAGATCAAATCTCCCCTTTTCATCTCTGAAGCACTAACTTTCTTTCCTTGACCGGCTAACACAGCTGTTGAGCGGCCAATATTCACACCTGCTGAAGAATATGCCCAGTGAACAAAACCTGAACAATCAAATCTTCTATTTTTAACATCTATTGCTCCCCAACCATAAGAAGATCTCCCAACCATGGTTGACCCCACTTGAATAGCCTTTTCAATGGCGGATGAATTATGACTGGCAGCTGGCTTCTTAGGAGCGACCGGTTCAGCTTTATCTTCTTTCTTACTTTTTGAAGGAGCGGATGGCTCCGTTTTTTCTTCTGTATTTCCTTCAGAAGATGTAGGTGTCTCTTCCTTCTTCTCAGTTTTTTCATTGTTTTTACTTGGTTCTTCTGTAGCCGTTTCTTTTTCAATTGCAATTCTTTCAGCTTTCTGAGCTTCTTCAATTGCTTTTCTTCTTTCCTCAGCCTTCGCTTTTTCTATTAATATAGCTTTTTGTTTTTCCAAATCTTTTAATTGCACACTCGCTTCATTCCGTTGCTCTTCCATAGAGGCAAGCAGACTATTTTTGTCATTGATTTGATAAGTAAGCTGTACTTTTAATTCTTCCACTTTTTTTAATTCATTTTGAACTTTATCCAGCTTTACTTTCAAATCTACCTCGGATTTTTCAAGCTCTGCTTTATCTACTTCCTGTTCTTGCAAAATGTTTTTATCTGCGGAAAAAATAGTGTTTAAAATAAATGCGCGATCGACAAAGTCTCTAAAACTTTCAGCACTTAAAAGTACTTCTAAATAGCTCGTAGCCCCACCACTTGTCTGAATGCTGCGTGCACGTTTTTTTAATAGCTCAATACGTGCTTGCATTCGCTTTTCCAATTCTTTAATATCTGTTTCTAATTGCTTTGCTTCTTTTTTGGTTTTAGATATATCTTTTTTAGTTGATGCTATCTTTGTATTCGTTTGATTTACTTGAGCATCTAATTTACCTAGCGTTTCCTTCATTTCTATCTCTTGTTGTTGAATATCGTTAATTTCTTGTTGTTTTTCCATTATCTCTTGATCAATATTTTCAGTGGCAAAAGCTGTAATACTTGGAGAAGTGGTAAATAATACACTTGCACCAAGGACAATCGCAAAAATTGAAGCTATAAATCTATTTTTCACAGATCGTTTCCCCCTATTAGTAATAAACTCCCATTTCGAATCTATTTATGTAATATAGTATTTTTTTTTAAAACACTACAATATCTTATGTCTATATAAATTATAACAACATTTTTCGCCAATTAGACATTACAATCCTCTACCAATATTGTTTCATTATGATTACAAAGCGAACATTCATTCTCAAAATTCGACAAAATCGACCAGGTAAAAAGACTTACTTATTCTATTTATTTAAAAATACTTGAATTGGTATAAATAGACCAACCTTACCATATTCCTTGTGCTTCATCGTCGCAAAAATGACTCCTATAACTTGTCCATCTTCATTGAGCACAGGACTTCCGCTATTCCCCCTATAAACAGGTGCTTTTATCATCACGACGTCATCTTCCCAATCGGTTAGCTGAGTGTAGTCTATGATTGTTCCTTCATTTACTATTCCATGAAAACGAAGGGGATTGCCAATGAAATAAATCCTTTCATCTTTTGTAATAATCGGTTCGTCTTCCATATTTAAAAATGGTATGTTATCTCTGTTTATTTCTAATAAGGCAAGGTCAACTTCAGGGTATGTATCAATCACATCGGCTACGAATAATCCGGCTTCTGGAAATGCCACTGTAACTCGCTTATTTCCCTCTATAACGTGGTAATTAGTTAAGATTTTTCCATCACTCGATATTGAAAAACCAGTACCTTTGCTATCTTCTGTTGCAATCGTAACAACTGACTTTTTATATAATTGAATATTTTTATCCGCTGATAATCGCGCAGAGGTTTTTAAAAACTCAATTGCTGGAATTGAATAAATTTCAAAGAAAAATGAAAAAGAACTAAATAAGAATATGACGGCAATAAGCCAAAATATCCATTTTGGCCTATCGCGTTTTGGCAGTGGATTGTCTCTGTCATTTGCTGCCTTTGCAAGTGCCTCGGCTTGTGCTTCTTTGACGAGGACATACATTTCCTCAGGATCAATATCTTCTGTTAAATCGCTGTCAACATGATCATATTTATTTTCGTTTGGACCTTCCATCTATCTCACCTCCGAGATTTATAGCTATAAAAAAACAGCTCAACTTGCGAGCTGTACTTAACAATTAAAATAATTCTTTTTCTTGGTTTGCGAGTTTGGCAAATTCAATGTGCAAGTCATCTTCATTTAACCAATCACATGCAATTCGCTTAAAGATTTTTCTTGAACCTGTAGTGAAAAAACAATGCTTAGGCTTTTCTGGTGAAGTATTTAATAAGTTTTTATAGTCTAATATTGTACTTACTTCTTGGGCTGTCTCTTCACCAGAACTAATTACTTTTACAGTTGGTCCCATTACGTTTTCAATGATTGGACCAAGAAGTGGATAATGTGTACACCCAAGAACGAGAGTATCAATTCCACTTCCCACTAAAGGTGTCAACGTCTCCGCTACAACTCTTTTAGCTACGTTGCTTTGATATTCAAAGCTTTCTACAATTGGGACAAATTTAGGGCAAGCTAGTTGTAGCACTTTCACTCGGTGGTTGATCATTTTCATTTCCCGGGCATATGCTTCACTTTTAATTGTTCCGATTGTCCCAAGTATGCCAATTTTTTTATTTTCTGTTACTTTTAATGCTGCCCTTGAGCCAGGCGCTATAACACCGACAACAGGGATATCAAGCATCGTTTTTAATTCTTCCAATACAACCGCAGTAGCTGTGTTGCAGGCAATTACGAGCATTTTAATATCACGTTTTATTAAAAATCCTGCCATCTGTAAGGTGAATTTCCTCACTTCATTCACAGGACGCGGGCCATATGGACAACGCGCTGTATCCCCTACATAATAAATGATTTCATTTGGCATTTGCCTCATTATTTCTTTTGCGACGGTTAGGCCGCCTACTCCAGAATCGATAACTCCAATTGCCTGTTCCAAATTTCCCGCCTCTTCTAGTAGTAAGGTTTAATCTTTCCGCATTACTTTGTGCAATCGTGATAAATTGTCTTTTAACGTCAGTACTTCATCTGCAGTAAAGTCATTCAATACATCTTGCAAATATACTTGGCGTTTTTTTATTACTTCATCAATTATTTTTTCGCCCTTATCTAATAAATGTATCCTTACAACCCTGCGATCTTTTGGATCCCTTACACGCATGACTAATTCTTTTTTTTCCATTCTATCAATTAAATCAGTAGTCGTGCTGCATGCAAGATACATTTTATTGGATAAATCTCCAATTGTCATATCGCCTTCTTCAAAAAGCCATTGAAGGGCAACAAACTGAGGAGGAGTGATAGAAAAATCTGTTAGTAATTCACGGCCCTTTTGTTTAATGATAGCCGAAATGTAACGGAGATCTTTTTCTAACTCCGCAACAATTTTCTCATTATGCTGCAGGAGCTGTTTTTCATCCATCATTATCAGCAACTCCCTATATCCTTTTATTGCATTGTCTCCTTTTTTCAGCAAAATTTCAACATATTTTGAATAAGGACTTTTATTAATGACAAAGAGGCTGCTCATCTTGAACAGCCTCCTCTTTTTTCTGTTACTATTGTAAATCTGCAGCAGCATATACTTTTGCATACGCTTTACCTGATTTTTCAGCTAATGCTTTTGCAGATTCTGTCAGTGGTTCTTTCGTTAAAATTTCCTGTGCGACTGAACCCTTGTATCCGATTTGATGTAAAGCTCTTAAAAATCCTGCTAAATCAATGACACCTTCACCCGGGATCAGGCGATCATTATCGAGTACTTCTTCAACAGGGACATCTTTTGCATCATTTAAATGAACATGAGTAATTTGTTCTGGACGCAAAGCAAGCAAGTCCTCGATTGTGCCACCAATTGTATACCAATGGTAACTATCCAATAATAGACCAACATTAGACTCACCGATTGCGTCAATCCAATCAAGAGTATCTTGCATTTCCCATATAAAAGGATTTTCCCAAGCAGTTCTTAAATGATGTGGCCCGACAAATTCCAAACCAAGATTAATACCATATTCTTTTAATATTTGCGCACATAATCTTAAGCGTTTTGTCGCTAAAGCCATAAAATGCGCAGCATTATAATCAGTAGCGGGAAGAACATATGTACAACAGCTTGTGCATCCAAATTCTGCAGCTATCATTGCATCTTGATACAGATAGGTAAGGGTTTGAAGTTATCGCTCCCTTTTCCCCCTGTTCACACCGTACGTGCGACTTTCACCGCATACGGCGTTCCAACTAATCCATTTCATTCAATTTTCTATGTACTTTGTTGAA
>NZ_JANJGU010000008.1 GCF_024626525.1 Lederbergia panacisoli
GGATTTTGGTGTGTGTGTGGTAACCTCACTTTTATCCTAAAATTATGGGGGTGGCAAGTTTTTTGCTTATAAACCCTTTTATATCAAGGAATTATTAACTTTTTACTATAGATGTTTTGACAATACGACTGTCAAGATAGGAGGTATATTATGGAACGCATTGTAAAATCAAATGAGGTTCAGATTCCACTCGGATCTTCCAAAAAAAGTTTATGGAAAGAAATATATAAAAATAGAATTCTCTATCTTTTCATCTCTCCTTTTTACATTCTATTTTTGATATTTGGATTATTTCCCATTGTCTTCTCACTTTATTTGTCGTTTCAAAAGTGGGACGGAATTGGAGAAATGGAATTCATCGGCCTCAGGCAATTTAAATATTTAATGACCGATCATATTTTTTGGCAAGCAGTAAGCAATACTTTTATTATTTGGTTTATATCAACACTACCAATGTTAGGCGGCGCTTTAGTCATTGCATTTTTATTAAATGCACCTTTTGTTAAAGCGAAAGGCTTCTACAGGGCAGCTTATTTTGTAACAAATGTTACATCTATCGTTGCTGTTACAATTATTTTCCAGTCCATTTTTGGAAATTCATACGGGTTGTTGAATTACATACTAAAAACAATTGGCATGGAACCCGTAAAATGGTTGGATTCCGGTATTTTAATCAAAGTTGTCATTGCCTCCATGGTTGTATGGAGATGGACGGGCTACAATGCCATAATTTATTTAGCGGGATTGCAAGGAATCCCTACTGAATTATATGAAGCTGCAAAAATTGACGGTGCCAATACCACCCAGCAATTTTTCTATATTACCATCCCATTATTAAGACCGATTATCCTCTTTACCGTTTTAATGACAACGATTGGCTCCATGCAATTATTTACCGAACCTCAAGTTTTACTTGGAAATTCCGGTGGTGTTGGGGGAGCTGGATTAACAATAACCCTCTATATGTACAAACAAGGTTTTATTGATAACCAATTTGGATATGCATCCGTCGTCTCTTGGGCTTTATTCGTGATTATCGGGTTATTTGCATTATTAAATTGGCAAATCGTAGATAAAGCGGGATCTAAATAGGGATGAGAGGTGAGAGATAATGAATGTGAATAAACGGCGTGTACAATTTAAAACTATTCTTTTGCATTTCTTGCTTTTAATAGGAGTATTTATTTCAGTATTTCCTTTTTACTGGCTAGCCGTCATGTCGACAAATAAAACAAGTGATATTTTAAGATTCCCACCAAAACTTGTATTTGGTTCGGAGATCGTGACCAACATCACAAATGTAATGAACAGTGTAGACTTTGTTCAATCTTTCTTAAATACTTTGTTTGTTACTTCAATTTCTGTATTTTGTGTCCTATTTTTCTGTTCGCTTGCAGGCTTCACATTTGCTAAGTTTAACTTTCCGGGAAAGAAATGGTTATTCAGTCTTTTGCTTATTACATTAATGATTCCATCTCAACTCTCGTTTATCCCATCATATATCATTATTTCAAAAATAGGATGGGTTGGAACTTTTAAGGCATTAATCATTCCTGGTGTTGCAAACGCATTTGGGATTTTTTGGATTAGGCAATTTTCCCTTGAATCAATCAATGACAGTTTGTTAGATGCAGGGAGATTAGATGGCTGCAGTCATTTCCGTCTATACTGGAATATTGCCTTGCCAATATTACGTCCGGCATTGGCTTTTCTAGGGATCTTCTCATTTATCGGAGTGTGGAACGATTACTTATGGCCATTAATTGTTCTGAATGATCCTGAAAAATATACGTTGCAAGTAACACTGTCCACATTAAGTGGTATTTACACAACAGATTATGGAATGGTAATGGCGGGAACCTTGCTGGCAACCTTACCCTTAATTATTATGTTCTTATTTGTAAGCAGGCAATTTATTTCCGGGATTACTGCGGGTGCGGTGAAGGATTGATGATTAGTTAGCAGCTTCATATAATTGGATAGGGAGGGGATACATCCATCATATTAATTTTTGCATTTTCATCACAGTACCAAAATGGTTAATACATGAATTAATTAGGAGGTAAGGTACACGTGAAAAAGCGCAATATAATAAAATTCTCCATAAGTTTTTTGGTAGTAATGTTAGTAATATCAGTGACTTTCATGAGTCTGCCGGCGCATGCATATCATGGTACTGCAAACATTACCCCAGCAGTTACAAATTTAACCTCAAAGAATTGGGTATCAGTTCAGGCGGGTACTGGAGATGCAAGATTAGCTATGGATCAAGATGAGAACACATATTGGGATGCAACTATCGTTTCAGATCAAAGCTGGATTGAGTTTGACCTTGGTGGGAAATATCCTGGTATGAGAAAAATAGAGGTTATATTTCCTTCTAAAAACGGAAAATACCAATATAAATTAGAAGCGTCGGAAGAAGGCGAAAATTGGTTTACTCTTTCAGACCATTCAAAAGAAGCAATAATCGGAGGAGAAGATATTCTAATTAAAGATACTCCTGCCATTAGATACTTGAAAGCTACTTTGCTTGGGGTGTCAAACGGAGCGATTGCTGGAATATCTGAAATACGAATAAATAACTATATTCTTAAGGAGAATCTTACTGTTGGTGCAGATATATCGTACGATACACTATATCTAAACAGAAAGTATACAACTTCGAATAATTCAAATTTCCCATCTTCGGATGGCCGTATGATTGGCACCATGCAAGAAACCGGTATGTCTTCGGTTCGTTTCCGGATATGGAATGACCCCCGTAATGAGGGTACTGGAAATCCAGTTACTAACCTTGATGGGAGTATGAGTCCTGAAGATACCCTTAATAAATCTCTATATGCTAATGGGCTTGGCATGAAAGTCGGGCTAGACTTCCATTATTCTGATAGCTGGGCTGACCCTGGTAAGCAAGTAAAGCCAAAGGCTTGGAAAGATTTGAATTTTGAACATTTACTGGATGCTGTATATGATTTTACTTACGAGGTAACGGAAAGTCATGTAAAGTCTGGTGTCGTTCCTGACTATGTGCAAGTTGGCAACGAAATCATTAATGGTATGATGTGGGGAAATGAAAAAGTAGCAACTGGAAATGAACCAAATTACGCTAAAAATGACCGTTCCTATTTCGCAAATTCGGGTGGCGAATTGCTTTGGGAGTATTGGGGTTCAGAGGATCCTGAAAAGCAGGCTGCGTATAACGCATCATGGAATCGTTTTGCAGCTTTAGTTGATGCAGGACTTCGTGCAGTTAAAGAAGCTTCTCCAACTTCAAAAACAAAAATTCATGTGATTGTTGATGCAAATAGGCTGCCAAAAACACAGGAATTTTGGCGTCAATTGACGACTAGGCTTAAGGAAGATTTTAATAATGATTTTGATATCATGTCAATTTCATATTATCCCGAATGGCATGGGACGATGGAAGCATTGAGTGAATATTTACATGCATTTGCAACTGAATTTCCTGAGTATGAACTAGCAGTATCTGAAACAGCCCATCCTGCTTCAGGCGGCACATCCAAAACTGGTTATCCTTATTCAATTCAAGGACAAGCAGATTTCATGAAGGACGTAATGCGTGCATGTAATGATACTATTAATGCATCTTGTTCCACCATGTTAGTTTGGGAACCAGTAATGTGGCAAACGATGTTTACTCGGATTGGAAATACACAATTTTATCAGGCAAATGATTCGACACGTGTATTCCATGAAGCGTTCAGTGAAAATATTCAAAAAAGCAATCACTATCTTTCTACTAAACTTTACACAGTGCCTATTTTACCAGAGTTCACTGAAGTATTAGATATAGAAAACAATGTAATTAAAAAGGCTAAAGTATCTTGGGATTCCATTTCAAAGGAAGCATATTCAAATCTAGGTTATTCCACTGTTAAAGGAACAACCGAGTTTGGAGAAGTAATCGCCCATATTTCGGTAGATATTGATATTAGTGTTATTGAGAATTTGCTGAATGAGTATATTACTTCGGGAGAAGTCTCAGGTCCATTAGTTTCACAGTTGGAGAATATGCTTAAACAAGCTAACCATCATTTAAATAAGGGTTCACAAAAAGATGCAATAAAGTTTATTGAACAATTTTTATTTCATCTTAACCGAAGTGCGAATGAAAAAAATGTTTCAATAAATGCAAAAGAAAGTCTTTATAATCATGCTCAGTTATTATTGGAAATAATGAAAAAATAAAAAACAGAATAAAAACTACAAACAAGGAAACGCCCTCACTTTTATCATTAGATGAGGGCGTTTTTTTAGAAAAAATTTAAGAAGGAGATATTGATATGAGCCGGAAAAGAAAAGTAATTTCACTTTTCCTTATTATGGATATGCTTGTTAATATATACCCCTGGTTTCTAGCCTAGAAGAAGCCAAGGCTTCTGAAGAAAAAGATAATAACAAAGCTAGAGATGGACAACTAAATGCATTTGAAAACAAATTAAAAGCACAAACTAACAAATCATTATCTAAAGAACAAGTGCAAATCTTGCTCAAATGGATGGCAGATTTAATATAACTGCCACAGTGCTGTTAAATAAGGAGAGAAGGACATCCCTCTCCTTATTTAACGCGGTGGCACATCCATCTCAAGATACAACTTCTCACCTGCTAATATAGCAGCCTGTCCATTTGTCATATCAATGATCCATTCACTAAAATTTTCTAGTTCTGCATCTTCTACGAACGCTTCAAGCTCGACTTGATCGGAATAATGAATCTCTTTAAGTTGATAAACAGAAGAACGCAGTTCATTTTCAAGTTTCCCAAGCCAAGAGTAGTCGGCCTTCACATGCATAACGGTCATTAATTTCCGTTCCACCACTCCGACGGCGTTCAGTCCTTCTGTTGTCGATTTGCCATATGCTCTGATTAGCCCGCCCGCTCCTAGCTTGATGCCGCCGAAATATCTCGTCACTACAACAACCGTGTCTCTTAAATCGCGTTTTTTTAATACTTCTAGCATCGGGACACCCGCGGTTCCACTTGGTTCCCCATCGTCATTTGCTTTTTGGATTTGATTGTGCTCGCCAATCAAATACGCGGAGCAATTATGAGAGGCATTCCAGTGTTTCTTTTTTATATCTTGTATAAATTGTTGAGCTTCTTCTTCTGTTTCAGCGCGGCTAATATGTGCAATAAATCTTGATTTTTGAATGATGATTTCATGTTCACCCTGCTTTTTTACAGTAAAATAGTGCGGAAGCAAGAAATCAGCTCCTCTCTACAAAATCATTTGTAAGAAAAACTTAATGTTTAACAAAATTATACATGATATAATAATGAAATAGAATCATATCAACTTTAGGGATAGGTCTTTTTAACCGGCTAGTAGGTAAAAGGTATGAGTTGAGAGATTTAAATATAGGAAAATTCCGGTAATTTAGAATTATTTTGAAAAAAAAACACTTCAAAAATAGTTGAAATATGCATATTAATGTAAAATTAATTTAATGCGTAAAGGGGGGTATCCCTCGAGGTACATAATGCCACTTAGAAAAGTAGATGTAAAAGCTTTGGATTTTATAGTAGAACAAATGATTGATACTGTGGACAAGAGCAAAGATGAGATTTTTCGCATCGGCGAGCAATGTAGACAGGAACATGATTCATTAATAGCAGAAATAAAAGAGATTAGGGAGCAAGTTAAACAAGTTATAACCGAAGGCGATGACCTGGAAATAAAAGCTAGACTTGCGAGGAAGCGATTATCTGAGGTAAGTAAAAACTTTCGAGCGTATAGTGAAAAAGAAGTCCGTGAAGTATATGAAAATGCACATGAACTTCAAACGAGGCATACAATCAACAATCAGTTTGAAAAGCAATTGCGACTCAGGCGTGATGACTTGGAAAGACGGCTTTTAGGGCTTCAAGAAACTATTGATCGCGCTGAAACTCTCGTCTCACAAATTACCATCATTTCTAACTATCTCGTTAGTGATATTAAAGATATTGGTGAAGTATTAGAAGATGCCAAAATGAAGCAGGACTTTGGACTTCGTATCATTGAGGCACAGGAAGAAGAAAGAAAACGCATTTCTCGGGAAATTCATGACGGTCCTGCTCAGTTGCTGGCCAATGTTCTCATTCGTTCCGACTTGGCCGAAAAAGTCCATAAAGAATTTGGACCTGAACAATCCTTGGTTGAAATTCGTAGTTTAAAAGAGATGATTCGAGCAGCGTTATATGAAGTCCGTCGAATTATTTATGATTTACGCCCAATGGTGCTGGATGATTTAGGACTTATTCCAACATTACAAAGATATTTAGCAACCATTGAAGAATATCACAAAGTCGTCAAGTTGGACTTTATTCATATAGGTGAGGACAAAAGGCTTCCTTCAAAATATGAAGTGGCGCTTTTCCGTCTCATTCAGGAATCCGTCCAAAATGCCCTTAAACATTCAAAAGCCAGTGTGATCACGGTTAAATTTGAAAGAAGGCGTGACAGTGTATTTGTTATCGTAAAAGATAATGGCATCGGATTTAATCCCGATGAAAGGAGAAATGATTCGTTTGGTTTAATTGGCATGAAGGAGCGTATCGTTATTCTCGAAGGGACATTAGCCATAGAATCAAGCTCTGTATCAGGTACAGCAATTAAAATGCAAATTCCATTATTGGATTAACAGGAATTTATTTCTGTTGAAATAAGTTCAGATGGACAAGTGCTTTAGATTTTAACATCAGTCCATCAGACTTTTAAACTATTAAAAATGCTAAATATAGAGGCATGAGGGGGAATTATTAGTGTCAACGAAAATCGTAATTATTGATGATCATCAATTGTTTCGTGAAGGAGTCAAACGCATTCTTGAGTTCGAAAAAACGTTTACGGTAGTGGCTGAAGGTGAAGATGGTTCCCATGCAGTTGAACTTGTAGAAAAATTTTCACCAGACGTCGTGCTTCTTGATATTAATATGAAAATGACAAACGGTATTGAAGCGACACGTCAATTATTAGAGGCATATCCAGATACAAAAGCAATGATATTATCCATTCATGACGATGAAGCCTACGTAACACACGCATTAAAAACAGGGGCTTCCGGCTATATGCTGAAAGAAATGGACTCCGATGAACTCATCGAAGCTGTAAAAATTGTAGCGGACGGCGGTTCATACATCCATCCGAAGGTCACTCACAAACTGATTGGCGAATATCGAAGACTAGCAAACCAAACGAATAGCGGAGGCGGCTACCAACAGCCAGAAGTTCAAGTTCCGCTTCACTTATTAACGAGCAGAGAGTGCGAAGTATTGCAACTGCTCGCAGACGGGAAAAGCAATCGCGGCATTGGCGAAACACTATTTATCAGTGAAAAGACAGTCAAAAACCACGTCAGCAACATCCTACAAAAAATGAATGTCAACGACCGCACCCAAGCCGTAGTAACAGCTATCAAGAATGGTTGGGTTGAAGTTCGATAAAAAATGGAGAATCTATTCAAACTTGGTTTGAATGGGTTCTTTTTTATTAGGGACAGGTTCAAAAGGGACAGGGCAAGAAGAAATAGAAGGAATTAATCATTTTACGTCGAAGTAGAGACAGGAGTGAAATAAAAATAGATACGGAAAGGATGATTCAATGGCTAGAAAAAGAAGGGAATGGCTTCCGGGTGATACTTTGCACATTACAAGTAGAGGGAATCGCAAAGAAGTACTCTTTTATGATGATAAGGACAGACATTATTATTTAGCATTGTTGTCAAAGGCTAAAAATAAATATCCCTTTCAGCTTCATTCCTATTGTTTGATGAGGAACCACATACATCTCCTTATAGAAACCACACATACCCCTCCTGGAAAAATAATTCACTCCGCACATGCATCTTATGCAAGATATTTCAATAATCGTTATGATTTAGTGGGACATGTTTTTCAAGGGCGTTTTGTAAGTAAAAAAATAAAAGACGCCGCGCACTTCTTGTACGTAAGTCGTTATATTCATCGAAATCCTTTTGAGGCAAACATTGTCAATGATCCCAGAGATTATAATTGGAGTAGTTATCCTGCGTATGTAAACGACAAAGAGGATCCACTTATAACGAAGGATAAGATCCTACAATTTTTTCCCACGAATCCAATTAACAATTATCGCCACTATGTCGAAGCGCGGCTAGATTATTAATAGCTAATGAACAGATGATTAATTTTGAACGCTTCACTTTTAGGAAGTCGAAAAGGAGAGGATCCGAAGGTACTCTGAAGCTGTCCCTAATGAACCTGTCCCCCCCTCTTAATCTGCCTCTTTTCAAAAGTAGATTAATTGGATAGAATGTAGAGAAGAATATGAAGTAAGTGAGGTGTATATTATTGAAGACGGCAGTTGTCACTGATAGTACTTCATACATACCGAAGCATATACGTGAAAATTTAAATATATATATGATTCCATTAAGTGTTGTCATTAACGGTGAAACATATCGGGAAGAGATTGATATTTCTGCGTCAGATTTTTATGATGTAGTCAGGAATGGGCAAAAGCTTCCAACTTCGACTCAGCCGCCTATTGGCGAATTTGAAGAATTGTATCATTCATTAGCTAAAGAATATGATGCGATTATTAGCATACATCTTTCAAGCGGCATTAGCGGAACATTTCAAGGAGCAGTAGCGGCCGCCGATATGGTTGAAGGTGCGAAGGTATATCCTTTTGATTCCGAAATTAGCTGCATGGCCCAAGGGTTTTATGTATTGGAAGCTGCGGTAATGGCTAATGCGGAAAAAGATCCTGCTGAAATACTCGCTCGATTGGACGAACTAAAAGCATCCATGAGAGCCTATTTTATGGTAGATGATCTATCTCACTTACAGCGAGGCGGCAGACTTTCGAGTGCACAAGCATTAATTGGAAGTCTACTAAACATTAAGCCTGTTCTCCATTTTGTCGATAAAGTCATCGAACCATTTGAAAAAATTCGTACCCGTAAAAAAGCCATGAAGCGCATCGAAGAGTTGCTTGGGGAGGATGCTCGTAAAGGAAAACCGTTGCAAGCGACCATCATCCATGCTAATCGTGTAGAGGAAGCGGCGGGCTGGAAACACGAATTATCAACACTTTATCCTAATGTCGAGTTTACAATCAGCTATTTCGGTCCTGTCATCGGCACCCATCTTGGAGAAGGTGCAATGGGACTGTGTTGGACGATAAAATAACAGTGGGCAGGTTTTCCTTCCCACTGTTTTTATAAAAATAACCACTGAGGTGATGTAGTGAAAAATTTCCCCGCTGACCTTCAATTTTTTCTCTCCGGTCGTGCTCTTCTTGCTTCTGAAATCCCCTTTTCTCCTGAAAAATTGGACAAGCAAATTTCAATAGGAAACATTATAACAATCTCGGGAATTGTTAAAAAATCAAAAAGATGGCGGTGCAACCGCTGCGCGAATTCGACGCAGAGGCTATTTGCAAATTTTCCATGTGCAAATTGCGAAAACGAAAAAGGCTGTTTTTATTGCCGGAAATGCATCATGATGGGGCGGGTATCCTCATGTACCTCATTGTACACATGGTGTGGCCCTCCTGTAGGATATCCTCCTAAAACGACAATCAAGGTCCCACGTCAAAAAATCATACGAAAACTCCCACCGCCTACTAATCTTCCAACTAAACTCCACCACTCATACCTAACTTGGGAAGGAGAACTCTCACCTGGTCAAAAACTTGCCTCACAAGCAGCCATCGAAGCCGTCAACACGAAAACAGACATCCTAATTTGGGCGGTTTGTGGAGCAGGTAAAACAGAGGTGCTTTTTGAAGCGATTGATAAAGCGTTACTCGCAAGAGAACGAATATGCATCGCCACACCAAGAACAGATGTCGTATTGGAGCTGGCACCTCGTTTTAGAAAGGTCTTTCCACAATTAAAAGTTTCTGCACTGTATGGAGGAAGCGAGGACCGCCATGAATACGCTCCACTCACCATCTCCACGACACATCAGCTCATGCGTTTTGAAAAAGCGTTCGATGTCATGATTGTAGATGAAGTTGATGCTTTTCCTTTTTCCTACGACGACAGCTTACAATGGGCTGTAAAAAAATCTACTAAACATGAGACTGCCTGTCTTTTCTTAACTGCTACTCCAAATGAGAAGTGGCAGGCGGAATGTAAATACGGGAAAAGAAATTATGTGAAAATTCCCGCCCGCTACCACAGAAGGCCGCTGCCAGTTCCTGCATTTAAATGGTGCGGCGATTGGAAGAAGCAATTTGGAAAAGGTCGAATCCCCAAAATGGTAGAAGCCTGGGTGAAGGAACGGCTCAATTCCGACAAGCAGGCACTCCTTTTTTTACCCCATATAGAACTGATGGAAAAAGCTCTCCCCCTTTTTCGCAAACTCCACTTAGGAATTGAATCTGTCCACGCCGAAGATCCTTTTAGAAAAGAAAAAGTTGAAAAAATGAGACAAAAAAAGCTTCCTCTCTTACTTACAACAACCATCTTAGAAAGGGGAGTAACATTTCCGAACATCGATGTTGCTGTCATTGGAGCGGAAGATGATATTTTTACAGAAGCTGCCCTTGTCCAAATCGCTGGCCGGGTTGGCAGGAGTTCAGAATTTCCTACTGGGGATATTACCTTTTTCCATCATGGGCGGACGAAAGCAATGATCAAGGCGCTCATCCATATCGATAATATGAACAAAGAAGCTTTGCGTAAGGGGTTGATTGACTAATGACAAATTACTGCCTCTATTGTGACACTTTGATAATGAATGAAATGGATTGGATTAAGTTAATTTTTCCGAAACGAGAGTCGCCATTATGCTATAAATGTAAAGAAAAGCTTGAACCAATAACAGAAAATCTGTGTGATGTTTGTTCGAGACCGTTAAAAGATCTAGATTCGAAATTTGTTGCCAATCACACTTGTCTTGACTGTGTACGTTGGGAGCTGGACGCAAGATGGAAAGGCTCACTTGATAAAAATGTTTCTATTTATGTGTATAATGATTTTTTAAAGGATCTAATTGCCCGATTCAAATTCCGCGGCGACTATGAGTTGGCGAAAGCATTTTCCCCGGAAATATCCGCACAATTAAAATCTCTCGAACATGACCTCCTCGTTGCCATTCCCCTTAGCGACGAACGCCTTAAGGAACGTGGTTTTAATCAATCAGAGGCTTTCGCCCGTGAAACAGGGTTCGTAACATGGGATATCTTGATCCGGACTCATTCAGAAAAGCAATCGAAAAAGTCTCGTGAAGAGCGTCTCTCTCAACAGCGAGTATTCCAAATAAAACAGCCAAGTATTGTTCAAGGGAAAAATATCCTGCTCCTAGATGATATATATACGACTGGTTCTACTCTAAGGCAAGCGGCGAAAATACTAAAACAGGCAGGAGCTGCACAAGTTCGTTCATTGACAATTGCAAGGGGTTAACAATGAATTAATGTTGCCGATATAAATAATAAGAGTATAGTAAAAGGGGATTTTCCAATGGATTTATTAAATTGCCCGGACTGCGGCGAGATCTATGTGAAAAATTCGGTTCGTGATGTATGTGACAAATGCTACCGCGCGGAAGAGGCGCTTTTTGATAAGGTGTACCGATTTTTACGAAAAAAAGAAAACAGAGCAGCAAGAATAGAAAGTGTTTCAGAGGCAACAGGTGCACCTGAAAAATTATTATATAAATGGGTAAAGCGTGGTCGATTGCACACAACACAATTTCCGAACTTAGGTTATCCATGCGATCGATGTGGGAAAATAATTCGTGATGGCCTCCTTTGCGAAGGATGCGCAACTAGCATAAAAGGCGAACTGGAAACATTAGAAATGGAACACGAACGCCTTGAAAAATTGCATAAGTCGATTTATTATTCGCAGGAACGGAGAAAATAGGAGAAATTTGGCGAGAAATTCCTGTTAAACATTTTTGTTAGACACCCGATAATAAGAGTACAAGAAAAATTGTTCCAACTAGATGGAAAGTTAGGAGGGACTGAAATGAAAATTAATCCTTTTCGATCCGTGGAGATGAATCCATATAAAAAGCAATTAAATAAACTGGAGAAACAGCCAGCAATCGCTAAAACAGATAAGGTGGAAATCTCCGCTGAAGCGAAAGAAATGCAGAAACTTCCATCCATCGTTAAGGAACGGGAAGTTCGCGTGGCGGAATTGAAAAATCAAATCCAAAACGGCAACTATAAAGTGGATTTGAAGGAAGTCGCAAAAGGTATTGCGAAATTTTACAAATTATAATAACTAAATAAATATGCAGCGACAAATCGAATGGATTCGAAGCATAGCTCATGGAGGAGCGGCTATTGAAGCACGGCGAAGAATGAAAGAGCCTATTTAAAAAGGCTCTATTTAAAGATGCCGTCTTTTGAATCCAAGATGAAAGGGAATCTGCCCCATTATCTTTGGGTTGCAGATTCTTTTGTTTTTTCGAAAGGAGGCTTGAAAAAATGCAAATTCAGAATGAAGCGAAAACAGCGATTTTACCTCAAAACGGAAATCCCGTAACCATCAAAGAAGGTGGAACATACTCCGCTACGATTACGGAAAAACTTCCGAATAACGAAGCAATTGTGCAGATTAAAGGTCAAGACATGCATGTGAAATTTGAAGGAAGTATGCCTGATGCGGGGAAAATTACGTTGCAAATGGTAAATGGAAAACAAGATATTCCTGTCGTAAAAGCCGTTGCCTTGCCGACCGCCCCCATTTCTAATACAGGATCTGGCCAACCACTTCCTGAAAATGTTAGACAAGCCGTCCAAGTACTACACCAATATCATATTCCGATTAGCAGGGAAACATTGAATAATATTAGATCGTACATAGAAAAAGGACCGGGTACATCTGAGCAAAGATTAGAAACCATTATTAATATGGCAAAGAAGCAGCTTGATTTTACCCCTAACCAAATTAAAGCGGTGCATGAGGCTTTGCACGGAAGATCACTTGGATCTGTGTTGAATGAACTGGTACAGGAATCGAACCCCGATTTTAAGATTCAAAATCCTTCAATTAATAGAAGTGAAGCTAATCGGGAAATCCAACAAACAGTGCTAAACCAGACTTCTAATGTGGTTCAGGATACTATGCGAGAAGCGTTAAAGCAGTTAAAAACGTCTGCCAGCTTATCGACCGTCTTGCAATTCATAAAAGGGAAACAGGAACTTCCTATTACATTGAATCATGCTGTTGAAAGGGCATTGCAGTTACAGGCTTCAGGAAGGGAGCTAGATGCAAAGCAGGAAATCATCTCGGCATTGACAAAACTTTTAACAAGTGAAAAGCCAATACAAGTTACATCAACGGATATTCTTTCGCAAGGAACAGATATACAGTCTGAAATTCAGGAAGCTTTGAAACAAGTAAAAACAGCACCTAACCTATTAAAGGTTTTACAATTTATAAAAGAAAATACGTTATTACAAAACCTTCCTGAAATACAAAAAAACAATTTACAACAATCAGTTGAAAAGGCAGAACTGCTCCAAGCTGGGGGGCGAGCGCTGGCGGCGAGGCACGAAATCGCAATGGGATTAACTAATCTTGTAGAAGCTGAAACGTTGACTCAACCCGAGCAAGAAGCCGATGCAGCATACCGAATTAGCAATGACATATTGGCTTCCATTCCAGTGCAGTCGAGGGACTTGATTGTTACAACGATAACAAAGAAGCTTTCGCAGGCGGCATTAGATTTTAAAGCTGTAAAACGCGACATCTTAAATACATTGCGAACTACGGAATTATTACTTAAACAAGCCCCCTTGCAAGCGAGGCAGCTATTAGAAGCTGTGATAAAACAATTGGATAATGCGATTTTAAAAAGTGACTTTATGTTATTCACCGACATGGGGACGGAAAAAAAGCTAATGCAAGCAAGCTCTCAGCTTCATGAAGCAAGAAAGCTTCTTGGAAAAGGAGACTTTATAAAAGCGAACGAAATCGTTAATCAAGTAAAAAATACAGTCGACAAATTAATCTTCCAACCATCGGATCAGCGTGTGAAACATTTCGTTTCAAAAGAGCTGTTAAACTTGGAACAATTTCCAGTTGAGAAAGAGATCGTGCGTTCATTCAATGAACCTTACCAAACGTTAAGGCAGGAACCGAGTGCGCGGAACGCATTTGAATATATTAGAAGACTAGGTCTGACATATGACTCAGATATTGCACACCGCCTCGTTTCTGGTGACGGATCGCGGACAGATGCCGATGCTTCTTTAAAAAATAGTTTACTAAAATTAATTCAAGCTGAAGGAAATAATGCGGCAAGCCAAAAGGCGGAGCAAGCGTTGAATAATCTTACTGGGCAACAGTTGATGAGTAAGACAGACAGCTCCGGGCTGCAAACGATGTTATTTACACTTCCTATCATTCTCCGTGATCAATTAGAGGACGTAAAAGTATTTTTAAAATCCAATCAGTCTAAGCAAAAAATTGACTGGGAAAATTGCAGTTTATACTTTTTACTAGAAACGAAACGGATGGGAGATGTCGGCATTTTGTTGACATCTGTTGATAAAACTCTATCCGTTACGATAAAGAATGATCGCTTAGGTTTCCAAAATAAAATGGAACCTCTTGTGAAAACAGCAAAAGGCAGGTTGGAAGAAATCGGGTATAAAATTGGTGCTATCCAATTTTCAAGATTGACCTCCATAGAAAAAACTGAGGAGCCTAAAGAACAAAATAACCCCCCCAGATTTACAGAAAGAGGGTATGATTTTTCGGTATGAGACAAGCGTTTTTTAATCAAAAAAATCAGAGGCTGAAAAATGGACCATCTGCTGCTGTCATTCGTTACGATGAGGCTGAAGGCAATGCCCCACAAGTGGTAGCACATGGAACTGGTGGAGTTGCAGTGAAAATCATGGAGCTTGCTAAAGAGCATGGAATCATGATGCAAGAAGACGCCAATTTAGTTGGTCACCTACTTGATATCGATCTCGGCGACAATGTTCCCCCCCAACTCTACTCCGTTATTGCGGAAATTTTACTTTTACTTGAAGAAATGGATCGGAACTATTAAAAAATGATCGATTTATCCGATATGTAATATGAATGGAGGCAGGAAAGAATGGAATTTTTAACAAAAGAACTATTGTATCAACAAACGCCACAGCAACTTACTGCATTCCTTTATGAAGCGTGCATAGATAATTTAAAAGAGGCTATTACGAGCATTGAAAAGGGCAGCTATACAGTGGCCAATTCTCAGTTGCAAAAGGTAAATGATATTTTGGAGCGGCTCGGTGTTGGATTGAACTATGAATCTGGCATTATAGCTGACCAATTAGATACGCTCTATAACTATATGGCAAATCAAGTCATTATCGGGAATTTAAACAAAGATGTTCCTATTTTACAGGAAGTGTTAAACATGCTGGAGCAACTGGCAAGTGCATGGAATGAAGCGATGAATATGGAGAACACTAGTGGACAAAGGGAACTTCATCGTAAAACAAGCGCATATGAAAAAAATGTGATGGTCGAGAAACGCGATTACTAATTAAAGGGGAAGAACAAATGAGAATCAATCATAATATACAAGCCTTAAATGCATATAGAAATTTATCCCAGACAATGGCAAGTACTTCGAAAAGTTTAGAAAAACTTTCTTCTGGACTTCGGATTAATCGTGCTGCAGACGATGCCGCTGGTCTTGCCATCTCTGAAAAAATGCGCTCGCAAATTCGCGGACTTGGCATGGCAGAACGTAACGCACTTGATGCGGTTTCATTAATCCAAACTGCAGAAGGCGCTTTGAACGAAACACATTCGATTTTACAACGGATGCGGGAATTAAGTATCCAAGCTGCAAACGGAACGTTGGAGGATGGGGATCGAGAAGCTATCCAAACTGAAATCGATCAATTAACATTTGAGCTTGATAGAATTGCAGACACAACACAATTCAACCAAAAAAAGCTATTTAGCGGTGAACAAAATGGGAGAGCTTTTGCGAAAATAAGCTCTAACCAAGTAGCCTACGCTGGTAATGGGGAATGGAATGGGCAAGTAACGGCAGAGCCAACTTCTCCAGCAAAAGTGGATATTGAATTCGATAGCAATTTAGGTAAAGTAAGCAAAGCCAATATTGAAGCAAAGACGTTTACTATTAATGGCAAGCGTTATGAAATAGATTTAACGGACGGCACTTCAAAAGGGATCGTTAATGGAAATATTGCTGTTAACGTAACGGGTTGGAAGGATCCAGCGAGTAATGACACTGACATCATAGGTAATATGAATTTATTATTAAATGCTCTTGAAAAAGCGGTAGTTGATAATGATTCCGATTTTACCGTTACAAAAAGTCTAGCATCTGATATTGGAAATAATACAGATGGAAATATTAAAAATGCGATTCTTTCACTTGCTACAAAAAAACCAATGTCAGCTAAAGATGTTGATAATATGCAAGGTACAAATGAAAATGTTTCTACGAATGTATCTGGTGTTACTTTTAAAAACCCTTATCAAGCAAATGTAACTACCAATAAATTGGGTGCAGATCCGAATGCTATTCTTGCTAATAGTTTTACAATCGAATTTTCAGCTATGCCAAAAGCAGGTGATTCATTATTTATAGATGGACTTACAATCAACTTTGATACACCTGCGTCCGCATATGCAAATGGAACAGCAACACTGGATGTTACCGGGAAAGATATTTCAACATTATTAGGCGAAATCGTTGCAGTGCTGGATGATGCTACAAAAGATTCTAATAATCCAGTTGCTGCTCTAAGTCCTGTATATTCATTTAACGGAACGATGCTCACACTTGGAACAAATAAAACAGATAATGGATCAACTAACGGCCTTGAAATCGAATTAAGAGATCAAAGTTTCGACTCTGGCAAAAGTGAAGATCTAAATTTGAATTTCCAAATTGGGGCTAACAGTTCTGAAACACTTAATATTAGCCTTTCAATCATGGACGCAGCAAGACTTGGAATTGGCTTTAATGCCGATGGAACAAAAGCAGCAGTTGGTGTTAATGCGGAAAAGGGAGTTAACGTAAGTACAGAAGCGGCTGCCAGTGCTGCAATCGATCAATTAGACGAAGCGATCCGTTTAGTATCCGAACAACGCTCAAAACTAGGAGCTTATCAAAACCGTCTCGAACATACAGTAACGAATCTGCAAACTGCAAACGAAAACTTGACTGCAGCAGAATCACGAATCAGAGACCTCGACATGGCTCTTGAAATGACGAACTTTACACGAAGCAACATATTGAACCAAGCGGGACAAGCGATGTTGGCACAAGCCAATCAGTTGCCGCAAGGAATTCTACAGTTGTTGCAATAATATTAAAAACTTGGCCAGCCTCCTTCCGGTTTTGGGAGAGAGGCTGGGCATTCAATAGAAAAACAATTTTCAACAAAGAATCAGAAATCCGGAGTGATCTTCATGGAAGTACGCAGGGTCGAAAAAACGGGAATCAACAGCGTGCAGAAAAAAGAACAGCAAGCAACAGAATCGGTTCGTTTTTCCGAAGTAATGGCAAAAGGTCGAGAAAACATCGTTTATGAACGAATGGCCAAGCTTCGTCAAGATATTGAAACGCAAGGTCAGAAACTTGCTAAATCACAAACAATAGAAGATTTTAAAAAATATAAGCAGCTCGTCAAATCCTTCATGGAAGATGCCGTCAAAAACGGACTGCAGCTTGAAGAACAGCGTGGTCTTGATTGGCGCGGTCGCACGAAAGTATATAAAATCGTGAAAGAAGTTGACAAGAAGCTGATTGATTTGGCAAATACTGTCCTTGACAAGGAAGAAAAAGGGCTGGAAATTCTTAGCCTTGTTGGTGAAATCCAGGGACTGCTTATCAATATTTACACTTGAGCATAAAAGATAGATACGCTTGAATAGGAGGGTCAACAAATGACGACCCAAGCATTAATCGAAGCAATGGAAAAATTGCTTGATTTACATAATGAACTTCTGCAAACAGCAAATGAAAAAACAACTGCATTAAAAGATAACAATATCGAACAACTAACAAAAATCTTGCGCACAGAACAAAAAATAGCAGCTAGTATTCAAATTACAAATAGCAAGCGGCAACAAGTAGCGGAATTTTTAACAAAAGGAAATAAAGAAGTAACGATTTCGGATATTATCGAGATGCTTGAAGGACAGGAACGTGAGGAGTTGCAACAACTTCAGGAAGCGTTAAGTGCTGTTTTGGCGCAACTTAAAGATGTAAATGAACTAAACCAACAGCTACTCAAGCTATCCTTACAATTCATTCATTTGAATTTAGATTTAATGGCACCTGAATTGGATAATGCCAATTATACGAAAACAAGAGATGAAATGAATGATCAACCAAGTCCTGGGAGATCTATCTTTGATTCGAAAGCATAGAAGGGGGGATAAAGAATGCGTTCTACATTTATGGGATTAGAAACAGCAAAGCGTGGAATGTACACACAGCAAAGCGCAATCCATGTAACAGGTCATAATATTGCCAATAAAAATACACCTGGATATACGAGACAACGTGTTAATTTTGTACAAAGTGAACCGTACCCTGCTGCCGCGATGAACCGCCCGCAAATTCCCGGACAAGTGGGTACTGGTGTTCATGGTGGTGTTATCGAGCGAATACGCGATACTTTTGTGGATGAACAGTTCCGCACTGAAAATAACAAGCTAGGATACTACGAATCTATGACAGGTTCTATCGCGAAAATGGAAGACATTATGAATGAACCGAGTGATGTGGGTTTGTCAAAGGCGATGGCGCAATTTTGGCAATCTCTGCAAAGTTTGAGTACGAACCCAGAAAATGAAGGCTCACGGCGAGTAGTAATACAGAGGGCAACATCTGTAGCTGAGACATTCAATTATTTATATGGCTCATTAACAACAATAAAAAATGATATGAAGAAAGAAATAGACATTACTCTAAATGAAATCAATGCAATTGCAACCGATATTGCAAGCATCAATAAGCAAATCAGTGAAATTGAACCGCATGGTTATTTGCCAAATGATTTGTATGACGAGAGAGACAGGCTGATGGATCAATTATCGAAACTCGTTCCGATCGAAGCAGAAAGTATCCATTATGGCGGAAACTCCTTGTCTATTGCAGAAGGTGGACGCAATGTTTCTATGATCGTGAACGGGGAAAAAGTACTGCTAGTGGATGATGCAAAAACGAACCAGCTAGAATGGGATAATACGAAGGAAAAGCTTCTTTTAAATAATAAAGAAGTATCCTTTGATAGCTTAGGTGAAGGAAAAGGAAAAATGTCTGCCTTATTCCATGCTCATGATATTGATTACCCGGACATGCTCGCTGACCTTGATAAATATGCTTATACTTTTGCTCAAGTTTTTAATGAAGTCCATTCACAAGGACATGATTTAAATGGTGACCCAGGGGCAGCGTTATTTGATGTTGGGGATCTTAATGGGGCAGCTGGCAGAATCAACGTAATCATAACCGATCCAGCAAAAATTGCCGCGGCACTACAAGGGACGGAAAGTGGCAATGGCGGCAACGCACTGAATCTAGCTAAAATAAAGGACTTAGTAATTTCCGGGGGGGTAATTGAAGGGCTGGAAAACCTACCGACACTTGAAATTAAATCAGGTACAATGCAATCCTTCTATGAAGGGGTTATTGGTGCTATGGCAGTTAAAGGTCAACATGCGAACCGCCTGCAACACAATACAAATATTTTGGTAGAATCCGTGAGTCAAACTAGAAGTTCCATTAGTGAAGTATCACTTGATGAAGAATTCTCAAATTTAATTCAATATCAGCATGCCTACTCTGCATCAGCACGGATGATTTCAGTAATTGATGAGATGCTTGATAAAATTATTAACGGCATGGGGACTGCCGGTAGATAAGAGGGTGTAATATATGCGCGTAACAGATAGTATGATTGCTAGAAGTGTCATGAATAATATAAATCAAAGCTACGGGCGACTTGATCGTTTATTTGAACAAGTACAAACACAGAAGAAAATCTCACGTCCATCGGATGATCCAGTTGTTGCGATGAAGGGCATGTTTTATCGTACGAATGTCATCGAGGTCGAACAATTCAAACGCAATTTTTCCGAAGCAAGAAACTGGGTGGAAACGACGGATTCCGCAATTGGTGAAGCGACGAAGGTAATGGAACGGATTCGGGAATTAACCGTACAAGCAAGTAATGAAACGTATGATAAAACCCAGCTCGAAGCCGTTGCAGAAGAAGTTGCCCAATTAAAAGATCATTTAAAAACAATCGCCAATTCAAAAGTTGGAGATAAATATATTTTTAATGGAACAAATACATTAACAGCCCCAATCGATAATGAAGGCAATGTCTCTTTTGGAACAGATAATGTAGAATACGAGCTTGCAAAGGGGATTATGGTTCCTGTAAACATGCAAGGTGAGAATGTATTTGGAGCGGGCGGTAGTGTATTTAATGTACTAGATCGATTAGAATCAGCATTACGAACTGGCGATACAAAAGCTGTCGGTGATATGTTAGATGATTTTGATGCAAGTGCAGATAATATGATTTCTGCTCGTGCAGAATTAGGAGCACGTACAAACCGCCTAGATTTTATGGAAGAAAGAATTGATAACCAAGAAATCATCGCAAAACGAATAATGTCTGATAATGAAGACGTTGAATTTGAAAAAGTGCTCATGGAATTTAAAGCCCAAGAAGCGGTCCACCGTGCGGCCATGTCTGTTGGGGCAAGGATTATTCAACCGACTTTGATGGACTTTTTGAGATAAAGAATAATGAAGGGTCTACCTCTGAACGGGGTTTGACCCTTTTTTAGGAGGTGGATGGAGTAGATGCAAATTCCTCAAATCCGCATGCAATCACAGTTTGCCAAGATTGCGATTGATACAACACCAGCTAGGCAATCGATTCAACAACCAGAACCAGAGCTAAATATGGAACAGCCGAAAGCTGATCTGAAAATTATACAAAATCCCGGTCGTTTGACGATTGACCAGACACAAGCTTGGGAAGAACTAGGATTAAAGGGGATTAAATCCTTTGCGCGTGAGAATACTCAAAGGGCGTATAAGGAAGCAAGCGAGGCAATCAGCGGAATTGTAACCGAAGGAAATGAGATGCTGAATATCCAAAGTGGGACTAACGCTTACGCAGAACAAGCAAGGCAACGGACTAATCCACCTCCAGCTGACTTCAATATTAAGTGGATTCCATCGCCTTTTTCTGTAAAAGTACATTATCAACGTGGTAAAGTAGACGTGGATGTACAACCGAGAAACGTAGTTATTAACGCACAAACAAAGAAACCAATTATTTCTTATCAACCAGGAGATGTTCGCGTCTCCTTACAACAGAAAAATAGCTTACATATTGATTTTGTAAAATAAGATGGAGTGTGACAAATGAAAATTCAAACGAAATACCATGGCGAGGTTGAAATAGCGGAAGACACAATATTGCACTTCGCAAAAGGAATCCCAGGTTTCCCAGATGAAACGAAGTTCACCTTACTGCCATTACCAGATTTAACAAATATGTCCGTCATGCAATCAGTGACAACACCAGCACTCGCATTTGTCGTCGCAGATCCATACAGTCTCTTTTCTCCATACGAGTTTGCCTTAGATGACAATACTATTGAGGAGCTAGATATTTCAAGCCCAGATGATGTCAGTGCGCTCGTAATCTTGACTGTGCAAGATCCATTTGAAAAAAGTACAGCCAACTTACAAGCACCAATTATTATGAATATTAAAAAGAACAAAGCAAAACAAGTCATCTTAAATAATGAAAACTTTAAAACAAAACAGCCACTATTTGGCCAACTTGTAAAGGGGTGACGGCATGCTCGTACTGACAAGGAAAAAAGGCGAATCCATCCAGATTGGTAACGACATAGAAATCACCATTGCTGCTATCAAGGGCGATCAAGTTAAAATTGGTATTAATGCACCGAAGAATGTGGAGATTCATCGGAAAGAAGTTTGGGTGGAGATTCAGAGTGAGAATACGGCTGCTTCTGAAGAAGTCAGTGATTTGTTTGGGATATTGGCGAAGGTGAAAAAATAAACAGGTATCAAACTGTCAATAGTACGCTGAATTGACAGTTTTTTATTTATTTCTAAAAAAATAATCAAAATCTATTAAACTTTCCCGAACCATGACGATATTACTAGTGAAGCGAATCACAGGGGGCGGCCGACCCTCACCATTCGCGAAAATAAACACACGATTCACAAGGACGTGAATCGCACATTCAAGGAGGAAAAGAATATGATTATCAATCATAATATTGCGGCGTTGAATACTCATCGTCAATTGGGTGCTGCTGCAAATGCTCAAGGTAAATCAATGGAGAAGTTAGCTTCCGGGCTTCGTATTAACAAAGCTGGAGATGATGCAGCTGGGCTAGCAATTTCCGAAAAAATGCGCGCACAAGTACGCGGTTTAGATCAAGCTAGCCGTAATGCTCAAGATGGTATTTCTTTAATTCAAACGGCAGAGGGCGCGTTAAGCGAAACAACTTCAATACTTCAAAGAATGAAGGAACTTGCTACTCAATCAGCCAATGGTACATTAGATGACAATGTTGACAGAAAAGCTATACAAGCAGAAGTAGATAAATTAAATGAAGAAATGGATAGAATAGCTTCTACTACTAATTTTAATGGTAAAAAGCTTTTAGATGGTTCTATTGGAGCGGGCAGCACAAAAGTTTCTGGATATAATGATACAACATTAGTTAACTTGTCCACCTCCGCTACAGCGGCAACAACCTCTGTAACAGGCGTGGAAGTTGCAGATGGAAGTAAAGTTACTTCAGCAGTAAGTGGTACAAAAGTAACTTTTACAACAACAGATGCAGATGGAAATGCTACAAGTAAAGTTGTAGATATTTCAGAGGTTTTAACTGATAAAGCAACCGGAGGAACATTTACATCTGGGGCTGGTAAGCAAGGAGTTATTGACCTTACATCAGTTGGATTAGGTAGAATTGAATTCACAGCCACAGATGGCACTGCAACTGCAGCTAATTTAGCTATTGATCTTAATACGGCATTTGATACTACTGGAAAAACATTTGCAGCCGGAGCAGGTTCAGGCGGTGGCTCATTACAACTGCAAGTTGGTGACTCAACTGAAGCAAAACAAAAGGTTTCTGTTGATATATCTAGCATGAGTTCCTCATCTTTAGGAGTTGGCGGTCTTGATGTTTCAGGCCAAAGTGCAGCTACTGCTGCAATAGACAAGATTAGTACGGCTATAAACACTGTTTCTACTCAAAGAGCAAAGCTAGGTGCAACTCAGAATAGATTAGAACATACAATCAATAACTTAGGAACTACAAGTGAAAATTTAACGTCAGCTGAATCTCGTATTCGTGACGTAGATTATGCTTTAGCTGCTTAGGAGCAGTGACAAGCACAGTCGTCCTGGCTGGTAACGGCTAGAGATTATGATCGGGTGAATTGCTGGAAACCCCTTAGAGCTTTTCTTGCCACAACGTAGCTGGAAACAACAGGCGTGATGGTTTGAAAAAAGAAAAGATTGGGCAATCAGCAGCCAAGCTCCTGTCTCGAAAGAGTGGAGAAGGTCCAACGACTAGGATAAACCATCTAAGGCGGATGCTATGATGATGAAATCCATAGGTGAAACAATGGTCATCAGCATTGTGAATCCGAAGTGCCCGACCCCTACTAGATTGCTAGAGGGTGAAGATATAGTCTAGTCATTTGTGAAAGCAAATGTTCGCACGATGGCGAAAGAAATGATGGAACAAACTAAAAATTCAATTCTCTCTCAAGCTGCTCAAGCTATGCTTGCACAAGCTAACCAAGCTCCTCAAGGAGTATTACAGTTGTTACGTTAATTTTAATATACGATAGAGGCTCTTGGTTAATTAGAGCCTCTTTTGTTTTTTGAAGGTGATGTTATGGCTAAGTTTTCAATGCCTAAAATTTTCACTGATGATGAAGTTGAGAGATTAAAGTGATTAAAGAG
The DNA here is from genome assembly GCF_024626525.1 of Lederbergia panacisoli. Lineage (GTDB taxonomy): Bacteria > Bacillota > Bacilli > Bacillales > Bacillaceae_C > Lederbergia > Lederbergia panacisoli. The sequence continues at coordinate 23,993 of NZ_JANJGU010000008.1, forward strand.
ATATATTTCTTCTAATTATGATGTAACTAATGTTACAAATATTGAACTTATGAATTTTACCCTGAAATTTCAGAGGATAAGGGACTCAAAAATAGTTATACTTTGTTAGTGGTACTCATCCAATCACTGGATTAAAAACGACTATGCTGGTAGAAGTATAAATAGAAATTAAGGCAAATATTTATCACTTTTACATGAAAAACGGTCATTTAGACAGTGTTTTTCTACGAACGAAAGCACCATTCTATAATTTTGCTATTCGTTAATCCAAGTATGGATCTAATCTTAAGAAGATTTTCTCTATGGTTGTTTGCAATGCGTATTCTATAAGGATTTGTTAGAATTTTCTTTTGAATCCAAAGATTTTCGTAATAAAAAGATATATGTCCCTTTCTTGTCTTTATTAGTTCCATCAGTATGTTTAGCTTATTTAATTTATTATTAATCTCGGATGTAGGTTTATTCAATTGAAACGTAGTAGGTAAATAAATCGTTGTTGTAGAAGCAAGTGTTTTTTGGAGGCCTTGATCTAATTGTTTTCTATTCATTGAGGTATGTATATATGGTTCTAACAATCTTAAAAAATATAAAATCTGATATTGATCGTATAGAATTAAACGATTTTGTCCATCTATTGAAAATGTTAGATGGAATTTTTTATTTAGGATTTCTATTAGTTTAAGATTCTCATCTGTAGCAAAATTGTCAGTCGATAAAATGATTTTCCTTGCTATACCTTTTTCCTGTTTCAAATGTCCATCATCTTGATACCACCAAGCAAGTGATTCTTCATTCAAATACTCATTAATAAAACTAATAGGTAATTGTTTTTTTCTATTGATGTACCACATTTCCTCGAGCAGCGTAATAAATTCGTGAATACGTGATTGAACAAAATAACTCTCTGAAAAACCTGATTTTATCCTTTTATCTACTATTTTTTTATACATTGGAGGGTTAAGAGGTAGAAAATCCTTCAACTGTTCGTAACAATACTTCGTCCAGTCAAAATCCGCAACACTATGCATAAATTGAAATCTTGGCTTCCTCCCAACCTGTTTTGTAATAGAACCATCTCCTAGAAGTTTTCCAACAATTCTAGATATATACTGATCAGTGTGATAAGACATGCCCGACCACCTTTTTTAGGAATGTATGTTCTGTACCTATTGTATCATTTTTTCTTTCTTTTAGGTGGGATAAATACAGTATTAATCAGTAATACCCTTCACTGGTTTAAGGCAGGAAATGAAGGAGCAGCAGTAACCGAGTGCTTCCACTAGAATCACTGATGAAGATGATATTTTTACAGACCCATAGATCAATAGAATACCGGAAATATTGAAGAAAGATTATTGATAGAATAAACAGCTATGGATAAAGGTGCTTTAGTTTTTTGAGGACGGTTTTATTGATAGAAGGGGGAGTTAAAAATTTTAGGAGTGCCAAGAATTAATGTGTTTCCCAGGTCTAAAGTATTGAAGCACTTAGCCGATATTATATAGAGAGATTATACATTAACACCATAACTAATTAGATTTTTACCACTATCACGAGGTGCAGCTAATTTGATCATTAGACACAATATACACGCCCTTAAAACTCTTAATAATATCAATAAGGCATCAAAAAAGGGTTGGGATGCAACTGCGAAATTAAGCTCCGGACTTTCGATCAATAAAGCTGCTGATGATGCGGCAGGTTTATCCATTAGTGAAAAGATGCGTGCGCAAATTCGGGGATTGGTTCAGGCTGAGCGAAACGGTAGGGATGCACAGTCTATGTTGGACACGGTTGATGGTGTATTGCAGGAAGAGACGAATTTGCTGCAACGTATGAGAGAACTGACGATTCAATCTCTTAATGATACGTTATCTGAGAGTGATCATTTGGCATTACAAGAAGAGTTCCGTCAATTGCAAATGTCTTTGGACCGTTTCTCGCAATCTACTGAGTGGAGTGGCATGCCTATTATTGAATCGCATCAGTCATCCTTTGCCCAATTAGAAGGCAATCATTATTTTAATCAAATAATCAAAATAGTGGATGGCTATAATAATGACTTAACTTTTATGATTGATGGGGTCGAAAAAAGTGTAAAGATTGATGAGGGATTGTATACTATTGGTGAAATTGCGGATCAGTTGGATACTAAATTGTTGCAAATTGATCCTAATATCATTGTAAATGTAACTGAAGAAAATACTGTTAGCATTCAGGCCGAGAACAATAAATCCATTGACTCCATTAAAGGAGGGGCCTCTTTTCTGTTCTATGAATATTCTCTAGGAAATCCTCCGGGAATGGTTATTGGAGTGACGAAATTTCAGGATGGTGGAAAGGTTCAAATAATTAGTGGTAAAAGTGATACATTAACATTTTATGCGGGAAGCGATAAAGTATATAATTTACGTTTTTCTGCTGGACAATATAGTTTAGAAGAAGTGATTAACGGGATTAATCGTCAACTAGAAAGTAAAGGGGAAAATTCCGTTAAAGCCATTAAATACGGTGAGGATCGGATTGCATTAACTTCTAATAAGTATGTAATCACCGGTTTAAGTGGAAATATGATTGAAATTGATGGTATTACATCGATATTATACGATAACACCAAAAGTGGGACTATCTCCAAAAGTCAGGCGTACATAACAGGTTATGCAGATTTATCGCAGCCTATCGAATTCATAAAAGGAGTAAATGATCAATTAAAAGTATATATCGATAATCATCCGCCTGTTACAATTCAGTTTTTGGCAGGGGATGAAAATAGTAAGGTATTAAACAAGCAGGATATTATCAATAAAATAAACGATGAATTTATGAAGCATGGGATTGATGCAACGGCAAATGGAGATTTTATGAATCGACTGCAAATTAAAAGTAATTATTTTGGCGCAAATAGCCATGTTGTAATCGATAAACAATCCTCCGCTTTTCAAAATCTTTTTGTTAAGGAAAATGTTACTTACACTAATATTTTACCGAATAATGGTGCGGATATAGCTGCAAAAATTCAAGGCCAGTATGGCATCAAGAATACTACCACTATTAAAACAGGGGTAAACGATACTCTAAAATTTCAAGTAGATAGTCGTGATTTTACAATTATTTTAGATGAAGAAGACTATTCGAAGACCGAATTAGTTGACGAATTGAATCTAAAGCTTTCCGAACAAAACATCCCTATAAATGTAAAACTATCTGATTTTACGTCGAACTTTCAATCAGCACTTATTTTTGAACATAAAAGTATAGGAACTGGTTCGATTAACATTAACCCATCTTCTAATGCAGTTAAAACACTCTTACATGGTAGAACCATTATTGACCCTTTCATTGCCCAAGGTACAACATCGGCTATCTATCCACCAGAGGGAATTGCAAGCCCCCCTGAATACACATATACTGCAGCAAGGGCTGAAGGAAGGACATCTTTAGGATCCGGCATTACAATAGATGAAAATAATAATAAGATGAATTTCACTTTAAATGGCGAAATTATTGAGATTACTTTGAAATCAGGGGTTTATAATCGGGCTGAAGACTTTCTGACTGCAAATAATCGGCTGTTTGAAGATATTGGCTTGAATGCAAGCTTGTTTACTAGTAAAACTTTAATATTTGAAACAAAGGAAAAGGGAGAGAATCAAACATTTTCGAATTTTGGTGGTTCCTCACATGAATTTATTATGGGACTTGTTCAAGATTCTCCACCTAATTATTACTCCAGTTCTGGAATGGGAATACCTTCATTATTAAATGGGGTTTCTACTATTAATGGAGGGATCATAATCAACGACTCCAATAATAAGATGAGTTTTACGTATGAACGTGATGGAAATTCTCACGAAATTAATTTTTCCATTGACCCCGCATATTATAGTTCACTTGACAGTTTATTGCTTGAATTAAACGAAAAGATAAAACAAACATTAAAAAGTGAGGGAATGTCTGGAAATGAATTGAGATTTGAAAAGCTTAATGACAATCGTATTCAATTGCGTACAGCAGAGTCCGGAGAGAATAACAAGTTCAATCAATTTTCAGGCGGAATGTATGATGAAATTTTCCGCAAGCGTGTCACAGTACAAGAACCTTATGCTTCAGATAGCGGGTACACGTATGTTCAAGATACATATATCGTAGGACGTGAGTCGTTAATTAGTAAAAATATCGTCATTCACCCAAACATAAATGATCGCCTTTTATTTGACCTGCATATTAATAATCAAAAACATATGATTGATATCACTTTAAATGCGGGACATTACAATGCTTCTTCGCTCATTCAGGAAATTAATCAATCTTTAAGTGCAAAATTAACAAGTCTTGGAATGTTTCCGGATTTAGTCCAAGCCCAAATTGGTGGAATCACAAGTGGCACAGCTGAAAATGATACTGATAAGCTTGTTTTTAAAGTCAACATGCAAGAAAATGGGCGAAATGATACAGGTTCGTACCGAATTGATGGTGTTCGAGGAAGTGCTGCTTATACTTTTTTTTATAGGGCAGAGGGAGAGCCAACGCCAACTTATACAATCGGTATTATGGATTTAACTGGAACTACTAAAATCGAAGAAGGGGTTAATGATACATTTATCTTAGAGGTTGATGGTGCCGAAAAGAAAATAGCTTTAAACGCAGGTACATATGATTCCGATAGTCTTTTAAATGAAATAAATACTCAGTTAAATGCAGTGAATGCGAATATCATCGCATCTTATTATGATGGGCGATTAAAATTGAGCAGCAATGAGGTTGGGCAAATTTCCATTGATGGGATAAGAGGAAATGCCCGGGGTACTTTATTTTATAAAACAAATGACCGGGAAAAAGATGAACCGATGAAGTTCCAGATTGGCGCAAATGCGAACCAACAGATTACATTTGAAAGAATTAGAGTCACTAGTGAGTTATTAAGAGTTAATACTGTTATGATTCATGATCGAAACCATTCCGAAAAAGCATTAACAAGAATTGATGAGGCAATGAACGCTCTAAATAAACAGCGTTCCTATGTGGGAGCAGTTTCGAACCGCCTGGAACACGCAATAAATAATGCAAGGAACTATGCCGAAAACATTATTGCAAGTGAATCACGTATCAGAGATGCAGATTTGGCTAAAGAAATGATGGAAAAAATTAAAAGTGATATTTTAACCCAAACTTCACAGGCAATCCTTTCGCAAGCAAATAAAGAGCCTATGTCATTATTGGAGTTACTTAAATAATTTGTAGATTAATCAATGCAGCAGGTTTAGAAATTTCTGAGAAAATGCGTGCTAAATACGGTGATTAACACAGGCATCAAAAAATATTTAAGATTCTATTTCTTTGATCCAAACAGGAGAAGGTGGACTCCAAGAAACCCATTTTCTTTTACATAGTGGACATGAGTTGATGGATCAGACTGCAAATGAAACGAATGCTGAGGGAGTCCCAACTATCCTTCTACTCATACAACTGCTTAATACATTATATCAATTACCTAAGAGTAAGATGGACGCTTGCTCTTAGGTTTTTTTTGCCCTATCATTAGGTCATTTCATCCCCATCAAAATCGATGCTATTGGACAGTTAGCCTTATTAGGAAAATTATATTATCAAATAGCTGTTTTAAAACAGGTAATAAAAAATGTTTGTGCGATAAAGAGTAAAAACAAGGGTAATTAGATTGACTGTAGAATTATACTATTAATCAATCTAATAGGAGGGAAGGGAAAATGAATCGCAAAGAATATGAAGAAATACAAAGCAAGGCACTTGAATTATTTGAAAAGGCCAACATTGTCTTAACCGACAAGGAGAAAGAAAACATAGAAGTTGCTGATTTTGGCTTAGGTAAAATTGAAAACACAGGACTGCAACTAGTTACATATGTCAATACAGATCTAGTTTGTGCAAAAGAACTCGCATTATTGCCGAATCAAACTTGCCCTGAGCACAAACACCCAAAAAGAGATTTTGATGATGGGAAAGAAGAAACGTTCAGATGTAGATATGGCACAGTCTATCTATATGTAGAAGGGGATGAAGTCGAACATCTCTCCACTCAACTTCCTGAAGGTGATGAAAAATATTATACTGTATTTCACGAAATCATTCTTAACCCTGGGGAGCAATATACAATACCTCCAAATACCCTCCATTGGTTTAAAGCGGGTAGCGAAGGAACTGTCGTATCCGAATTTTCTACGAGAAGCACTGATGAAGATGATATTTTTACAGATTCAAGGATTAAGAGAATACCAGAAATCAGTTAAACAAGATAAATCGTGGAAAATATATAATGATTATATTTATATCTAAAAAGCCGTCCTAGCGTGGGCGGCTTTTGTGGTGAAATTTACATTATTAATATTATATAAAAACACTAACTAATTCATCTTTCAAAGTCCTAAACTCTTCATCATTAGTAATAATTTCATGAGAGATATGATCAATAAATACAAAATCTTCAGTAATTAAATCATATAATTTCTGATTTTCAAATTCGAATAGTAAAGGAAATAACATATAATCTTTTATATTGCTAGTTACCAAAGTACAATCATTTTGCCATGCATTTATTAATATTCGTGCATCGGAAATGGAAGGGTATTCGACACCACGGTTAAGTAAATTTACGTTTTGTTTATAATTTTTACGGATATAAGCGGATAGCTTTCTTATTAAGTGTTCCGCAAAAACATTCTCAGATTCAGGTAAAATAACTAGGCAATCCATTAGTTGATCCAATCGATCCTTTTCATTCTTGTTCATAAAATATGCTTGAATCTCTAGTTCTCGTATTACTTCAAGAGGAACAAAGATCTCGGCTTCTCCATTTTCAAGTTCTGATAATATCTTTCTCCATAAACGTTTGGCTTTCGTTCTGTGATTGGAATGAGAATCAACTTTATACCTAAACACATTTGTATCCAACATATACCTTTGATCAGAAATTAGTTTACTCAATTATTTATTCCTCTTCGTCTTCATCGATCATTTGCAACATAATTTCTGCTGCTTTAATTGACTTTTTTCTATTTATTTCTTTTTGATAAAGATATTTTGTAAACTCAGGTTTAGATACAAACTGTTCTGTTGGTATAAGCCATTGACCGGTTTCACCGAGTCGTTGTTTTGCTTTTATTTTACCTTCCGCACAATACCTTCTTACCATTTGGGGAGATACTCCAAGGATTTGAGAAACCTCCGTTACAGGTAGGTAAACGGGTAGACTGGATTCAAAGGTATGTTTAAGGAGCTGCTGCACTTCGATTTTTTCATTTTCCCTAAGTTCCAAATAAGCCATTTCTTTCAGTTTTTCTACCTCCATTGATTGGAAAAGAAGATTCACGTAATGTCTAGCACTATCACTTATTTTGTCTTCATTGGCCAGGTTTTTAACTCGCTCATTTGACAAATATCTTGATACCATCTCTGTTCCCATATTCTCGTCCACTCCTTTCACCTCCTTTTCCCTTCGAAATTAAAGAAAATAACGAAACAAATGAAACCTTATTTGCATTATTATATACCCTTACTCTAAAAAAGATACTCTGGTAATAATTATTTCTTCTGCGTTATGATATATGAAGAAATGAAAGGGATGCCCGGTCTTATCGGACATCCCTTTCATTATATTATTCTATTTCCACCAAAACCGCAGCTAACGGACTTTCTTTAGGATTAACAGCGATCCACAGTTGTGGTGATTCCTTCGATTCTATCCTCTCTACCATCCAAGATAATTCAATTTCCTCACCCGGCTTTATTTTTTCAATTACCTGAATGTGGTCGCCCTCTACTTCTAATCCTTCATTCACGAAAATTTCACTTATAATAGCCACTGCCACTTCGTCCCCAATATTGGTTGCCATTGCCGTTACCGTGTAGATGCCACCCGATTCCTTTATCACTTGTGGATTGGAAATGGTGACGCGTGCTGGAGCATTTTTCGCTTTAATCAATTCAATGGTATTCGTATATTCCGGTTTCAGTTCTAGCGATAAGGTAGTAGAATCCTCATTTGCATCGAATTCAAAAGGTGTTTTTTCACCAGTGACTGAATAGCGGATTGCCTTGCTAAAATTTCCGGGAACTGTCACTTCGATTGTTTCATCTTCCGTCCCGCGGTTCCATGCCATAAGAATCACATCGCCATTTTCTCTTTTAAAGGCATGAACATAAGGCTTAACAGCATCCTTTTGGTCGATCACTAACTCATCATCAATCGTAATAAAAGGATTAGAAAATAATTGTTTTGTCGCGGCAATAGAAAACCAGAGATGTTTTGGAAAATAGTTATGGTCAAGCGCTCCGAGAAAATAGTTGTTTACATCTCCAATGGCTTCACTATTGAGTCGCAAGTTTTTGATTTCATACCACAAAATAGTTGAAACGTCTTCTGTCGCGGCAATGAGACTATAAGCACGCATGAACGTGACCGCCTGGAATTCTTTTGTTTTTTCATACGGTGCTTTCTTTCTCACCCAATCAGACACTTTTATGCCATCTTCCTGAACATAATCACTATAGCCAATTTCTGCTATCCAAAGTTCTTGTTTGCCACCATTTTCGCGAATGACATCTGCAACTATTTTGATATCATCATAAATTCTTTCGGTGGCGTTAGGATTCCATGTTTCGTTATAAAAGTGAATATTTATGACATCGATATTATCGGCTGCCCCATCTTTAAAAATGGAACGAACGTGATTTTTCTTTAGATCTGTGAGGCCACCAAAAACTGTTCTAGCATTGGGATTCGCATCTTTCACGGCTTGTGCTCCAACTTTCACTAACTCTATTTGCTCGCCCCAACTGCCAGTCCAAAAATCATAATTATCGCCTTCATTCCAAAGTTCCCACTGGTTAATCTTGCCTTTATAGCGATCAACGAGTGTATAAACAAAATCATACCAATCTTGATAATCTTTTGGTGGAGCTTTCCAGTCGGATCCTGTTGCCCATGGCGGCGAATAGCAAATATACGGATACAATTCTATTCCGTATTGTTCCGCTAACTCCACATATTTATCGAGTAATCCCCAATCGAATATGTGCTTATTGCGCTCATAATCACCCCATGCGACACTCACTCTTATATCACTAACGCCATATTGATTCATTAATGAAAAATCCTTTTCAATGGAATCGAGCAATGTTCCCCGAGGATAGTCTTCAGCTAATCCTAGGATTGGTGAGTAATATTCCGTTTGTTGCAGTTTGTTCAACGGTAAAGTTGCAGGAATAGGTTTTTCGGATTCTGGAGTAGAGATGTTTACATTTTTATCAACGGAAACTTTTTCATTTTCATGTTGACTGTTTTCTTTTTCTGATTGATTACTTCCGGTTTCACTGCTTTTTGGTGTTGAGCTACATGCAACAAGTAGCAATAATAGAACGGCAATTATGGTAATAAGTTTGATAAATCCTTTAGTGTAAATGTCATCCTCTCCCTTTGCGGTTCTTTCTTTATAAAAGTGTGTTGTTTATGAAAACCCTTTCAATAATTTGATAATCTTATAATACACTGGAACAGTCAATAGCAAATTCATTATCGGGTGGAAAAGTGTGTTGATCATGTCACTACTTGAAACATTTCGCATCTTCAATCGTAAATAAACTATTCTGATTCGGAGCGTGGTAATATGGCTAATAATAAAAAAAACAGAAACAATTTTTCCACCGGCATTGCTATCGGTATTTCAATAGGAGTAGCATTGGGAATAGCTTTTGACAATTTAGCACTCGGTATTGCAATTGGAGTTGCGATAGGCGCAGGCATAGGAAGTGCGAATAGTAAAAAGAAATAATTTGAAAAAATGCTAATAACCTCCTTCATATCTTTAAGTGTGATGTTTATCACATCATGATTTTTGATTTATACTATATAATGTAAAGAAAAACATTTTCGGGAGGTATGAATGTGAAGGAACCTCGATTACAAACGCTCTATGATGAAATCGGTGGAGATAAAATAGAGGAGTTAGTGAATGCATTTTACCCTCGGGTATATGCCGATCCAAATATTAGCCCGCTTTTTGAAGGGGATATGCATATCATTATGGAAAAACAAAGGAAGTTTTTAACTCAGTTTCTTGGCGGTCCAGCACTTTACAGTATGGAATACGGACCACCTGCGATGAGGCATCGGCATCTTCCTTTTGAAATAACACCGAGCCGTGCGAACAGCTGGCTTCGTTGTATGAAAGAAGCCTTTGACGAGGTGGGGCTAAGTGACCATCCAGCAGGTGAAATGTTTTTTGGCAGGCTTACACAAGTTGCCGGAATCATGGTAAATTCCGAAGAGGATGATTAAAAAGTCATCCTCTTCATAATGAAGTGAGGGAACATCAGTGGCAATATTTTATAAAATTTTAGTTTTTATACATATATTTTCCGCAATCCTTGGAATGGGTCCGGGATTTGTATTAAGTTTAATAGGAAAATCAGCAAAAACGATCACGGAATTAAGACATGCGTATAAAGTTAAAAATCGAGTCCATATTTTTGTTATGATTGGCGGAACGTTATTACTTGTTTCAGGCTTGTTAATGGGTGCTATTAACACAAGCTTATTTCGCATGGGTTGGTATAATGTAAGTCTTTTTCTCTTTTTACTGGCACTTGCGATAGGACCAATCGTTTTATCACCGATATCCAAACCTCTTAAAGCAAAAATTGAAGCTCACGAAGGTGACGAGATTCCAGAAGAATATATTCGCGAAGGAAAGAGATTGGTTTTCTATGAGAATATAGAGAGCTTCATTTTTTTAGTTATTATTGCATTAATGATTTTAAAGCCGTTCTAGTGATGGATTCTATTATTGATGCGAAATGTGAAATGTCGTAAGGTCGCACGATAACCTTAAAATAACTGGAACGGCTAATAGGATGGCTGCGACGGCTAATAGGATACACCTAACATCCTAAAAAATCACGAAACGTCTAATAGGATACATCAATCGTCTAATAGAACCACGAAACGTCTAATAGGCCGCGTCAAATGTCTAATAGAATCGCGAAACGTCTAATAGGCCGCGTCAAACGTCTAATAGAATCACGAAACGTCTAATAGGCCGCGTCAAACGTCTAATAGAACCACGAAACGTCTAATAGGTCGCGTCAATCGTCTAATAGAACCACGAAATGTCTAATAGGATGCGTCAATCGTCTAATAGAATCACGAAACGTCTAATAGGATGCGTCAAACGTCTAATAGAATCACGAAACGTCTAATAGGATGCGTCAAACGTCTAATAGAACCACGAAACGTCTAATAGGCCACGTCAAACGTTTAATAGAACCACGAAACGTCTAATAGGCTGCGTCAATCGTCTAATAGAATCATGAAATGTCTGATAAACTCCGCCAAACGTCTAATAAGATCTCTAGATAATACTAAAACACCTAAAGAAACGTGCTTTGATTACTATTAATTCATAATTACATAAAAATATTAGGGATTTTTTACGTTATTTTCTCCAAGTAATCATCAATCGCTCTTCGATGGCTTTTAACCATGTTTTCCGGGAGCTGGCTCATATCGAAAAACTCAAGGTTCAAAGATTCATTGCCGTCTAATGTTAGACATCCTCCCAAAATCGCCTTCGTCACATACACAATCGTGACGACGTAAAATTCATCTCCATTTTCGGCTTTTACAAAATTTTGTGGGCCGGAGGAAACGGATACTAATTGCAACTCCCCGATGGTCAAGCCCGTTTCTTCTAAAACCTCTCTTCTCGCACAGTCTTCGGTTGATTCGGTCAATTCCATTAGTCCGCCGGGCAACCCCCACACTCCATAAGGGTAGCTGCGTTGTTGCAATAACACTTCATTGTCTTCATTTAAAACAATAACTACCGAACCAACTAATATAACAGGTCTTTTCCCAACTATTTTACGGAGTTCTTTCACATATCCGATAATAATCACCATCCTCATTCTCTTATATCTATTATGCCTTTCGGGAGATGCTTGTCGCAATTATTCGGGAATTGTTTTACACTAAAAATATTCAAAGCAGAGAGGTGAGCCAATGATTTTTCAATTTAAGGTCCAGATGCTGCAAATGGAGAAACCGATTTGGCGAAGATTGCTTGTTGATCGTGACAGCACGTTCTATCAATTGCATGAAATTCTTCAAGTTGCTTTTGACTGGGGTGGCTATCATCTACATAATTTCATGATCACACGCAAAGATGGTAAGAAAGTAGAAAATGAAATTGGGAATCCTGAAGAGGAATTTGATTTTTCGTGGAGGGTGGTACTTGATGAACATCACGAAAAACTTTCTGATTGGTTTATTATGGAAAAGGATAGGGCGGTCTATACATATGATTTTGGCGATGATTGGAGACATGAAATTGTTCTTGAAAAAATATTGTCTCCTTCAAAGGATGTGACATATCCGTATTGTTTAAAAGCCGTACGTCCCGCGCCTGCAGAAGATAGTAGATCATTGTACATAACAGGTGAGGCGGAAATAGAAGAAGCAGACTCAAAAGTGTTAACCGAAGAAGTAAACTTTATGTTTTGTGAAATTGTAAATTCGAAGCAAGACGAAACCATAAATTGGAACGAATTATTAGAAAAAGCAAAGGAATTCAATAAAGCAAAACCGTGGGAATGGTTTGATGATGATGAGGTCTTTGTCGTCATCGATCCAATGACAGGTGAAAACCTAATCTGCAGCATACTCGGGGCACTAGGTGAGGAGTATGGGATGGCTGTTTACATAGGGAATGAAGGGTTCCAATCTTTGCTCAAAACCACAGAAGGACATTTTAATTATTTCGATATTCTTGTAACTCAGCGAAATTTATTAGTGTCCTTTTCGAATCGGGATGAACTAGAAAGAGAAGATTATCAAATCATTAAGGATGCAGGCCTGACGTTTAGAGGGAAAAAGCAATGGCCTATGTTTCGCAGCTTTATGCCGGGAATGTACCCCTGGTTAATAAACGAAAAGGAAGCACGTTTATTAATGGTGGCGATGGAGCAAGCACTTCTCTTATTAAGGGAAGTAGAGGAGGAGAATCTCTTTATTCCATTTTTTCAGGAAGGAAAACATATCATTGCCAGAATCCCTGAACAATCAGAATGGAAGACGGAGTTGCTCCTTCTTGAGGACCTTGACATTGGGACAGCCCCCGCTGAAGATCTACCACTTTTAGTTTCAGAATTAGATGTATTACGTGTATCTAAGTATAAAAGGTTTAACAATCCGATCGAAATAGATTTTTCTAGGATTGATATGCCGATTCAAGAAGAAAGTGGGGGACGTCCTTATTTCCCAATGATGGCAGTAGCTATTGATCAGCAAAGTGGATTAATCATTTTTCAGGAGCTGGTGCAGGGGAAAAATCCCGAGGCAGACGCTCAATCAATTTTGCTTAAAATGTTCCATCAGATTGAAAAAATTCCGAGAGAGATATGGATGACGAAAGAAACCCGAGTGTTGCTTAATTCTTTATTGATACGCTTGCAAAGTAATGTCATTGAGGTAGAGATATTGCCTCAAATAGAGGAGTTCAAACAATTTATAGGTGAAATGCCGAAATTTTAAAAGCTGTCACTAATTGAACTGCCCCCCCCAATTGTTAGAAGGTGTCTTACAATTTAGGGTGCAGTTCACAATTCGATAGCTTTCTTCTTCAATCCAGCAATAAATATATATCCATTTCCCCGATTTCATCCATGACGATCGTTAACTGAATCGCCTTTTCATAACCGGATAATGTTGTATTCCCTTCCATAATGGTGGGAGAGGTGATATCTGTTTTGATTCCATTTTCAACAATAATGGTTGATAGGCAGCCTGCAATCATATTGCCGAGCTCTCCGCTAAAGGATGCGAGCATATCCCCATCTAACGACATTCCAAACATGACTTCACTAATTGAACTAAATACTTCTGGGTTGGATGATAATATTAACTTTCCTTTTATATCCCCAGTAATCCCAATCAAAACTCCATATTGAAGGTGTAATGATTTTCCAAGAAGTTGTGGTTTCTTAATATCATGCTTTATCGGAACGACATTCTTAAATGATGTGAACGTGCCATTTAACAAGTCCCTTACAGTGCTATTTCTTTGTTCGATGGATATTGACAATTTTCGCACTCTCCTTTTAAAAAAATAAGCTATTCTCAAAAGAATAGCCAAAAAGAATTCTTATATTTATGTAAATATAAAAAATCAGCATTTGGTAACCAGGCGATCATAGTAATAGGATTAATGCCCTATATTACCGTAGACCCTTAGCTTTGCGTCCTATCTTTTCAAATAGTTTGCCTTTTTCAATTTGATTCATATGAGACTTTGTATTCAGTACTTTAGTATATACCAATTTTCAACAATATTCTACATTATTTGCAAAAAATAACAGGGGAAGAATTAAATGTAACCTTGTTATCCCTACATAATTCTGAATATAATGCGAAACATAAATCAAACACCATATGTGGGAGATGATGCAATGAAAAAATACGTCATGATGCTCGTAGCTGTGGCCTTATTGTTTACCCTTCCTAATATATCTCCTGTTTCTGCAGCTAAAAATCCGAAAACGATTTTAGAATATTACCATGATGTCACGGGCGACGGAACTCCCGAGAAAGTTACTGTTTATGGGATTTCCTTCAAAGATAATAAAGATTATTATCAAGAAGTATTGGCAGAAATTGATGTAAAAGGGAACCGTAAAATTACAATCAATTATGAAGGTGGATTTGAACCGAAGCTGGAATTTGCTGATTTGAATCACGATGGTGTTGATGACATTCTTTATTCAAGTGCGACAGGAGGAAGTGGAGGACTTTATAATTATGCTTTACATACGGTGAAAGATGGAAAACTTTTTGAGTTGCCTCTTCCAGAACCACTGGAAATCGAAAGCTCTTTTCAAAATAACTTCCGGGCGGTAATGACTATACCAGGTATAAAGAATCCAATCCATTTAGATCTTACGAGTCGAAAAGCCGATTATATTAGGCTTGGTCTTTATCAGAAAAATGGTACATTAAATGAACCGGCAGAGTTGATGATTGATCCGATTGCGATCTTTAAAATAGTGAAAATAAATGGGAAGGATGGATACGGCTTAAAAAGCTATCGTCAAGTGAGTGGGGCCTATCATGCGGATGGAATTGGGACCGTGGAAGTCCTTTCCTATTATGAAAATGGCCGATGGAATACGATCGATGTACAATGGAAAGCTTCAAGATAACCCGGTGAGAGGTGAACCTCACCGGGTCTTTCTGTAGCTTCAAAGTAAACATTCGTGAACAAGCAGCTGCCACTATTTCTTATCTACTTCTAAGATCAAGCCACTTAATTTCGTCTTCTGTCAATTTAATATCAGCAGCTTGTCTGCATGACACCATTTCTTGCTTGTTTTGCGGTCCAATAATAGCAGCAGTTGGGAAGCTTTGATTCAATACATACGCTAAGCTGATTTGGATTGTTTCAACGCCTTTTTCTTTCGCAAGCTGTTCTGCACGGCGGTAACGCTCCCAGTTATCGTCGTTATAAAACACGCGAACTAAATCTTCATTGGAGCGATCTTCTGGAGTAAATCTGCCTGTGAAGAATCCGCGAGCTTGAGATGACCATGAAAATAGCGGCATATTGCTGCCTTCATGCCAAGCAAGCATTGGATCATCAACTGAAAGGCAGCCTGCCCAATATGGTTCTTGAGCTTTTGCAAGACTTAAGTTTGGACTGCTGAATGAAAAGCCGACAAGCCCATGCTTTTCTGCATAATCATTTGCTTCCTGAAGTCTTTCGAAAGACCAGTTAGAACCACCAAAAGCACCAATGCGTCCAGCTTCTATGTGGGCATTTAACGTTTCCAAAATTTCGCCGACAGGAACCTCAGGATTATCACGGTGAAGAGCATATAATTCAACATAGTCAGTCCGAAGTCTTTCCAAGCTGATTTTTAGTTCTTCATCAATCGCTTGTTTGCTGACGCGTGGACCTTCATGATTTGGATGAGCACCTTTTGTTAAAATGATGACATCGTCGCGGCGCTTGTTTTCTTCCATCCAAATGCCGATCGCTTCTTCACTTTTTCCACCGTAATAAATGTAGGCTGTGTCAATTGTATTGCCGCCAATTTCCAAATAATTGTTTAATACATCTGTCACAAGGTCCATTTTTTCTGGTGTGAAATAATCGGATCCCATTACTAGACTTGATATGTCCTTATCTACACCTTTAACTCGAATGCTCTTCATATGTTCATCCCCTTTAAATTTAAAATGATTCTTTCCTTTTTTTCAGCTGATTCTAAAGCTGCTTTTACTGCTCTCATGTTTTTTAGAATGTCCTCGAATGGGAATTTACTAGATTTCCCGTCGAGTACGCTTTCTGCAAAGCTATCAGCTTGGAGTTTATAGGAATTGATGTTGTCGTCCGGAACGGTTTCTGTTTGACCGCCCTTAATAATTTCGTATGACTGGTCACCTAAGAATGCAGCTTTTAAAACAATTCTTCCGTCGGAACCGAGAATTTCAAGCTCATTGCGGAATTCAGCCCACATGGCACAGTCGAATGTTAAAGCGACTCCATTTGAAAATTCCATTAAACCTGAAGCCATCATATCGACATTGTCGTGCTCAGGAGAGAACAAAGCATGTGTCGTAACGGCTTGTGGTTCTTCATCTAAAATTAAGCGAGCGGCACTGATCGGGTAGCAGCCGACATCATAGATGGCTCCGCCGCCCCATTCTTTCGTATAACGGATGTTATTGTAATCGCCGGCATTATTAAAGGTAAATACCCCATGGATTCCACGGACTTCACCGATTTCTCCATTTTTAATCCGGTTTTTAATATCTTCATATCGTTTTTGGTGGCGATACATGAATGCTTCGGCGAGGATCACACCAGCTTTTTCACATGCTTCAACCATTTCCTTTGCTTCAGCCTCGTTGAGCGCAATTGGCTTTTCGCATAAAATATGTTTGCCTGCTTCCGCAGCTTTAATTGTCCATTCTTTATGTAAGTGATTTGGCAGCGGGATATAAACGGCATCAATTTCAGGATCGTTCAATAATTCCTCGTAGCTTCCGTAAGCTTTTGCAATCCCTAACTCATCTGCAAAGTTTCTGGCGTTTTCTAAAGATCTACTTGCTACCGCAACAACTTCGCTTCGTTCTGATTCTTGAATTCCAGGAATAACAGAACGTTTTCCAATACTTGCCGTACTCATAATTCCCCAGCGAACTTTCCTATCTGACATCTAAACAATCCCCTCCTTTTTATAAAGTAGTATAGCATAAACTAGCCTTATCGCCATCTTATTTGTCATCGTTTTCATCATTGATTTTAAAAAATCATTTCAGCATCCAATTATGTCAAATTATTGAAATGTTGGAAAGGTCTGTTGCATTTAGTGAGGAACCGTAGTATATTATAAGTGAAAAGAGATAGTGAAAATATTCACAAACAAACAAAACATCATATCATCATAAGCACTAATAAATTTTTTTAAATAATAATGTGAAAAGTTTCACAAAATCTCTTTAACAAAAATATGGAGTGATTAAAATGAAAAAATTATTCGATGAGCGAGTCATTGGCATCATCTGGGCAGTCTTAAGAATTTGGCTCGGAGTACAATGGTTGCAGGCAGGCTGGCACAAAGCATTCGGAGGGTTTGATGCAACTGGATTCTTACATGGTGCTATTGCAAAAGCCGGTGGAGAGGCGCCAATCGTTCAAGGCTGGTACGCAGCATTTTTAGAAAATGTCGCTCTTCCAAATGTAAAACTATTTAACGTCATGATAGCATGGGGCGAATTATTAGTCGGTATTGGGTTGATCCTTGGTGCATTAACGATTCCAGCACTCATTGCAGCGGGAATAATGAATCTAAACTTCCTCTGGGCAGGAACAATTGCCACGAATCCAACATTGTTGCTAGCAGCATTTGTTCTGCTAATAGCTTGGAAAGGTGCAACATATTACGGAGCTGACCGCTTCTTAATCCCGGCAGTGAAAAAAGCAATTCAAAATCGCAATCAAAATAAATTAACGAAAACACCGAATGTTCATGCAGGGCAAAATGCATAAAGTTTGAAGGGAGAATCGCTTTCCATAGAGGGCGATTCTTTATTTTGCAAAAAAATAAATGAATTTGCTATAAATCTACATTTTTCTGCCGATAAAAAAGATACTAGGAATTTTTAATTGACAACACAAGGACGTGTTTAAATGGAATTGCATCATGCTCCCTGTATCCTGCTTTTTAACAAACAAAATCAATCCTTTTCTCCGATTAATGATCGAAATAAAATCTTTGAGAATTATCATACGACTATAACATCCAAGTTATTAACTTTGGAGATAGACAGTGGGGCAGAGGTTGAACTAATGATTGGCGAAAAGTTATTTGAAGTTACTTCAACACATCTTTCAAATAATGAATCCCTTTATGTTCTTTTGCCTTATATTGAAAAGGGTTTGTTTGAAGCAATTGAAATGGAAAAGACTTTAAGGGATCAGCAACAACGACTTTTTGAATTAGCAAAAGCAAATAAAATTTCTAAGGCCGAGATTCAATCGATGCTGCGGGAAATATGTGAAACCATTTCAATTTTACTAAATTGTGATCGAGTTGGCATATGGATTTTTAATGATGATAAGACGATTTTAACATGTCGCAATTTATATGATCGGCAATCCCATAAACATCTTTTAGGCGTTGAGTTGCATTCATCTGTTATGCCCCGTTATTTTCAAGAAATTGTTAAAAACAGATCTTTAGCTGTTACTGACACTGAAACTGATTTGCGTGTTCAAGAGCTGCAGGATGGCTATTTTCATCAAATGGGTGGAATTAAATCCCTTTTGGATGTTCCATTGATTTTGAGCAAAGGTATCGGTGGAGTATTATGTTGTGAGTCTTTTTCCGTGAAACCGTGGTCCGAATTAAATCAAACCATTGCGGGTATGCTCGCGGACATGGTTAGTTTCATATTCGAGCGGTTGAATTGGATTGAAGAGGAAGGAAAAATGCTGGAGCTTGCGTATACGGATCCGTTGACTGGGCTTTCCAATCACCATGCTTTTTTAGAACAAGTAAACGCGAAGATGAGAGAACTTAAGCCTGGCGAAAAAAGGTTGATGGTTTATTTACAGCTCGATCAGTTTAATAGTATTCAAGATGTTCTTGGTTACAGCAGTGGGGATGAAGTGCTATTGACGACTGCGAGGCGACTTCAAGATTCCATTCAATCAAAAGGACTTATATCACGTATCGGGTTTGGGCACTTTGCTTTATTTTTGCCGGCAAATTCAGAGGGTGAAATGAAATGTATAAGTATGGAGGAAATTGCCAAACGCCTTCATGCGCCGATGTTTATTCAAGGGCAGGATGTATATGTTACACATAGTTTTGGAGTAAGTATTTACCCTGATCATGGAAAAGACGCAAATAAATGCATTCAAATGGCCCAAGTTGCTCTAAACACGGCAAAGAAAAAGCATGCAAGATCTGTTCAAGCAAGATTCACTGAAGACATGATCAATATGCTAGAAGATGATCTTCTTGTTGAAATGAATTTACGTAAAGGTCTTGATTCAAATGAATTTGAGCTGTATTACCAACCTAAGATAAATAGTTTTACTGGTGATATTATAGGGTTTGAAGCATTGATCCGCTGGAATCATCCAGAAAAAGGGCTCATTCCACCTCTTGAATTTATCAGTTTGGCAGAATCTACAGGCCTTATAATGGCAATCGGGGAATGGGTAATCGTACAGGCCTTTATTCAGCTTGAAAAATGGAAGGATAATGGAGAACAGGATTACACACTTTCTATTAATATATCACCCCGACATTTCTTGCATTCAAGGTTAAATCGTTTTTTAAAGGAATGCCTTGATGAATATGAAGTAAATCCTAGC
This sequence comes from Lederbergia panacisoli, assembly GCF_024626525.1. Taxonomy (GTDB): domain Bacteria; phylum Bacillota; class Bacilli; order Bacillales; family Bacillaceae_C; genus Lederbergia; species Lederbergia panacisoli. The sequence goes on from NZ_JANJGU010000008.1 coordinate 43,909, forward strand.
CAACTCGTTATCGAAATAACTGAAAATGTAGCGATGGAAGATTTTGAAAAAGTGAAAAATAAGATGACTGAATTACAAAAACTTGGCTTTTCTGTGAGCATCGATGATTTTGGAACAGGCTTTTCAGCTTTTCAGTATTTGCAGCATTTCCCAATCCAAGAGATTAAGATTGATAGAAAGTTCATAAGGGACATTGCCAATAATGAAGTTAGCAAAGGAATTGCTAAAACGATTATCGACTTGGCGAGCTTGTTAAAATTAAATGTCGTCAGTGAGGGTGTTGAAACGATTGAACAGTGGAGAACTCTTAAAAAACTCGGCTGTCCGCAATTACAAGGCTTTTATTTTTCAAAGCCAATGCCGATTAATGAACTGCAAACATGGTTGACTAATCACCAACAAGACGGACTAACTCTGCATTAATAATCAAGCCCCTCTTAAGCGTAGGGGCTTTTTGTTTAGGCGCATGCACTTTTATTCTTGAGAATTTCTATTTGTTTTGGAACCCATATTTTTAAACTGATTCATTAATTTATTGCGGGATTTTTCGTTTCTGAGTAAATAGGCTGCACCGAGGGCTAATGTGGTAAAAAGGGTTTTGTTTTTCATAATCGCATATCTCCTTTATAAGTAGATTTCTCATATGTTCTTATACCCTATTTCTCACGGAATAAACGAATGCTCGACATTTCCCGGGAAATGTCGAGTAAAGTGGAGATTGTTATTTCTTTTTTTTTAATAGTAATAAGGGTAATACGGATACGGATATGGATATGGATAGCCATATCCATAAGGACCTGCTAATAAAGATCCTGCTGCAAGGCCACCTACAAAGCCTAATGGAAATCCGCCAAAACCGAATCCAAATGGTCTTCCAAAACCAAACCCGGGGCGACCAAAGCCAAATCCTGGACGGCCAAATCCACCAAACCCAAATCCCGGACGGCCAAATCCACCAAAACCAAATCCCGGACGGCCAATTATTCTTTCATCGTGATGTTCCATAGGAACGTGTCCATAACCTTGTATTTGTTCGTAATGATTCACGTGGCATCCTCCTATTTATATAATGGGTAATCTTCCCTCCATCATATGCGGAATATGAAGGTTTGGAGCAGTTGGGACAACTAAATGGGCACTTGTCTAAAAAACAGAAAGGAGACTGGCATATTTACCAGTCTCCCTGACCCTTTAGGGGGTCTCCACTCCAAGGTCCACTTTGCAGCCATCAACATCGTACTTCATAAGGAACCACTCCTTTGATGGAAAAGTGATGTATGGAGTTGTACTAATCATGTTCCCGATTTAGTAGAAATTAAACATTTTTTTGGAAAAGTGGGGATTTAAATGAAAAAAACTTTCTTTATATCATTAATTATTGCCATCGTGATGATTGGATCACTCTCAGCACTTCAACTTTCAATGCCTATTGTTCTTGCCATAACGTTTATTTTCATTTTCTTAATAATACTTTCTCCTCAAATATACTATATGTATTTTTCAAATAATGTGAATAAAATTGAGAGATTCATGAAGAAAAATCTGAAACAGCCAATTATTGCTTTGTATTATGGTGTCGCTAATAATGATGATCAGTTTGTTTCGGATTCGTTGGAAAAGATATTGAAAAAGTATAAAAAGCCTCATCACCAAGCCATTTTTAAAACAGTTTATGCTTTATATAAAAAAGATATAACAGAAATGAAACAGTACATTATTGAGATTAAGCCACTTCAGTTTCAATATTATTATGAAGGCATTGTTTCTATTAGCGAAGGTGATTTTATAAAAGCGGAAGAGTACATAGGGAAAATAAAAACGGTTTGGATGAAATATGTATTGATGGCAAGTCTTGAACAGGAAAATGGATCCAAAGAAAAAGCAAAAACATACGCGAAAACAGCAATTGAAAATGCAAAAGGACTACAAAAATACTTAATATATAAGCATACAGAAAATTTTATAAATAAATGATGGTGCTATTCTTATCCCTAAACAAATGGAAATGATTGCCGATATTAAAAATAGATTATATTCAAACTGGTACGAAGGGGAGAAAACCAATGGTAGGACAAGTTGGAGGAGGTCTGTCGGTAAATTTAACGATTAAGGAATCTATGGTAGGCAAGGTAGAGGAAGCTAGTTCTCCTCGTGTGCAGACACAGGAAGTAGAAAAGAAACAAGTGTCATCTAATTTACTTACGATCGATCAAGTGGAAAAAGTAGTTAACAGCATGAACGACTTTTTGAAAGCTTCACCTTCCACTCATTTGAAATTCCAGTACCACGATAAGCTGAACGAATATTACGTGACGATTGTCGATGAAATCTCTCAAGAAGTAGTAAAAGAAATACCCGCCAAAAGAATGCTCGATATATTTGCGGCCATGACCGAGTATTTGGGATTAATGGTCGATAAAAAAATCTAATCTGTTGTGAATTGGAGGTATAACAGATGAGAATTGCAGGTCTTGCAAGTGGCATGGACATTGAATCCATGGTTAAAGATTTAATGCGTGCAGAGCGCATGCCACTCGATAAATTAAAACAAAAAAAGCAATTCCTCGAATGGCAGCGCGATGACTATCGTGCACTAAACACGAAAATGCTGTCGTTTAGGGATAAGCTTGCTAACTTAAAATTGACACCAAACTATCGTGCACGTACGGTTACCTCATCTAATGATACATATGTATCTGCTACAGTGACGAGCGGTGCTTCGCAGGCTTCGTATTCGATTTCGAAGGTGGAGCAGTTGGCGAGTGCTGCAGTGAGGGTTGGTGGAACCTTAACGGAAATAGATAACTCTAAAATTGATCCAGCTAAAAGCTTGTTTGATCAACAGGATGTTTTAAATATGATAGATGTTTGGAAAGATGGAGTAGTAGAAACAAAAAATCTCAATGGTAAAAAAGGAGATAAGATTCTTTCGCTTAATCTTGGTCCAGACGAAAAACTTCAAATTCCAAATGAAATTAGTGTAAAAGTAAATGGTCAAACATTAAAAGTAGTTACAGATCGTGAACCAACATCTGGTGAAGTTAAGATTGAAAACGGAGAACTAAAATTTGGGGTTGAATTATCACAAGATAGTACAGTTAAAGTTGAGTATGCACTTGAGAGTAAAACGAAAAGCATTAACACTAAGGAAAATGATGTCGCATTAGGTGGCTGGAATCTAGGGGTAAGCTCAATATCTACTCTGTCTTTGACCTTTACTGGTGAAGGTGTATCAGGAACGTATATACTAGGAGAGGAAAAAGATGGCATTGCGCAATTAATCAATGCAGATGGTGATGCCGGGGACGGTCCACTCAAAATTGGTGAAATAAACCTTGCTACTGGTGTAATAACATTTGAGGGATTTGGTGCAGACGGAAAAGATGGAATTCCACCAAATACCGAGATTGAAGCTACTTTTACCCAAAACTATTCTTCATTTGGAATTAATACTCAAACTTCAAAAGGGGAAATACAAGAAACTATCTTTATGACTGGAAACGATACGCTAAATAATGTTATTCGAAAAGTTAACGATTCCTCTGCTGGGGTAACAATGTATTATGATTCTTTTGCAAACCAAGTTAGTTTGACAAGAAAAGAGACGGGTGATTATAAAGATGGTGCAGGTAATGAAATAACGGTAAGTGGAAACTTTTTATTGAAAACCTTGAATTTTGAAAAGAGTTCCGAAACTGGCGGGCAAAACGCCATGTTCACAATCAATGGTCTTTCAACCGAGCGCAGCACCAATACCTTCCAAATGAGCGGGGTAACTTTTACCATAAAACAAATTTTTAATAAAGATAATGTAGATATTCAACCAATTTCTATTTCAATCGCTAACGACACAAACCAAGTATTCGAAAATATAAAAGCATTTGTCACGCAATATAATGAATTAATTGCTGAGATTAATGGCAAGTTAAACGAGGAACGCTACCGCAGTTATAAACCATTAACAGATGATGAACGTGAAGAATTGTCTGACAAGCAACAGGAAAAGTGGGAAGAGATGGCAAAGAGTGGTCTGCTAAAAGGGGACCCAGTTCTTTCCAGTGTTTTAACGAATATGAGACTGGATATGTCAAGCGTAGTTGAAACAAACGGCCTTTTTAAACAGCTAGCTACTATTGGCATTAAAACGACCGCCAATTATTTGGAAGGCGGAAAGCTAGAAATCGACGAGGCCAAACTGAAAGAAGCGATTGAAAAAGATCCACAGTCGGTAGAAAACTTATTCCGAGGCGATGGAACGACATCTGATCGCGGAGTCGTGCATAGACTATATGACACGGTCGATGCCGCTATGAAGAAGTTGCAGGAAAGAGCAGGGAGAGCCACTTCTACGAATCAGCAGTTCACTATCGGTCGTGAGCTAGATAACGTGGACAAGGGAATCACTCGTTTTGAGCAAAAAATGAAGTTGACTGAGGATCGATATTGGCGTCAATTTACAGCTATGGAAAAAGCGATTCAAAAGGCAAATCAACAATCGATGTATTTAATGCAGCAGTTTGGGGGCCTTTAGTTAATTAGCCCTTAAAAATGAGGAGTGAACAAAATGGCAAGCGCTAATCCATACCAAGCTTATAGAACAAATGCTGTAACGACAGCATCACCTGGCGAGCTTACATTAATGCTTTATAATGGTTGTTTAAAATTTATGAACATGGCGAGAATGGCTATTGAATCAAAGGACATGGAAGCGAAAAACACGAATATTCAAAAGGCCCAAAACATCATTACCGAATTAATGGTGACCTTGAATATGGATATGCCCATTTCTAAAAATATGATGGCCCTTTATGATTATGCGAATCGCAGGCTTATCGAAGCGAATATTCATAACGACGTTGAAATCATTCGAGAAGTTGAAGAACTTATCACTGAATTTCGTGATACTTGGAAGCAGGCCATCCAAATGAATCGACAGATGCAACATGCAGTTGGAGGCAGTGGAGTTTAATGAATGCTGTCGAAAAATGTGTGGAAATCACTGAAGAATTAATAACCGTGTTAAAGGCAAATTCCAATGATCGAGACAAGACCATCATTGAGATCGAACACTTATTAGAACAGAGGTCGGAATGGCTGTCTAAAATTAAAAGTCCGTTTTCTGAAAAAGATCAATTAATTGGAAAAAGGCTCACCATTTTAGACAAGGAAATGACAAATCAATTGAAAAAAATCCAGGTGGGCATTCAAAAAGATATAAATGGATTAGAGCAAAGAAAGATATCCGCGGAACGTTATACTAATCCTTATGCAGCCACTGAACAACTGGACGGAATGTTTTACGATCAGAGGAAATAAAAATTTTTAGTCAAATTTCACGTATTCGACAAAAAATTTATTGAAAACAGGCAGGATTTTTAAGTTGGTATATAGAAGTATATATACATAGCATTATAAAAGGAGGAGTTATATATGCTGAAATTCCAAATACGTGGTGAAAACATCGAGGTCACAGAGGCAATTCGTGATCATGTAGAAAAGAAAGTTGGAAAACTTGAGCGTTACTTTAATGAAACTCCTGAGGCAAATGTTCATGTAAACTTAAAAGTGAATCCTGATAAAAAATCTAAAGTTGAAATTACAATACCTATTCCGCAACTAACGCTTCGTGCAGAAGAAGTAAATAGTGATATGTACGCAGCGATTGACCTAATTGTTGATAAACTAGAACGACAAATTCGTAAGCATAAAACGAAAGTAAACCGTAAGTTCCGTGAAAAAGGAAACCCGAATGAATTTTTCAATACAAATGTTAACGGAGCTGCACTCATTGAAGAAGATGACGATGAAATGACCATTGTCCGTACGAAACAATTTGATCTAAAGCCGATGGACAGTGAAGAAGCAGTGCTGCAAATGAACATGCTTGGTCATAGCTTTTTCATCTATACAGATGCCGAAACAAATGGAACCCATATCGTTTACCGCAGGAAAGACGGGAAATATGGATTAATTGAAACGAATTAACAGAACTGAAAAAGTACGTAGTTTTTATTGCACGCAGCAGTTATTATGGCTGCGTGCTTTTTATATACAGAAAAGTTTTTGTGGAAATATTGAGTCTATTAAACTAAAATTAATGATAGGGCTTTCAGATAGAGAATGAAAAAATACTAGGGGGAAATTTTAATGAAAACAGATCATCAATATTATCCATATCCTTCGCAAAGAATGACGGTACACGGTCAAAAAGGAATGGTGGCCACGACTCAACCTTTGGCTGCACAAGCTGGCTTGAGGATAATGCAACAAGGAGGAAACGCCATAGACGCGGCAATCGCTACGGCAGCTTGTCTCACCGTAGTTGAACCGAATTCTACAAGTATAGGCGGAGATTCCTTCGCGCTTGTATGGACGAATGGGGAATTGCATGGACTGAATGCGAGTGGACCTGCTCCTAAAAGCATTTCTATCGAGAAAGTGAAAGAGATGGGGCATGATCATATGCCTGGAATAGGGGTGCTTCCCATCACGGTTCCTGGAACACCTGCTTCATGGGTGGCTTTGTCGAAGCGTTTTGGTAAATTACCGTTAACGGAAGTGTTGAAGCCTGCAATTGAGTATGCTCGGGACGGTTTTCCGGCATCGTCTGAAATCGGAAAGTTTTGGGATATTCGCTTTCGTGAATATACAGAGCAGTTCAAAGGTGAGGAATTCCAAGAATGGTTTAATGTATATGCTCCAAATGGAAGAGCGCCTGAAATCGGGGAGATTTGGAAATCGCCTGCCCATGCCAATACTTTACAAGCGATTGCTGAAACAGATGGTGAGGCTTTTTACCGCGGGGAGCTGGCGGAAAAAATGGCTGAATGTGTGGCAAAATATAACGGCTTTTTAACGGTAGAGGACCTTGCTGCTTATGAGCCGGAATGGGTTGAACCAATTAGCGTCAATTATAAAGGTTATGATATTTGGGAAATCCCTCCGAATGGTCAGGGAATTGTCGCGTTAATGGCCTTGCAAATTTTAAAGGACTTTGATTTTGCTACGAAGGATTCTGTAGATACCTACCATAAGCAAATTGAAGCTGTTAAATTGGCATATATGGATGGGTTAAAATATATTACCGATCCGAAAAAAATGAAAGTAACGGAAAAGGAATTACTATCTGAACAATATGCAGAAATTAGACGTGCTCTTATTAATGAAAAAGCGATCCTTCCTGAAGCTGGAGAGCCTGTCCCAGGTGGAACTGTTTACTTAGCTACCGCTGATGGAGAAGGAAACATGGTTTCCTTTATTCAAAGTCATGCAGGTGACTTTGGTTCAGGTGTAGTCGTTCCAGGTACGGGAATTTGTTTGCAAAATAGGGGCAGTGGATTTTCTTTAGATCCAAATCATCATAATGCTTTGGAAGGTGGAAAGAAAACGTTACATACGATCATCCCAGGTTTTATTACGAAAGATAATCAACCGGTCGGACCATTTGGTGTTATGTGTGGAATGATTCAACCACAGGCACATGTGCAAGTTGTCATGAATCTAGTCGATTTTCTATTGAATCCACAAGCAGCTTTGGATGCTCCTAGATGGAGATGGATTAAAGAAAAAATCATTGAGGTAGAGCCGCAATTCCCTGATCATATCGCAAAAGCTTTAGTGCGAAAAGGACATATCGTCCAACGAGCAGTCGATTCTGGAATGTTCGGGAGAGGGCAAATTATATGCAGAGATCCTGAGTCGGGGATATTATCCGGGGGAACGGAACCGAGAGCTGACGGAAGCATAGCAGTTTGGTAAGTTAATATTTTTGAAAAAATAAGGATAAAGTCCGTCGCTTTATCCTTATTTCCTTTTCTATTTTTTCCCTACATAGTAAAATGAAACTTATGTCATTCATTATGAAGATTCTTTTCCTAAATATAAATCTAAATAATTAAAGTAGATATTGTTCCTAAAACTGAAAAAACATGGGAGAAGAGCTGCTAGCTTAATAAGAACTGCTAAAACGTCCTTATTGGGCTTTTACAAACAACAAATTTTTAAAAAATAGCCATATTGAAAGAAGGCAGAGTGAGTATGAATTTGGATCATTTATATCAACCCTATACATCTCAGCGAACAACAGCATTCGCCAAAAACGGGATGGTGGCGACTTCACAACCGTTAGCTGCTCAAGCTGGATTGGATATATTGAAAAAAGGCGGGAATGCAATTGATGCAGCAATTGCAACAGCGGCAGCACTGACTGTCGTTGAGCCGACGTCGAATGGAATCGGGGGAGATGCATTTGCTCTCGTTTGGACAGATGGGAAGCTTCATGGACTAAATGCGAGCGGTCCTTCTCCGAAATCCATTAGTCTTGAAAAAGTAAAATCACTTGGTTATGAAAAAATGCCAGCGCATGGCGTCATCCCGATTACAGTACCAGGAGTGCCATCGGCCTGGGCAGAGCTATCCAAAAAATTTGGTAGACTTCCTTTAACTGAGACGCTGAGACCGGCGATTCAATATGCAGAAGAAGGATTTCCGTTGACACCTGTTTTAGGAAAGTATTGGAAGCTAGCATATAATCGGTTTTTAGAATTGTTTTCTTCGAAGGAAGAATTTAAGCCGTGGTTTGATACATTTGCTCCAAATGGAAGAGCACCAGAAATTGGTGAAATGTGGCACTCCCCAGGTCATGCAGCTACACTAAGAGCTATTGCCAACACGAGTGCCGAAAGTTTTTACAGAGGTGAGCTTGCAGAAAAAATAACTTCTTTTGTTAAGAAACATAATGGTTTTCTTTCTATGGAAGATTTAATTTCGTTTAAAGCAGAATGGGTAGAGCCCGTTTCAGTAAATTACCGTGGTTATGATGTTTGGGAAATTCCTCCGAATGGACAAGGAATTGTCGCCCTTATGGCCCTTAATATTGCGAAAGGCTTCAATTTTACAGAAAAAGAAAATGTAGAAACGTATCATAAACAAATCGAGGCGATGAAGCTTGCGTTTATGGACGGAAAAGCGTTTATAACGGAACCTGCGCATATGCCAATTAGTGTTGAGCGACTACTGTCTGAGGAATATGCGGAAAAACGCAGAGCAAAGATTGTGGGAGATGCTTTAGAACCGACCGTAATGGAGCTTCCAAAAGGTGGAACTGTTTATTTAGCAACAGCCGACGGTGAAGGGAATATGGTATCTTTCATTCAAAGCAACTATATGGGATTTGGATCTGGGATCGTTGTGCCTGATACAGGAATTGCCTTGCAAAATCGTGGACATGATTTTTCGTTGGATGAAGGTCATCCGAATGCATTGCAGCCAGGGAAGAGAACCTACAATACAATTATTCCGGGCTTTTTAACGAAAGATGGGAAGGCAGTTGGACCTTTTGGCGTAATGGGCGGTTATATGCAGCCACAAGGTCATTTCCAAGTCGTTTCCAATACAATCGATTTCCACTTAAATCCACAAGCTGCACTTGATGCACCTCGCTGGCAATGGTTAGAAGGGAAAAAAGTCCTGCTGGAACCTAATTTCCCTCTCCATATTGCTCAGGCATTAGCCCGCAAAGGCCATCAAGTACAATTAGCCGTTGACAGCGGTAGTTTTGGACGTGGTCAAGCCATTTGGCGCAACAGTGAAACCGGCGTTTTAATGGGGGGCACTGAGTCGCGCACGGATGGATCGATTGCAGCGTGGTAAATAACTAAGACAGAAATTTCTTGAAGTGCATCTAGTAAAGGCGGTTTTATTTAATGAAACAAAAAGATATTTTTATTGCTTTTTTTCGGTCGGGCATACTTGGCTTTGGAGGCGGACCGTCAGCGATTCCACTCGTTCACAGGGAAGTTGTCCTTGTATATAAATGGATGAATGATGAAGAATTTTCAGATGTATTAGCGCTCGCCAATGCATTGCCGGGACCGATTAATACAAAAATGGCAGGATATATCGGTTGGAGAGTCGGCGGATTCTGGGGTATGATGAATGCTTTATTTGCCACCTCTATACCGACCGTTGTCTTAATGATATTATTTTTAACTCTTTTAACGGCTCATAAGGATAAACCTTGGGTGGCGGGAATGTCTAAAGCGGTACTGCCTGTAGCGGGTGTATTGCTCGGTGTTTTGGCATGGGATTTTATCGTGAAATCAAGAAAAACGCTCGGTTGGCTTTGGGGCACAATTCTCATTCTGGCTAGTGTAGTCATTTTGGAATTTCTTCATATTCATCCAGGAATATTAATTGCTGCTCTTTTAATTTCTGCCATTGTTTTAGGGAGTAAGAAGAAGGCTAAGCAAGAAGGGAGAGGCCAATCATGATTTACTGGCAAATTTTCCTTGCATTCTTTATTCCGGGAATCCTAGGCTACGGGGGAGGACCATCTTCCATTCCTCTTATTGAAAATGAAGTAGTTGGTACGTATGGTTGGCTTACTGTGAACGAGTTCAGTGAAGTACTTGCCCTAGGGAATGCACTCCCCGGACCCATCGCAACAAAGATGGCTGGATATATTGGCTATCAACAGGCAGGGGTGCTTGGAGCTGTAGTCGCACTATTTGCTACAGTTGCACCGTCTATGATACTTATGATTACGTTGCTGGGTCTTTTATTAAAGTATAAGGAATCTCCCCAAGTAAAAAAAATGACGCAACTTGTCAGACCTGCAATTGCGGTCTTACTCGGCATCATGACAGTAAATTTTTTCGTAAACTCAATTTCTACAGATGGCGCAGGATATATTCATACACTCATTATTGGGATAGCGAGTCTATTTTTACTAGAAAAATGGAAAATCCATCCTGCCTATGTTATTGCTGGGGCGCTTGCTTACGGAGCCATTTTCCTGTGAAAGTTGAACCTGTCCACTAGTCAACGCGCTTGTTGTCATGAAAAGCTGATAGTGTTAAGATTAGTAAGCAGATATAGTTATTTTGAGCTAGATTTATGCAACGTATCCTGTATTTTATTATTGCCTGAATTTTATATGTAAGGGAGCGTTATAGATGGTTGCATTTTTAAATAAATTATTTGATCCAAATACACGAGAAATAAAGCGCTTGGAAAAATTTGCGGAAAGCATCCAAGTATTAGAATCAGAAATGGAAAATAAATCGGATGATGAATTACGCGCAAAAACAGCGGAATTTAAGGAAAGATATCAAAAAGGGGAAAAACTTGATAATCTTTTAGTTGAAGCTTTTGCGGTCGTTCGTGAAGGTGCGCGTCGAGTACTTGGTCTATATCCATATCCAGTTCAGCTCATGGGGGGAGCCACACTTCATGAAGGAAACATCGCTGAAATGAAGACCGGGGAAGGTAAAACCTTGACCGCTACGATGCCCGTTTATTTAAATGCGCTTACCGGAAAAGGCGTACACGTCGTGACGGTAAACGAATACTTGGCGAATCGTGATGCCACGGAAATGGGAGAATTGTATCAGTTTTTGGGACTGACAGTCGGTCTCAATTTAAATAGTATGTCCAAAGAGGAAAAACAAGAAGCATATGCAGCAGATATTACGTATGGTACTAATAATGAGTTTGGTTTTGACTACCTCCGTGATAATATGGTGCTTTATGCGGAGCAAAGGGTGCAAAGACCGCTCCACTATGCTGTCATTGACGAGGTTGACTCAATTTTAATTGATGAAGCAAGAACACCATTAATCATTTCAGGGCAAGCGCAAAAATCAACACAATTGTATATGCAAGCAAATTCTTTCGTCAACATGCTGAAAAAAGAGGAAGATTATACGTATGATGAAAAAACAAAAGGGGTTCAGTTAACAGAGGAAGGGATTAATAAAGCTGAACGTGCTTTTAGAATCGATAATCTATTCGATATTTCGCATGTGACATTGAATCATCATATTAACCAGGCTTTAAAAGCTCAGGCTAGTATGCATCTTGATGTAGACTACGTTGTTCAAGAAGGCGAAATCGTAATTGTTGACCAATTTACAGGTCGTCTCATGAAAGGTCGTCGTTTTAGTGATGGACTCCATCAAGCCATCGAAGCTAAAGAAGGCGTCGAAATTCAAAATGAATCGATGACGATGGCCACGATTACATTCCAGAACTATTTCCGTATGTATGAAAAGCTCGCGGGGATGACAGGTACAGCAAAAACGGAGGAAGAAGAATTCCGCAATATTTATAATATGCGCGTTATTGCAATCCCTACGAATAAACCGATTACGCGGGATGATAGAGCAGACTTAATTTATGCATCGATCGATGGGAAATTCCGTGCTGTTGTTGACGATATTGCCGAACGCTACCGTCTTGGCCAACCAGTTCTCGTTGGTACCGTTGCAATTGAAACGTCAGAGCTCATTTCTTCGCTTTTATTAAAAAAAGGCGTAAAGCATAATGTATTGAATGCGAAAAATCATGGCCGTGAAGCTGAAATTATTGTGGAGGCAGGACAAAAAGGTTCTGTTACCATCGCGACAAACATGGCTGGCCGTGGTACCGATATTAAACTTGGTGAAGGTGTAAAAGAGTTGGGCGGTTTAGCCGTAATCGGTACAGAACGCCATGAATCACGAAGGATTGATAATCAGTTAAGGGGACGTTCTGGTCGTCAAGGAGATCCAGGGGTCACTCAATTTTATTTATCAATGGAAGATGAATTAATGAGACGATTCGGATCAGATAATATGAAAAACATGATGCAAAAACTTGGAATGGATGATTCCCAGCCTATTCAAAGCAGAATGGTTTCTAAAGCGGTTGAATCTGCGCAGAAGCGTGTTGAAGGAAATAACTTTGATGCCAGGAAGCAGCTCCTTCAATATGATGATGTTTTACGTCAACAACGTGAGATTATTTATCAGCAGCGAAACGATGTAATGGAATCAGAAAATCTACGTGATATTGTCGAGAAAATGATTGTTTCTGTCATTGGGCGTGTTGTTTCCGCTCATACCCCTTCACATGAGGAAGAAGAGCAATGGAATTTACAGGGCATCATTGATTTTGTAAATGGCAATTTACTTCCTGAAGGAGATATTACGGCAGATGATTTGAAGCGAAAAGATCCAGAAGTTATGATGGACTTCATTTTTGATAAAGTAAAAATTCGCTATGACCAAAAAGAAGAATATTTATCGCCGGAACAAATGCGTGAGTTTGAAAAAGTAATTTTACTTCGTTCCGTCGATTCAAAATGGATTGACCATATTGATGCGATGGAACAACTCAGACAAGGTATTCATTTACGCGCCTATGGTCAAATCGATCCGCTAAGAGAATATCAAGCTGAAGGTTATTCTATGTTTGAAAGCATGGTCACTGCGATCGAGGAAGATACTGCGAAATACGTTATGAAGGCCGAAATTCGCAATAACTTAGAGCGTGAGGAAGTTGCAAAGGGTCAAGCCGTGAATCCGAAAGAAGAAGGCGGAGAAGTGAAAAGAAAGCCGGTCCGCAAAGAAGAAAGCATCGGACGTAATTCTCCATGCCCATGCGGAAGTGGGAAAAAGTATAAACACTGCCACGGAAGGTTGGCGTAATAATAGAAATGGTCGACCTTCTCTGATTGCGTCGACCTCCAAAGCACAGCAAGATATTCAAAATTTTTGAGGTGGTTCAAAATGGAATTATTTGAAGTAAGATCAGAACTAGAAAAAACGGCTAATCGACTGGCCGATTTCAGGGGGTCTCTTTGACTTAGAGGAAAAAGAGACACGAATAGCCGAATTGGATGAAAGAATGCTGGAACCTGGATTTTGGGATGATCAGCAGGCTGCCCAGACGGTAATCAATGAAGCAAATTCGCTCAAAGATCTCGTTGGTGAATACAAAGAATTACTTGAAACTCAGGAAAATCTTGAACTCACCCACGAACTGGTAAAAGAGGAAAATGATCCGGAATTAGAAGGTGAACTTGAATCAGAGTTGGAAGAATTAATTGGACGTTTAAATGATTTTGAACTCCAGCTTTTACTAAGTGAGCCTTATGATAAAAACAACGCCATTCTTGAGCTTCACCCGGGAGCTGGCGGAACAGAATCCCAAGATTGGGGATCCATCCTTTTGCGCATGTACACGCGTTGGGCAGAGAAAAAAGGTTTCAAAGTGGAAACGCTCGACTATTTACCTGGAGACGAAGCCGGCATTAAAAGCGTCACTTTGTTGATTAAAGGTCATAATGCGTATGGTTATTTAAAAGCGGAAAAAGGTGTACACCGCCTCGTTCGGATTTCACCTTTCGATTCTTCGGGCCGTAGACATACGTCATTCGTTTCTTGTGATGTTATGCCGGAATTTACGGATGATATAGAAATCGATATCCGAAGCGAAGATTTAAAAGTTGACACATACCGTTCAAGTGGAGCGGGTGGGCAGCATGTCAACACTACGGATTCTGCTGTTCGGATTACCCATATTCCTACTGGCACGGTTGTAACATGCCAAAACGAAAGATCACAAATTAAAAACCGTGAACAAGCAATGAATATGCTAAAAGCTAAATTGTATCAGCGTGAAATTGAACAAAAAGAAAAAGAACTAGCTGAAATTCGCGGAGTCCAGAAAGAAATTGGCTGGGGAAGCCAAATCCGCTCCTACGTTTTCCACCCGTATTCGATGGTGAAAGACCATCGGACGAATACCGAGGTAGGAAACGTCCATGCAGTAACAGATGGAGATATCGATACTTTTATTAATGCATTTTTGCGCTCTAGAATATAATGTGCAAAAGCAGCCGTGTGTATCGTGCGGCTGCTTTTTTTGTTACAATAGAGATATCAATTTTAAAAGGATGTGGAAAATGAATATAAAACCGCTAGTTGAAGGTAGTGAGCTGAAAGGATATAGGATTTTAAACAGCAGAAAGTCGTTATCCCTTGAGAAGACTGATAAACTTAACAGACTTGAAAAAGGTTTTGCAGGTGAGTTGCTTTTTTACGAAAATATAGTAGGACTTTCCAAGGAATGGCTGCTCCTCAATGATTTACAGCTAGAAAGTAATAACAATAAATTTCAAATTGACTCGCTGCTAATTTGTAAAAAGTCCTTAATGCTGTTTGAGGTAAAAAATTACGAAGGAGACTATTATATAGAAGGTGATAAATGGTATTACATGAACGGTGATGCAATCCAAAACCCTGTAAATCAATTGGAACGAACGGAATCCCTTGTTCGACGTCTGTTACAAGACCACAAATATAATAACATCCCCATCCAATCATATGTTGTCTTCGTTAATTCCAATTTCCACTTATATAACGCTCCACGAAATCTCCCTATTATTTTCCCAACCCAATTAAACCGCTTTTTTAAAGAGCTCAATAACATTTCTTCCAAAACGAATAATTACCAGATGAGACTTGCCAAGAAGCTCCACTCACTACATAAAAATATAACACCCGAATTACCAAAATATAGCTATGGCGAACTTCGTAAAGGAGTAATTTGTGGTAATTGTTGTTCGTTTAATTTGGAGAGTAAAAAGAACACTTTATTTTGTAAAGACTGTGGGACGATAGAAGATATTTCCTTAGCAATATTACGAAGCGTCGATGAATATACGCTTTTTTTTCCAGAACAGAAAATTACAATTAGTTATATTTTGGATTGGTGTAATGGGATTAGGGGAAGAGACACCATTCGAAAAATTTTATTAAAAAAATACACTCTTAAGTGGAATGGCAAGGCCTCTTACTACGAAAAATCAAGTGACTAGAGGCTCTGTCACACTAATATTCCGAAAGCCATCACAGTTGCTCTGCGCAAGGCACTGATACGCAGAAAATCCGGCTGGTTTTTCACCAATGCTCTGTGCAAGGTCCCGATACACAGAATCTCCCGTTAGTTTGTCACAGTTTCTCTGCGCAAGGCACTGATACGCAGAATCTCCTGCTGGTTTGTCACAGTTGCTCTGCGCAAGGTCCTGATACACAGAAAATCCCGCTAGTTTGTCACTATAATTCTGCGCAAGGCACTGATACGCAGAATCTCCCGCTGGTTTGTCACAGTTGCTCTGCGCCAGGCACTGATACACAGAATCTCCCGCTGGTTCGTCACAGTTTCTCTGCGCAAGGCACTGATACACAGAAAATCCGGCTGGTTTTTCACCAATGCTCTGTGCAAGGTCCCGATACACAGAATCTCCCGTTAGTTTGTCACTATAATTCTGCGCAAGTCACTGATACGCAGAAAATCCGGCTGGTTTTTCACCAATGCTCTGTGCAAGGTCCCGATACACAGAAACTCCCGTTAGTTTGTCACTATAATTCTGCGCAAGGCACTGATACGCAGAATCTCCCGTTGATTTGTCACAGTTGCTCTGCGCCAGGTCCTGATACGCAGAATCACCCGTTAGTTTGTCACTATAATTCTGCGCAAGTCACTGATACGCAGAAAATCCGGCTGGTTTTTCACCAATGCTCTGTGCAAGGTCCCGATACACAGAATCTCCCGCTGGTTTGTCACTATAATTCTGCGCAAGTCACTGATACGCAGAAAATCTCGGTAGTTTGTCACCAACACTCTGCGCAAGGTCCTGATACACAGAAAATCCCGCTAGTTTGTCACTATTATTCTGCGTAAGGCACTGATACACAGAATCTCCCGCTGGTTTGTCACAGTTTCTCTGCGCAAGGCACTGATACGCAGAAAATCCGGCTGGTTTTTCACCAATGCTCTGTGCAAGGTCCCGATACACAGAATCTCCCGTTAGTTTGTCACAGTTTCTCTGCGCCAGTCACTGATACACAGAATCTCCCGCTGGTTTGTCACAGTTTCTCTGCGCAAGGCACTGATACACAGAAAATCCGGCTGGTTTTTCACCAATGCTCTGCGCGAGGCATTGATACGCAGAATCACCCGTTAGTTTGTCACAGTTGCCCTGTACAATCATCGAAGATTTTCATTGTTCGTTACAAACTTTTATCTCTTGATACGGGTTTGGAGAGAATAAAAACTTTACTCCACATGATACCGGCAATGGCCTCCGCTCTTATGACACCCTAGACCACCCAATAATTCACACATTAGCTACAATTAAAGAAAACCATACCACATATAGGTTTTCTTCAACTTTTTCCAACAATGGTTATGTTTGTGGAGAGTGTATTTAGTTTTAAAAAAATTGATTGTTGGTATACTAAAATTATTGAAAGGAGTGTTTTGTCTTGAAGAAAAAAGTAATTGGATTATTACTGGGAATGACGTTGGCACTTGGGCTCGCGGCTTGTGGCGGCGGAAATAATGCAAACGACAATAATAACAATAATGGTGGTGCAACTGCCACAAATGATGCTGAAGCAATTGTAAAGAAAAACTGTATTTCATGTCATGGTGAAAATCTAGAAGGTCGAAATGGTCCAGAATTGGCTCACATTGGATCCGAGCTTTCAAAAGATGACATTTTAAAAGTGATTCAAGAAGGAAGACCTGGAATGCCTGGCAATATCATCAAAGGCGATGACGCTGACAAGGTCGCTACTTGGTTATCTGAGAAAAAGTAATGCAAAAAGGATGCGCTAATAATATCGCATCCTTTTTCATGCAATAAACCTCTCTAATTCTCCAGAATTCTTATCCGACAAATCATTTCATTTAATCCGATTTAAGTTAATTCATTCTAATACTCGACTATCCATCGTATTCACCATAAACCCGACCAATGACACCACTATCGTAGGGGGAGTTTTTGAAAAGAAGCTGGACTATCGATTAGGTCCCGATCGTCGACGGCGCTTTTTGTAGCAATAAATCCAGCATCGTCCCCTAAATTTTGTCCGAAGCCTTGTGTTTTCTTGTCATAATTATTCCAATCTGCCAATAGGTTTTGCCCTATATTTACTGCAGATGCATTTTCAAAGGAATTAATTTTAATAACAAAAATATTAATGTTAATAGCACTAGCCAATGGAGTCCACCTCCTCTTAACGAACTATATTCAAAATGATTGGTTTTATGATTCCTAAAAAGGAGGGATAGCTCATGGATTTTGATAAATTAAAGCAATGGATGGAACTGGCACAAAAATACCAGTCGGGTGATTTTTGGAATAATATGATGAATCAATCCTCCTTTGGCCAATTTATGAATGATTCCATGGATATGAGTGGGGGTCCCTCACAATCAGAAAAAACGAATCAACCTCAACATTCCACTACTTTTCCTAAAATTGATATTTACATAACGGATACGGAAGTCACAGTAATAGCGGAACTGGCTGGTTATGAAAAGGAAAATCTTCATATATCCGTTTCTGGAAATAAGCTGCTGCTGAAAGGGACATCTACTCCGATTATTATGGGGCAGCCTGTTCTCCAAGAACGAAACGAAGGTCAATTTCAGCGGATCATCGAATTGCCTGAACCTACATTTTCAAATCAAATCAGGGCAAAGTTGCAAAACGGACTTTTAATATTAACGTACAAACGAAAATACTTTCAGGAAGAAAGAGTACCTATCGACTGAATTTGCTGAATATGAACTTAGCCAATGTAAATCGCATTTCATAATCACCATGACTTCCACCAAAACCCACTTTTCCTATGAGTTCTCGTCATAGAACTAGCTGCACTGCCAACGATGTTAGAAACCTACTTCTCCTTTTTTTTATAAAAAACAATATTGCGGGGAATAAAAATGCCTATAAAAGGATTATTCAGCCAAAAACAAAATAATGAAAATATATTAGAAAAAATAGCGGAACTGGAGAAAAAACAGGCAAGATTAAATGCACTCGAAGTTCATATTAAAAGGCTTTTAAAATTAGAAGAGGAAATCACGCCCCTTTTAAAAGGAGGGAATCTAGAAAAAAAGGACAAACCTCCACCGAGAATTTCGGAGAAAAAAGCGGAGCCGAGAGAGAAGGATAAGAATAGGTTCCGTGGTGAAGCTAGTTTAATGGAAACCGCCATTATCAAAAAAATCACGCCTTTTCTAAAAGCTGTGGACAGAATGGACAAACAGATTAGGGAACTTGAAAAAAATGTCGTGCTGATCCATCAATCGCAATCGGAACTCACAATTCGACTTGAAGCAATGGAAGAGAATTTCTCCAGATTTCAAGAAGAAAATACTAAACCAACTGAAAAAAAGCCGCAAGAACAAGCGATGGTTATTAAAGAAATTCATATCGATAAATTTTATTTAGATAAATATGAACAAAATAATAATTTTGCCCAGTTAGGAATTAAAGATTTAAGCGGTGCTCTAAATATTGGAGCGACTTACGGTAGGGAAGTGCTTCCGAAGGAGCTATCGGACCAATTAAAAGAGGATATGAAGGAATTCAAAGGGATGAAAAAGGAGTTTGGTATAGGAGAAGAAGAGTCTTCCAGTACGAATGAAGAGGAATCTTCCGGTATGACTGAAGAATCATCTAGCAGCGAGGAACCTGTGTACGATGCTGAATCCTTTACGGAAATACCAATAGAAGTCGTAGATGACGATAATTAAAAAACAAAACGTGAAGTCAATTTTCATGTTTTGTTTTTTTATGTCTAACAGTAGTTAAAAGGTCCTATTTCGTTAGATTCATCTAACTGGAAAGGTTAGGAAGAAAAACGACAAAAATGAAATGAAACTGTAATATAATTTTCCCTTAACATATTAATATCTGATGTTATAATAGGTTTGGGTTCATTTTTCGCCAGCAAGCGACAGAACGCAGCGGTTTTTTTCGCGATACATACGATTTTTAGCGGAAAAACAGAAAAACTACTATGTAAACCATATTTTTTGCCTTTTACAATTTCCATATTTAGGACATTTCGGCTATAAAAAATTGGTTTAGGAACCAGGTGATGACATGATTGAAATGCAGGATGTAGTAAAAAAATACTCGAACGGCATAACTGCTGTCAATGGATTGAGCATCCGCATTAACCAAGGTGAATTTATTTATGTCGTTGGTCCAAGCGGTGCGGGAAAATCTACCTTTATTAAGCTGATGTACAGGGAAGAAAAACCTACTTTAGGACAAATCAAGGTTAATGGGATCGATTTATCTAAGCTGAAAAATCGGAATGTCCCATTTTTACGTAGAAATATAGGTGTTGTATTTCAGGACTTTAGGCTTCTTCCGACACTTACTGTGTTTGAAAATGTAGCCTTTGCACTTGAAGTAATTGAACAGCGCCCTAAAGATATTAGAAAAAGAGTGATGGACGTGCTGGCAATGGTTGGATTAAAGCATAAGATTCGTATGCTGCCTACCGAACTTTCTGGTGGAGAGCAGCAACGCGTCTCAATAGCGAGATCAATTGTCAATAATCCAAAACTTGTCATTGCGGACGAGCCTACGGGTAATTTAGATCCTGATACTTCATGGGAGATTATGAGTCTATTAAAAGAAATCAACATGAAGGGTACAACGATTATTATGGCAACCCATAATAAGGAGATTGTAAATACAATTAAACATAGAGTTGTGGCTATTGAAAGCGGAAGAATTGTCCGCGATGAACAGCGGGGGGATTACGGATATGAAAGCTAGAACACTTCGACGACATCTAAGAGAAAGCTTTAAAAGTTTACGTCGAAATGGCTGGATGACGTTTGCCTCGGTTAGTGCTGTTACTGTTACATTACTGTTAGTTGGAGTTTTCTTCGTCATTTTGATGAATATGAATAAATTTGCCAGTGACCTTGAACAAGATGTGGAAATTAGAACCCATGTTGAATTAACGGCAACTAAAAAAGATCAGGCAGCATTAGAACAAAAAATTGCAAAACTTGATCTAGTTGAATCAGTGAAATTTTCTTCAAAGGAAGATGAACTTAATCATTTGATACAAACAATGGGAAAAGAGTGGAACTTTATCGAAGAGCAGGAAAATCCTTTACACGACGTATTTGTCGTGAAAACGAAAAAACCTGCCGATACTCCGATCGTTGCACAACAAATCCGTAAAATGGAATTCGTCAACTCCGCTGAATATGGCGAAAAGAAAGTTGAGAATTTGTTTAAAGTCTTAAAAACAAGTCGAAACATCGGGTTGGTTCTCGTCATCGGGCTTTTGTTTACAGCAATGTTTCTGATTTCGAACACAATAAAAATTACTATTTTTGCTAGAAGACGTGAAATTGAAATTATGAAACTAGTAGGAGCAACAAATTGGTTTATCCGTTGGCCATTTTTATTTGAAGGAATTTGGTTAGGGATGCTTGGTTCTATTTTACCAATTGGAGTTGTTGCTACTGGCTATTATTATGCATATGACTTTATGGAAATGCGAATACCACGCCAATTAATTCAGCCTCTTGAGTATACGCCATTCGTTTATGAAGTTAGCCTGCTCATGCTTCTAATAGGAATCATCATTGGTGGCTGGGGCAGTTTCATCTCCGTAAGACGATTCTTAAAAGTGTGAAACTATTACCATTGTATACAAGCTCTATCGACTATAGAGAGAGTAAATGCAAGAGGGAGAAAGGGGAACTATTCTTGAAAAGACGTTCGGTACTTTCGATTACGCTAGCTGTTACATTAGGGTTTGGAGGCATTTTAACAAATGTCCAAGGTGTCTCGGCTGCTAATCTAAAGAATCTGCAAGATGAGCAATCAGATGTTATAAATAAACGGTCAAATATCAATGATTCTATTGGGGAAAAAGATAATCAAATTTCGGAAATCGGTGATCGTCAAAGTCAGCTAGAAGCTGAAATGAAGCAACTTGAAAATGATATTGCTGATACAGATAAAAAGATTACTGAAAAGCAAAAGCAAATTAAAGAGACAAAAGCGGAAATTAAAAAACTAAAAAAAGAAATTGCTGAATTAAAAATTCGAATTGAAAAAAGAAATGAATTGCTTAAAGAGCGTGCGAGAAACATTCAACAAAATGGAGGCTCCGTCAAGTTTATCGATGTATTATTAGGAGCAGAGAGTTTCGGAGACTTTATCGATCGCATTTCAGTTGTGTCTACACTTGTGAATGCTGATAAAGAAATCATTGAGGAACAAAAGGCTGATAAAGAAAAGCTCGAATCGAATCAGAAAAAAGTAGAAATAGAGCTTGCTAGTTTAAATGGAATGCTTAAAGAATTAGAGAATTTGAAAGCAGATTTGAAAAATCAAAATGCTAAAAAAGCTCAATTGAATAAGGAATTAGCCGCCGAGAAGAAACATCTTGAAAGTGAAAAGATGTCTTTAGAGGAAGAGGCAGAATTATTGAAAGCGCAAGAAATTGCTCTTCAGAAGGCTATTAAACTAGAAAAAGATAGGATAGCGGAAGAAGAGCGGAAGGCTCGTGAAGAAGCAGCTAGAATAGCTGAGGAAGAACGTAAGGCAAGAGAGGCAGCAAATGCTAATAAAGGTGGCGCAACGGGACCTGTAAATAATAATAGTGGTTCAAATAACGTTTCGAAGCCGCCGGTTTCATCGGGATTATTCTCAAGACCGGCTAATGGATATGTCTCTTCCGGTTTCGGAGGTCGTTGGGGTGCCTTGCACGCTGGGTTAGATATTGCTGCATCGGGACCAGTTCCGATTGTTGCTGCCGCCAGCGGTGTTGTAAGCAGATCGTATACTTCTTCCAGTTATGGTAATGTTGTCTTTGTTGTGCATCACTTAAATGGACAAACATATGAGACTGTTTATGCTCATATGAGAAGCAGAAGTGTCAGCACAGGACAAACTGTATCTAAAGGGCAACAGTTGGGCGTAATGGGGAATACCGGACATTCATATGGCCAACATCTACATTTTGAATTACATGTAGGGCTTTGGAATATGTCTAAATCGAATGCTGTTGACCCGCGTAGATATATAAATTTTTAATATGATCATCACATAAATGGCCGCATCCATCAGGGTGCGGTTTTTTACATGCCTCTAAAGGTTCATATAGTACTTTCAAATTGGTAAATATGCTAAAATATAGGAAATTAATAAAAGATTAGATAATGCGAGGGGCTTTTTATGACGATTACGTCAATTATGGCGGTTTTATTAAGCATTTTCCTGCTTTTAAATATTGTTTTGGCTGGTTTTGTCGTATTTCTCGAAAGACGGGATGCAGGGGCAACATGGGCTTGGCTACTAGTATTATTTTTCGTTCCGGTAGCGGGTTTCGTTCTATATTTGATTTTTGGACAAAATTTAAGCCGTAAGAAAATTTTTGAGTGGAGAGACAAAAACAAGATCGGCATAATGGAAATTACAAAATATCAAATTGAACTGCTGCAAAAAGGGGAGTTTCTATTCAATGATAATAGAACTTCTCAATATAAAGACTTGATTTATATGTTGCTTGTTAATGATAGAGCCGTACTCACACAAGATAATCACGTAGACATTTTTACTGACGGCGATCATAAATTTCGTTCTCTTTTAAATGATATTATTTCCGCAAAGGATCATATCCACATCGTGTATTATATCGTTCGTAATGATAGATTAGGCAAGGAATTACTAGATACACTCACGAAAAAGGCGAAAGAGGGAGTTGAAGTAAAGTTTCTATACGATGCGATGGGATCAAGGCGTCTTCCTCGCAAGTTTTTCAAACCTCTCATTGAAGCTGGAGGGAAAGTGAGTGCATTCTTTCCAGCCATTTTGCCGCATCTTAATCTACAAGTTAACTTCCGGAATCATCGCAAGCTAGTTATTATTGATGGAGAAATTGGTTATACCGGCGGGTTCAATATTGGAGATGAATATTTAGGGTTAAATAAAAAATTTGGCTATTGGCGTGATACGCACTTAAAGATTTGTGGGAAAGCCGTATATGCGATGCAGACACGGTTTATTCTAGATTGGAATCAAGCCTCTTCTACGAAAGTAAGCTATGAGGATAGGTTTTTTCCTGAGATTGATGCTGTAGGGGATACGGATGTGCAAATTGTTTCAAGCGGGCCGGATTCCGAGTGGGAACAGATTAAATATGGAATGTTAAAATTAATCACCTCAGCGAAAAAATATATATTTATTCAAACACCTTATTTCATCCCAGATGCGAGTGTGCTTGATGCGATAAAAATTGCAGCCTTATCTGGTGTGGATGTACGATTAATGATCCCAAACAAACCTGATCACGCATTTGTGTATTGGGCAACATTGTCCAATGTAGGGGAATTGTTAAAGACGGGGGCAAAAGTGTATATATATGAAAATGGGTTTATCCATGCAAAAACGATGGTGGCAGATGGGAAAATTGCTACTGTCGGAACAGCAAATATTGATGTACGCAGCTTTAAATTAAATTTTGAGGTTAATGCATTTTTATACGATGAAATATTAGTGAAGAAGCTAGTCGATATTTATCATAACGACATCACACATTCACGGGAATTAACTATGGAAGAATATCAAAATCGATCACTGCTTATTCGGTTTAAAGAATCTCTTTCACGGCTTCTGTCCCCGATTCTGTAATGAAATGAGTTGAATCCGTTTGACTTGGTATACAATTGGAACATTATCTTTTCCGGCCACATGGGTTTCGATCATAGCCGCTTTTTTAATAACAGGGGCATTTTTATATATTAGAAAAATGAAAGATACTGCTAATTGGTATGGGAATGTCGTCTTTATTTTTATCATGACTTGGAAATTCAGTGTCGTTCTTTTTCAATTTAACATGATCGTGTCGAATCCACTTTCCATTCTTTATTTTAACGGAGGAATGAAGGGGTATTGGCTTGGAGTAGCGGCAGCCATTGTGTATACATACTTTTATATGAAGCATAATGAAGTGAAAATAGGGCAGTTTATCCAGGCTTGGCTGCTTTTTATCGTTATATATGAGATTGTTTCTGCATATGTTTCACATGAAGCTCGTACTTGGCTTCTTATTCGTTTGATAATCGGTATTCTAGTCATCATATTGTCCTTTTTAAAGGAAAAACAATGGATTTGGCAACTTCAAATTATGATATTATTTATTGGAGTATTAGCAGTTCTTTATTCCTTAACAAATCAATTGCTATCATTGCCTTTGACTACATTCGTTATCATTGCAATTTCATTGAGCCTACTATTAAAAATAAGGAGGCTGGACATTGACTAAAAAAATCTTTGGTTTATCTCTAGTTGCTATTTTAGCAGGTATTTTAATTGTAAATATTGTGCAAGACGCTCGGGAGAAGAAAAGCAATACAGTAGAGCAAGAAACGTACTATATTGATTCCTCTGATGAGGATGGAAATGCAAGTGTGTTTAATAATGAAGGAGTGACTGAAGGGGATATTCCTCCCGATTTTGAACTCATGACGCTCGCTGGCGATAAAATTAGGCTTTCAGATTTTAATGGAAAAAAAGTGATATTGAACTTTTGGGCAACATGGTGTCCTCCATGTAGGGCAGAGATGCCGCATATGGAGAACTTTTATAAAAAGAATGCTGAGAAATTGAATGTAGAAATTATTGCGGTTAATTTAACTGCCGCTGAACGTGGCGGGAATGGACCGGAAAAGGTCAAGAAATTCATAGAGGAATACGGGCTTACATTTCATGTCCCATTAGATGAGACGGGTGAAGTGGGCGATAAGTATAGGATTATTCCGATTCCTACAAGTTTTTTGATTGATACGAATGGAATCATTAAACAGAAAATTTTAGGACCTATGGATGAAGAAATGATGGAGAAGCTAGTAAAGGATTTAAAGTAATTAATCATTTGTATTGAAAAATGTATTGACATGTTGAATAACCTTCATATATACTAGTTTTCAAGAGTTTCAAGAAAATTTAAAAATGAATATGTATATTACTCTTATCAAGAGCGGCGGAGGGAATAGGCCCTACGATGCCCGGCAACCTTCAGGTATTAATATCTGAAAAGGTGCTAATTCCTACGGATCAATGATGATCTGGTAGATAAGGGGAGGAAACTGATAATAAGCCCTCTTCTTATAGAAGAGGGTTTTTAGTTTTAGAATTTATTACTTAGGAGGATGGAAAAATGAGTCAAGAAAATTACAAACAAGAAACGGTTTTACTTCACGGTGGTCAAGTACCTGATGAGACAGGGGCACGTGCAGTTCCAGTTTATAGAACGACTTCATATGTTTTTGAAAATACAGAGCACGCACAAAAATTATTTGGTTTAGAAGTGGCTGGTAATATTTATTCCCGTATTATGAACCCGACTGTAGATGTATTTGAAAAGCGCGTTGCCGAACTTGAGGGCGGAACAGCCGCTGTTGCTTTATCTTCTGGAATGGCTGCTATTGCATTTTCAATCTTGAATATTGCACGAGCAGGCGATGAAATTGTTGCTGCTACTGACCTTTATGGCGGTACGTTTAATTTGTTTGCAGTTTCACTTCCGAGATACGGAATTAATGTGAAATTTGTTGATCCTAAAGATCCAGAGAATTTTAGAAAAGCCATTACTCCTAAAACAAAAGCACTTTTCGCTGAAGTAATTGGAAATCCAAGCCTTCATATATTAGATGTTGAAGCTGTTGCTAATATAGCCCATGAAAATAGCATCCCTTTAATTGTTGATAGCACGTTTGCGACTCCTGTTTTAAGTAGACCAATCGAGTGGGGAGCGGATATCGTTGTCCATTCAGCTACTAAATGGATTGGCGGTCACGGAACTGCCATTGGTGGAGTTGTTGTAGACAGTGGTAAATTTGACTGGAATAATGAGAAATTCCCTGACTTTATTGAGCCGGATCATACGTATCATGGAATCCGCTATGGGATTGATGTTCCGGGAGCGGCATTCGCTACAAAGTTAAGAGTTCAGCTGCTTCGTGATTTCGGACCTTGCCTAAGCCCAGATAACGCTTTTATTTTCTTACAAGGCTTAGAAACTCTACATCTTCGTATGGAAAAACATATTGCAAATACAAAAGCAGTTGCGAAATACTTACAGGAACATGATGCAGTTGAGTGGGTGTCCTACCCGGGATTGGAAGACCATCCATCCTATGAGCTTTCGAAAAAGTACTTCCCTAAAGGGGCGGGTGCGATTATCGTCTTCGGTATTAAAGGCGGACGTGAAGCGGGCAGAGCAACAATTGATAACGTGAAGTTATTCTCACATGTTGCCAACGTAGGAGACGCAAAATCATTGATTATTCACCCAGCGTCCACAACGCATCAACAGTTAAGTGCTGAAGAATTGAAATTGACAGGAGTAACAGAAGAATTAATTCGTTTGGCAGTTGGCCTTGAAGCGATTGAAGACATCACCGCCGACCTAGGGCAAGCGATAGAAAAAGCGGTAGCAGCAACTTCTGTAAAATAAGTGAGTGAATGAAAAGGAGAGGCCTGGGAACTTGTTTCCTAGGTCTTTTCTTTTTAGTGAAGGAAAGGCAGCATCAAAAAAACCATAATTTGAATCTGAATCCTCGCCTGATTCGGAGCGAATATCCTGAAAACCATAATATGAGAACGAATCCGTACCTGATTCGCCCGGAAAATCCCCAAACTCATAATTTGAGAACGAATCCGTGCCTGATTCGACCGGAAAATCCCCAAACTCATAATTTGAGAACGAATTCATGCCTGATTCGAACCGAAAACAGCAAATATCCAAAGTTGAACCGAATTCAAATTAGTGTAAAATGCTTATCTTTTAGAAATTATGTATTAATATCAAGTTATTGGTTTACATTCTTAAAGCAACTTTTATCCATGTTTTTAAGGATACTAACCACACTATTCTATTCCTATCCCATTTACACAAGTTTCTTCACATAACTTGTCCTTTTTCCGCATAGGATGTATGGAAAACTCTTGAAAATGCAATATCATTTGCATGAGCGGCAGAGGAGGAAAAACATGAAGAATAGGTGGCTGGTCATCATTTCAATCTGCTCTTTATTATTGGGGGCGGGTGGTACATATGCTTCTTTTTTATGGATATTGCCGCCGGGAACGATGGACTTTAGCAAGGAAAAGGTTGGATCGGAACAACAGGCTACGACTGAGAGGGAAAGGATTTCTGGTTTGGAGAAAGTGGCGGATGCATTTGATTTGATTCGAAAGTCTTACGTGGAAGATGTGAGTGATGGCCAACTTATACAAGGGGCTATCCAAGGAATGGTTGGAACCTTGCAAGATCCGTACTCCGTTTATATGGATGAAGAGGCATCAGAACGATTTAATGATAGCTTTGACTCTTCGTTTGACGGAATTGGCGCACAGATTGCGATTCAGGAAGGAAAGCTTATCATCATTTCACCCATAAAAAATTCGCCGGCTGAAAAAGCTGGGCTGAAAGCAAGAGACCGTATCATCAGTATCGATGGTGAAACAGTAGAGGGGCTTGACTTATTTGAAGCATCAAAGAGAATTCGTGGCAAAAAAGGATCTGTTGTCAAGCTTGAGATTGCCAGAAGTGAATTGACCAAACCACTAACGATAGAGATAATGAGGGACAAAGTACCTGTTCTAACTGTCTTTTCTGATATGAAAAAAAATGCCGAGAAAAATATTGGCTATATACAAATTACTACTTTTGCGCAACATACAGCAAAAGATTTTACAACAGAACTGAGGAAGCTTGAGGAACAGAATTTAAAAGGGCTTATTATTGATGTGCGTGGAAATCCAGGTGGAATGCTTTCAAGTGTTGAGGATATTTTGTTTCAAATTGTGACTGATTCCAAACCTTATGTACAAATTGAGGAACGTTCAGGGAAAAGAAATCCATTATATACTAGTCTTAAAAAGAAACTACCCTATCCGATTACGCTACTTGTAGATGAAGGGAGTGCTTCGGCTTCTGAAATTCTAGCAGGAGCTTTGAGTGAAATCGAAGGATACACGCTAGTTGGAAAGAAAACCTTTGGGAAAGGAACGGTTCAGCAGGCATTGCCTTTAGACGACCATAGTAATATTAAATTGACGATGTTTAAATGGTTAACACCTGATGGAAATTGGATCCATGGAAAAGGAATAAAACCAACGATTGAAGTGGAGCAGCCAGCTTATTTTCATGCTCATTCATTACAATTAGATGAAACGCTCGCTTTGGATATGAATAATGAGAATGTAACGATTGCTCAAGAGATGCTTTTAGCGTTAGGCTTCGGATCTGGCAGACAAGATGGTTATTTTGATGAGCAAACTGAAAGGGCAGTTAAAGCCTTCCAATCTATTAAAAAGATGCCTGTTACGGGTCGAATTGATGTAGAAACGGCTGTAAAATTAGAGGAAGAAATCGTAAAAGCGATTCAGGATGAAAAAAATGATTTACAATTACAAGTGGCATTAAAAACTTTTCGATAATAGTAATTAATAATTTTTCATAAAGGCGGATTAGCCTTTATTTTTTTTCCTTTTTTCAGGAAAGTTCTGATAGAATAGAATGTAAGAGTATTTTTTCGGAAAAAGGATGTGGCAATATGGCAGAAATGTGGTTGCTTGAAATCGCAAAGGGAATCGGTAGATTGTTTCTTCATCCTATTCTTTACTTCTCGTTGCTGCTTGCTTTAACTGCGGGGTATCTCCGTGTTAAACGGGAGCGTCGGGATTTCCATGTGAGGGTGAATCGTCTTTTTCATGAATTGCGATATTTATTTCCAGCAGGTATTGCTGCAGGACTCATAGTATCAATATTGTTTGTTTTAGTTGGTCTTACTTTACCATTTCCTTTTATTGCGGCCATTGCCATTACGACATTATTATTAGGTTTGGCAGGGAATGCAAGGTTATTATCTCCAGCTTTAACTATTGGACTGGCTTTGTTGGTAGTATTTGCAGTCCATTATTTCAGTTTGGAAATTCCCTATTTTGAAAATACCTTTAAATCGATTGATTCCAGCTTCTTTATGGGGGCTGCCATATTACTAGGTATTCTTATCATGACAGAAGGAACGCTCATGTTAAAAAACGGTCTTAAAGACGTATCTCCTAAACTTCGGCAAAGCAGAAGAGGATTGACGGTAGGAGCACTCCAGACGAAAAGACTATGGCTATTGCCAGTTTTTCTTTTCCTTCCTGTTGGCCCAATCAGCGCACCATTCGAATGGTGGCCAGTCATCCATTGGGGAACTGAAAGTTATTCTATTATTTTAGTTCCATTTTTAATGGGCTTCCAGCAGCAGATTCAAACGACATTACCTGGAAATGTCGTAAAAAGATTAGGAAAACAAGTATTAAGTCTCGGTGTTTTGATTACTGCTATTTCTGCTACAAGCTTCTTATTGCCAAACTATATTCCAGCAATTGCAGCAACGGCAGCTGTACTCGGAAGGCTAATTATTGCCTACCTTCACAGAGTGCGTGAAGGCTCCGCTTTATATTATTTTACACCTAGAAATAGCGGCATCATGGTGCTGGATGTACTCCCAGGATCTCCTGCTTCTAAAATGGGATTAAAAAAGGGAGAAATTATCCAAACATGCAATAATATGAAAGTACGTAATAAAACAGATTTATATAAAGCTTTATTAAAAAACCGTGCCTATTGCAAGCTTGAAGTGTTCGATAAAAATGGTGAGATTCGTCTTGTACAACGTGCTCTTTACGAAGGGGATCACCATGAGCTTGGTATTTTGTTTATCGAAAAGAGAGAGATGCAAAAATCTGCAAAAGCTATGTAATGACGGAAAAATCCTAATTCAGTAGAATTGGGATTTTTTCGTAAAAAAACTCTTAATTTATTAGCCCTTGCTGGACAATCTCCGTATTTATTTCCGCATGAATCGGTATATCCTGGTAGATTTTTTTCCATTCCAATGACTTCCAAGTTTGATAATGGTGTGCTTTTATTCTTTCACCTACTCCGAGCCCATCACAATTCGCTTCCTGCATTTTCTTAATCGTTTTTTCGGCAAGCTGATTTAAGTGTTTCTCCACTTTTTTATTGAGATCTTCAACTTTAGTTTTTTTAAATAAATGATCCGGCGGGTACTCTTCTACTGCCAATTTTAAATTCACTTTTACTGTTGCTTGTATCTTTCCATTATTGTCCTGAATGTTAATTTTCCTTTTAATATTTTGTACTTGGATACTTACGAAGTTATTTAGTTCCTTTTTGTCGTTATTGCTAATTTTTAAATTGAACGGTAAGTTTTTCAATTTATTATCTGATAGAACGAGAAACATGCTAGACTCCATTAATCCTAATACCCCCGAGAATTTATCATCATCGAACAGGGCCAATCCGATCACTTTCGCTTTATTTTCTTCTTTCTTTATTGTCAAATATGGTACAGCAAAATCTTTCCCTTCTGATAAAATGATTGGAAAAACTTCTTGCACATTCTCGTTTTTTGTAATTCCGCCTTGTTCAGATGTATGAAGCAGTTCGGCGTAATAATCGCTGATTGTCATTGCTTCACGCACCTTAATGGATAGCCCTTCCTGGGCATTTTCTTTAACAATCGCTATTTTAGCATTTAGCGGACCTCTTAAATCTCGGTATGTAGAATCTAATATGGGAAAAATGCCTTGAGAAGCTAACTTTTTCCCTAATAATATGACTTTCACTTTAGATAAATCGAATTTCTCGGGAACTTTTCGCTCCATATGAACTTCAGCATCCCGTGCCGAGGATCCCATTGAAGATAAAACTTCACTTCGTTGGGGGGCAGAGTTATGAGTAGGTCCACCGGACGAAGCGAGAGGGTGGGCAATCGTTGCCATGATTCCGTTATCCATTTTGTCATAACCGATGGCCAATATTAAACTATTATCCCTTAAAAGGCGTTGATCCCAACAACCAGCAAGAATGATTGCTACAATAGGAACCCAAAGGAGAATTCGCCCCATTAATTGTCCCTCCGCTCTTTTTTCTTAAAAATCAAGGATATTAATAGGAAAATGACGGGAAAGGCAAAGGCGAAGTAGGTGACAAGATGACTATCGATCTTCCCCAATGCCTCAATTTCAAATTTTCCTTTTGGTATAAATGCAATGATAAAGCAAGCAATTGCTGATAGAAAAACAAAAAGTTTATGACTTTTTGCATTCACGATTGTAGAAAGGCCGATGGAAGAAGCAAATAAAAGACTCATAATCGTTGTGGCAACTAAAACAATCCATAGCGAAGTAAAAATTAAATCCGGTCTCTCGATGATTTTAAATGCAAATGATTTGATTAAGTATAAAACTGGTTCCGGAATAAGTTCTAATTCTTTAGGACTAAAAAACAGTAAACAGATCAAAGTGATAAAAGTATAAAAAAGTGTTACAAAAACATTAGCTACAGTTGCTGCTTTTAGTACACTTTTTTGGTCCGCTTGGACAAATGGAAATAATACTAATAATAACTCAAATCCTTGAAAGGAGGGAAAACCCGCTTTTATTCCTTTTAAAATATGAAGAAATCCATTACTTCCGATAGGAAGGATGTACGTATAATTGGCGAATTTTAATGAATAGGCCGATAAACTGATAAACACAATTAACGGAAGTGTTGCAAGTAAAAGAAACCGAGCGATGATTTGAAGGTTTTCGATTACAAGATAAATCACGGTCAGAATCATTAGTAGTAAAATTAACCATTGGGGTGTCAATGGGAGCATCCAAACTTTTAAAGTAAATGCAAATTTCGCCAAAACCATCCCGGCAACAATAAGAAAATAGCAACAATATAATAAAGAGATGATTTTGCCAATAAATTTTCCAAAAAGACTTTGAAGCACCATATAAAGGTTTTGAGTTGGGAAGCGACGCATTAATGCCCAAATTAAGAAGATCATCACCTGAAGCAGGACACCAGTGATTAATATAGAGATCCAACTATCTCCATCTGCTTTAAGGAACATTACATAAGGTAAAGAGACGATTCCTACTCCAATTTGAGCATGAATTAAAATGATTGTTAGCTGAAATTGGGAAATCTGATGCTTACTTTTCATTTTTATCCCATTCCCTTGAACGCCTTTGCTTTACTAACTTTTGAGGCTTAATGTTTTTTGGTCGTTTGTTTAGCATCCAAATAGGAAAACGGACGATGGAGTCCTTTAAATTCGGAACCTTCAATGGTGCAAACGGTGCAAGATAAGGTGTTCCTAAAGATTCCAATTTACATAGATGGATAATAATAATCATTAAGCAAAAAATGATTCCGACAAATCCAAGTGTTGCCGCGGCTATCATGATTGGCAATGATAAAAGCCGTGCGGTGTTGCTCATCTCATAAGAAGGAATCGTGAAAGACATAATAGCTGTTAATGCAATGACAATGACCATTACATTAGATACCAGTCCCGCGTTCACAACCGATTCTCCAATAATTAATCCTCCCACTATACCGATCGTTTGGCCAATCGGCGATGGAAGCCTTATCCCAGCTTCTCTAATTAATTCAATCGTAACCGCCATAATCAAAGCTTCAATAAAAGGCGGAAAAGGAATGTTTTCAATAGAACTTTTCACGACGGTAATAACATCATTCGGAATCAGCTCAAAATGAAAACTAATAATAGCAATATAAATAGAAGGCAGCGTAATGGCCCCCCAAAAACTAAAAAACCTAAGTAAGCGAAACATCGAACCTGCATAAAATCTAATATTAAAATCGTCTGGAGATTGGAAAAATGCAAAAAAGGATACAGGCATAATCGATACGTCAGAAGTACCCTCTGAAAATATTGCAACTCTTCCCTCCATTAAATGGGCTTCTACACGATCAGGTCTTTCCGTATATAAAATTTGTTGAAAAGGGGATATAGGTCTATCCTCAATAAATTCTTCAATATAACCGGGGCTAAAAATCATATCGGATGAGATGGAATTAATCCTTTTTTTCAATTCATCGACCAGAGTTGGGTTTGCAATTTCTTCCATATAGACTATCGCAACTCGTGTATTAGTTTCCCAACCAAGTTCGAAGTATTCAATTTTTAAATGGCGGTTTTGAATGCGCATTCTAACC
The DNA here is from genome assembly GCF_024626525.1 of Lederbergia panacisoli. Lineage (GTDB taxonomy): Bacteria > Bacillota > Bacilli > Bacillales > Bacillaceae_C > Lederbergia > Lederbergia panacisoli. Next base: position 77,619 of record NZ_JANJGU010000008.1, read on the forward strand.
AAATTTAAATTAATATTGAGATGACCTACAAACCCTTCATGGGACCCCCTAACAACTTTTTCATTTTCAGGTTCCTCCGGAGAGCGAGAATGGCTTTGTAAAGTGTTTAATATATAAATTTCTGTCCCGTTTTCCAAGAAGAGTATGCTATTTCCTTTAAGAAGTGCAGTAACTGCGATATTCATGTTGCTTGATTTTGCAAATTGAGCGCTTGTGACGATATCATCTATTTTTTGACCTATATTCGCCTGTGTAAGTGGGATAAGGATGCTGCGCTGAAGCTCCTCGGAATTCACCATTGTCTCCAAGTAGATAATAACACCGGGAATACCATTAAAATGGATAGTACGTGTTTTTAGATCGTCAGTATTATGTAAAGCGTCATTAAAATAATGGACATTTTCATCAATACTCGGAAAAATTACATCACTTCTATTTCTGTTTTTGAAAAAAGACATAGCCTTTCTCAACTCGTCTCGTTAATAAAATATGAATCTGCATCTTGTTTTACTTATGTAAAAAGAGCCTTAAACAAAGTATCTGTCATTTATTTCTTTCCTATTCAAATACAATTCTAATTTATTTACATACCGCTAAGGGGTATGATACGATTATTGACATTAACGTTAAATTACGAAGAGGTGCACTATGAATAATAAAAAAATTGTTATGATGACGGTTGTAATTTTTGCCATAATCATAGCGCTTGTATTAGTTTTTAGTAATAAAGATAAAAGCCAGGACCAAGCAAAGGTCAATCTTAATAAGTTAGAAAATCAACCGATGATAGGTAATGAACATGCACCTGTTTCAATCGTTGAGTTCGGTGATTATAAATGTCCATCTTGTAAAGCTTGGGGAGAAAAAGTATTTCCACAGCTAAAAGAAGAGTTTATTGATTCTGGAAAAGCTAATCTTACATATATAAATGTACTTTTTCACGGGAAAGAATCAGTCCTTGCAGCCCTTGCGTCAGAATCTGTTTTCAAGCAAGATCCGGATAGCTTTTGGGCTTTTCATAAAGGCCTTTTCGATGCTCAACCTGCTAGTCAAAATCACGATGAACAATGGGTAACAACAGACACACTAGTGGAGATTGCCAAAGCGTATGCTCCTAATATTGACTTTGAAGAATATAAAAAAGACATCGATCAAGAAGGAACATTGGAAGAAGTGACAATTGATGATGAGCTTGTGAAAGAAGTAAATATCCAATACACTCCAACAATTGTCATAAATGGGGTTATGTTAAATGATCCATTTGATTATGAAGCGATAGCAGCAGAAATTGAAAAAGGTTTGGACAATTAAAATGAATGAGTCTAAATCATCCTTAACCTTATATTTTGCCTGGGTTGTTTCAGTAATTGCTACTTTGGGAAGTTTATATTTTAGTGAAATAAAAGGCTATGTTCCTTGCGAACTTTGCTGGTATCAAAGAATTTTTATGTATCCACTCACGATTATCCTTGGCATCGCTGCTTTTTATAATGAAAGATATATAAAAAAGTATATTCTGCCAGTATCCTTGATTGGCGGCTCGATTTCTTTATATCATTATTTAGTTCAAAAAGTTCCAGGTTTTGCAGCAATCAAGCCATGTGTACAAGGTGTGCCTTGTAATGTGCAATATATTAATTGGTTCGGTTTTATAACAATTCCTTTTCTGGCGTTAACGGCTTTTACGTTGATTAGCGTATTCATGATTCTTATGTATAGAGAGGATCGCAAATAGAAAAGTAAAACGGAAGGTGATATAAATCACTTTCCGTTTCTATACTTGCACATGTTTAGTTTTCTTTTTCTCCATCAGCTTCAGTTACTTCTGCTGTTTCTTCAGGAGCCTCCATCGGTCTTCCCCAGAAAAATCCCCACGGATCTCGAGCGGGTGCTTCAGCTTCCCTTTCCCTATTATGCCGTTCTTCCACAACTTCAACGTTCTGGGCATGGATAATTAAATTTTCAACATGAATTTCTTTTGTTTTTTTCTCTTCAGACATTTCTACCCTCCTAGCTGTAACAATAATATTCGTTTTATCTTATTCAAAAGGGATATATGTGTATAGGCATTTTTGTTTTTAATTGATTAAAATTTTGTAGTTTGCATACGGTATGGGGGTATGTTATGATAAAGAAAAGGAGGAATGTTAATGGCTATGGAGATGGACCAAATCCCTGAGGAATCCTGCTGCGAATCCACTATGAATCGGAAAAGTCATCATTCTGAGCAAGTTAAGAAAAACTTAGTGACAAGGCTAAACCGAGTAGAAGGGCAAATTCGTGGAATAAAAGGTTTAATTGAAAAAGATACTTATTGTGATGATGTTATAACGCAAATTTCCGCCACCCAGGCAGCATTGAATAGTGTAGCGAAAATTTTGCTTGAAGGTCATATGAAAAATTGTGTCGTTGAAAGAATTCAAGAAGGAGATTTTGACGTCTTAGACGAATTCCTTATTACAATACAGAAGCTAATGAAAAAATAATAGGAGCTGATTATTATGGAAAATATTACATTAAAGGTTGAGGGAATGTCTTGCGGTCATTGCGTAAAAGCGGTAGAAGGAAGCGTTGGCAAACTTCAAGGCGTTTCAAATGTGAAAGTAAATCTTGAAGCTGGAACTGTCGCTGTAGAATTTAACAACAATGAAGTAAATGTTGACCAAATCAAGGAAACAATTGATGATCAAGGGTATGATGTAAAATCTTAAGGAACGTGCTTTCCATTGCACGCTTTCTTTTTACATAGACATATACCCCTTATAGGTATAAGGAGATTTAAAAAATGAAAAATGGTAATGTTTCAGAAAGCCAATTTCAAATAAGCGGTATGACGTGTGCCGCTTGTTCAAATCGAATTGAAAAAGGATTGAATAAGCTTGACGGTGTAAAGGATGCCAATGTAAATCTCGCTTTGGAAAAAGCGACGATTCATTATGATAAAGAGAAAATATCCTTGGAAGATATTCAGAAAAAGGTTCAAGACTTAGGGTATGATGTCGTAACTGAAAAAGTGGAATTAGTCATAACAGGCATGACGTGTGCCGCTTGTTCAAATCGAATTGAAAAAGGTTTGAAAAAAATGACAGGAGTTCTTGAAGCGAATGTAAATCTTGCGCTTGAAAAAGCGACAGTTGAATTTAATCCATCCGTATCATCTACAAAAGATATTACTAATCGAGTCGAACAACTAGGATACGGGGCAATTGTGAAAAATGATGAAGGTGATAAAGAAACGATTGATTATCGTGAAAGGGAAATTAAAAACCAGGAAAGAAAGTTCATTCTTTCTTTACTGCTGTCCCTCCCATTGCTGTGGACGATGGTATCGCATTTTAGCTTTACTTCTTTTATTTACGTGCCAAAAATGTTAATGAATCCTTGGGTGCAAATGGCGCTTGCGACACCCGTGCAATTTTATATCGGAAAACAATTTTATGTGGGCGCCTATAAGGCTTTGCGAAATCAAAGCGCAAATATGGATGTTCTTGTTGTACTAGGTACATCAGCTGCCTATTTTTATAGCGCATTTTTAGTAATACGCTCAATAGGGGCTCCTGGCCATTCGATTGATTTGTATTTTGAAACGAGTGCTGTTCTAATTACGTTAATCATCCTCGGGAAATTATTTGAGGCAAAAGCAAAGGGAAGGTCTTCGCAGGCGATTAAAAAGCTAATGGGTTTACAAGCGAAAACGGCAACGGTCGTTCGGCAAGATGCTATCCTCGATATTCCCCTTGAAGAAGTGATGGAGGGCGATATTTTACTCGTAAAACCCGGTGAAAAAGTTCCGGTCGATGGAATGATTATCGAAGGTCAGTCCGCTTTTGACGAATCAATGATTACGGGAGAAAGTGTGCCAGTTGATAAAAACGCCGGTGACTCTGTTATTGGCGCAACCATTAATAAAAATGGTTTTATAAAAATGCGGGCAACAAAAGTCGGGAAAGAGACGGCCCTTGCACAAATTATTAAAGTAGTAGAAGAAGCCCAAGGGTCAAAAGCTCCGATTCAACGATTGGCCGATCATATTTCTGGTATTTTCGTACCCATTGTAGTTGGGATTGCAGTTCTAACGTTTATCATTTGGTTTACAAGAGTTGCACCAGGAAATTTCCCTGAAGCTTTGGAAAAAATGATTGCGGTTCTTGTCATTGCTTGTCCTTGTGCTCTCGGGCTTGCCACACCGACTTCTATAATGGCTGGATCAGGAAGAGCTGCCGAATACGGAGTTTTATTTAAAGGCGGCGAGCATTTGGAAACGACACATAAAATTGATACTGTTATTTTGGATAAGACAGGAACAGTCACGAACGGAACTCCAATTTTAACAAATGTGTCTACACATCTTAATGAGACAGAATTTCTATCAATGATTGGATCAGCTGAACAGCAGTCTGAACATCCGTTGGCTGAAGCTATCGTGGACGGGATAAAAAGGAAAAAGATTCATTTAAAACGACCTTCCTCATTTGAAGCGATTCCCGGGTTTGGCATCAAAGCAGTTATTGATGGAAAAGAAATTCTTGTTGGAACAAGGCGTCTTATGAAAGAAAACAAGGTTGATATTAATGAAGCCATCGGTAAAATGGATCGTTATGAAAGTGAAGGGAAAACCGCCATGCTTGCATCCATTGATGGTATGTATGCGGGAATCGTTGCAGTTGCGGATACAATCAAGGATACTTCACGAGAAGCAGTCGAGCGTTTAAAAGAAATGAAAATTGAAGTTATTATGATGACGGGGGATAACAGTCGAACTGCACAGGCAATCGCAAAAGAGGTCGGCATCGATCACGTAATTGCTGAAGTGTTGCCGGAAGGAAAAGCGGAAGAAGTAAAAAAACTTCAAGAAGCCGGAAAAAAAGTTGCGATGGTTGGAGACGGGATCAATGATGCCCCGGCTCTGGCAATTGCTGATATTGGAATGGCAATCGGAACCGGGACAGATGTGGCGATGGAAGCCGCTGATATCACGCTCATCCGTGGTGACTTAAACAGCATTGCCGATTCCATTTATATGAGCCATAAAACTATTCGTAATATTAAACAAAACTTATTTTGGGCATTTGGCTATAATACATTAGGAATTCCAATCGCCGCAGTTGGATTTCTCGCTCCGTGGGTCGCTGGCGCAGCAATGGCATTCAGCTCGGTGTCTGTTGTTTTAAATGCATTGAGGCTGCAGAGGGTTAAGCTATAAAAAAAGACAAGGTTGGGAGATGGAATATCTTTCAACCTTGTCTTTCTATATGTGATCTTATTCCGCAGAAGCAAAAAATTCTTTCGCTTTTTGGATATAAATCTCATCTTCCGGAAGCAAATCTTCCTCGTGATATATCGCTTCAACTGGGCATACTGCTTGGCAAGCGCCACAGTCGATACATAGGTCAGGGTCGATAAAATACATATCTTTTCCTTCAAGAATACAATCAACAGGACAAACTTCGACGCATTCGCCAAACTTTTCCCCAAGACATGGTGCAGTTATAACGTATGACATAAAAAAACCACCTTTATAATATTATCTTTATGATAATTTCTCTGCTCACTGTAGAGAAATTTTCCAGTCTCACTTGGCTTGAATTAAGAACTAAAATTTAAAAGATTTAGCTCGATTCATCCTTAATAATAGCAAAATCACTAACTTATTTCAATTGTACGAAAAAATGAGCGAAAATACATTGTCAATTTTATGAAGATTGACAGTTCTCATCGAAAACCGTACATTTAAAATTAGAATGAACCTGCCCACAGAAAAAGAAGGAGGTTTGCTGGTGGAAAGAGTGCTTGTAGTTGATGATGAGCCTTCAATTGTGACGCTTTTGCGTTTTAATTTGGAGAAGGCTGGGTTTTCAGTAATGACTGCTGGAGATGGAAAGACTGGCCTGGAAATGGCTATGAAGGAGAAACCGGATTTTATTGTGCTAGATTTGATGCTTCCGGGAATGGATGGAATGGATGTTTGCAAAACATTAAGACAGGAAAAAGTAAGAACTCCTATTTTAATGCTAACGGCAAAGGATGATGAGTTCGATAAGGTGCTTGGACTCGAACTTGGTGCAGACGATTATTTGACGAAACCTTTTAGTCCGCGTGAAGTAATAGCTAGAGTGAAGGCAATTTTACGAAGGTCCAATATGAATGAGGTTTCAGAGACTATAACAAAAGACGAAGTGATAGAAATTGGCGAGCTTACCGTTTTCCCTGAAAAATATGAAGCTGTTCTTTCCGGTGAAAAGCTTGAGCTTACACCGAAAGAATTTGAACTTTTACTATACCTTGCCATTAATCAGGGGAAAGTATTAAGTCGCCATCAACTATTGGATGCGGTATGGAATTATGATTTTGCCGGCGACTCTCGTATCGTTGATGTCCATATTAGTCATTTGCGTGAGAAAATTGAGGTAGATACGAAGCAACCGGTTTATATTAAGACGATTCGCGGTTTCGGCTATAAATTGGAGAAGCCATAAAAATGCACAAATTATGGATTCGCATTACGTTCTCATTTTTATTATTAATGTCTTTATTACTCCTCATTTCTGGTTTTTTTCTGGCGGAAATGATGAAAAATACATATTATGACCTAAAGGAAAATCAATTAAAGCAAACCGCTCATTTAGTGTTTAATGCGGTGGAAATGGATAGAACAGGGTTGTATGCAAGCGACCTGCAACAAAAAGTGATGATGCTATCTTCGTCCATACAATCACGGATAACCGTAATTGACAAGGATGGTGTTGTTTTAGCAGATACGAAAGATAACCCTGCTAATATGGAGAATCATTCTAATCGCCCTGAAGTTAAGCAGATCATCAAAGAGAATTTAACATCAGGGCTTTCAATTAGATATAGCGATACCCTTGGATTTAGTATGATGTATGTATCGATTCCAATCCATGAAAATAATCAAACCGTTGGGGTCATGAGGGTTTCACTATCGATGGAAAATATTGAGCATGCAATTAGAAGGTTATGGATCAGCATCGCTCTTGTTTTGTTTGCTGCATTTCTTTTAACTGGCCTAATAGGAATGAGATTAGCGAAGGGCATATCAGGTCCGATTGAGGAAATGATTGATGTATCTGAAAAACTGAAGGAAAAAGATTATACAGCCCGTGTAAAAATGAAATCTAAAGGGGAGCTCGGCCAATTGGCGAATGCCATAAATGTCCTGGCATCCAGTTTGAAAAGCCAAATGGATAAGCTCCATGAAAATGAGCAGCGTCTTACAGGTGTTCTTGCGAATATGATGAGTGGCGTTTTGCTAGTAAATATCGATGGTCGAATTTTATTAGCTAACCGTGCAATGGGGCAAATGTTAGGAGAAGACCCAAGAACTTTTACAAATAAGCATCATGCCGAAGTGGGCAGGAGTAAAGAACTTAGCCACTTGATCGATCAATGTTTAAAAACAGGTCAAGAGCTTAGAAAGGAAGCCTATTTTTATTATCCAAAGGAAAGAACGGTAGATGCCCATTTAGCTCCGTATGTACGTGAAAATGGGGAAGTAAGCGGGATTATTGCTGTTCTCCATGATGTGACGGATATTCGCAGACTTGAGAAAATGCGCAGTGATTTTGTAGCAAACGTATCTCATGAGCTAAAGACCCCTATCACATCTTTAAAAGGATTTGCCGAAACATTGCTTGATGGGGCAATGGAAGATGAGGAACTATGCCGTAACTTTTTGACGATTATTTATAATGAAAGTGATCGATTACATCGCCTTATTAAGGATATTCTCTATTTATCAAGTATTGAACATCACCGCATTCCACTTGAGATTGAACTTGTGAATATAACGGATGCTGTAATAAATACAGCCAATACGATAAAAAAAGAAGCCGCCAAGAAAAACTTACAACTGACTCTACCAGAAAATAAGGAAATTTGGATTGAAGGCGAAAAAGATCGTATTCAGCAGATTGTTTTAAACCTTCTTTCAAACGCAATTGCGTACACTCCAGAGGGTGGAGAGATTTCTGTGAACGTAATCGAAGAGAAAAATAAAATTAAGCTTCTCATATCTGATACAGGAATCGGCATTGCCCAGAAAGAACTTCCAAGAATTTTTGAGCGCTTTTATCGAGTGGAAAAAGCACGATCACGCAGTTCGGGTGGTACAGGCTTAGGGCTTGCCATTGTGAAGCATTTAGTCGATTCACACCATGGAATCATTGATGTGAATAGCGTTGAAGGGGAAGGTACAACGTTTATTATTAGCCTTCCGAAAAAACAGGAAAATATATAATATTTTGGGACTCCTCTTTAATTAGCTACGGAGTCTTTTTTGTTTTTATGAAACACAACTCAACTTTTTAGCGGATGAAAGATTAATAGAAACAAAACAATACATTAACACAACCTTTACAATGTGTTAATCGCGAGTTTATAAACACCCTGTAAGATAGGGATTGTAAGAAACAAATAAAATTCTCACAGGGGGAAATCTTAACATGAAGTTGAAATCCTTAATTGCTACATTCACTCTATCATCTGCACTTATACTTGCAGCTTGTGGAAATGGAGATGGAAGTTCTACAAATGGAAATGGCAAGTCAGCAAATGAAAATGACAGCACTTCTAAAGTAGAAAATAATGAAAGTGAAAAACTTTCCGGATCAGTAGGCATCGATGGATCGTCAACTGTTTTCCCAATCATGGAAGCTGTATCTGAAGAATACTTGGCTGTACAGCCTGATGTAAAAGCACCTGTTGGTGTTTCTGGTACGGGTGGTGGATTTAAAAAATTCATTGCTGGAGAAACAGATATTAGTAATGCTTCCCGTCCAATTAAAGATGAAGAATCTCAATTGTTAAAAGATGGTGGAATTCCCTATACAGAGTTTGAAATTGCATACGACGGTTTGTCTGTCGTTGTGAATAAAGATAATGATTTTGTTGATCAATTAACTATTGAAGAATTGAAAAAAATGTGGATCGAAAGCGGAAATGTGAAAACTTGGGCAGATGTACGCGATGGCTGGCCAGAAGAATCGATTTCATTCTTTAGCCCAGGAACAGATTCCGGAACGTATGACTATTGGAATGAAGTCATCCTTGAAGATGAGCAAATGAGAAAAGATGCAACATTATCTGAAGACGATAATGTCCTCGTTCAAGGTGTTATAGGTGATAAAGGTGGTATTGGATTCTTCGGATTCTCTTACTACATTGAGAATAAGGATAATTTAAAAGTTGTACCGATCGTAAATAGTAAAGGTGAAGCAGTCACTCCTGATCATGACACAATTATGAACGGAGTGTACGAGCCACTATCTCGTCCGCTATATTTCTATGTACGTAATGATGCATTATCTGGCAAACCTCAAGTATATGATTACGTGAAATTTGCACTAGAAAATGCCGGTGAACTAGCTGAAGAAGTAGGATACATCAGTCTAAAAGATGACGAATATGCAGAAGCACTTAACAAATTGGAAGAGTCTGCAAAATAAAAAGAAAAAATATAAGCACTGTGCAATCAAAACAATTTAATAGAGTGAGAGGCATTCCTCTCACTCTATCTTTGATTAATCGATGAGGAGTTTTCCTATGGATATAAGGGATCAAAAAATTTCAGTAGCAAAAATAATAGAAGAAAATAAAAGAAAAGATAAGGTTAAACAGGCATTGACGGAAAAATCAATACCTGTGTTGCTGTTTTTGATGGCAATCATTTCAATCATGACAACGATTGGAATTGTCATGACATTATTAGTGGAAACAATTACGTTTTTTAAACGTGTTAATTTTATAGATTTTATTTCCGGAACAGAATGGTTTCCGTTTTTTGAAGCCGATCCCCAATATGGCATCATACCGCTTATATCCGGTACATTGCTCGTAGCAATTATTGCCATGCTCGTTGCCATCCCTATTGGACTAGCAACTGCTATATATTTGAGTGAATTCGCGAGTGAACGAGTCCGAAAAATAGTTAAACCGATTTTGGAAGTATTGGCAGGGATTCCGACAATTGTTTATGGTTTCTTTGCTTTAACTTTCGTTACTCCGAGTTTACAAAAGCTAGTACCTGATTTGAATTTTTTCAATGCATTGAGTCCAGGGATTGTTGTAGGAATTATGATAATTCCAATGGTTGCATCGTTATCTGAAGATGCGATGAGTGCCGTTCCAAGATCGATGAGAGAAGGTGCTTTAGCACTTGGCTCTACTAAGTTAGAAGTATCTTTAAAGGTTGTATTGCCTGCTGCCCTATCAGGGATCATTGCTTCATTTGTACTTGGCATTTCACGTGCCATCGGAGAAACGATGATTGTCACAATAGCTGGAGGGTCCAAACCAAATCTAACGTTTGATCCTACTGAGACCATTCAAACGATGACTGCCTATATTGTACAAGTGAGTCTAGGTGATGCCTCATACGGTTCAACAATTTATTACAGCATATATGCTGTCGGAATGGCATTATTCGTCTTTACACTTATTATGAATATCATTGCCCAATGGATCTCCAAGCGTTATAGGGAGGAATACTGATGGAATTGATTAATAAAGAGAAAGTATCGCAAAGAATTGGCTCTCGTATTTTAACAAATGCAGTCATGAAGTGGCTGTTTTTTCTAGCAACATCATTTGGATTAATTGTGCTTGCTATACTCATTTATCGAATTTTCAATGATGGCTTTAAATTTTTGGATTTTGAATTTTTTACAAATTATGCTTCTAGAAAACCCGAAAATGCTGGCATCAAATCAGCTATTTTTGGAACGATCTGGCTTATGGCGATAACAGGGCCCGTTTCGATCTTACTAGGTGTAGGCTGTGCAATTTATCTTGAGTTGTATGCGAAAAAAAATAAATTTACACGCTTTATTCAAATGAATATTTCCAACCTGGCAGGAGTTCCTTCTATAGTATTTGGTTTATTGGGATTAACAGTATTTGTTCGAATGATGGAGATGGGGAGAAGTGTGCTTGCAGGTGGATTGACAATGAGTTTGTTGATCTTACCCATTATTGTAGTAGCTACTCAAGAAGCGCTGCGTGCAGTTCCAAAAGAACTCCAAGAAGCTTCTTACGGAATGGGTGCGACGAAATGGCAGACAATCAGACGTGTTATTTTGCCTGCAGCAATACCTGGTATCTTAACTGGAAGCATATTGGCATTATCCCGCGCAGTTGGTGAAACAGCACCATTAATTATGATTGGAGCGTTAACGTTTGTGGCCTTCATTCCAGAAAATATTTGGTCCGGCTTTACAGTCATGCCAATACAAATATACAACTGGACGAGCAGACCACAAGTAGCATTCCATGATGTAGCGGCAGCTGGAATTATCGTACTTCTTGTCATGCTTCTTTTAATGAATTCAATTGCAATTATCATTCGAAATAAATTTTCAAAAAGATACTAACTTTGTGATGGAGGGATTATTTTGTTAGGAACAATGCTCAAAAATAACAATATGGATAAAACTTTAAATGAAAAATCAAATGTATTTGAAGCGAAAAATTTTAACCTATGGTATGCAAATGACCATGCCTTGAAAAACATCAATTTTGATATTGTGGAAAATAATGTGACAGCCATTATCGGTCCATCAGGCTGCGGTAAATCAACCTTCGTCAAATCTCTTAATAGAATGGTTGAATTAATTCCTTCTGTAAAAATGTCAGGCGAACTCCAATATAGAGGCAATAATATCTTATCTAAACAATTTGGAGTCGAGGAACTTAGAACAAAGGTTGGGATGGTTTTTCAAAAGCCGAATCCATTTCCAAAATCCATCTATGAAAATGTTGTGTATGGTCCTAGAATTCATGGAATTCGCAATAAAAAAATACTTGATGAAATTGTGGAAACAAGTTTAAAGGGAGCGGCCATCTGGGATGAAGTAAAAGATCGCTTGAATGAAAATGCCTACGGATTATCAGGTGGTCAGCAACAACGTCTTTGTATAGCTAGGTGCCTTGCAATTGAACCAGATGTCATTCTGATGGATGAGCCTACCTCAGCTCTTGATCCGATCTCTACATTAAAAGTAGAAGAGCTAGTTCAAGAATTAAAAGAAACATACAGCATTGTGATTGTCACACATAATATGCAGCAAGCTGCACGCATCTCAGATAAAACAGCCTTTTTCTTAAGTGGGGAAATCATCGAATATGATGATACGTCTGTGATATTTTCTAACCCTACAGATCAGAGAACAGAAGATTATATTACGGGAAGATTTGGTTAAGGAGGAAGGTAAATGGTTGTTAGAAATCAGTTTGAGGAACGGTTGAAGGAATTGCATCAAGATCTGCTTAAAATGGGGATAATGGTTGAGGAATCTGTTTATAATGCGGTAAAATCCCTTGTCAATAAAGATGTTGAGTTAGCCCAAAAAGTAGTGGACGGAGATCGGGCCATTAATGACGCTGAAATTGAAATTGAAAAAAAGTGTATGATGTTGATTGCACTTCAGCAGCCAGTGGGGAGTGATCTGCGCAGGATCGCAACAACTCTTAAAGTTTCTTCTGATTTAGAACGGATGGCGGACCATGCTGTAAGCATATCGAAAACAACGATAAAATTAAAAGATGAAATATATGCTAAACCGTTGATTGATATTCCAAAGATGAGTGATGGCGTGAAAAAAATGGTGCACGATTGTTTAGATGCCTATATTCAAATGGATAAAGAAGCTGCTGTTGCCATTGCAAAACGAGATGATCAAATCGATGCTTATTTTAAAACAATTTTTACCGATCTAATTGAACTGATGAATAAAGATAATGCTTGGATTAATCAAGCTACACATCTTTTATTAGTGGCTCAGTATTTAGAGAGAATAGGCGATTATGTCACGAATGTATGTGAATCAATTGTTTATATGTCTTCCGGCCAAGTAATAGAATTGAATAATTAACTATCCGTAGCTGTTCCTACAATAGGAGCGGCTTTTCTTCTTTACAAATGATGAAAAATGAATTAAAATAAATACTTACCTAGGTAACTAATTTGAGGTGAAAAATCGTGAATCCACTATTCCATGAAATTTTTCAAAAAACACGCTATTTAAGTAAAGAATTAAACAATACGTTAAAGGAATATGATTTATTTACTGCTCAATGGAGCGTTTTGTATACCGTTAAGCAACATGGGGAAATAACGCTGACGCAAATATGTAAGTATTTAAATGTTGAAGCACCGACTATTTCCCGGACTGTGCGAAGATTAATTGAGTTAGGTTGGCTGACAGAAAAATTCGGGGAAGATCGGCGAGAGAAAATGGTAGGGTTGACGGAAGATGCGGAAAAAAAGTTCAAAAGTATTGAAGAGTCCGTCATACATTTTGAAAATCAGTTTTTACAGGAATTGTCATTAGAAGAGCAAAATCAATTAGTTATGTTACTCAAGAAATTGAAGAAGGGATGAATTTTTTGAAAAAAAGAGAACCAATCTGGACGAAAACATTTATAGGTTTATTCTGCACAAATTTAGCTGTCTTTACCGTGTTTTATGGATTAGTGACAACCTTGCCGCTTTATGTACTTGAAAGTTTAAATAGAACAGATGAAGATGCAGGTCTGTTAATGACGATTTTTCTTCTTTCAGCGATTATAGTCAGGCCATTTACAGGGAAAATATTAGACATTTACGGCAAAAGAAAAATGTTATGGATTAGTTTGATCTTTTATTTAGTTTGTACAATTTTATATGCATTTGTTACACCATTTTCGGGATTATTAATTTTACGTTTTGTTCAAGGGATTTGGTTTAGCATCGCCACAACGGCTAGTGGTTCCCTTGCAGCTGATAACGTCCCGATGTCTAGACGCGGAGCTGGATTAGGTTATTTTACAATGTCCACCAATTTAGCGGTTGTCCTCGGACCGATGCTTGCTTTACTAATTGTTCAAGTCTTATCATTTAATGCACTGTTTATCATCATGAGTATTTTTATGCTCATTGGTGCTTCATTATCCTTAACCATTAAAGTCGATAAAGATGTAGAAAAAAATAAAACCTCAAAACGCCCTTTCTCAATTCACGACTTATTTGAAAAAAAATCTGTTCCGATTGCATTGCTGGCTAGTGTAGTTTCCTTCTCGTATGCTAGTGTTTTATCATTTTTATCAATATACGCCCAGCAAAAACATCTGTTGCATTTAGCAACTATTTTTTATTTGGTTTACGCTTCGGCCATGCTGCTAACACGTCCATATACGGGTAGATGGTTTGATGAAAAAGGACCGAAATATGTATTGATTCCAGGCTTCATTAGCTTTTGCGGTGGACTCATTTTATTAGCCTTTATCAACTCACCATTTTTATTTCTACTGTCGGGTGTTTTTATTGGTTTCGGCTACGGCGCACTCGTTCCAAGTTTACAAACCCTTTCCGTGCAGGCAACCAATCCACAAAGAAGCGGATATGCCACAGCAACTTTCTTTACACTTTTTGACATTGGAATCGCCGTCGGTTCCTATATACTGGGGCTCATAGCTGTTCATTTTGGTTATCAAAATGTGTATGTATTATCCGGAATAATAATTTTCGTGCTATTAGCGTTTTATATAGTTGCTGATAAGAAAAAAACATTGGTGAGGAATACTCTTGCGGCTAAGGATCTTTAAATAGAGAGGAATACGGGAATGAATTGTGAACAAAACCGGATTACTGAATCCGGTTTTAATAAAATTAATAGCAGGCATCTCTATAGAAAAACCATGCTATTATAAAAAAATCCTTGCTTTTTGCTTTTGTTTAAGAAAAACTGTACATATAGCCAGAAGCGAGGTGTTTTCTTTTGATTGATAAAATAATATCCGCCATTTTTTTACCCGCACTGCTTATGATCTTTTTCACGAGGGTGACGTATAGCCGGACGGTTGGATTTATCTTAACGATTGCTTTAATTATCGTTTCAGCATATAAAGGGTATATACAAACATGGTGGTTAATTGTAATAGAAGCAGCCTCATTAACGGTAGGCTTGTATGTTTCCAATCAGATGAAAAGAAAAAAGAATAAAGGAACATCAACTTAAATACGGAGTCAGTCCTCCATCTAGGATGGAAGTCTAACTCCATTTTTTCATTTAATTGACAGGAGTGGGATGAATGTTAATGCCAAGATTGACTGCAGAAAAAAAACGCGAAATGATTAAAGACTTACAACAGTTTTTTTGGGATGAACGTGGGGAGGAAATTGGCGAGCTTGCAGCGGAAGTCTGTTTTGACTTCATAAAAGACCGTTTCGGACCAGTATTTTATAACGCGGCCATTCGTGATGCACGTGAGATTGCAGAGCAAAGAATGCAAACTCTTGAAGAAGATCTATATGCGCTGGAAAAACGTTAGTAAAATAAACCAAATATACGTTCGCTTTTTGCTGGTTTTTATTGCATAGGTTGTGGTAAAATAAAATACATGATTATTTGCGTATAAGTGTTGTCCATAATGATAGATGTAGTGAAATCGAAGGAAGAATAGGAGGCCGCCATTTTGAAAAATCAATTTGAAATCGTTTCGAAATATCAGCCTGCTGGCGACCAGCCGCGGGCTATTGAGAGCCTTATTGCGGGTCTCCGCAATAAGCAAAAGTTTCAGACTCTGCTTGGGGCGACAGGTACTGGAAAAACATTTACGGTCTCCAATGTCATCCAAGAAGTTAACAAGCCGACGCTTATTATTGCACATAATAAAACACTTGCTGGCCAATTGTACAGTGAGTTCAAAGAATTTTTTCCTAACAATGCTGTCGAATATTTTGTTAGTTATTATGATTATTATCAACCAGAAGCATATGTCCCACAAACGGACACTTATATAGAAAAAGATGCGAGCATCAATGATGAAATTGATAAGCTTCGCCACTCGGCCACCTCATCTTTATTTGAAAGAAGAGATGTGGTTATCATTGCAAGTGTGTCTTGTATTTATGGTCTCGGTTCTCCTGAGGAATATCGGGAGCATGTTCTTTCACTAAGAACTGGTATGGAGATTGAGAGAAACCAGCTTTTACGTAAACTTGTTGACATTCAGTACGCCCGAAATGATATTGACTTTCAGCGTGGAACATTCCGAGTACGTGGTGATGTGGTAGAAATCTTTCCAGTTTCAAGAGATGAACATTGCATCCGCGTTGAATTTTTTGGCGATGAAATTGATCGAATCAGGGAAGTGGATGCTTTAACTGGAGAAATCATCGGAGATCGTGAACATTCCGCCATTTTCCCGGCTTCCCACTTCGTAACGGGTGAAGAAAAATTATCCATCGCCATTGAAAATATTGAAAAAGAACTGGAAGAACAGCTCGCGATCATGCGTGCGAATGATAAACTCCTAGAAGCTCAACGACTAGAACAGAGAACACGCTATGACTTGGAAATGATGCGTGAAATGGGTTTCTGTTCAGGAATTGAAAACTATTCCCGTCATTTAACATTGAGACCACCAGGTGCTACTCCATATACATTACTAGACTATTTTCCAGACGATTTTCAAATAATCATAGATGAGTCTCATGTTACATTGCCACAGATTCGTGGTATGTACAATGGTGACCAAGCGAGAAAACAAGTGCTTGTCGATCATGGTTTTCGTTTGCCTTCAGCTCTTGATAACCGACCTCTTAAATTTGAAGAATTTGAGAAACATATTCATCATGCAATATTTGTATCGGCAACTCCAGGACCTTTTGAAATTGAACATACGCCTAAGATGATTGAGCAAATTATTAGACCGACGGGATTGCTTGATCCAAATATTGACGTGAGGCCAATTGAAGGGCAGATTGATGACCTTCTTGGTGAAATCAATGAGCGTGTTGCCCGAAATGAGCGTGTACTCATAACGACGCTAACGAAGAAAATGTCTGAAGACCTTACCGATTATTTAAAAGAAATCGGAGTAAAAGTGCAGTATTTACACTCTGAAATCAAAACGCTTGAACGGATTGAGATAATTCGAGAGTTGCGGATGGGTACGTATGATGTACTCGTAGGGATCAACTTACTAAGAGAAGGGTTGGATATTCCTGAAGTATCTCTCGTTGCGATTCTAGATGCAGACAAAGAAGGGTTCCTGCGTTCCGAGCGTTCGCTTATCCAAACGATAGGGCGTGCGGCACGGAATTCCAACGGACATGTTATTATGTATGCCGATAAAATGACTGATTCAATGGAAAAAGCCATTACCGAAACAAAACGTCGCCGTGCCGTTCAAGAAGCACATAATCTGAAACATGGCATTACACCGACAACGATTCAAAAAGATATTCGCGATGTCATCAGAGCAACAGTAGCCGCAGAGGATACAGATGGATATGCAGCTGCAGTAAAAACGAAAAAATACACGAAAAAAGAAAAAGAAAAGCTGCTGGCTACGATGGAAAAAGAAATGAAAGAGGCAGCAAAAGCGCTTGATTTTGAAAGAGCAGCCGAGCTTCGCGATGCGATCTTGGAGTTAAAAGCGGAAGGATGAACAAAGAATGGCACAGGATAAAATAATCGTGCAGGGGGCTAGGGCCCATAATTTAAAAAACATAGATGTTACTATTCCAAGAGATAAACTTGTCGTATTAACTGGTCTTTCAGGTTCGGGTAAATCTTCCCTTGCCTTTGACACTATTTACGCTGAAGGACAACGCAGGTATGTCGAATCTCTATCAGCATATGCCCGCCAATTCCTAGGTCAAATGGATAAGCCCGACGTAGATGCGATTGAAGGACTTTCGCCCGCCATTTCAATCGATCAAAAAACGACGAGCAGAAATCCGCGTTCTACAGTCGGTACAGTAACGGAGATTTATGATTATTTACGTTTGCTATATGCCCGGATTGGCAGACCCATTTGTCCTATCCATGGCATTGAAATCACGTCGCAAACAATTGAACAAATGGTTGATCGAATCATGGTCTACCCTGAGAGGACAAAACTTCAAGTTTTAGCCCCGATTGTGTCAGGAAGAAAAGGGACACATGCGAAAGTGTTGGAGGATATTAAAAAGCAAGGTTTTGTTCGTGTTCGGGTAAATGGCGAAGTATATGATCTCGGGGACGAAATTGTTCTTGAAAAAAACAAAAAACACTCAATTGAAGTGATCATCGACCGTATCGTTGTAAAAGCTGGAGTCGAAACGAGACTGGCAGATTCATTGGAAACGGCACTTGGGCTAGGAGAAGGAAAAGTGATCATCGATGTGATCGGGGAAGAGGAATTACTGTTTAGTGAAAATCATGCTTGTCCAGAATGCGGCTTTTCCATTGAAAAGTTAGAACCAAGGATGTTTTCTTTTAATAGTCCGTTCGGTGCTTGTCCTGACTGCGATGGTCTTGGTTCGAAGCTGGAAGTTGATCAAGAACTTGTCATCCCAGATTGGACGCGACCACTTAATGACGATGCCATTGCTCCGTGGACACCAATTAGTTCACAATATTATCCACAACTATTAAAAACAATTTGTCATCATTATGGAATTGATATGGATATACCTGTTCAGGATTTGCCAAAAAAAGAGATGGATACAATTTTGTACGGTGGTAAAGGTGATGTTATTAAATTCCGCTACCAAAATGATTTTGGTCAGGTACGTGAAAGCAATATTAGATTTGAAGGAATCATCCGCAATGTAGAGCGTCGTTATCAAGAAACAAGTTCGGACTATATCCGTGAACAAATGGAAAAATATATGGCGCAGCAGCCTTGTCCACGTTGTAAAGGACATCGTTTAAAAGAAGAGAGTCTTGCTGTCAAAATAGATGGCCGCCATATAAGTGAAATCACGGGACTTTCTGTAGTAGAAGCCGATCAATTTTTCGCTGGCTTAAATTTATCGGAAAAAGAAATGCAAATAGCAAAGTTAATTTTAAGAGAGATTGAAGAACGTTTAGGTTTCCTCGTTAATGTCGGGCTTGACTATTTAACATTGAGCCGTGCTGCTGGAACATTATCCGGCGGGGAAGCGCAGCGGATTCGCTTGGCAACACAAATTGGTTCAAGACTAACTGGAGTTCTCTATATATTGGATGAACCTTCAATCGGGCTGCATCAACGTGATAATGACCGTCTCATCAGCACATTGAAAAATATGAGGGACATCGGCAATACGCTCATCGTCGTCGAACATGATGAGGATACAATGCTTGCTGCGGATTATTTAATTGATATTGGTCCAGGTGCTGGTGTTCACGGTGGAGAAATTGTCGCTTCTGGAACACCAGAAGAAGTAGCGCAGAACAATGCATCCCTAACTGGACAATATTTATCAGGTGAAAAGTTTATACCCCTTCCAATAGAACGAAGAAAGGCAAATGGAAGGTATCTTGAAATAAAAGGTGCCAAGGAAAACAACTTGAAAAATGTAAATGTTAAACTTCCTTTAGGACTTTTTATCGCGGTCACAGGAGTTTCGGGATCTGGGAAAAGTACATTAATCAATGAAATCCTTCATAAAACACTTGCTCAAAAGCTCCATAAAGCAAAGGCTAAGCCGGGGGCTCATAAAGATATTATAGGCATCGACCTATTGGAAAAAGTAATCGATATCGATCAATCGCCAATCGGCAGAACTCCGAGATCGAATCCAGCCACTTATACGGGTGTGTTTGATGATATTCGTGATGTGTACGCAACTACAAATGAGGCAAAAGTGCGTGGTTATAAAAAAGGGCGGTTTAGCTTTAACGTAAAAGGCGGGCGCTGCGAGGCATGCCGCGGAGATGGGATCATCAAAATTGAAATGCACTTTTTACCAGATGTTTACGTCCCATGTGAAGTTTGCCATGGTAAAAGGTATAACAGGGAAACACTGGAAGTAAAATATAAAGGGAAAAATATTGCTGAAGTGCTCGATATGACAATTGAAGACGGGCTAGAATTTTTTGAAAACATCCCGAAAATCAGTCGGAAATTGCAAACGATCGTTGACGTTGGACTGGGTTATATGAAACTTGGTCAGCCCGCCACGACATTATCGGGTGGAGAAGCACAACGTGTCAAGCTTGCATCTGAACTACATCGTCGTTCAAATGGACGTTCTCTTTATATTTTGGATGAGCCGACTACAGGGCTTCATGTCGATGATATTGCAAGGCTTCTTACGGTGTTGCAGCGTCTAGTTGATAATGGTGATACTGTTCTCGTTATTGAACATAATCTTGATGTCATTAAGACGGCAGATTATATCGTCGATCTTGGCCCTGAAGGCGGCGACAAAGGTGGAACGATCATCGCAAAAGGTACACCTGAAAAAGTAGTAGAAAATCCTGAGTCTTATACTGGAAGATATTTAAAACCAATTTTAGTTCGTGATAGGGATCGTATGAAAAAACGTATTGCTGAGCAAGAGCATGTGGAAGAACTAGTTGGAAAACATTAACTTTGATTATTATCTGCACCAAGTAAGTGAAACTTATGCTGCTTCGTAATCGTATTACCTTTTATAACCACCAATAAGGAGGAAATCGAAATGAATCAGGAAAGAAAAAAAATACTTGAATTGGTGCAAAAAGGAAAACTATCAGCACAAGAAGCGATTATCCTACTAGAAGCATTAGACGAATCCACTGTAAAGAAAGAAACACCTATCAACGAAGCTGAATCAACTAGCGCTCCAATAAACGAAGCTGAAGAAACGAAGGAAACGGAACCGAAACTAACGGAAGAAGCGTCACATGATGAGGTCTTTCAAGGGACTCAAACAGAAGGAAATCAACAGCAACAAGAAAAACAGAACAAGGATGAATCATTCTATTCACAATTGGAAAGTGCCGGGGAGAAAATTTTTGATTTCGTCAATAATGCCTTAAATAAAATTAAGCATTTTGACTTTCAATTTAATCAATCAGTAGATGTGCCTCACACTTTCCAGCAGGCTGATTCGGATATTGAAAGAATCGAACTGGACATCGCAAATGGTCCAGTCAGACTCGTAACTTGGGATCAAGATGAAATCCGGGTTGAATGTCAGGCGAAAGTTTATCGATCTGAGGATAAAGAAGATGCAAGGAATTACTTTATAGAAAACACTGTGTTTTCTATTGAAAACGGGTTGCTTATTTTCGCTACTCAATCGAAATGGATGAGAGTAGAAACAGTCGTTTATGTTCCGAAGAAGGATTACAAAAAGATTTCAGTTCGAATTTTTAACGGTGGGCTGACTGGCGAGCAATTGGATGCCAAATACTTAACGGTCAAAACAACGAACGGGAAAGTGGAACTTTCCAATGTTGATGGCGAAAAGTTCGATATTGATACGGTAAATGGACAAATCAAATTAACGAATTCAAATGCATCCCAGTTAGCTGCAGAGACTGTGAATGGGGCAATCGAGGCATTGGGATTATTTGAAAATGTTGAACTGCAATCCTTTAATGGAAATATCACATGTACATTAGAAAATAGAACGAATAAGTTTGAAGCAAAGGCAGTTACAGGCAATATTAAATTGATCGTGCCGGGCAATTCAAGCGTGGATGGAGATGTCCGCTCCAATTTAGGAAGCTATAAGCTTGATCTTGAAGGCATTGAAGTCATGCATGAAAAGAAAGAAATCATTCAGAAACAGGTGAAATTTAAGCGTACCTCAATCGACGATCATGTTATTCATGTCTTAGCAGATACGAAAACAGGATCAGTCCATATAGGAGAAGCGGAAACGGCTGTCGTCTGATAGGAGAGAGAGTGGGGAATTAAAGATGAAATGGATCATTGGAATATTGATTAATGCGCTTCTTTTCATCGCTTTTGCAGGATATTTTGAGGGCTTTCAAGTATCAAGTTTTGGAGCGGCAGTTGGAGCAAGCGTCGTCTTGTACCTTATTAATATGCTCGTACGACCGCTTCTCATCATCTTTACTTTACCCGTCACAATCCTTTCACTTGGCTTATTTTTATTCGTAATTAATGCATGTACATTATTAATGACAGATGCATTGATGGGGAGTAAATTTGAAATATCCGGATTTGGGCTTGCCCTTCTCATCGCTATCATCATGTCGATCGTCAACTTAATCATTCATAAAACGATCATTGAACCTAAAAAAAGAAAGAAGAAATAAAGCTCCCCTTTCCAAGAGGGCACTGAAAAAAGCCCCTTAAATTAAGCAATGTGTTAAACTTGGTTGTTGATTTCCGTTCCAGGCGGCTTCGCTTTCAGCGGGCGTTGCGGGGAGCCTCCTCGGCGCCTAAGCGCCTGTGGGGTCTCCCCTGCCCCGTACTCCCGCAGGAGTCTTCGCCGCCCTCCACTTCAATCAACATAGTCCTTTACTTAGGCAAAATCTAAAAAGGTATAATTCCTATTAATTATGGGGTTATACTTTTTTGCTGTATAATTATACCAATCGCTTTTGGACACTATTCGTATGATTAAATATTCACTAGCCGGTTGAGAGTTCCGAATGAGACAATCTTTTAAATCTACATATATCAATTTCATCTTTTTTTCGATAAAGCAGATCTAATAAACTTACAACTTTTAAAGCAACTTACGGAACTTTATTAATGTACATTTTGACCATCCAGGAGTATTTTTGTTTTAATCCATCAAGCACAAAAGAAAAGTCGACCAAACCTTTCATTTGAAGGAGCAGTTAATTTTAAGTTGTTGCAGAAAGATTTATCTTAATTTTTAGCAGTTGCCTGTTGATTGGAGCGGAAGGCGGCGACTCCTGGTCGGCTAAAGACGGCCACGTCCTGTGGCCAACACCGACACTAGGACGTCCTGTCCGTCGGGGGATTAGCGTGACAAGTGAGATCCCCTTAGGAGCGTAGCGACGAGGAAGCTCACCGCACGCCCCCCGGAAAGCGTCCGCCTGCAGCGGAAATCAACAGTATTTCACGAAAATCCTTTATTTGAAGGATTTTTAAGCGCCATCCCTTCACATTAGCAGGAGCTTTTTACTGTAAAAATAATGAGAAGGGTAGAGATTACATTTAAAGAAGTGATAGAATAATAAAATGAGTGTAAGCTTTTCATTATGCATTAGGAGTGATTGAGTTGGCGAAAGTCCGAACAGAAGACATCTTAAAGCAATTTGACCTAGAATTAATTAGTGGAGAGGAAGGCATTCATAAACCAATCACCACTAGTGATATTTCGCGCCCGGCCTTGGAATTAGCTGGCTTTTTCAATTATTATCCTGCAGAGCGTGTTCAACTTCTCGGAAAAACGGAAATCGTTTTTAGTGAAGGGCTTCTACCACATGAAAGAAAAGAACGCATGGAGATGCTTTGCAGTGATACTACTCCTGCTATTGTCGTGTCAAGAGGTCTTGAAATTCCATGTGAATTATATGAGGCAGCTGAGCGAAATAGCGTACCTCTTATGAGAACAAATATGAAAACAACCCGTTTTTCTAGTAAATTAACGAATTTTTTGGATGGGAAATTAGCCCCTACTACAGCAGTACACGGGGTACTCGTCGATATTTATGGAATCGGAGTCTTAATAACTGGACAAAGTGGCGTTGGAAAAAGTGAAACCGCACTGGACCTTATTAAGCGGGGGCATCAGCTTGTGGCAGATGATTGTGTCGAAATCCGCCAAATAGAAGAAAATTTACTCGTTGGATCACCTCCTGATTTACTTGAACAGCTTTTAGAAATTCGTGGTTTGGGAATTATCAATGTCATGACCTTATTTGGTGCAGGTGCCGTCAGGCCAAGCAAAAAAATTACACTGACCGTTCATTTAGAGTCATGGGACGAAAATAAGCATTATGATCGTGTCGGGCTTGACGAAGAGACGATTAAAATTATTGATACAGAAATTACCAAATTGACTATTCCTGTCAGACCTGGACGTAGCCTAGCTGTCATTATTGAAGTAGCCGCAATGAATTTCCGTCTGAAAAAAATGGGTGTGAATGCTGCCCAACAATTTACGGAGCGCCTTGCACAGGTGATAAAAGCCGGCGAGGATGGCATTGTTTAGATCGGTAAAAAAAGGACGTATGCTTTTCTTTTGTAAAAGCCCAATTGCCGGCTTTTACACTATTTAGAAAGTATATCGGTTCTTTTGAAGTTGCCAGCTAGAATCCATTAATAGTAATAACAAATTATAAGTAAAGAGTTTTTAAAAAAAGGAGTTGACTATATGGGTATTGAGCCGATTAATCCAATTGCCATCAAACTTGGACCAATTCCGGTTCATTGGTATGGAATCATAATAGGGATAGGCATTGCAGTTGCATTATTTTTAGTTGTCCGTGAAAGTGAAAAGCGTGGAATGCATAAAGATACTTTTCCCGATCTGTTAATATGGGCTATCCCGATTGCGATTATTTCCGCAAGGATTTACTATGTCATTTTTGAATGGAAACATTATTCACAACACCCTGAGCAAATTATTCAAATTTGGGAAGGCGGAATCGCCATCCATGGAGCGTTGATAGGTGCCGTTATCACAGCGATTGTTTTTGCAAAACGAAAAGGGTTATCCTTCTGGAAATTAGCGGATATTGCCGCGCCAAGTATTATCATTGGACAAGCAATCGGCCGTTGGGGAAATTTTATCAATCAAGAAGCTCATGGGGATGTTGTTTCAAAAGCCTTTTTGGAAAATTTGCATCTACCACAATTCATTATTGATCAAATGTACATAGAGGGTGAGTATTATCATCCTACATTTTTATACGAGTCTATCTGGGACTTTCTTGGCTTCATTATCTTAATCTTATTAAGAAAAGCAAACCTTCGCAGAGGTGAAATGTTCTTAACATATGTCATTTGGTATTCAATTGGACGTTATTTCGTAGAGGGACTTCGTACGGATAGTTTGATGCTGACAAGCGGTTTAAGAATGGCACAAGTACTTTCTCTCGTATTAATAATTGGCTCAATAATCATATGGATTTATCGCCGGAAAGCTGGGATTGCCGATAAAAGGTATTTAGAAGAGGGATAAGGGGAAAGGCATCATGTGGAAGTCTTCGATAAAAAATGGGGGATTAATAGGACTTAAAACAACGTGGACATTAGGAAAAGTTATTTTTCCGATTACGCTAATCGTTGTGGTGCTTCAACATACACCGGTATTGCCATGGTTAATAAAATTGATTGAACCACTAATGGGGATTCTTGGCTTATCGGGAGATGCTGCCATTCCACTAGTTTTAGGAAATGTTTTGAACTTATACGCTGGAATAGCAGGAATTTTATCACTTGATTTAACTGTGAAGGAAGTTTTTATTATTGCTGTCATGATGTCATTTTCACATAACCTGCTCATTGAGTCGGCTGTTGCTGCTAAGGTGGGAGTGAAGTTATGGATTATGATTGTCGTTCGGTTAGGTTTGGCAATGTTCTCCGCCATATTGATTAATGTAGTGTGGAGTGGCGGCCAAGAAATTGCCCAGTATGGGATCATGCAAGTTCAGGAAGAGCAAGTGACAGGACTGTGGTCCATAGCACTACTCGCATTAACAAAGGCTTTTTATGGAGTCGTGCAACTTGCGATTATAGTCATACCGCTTATGGTAGGAATTCAGTTTCTAAAGGATTATAAGTGGCTATCCGTTTTTTCAAAGTGGATGGCTCCTGTTACAAGATTATTAGGGATGAAAGAAAATACATCAACGACGATGGCAGCTGGATTAATTTTTGGTCTTGCCTATGGGGCAGGCGTTATGATTCAAGCTGTAAAGGAAGATGGGGTAAGCAAAAAAGATGCCACATTAGCTTTTATTTTTCTCGTTGGATGCCACGCAGTTATAGAAGATACATTAATTTTTCTTCCCCTTGGTATTCCAGTCCTGCCACTCCTTCTTATTCGCTTAATAACTGCCGTAATTTTGACATTAATTGTGGCTTCAGTCTGGAAACGTCTTGATCAAAAGAAAGAAAGGGGATTCGCGTAATGGATAAAAAAATATCTACTTTATTATTTGACTTAGATGGGACTTTGATTGATACAAATGAATTAATTATTACTTCGTATTTACATACACTGGAGCAATATTATCCCGGTCGTTTCGGAAGGGATGATGTACTGCCTTTTATGGGACCAACTCTGGAAGATGTATTTAACGGAATTGATCATGAACAAGCTGAAGAAATGATTAAGGTGTATCGGACATTTAATGTTGAGCAGCATGATCTTTTAGTAAAAGAATTTAATGGGGTATTTGAAACGATACGAACCCTTCATGAGAATGGATTTAAGTTGGCAATAGTGTCTACGAAGGTTCGTGATGTCGTGTTAAAAGGGCTCGTGCTGACAAATCTTGATCAGTTTTTTGATGTTGTTATTTCACTTGATGAGGTTGAAAACGCTAAGCCAGACCCTGAACCATTGGAAAAAGCGTTGCATTTATTAGGTTCTTCTTCGGATGAGGCTATAATGATTGGCGATAATCATCATGATATTTTAGGCGGGAAAAATGCAGGAACTTATACGTGTGGAGTTTCCTGGTCATTAAAAGGCAGAGACTATTTGGAGCAATACGAGCCTGATTATATACTAGATCAAATGGCCGATTTATTGGATATTGTCGGAGTTGGAGCAAAATGAGGAGGACCGAGCGTTTTCCGGTTACAGGGGCAAATTCTCTTTGGCATGTGTATAAAACAGTGCCGTTCTGGAAGGTCGTTCGCAACTTCATTGTTATTCAACTGGCAAGGTATACACCATTTCTTGGAATGAAAAATTGGCTGTATCGATCGTTTTTACGAATGAAAATAGGTGAGCACACTTCATTTGCTTTAATGGTTATGCTGGATGTCATGTTTCCGGAAAAAATTTCTGTCGGTAGAAATACGGTGATTGGCTACAATACGACTATTTTGGCACATGAATATTTAATTAAGGAATATCGTTTAGGCAATGTGGAAATTGGCGATGAAGTGATGATTGGCGCGAATACGACGATTTTGCCGGGTATAAAGATTGGCGATAAGGCAATTGTTTCGGCAGGGACGCTTGTCCATAAAGATGTACCAGATGGGGCATTCGTAGGTGGCAACCCGATGCAAATCATTTATACAAAAGAAGAACTCACTGAAAGATGGAAAGATGATTTTATATATGGAGTAAAGAAAAAAGAAACCTGATGCATTGCGGCATCGGTTTTTTCTTTTTTTCAACAACAATCGACTATAATGCCTATGAATCAAAGAAAACTCCTATTTTTAGTTCACTTCAAACAATCTCGCTAGTATGATATACTACAAAAAGCGACATAGGAATTAAGCAACGGAGGATCTAGATGAAAGACTCAAAGGTGCAATTTGAAAGGGCCAAAATATTTCCTTTCATTCCGACAGGTGAATATTATTTTAATAAAGGTGTAAAAGCGTATGACCGCTTTGATATAAATAAAGCAAAAAAGTATTTAAAAAGAGCGTTGGAACTAGAACCGGATGAAGCGATGATTGCATGTCAGCTTGCAATTGTTCTTACTGAATCAGGTGAATATACAGAATCTAATAAACTGTTATTTATGATACTCAGTGATTTAGATGATAAGATGTCAGAATGCCATTATTTTATTGCCAATAATTTTGCGCATCTAGGAATGTTTACAGATGCATTTAAACATGCTCAGCGTTATCTGGAAGAAGATAATATTGGCGAATTTTCGGTAGAAGCCGAAGAATTGATGGAACTTATCGGATTAGATGAAGATGAAAATTTTGATAGTTTAGTAGAACAGGACGAGCTAATTGATAAATTGGAAACTTCTAGGATATTACTTGAATCAGGAGATTTTAGGGAAGCTATAAGAATGTTAGAGCTGACCGTTGAGGATTATCCGGAATTTTGGCCAGCTTATAATAATTTGGCTTTAGCATATTTTTATGAAGGTGATTCAGGTAAAGCAGCCGGTACTTTAGAAAAGGTGTTGGAGAGCAACCCCGGTAATTTACATGCACTTTGTAATTTAGCTGTGTTTCTTTACTATGAAAAGGAAACTGGGCAATTAACGGAGTTGTTGACTGCATTGGATAAAGTGCAGCCGATGTTATTTGAACATCGATATAAGCTTGGTGCTACATTCGCTTTAACGGGAAAATATGAACAGGCTTATTTTTGGCTGCGGCAAATTCAAAAATATGGCTTTGACGGGGACCCAGGATTCTATTACTGGCTCGCTAAAGCAGCTTATTTTACCGGAAATAAAAAAGTTGCAAACCAAGCTTGGCAAATTCTATCTAAAATGAATCCTAGACAAAACCAAATCGAGCCTTGGAATGTTAAAAACCATCCCGATCCACGGAATCTTGAAGGTGATTCAGCGGTTTTGAAAATGTTAAATAGTGAGCTGTTTGAAGAAAGGTTATATGCTATTTTTCTTATTTCCGTAACAGACCATATGCAGGATATCTTTTCACATCCAGATTTCAAACGCCTCGAGGATTTTTCATACGCGGAAAGGATTTATTTAGCGCATATATTAAGGGATCGGCTGAATGCCCCTATACCAGAAGAGGAATACGTAGAAAAGATTCATGAGGTCGCAGTTAAATTATACGAGCGATTTAATGAAGCAGGTTTAGATACACGTAATATACTATTACAGTGGTTTTCTTTTTTTATTCTAGGAATGGGAGAAGGCATTTCTATAGCGAATCCAGATGCGTGTGCAGCTGCGGCAGAGTATATTTACTTTAAACAGAGTCATAATAAAAAAACACAAAAGAAGGTGGCGGAGGAGTACAAAATTTCCGAGGCTACTTTGCGCAAATATATTAAGATAGTGGAAAAGTATTGGGAATAAGCATATTTTTGGACTTGAAGGCGATTGTTTATTACGATGAATGTAGGGAATTTGAAACAAAAATAAAGATTTTTTTCATTCATTTAAGGGGTGTTTACGACAATGTCGGAAAATAAAATATATGATGTTATTATCATTGGCGCTGGCCCTGCAGGTATGACTGCAGCGGTCTATACATCTCGTGCCAATTTATCAACATTAATGATTGAGCGTGGAGTTCCTGGAGGTCAAATGGCCAACACAGAGGATGTGGAAAACTATCCAGGATTTGACCATATTCTAGGACCTGAGCTTTCAACAAAAATGTTTGATCATGCAAAAAAATTTGGTGCTGAATATGCGTACGGAGATATTAAAGAAGTGATAGATGGAAATCCATATAAAACTGTCAAAACAAGTACGAAAGAATATAAAGCTCTTACTGTTATCATAACAACAGGTGCAGAGTACCGGAAAATGGGTGTACAAGGTGAAAACGAATTGACCGGTCGAGGCGTTTCTTATTGTGCTGTTTGTGATGGTGCTTTCTTTAAAGGAAGGGATCTTGTCGTAGTTGGAGGCGGAGATTCGGCTGTTGAAGAAGGAGTATACTTAACTCGATTTGCGAATAAAGTGACGATTGTTCATCGCCGCGATGAATTGCGTGCTCAAAAAATCTTGCAAGATCGTGCATTCGCTAATGAAAAAGTAGAATTTATTTGGAATCACACTGTTAAAGAAGTAAATGAAGAAAATGGAAAAGTTGGTTCTGTTACGCTCGTTTCAACGAAAGATGGAAAAGAGCAGGAGTTTAAAACAGATGGAGTCTTCATCTATATTGGAATGGATCCTTTAACAGAGCCATTTAAAAAATTAGGCATTACTAATGCTGCCGGCTATATTGATACGAATGAAAATATGGAAACGAATATACCAGGTATTTTCGCAGCAGGGGATGTCCGCGATAAACTTTTGCGCCAAATCGTAACGGCAACGGGTGACGGTAGTATTGCAGCACAAAGTGCACAAATTTATATTGAAAATGTTAAAGATCATTTAGCTGTCCAAAAGTAATTTTAGGGAAAAGAAAATATAAAAGGGCCAATCAAATATCAAATGCAAAAACGTAATCACGACTTAATAAAACTGTAACAGTAGTGAAATGATTTTCGGGTACAGTAGAAACATGAGATATTGACCCCCTTTTTATACAATATCCCTTTCTTACAGCATAGGCCTAGCCTGTGCTATTTTTTTTGGTTAATATCTGCACTATTATTTCGTAACTGTAAATAGTATAATAATATGAATGGAAACATCGTCAAAAATACGTTTCGTGAGAAAACAGGAGTTGGGAAACATGAATCCAGCAAGTGCAACGGATGAAATACAATTAGTCATTATTACAGGAATGTCTGGAGCAGGAAAAACTGTTGCAATCCGCAGTTTTGAAGATTTAGGTTTCTTTTGTGTGGACAATTTACCGCCGGCGCTCATGCCAAAATTCCTAGAATTAATGAAGGAATCTGGAAATAAAATGAATAAGGTGGCTCTTGTAATGGATTTGCGGGGAAGGGAATTTTTCGATACGTTGGTGCGTATTATCGATGAATTATCGACCTATACCTGGGTGACTCCCCAAATTCTTTTTCTTGATGCGGATGATGCCACATTAGTTAGAAGGTATAAAGAAACACGTAGATCCCATCCACTTGCGCCATCAGGATTGCCATTGGAAGGGATAGAGCAGGAGCGGAATTTACTTAATGAATTAAAAGGCCGTGCTCAATCAATTTATAACACATCCACGATGAAACCAATGGAGCTGCGTGAAAAAATATTAGTTGAGTTTTCTGCAAACAAACAAACAATTTTTACAGTCAATGTCATGTCTTTCGGATTTAAACATGGCATTCCAATAGATGCTGATCTTGTTTTTGACGTACGCTTTTTGCCGAATCCCCATTATGTGGATCATATGAGGCCAAAAACGGGACTAGAAGAAGAAGTATCAAGCTATGTTTTAAAGTGGAATGATACACAAAAGTTTCTAGCAAAAACAATAGACTTATTGACATTTATGCTGCCGCTTTATAAACGCGAAGGAAAAAGCCAGCTTGTTATTGCAATCGGATGTACAGGTGGACAGCACCGATCAGTAGCGCTTGCTGAATATATCGGCGCATTTTATAAGAAAGACTATAAAATCCAAATGATCCATCGAGATATACAAAAGAGAAAGGGAATAGCTCAATGACGCAATATTCAAGGCCGAAAATTGTTGTAATAGGCGGCGGTACAGGATTACCTGTTCTTTTACGCGGTTTGAAAAAAAGACCTGTTGATATTACTGCAATCGTAACGGTTGCTGATGATGGCGGAAGTTCAGGCAGGATCAGAAATGAGATGGAAATTCCGTCCCCCGGTGATATTAGGAATGTTTTAGCCGCATTATCAGATGTTGAACCGCTTGTAGAGGAAATGTTTCAGCATCGATTTAATACAACAAATGAGCTCGCTGGACACTCTCTTGGTAACTTAATAATTGCTGCCTTAACTTCAATTACGGGAGACTTTGTGCATGCTGTACAAGAAATGAGCCGTGTACTTAATGTTCACGGTAAAGTTTTGCCTGCAGCTAATCAAAGCGTCATACTGCACGCAGAAATGGAAGATGGCTCAATTGTAAGCGGCGAATCAAAGATACCTTTTTCCGGTAAAAAAATAAATCGTGTTTTTTTAACACCGGAAATGATTAAGCCCCTTCCTGAAACAATTAGATCGTTACGTGAAGCGGATTTGATTGTGATAGGGCCGGGAAGCCTTTATACAAGTATACTTCCCAATTTATTAGTGCCGGGCCTTGGTGAAGAAGTATGCAAGGCTAAAGCAAAAAAGGTTTATATTTGTAACATAATGACTCAAGCTGGAGAAACTTTGGGATTTACTGCAAGCGACCATTTGGAAGCATTATATAGCCATATGAAACGTCCATTTATTGATATCGTACTTGTGAATAATGAAGAGATTCCTAGTGATGTGCAAAATCGTTATAAGGAAGAGCTAGCCCAACCAGTCAAGTTTGATGTAGATAGGCTGATTTCTCTGGGCGTCGAAGTATTATACGATGAATTTATTAGTTTTGAAAATGGATATATTCGACATAATACAGAAAAAGTGGCAAGCATGATCTTTTCGCTATTAAGCAGTGGTCCAGATCAAATTGCCCAAACATAAGTAGATAGTGCGTTAAAGGGGGTGAGAAAGGATGTCGTTTGCTTCAGAGACGAAGAAAGAGCTGACGAACCTTGATGTGAAGGATTGCTGCGCAAAAGCTGAACTTTCTGCACTCATTAAAATGAACGGTTCCATTTCTTTTTCGAACCGGATTTTGGTTGTTAATGTTCAGACTGAAAATGCAGCAATCGCTAGGCGGATATATACGTTAATAAAAAAACTTTACGAAGCGGACGTGGAATTGCTTGTCAGGAAAAAAATGCGTCTGAAAAAAAATAATGTATATATTGTGCGATTAAAAAAAGACGCCGAGAAAATCTTGCGTGAATTAAAGATACTTGGGGACGGACTTACGTTTATACATGATATTAAAAAAGAATTAGTAAGAAAGAAGTGCTGTAAAAGATCCTATTTACGTGGTGCCTTCCTTGCAGGAGGATCTGTCAATAACCCTGAAACGTCATCTTATCACCTTGAAATTTTCTCACTTTATAAAGAGCATAACGATTCACTATGTGAACTTATGAACGACTTTGGACTGAACAGTAAGACACTGGAAAGAAAAAATGGTTTTATTACGTATTTAAAAGAAGCGGAGAAAATTACAGAATACCTCAATGTAGTGGGTGCCCATAACGCACTGCTCCGTTTTGAAGATGTAAGAATTGTAAGAGATATGCGCAACTCAGTTAATCGTCTTGTAAATTGCGAAACAGCCAATCTGAATAAAACTATTGGTGCAGCGCTTAGACAAGTTGAAAATATTCGCTTTATTGAAGAATCAGTAGGATTGGATATATTGCCAGATAAACTAAGAGAAATTGCTGTGCTTCGTGTTGAACATCAAGATGTTACGTTAAAGGAATTAGGAGAAATGGTGTCAAGCGGAACCATCAGTAAATCGGGCATTAATCATCGATTGAGAAAAATTGATGCCATTGCGGAAAATCTCCGTAAGGGCGTTCAAGGAGAATAAACAGTAAAAGGAGAGATATAGTTGGCTCAAAAAAAAGTGGAAGTAAAATTAAATACTGGATTACAAGCACGTTCTGCCGCTCTATTTGTACAAGAAGCTAGTCGCTTTACATCAGATATATTTATAGAGAAAGATGGCAGAAAAGTAAATGCAAAAAGCATCATGGGATTAATGAGCCTTGCCATTGGGCCAGGTGCAAACATCAAGCTTTATGCTGAAGGCAATGATGAAGAGGAAGTGCTGGATACATTATCTGCATTTGTACTAAGTGAAAGTTAAACATACTTTTCGGCGGCTAATGCGATCTGCTATTGCCGCCCATTGTTTTTTTCTGGTGGCTAGCTCGCTCCAGCGCCTGTCTACGAGCAGGCATATGTTGTAGGAGGATGAGCAAGGCGCTTACACTTTTCTAAAATCGAGGTGATATATATGTTAAAAAAGTTCTTCTCATACTATAAACCACATAAACGATTATTTATTATTGATTTTTCAAGTGCTTTAGTTGTGGCCGTTCTAGAATTGGCCTTTCCGGTAGCCGTTCAATGGTTTATAGATAAGCTATTGCCAGGCGGCGATTGGAATAAGATTGTAACCATCGGCATTCTTTTATTAATTGTCTATTTATTAAGTACTGTATTGCAATATATTGTCAGTTATTTAGGTCATAAACTGGGAATCAATATTGAAACGGATATGAGAGAACAATTATTTACTCATGTCCAACGTCAATCTTTCCGCTTTTTTGATAATACAAAAACAGGGCATATTATGAGCCGAATCACGAATGATTTATTTGATATCGGTGAACTTGCCCACCACGGTCCAGAAGACTTCTTCATTGCGATTATGACGTTTATTGGTGCATTTGTCATCATGTTTAATATCAATCCGGAACTTGCCATTATTGCGATTATTATGATCCCTTTCCTTGTTTGGCTCGTAACGTATTGCAATATAAAAATGAATAATGCATGGAAAAACATGTACAGTAGGATTGCTGATGTAAATGCGAGGGTGGAAGATAGTGTTTCCGGTGTACGTGTTGTCCAATCTTTTACAAATGAAGAATTTGAAATTAGCCGTTTCAAAAAAGATAATGGAAGTTTTCGTTTAGCCAAGCTGATTGCATATAAAGTGATGGCAGGGACACATTCTAGTATTTATATGATGACCCGGTTAGTCACTCTATTAGTTTTAGTTGTTGGTGCATGGTTTAGCTTTAACGGCAAACTTACTTACGGGGAACTTGTCAGTTTCGTATTGTACGTGAATGTATTGATTAAGCCAGTTGATAAAATTAGCGCCCTTCTAGAGCTGTATCCGAAAGGAATGGCTGGATTTAAAAGATTCCTAGAATTAATTGAACAAGATCCAGAGATCAAGGATCGTCCACATGCCGAAACTGTAAAGGGACTGATGGGTGATATTCAATTCGATAATGTGTATTTCCATTACGATGACCATAAAGCAGTTCTTGAAGGTATTGATTTGAATATTCGTGCTGGTGAGACGATAGCGTTTGTCGGACCGTCTGGTGCCGGAAAAACGACGATTTGTTCTTTAATTCCTCGTTTTTATGATGTCCAAGCAGGTTCCATCTCCATAGACGGCATTGATATTCGCGATATGACGAAGCACTCACTTCGCTCACAGATTGGGATAGTTCAGCAAGACGTTTTCTTATTTACAGGAACGATACGTGAAAACATCGCCTATGGTAAAAGAGATGCGACTGAAGAGGAAATTCGGGATGCTGCTCGTAAAGCCCATTTAGAAGATTTTATTGCTTCACTTCCCGATGGCTACGAAACGCAAATCGGAGAGCGTGGCTTGAAGCTTTCAGGCGGACAAAAACAGCGTCTAGCGATTGCGAGAATGTTTTTGAAAAATCCACCTATCTTAATTTTGGACGAAGCAACCTCCGCACTCGATACAGAAACAGAAAAAATCATTCAACAAGCATTAAACGAACTAGCAGAAAATCGCACAACTCTAGTTATCGCACACCGTTTGGCGACCATTCGAGATGCCGATAGAGTCGTCGTTGTGACGGAAGATGGAATTGCAGAAGATGGTACGTATACGGAGTTAGTGAATCAAGGCGGGCTATTTGCAAGGCTTCATAATATTCAGTTTCAAGAAGTTTGAGTGATCGATTAATAGATCTAAAAAAAATTGCGATTCATCTTTTGTTTATTGAGACCTTATGGGTGGCAATATGAGCTGCAGAGCGACCTCAGACGAGTAATTAAGACCTTAAGCGAAGCGAGTTTTATAGTACCAGAAATACAAAAGCAGGTGAAAAACAATTTATGTTTTTCACCTGCTTAATTTTCTACTATTTAGACATATCCTCATTACGCTGAATGATATGGTCGATTAAGCCGTATTCTTTTGCACGTTCCGCAGTCATAAAATTATCGCGGTCCGTATCACGACTGATAACCTCAATTGGTTGCCCAGTCCGATCAGAAAGAATTTTGTTTAATTTTTCTCGCATATGGAGAATCCGTTTTGCAGCAATCTCAATTTCAGTTGCTTGACCTTGTGCTCCACCAAGCGGCTGGTGAATCATCACTTCACTGTTTGGAAGGGCAAAGCGCTTGCCTTTTGTTCCAGCTGCTAGCAAAAAAGCACCCATCGATGCTGCCATACCGATACAAATGGTATGTACATCTGCTTTTATAAATTGCATCGTATCGTAGATCGCCATCCCAGCGGTAATGCTTCCACCCGGGCTATTAATGTAAAGATAAATATCTTTTTCAGGATTTTCAGCTTCCAAGAATAATAATTGAGCTACGATGGAGTTTGCAACTGTATCATCAATCGCACTTCCAAGCATGATAATACGGTCTTTCAATAATCGGGAATAAATATCGTATGCACGTTCTCCACGGTTCGTTTGTTCAATAACAGTTGGAATTAAATGCAAAATGTTCTCCTCCTTTAGTAAGGCTTTTATTTTATTACATTATGTATTTCCATCATACAATGATGGTCAATAAAGGTCAAATTATACACCTTTATTTTTTGCTATTTCAGCTGCGCTTTTCGTTATATCATATTATATTTACCACTTCTATATAATAATAAACGTAAATAGCTTGCAATGTGTAATTATTTATCTTATAATTTTTTATCGTACGGTTAAAAACTGTGCCCTCGTGGTGCAACGGATAGCACGTGAGATTCCGGTTCTTAAGATGTGGGTTCGATTCCTGCCGAGGGCGTCATATTAAATCTTTTCCACCATAATGAATGGTGGTTTTTTTATTTATGAAAAAATTTTCAATAAAGTGTTTACAATCATACTTATATTGGATATAATTACCACCGTAAGTAAAAAATTCTTAAGGAGGTCGGATGAAAAATGAAAACTTTATCATTAGTTAATCAAGTGCAATTTAATAATTTAATAAATTCGACCTACGGGGAATGGACTGCTTAATTTTTGACTATTACTACAATCATAAAATATCCATGCCGCAGGGAGAATGTTCCCCTGCGGCTTTTTATGCCCATTTTTAAAGCCGCAGGAGAAGTGTATTCTTGCGGCTTTTTTTGTGCTAAGCCGCAGGAGCAATGTCTTCTTGCGGTTTTTTTTCGTCATATTGGATATAAATGATTATTTAAGGAGGTGTGAATAAAATGACATTAAATATTATATTTTTTACAATTACGATTAAGAGGCGACACGTTACACTTGAAGAAGCTCTTCATAATAAAAAAATTGAGAAAATGCATAATGAAATTAAAGATCGTCAGATTTCTATGTATCGCCCGTACTAATATTTTTTTAAAAATTAATGAAAGGTGGTTTTTAACATGATTATTCTAATGTTGGGACGTCAATCAATTTATGAGGTTTATAAAGACAGTACCTAGTACAAAAATGAATATGTGAGAATCTAAAATTTTCGTTTTTTCATATGGACTTAATTGAATCAATACAGGTGGCCTTAGTACAAGAATGGGTACTAGGGTCATTTTTATAATAAATATTGTATTTATCTTTATAGTAGATCTTTCAATACAATATAGGAGGACTTTATTTTTCAAGATTGCTATAATGAAAATGTGAAATCTATAGCTAAAAGGAACGTGAACTAAATGCAAATCATTTTTTATACTCGAAATCGCTGCCCTCTTTGCGTAGATGCAAAATTGATCCTCCAACAACTTCAGAGAGAGCATCAATTTCAAATTATCGAAAGGGATATTGATACGAATGACGAATGGACAGAACAATATGGTTTAATGATACCTGTTGTTGAAGTTGCGGGAGAGGTTGTACAATATGGCTTGATTGATCCAATCACAATTGAGGAAAAATTAAATCATTTAATTTGAATTATCTTAAGTCGAGTGCTAAAATAAAAATTAGCTACTGAACCATTTTTTTTGCTGGTGATGGGACGCAATATGTCTTACCGGGACATATTTTGACCTGCGTTAAAAGGAGCCATGATTATGCACTCATTATTAAAAATTCAAACTCAACTCGTTCCTGATATGCTTTCAGTTATGCAGAAACGTTATCAAGTTTTACGTTCGATTCGTTTAACTGAACCGGTTGGACGGAGAACATTAGCTGATATGCTAGGCATGACTGAACGTGTCCTTCGAAGCGAAGCGGAATTTCTGAAAGCCCGCCAACTCATTACGATAAAAACGGCTGGAATGATGGTAACTCCTAAAGGTACGAAATTGCTGTTGGAACTTGATGAAATGATGAGGGAAATAACCGGCATTAGTAAAATGGAGCAGAGCTTAAAAAAAGTACTTTGCGTCAGAAACGTTGTGATTGTTCCGGGGGACAGTGATGAAACGCCGCTCGTGAAAGAGGAGATCGGTAAAGCAGCAGCGGATGCATTAAGCAAACATCTTCGGAAGGGAAACATTATTGCTGTAACAGGTGGAACTACAATGGCTTGTACCGCTGAAATGCTCTCTAGTGATATGGGAGATGGAAAGAATCTTTTTTTCGTACCCGCTCGTGGAGGGATTGGAGAAGATGTGAAAAACCAAGCCAATGTCATTTGTGCGACGATGGCGGAAAAGACAGGTGGTTCACATCGAGTTTTATATGTTCCCGATGAAGTAGGTCTTGAAGTGTATCATTCATTGCTTAAAGAACCAGCGATCATAGAAGTTTTAAACATGATTAAATCGGCAAATATTGTTCTTCACGGGATTGGCGATGCCTTGACTATGGCTGGCAGGAGAAGGACCAATAAAGCTGCCATGAAAAAAATAATAGAAGAAAATGCAGTTGGTGAAGCATTTGGCTATTATTTTAATGAAAATGGGGAAATAGTACATAAAGTACCCACTATTGGCATGCAAATTTCCGACTTGCACGATAAGCCGTTTGTGATTGCCGCAGCTGGCGGGAAATCGAAAGCAAAAGCAATTAAGGCCTATTTGAAAGGTGCAC
The DNA here is from genome assembly GCF_024626525.1 of Lederbergia panacisoli. Lineage (GTDB taxonomy): Bacteria > Bacillota > Bacilli > Bacillales > Bacillaceae_C > Lederbergia > Lederbergia panacisoli. The sequence goes on from NZ_JANJGU010000008.1 coordinate 115,933, forward strand.
CGAAAACAACGGTTCTTATAACTGACGAAGGTGCAGCACTAGAGGTTTTAAAAGGGCATTCGTAGATTGCCGTTGGCATGAAAATTGTCAGCAGCTTTCTTGATGGACCCATTTAAATATAAAATTATTGCATGAAATTAAAGGAGGATATTTATCATGACAGTAAAAGTTGGTATTAATGGTTTCGGAAGAATTGGGAGAAACGTATTCCGCGCAGCACTCAATAATCCAGAAGTGGAAATCGTAGCGGTCAATGACTTGACAGATGCGAACATGCTTGCCCATTTATTACAGTACGACACAGTTCACGGAAAACTGGAAGAAAAAGTATCCGTTGATGGTGACACAATTGTTGTAGGCGAACAACGTATTAAAGTTTTGGCAGAGCGTGACCCTGCTCAACTTGGCTGGGGAGACCTTGGAGTTGATATCGTTGTTGAGTCAACTGGTCGTTTTACAGATCGCGATAACGCTGCAAAACATCTTGAAGCAGGAGCTAAAAAAGTTATCATTTCCGCACCTGCGAGCGGTGAAGATTTAACGATTGTTATGGGTGTTAATGAAGACAAATATGATGCTGCAAATCATCATGTACTTTCAAATGCATCATGTACAACTAACTGTCTTGCTCCATTTGCAAAAGTGTTAAATGACAAATTTGGCATTGTACGCGGTATGATGACGACTGTACATGCTTATACAAATGATCAACAAATTCTTGATCTTCCACATAAAGATTATCGTCGTGCACGTGCGGCAGCTGAAAATATCATCCCTACATCAACAGGAGCGGCTAAAGCTGTAGCACTTGTACTTCCTGAGTTAAAAGGTAAACTTAACGGTATGGCAATGCGTGTTCCTACACCAAACGTATCCGTTGTTGACCTTGTTGCAGAACTTGAAAAATCAGTAACAGCTGAAGAAGTAAACACAGCTCTTAAAGAAGCAGCTGAAGGCGAATTAAAAGGTATCTTGGCATACACTGAAGAGCCACTTGTATCTACAGATTATAATGGCGATACTCATTCTTCTACAATTGATGCATTATCAACAATGGTAATGGAAGGCAATATGGTTAAGGTTCTTTCATGGTATGACAATGAAACTGGATATTCTAACCGTGTTGTTGACCTTGCAGCTTACATTGCAAAGCAAGGACTGTAAGAATCACTCGAATAATTGGATAATTAGCGATACGAGAATTATAATGAACAATGGGGAGCGGGATCCAATCCCCTCTCTTTTTTCAAATTTATGTCTAGCTGCAGCGCCTATCGACTAGCAAACTTCTTGTCCTTTTCCCTACGATAAGGAAGCCAGACTCGTTCCTCGTCGTGTTTCCTTTATCGCAAGTCTTGGGCCGAAAGAAGACCGTCGACTAAAATCGCCACTTCCTGTGGCAACGTCGACGGACCCGCATCCTGCGGGCCTGTACGTCGATAAGCAGGCGCTTCCGCTTTTCTAATTAAGGGAGGTTAGCGCGATGGAGAAAAAATCAATTAAAGATATTGATGTAAAAGGAAAACGTGTATTTTGTCGTGTGGATTTTAACGTTCCGATGAATGAAGGAAAAGTAACGGATGATACGCGTATTAAAGCGGCGTTGCCTACTATTCAATTTTTGTCGGAGCAAGGCGCTATCGTTATTTTGGCGAGTCACCTTGGAAGGCCAAAAGGTGAAGTGAAAGAAGAATTAAGGCTTACACCTGTTGCGGAACGTTTAAGTGAATTATTGAATAAAGAAGTTGCGAAGGCTGATGAAGCTTTTGGAGAAAATGTAAAACAACAAATTTCAAACCTGCAAGAAGGGGACATCATTTTACTTGAAAATGTACGTTTCTATCCGGGTGAAGAAAAAAATGATCCGGAACTTGCAAAATCATTTGCAGAATTGGCTGATGTGTATGTTAACGATGCATTTGGTGCTGCACATCGAGCACATGCTTCAACAGAAGGAATTGCAAAGTTTCTTCCATCAGCTGCTGGATTTTTAATGGATAAGGAATTAGAAGTGCTTGGAAAAGCTCTTTCAAATCCAGAACGCCCATTTACTGCAATCATCGGTGGAGCAAAAGTAAAAGATAAAATTGGTGTTATCGAACACTTACTTGATAAAGTAGATAATCTTATTATTGGCGGTGGGCTTGCTTATACGTTTATTAAGTCGCAAGGCCATGAGGTAGGAAAGTCATTATTAGAAGAAGATAAAATAGATCTCGCACGTTCTTTTATCGAAAAGGCAAAAGAAAAAGGCGTTAACTTTTACATGCCAATGGATGTAGTTGTAGCGGATGATTTTTCAGTAAATGCGAATACGCAAATCGTTTCTGTAGAGGAAATCCCTTCAGATTGGGAAGCATTGGATATCGGACCGAAAACTCGGGAACTTTATCAAAAAGTGATCCAAGAATCTAAGCTTGTCATTTGGAATGGACCGATGGGTGTGTTTGAGTTGGAGCCATTTGCAAATGGAACGAAAGCAATCGCACAAGCACTTGCTGAGGCGAAAGATACATACTCTGTCATTGGCGGCGGTGACTCAGCAGCTGCAGTCGAGCAATTTGGTCTTGCTGATCAAATGAGCCATATTTCTACTGGCGGCGGAGCTTCTCTTGAATTTATGGAAGGTAAAATATTGCCTGGTGTCGCCGCACTGAATGATAAATAAGTCGGTTTTTGAAAGGATGAAGAAAAATGAGAAAACCAATCATTGCCGGAAATTGGAAAATGAATAAGACGCTACAGGAGTCTTTAGATTTTGCTAATGAAGTAAAAGATAAAGTACCTGCAAAGGATCAAGTGGATTCAGTTATTTGTTCACCTGCATTATTCCTTGGCCAATTAGTAGATGTTCTTAAAGGTACAGATGTTGGAGTAGGGGCGCAAAATATGCACTTTGAAAAAAATGGTGCCTTTACAGGGGAAATTAGCCCGGTCGCTCTAAAAGATCTAGGTGTTTCTTACGTGATTCTTGGCCATTCAGAGAGAAGAGAAATGTTTGCTGAAACAGACGAAACGGTTAATCAAAAAACTCATGCTGCTTTTAACAACCAGCTGATCCCGATTGTCTGTGTAGGTGAAACATTGGAGCAAAGAGAAAACAATGAAACAAAAGTGCTTGTTGAAAAGCAAGTGGAGAAGGCATTACAAGGATTGTCTGAAAATCAAGTAAAAGAAACAGTGATTGCTTATGAACCAATTTGGGCAATTGGAACAGGCAAATCATCCACCGCAGAAGATGCAAATGAAGTTTGTGCTCATATTCGCAAAGTGGTAGAGAAAAACTTTTCAAAATCTGCTGCTGATGCTGTTAGGATTCAGTATGGCGGCAGTGTAAAACCCGAGAATATTAAAGAATATATGAATCAACCAGATATCGACGGTGCTCTAGTAGGCGGTGCAAGTCTGGAGTCCAGCTCATTTCTCCAGTTACTGGAGGCGGCTATTTAATGAGTAAAAAAGCACCCGTGGCACTCATCATCCTAGACGGATTTGGTTGTCGCAAAGAAACAATGGGAAATGCGGTTGCCCAAGCAAAAAAGCCTAATTTCGATCGTTATTGGAATACGTATCCACATAACCAGCTTACAGCATGTGGTGAAGCGGTGGGACTACCTGAAGGACAAATGGGAAATTCCGAGGTTGGCCATTTGAATATAGGGGCAGGACGTATTGTTTATCAAAGTTTGACGCGTGTTAATGTCGCCATACGCAACGGCGAATTTGAAAAAAATGATACATTCCAGCATGCAATTGAACATGTTAAGAAAAACGGAAAGAAATTACATCTTTTCGGACTGCTTTCGGATGGTGGAGTTCACAGCCATATTAATCATTTATTCGCTCTGCTAAAACTTGCCGCTGACGAAGGCATAAAAGATGTTTATATCCATGCAGTTTTAGACGGTCGGGATGTTGGTCCGCAAACTGCTGAAAAATATATAAAAGAAACACAGGAAAAGATGAAAGAATACGGTGTGGGCCAGTTTGCCACCATTTCCGGTCGTTTCTATTCAATGGATAGAGATAAACGCTGGGATCGCGTTGAAAAAGCCTATCGTGCCATGTCATACGGTGATGGTCCTGTTTATTCTGATCCACTAGAAATGGTGAAAGATTCGTATGATCATGGAATTTTTGATGAATTCGTTATTCCTTCCGTGATGATCGATGAGGATGGAAAACCGATTGCAACGGTCGATGATGAAGATGAAGTTATCTTTTATAATTTTAGACCGGATCGTGCGATTCAAATTTCAAATGTATTTACGAACGATGAATTTCTGGCTTTCGATAGAGGAGAAGGTCGTCCTAAGCATCTCTACTTTGTGTGTATGACTCATTTTTCTGAAACAGTCGACGGATACGTTGCATTTAAAACGGTCAATCTTGATCAAACGATCGGACAAGTCATTTCTGAAAATGGTTTATCACAGCTTAGAATTGCTGAAACTGAAAAATATCCACATGTCACATTTTTTATGAGTGGTGGAAGAGAAGAAACATTCCCAGGTGAACAACGAATTTTAATTAATTCACCGAAAGTCGCAACGTATGACTTAAAACCAGAAATGAGTGCTTATGAAGTTACCGACGCTCTATGTGAACAAATTGAAGATGACCGGTTCGATGCTATCATTTTAAATTTTGCAAACCCTGATATGGTTGGTCATTCCGGTATGCTTGAACCGACAATCCAAGCAATTGAAGCGGTTGATGGATGTCTTGGCAGGGTCGTCGATTTGATTCTTGCTAAAGGTGGCACTGCCATCATTACAGCGGACCATGGTAATTCAGATGAAGTTGTCACTCTTGAAGGCACACCGATGACAGCTCATACGACGAATCCTGTTCCGGTTATCATCACAAAAAATGATGTAAAAGTAAGAGATGGTGGGATTCTCGCAGATCTTGCACCAACAATGCTCGATTTATTGAATTTAGAAAAACCAAAAGAAATGACAGGTTCGACACTTATTGAGGAATAATAGTAGTTGTCTAAAAATTATAAACAAGGAGAGATTATTCATGCCATTCATTACTCAAGTATATGCACGCGAAGTACTGGACTCCCGCGGTAATCCAACAATTGAGGTTGAAGTTTACACAGAATCAGGAGCATTCGGTCGTGCTTTAGTTCCAAGCGGTGCTTCAACAGGTGAATATGAAGCTGTAGAACTTCGTGACGGAGATAAAGGTCGTTACCTTGGTAAAGGTGTAGAAAAGGCCGTAAATAACGTCAATGATATTATCGCTGAAGCAATTATTGGTTTTGATGTAACGGATCAAGTAGGTATCGATAAAACAATGATCGAACTTGATGGAACAGATAATAAAGGAAAACTAGGTGCGAATGCCATTCTAGGTGTATCAATGGCAGCAGCTCGTGCAGCAGCAGATTTATTAGGTATTGAATTGTATCAATATTTAGGTGGATTCAATGCGAAGCAGCTTCCTGTACCAATGATGAACATTGTAAACGGCGGCGAACACGCGGACAATAACGTGGATATTCAAGAATTCATGATTATGCCTGTAGGAGCTCCTACTTTTAAAGAAGCATTACGTATGGGTGCGGAAATTTTCCACAGCCTTAGATCAGTATTAAAAGATAAAGGCCTTAATACAGCTGTTGGGGATGAAGGTGGATTTGCTCCAAACTTGAAATCCAATGAAGAAGCTCTTGAAACAATCATGGAAGCTATTGAAAAAGCAGGATACAAACCAGGTGAAGAAGTGAAATTAGCGATGGACGTAGCATCTTCTGAACTTTACAGCAAAGAGGATGGAAAATACCACTTAAGCGGCGAAGGAATCGTTAGAAGTTCTGAAGAAATGGTTGACTGGTATGAGGAGCTTGTTGGCAAATATCCAATCGTTTCCATTGAAGATGGACTTGATGAAAATGACTGGGCTGGCCATAAGCTATTAACTGAGCGCATTGGTAAAAAAGTTCAACTTGTCGGCGACGATCTTTTTGTAACAAATACAGAAAAACTTTCTCGCGGAATTGAAGAAGGAGTAGGAAACTCCATTCTAATTAAAGTAAACCAAATCGGTACGCTGACTGAAACATTTGATGCGATCGAAATGGCGAAGCGCGCGGGCTACACAGCTGTCATCTCCCACCGTTCTGGTGAAACAGAAGATAGCACAATTGCAGATATTGCTGTTGCTACTAATGCAGGGCAAATTAAAACAGGTGCGCCTTCACGTACAGACCGTGTTGCAAAATACAATCAGCTTCTTCGCATTGAGGATCAGCTAGAAGATCGAGCACAATATTTAGGTGCAAAAACGTTTTACAATATTAAGTAATATTTGAAGGTGGCCAGTACTTTAAGTACTGGCTCTTTTTTTGTACTTGTACAACAGTATATATTTGTGATACATTTAATGTATCTTCTTATGTTCGTATCAGGGGGTGTACTTTTAAAATGCTTCATACATTAGCTATCACATTATTAATTATTGTTTCTATTGCACTTATTGCCGTTGTCTTATTACAATCAGGAAAAAGCGCAGGACTATCCGGAGCCATTTCCGGCGGAGCGGAGCAGTTATTTGGAAAGCAAAAGGCACGAGGAATGGATCTTGTTCTCCACCGAATTACGGTTATATTGTCCGTATTGTTTTTCCTATTAACGATTGCCGTTACATTTTTTCAAGTATAAAAGAATTCGACCTGGTCTAAGCAGAGGCCAGGTTTTTCTTTTTTTCATAGGGGATTCGGGAATGAAAAGTGCCGTAGTTGATCCTTCGTTCTCGCAAAGTGCAATTACGAGAACGAAAAGTGTAGATCCTGTGCCTTCGTTCTCGCAAAGTGCAAATGTGAGAACGAAAAGTATAGATCCTGTGCCTTCGTTCTCGCAAAGTGCAATTACGAGAACGAAAAGTGTAGATTCCGGGCCTTCATCCCTTCAACAAACTAAATGCGAAAAATTGCAGGTATCATCCAACAATTAAAATCATATTTCTGGATTGTTCCCCGGTACTTTGTTAAAAATAACTTATATTGACTAACAGAATAGCAGGTGTTTTTACATGATGAAAATTAAACCTCCGCAGCCTTTTACATTTGAAGCGGGAAAAAGGGCAGTTCTTTTACTGCATGGATTTACGGGGAATAGCGCTGATGTTAGACAACTCGGCCGCTTTCTTGAAAAAAACGGATATACAAGCCATGCTCCACAATATAAAGGTCATGGAGTTCCACCCGAAGAGCTCATTTCTACTGGACCAGACGATTGGTGGAAGGACGTATTAGCTGGATATCATTTTTTAAAAGATAAAGGATATGAAGAAATCGCGGTGGCCGGTCTATCATTAGGTGGGGTTTTTTCTCTGAAACTAGGTTACACTGTACCAGTAAAGGGAATAATTCCAATGTGTGCACCAATGTATATTAAAAGTGAAGAAGTCATGTATAAGGGAATTTTAGATTATGCAAAGGAATATAAACAATTCGAAGGAAAGTCGGAAGAACAAATTTCACTAGAAATGAAGGAATTCAAAAAAAACCCGATGAAAACGTTAATAGCGCTCCAACAATTAATCGCAGGAGTTCGCGATAACGTTGACATGACATATGCCCCGCTCTTCGTTGTTCAAGCGCGCAACGATAAAATGATAAATGAAAACAGTGCGAATATTATTTATGAACAAGCCGAATCTGTACATAAGAACATAAAATGGTATGAACACTCGGGACATGTGATCACACTTGGTCCTGAAAAAGAAATGCTGCATGAAGATATTTTACATTTTCTTGATGGGCTTGACTGGTCTGAATAGGTGAACAAGGAGGACAGAAGAATGGAAGAACTGGATTTCAATAAAATTTTATCGTATATGAAAGAAGAAGCGTATAAACCCCTTACAGTACAAGAATTAGAAGAAGCTTTTGGAATTAAAGATGCGAGTGAATTTAAAAATCTCGTAAAAGCCCTTGTGCAAATGGAGGAAAAGGGACTCGTTGTAAGAACAAGAAGTAATCGATATGGTCTACCCGAGAAAATGAATCTTGTACGTGGGACACTCTCAGGGCATGCTAAAGGATTCGCGTTTCTTATACCGGACGAAGCAGGGCTTGATGATGTATTTATTCCACCACATGAAAAAAATGGTGCTATGCATGGAGATAGTGTTTTAGTAAGGGTCACCAATGAAACATCGGGGTCTAGACGTGAAGGTGTTGTCATTCGCATCCTAAAGCGCGGTTCTGAGGAAATCGTTGGTACATACATTGAAAGCCGTCATTTTGGTTTTGTTATTCCAGATGATAAGAAAATTGCCGATGATGTTTTTATCCCTAAAAATGCCAATATGGGTGCAATAGAAGGGCATAAAGTGGTTGTTAAAATTACTGCATTTCCTGAAGATCGAAAAAATGCTGAAGGCGAAATCATTCAAATTTTAGGTCATAAAAATGATCCAGGAGTCGATATATTATCCATCATTCATCAACACGGGCTTCCGCTTGCGTTTCCTGATGAAGTGTTGGAACAAGCTAATAGTATCCCTGATACGGTAGATGAAAGTGAAATACCGAAGCGGCGAGATTTACGTGGCGAAGTCATTGTAACGATTGACGGTGCCGATGCAAAAGATTTGGACGATGCTGTGACACTATCTAAATTGGAAAATGGAAACTACAAACTTGGTGTCCATATTGCAGATGTCAGCCATTATGTAAAAGAAGGCTCTCCTATTGATCAAGAAGCCTTTGAACGGGGGACAAGTGTTTATTTAGTCGATCGGGTCATTCCCATGATCCCTCATCGTTTATCTAATGGCATATGTTCACTTAATCCAAAAGTCGACCGCTTTACACTATCCTGCGAGATGGAATTGAACAAACATGGAGAAGTCGTTAATCATGAAATTTTCCAAAGCGTCATTAAAACAACGGAGCGAATGACATACTCGGACGTTAATCATATTTTGATTGATAAAGATGAGGAACTTAGGTCAAAATATGAGCCTCTCGTTCCAATGTTCGAACTTATGGAAGAATTACAAGGAGTTCTACAAAATAAAAGAATGAAACGCGGCGCGATTGACTTTGATTTTAAAGAAGCGAAAGTCATTGTGGATAACGAAGGAAAACCAACTGATGTAGTGATTAGAGAACGATCCATTGGGGAAAGAATCATCGAAGAATTTATGCTCGTTGCAAATGAAACGATTGCTGAGCATTTTCACTGGCTTGATGTTCCTTTTATTTATCGTATTCATGAAGACCCGAAAGAGGAGAAGCTGCAACGTTTTTTCGAATTTATTACGAACTTCGGATTAATTGTTAGAGGAACGGCGAATTCTGTCCATCCAAGAGCTTTGCAAGAAATTATTGAATCAGTACAAGGCAAGCCCGAAGAAATGGTCATCTCGACCGTTATGTTGCGTTCGATGCAACAAGCAAAATACAATCCTGAAAGTATAGGGCACTTTGGGTTGTCAACAAAATTCTATACTCATTTTACATCCCCAATACGTAGATATCCGGATTTAATTGTACACAGATTAATCCGAACGTATTTAATCGAGGGGAAATTAGATGAAGCTACTCGGGCAAAATGGCATGCACATCTTTCCGAGATTGCAGACCATTCTTCAAAACGTGAACGACGTGCTGTTGATGCCGAACGCGATACAGATGAAATGAAAAAAGCAGAATTTATGGAAGACAAAATCGGTGAAGAGTTCGATGGAATAATCAGCTCTGTAACTAATTTTGGCATATTCGTTGAACTTCCCAACACAATTGAGGGGCTTGTTCATGTTAGTTATATGACAGATGATTACTATCGGTATGATGAACGTCATTTGGCGATGATTGGCGAGCGGACCGGAAATGTTTTTAGAATTGGTGATGAGATTACTGTTCGTGTCATTAAAGTGAATAAAGATGAACATGATATTGATTTTGAAATTGTCGGGATGAAAAGTAACCGCCGCCGTTCTGATGAAACGCCACAAACAAAAATTGTCAATCTTAAATCCGGTAAAAAAGCTAAAACACCTTCTACTGGTCCTCAAGGTTCGGTTGAAAGTGAGGAATGGTCTACAAGACCGCCAAGAAAGAAAAAGAAAAAATCATATGACAATGCACCTGCTAAAAATCGTAAAAAGCGCAGTAGATCAAAACGGTGAAATGAAAAGGTTGGAGGTCCCGCTTCTAACCTTTTTCAATTTATTGTATAATATAAAGCAGTTCGGTTAGCCAAGGAGGAAAGATTAATGCCAAAAGGGGAAGGAAAGTTAATAGCCCAAAACAAAAGGGCTAATCACGACTATTTTATTGAAGATACGTATGAAGCGGGGATGGTCCTTCAAGGAACTGAAATCAAATCAATTCGCGCAGGCAAGGTAAATATAAGAGACTCTTTTGCAAGGATCCAAAATGGAGAGTTATTTTTACATAATGCACATATTAGTCCTTATGAACAAGGAAATCGTTACAATCATGACCCACTTCGAACAAGGAAGTTATTATTACACCGTAAAGAAATAAATAAACTTATTGGTGAATCAAAAGAGCAGGGATACTCAATCATCCCCTTAAAGATATATTTAAAAAATGGTGTTGCTAAAATATTGATAGGGCTTGGAAAAGGGAAAAAGAAGTATGATAAGCGCGAGGATTTAAAACAAAAAGAGGCGAAACGTGACATAGAGAGAGCTTTCCGAGAGCAGCAGAAAGTGTAAAATATTAAGGTCTTTAGTTTTGAAATAAACTAAAGACCTTATTTTTTTATTATAAAAACAAGGGTGTATCGAAATAAGTCTAAAGTCCTCGTTTCTTTTCGACTACAAGATATTACAAATTTTTAAAAATATATTGACTAATTGTTATACCAAGTTTAAACTGATAATAACAAATACCAGTTTTTTTCATTGTTTATAAAAATAAACAGGAGAATACTGTTGCTTACCATGGTAGAGTCTTTCATAATAAGATTGAAAGGGATTTCAAATCTAAACTATGAATCTAGTGAAATAGGAAAAAGGGCACAATCATAATGGAAGCGCTAAAATTTCCGAATTATCTAAGGAGGGATTTTCGACAAACTTTTCAACCTTTTTATTTACTAAATAAAGTAAGCGTTATTAAATTAGAGTTTTCTAAAAAAGGTAAAAACATCAAGATATAATCGGGGGAGACGATATGGAAAAGGCAGTTGTAAATAAAGATATCGTAATCATGCCAAAAAAGAAATCGCTTTTCTTAAGAATAGCACGTCAGTGGGAACTCCAATTAATGGTTATCCCTGCCATTATCTTCATTTTCATCTTTAGCTACATTCCGATGTACGGAATTATAATGGCGTTTAAGGATTACAACATTTTCAAAGGAATCGCGGAAAGTCCATGGGCTGGCTGGAAACATTTTAATATGTTTTTTACCGCTCCTGAGTTTACACAAGTCATGAGAAATACGCTTGTGATCAGTTTCCTTAAATTCTTCATTGGATTTCCAGCGCCAATCATTTTGGCTCTAATGCTGAATGAAGTAAGGAATATGTTCTTTAAACGCATTGTCCAAACAGTGAGTTATTTACCTCACTTCATATCTTGGGTTATCGTGTCAGGTTTCGTCATGTCACTATTGTCTACAGATAATGGAAGTTTGAACATCGCTTTGGAAAAGATTGGTGCGATTGATGAACCGATTAGTTACCTAAGCATTCCACAATATTTTTGGACGATTTTAGTTACGACGAATGTATGGAAAGATATCGGTTTTGGTTCAATCGTTTATTTGGCCGCCATTGCGGGTGTCGATACACAGCTTTATGAAGCAGCAGCACTGGATGGTGCAAATAGATTCAAACAAATTTACTTGATTACGATTCCTTCCATCTTGCCGGTCATTTTAATTTTCATGATTTTGGCAATCGGAAACTTATTGAATGCTGGTTTTGAGGATATTCTCCTTTTAGGCTCTAACCCTGTTGTAAGGGATGTAGCGGATGTCTTGGATACGTACGTATACCGTCGAGGTATTCAGCACTCACTATTTTCTTATGCAACCGCTGTCGGTTTATTTAAAGCCATTATCAGTGTAGGCTTGCTCACATTGGCAAACTTCTTGTCAAGAAGAGCAGGGTCGAGTCTATGGTAAAAAGAAAAGCGGAAGCGTCTGTTCATCGACGTACAAACTTCAGGTACTTTGACTTATCGTAGAGAGTAGGACAAGAAGTTTGCTAGTCGATAGACGCTGGAGCTAGCCAAAAAAGGGGAGGATACCACATGTTAAAAATGACAACGGGCGATCGCGTCATGTCGATCACCATTTACATCGTGCTTACAATCTTAGCTTTTGTCACCTTTTATCCGTTCTGGAACGCATTGGTCATCTCGTTTAACAGCGGAATCGATACGATGAAAGGTGGAATCACCTTTTGGCCAAGGGTTTTCTCCTTGGACAACTATGAGATCGTTTTCCAAGATTCGCGTATTTTGAATGGATTTTTCATCTCCATTCTCCGTACCGTGATTGGAACGGCGACAGCCGTCATGTTTACTGCAATCTTTGCGTATGGGATGTCGAGGAAAGAATTAATTGGTCGTGACTACTATATGATTTTCTGTGTCATCACAATGTTTTTCAGTGGCGGTTTGATCCCTACCTTCTTATTGATTAGAGGATTGGGACTATTCAATACATTTTGGGTCATGATCATTCCAGGCTTAGTCAGTGTATGGAATATGATTATCTTCCGGACTTTCTTCCAAGGCTTGCCTGCAGGACTGGAAGAATCCGCAAAAATTGATGGATGTGGATACTGGGGAACATTCTTCCGAATCGTCCTTCCGCTATCCGGTCCGGTTATCGCAACATTATCGTTATTTACAGCTGTGTATCACTGGAATGATTGGTTTTCTCCGAGTATCTATATCTCAGATCAAAAACTACTTCCAATCCAAACGATGCTACAGCAAATCCTTAGCTCCAACATTATGACTGAGCAAATGGCGCAAGCGGATTCAACCGCTGCAGCTCATATGCAGAAAATGAAATCAGTCTCAACAAAATCCCTATCAATGGCGACAATGATGGTCGCAACGATACCGATCATCTGTGTATACCCATTCGTTCAAAAGTATTTCGTTAAAGGGGTATTGGTTGGTTCTTTGAAAGGATAATCAACTTGGTTTAAGGCGCAAGCTTTAAATATATATTAAAAAATATTTAAGGGGGAAAAGAAATGAGAAACAAGATTAAGTTTTTATCTTTATCTCTAGTTGCTCTGCTTATGGCGTTCGCTGTATTGTCTGGCTGTTCTAAAGACAGTGCCGGCGGCGATAGCAAAAGCGGCGACAATGGCGGATCAAAAGATTCCGGCAACACTAGTGAAAGCGGCTTTGTTCTTGGTGAGGATGAGCTAGAGTACACAATGTATGGTCACTATGACTGGTACACTATGCCACCTTGGGGTGAAGATTTAGCAACTAAATGGATTAAAGAAAACAAAAAAGTTAATGTAGTACCTGTCAGTTCTGGTGGTAATGCTGCACAAAAATTCAACACAATGATTGTTGGTAACGACCTTCCAGATGTAATGTGGTTGGATCGTAATGCAGACTTAGACAGACTTCGTGAAGCAGATATGCTCGTTCCGCTTGATGAGTATATTGAGAAGTATCCAAACATCAAGGAATGGGTTGGAGAGTCTACTCTTAACATGCTTCGTGCTGAAGATGGACATGTTTACGCAATTCCTAACTGGTATACAACACAACCAAATGGTAACTCTGGTTATGTAGTAAATGAGAAAATTTACAAAGAACTTGGTTCACCTAAACTAGAAACAACAGATGATCTATATGCTTATTTGAAACAAGTAAAAGAAAAATATCCAGATGTTGTTCCATTTGAAGCAGGACAAGGTGGCGGACTAGACGTTCTATACTCTGCATTTGCAGAAGAACATCCAAACCTTTTCATGAGTAACCACTTTGTACCAAATGGTGATAAACTATCTTCTATCTTTACGGATCCTGTATTTAGAGAAGCTATGGTTTATATGAACAAGCTTTACAGTGAAAGATTAATTTCACAAGATACATTGACACAAACTGCTGAACAAGTAAAAGAAAAAGTTGTTACGGGTAAAATTGCTATATTCGCAGATAGCTCTCCTACAGAACATGGAAGCCTTGCCCATACAGAATTACAATCACAAGATCCAGACGCGGGCATGAAAATGATCTGGCCAATCCATAAAGAAGGATTGAATAAAGAAAAAATTACTCCAGGAACATGGAGTCAGCTTGGCTGGAACGTAAGTGTTATTACGAAAGCAGCTAAAAACCCAGAAGCCATCTTCGCTTTCCTTGATTGGATGGTAGGTCCAGAAGGTCAACGTACTATTTTCTGGGGACCAGAAGGCCTATATTGGGATGGAACACAAGCTGTTGAAGGTATTGCGGAAGCACCTGTATTTACTGATAAGTATTTAACAGATGTTGAAAATCTTTCTAAATTAATGAATACAACAAATAGCTTCCAATGGGTTGGTAACACAGTTTATATCGATAAATCCAAAACAGCATTTGAAATGACATTGCCAGAAGAACAACAAAACTGGGATACAAGATATCAAATGAGTATCACTTGGAAGACTCAAATGAACTCAACTGAATTCCAAAATCTATCTCCGCTTCCTGAAACAGAAGAAGGAATGGCAGAACAACGTGTGAATGAAATTTATGATGAAGCAAGAGCGAAAGCACTTCATGCGAAGAGTGAAGAGGAAGTTCTAAAAATCCTCGATCAAGCTGAAAAAGATGCTCAAGCTGTAGGATATGACAAGATGCTAGAATACAAAACTCAAAAATGGCAAGATAATAAAGCTAAAATGGCTGGTAATTAATAGCCGATTGAGTTTAGGACCACTTCAGAAATATATATACTGAAGTGGTCTTTTTAGTATTTTATAAATTCGACATCTATTATATAGATTGCTTTTATCAATTATATATTCAACAATATTCTACAATTCTATTAAAATTATATTGACTACTTGTTACATCAAGCTTAAAATGATAATAACAACATCTAAGTTTGTATACGTTTTCAAAAAATCTTTTGAAAAGGATTACAAGATTAAAAACTAAGGAAAACATATGTACAAACGCGACCAGATGTTGATTTTCTTTTTTTTGATAAGTAAGCGCTTCACTTAGGGGAGGCAGTTTCATTCGGTTTAAGGCGCAAGCTTTAAATATACATTAAAGGATAATCAAGGGGGAAAAAGAATGGGAAATAAGATGAAGTTCTTTACTTTATCTCTAGTCGCTCTACTAATGGTCTTTTCCGTATTGTCCGGCTGTTCTAAAGACAGTGCCGGCGATGGAAATAGCAATGAAAACGGCGGATCAAAAGATTCCGGCAACACTAGTGAAAGCGGCTTTGTCCTCGGTGAAGATGAGCTAGAGTACACAATGTACGGTCACTATGACTGGTACACTATGCCACCTTGGGGTGAAGACGCAGCAACAAAAGCGATTAAAGAAAATAAAAAAGTTAATGTAGTACCTGTCAGTTCTGGTGGTAATGCTGCACAAAAATTCAATACAATGATCGTTGGTAATGACCTTCCTGACGTCATTTGGTTGGATCGTAACGCCGACTTAGACAGACTTCGTGAAGCTGATATGCTCGTTCCACTTGATGAATATATTGAGAAATATCCAAACATTAAGGAATGGGTTGGAGAATCCACGCTTAACATGCTTCGTGCTCCAGATGGACATGTTTATAGTATTCCTAACTGGTATACAACACAACCAAATGGTAATACAGGTTATGTTGTAAATGAGAAAATCTATAAAGAACTTGGTTCACCAAAATTAGAAACAACAGATGATCTTTATGCATATTTGAAACAAGTAAAAGAAAAATATCCAGATGTTGTTCCATTTGAAGCAGGACAAGGTGGCGGACTAGACGTTCTATTCTCTGCATTTGGAGAAGAACATCCAAACCTATTCATGAGCAATCATTTTGTTCCAAATGGTGATAAACTAACTTCAATCTTTGTAGATCCTGTATTTAGAGAATCAATGGTTTATATGAATAAACTTTACAGTGAAAGATTGATTTCACAAGATACTTTGACTCAAACTGCTGAACAAGTAAAAGAAAAAATTGTTACAGGTAAATTTGCGGTATTTGCAGATAGCTCGCCTACTGAATCTGCAGCCTTGGCTCATACTCAATTAAGAGCAGAAGATCCGGATGCAAGTTTAAAAATGATCTGGCCAATCCATAAAGAAGGATTGAATAAAGAAAATATCACTCCGGGAACATGGAATCAGCTTGGCTGGAACGTAAGTGTTATTACGAAAGCGGCTAAAAATCCTGAAGCAATCTTTGCTTTCCTTGACTGGATGGTAGGTCCAGAAGGTCAACGTAGTATTTTCTGGGGTCCAGAAGGCCTATACTGGGATGGAACACAAGCTGTTGACGGTATTGCAGAAGCACCTGTATTTACTGATAAATATTTATCAGATGTTGAAAACCTAGCTAAATTGATGAATACAACAAACAGCTTCCAATGGGTTGGTAATACTGTTTATATCGATAAATCGAAAACAGCATTTGAAATGACGTTGCCAGAAGAACAACAAAACTGGGAAACTAGATATCAAATGACTATTACTTGGCCAACACAGGCAAATGGTACCGAGTTCTCCAACCTTTCTCCACTTCCTGAAACAGAAGAAGGTATGGCAGAACAACGTGTGAATGAAATTTATGATGAAGCAAGAGCAAAAGCACTTCATGCGAAGAGCGAAGAAGAAGTTCTAAAAATCCTCGACCAAGCTGAAAAAGATGCACAAGCTGTAGGATATGACAAAATGCTAGAATTCAAAACTCAAAAATGGCAAGATAATAAAGCTAAAATGGCTGGTAATTAATAGCCGATTGAGTTTAGGACCACTTCAGAAATATATACTGAAGTGGTCTTTTTAGTATTTTATAAATTCGACATCTATTATATATATTGCTTTTATCAATTATATATTCAACAATATTCTACAATTCTATTTAAAATTATATTGACTACTTGTTATACCAAGCTTAAAATGATAATAACAACATCTAAATTTGTACACGTTTTCAACAAATCCTTTGAAAAGGATTACATGATTAAAAACTAAGGAAAGCATATGTACAAACGCGACCAGATGTTGATTTTCTTTTTTGATAAGTAAGCGCTTCACTTAGGGGAGGCAGTTTCATTCGGTTTAAGGCGCAAGCTTTAAATATACATCAAAGGATAATCAAGGGGGAAAAAGAATGGGAAATAAGATGAAGTTCTTTACTTTATCTCTAGTCGCTCTACTAATGGTCTTTTCCGTATTGTCCGGCTGTTCTAAAGACAGTGCCGGCAATGGCAATGATAACGGCGGATCTAAAGATTCCGATAGTAAGAGCGAAGGCTTCGTTCTTGGTGAGGACGAGCTAGAATATACAATGTACGGTCATTATGACTGGTACACAATGCCAACTTGGGGCGAAGATATCGCTTCAAAATGGATTAAAGAAAACAAAAAAGTTAATGTGAAATCTGTCAGCTCTGGTGGTAATGCTGCACAAAAGTTCAATACGATGATCGTTAGTAATGAACTTCCCGATGTTATCTGGATGGATCGCGGGCCAGATGTAGATAAACTTCGTGAAGCCGGAATGCTTGTACCTCTTGACGAGTACATTGAAAAATATCCAAACCTTAAGGAATGGGCGGGCGAATCTACACTTAACATGCTTCGCGCTGAAGATGGACATATTTATCAATTTCCTAACTGGTATACATCGCAGCCAAATGGTAACTCTGGTTACGTTGTAAATGAAAAAATGTATAAAGAACTAGGTTCTCCAAAGTTAGAAACAACGGAAGATCTTTATGCTTATTTGAAACAAATCAAAGAAAAGTATCCTGATATTGTTCCGTATGAGCCAGGCCAAGGAGATGGACTTGATATCCTTTACTCTGCTTTTGGTGAAGACCATACGACAGCCTATGTAGGAATGCGTGCTGTTCCACAAGGAGACAAGCTAACTTCAATTTTTACAGATCCTGTTTATCGTGAGTCTATGCAATATGTGAGCAAGCTTTTCCGTGAAAAACTTATTTCACAAGATGCTCTAACGCAAACTGCGGATCAAGTAAAAGAAAAAGTAATGACTGGTAAATTTGCTGTTTATGCAGGAAGCAGCCCAACTGTTAACTCTAACTTGGCAGACTCTCTTTTAAGAGAGCAAGATCCAGATGCAGGTCTTAAAATGGTATGGCCATTCCATAAAGAAGGCTTAGATAAAGAAAAAATCTGGACTGGAAGCTGGTCACAACTTGGCTGGAACGTAAGTGTCATCACCAAAGCAGCAAAAAATCCTGAAGCTATCTTTGCTTTCCTTGACTGGTATACTGGACCAGAAGGTCAACGTCATATTTTCTGGGGACCTGAAGGCTTGTATTGGGAAGGAACACACGCTGTTGATGGAATCGATGAAGCACCTGTATTCACAGATAAATTTGTTACTGATGTAACTGAGCGAGATAAATTAATGCAAACAACTGATCCACTTCAATGGGCTGGAAATACAGTATACATTGATAAATCCAAATCCGCATTTGAGATGACGCTGCCAGAAGAGCAACAAAACTGGGCTACAAGATATCAATCTCAAATCACTTGGAAAACACAATATAATACAACGGAGTTTGTAAATCTTTCTCCAATGCCGGATTCTGAAGAAGGGTTAATTGAACAACGAGTTAACGATATTTATGACGAGGCTAGAGCGAAATCAATTCACGCAAAAAGCGATGAGGAAGTCATAAAAATTCTTGACGAAGCAGAAAAAGATGCTCAAGCAGTTGGATACGACAAATTGTTGGAATTCAAAACTCAAAAATGGCAAGAAAATAAAGCGAAAATGGCTGGTAATTAATAGCCGGTAAAAAAGGCCCGCTTCAAACTGTATAGAGTGTCGAATATTTGACACTCTATATACGTGCTGAGGCAGGGCCCTTATGTTATTCTAAGAAAAGAAATATTGTTCAAGGGGGACATCATGGGATACACAGGTTTTTCAAGGATACTTCTCGTTTTTTCGGAATGGATTATGAAATTTGCTGTCACGAATATTGTTTGGTTAGTATTTAATTTGCCGATTGTTTATTTTGTGCTAATTTTATTATACGCAGACACGTTTGAAAAATTTCAATTAATTGTTATTACAATTGCAGTTTTAGCACCTTTTTTCTTTTTTCCTGCAACGACGGCGATGTTTGGAGTAGTTAGAGATTGGATTTTGGGAAAAAGTGCTATGCCGCTTATAAGTTCATATTGGAAATATTATAAAGAAAACTATATAAAAAGCTTGTTGGGCGGCTTCATTATTGTTCCAATATGGTCAGCATGGCTTTATAATTATTTAACGTCGGGTGTTGAAATTGGTTCAATTTCATTTTATTTTTATGTAGCAGTTACAATTTTCCTTTTTACTTTTTCTGTTCATTTCTTTTCCGACACGGTTCATTTCCAAGCAAAATTAAAGGACTCGTTTATAAAATCAATATTGTTGGCGATTGGAAATCCTCATTACACAATTTTGATAGCATTATTAAGTGGAATGTTCATATTTCTGTTGATCAAATATATTCCTGTTTTTATTCCATTTTGCATGGGTTCAATCATTGCTTATTTATCATTTTATGGATATTATCGGATTTTTTTAAAGATGCAGTCCTTAGTGGAAAAACTGGAAGGTACAGGAGAAAATACAGAACAATAACAGATGAATGGTATGTAATACCAAAGAGAATACCTTGAAATTTTGCGAACGTATGTTATAATAATCAATGTAACACCTCAGATGTTTTGCTAGGTCTTAACCGAAAAAACATCTTCTTATCATGGGGACGTTACGGATTCGACAGGGATAGTTCGAGCTTAGGTTGCGAGTCGAGGGGATCGTCCTCGTAAAAACGTCAAAGCCAATAATAACTGGCAAAGAAAACAACAACTTCGCTTTCGCTGCTTAATAACAGTCGATAGCGGTTCCTCCCTCCATCGCCCATGTGGTAGGGTAAGGGACTCACTCTAAGTGGGATACGCCGGAAGTCCTCCGCCTGGGGACCATGGAAGAGATCAATCAGGCTAGCGTTTCGGATGCCAGTCGATAGGCGGAAGAAGACGCGAAATAACAATATATCGACTACACTCGTAGACTCTTAAGTGGCGATGTTCTTGGACGAGGGTTCGACTCCCTCCGTCTCCACCAAATACATATTTGGTGGTTTTTTATTTTGAAAAACATTTAGTAACGTCATCATTTTGTTCCATTCTAATGAAGGATTTCACCACATTGTTTTTATATGGGAACTTGTGGCTTATGCTCAGATAGCTATATATAATATTAATTTTTTAAAAAGCCGGTCAATTCCTTAGAAATAAGGAATTAACCGGCTTTTATCTTTAGGAAAATAACTTCTTTAAACACTCATCTCGTAAAAGACTTTATTCAAAAATTCTTGATCAAAGACATTAGCCAAATGCTCCAGAACTGTTAAATACACCAGCCCATTACCTTCAAGCTTTGGAGAGTTCCCCAAAGGCACGGTCCTTTTAATTAATTGGGCATAGAGCTCAGGCTCTGTTAGCTCCCGTCCAAAATAGTTGTTCGCCAGATTCTTTATGAGGGCAAGTGCTCCTGAAACATGGGGAGCTGCCATGGAAGTCCCACTTAAAGTGGCATATTTCCCGTTTAAATACGTAGATAGAATAGCTTCACCTAGAGCAACTAAATCGATTTCATTATTGGAATTGGTAAAATTGGAAGAGCGCCGCTCAAGATTCACTGCACCCACGCTAATGACTTCGTTATAGCTAGCTGGAAAGGAGAATTCATCTGTTGAATCGTCATCGTCTCCTTCATTTCCTGCTGCACAAACTACGAGAATATTATTAGTGACAGCCTTTTTGACTGCTCCATAAAGTTCAGGGATATCATTTGGTCCACCAAGCGACATGGAGATAATATCTACCTTTTGTTCAATGGCATGATTAATCCCATTGATAATCCATTCATACTTTCCTGAGCCATTTTTATTCAATACCTTTAGGATCAGTAAGTTTGCCTCAGGAGCGACACCGATTACACCATTATCATTCTGCTTAGCAGCAATTGTTCCGGCAACATGAGTTCCATGCCCATTGTAATCTTTGAAGATATCGGGATTGCCGCCATCATCATCCGTAAAATTCCGCCCGCCTATAGCCTGACCTTGTAAATTGGGATGTGTGATGTCACAACCCGTATCCAAGACAGCAACCGTAACACCTTTTCCCTTAGTATCGTTCCAAATCTTAGGTGCCTGTATCAATTCTACACCTTTAGGAACTTCGTTTACCATTTCTGCTAGTTCAATCACTTGGTACGGAATTAATCGAACATAATGCTCCATTTTTTTCCTCCTTAAGAGATTAACTTGCAGTAAATTCCTGTTGTTATCTATATTCTACTAATTCAAATACTTTTTTAATAGTTCCATTTCGAGGATAATTAAATAGACTTTCAAGAAAAAGGTAATCTTAAAGTATGTTCACCGCTTTTCCTCTTACTCCAATGTAAGAAGTAAGCGGAAATACATTATGTAGACAAAAATGTAATTCCCTATCTACAGTATCGAAGACCCAACTGAATAAATTTTATATATGACAATCATCCTATTTGGAAGAAAACCCCAGACTCATTATCAGAATAGTGATATAATTGAAAAACAATAGAATAGGTTTCTCAAGGGTGGTCAGCATACCTCTATAGAAAGGGGGAGTGCTTGTGTCGGTCTTTGAAGCGTTGATTTTTGCGTGTACCTTTGCAGGCTTACTCGTGGCAATGCTACAAACTGGACCAAAAAAATAACCCACCCTTGAGCCTCCAAGCATAAGGGGTGAGTTAATTTCCTTCTCATAGCCGATTGCCCTAGGAGGGAACCTTCTATTGGATGGACCGCGTTGTGCTTTTAGGTAAGCGTAGTGTTCCACACCAGCGGTCTTTTTAAAATATGCTTGTATATACTTTTATAATACCCAAAATTATGTAAAGTGACTATTGAAAATGGAAATACTTTATCGATTTATCCTTTTTGGCAAGCCGATTTAAAAGTTAAAATAGGATAAGAATCTGAAAATATATTGTAATATATTTATTTCTTTGGATGAATATTTTTTCTTATAGAAATAGAGTCATAGGTGATAAGCATGGATAGGGGCTTTTAAATGCTGTTGAAAAATCGATTGAATATATGAAAATCATTTGGGAGAAGAAACTACTTCCGAGGAGTCGCTGCTAAATTTGGCTACAGCACGTACCATTTTTTAAGGGCTTTTAAGGAAGCAACGGGGGTAACGCCAAGGCATTTCTTATCAGCGTTAAGAATTGAGGGGAGCAAGGAAATTTTATCGAAACCATCAAACTTGATTCTGAAATCTTTGTTAAACGTTGGATATAAAAGTATTGGCTCTTTTAGCTCAAGGTTTAACCAATTTGTAGGACAATTTCCGCAACATTTTAAAAGCAAATCTGATTTTTTATATCAATATATTACTATATACAAAGATAGGAATAGTAATCCTGTCCAATCAACATCATCTCCATCCATAACTTGTTATATAAAGGCGCCTCCTACATTTAAAGGCTTGGTTTTTGTAGGGCTGTTTCCACGCCCAATCCCGACCAAAGGCCGATTATGGGAGGCGTTTTACATAATGGAGGTATATATACTTTTTCACAAGTTCCTGAAGGGAGCAAGGAAGGAACACTTTTGCTGCTAAAGGAGCAAGGTATACAGCTTCAGCAAAAGATCTTTTGGCTTGTATAGGGTGTGCGGTTGGCTTGGGAGAAGCGTTGGTCTATCTCGAATACGGGATAGTGTGTAAACAGGAGTATAGATTTTAAGATTTGCTATTGGAGGTCTTGAAAATTGGTATTTGAAATAACACTTCAAGTTCGTGTAAGCGAAATTGAAAAAGGGCTAATATGGTAGCAAACGTTATTAAATAGAGAGCCTAATTTCATTCCTCATGAAGGATTGCGGAATGGGAAGTTATTCCTAGATGTTGGCTGCAGGTAGGTGAAAGAACTTCCAGCAGAAGGCAGCGGCCCATCTGATTAGGTGTTCCAGACATAGATAAAGAGAGAGACAGGCTAATAAATGAATTAAAGATCGTGTTAAATTCATCATAACCTTTCAAGTTGATATATATCTGTTACTTTTCGCCTATTGCTTTTGGAATGCTAAAAATGGCATAATTCCTTCAACAATTTCATATTTTTCCCTTAAAGACCATTAATGATAAATTGCTACTTCACAATAACCACTTTATTAATCACAAAACTTCTAATCTCAAAAACTATTCCACTAAAAACATTTTATACAAAGTAACTGAAGTAAAATGACAATATTCATTGATTTTTACAACATGATTTTCATAATTAAAAAAATAATCTTCCATTTCTAGAAAACATATGATAATATTTATGAAAAATAGTTTGAATCTTTAATTGATTAAAAAATGTAATCGCTTTCGTGGGTATTTTGTCATTGGGGTTTTCTGTACCCAGGAAGAAAGTAATGGTTTTGGAAATTAAGGAGGTGGTTTTGCTCAAAATCCTTCGGCATATTCAAAAAATTGTTGTAACAAAAAGGAACACATTAAAAAAGGGGGTAATTGGATTGAAGAAAGTGTCAAGTATCTACAAGGTATTCATGATGATTTTTATTTTAGTTATTTCAGCTGCATTGACTGGTTGTGGAGGTTCAGATTCCGCAGGAGGCAAAAAAGGCGGCAAAAAAGTAGAAATTACTTGGCTTGTTAGAACAGATGCCAATATGATTGAATGGGAAAAACAAACAATCAAAGATTTTGAAGCAAAGCACCCAGACATTAAAGTTAATTTGGAAACGATTCCGCAAGATGAGATTGACCAACGTTTAACGACTATGATCTCAAGTGGAAATGTACCAGATGTATGGTCCTCTAACTGGGCTAACTCAGGATTTGCAACATATCGTGGCATGGATGCATTATTAGATCTAACTACTTATGTAGAAAATGATGCACAGCAACTAAGTGGAATTCCTGAACACTTAATGGATATTTATAAGATTGATGGGAAAATATATGGAATTCCAATGTTAGGTATTGGAAGCTACTTATTCTATAACAAAGATTTGTTTGATGAAGCAGGATTAGAATACCCGCCAACTGATTGGAATGATACTTCTTGGAATTGGGATAAAGCTCTTGATTACGCTAAAAAGTTAACAAAGGATACTGGTAGTAGTGCCGATAAGGTTTACGGATTGCTAGATAATAACTCACCTGCACGTAAAGCTTGGACATTTGGCGGAGAATTCTGGAAGCCTGAAGCATATACAACAGGTGTCATGGGCGAACCAGCCATTCTTGATAATCCTAAAAATGCTGAAGCTCTACAATTTTTTACTGATTTAATCAATAAACATAAGGTTTCACCTAACCCATCTGCACTTGACGCAGTTTCACAACTTGGTGATCCATTTATGACAGGTAAAGTGGCTATGGTTGTGAACGGCGGTTGGGGATTCTGGGCGTATAAGCCGGCTGAATTTAACTGGGGAGTTGCACCAATTCCATATGCTGATGGACGTGTTGCAACTCTATACGTAGATCCATGGAATATTAGTGCGAAAAGTAAACATCCTGACGAGTCTTGGGAATTTGTAAAATTCCTAGCTGATCCAAATGGTGCGGCAAAATCATTCATGGAAGCAACATCAGCTACTCCGGCCGATGCAACTTTAATGGAAGATTGGTATCAACAAATGTCCGACATCACTGGTATGTCAGTTGAGGATATCAAAGAAGTTAATGATGGTGCATTTGTTGACGGTAAAGAAGCAGATAACCACTTGATCACTAAGTTCTCTATTATTGGAACGACAATTGATCAAACGATGACAGCTGTCTACGAAGGTAAAAAGACTGTGCAAGAAGGTTTAGAGGAAATTGATAAAAACCTCCGTTCATTAAGTTTAGATTAATAGTTTAACAACCTAGTATAAGTTGAGGGTGTCCTGTAACAGGCGGCACCCCTCTAGCACTATTCTGTGTTAGTAGGATGACGGTTACAGTTGATACCCTTTTAACAAAAAACGGAGGGAATATATAATGGAACAAAAAGCAGGTTTTTCTACTAATCAAAATGTTATCATTCCGAGAAAACGTAAACTTTCTGCGGAGGCAAAGAAAGAAGAGAGGGCTTTTTGGATATTTATTTCTCCTTGGATTATCGGATTTTTATTTTTTACAGGTGGTCCAATTATCGCCTCGCTCGTATTAAGTTTTACTTCATATAACGTAATTGATGCTCCAAAATTAATTGGATTTGAAAACTTTGCAAAACTTTTTGATGATAAGCTATTTTATAAATCATTGACTGTCACCGCCTATTATGTTGTGCTGGCAGTGCCTTTCAGTATAGTAATTGGACTTGCAATGGCGGTATTACTTAATCAAAAAGTAAAAGGTCAAGCATTTTTTAGAACAATGTTTTACGCTCCGTCGATTGTATCCGGAGTTTCTGTAGCCTTCTTATGGTCTTGGCTATTAAACCCTGATTTTGGAATTGTGAACGGTTTGCTTAATGATTTATTTGGCATTGATGGTCCTGGTTGGTTTACTAGTACTAAAATGGTTATTCCTTCGATGGTACTTATGCAACTGACTGCCGTTGGTGGAACGATGGTTATATTTCTTGCGAGCTTGCAATCATTGCCTGCTGAATTGTACGAGGCAGCGGCAATAGATGGAGCCAATAAAGTAAAACAATTTTTCAAAATTACGGTTCCGCTCATATCACCAGTTATTTTATTTAATACAATTATGGGGATTATTGGATCTTTCCAAGTATTTACACAAGCCTATATCATTACAAGGGGTGGCCCCGATTGGATGTCTTATTTTTACGTACTCTATTTATTTGATACTGCTTTTGGCCAATTCAGGATGGGATATGCATCCGCCCAGGCATGGATATTATTCCTCATCATATTCACATTCACCATGCTTTCGTTATTGGCTTCTAAAAAACTAGTACATTACGAATATGATTCAAAATAAATAGGGGGCGTTCTTGATGCAATTAGCTAGTAGAAACAAGACATTTAAGTACGGGGAAATTAGTTTAACAGGTAAAGTCTTCGTTTATTTACTATTATTATTAGGATTATGCTTATTCGGATTTCCAATTTTTTGGATGATTTCCACTTCGCTTAAAACATTAGGACAGGTTCATCAACAAACATTATTACCTAAATCGCTAGAATGGGTAAACTTTAAAGAAGTATTTACTACACATCCAATGGGAATGTATTTATGGAATACATCATGGTATACATTTTTAAGTATGTTTGGAGCGGCATTCTCTTCATCATTAGTAGCGTATGCATTTGCGAGATTACGTGCACGGGGCAGCACTGTTTTATTTGCACTTATTTTAAGTACAATGATGATACCGTCTCAAGTAACGATGATTCCACAATACTTAATCTTTAGTAAGATTGGTTGGGTAGATTCTTATTTACCGTTAATCGTTCCATCTTTTGGAGCAAGTGCATTTTTAATTTTCCTATTGAGACAGTTTTACTTGGGAATTTCTAAAGAAATGGATGAAGCGGTCAAAATAGATGGAGGTGGATACTTCACTATTTATTTCCGTATAATTTTACCACTGTCCATTCCAGCTATTGCAACAGCGGGCATTATGGAATTTATGTATCGTTGGAATGACTTAATGGGTCCACTAATTTATTTAAGCAGCCAATTGAAATATCCACTGTCACTAGGTCTAGCGAGTTTTCGAGGAGCCTATGCAACAACCCCGTGGAATTTATTGATGGCGGCTTCCTTTGTTGCAGTCATTCCACCGCTAACATTGTTTTTCTTTGCACAGAAATACTTTATCCAAGGTATTGTTATTTCTGGTACAAAAGGATAATTTAAAGGTATTAAAAGAAAAGAAGCGGAAGATCGATCGCCTCCGCTTCTTTTCTTTTGTGTCAAATTATGCTTTTAAAAGTTTATTTTTTCGTGAAAAAGGTTTCACTAAATATAAGAGGATTCCGATGTTAATTAGTAATGAGAATACCATGATAAGGAATGGAAGTCTCGGATCCATTTTGTATGCCAATCCCGCTATGATACCTGCCGGAGAGATGAATAATAAAAGAAACACTTGCAAAATGGAGTACATATTTGCTCGATTTGCATCTTCGATAGAATTAGCAACTGCTGATTCCAAATAGGGATTAGCAATTAAGACACCTGCAGCAGATAGAATTAGACTAATGATGATTGGCGTCAAGCTGCTTCCTTTTGTTATGACTAAAATTGCGTTGGCAATAATTGATAATGAAAATCCTGTCATCATATAATAATAATTTCGCTCCTCTTTAAATTTAGGAATGACAAAAAAGAGGAGGAAGAGCATACAAACGGATGAGATGGCTGGAAATATTGAAATAGTCGACTCGGATACCGATAATGCTTCAACTAAATATACATATAAGTATGTGTTTTGCATGACCATTTGGAAATTGAAAAAAATATAAACAGCAAAAATTAGGAGCAATCCCTTATTTTTAATAATTTTTTTCATAATACTTCCATATTCTATAAATGTTTCTTTTAAAGGGATGTTTTTTGATTCTTTCTGTTTTAACAAACCTATATCGGTTTCATGAGTCATAAAGTGGCGGGAAATGATCATGATAAGCATAGATGTACCTGCAATCGCATACATTATCCGAACAGCAGGCACTAACGTCATTTTACTTACTAATAACCCGCCAAGTGGGGCAAATAATCCACCTACTACACCAATAACTTGCAAAATAGTGAATACAATTGAGCGATCTTTTGGTTTCGTATCTTCCACTAAAAGACAAGTCCAGGCTGTTTGAGGAATTTTAAGAAACGCGTTTAAAATAGCGGCAAATATGAAGAACCATATATTTTGGGAAATTGCTAATAAGATCATATATTAATAGTGCTTTCTTTCTCCCTAAACGATCCGTTAAAAATCCACTAATAAAAGATGTGAAAATTTGTACAATTAAGCCCAGGCTTGCAATCATTCCGACTTGGGTTTTTCCTACACCCAAGGCCAGCATGTACACAGATACATATGGCAAATACATACTGTAAGGCAGTATAAATAATGGTTCAACAACCAAACAGGCGCGAGCGTTTCCAGTAATTCTTTTGAACATACATGTATCCTCATTTCAGTTGTCATCTTTGTGAAGTATCTCATAAACCTAGTATAGGAGTATTTTAATAAATAGTATAGATAGGAAATTATATTTTTTACTCGCTAAAATAATGAAAGTTTAATATGTTTTGTTTATACTATTATCAAATAGAAAGAGACTAAGGAGGAAAATATGAAAAGTGTAAAAGTAGGAATTATTGGTTGTGGAAATATAAGTAGCATTTACTGTCAAGCAGGTGAAAAATTCGATGTATTCGATATTATAGCTGTGGCAGATTTGGACTTTGAGCGTGCAAAAGCAAGAGCAAAAGAGTACCAGGTTCCGAACGCATACACAGTTGAGGAAATATTGGCTGATCCGGAAGTCGAAATTATCATTAATTTAACGATTCCGAAAGCACATGCGGAAGTGTGCATTGCAGCGCTTGAAGCAGGAAAACATGTGTATGTTGAAAAACCATTGGCAGTTACACGTGAGGATGGAAAAAGAATTCTGGAGATTGCCAAGGAGAAAGGTCTTATAGTTGGAGGAGCGCCTGATACCTTCTTAGGCGGCGGGATCCAAACATGTCGGAAATTAATTGACGACGGAGAAATAGGTGAAGTAGTCGGAGCTACTGGGTTCATGATGAGTCCCGGTCATGAAAGCTGGCATCCAGACCCTGAATTTTACTATCAACTTGGCGGTGGTCCAATGTTCGATATGGGACCATATTACATAACAGCTTTTATCAATTTATTAGGACCTATTCGTCGTGTAACAGGATCAACAAGAATAAGCTTTCCGGAAAGGACGATTACGAGCCAGCCCAAAACTGGACAAAAAATACAAGTAGAAGTACCTACGCATATTACGGGAATACTAGATTTTGAGAATGGTGCAATTGCAACCCTTATTACGAGTTTTGATGTTGCAGGGTCAAAGCTTCCAAATATTGAGGTGTATGGGTCGAAGGGAACAATTCTCGTTCCAGATCCTAATACATTCGGCGGTCCGGTATTTCTTCGTAAACATGGAAGCAGGGAATGGGAAGAAATTCCTTTGACTCATGGTTATATTGACAATAGTAGAGGTGTTGGTGTAGCAGATATGGCTTATGCACTTCGAAGTGGAAGAGCTCATCGGGCAAATGGGGATTTAGCATATCATGTATTAGATGTCATGCACGGAATCCATGATGCATCAAGGAGCGGTTCACATTATGAGCTAGAAAGCACATGTGAACAGCCGAAACCATTGCCAGTAGGGCTGCAAGAATTCACTTTGGATGAGTAACAGTAACTGAAATAAGGAAGCGATCCAAATTTGCGGCCGCTTTCTTCTTTTTTCATTGTTAAGGAAAGCAATAGTTGCTTTATATCCAAATTGTTGCCCAGCTGCAGCCTTGCGCTTTTCTAATGAATAGGAGCACAATTATGAAATCAAAAAATAAAGTATTATTTTATTTCGTTACGATGATGTATTGGTTTTCCATGTATACGTATGTGCCAATCCTTTCTCCATATGTGGAACATTTGGGAGGATCAATTTTTATGATTGGCCTTGTTGTTGGAAGCTATGGGTTTACCCAACTACTCGTCCGCATCCCACTGGGAATTTGGTCAGACGCAATCGGAAAACGCAAATTGTTTATTATTGCGGGAATTGCTTGTGCTGTGTTGAGCAGTATAGGGCTTGCTATGACGACAAATGTGTGGGCCATTTTTGGTTTTCGCTCACTTGCGGGTGTAGCTGCTGCAAGCTGGGTCGCTTTCACTGTATTATTTGCTAGTTATTTTGAACCGGATGAAGCACCAAAAGCAATGGGGCTCATCAGTTTTTATACAAGCATTGGACAAATGGCGGCTACGACTTTAGGTGGGTTTTTAGCTGAATATATTAGTTGGACTGCTCCTTTTTATGCTGGCGCCTTTGTAGGTCTGCTTGGATTACTATTAGCATTAAAAATTGTAGAAATGCCTGCTGAAGATAGAAAGCCAGTTGAGATTAAAGAACTCGTCAAAATGGGTGGGGAAAAATTATTATTATTTGTTTCCTTAATGGCGATCATCGTTCAATGTATTACTTTTACAACTATGTTTGGTTTTACTCCGCTTCACGCGGTCAGCTTAGGGGCATCGAATGGAGATTTAAGTATTTTAACGCTTTTATCGACATTGCCGAATGCGATAGCAGGATATATGAGCGGTACCTTTTTTGTCAGGAAATTTGGGGAAAAACGAACGATTTTAATCGGCTTTCTAGCTGCTGGTCTATGTACAGTATTATTGCCTTTTACAAATAGTTTACTTTTATTGATTATTACTCAAGCTTTTAATGGATTCGCGCAAGGCTTGATGTTTCCAGTTTTAATGGGATTGGCCATTCAGTCAGTTTCAGAAGAGCGCAGGGCATCTGCTATGGGCTTTTTCCAAGCAATCTACTCTTTAGGTATGTTTGGCGGTCCTTTTATTGCAGGGTGGATTGGGGAGCTGGCTAGTCTAGCAACAGGATTTATCATAATCGGATGTCTCAGTTTTGCTGGTGCGTTTGTAACCCTGAAATGGATGCCGAGTAAATATTTTAAAGAAAAAGTGGTAGAATAATATTTGAAATGTTTTTTGCAGTCCTTGAAAAATAATAAGATTGAAGGAATCACATATGACTACACAAACATCAACTGAAGGAAAAAAAGTCGCTTTTCGGACGTTGCTTTACTTTTTTATACCTTTAGGTATTTCCGCAAGTCTTGTTACCATTTCACATGTCATTATCAATAGTACACTTGCTCGTGCGTCTAATCCGGCAGTTGTCATTGCTAGTTATTCTGTCGCCATGAGTCTATTTGCCATTTTTGAGCGATGTGCGGTTATTTTGCGGCAAACGTGCGCAACCCTTGTTCGAGATAGGAATTCTTTTAAACTCGTATCTCAGTTAACCATTTTCATATTATCTTCCATTATGATTCTGAGTTTAGTCATTGGCTATTCACCGATTGGTGAACTATTTTTTTCACGTGTTATGGGTGTAAAAGATCATATGCTCGCTCCAACTTTATCAGTCTATAAGGTTCTAATGTTTGTGACAATATTTTCAGGTATTCGCTGCCTCTATCAAGGAGTTATCATTTCTAATTTACGTACGAAATGGTTAACGATTGGAATGACAATCCGTTTATTAGTGATGGCGGGACTTTCATGGATTATTATACAGAATGATTGGGTCAATCACGGTTATATTGGAGCTTATATATTTTTAGCCGGAATGGTTATTGAGGCACTTGTTAGTTTTATTGAAGGGCGGCAGCTTGTCAAAAAAATGCCTGCCAAAAAAGAGGATCACCATATTGTTAATCATAGTCAAGTAAGAAAGTTCTATCTGCCCTTATTAATGGCTTCTTTAATAGCGGTTATTATTTCACCTGCTACGAATGCAGTGTTAGGATCGAGCGGCAAAGCGGAAATTGCGATAGCTTCTTATGCAGTTGCATTTTCTGTTCTAAATTTATTACTAAGTTTTTCAACTTATTTCCATCAAATCGTCATTAACTTCTATGATCAAGATACAAAAATGGTCATCCGCTTTTCATTTATTTTTAGTTTTATACCCAGCCTCTTACTGATCGGGATAGCATACTCCCCTTTAGGTGTTTGGGGATTACAACATATAATGGGTGTTTCAGGTGAACTTCTTGAACATAGTTTAGTAGCGTTAAAGTTTTTCATTATTTTTGCTCTATGTTTTCCATGGCTTGATTTTATAAATGGTGTATTGATGTTAAAAGGACAAACGAAAGTATTGCAATTTTCCCAGGCAGGAAATGTTCTCATGACAATCGCAGTGTTATTCTTCCTGCTTTTCGTGATGCCAAACGGTGGAGGATTAATTGGATCATTGGCACAATCGGTTGGTGTTATGACGGAAACTATTATTGCGTATATTTTTATGAGGAAATTTTTACATCAACCTATCTTAGGTATGAGAAGAAAAAAGTTGAGTCATTGATAACAATATTGCAGGTGGTAGAAAACTATAATAATATAAATAAAAATAAATTGTTGTGGTGAGATTTCTTAATTTTGAAAGGGGTTAATGTAATGGCTGATTTTAAAATTGTAGTTGCGGGCTGCGGAGGCATGTCCCATCAATGGATTGAATATGCACTCACACGTAAAGATGCAGAAATTGTAGCGCTCGTTGATTTATTTGAGGATGCCGCAAAAAATACGGCAAAGAAGTATTCATTGGATTGTAGTACATATACAGATATTAGCCTAGCTATTAAGGAAACAGGTGCCAATTTAGTTTTTGATGTTACAATCCCTGCCAGTCATAAAAACATTACAGTAACCGCCTTATCATTAGGTTGTGATGTTTTTGGCGAAAAACCAATGGGAGAGTCTATGCAAGATGCGATTGAAATGCAAAATGCAGCACAAGAGTCGGGGAAAAGTTATGTTGTTATGCAAAATCGCCGCTTTAATAAGCAAATAAGGGCATTCCGGGATTTAGTACAATCGGGTGAGATTGGCAATCAAGGTTTTATTAGCGCTGATTTTTTCCTTGGTCCACATTTTGGAGGATTTCGTGATGAAATGGATAGCCCGTTAATCCTCGATATGGCGATCCATACGTTTGACCAAGCAAGATTTATTTCAGGAGCGAATCCTGTTTCAGTTTATTGCCACGAATTTAATCCAGAAGGTTCTTGGTATAAAGGGAATGCTTCTGCTATTTGTATTTTTGAAATGGATAACGGGGCTGTCTTCAATTACCGTGGATCTTGGAGTGCGAAAGGTGCACCGACCTCATGGGAAGCCTCTTGGCGTGTAGTGGGAAGTAAAGGAACAGCAATGTGGGACGGAACGCATTCACCGTATGCCGAAACCACAATCCAATCGGACGAACACAAATTTTTACATGATTATGAAAAAGTGGAAGCAGTCCTTTCTTATGATGGACAAGATGGCCACTTCGGCTGCTTGGACGAAATGTTTTTTTCTTTGATAGAGGGCCGAAAAGCTGAAACAGATTGCACAGACAATATTCATAGCGTTTCCATGGTATATAAAGCAATTGAAAGTGCACGGACGGGGAAAAAAGTATTTTTCTAGTAACTTTTCATATTTAAATGCCCTGCAGGCGTGATATTGGACAGAATTTCGAACTGTGCGCCGAGGTTATCCATCAAAGTGCTTTAACGGACCGATTTACGAAGTCAGTACAGGGTTTGTCCATCAAAGCGGTTATGATGGACAGATTGATGAAAATCGCTCAGGATTTGTCCATCAAAGCAGTTGTGATGGACAGATTGATAAAAATCGCACAAGGTTTGTCCATCAAAGCGATTATGATGTACAGATTATGAAAACTTCACAATCTGTCCAATATAACAGAGTCCCGATATCTTAGAATCATTCCAGAAAAGCTTTCCGTAAATACTGAATGATTATCCATTTTAATCTATTACAATATGATTAACAGGCACTGCATACTTACTTTGGCGAAACTGCCCTGGTGGCATGCCGAATCTTTTATGAAAGACTTTACTAAAGTAATTTCCATTTGAATAGCCGACCTGACTGGAAATTTCTTCGATTGATAGATTGGAGTGACGTAGTAATTCGATTGCTTTGTCCATTCTAATTTTCGTTAAATATTTGAGAGGGGTCATGCTGATCGTTGTATGGAACAGTCTTGTAAAATGGTATTTTGAAAGACCAGAGGCTTCAACCATATCATCTAAGCCTATTGGATTGTGATAATGCTTTTGCGCGAATAATACCGCTTTCGATATGGATTCTGGCCATTGTTCAATTGGTGATCCTATATTTTGAACAAATCGATTTAATTCCATCAAAAAAGAATATCCAAATGCAGATGCCTGAAAAGCGTCTGTTATTTTTTTGGCGACTGCCGCTTCGAAAATATTTAGCAATAATTTAATCGGTTCTGATTCTGGCGAAAACGTGATGATATGTCCAATATTTTCGTTGATAAAGTCAAATATTTTTTTTGCCTCATTCCCATATAACGTAATGTGAATAAATTCCCAATGCTTACTGGTAGAAGGGAAGAAATAACGATGATTACTTGGAATTTGCACTAAAAAAGCTTGACCGGAAGATAAAGAGTATGTTTTTTCGCCAACTTGAATCATACCTTGCCCGGAAAGAGTATATTGAAAAACACATTTTCCGACTTCGCTTCTTTTTAACCCATCCCAGTCATAAGATGGTGAAGTTACTTCGTCCCATCCAATCGAGTGAATGCCTACAATCTTTTTTTGATGATCGCCTTTAAAGCGAAAACCGAAAGATTCGTAGTTTTTGTCATGATGATTAATGAGCAATATTTTACCCTTCTTTCATAAGTTTTTACCATTGTAAGTGAGTAATATTACTTTTATGATTAATATATCAAGCATTGTAACATGTTTCTATAGAAAAACAATATAGCAATATGTTACACAACATAAGAAAATGGAGGTTTTTAAAATGTCGAAAATTACTTTTCTAGGCGCTGGAAGCTCAGTTTTTGCAAAGAATGTACTAGGCGACTGTATGCTCGTTCCAAGTATTCAAGGATTTGAATTTGCGTTATATGATATTGATCATGAGAGATTAAAAGACTCAGAAAATATGCTGAATAACATGAAAGAGACTGCAAAATCGACTGTAACTGTAAAGGCTTACACCGATCGCAAAGAAGCTTTACGCGGCGCTAAGTATGTCATCAATGCCATTCAAGTAGGTGGATATG
This sequence comes from Lederbergia panacisoli, assembly GCF_024626525.1. GTDB lineage: Bacteria > Bacillota > Bacilli > Bacillales > Bacillaceae_C > Lederbergia > Lederbergia panacisoli. The sequence goes on from NZ_JANJGU010000008.1 coordinate 151,011, forward strand.
ACCCTTGTACGATTACAGACTTCGAAATTCCTAAAAAATATGGCTTGCGCCAAACAATTGCAGATACTTTAGGAATTGGTGGGCTCTTTAGAAACTTAAGAACAATTCCAGTAATGTTGGATTTTGCAAAAGATATGCAAGAAGTTTGTCCAGATGCATGGTTCTTAAACTATACAAATCCAATGGCTGTTTTAACAGGAACGATGATTCGCTATGGCGGAATTAAAACAGTTGGACTTTGTCACAGTGTTCAAATATGCGCTGACCACTTACTTAAATCACTTGATATGCCAACAGATAACTTGCATTGGAAAATTGCAGGAATCAACCATATGGCTTGGTTATTGGAAATTGAGCGTAATGGCGAGGACTTATATCCAGAAATTAAAAGACGAGCTGAGGAAAAACAAAAAACAAAGCATGATGATATGGTTCGCTTTGAATTAATGAGGAAGTTTGGTTACTATGTAACAGAATCATCCGAGCATAATGCTGAGTACCATCCGTATTTTATTAAGAGCCGTTATCCAGAACTAATCGACCAGCTAAATATTCCACTTGACGAGTATCCACGTCGCTGTGTGAACCAAATCGAAGGCTGGAAAAAAATGCGTAACGATCTAGTGAATAATAAAAACTTAGAGCATACTCGTTCCCATGAATATGGTTCTTATATCATTGATGCAATGGAAACAAACATTCCATTTAAAATTGGCGGAAACGTATTAAACACTGGCTTAATCACTAATCTACCAGAAAAAGCAGTTGTGGAAGTACCATGTCTTGTAGATAGCAGTGGTGTTACTCCAACTTATGTTGGTGAATTGCCAGAACAATTAGCAGCATTGAATCGTACAAACATCAATACTCAACTCCTTACAATTGAGGCAGCAATTACAAAGAAAAAAGAGCATATTTACCATGCTGCAATGCTAGATCCGCATACAGCGGCTGAATTATCATTGGATGATATTGTTGCACTTTGTGATGACCTTATTGAAGCACACGGTGACTGGCTGCCAAAGTTTAACTAAATTGAAAAAGGCTTGCCTAATACTGGCAAGCCTTTTACTGTCTAGCTCTAGCGCCTATCGACTAGCAAACTTCCTGTCCTTCTCCTGCGATAAGAAAGCCAGATTCGCATTGCAGGCTCATCGTGTTTCCTTTATCTTAGTCGAAGGTCAAAGAAGGAACGTCAACTAAAACCGCCACGTCCTGTGGCGACATCGACGGACCCACATCCTGTGGGCATGTACGTCGATGAGCAAAGCGCTTACGCTTTTCTTCATTAACTAACTTCTTGAACTTCCTGGGTTTCTTGATTCAATTGGACCAATGCTTCAATCTTATTAAACGAACGATGGCATAATGTATAGATTAAATAGAAACCGATGCTCCAAATGATAATTGTCGTGATAGGGATAAAGTAACTAATTAAAGCTGTTAATAGAAAAATAATCCCACAAACTACTGTAACCCAGAGCTGGCTGATCGAAAATAAGAAAGAATTTTTTATAAGGATTGTAAAACGAGTTTTGTAATGAACCATTACCGGGAATAGGAAGACGGTTGTCATCAAGAAAAACAAACAAATGAACGATAACGCAGAAACCATAACCACCTTTACTGTTCCAGACATTTGCCAAGTGATCATAAAGTTAAAATAAAACATGAGGGCGAATGCAAACCATACAAGCCCCAATAGAAAGCTCTGCAAGAAATTTTCTTTGAAAAGGGAAAAGAAAGGTTTGAACACTCCTGAATCTTTCTTCTGAACCCATTGCCTTACGACACCAAACATTGCGGCTGTGGCGGGGAATATCGTAATGATCGGTATGCACATAATAAACCAAAGTAAATTTAAGAAAAAAAAGTTCGTAAACTTTTCCAAAAATCGATAGAAACCGCCATCAATACTAAAAATATTCATTTTTCACACCCTTGTCTTATAGTCTATGTTATTCAAAAATAACATGATTAATTTATAAAGGCAATGTATTGAAAAAAGAAAAAATAGAATTTTTTTTAATTGCTAAATTCTATTTAACTATTGATTATTTCAAACGACTAGATTATTATGAAAATTGTAACCGTTATCTGAAATCGATTTCATGTTTGATATTTCAGATTTATTTCGCAGGGAGGAGGAATATGCCGACAATTTCCGACGTAGCTCGATTGGCTGGTCTATCGAGAGCGACTGTATCTAGAGTAATTAATAATCATCCCTACGTGTCTGAAGCCAAAAAAGAATCAGTTTTGAAAGCAATGCGGGATTTGGGGTACATACCAAATTCTGCCGCACAGAATTTACGGAAACAGAAAACAAATATTATAGCCGTCTTGGTTCCAAAACTGACAAATCCATTTTTTGCTTATTTAGTTGAGAGTTTAGAAGAAAAAGCTGCTGAAAACGGTCTACAAATTTTAATCTGTAATACGAAGTATGACAAACAAAGAGAGTTAGTTTTTTTAAGGTATTTAAAGTCAAAGCAAGTAGACGGCATTATTATGGCATCCATCGAAAATAGCTGGGAAGTAATTGAAGCCATCACCATGAGTGGGCCGATCGTGCTCTGCAATGAGTATAGTCCGGCAGCGAATGTCCCTTCCATTCGCTTAAACCAAGTGGAAGGGGGATATATGGGAACCTCTTATTTGCTTAAACAAGGGTATAGAAAAATCGGTTATTGTTGGGGGGGAATCCTCAATGGACTAGCCCACGATCGTTTTTTTGGCTTTGAAAAAGCAATGACAGAATATGGTTTTCCAATTAATCGCAACTGGCTATTTGAAAATGCCCTCGGTATTGAAGACGGAAAAAGAATTATGAATGAAATAACTAGAATGGAAGACAAACCCAATGCTCTTTTTACCGGAAGTGATGAAGTGGCTGCTGGAATTATATCCGAAGCGAAGAATTTAGGATTTAAAGTTCCGGATGATATTGCTGTGGTTGGATTCGATGACCAACCAATTTCGGAGGTAATAGAACCTACGCTCACAACCATTCATCAACCAATTGAAGAAATTGGAGCAAAAACAATGGAAGTAATGATCAATTTACTAACAAATGAACAATTCACTTCTAAAAAAATTTATGAACTTCCATTAAAGCTAGTTGTAAGAGAATCGTGCTAAATAAAAATAACTAGGGGGATTTCTGAATGAAAAAGAAATGGACTATATGGAAAGCAATTCCTATGTTTCTTATCTTATTGCTAGTTGTAAGTGGCTGTGGAGGAAGCAAATCCGGTGGCGGATCTGATAAAAAAGTTGAATTGTCAATGGCTGCATGGGGTAACCCTGCCGAAATCAAAGTGTACCAAAAAGGCGTTGATGCTTATATGAAGGATCATCCAAACGTCAAGATCAAATTAGTCCCTGTCCCAGGTGATAACTACGAGGAAAAGTTATTAACAGAGTTATCCGGTGGTAAATCACATGACATTTTCTACGTTGGTGCAGAAACAATGCCTAAGCTTGTAGAAACTGGAAAAATTGTTGAACTTACTGAATTCCTTGAAACATCTGCTAGTTATGTTAGTGCTTCAGAATTTGCCGATGGTCTCTGGGGTGCTGCACGAAAAGATGGAAAAATATACGGAGTTTCCGTAGATAATAATCCTCTTGTCATGCACTACAATAAGAAAGTTCTTGCTGATGCTGGTATCGATAAAACTCCACAAGATCTATATGAAGCTGGTGAGTGGAATTGGCAAGCATTCCAAGATATGACTGCGAAAATTAATGCAGCAGGCAATAAAGGCTTTGTAGCGGATGGTTGGACCGCACATTTATTCTCATGGGTTTGGTCTAATGGCGGCCAATTATACGATGAAGAAGGAAACTTCGTTCTTGCCGATAATCCACAAGCACAAGAAGCCGTTAAATACCTTGAAACAAATATTAAAAACGGTAACTTTACTTATGCTGGTTCCCTACCAAAAGGACAAGGTGCCGACGCAATGTTCATGTCAAACCAAGTTGGATTTGTTGCAGCAGGTCGTTGGTTAACTCCAATGTTCAGCGAAAATAAAGCATTAGAATTTGACTATATTCCATGGCCGACAAATACTGGAAACAAAATGGAACCAGCTGCAATTGCAATCGCTTATATGTCAGTTGCTAAAGATTCTAAAAATGTTGAAGAAGCAATGAAGTTTATGTCTTATTACACGTCTGCAGAAGGTCAAAAAGCTCGTCTTCAAGGAAATGGTAACGCTGTTCCTTCTGTTAGCGGCGTTGATGAATTAATCACTGATGACGCAGTTCCAGAACATGCAGAGTATTTAGTTGATGCCCGTGAAATTGGTATCGTTGAAGCTCAGCAAGTTCAATATCCAGGATTAGAGCAAGTAGTGCGTGATGTTATGGAATTAATGTATCTAGGCAAACAAGACGCAGATAAAACAATTTCTGAGTTGGATAGTAAAGTGAAAGCGAAGATCGCTGAGCATAAGTAATTTACATCGAGATGAAAATTGAAAGAAAGGGAGTAATCCCCCTTTCTTTCAATACTTTGAAAGGGTGAGTTCATGAGAAAGAATAATACTTTTTGGGGTTATCTCTTTTTAACACCGCAATTAATCGGTCTTCTTGCATTTTCACTAATTCCCCTTGGCTTTGCACTTGTTTTGAGTTTTATGCACTGGGATGGTTTTGGAGAAAAAACTTTTGTGGGTCTAGGTAATTTTATTGGTCAATTTAAAGACCCGATTTTTTGGAAAGCTTTATGGAATACTACACTATATACAATTCTTTATATTCCAATTGGTGTTTCTCTATCACTTTTGCTAGCTATTGCGTTAAATAAAATTAAAGGTAAAGAATTGTATCGTATTTTCTTTTTTATGCCTGTCGTTACAAGCTCCGTTTCGATCGGTGTTATATGGATGTGGATTTTAAACGGTGACTTCGGAATTTTAAATCAATTTCTTGGATATATTGGAATTCAAGGACCTCAATGGCTGACAGACACGAGTCTCGTTATGATTTCTATCGCGATACTTAGTATATGGTGGCAAGTAGGCTACAATATGGTCATTTTTCTTGCGGGCTTACAAGGGGTTTCAAATAGCTATTATGAAGCTGCGGAAATCGATGGAGCCTCCAAGTTTCAAAAGTTTAGACATATTACGTTGCCGCTTATTTCACCAACTACCTTTTTCGTTTCAATCATGTCTATTATTGGATCGTTTCAAGTTTTTGACCAAGCCTTTGTTATGACAGGTGGAGGTCCGGCAAAAGCGAGCTATACTCTTGTATTCCATGTATATGAAACCGGATTTAGACAATTTCAATGGGGGGAAAGCTCCGCTGTGGCAATGATTTTATTTGTCATCATCTTAATCTTTACTCTCATTCAATTTAGGGTTTCAAAAAGGTGGGTTCATTATGAGGGGTAGCACAGTTGAAGTAAATAAAGGTCCAGTAGTCGTACGTAAAAAGAAGTTTACATTTAAGTTTTCAACGCTTTTGCTGCATTTAGCTATTATTGCTGGTTCTTTAATAATGGTTTTCCCATTCTTATGGACGGTCAGCAGTTCATTAAAAGATATATCTCAAATCTTTATTGTTCCTCCGGAATTTATTCCGAAACCATTTGTTTGGTCGAATTATCCTGCATCGCTCCAAGCAATGCCATTCGGACTAGCCTATTGGAATAGTTTTTATATTACTATTTTAGTAGTGTTATTGCAGTTATTTACTGGTTCCATGGCAGCTTACGCATTTGCTAAAATTCGCTTTCCGGGCTCGAATTTGTTGTTCGTCTTATTTTTAGCAACAATGATGATTCCTAAGCAAGTTACGATGATTCCAACTTTTATGATCATGGATTATATCGGTTGGTTGGATACACATTTGCCATTAATTGTTCCAGGTGCTTTGTTTAATGCATTTGCTGTATTTTTATTGAGACAATTCATAATGGGAATACCGAATGAATTGGAAGAAGCGGCAGTCATGGATGGTGCAAATCCACTCAGAATTTATTGGAGTGTTATCCTTCCTTTAATTAGGCCAGCGCTTGCTGCGGTAGGTATCTTCATATTTATGGGATCCTGGAATAATTTCTTGGAACCATTGATCTATTTAACAACACCAGAACTGTACACAGTTCCTTTATTATTAAATTATTTTAAAGGTCTATATGTGACCGACTGGGCGCTCATGATGGCAGGCTCAACAATCTCCATTATCCCTGTTTTGCTCATTTATATCATCGCACAAAAACAAATTATCGAAGGGGTAGCCTTGACTGGAATTAAAGGGTGACTACTTCATACTGAGAACCTTGGTACAACGCCAAGGTTCTTTTTCTGTAAAAAAGGAGTAGTTTCGATAGTAAAAGGTATTGACGTATATGTCCAATAGGTGTTATTATAAAATATTTGACTAAAAATTTATTAGTGATATACTTAATATATAGAAAATTTAGGAGTGATAAATTGTTTTTTCAAATTGGTGATAAAGTATTGTATCCAATGCATGGAGCAGGTATCATCGAAGCAATTGAAGAAAAAGAAATACTAGGTGAATACCGACAGTATTATATAATATCTATTCCTATTAGTAATATGAATGTTATGATTCCTATCAATTCCGTAGAAAAAGCTGGAGTACGACTAGTAACTGATAGCAAGACGATGAAGAGTATAATATTTGATTTTCATAATGAAGAGCCGACTTGTAGTCTTCCTTGGAAGGAAAGATACAAACAAAATATAGAGAAATTAAAGACAGGCGATACACTTGACGGAGCGGAAGTAATTCGAGATCTTTTGCATCTTCAAAAAGAAAAACCACTTAATTCGAGTGAAAAACAAATGCTAAATGATGCTTCGAAAATATTAATAAGTGAACTGAGCATCATTAAAGACATAAGCGAGACACAGGCTGCAGATTTATTAGTTATATAATATGAAAAAGGATTCTCATCATTAGAGAGTCCTTTTTCTGTTATATAACTTATTTAATAAATCCTTATATTCCAAGTTACCTTGTAAAAAGTTAGAACATTTCATACAATTAAGATAATTACTTGATAAGGAGATGGAAATGAATATTAAACTGCGAGTTGAAAGTAAAGAGCTTTTAGTGTATAGGATTTTAGACATCAGGAAGGGGTTATCAATTGATGATGCGGCACACTTAGCTAGACTTGAAAAAGGCTATAAAGGAGAGGTAATATTTGATGGTAGAATAGATTGATTATTGAAACAATGGCTAGTTCTTAATGATATGCAACTTGAAAGTAATCATTCCGACTTCCAAATTGATTCACTTGTTATAGCCCAAAAACCGATATTATTGTTCGAGATTAAGAATTACGAAGGAGATTATTATATTGAAGATGAACAATGGTATTACATGAATGGAGATAAAATCCAAAATCCATTGTCCCAGCTTGAAAGAAGTGAAGTTCTTTTTCGACGTCTGCTTCGTGACCAAGGATACAACATCCCCATCGAATCTTATTTAATCTTCATAAATCCCGAATTCCACTTATATAACGCCCCACGAAATCTACCGATAATATTCCCAAATCAACAAAACCGATTTTTTGAAAAGCTAAGTAAAATACCTTCAAATATAAACGATCACCATAAGAAGGTAGCACATAAACTCATTTCCCTACACAACGAAAAACCACATTTTATGAAAATACCAGTATATAGTTTTGAGGAAATTAGGAAAGGGTTTATATGTG
>NZ_JANJGU010000009.1 GCF_024626525.1 Lederbergia panacisoli
GGATTTTGGTGTGTGTGTGGTAACCTCACTTTTATCCTAAAATTATGGGGGTGGCAAGTTTTTTGCTTATAAACCCTTTTATATCAAGGAATTATTAACTTTTTACTATAGATGTTTTGACAATACGGCTAGATTGGGAGGAGTAGAAATATGGAATGGAATTTGCGTGAAATTGTCGTCATGTCTACGTTGGCTGTTGCTTTCGCTATCGTCTATTTATTATTTTTTCAGGTCGGAAGCATCATGGTTGGCTTTATGGGACCAATAGGATATGAACCGATTTTTGGAATTTGGTTTATTGTTTCAATCATTTCAGCTTATATTATTAGAAAACCCGGAGCTGCCTTTTTAGCTGAAACGATTGCCGCCTTCGTTGAAGTTTTAATAGGAAATGTGAATGGTCCGAGATTGATATTATCCGGAATGATTCAAGGCTTGGGGGCGGAGCTTGTTTTTGCGGCTACAGGATGGAAGCGATATAGCGTCCCGATTTTAATCGCGGCCGGTATGGGGTCTTCCGTTTTTAGTTTCGCTTGGGGGTATTTCCTCTCTGGCTTTCAAGCTTTGTCGCCTCAATATGTTTTATGGATGCTGATCATCCGGCTCGTTTCTGGAGCTTTGTTGGCGGGATTATTAGGCAAATATATAAGCGATACGCTTGCGAAGACAGGAGTGCTGAATGGAATGGCACTTGGAAAGGAAAGAAAAAGGAGAAAAACGGCATGACTCAGTTGTTGGAAATAAGTCACTTTTCCTTTTCGTATGACGACTCAGAAATGCATATCTTAAATGATATTTCTTTTTCAATTGAAAAAGGGGAAAACCTTTTACTTATAGGTCCGAGTGGATCAGGGAAAAGTTCACTTGCGTTATGCATCAATGGACTTTTTCCCAGATCCATTGATGGATTTAGCAAAGGTGATATTTATTTGTTTGGTAAAAATATTGGTGAATATTCACCGGGTAAAGTGAATCAAATGGTCGGTATCGTCTTCCAAGATCCTGAAACCCAATTCTGTATGTTGACCGTAGAAGATGAAATTGCTTTTGGCTTGGAAAATTTGAACGTGCCGCGTGAGGAAATAGCTGAGCGGGTTAAATGGGCAGCAAGCGTAATGGGAATAGAAAACAATTTATCTGATAAAATAGCTGCTCTTTCGGGAGGAATGAAACAAAAAGTTGCATTGGCATGTGTATTAGCGATGAAACCGAAGTTAATCATTTTAGATGAACCGACAGCCCTGCTTGATCCTTTGTCCACTAAAGATTTTGCTGAAACCATTCGGCGTCTGCAAAAAGAATTGCAATTTTCCCTAATTATCATTGAGCATAAGCTTGATCATTGGCTTAGCTTTACCGATCGTTGCTTAATCCTTTCGGATTCCGGAAAAATCATGTTTGACGGGCAAACACGAAGTTGCTTTCAATCCCATCTTGATCTATTAAAAGAACTAGGTATATCATTGCCGCAAACATTATTACTTAAAGAAAACTTTTCGAATTCAAATGCAATTCCTTTAACCATTGATGAACTCATTGAGGAGCTTGAAGAAATCCCGGATATAATAGAAAAATCAAGACTCCCTAAGGGAAACATACTAGAAGCAAGAAATCTTACTTTTTCACGGAAAAAGAATCGTATTTTACAAAACATTAATATCAATATTCCAAGAGGCTCCTTAACAGCGATAGTCGGCCCGAATGGGGCAGGTAAAACGACACTTTCGTATGTATTAAGCGGCCTGGAAAAGCCAGAAGCAGGAGACGTCTTGTTGGAAAATCGAAATCTGGCAGCTTATTCGGATTTGGATTTGAGTAAAAGGATTGGCTATGTTTTTCAAAATCCTGAACATCAATTTATTGCTGAGTCGGTTTACGAGGAAGTGGCTTTTTCACTGAAAATGCAAGGTGTAGATGTAAAAAAAATGAATGAGACGATAGAAGAAGTTCTCGTGTCATTTAGGCTAAAACAAGTTGAACATCATCATCCTTTTTCACTTAGTCAAGGGCAGAAAAGAAGGTTAAGTGTAGCAACGATGCTTGTAGATGAACAAACTTTATTAATTTTGGATGAACCAACTTACGGACAAGATGCGGATACGACAAAAGAGATGATGAATATGGTTGAAAAACGGCTACAATTCGGAGTTTCAGCTTTGATGATTACTCATGATATGGAACTTGTTGATTCATATGCAGATCAGACAATCGTATTAGTTGACGGAGAAGTGACTTTTCAAGGAACTCCTTATCAACTCTTCACCAGTCCGGAAGAATGGCTGGATAAGGCACAGCTTCAACTGCCGGTAAAATATGAAGTAAGAAAACAATGGAAACAGCGGAGGGAACGATTTGCAACTACATTCCGTTAACCCAAGTATAAAAGCATTGGCAGTTATCATTCTAATTTTTTGCATTTCATTTTCATATGATCCAGTGACCCCATTTCTATTATGGCTCCTTATTTTGGCTGTGACTTTTTTGTTTGGGGAGATAGAGCTGAAAAGATGGTTGCTCTTTTTTCTTCCTTTTTTCATATTGGCATTCGGCTATATATCGACAATAGCAGTATTTTCCCATCCCCCTGCAGAAATAGAGACAATCAATCTATTTAAAATAGGGCCAATCACCATCACAGACTATGGTCTCTCCACTGGATTAGCCCTTGGACTGCGAGTATTGTGTTTTACGAGTCTATCTCTTTTATTCATTATGACAACAAATCCGATTCACTTCATTTTAAGTCTTGTTCAGCAGTGTAAAATGCCGCCGAAACTTGCGTATGGAATCCTTGCAGGCTATCGATTTTTTCTGCTTTTACATGATGAATTAAAAATAATCCGCCGTGCTCACCACATTAGAGGGGTCAATCGTATGGAAGGGTTACACGGAAAGCTAGCGTCCAAGACCAAACTCATCATCCCTTTACTCGCAAGCGCCATTCGAAAAGCTGAACGAACAGCGATTGCAATGGAATCAAAAGGATTTACCGGATCACGAAATCGCACGTACTTCCATAAATTCTCCGTCTCCGTAAAAGACTGGGTTTTCTTAAGTGTAATGGTTAGTCTCTTTTTTGCTAGCTTGTTCATTTCGATATGGGGAATCGGATATAAATTAGGTGAATAACGTATGGTCCTGTTATTAAGTATAATCATAGTTGTTTTACTTGCGATTATTGTGGCACAATCTTATTTAAGAAGAATCATGAAGAGGGACCTTAACGAAATACAAAAAAACTCTCTTATGAGGAAAGCCTCAAAGAAAAAGTCCATATTGAATTGTTCAGCGAATAGAATATTGCTTCCTATTATGATAGTCTCGGATTCAAAGAATTTGCTGTCGGCATGAAATATTTTAAGTAGATAGCTGTACAGTAATATTATTTGAAGCTATTAATCGATAAGAAAAATGGAGGAAAAGATATGAAAACATTGTTTCACTACAATTGGCAAGTCAGGGAAGACTGGTATCGTTGGTGTGAAAACATCGCTGAAGAAGAACTGCTTCTTAACAGAACAGGTGGAGTAGGAGGAATATTGCAGACGCTTTTCCACATAGTTGATGTTGAGTGGAGCTGGATTCGAGTTCTTCAAGGAAAACCGGATTTTCAGGAGAATTTTGAGGAATTCTATAGTTTAAAAAGAGTACGGGAGCTTGATGCAAAATTTAAATCTGAAGTTGAAGAGTTCGTTCTAAATTGGCAAGAGGACATGGAGGATAACTTGCTTCACGATACATTGCCCGATGGACGAATCGTCACTGATACTTGGGGAGAAGTTATGAGACATGTGATTGCTCATGAAATTCATCATATTGGCCAATTGTCCATTTGGGCTAGAGAATTAGGTGTAAAACCTGTATCAGCTAACTTGATTGGGAGAGGTCTTGCGTCAATAGCTAAAGATAAATAAAGTGATCTAATCAAGTGGGCCTATCAGGTGCCTTTTTTTAATGCCTTTTTTCTCAAAATGAAGAATCCAACTTCTTAATCTGGGATAAAAGCCGTCAATATAGTAACAACAAACTTTAAGAAAACAGCCATCTAAACAAAAAGATGTTAATAATTTCACATTCTTATAATTATGATCAACTAAGGCATACCAAAGGGAGGAGTTTTTTTTGAACGAATTTTTCTATTGTAAAGGAAAATTTCCTATTGCAACATTGTATGTAAAGGTGTATATTCATTTGTGAATAATATAACTTACACGTGTAAAGACAGGGGTATGCGAAGGTGAACTTAACAAAAACTCAATCCACTATTTCACGAAAAAAATTACTTAGTATCGCCGGTCTTGGATGGGCATTTGATGCCATGGACGTCGGAATATTATCATTCGTCATTGCAGCGCTTGCGATTGAATGGAATTTAACGCCGGAGCAAATGGGCTGGATTGGTAGTGTTAATTCCATCGGTATGGTTGTAGGTGCATTAGTATTTGGAATAATGGCTGATAAGATTGGGCGTAAAAATGTGTTCATGTTAACATTGGTCCTATTTTCAGTCGGAAGTGGATTGTCGGCACTTACGACGACATTAACGGCGTTTATGGTCTTGCGTTTTTTCGTCGGAGCGGGACTTGGAGGAGAACTGCCAGTTGCATCGACGCTCGTTTCTGAAAGTGTTGAGGCGAAGGAAAGAGGTCGTATTGTTGTCCTTTTAGAGAGCTTCTGGGCGGTTGGCTGGCTAGTGGCAGCACTGATCTCCTATTTCGTCATACCCGAATATGGTTGGAGGGTAGCGCTCGTTATCACAGCTTTACCGGCATTTTATGCGATTTACTTGCGTATAAAGCTTCCTGATTCGCCGCAGTTTTCAGCGAAGAAAAAATTGACGCAATCTGTTTTTCAAAATATCCGTGATGTTTGGTCCAAAAAATATGTAAAAGCGACCATTATGTTGTGGATTGTATGGTTCATGGTTGTATTTTCGTATTACGGTATGTTTCTATGGCTGCCGAGTGTTATGGTAATGAAAGGTTTCAGCCTCATTAAGAGCTTTGAATATGTTCTAATAATGACACTTGCACAGCTTCCGGGCTATTTTACGGCGGCCTGGATGATTGAGCGAATGGGCAGAAAATTTGTACTAGCTCTATATTTGCTTGGTACGGCTATTAGTGCACTGATTTTTGGGAATGCTGACACAACAGCTATCCTACTCACCTCTGGTATCTTCCTATCATTTTTTAACTTGGGAGCATGGGGAGCGCTTTATGCATATACACCGGAGCAATATCCGACAATTATCCGCGGAACTGGTGCCGGGATGGCTGCTGCTGCCGGCAGGATAGGCGGAGTATTGGGACCGTTATTAGTCGGGTCCCTTGTCGCCGCCAAAATCGATATCGGCATTGTTTTCGGGATATTTTGTATCGCCATTGTCATTGGCGTAATTGCTGTCATTTTTTTAGGAAAAGAAACAAAACAAATCGAATTGGAATAATTGTAGTACTTGGTACTGCTAATCTGAAAAAGCCTCAAGTTCATAAACTTTAGGCTTTTTTTAGTTTACTAGGCCGATAAATTCCTTAACGAAATCCCAACAATTGTACCCCCTGCATACACCCAATGCATAAGATAATACAATCCATGCAGTGAGGGGTGAAAACGGAGTGGGGCTATTTATTAATAAGAACGAGAATCCAAATGTTTTTAAAAATAATGAACAAATTCGTACACATAACCAAGAGTTTTATAAGGTTGATTACTTGTCAGAATTGATTACGCAGCAGAGGGAAGCCAATGAGGTGTTGACTCATTCTTTCCTCGATTTAAAAATTTTATATGAACAGCAGGAAAAAACGCATACGGAACAGTGGACAGAAATTGGTGATCATCTGGATGAATTAAGGGATATTCATTTGAAGCATGAACATTTTGAAGGAGAAGTCATTGAATGGCTGTCGAAGCTGAATAAAAAGAATGCACAGATGATAGAAAATGAACATGCTTTAAAACAAGAATGGCTTGAACAAATGTCGAAATTAAGTGAAATGAATGAAGAAATCGTCAATCGTTTAAAAAAATCTGAATCTGCCAATGAACAGCTCGCATTAAAAATGAAAGAACAGATTGAATTGCAAAAACTAATGAAAGAAGAACTTTCAGGACAAAAGGATATTCAGGAACAAGTATCAAGCAGGTTAGAAAATCAAGAGGCATTAACGGAGAAAATATTAAGAGAAATAAGCCACCTTCGATCAGTACTATTTGAACGTGCCAGCTTTTTAGCAGAAAAAATTGAAAATGGATTTAAGCTAACATCCGCTTATGTCTATAATTTGATGAATGGAAATGACCAATCGCTAACATTATTAATGAATCCTGAAAAGAAAGAATCCAAAAGACAAGAAAGGTGATGCCCGTTTGCGGCATCACCTGTTTAAATTATTTTACTACGTCTTTATTGGATAAAGGTAAAGAAATCACTTTTCCACCAATTTGGACATGAACATTATCTTTGAAAATTGCTTTCACGATTCCTTTTAAGGAGATGGATGAATTAACAGTTATCGTTTGTTTATCCAAATTTTCTGCAGTCATACCATTACACGCCTCCCTTGTTAACTTAGTGATAATAAAATTCCTTATAATAAAGTTTATGATAATTGTAGTAGAAAAAACATCATGTATTTTTAGCAATTATAACATGAAACCTAGTATAGATACCCATATTTTGCTTAAAAAAACGGTTAAAAAATTTGGTAAGGAGCATGTCCAAGATTAGCAGAAGTATTGACAGTTAAAAGGCAAAAAATACATGAAGTCCGTTTATCCGTAAAGAAATAAGGTTTCACGGAAACTGATAACAATTCACGATAAAGATGTTGTTGCATATTTATGTCGGCGCCATCTTTTTTTAATGTTTATCATGTCGTATTTGTGGTAAACAACATTAAAAACGATGATTGCGGAGGATATGGCAGTAATTTTAATGAAAAGTCTGTGTAACATGACGAGAGGTTATTGAATGGAAGCATATGCACTTATACATCGTATTTAGTTATTTGTAATGAATCCGGAATCCCCGTACCATTAAATATAGGTCGTTTATCCGCTTCGGTGCTCAAGTTATTCTTCAGATTCTTCCTTCCATAAATCTGTAAAAGTTCTATTCTTTAAAAACAACCTGTTTAATTTAAAAAACTATGAAAAAGGGGTTTTATTTGTTATGCGAAAAATTTACATGTTTGTGTTTACTAGTATGCTACTCTTACTTTCTGCATGTAGTAGCGGCGCAAGTTCAGAAAGTATTAAAGTAATAAAATTTGCAGATGCCGGCTGGGATAGTATTCGTGTCCATAATAGCATCGCGCAGCTTATCATCGAAGAAGGATATGGGTATGACACTGATGTAACTGTTGGTACGACGGCAGCAACAGTGCAAGCGTTGGAACAAGGCGATGTCAACGTATACATGGAACTATGGACAGATAATATTAAAGAAGTTTATGAAAAGGCAATTGAAAAAGGAAGTATTGTTAAGGCTTCGACCAATTTTGATGATAATACCCAAGGCTTATATGTTCCTACGTATGTGATCGAAGGAGATGCGGAACGAGGAATTGAACCAGTTGCCCCGGATTTAAAAACAGTTGAAGACTTAGCGAAATATCCAGAGGTTTTTAAAGATCCGGAAGATACAAGTAAGGGGAGAATCGTTGGTGCACCATCAAGTTGGGTCGTAAGTGAGCATTTAGCGACTAAGGTGGAAACATATGGGTTGGATGATAAATTTAATTACTTGGCGCCTGGATCGGATTCTGCCATTGTCGCATCATTAGCGGGAGCATATAAAAAAGGAGAGCCATGGGTTGGGTATTATTGGTCGCCAACTTGGGTAACAGCTGGTTACGACTTAACACTGCTTGAAGATCATCCTTATGATGAAGAAGTGTGGGAAGAGAATAAAGGAACTGAATTCCCGCCAAATGATGTTGTCATTGCGGTTCATAAAGATTTTCCGAATCAAGCAAAAGAAGTATTTGAGTTTCTAAAAAACTATGAAACAAGCAACGATCTAACAGAAAAAGCGCTCGATTATATGGAAGAAAACGAAGCGGAAGCAGATGATGCCGCGAAGTGGTGGATGCAGGAGTATGAAGATGTTTGGACTAAATGGGTACCTGAAGATGTAGCGAAAAAAGTGAAGGAATCATTGAAGTAAAGGAATGAGGATAGAGCTGCATTAGTTGCAGTTCTCCTCTTTTTTAAAGATAGTGGATAAAATTTGTGTTGGAAAGGTGTTGGGGCGGCTGTATTAATCAGCCCAATTCATATGAGTGAATTTCCTGATATACGCATACCGATTGGTAATGGCGTAGAAAAGTTTATTGACTTTTTAGCGGAAAATTTTAAAGCGTTCTTTGATTTTATATTTGTCATCGCATCAATGTCGATCAAAGGATTGGAATCAGCGTTAATCTCGATTCCATGGTGGGTTTTCATCATTATTGTTTTTTTACTAGGTTGGTATTTTACAAATGTGTACGGTGGCTTGCTATTTTCGTTTTTCATGTTTTTAGTCGGGTCTTTCAATTTGTGGCCAGAAATGATGACCACCGTTGCCATCGTACTGATCTCCGTTTTACTCTCTCTAATCATCGGAATCCCACTTGGAATTTTAATGGCATTTAATAAAGTGTTATCAAAAGCGATGCGGCCTTTGCTTGATGCGATGCAGACGATGCCGAGTTTTGTTTATTTAATTCCAGTTATCTTCTTTTTCCCGCTCGGAAACGTTCCGGCCGTGATTGCGACGGTAATTTATGCATTGCCGCCTGTTAGTCGCTTAACCGAACTTGGGATCCGAAATGTGAACAAGGAAGTTGTTGAATCAGCGCAGTCATTCGGATCTTCGACCATGCAAATGTTAGTAAAAGTACAACTGCCTCAGGCATTGCCGACGATGATGGCTGGAATTAACCAAACAACGATGATGGCCCTTGCGATGGCGGTCGTCGGTTCCATGGTTGGTGCGCAAGGACTTGGTGAACGAGTTTTATACGCAATCAATCGCATCGATATTTCATTAGGATTTGAAGCAGGAATTAGCATCGTTTTCCTGGCAATTATAATCGACCGCATTACAGGTGGAATTGCTGAGCGTCTTCAAAAGCACAGGAGGGAAGACTCGTGACTGTAAAAATGAAACTTGAAAATGTATCTAAAATATTTGGTAAAAGAGCAAAAAGGGTAATCCCTATGATTGAAAAGGGAGAATCAAAAAGTGACATTTTAGCGAAAACAGGCCATACTGTCGGCGTTTATAATGCATCCATGGAAATAATGGAAGGGGAAACCTTTGTTATTATGGGGCTTTCCGGAAGCGGGAAATCAACTTTAATTCGCTGTTTAAATATGTTGAATCGCCCTACAACCGGAGCGATTTATGTAGATGGCGAAAATATCGTTGAATATAATGCGCAACAGCTAAAATATTATCGCCAAAAGAAAATTGCAATGGTATTCCAGCATTTTGGTCTTTTTAGCCATCGCACGGTCCTCGGAAATATTGAATATGGCTTGGAAGTACGAGGCTTGCCTAAAGAGGAACGACGAAAAATCGCGCAAAATCATTTAGAAGTAGTTGGGTTAAAAGGGTATGAAGATAAGTATCCGGATGAGCTTTCCGGAGGGATGCAGCAGCGCGTTGGGATTGCGCGTGCCTTGGCGAATGATCCTGATATTTTATTAATGGATGAACCATTTAGTGCGCTTGACCCATTAATTCGTAGAGAAATGCAGCTGGAACTTCTAGATATTCAAAATCGACTTCAGAAAACGATAATTTTCATTACCCATGATGTGAATGAAGCGTTTAAAATTGGAGACCGTGTCGCAGTGATGAAAGATGGAAATGTCGAACAAATTGGAACACCGGAGGAAATATTAGAACAGCCCGCGAATGAATATATTTCTGATTTTATAAAAGATATTGATCGCTCCAAAATTTTACAAGCCGAACATATAATGGTGAAGCCATTTGGACTAGTGTCTTTAAAAGACGGATTGAACGTGGCGATTAAAGTGATGAGAGAAAATGGGATATCGAGTGCCTTTGTCGTCGATCGAGGTCGGCGGATCCAAGGACTTGTTACGATTGACGGGGCGATCGAAGGTTTGAAACAAAAGAAAACGTTGCAAAATGTTTTAGACACAGACGTCAACACGGTTGATCCTGCTGAATATGTGCAGGACATTATTCCAAAAGTGCTAGAATCTAAATATCCGATTGTCGTCGTGGATGAGGAAAGGCAAATAAAAGGGATCATTTTAAGAGTACATGTGCTGGCAAGTTTGATTAGTGAGAATGGTGAAAATGGCGATAGTGGGGATAAGAGCGAAAGTGATGTGGATGGAATAGACGGCAACGAAAATGTAATTGTGTAGAAGATGGTAAGGATACGGGTAAAATGCATAGATGCACCCGTATCCTTGCTTTTTTATGTAAAGGCAACGATGACCGGTTCAATATGCCCATACACCAGTTTTTTTCTACAAAAAGGTCACGATGAGCAGTACAATGTGCCCGACCACTCGTTTTTTTCAATGGAAAGGTCACGATGAGGCTCCAATGTGCCCGTTCACTCATCTTTTTCAATGGAAAGGTTACGATGAGGGCTCCAATGTGCCCGTTCACTCGTTTTTTTCAATGGAAAGGTCACGATGAGGGCTCCAATGTGCCCGTTCACTCGTTTTTTTCAATGGAAAGGTCACGATGAGGGCTCCAATGTGCCCGTTCACTCGTTTTTTTCAATGGAAAGGTCACGATGAAGGCTCCAATGTGCCCGTCCATTCGTTTTTTTCAATGGAAAGGTCACGATGAGGGCTCCAATGTGCCCGTTCACTCATCTTTTTCAATGGAAAGCCCACACGATGAAAAGTTCAATGTGCGCTTTCCGTTGTATTTCTACTTAAAGAGTCCTGCTAGTTTTCATTTGCCAAGTTTTATTTAAATAATCCTATCTCCCTTAACCCGGTTGACAGTCTATCGATTGTTTTTTTAATTTTTGTCCGGCGGTCCGGAAGTAATATCACATTGGATAGTCGAGCAATCCTCTCAACGACTTCATCAATAGTCATATCATCGGTATAGATATGCTCTCGAAATGTATTTTTCGATAAGCTTTCCAGACGTCCCTCTATTTGTTTGTGTGCCCATGAATTCTTTCCATCTAACCTCTTTTTCAATCTTTTTTCAATTGTCTCTTTCGAAGCAGACAAAGTAAAATGCTTAATCTCAATACCGTCAGCTCTTAACCGTCCAACAATTTCTTCAAAATAAGCCTCAGTTGTTAGAGTCATCGGTACAATGAGAATACCATCATACTGTTCCGCCACATGTCTTAATAATTTATAATTTGCCTCCCGCCATAAAGGATAATCCTGAAAATCACCCTCCGCTATCTCCCTAGGCACATTCCTCATCAAAACATACCCAAACCTCTCCGGGTCATACACATGAGACACTTCAATCCTTCGCTGCAACTCATATGCAGTCGTCGACTTTCCCGACCCAAACGTCCCATTAATCCAAATAATCAACACATGCCACTCCTTAATTGTTCCGGTGCCAGGCACTCGAACAATTCAACCAATTTCGAATTGTTTCGGAGTTGTTTGGGTGCCTGGCACTCACTCAATTTTGCGATAGTAATCTGTTTCGAGTATTTCCGTTGAGTAGTAGAATTTTGCTTCTACGATGGAGGAAATGTATTTAATGTAGTCTTTATCGATTTGTTCGCCGGTGTTTGCTGTGAATGTGCGGGTTTCGGCGTTGTACATTCCTTTGTCGGTTATGAAACTTTTATTTAAAAATAGTACAAGCGGGTCAGCGTCAGAAAAAATGTCTTTTCCCATTAGAAGTCGGGAATCATAATCAAGACCCAGCAAATTAGATAGTGTTGGTAAGATATCTAAGCTTGATGCAGGTTTTGTGATGACTTCCGGTTTTATTCCTTTTGTATAAAGGATAAAGGTATTTTTATAAAGTTCAAAGTTTCTTTCAACAGGATGACCGGCAAGTTCATCAATTGTCTGGTCGTCGAGGCCATATGGATAGTGGTCAGCGCTCAAAGCAATCAAAGTTCGCTCGGCAATTCCTGCCTTTTCTAATTCAGCCAACAAATGCTCTAAAGCACGGTCTAGTTCGAGTTGTGCGGCTAAATAAGCTTTTGCCTGATCGGAGTAAGGCAAATCTTCTACAAATTTTTTGTTTTTCCACGACATGTAATTTCCAGTAAAAGAATATTGCATATGGCCGCTAACTGTCATGTAATACGTATGAAATGGCTCATCAGCAATGTATTCCGGAACCGTTTTTTCCATCATTTCCAAATCAGATTCTGGCCAAGTTTCTTTCACATTAAGTCCTTTTCCAAGAGCTTTATAGTCATATCCTAAATTCGGATGTGAAGTATTTCTGCCATAATATGTGTACGTATGGTTATGATAAGCCCTCGTCGAATAATTTCTCTTTTGCAACTGATTCCCAAGGACAAAGGGGAGATGGTTCTTACTTGATTCTTGAAAACTCCAAACGCCACTTTTTGGAATTAATCCTTGTAAGGCAACATATTCCCCATCTGAAGTACTTACTTGCCAAATAGGTGTATAAAAATTTGTAAATTGGTACCCTTCATTGGCGAGTTTATATAAAGTAGGCGTTACATTCTTGTCGATGGCGGCTGGTGAAAAACCTTCCGCTGTGAGAAGGATAAGATTGTATCCTTTAAACTTCCCAGTGTAATCATTTTTTTTCGTCGGTTGAATATTAGCAAAATATTTATGCATGTCTTGGATTGCTTGATCATTTTCCTCGGAAATAAGTTTGGAAAAATCAATATCCAACACATTGTATTCCACTACCTTTTCTTCCTGTTGCTTTTCTGGCAGCTCTTCGGCAGGTTGTTGTTCAATTGGATTTGGTTCGGGCTCAGATATAACGGGAGCCTTTACATCGGGAGACCAATGAGTAACCAATCTTTGGAAATCGATTCGCATTGAGGTGAGTAATCCAAGATGTTCAACCGAAAGCAGGGTAGAACTATTGTTAAAATATAAGTCATAAGCAGTGTTTTGCTCATCTCCGCTTGCATATACCGAAACAATCCCTGCTAAATAACATAGGAAAAATAAAAATATAAATACACCGCGTTTTACCCAGCTTATCTTATTTAACGGAAACATTTTCTTGCCAAAGACAATAAATATTATAATAGGAAATAATAATAGGATGGCAACGATCAAATGGTTAAGTAAGTATTGGACAACATCCTTCCAAAATTCAAAAACCTGAGCGCTTTTTCCTAAAGAGTACATACTGTAAAATGTTCGGAAAAATTGAAAATAAATAAGCTGAGAAACATATATAAAAATTACTGCGATAAAAAGAAAACTAGAAAGTAGCAATCGTGCAGTACCTTGGAAAAAGCTGCATATTAAATAGATTGCCACCATGTAGGCAGCTAGAAAATAAAAGGAAATAACAATATCTGTATACGAAAACGTATTGATCGTCGATAATCTAAAAACAATATCAATAAAGCAAATGGAAAGAAAAAAGTAAATGAATAGTAAATCTTCTTTTAACATAGCAATCACGTATTTCACCTCCGTAGGGGCCAGGTTTATGTTGGCTCTTTTCTTATTAAATGTAGATTTTGTTCTAAAATTCATTAAACTTCCAAATAGCTGTAAAAGCCTGCTTTTGGACTTTTACAAACAATAAACTTTAAAAAAACAGCCTGCATTTATTTAGACGAATTTGATAATGAGGAGTTACACGCTTCAAAAAAAATAGGCTTGAGTTAAATATATTTTTATTTTACTGGATGTATGAAAGCTTGACTCCTACTTTTCTAAGTTTCATAAAAATTATTTTTTTGTGAATTAATGTGTAGTTGCGTTTTATTGAATGATGGATTGGTGCAGCTATAACTTTTATTAAAAAGGTATAAGGCGACCTATTTTTCAGTTTCTAATTTAAAAAGTCCCTAGGAATTCCGTGACAAGAGGCCAGTACCTTCATAAAAAAAACGACTCCAACAAAGAGTCGCCAACTAGAAAATTTGCAGATATATTAGCTTGCCTCGAGGAATATTGCTATTCTGTTTGATTAACTTATATCAAGGCATTTCGTCTTCTTTAATACGATTTTTAAAGGCTTCATGAGTAACAATGTTTTCCATTTGCTCGGTTTGCCTAGTGTGATTCTTCTCTTCAGTTAGGCTATTTTTGGGAAAGTTACCGGGATGACCTTTTTCTTTATGGTTAAAACCTTTGCCACGACTCATATTTTTTCGCTCCCTTCCATATTTGCCTCTATAGTTTGAACCACTAAATAAAAAATATGAATAAGATTTCGTTTTTGCTTCCAAAAGCAAGCAAAATAAAAAAGAGCATAAATGCATATGCTCGATTTCTAAGGTACACGGAATGGTTACAATTTTATTCGTTCCAAGGCATTTAGAATGGCGATTGCATTTGCCACTCTAAATACTAACTGTATGATGTTTTGAATACTGCAAGTGGTCATTTAAAAGCTGAATCGCAAGCTTTTTGTTTTTATCTTTTATCGCATCAACTATTAATTGGTGCTCAACGGTCGTTTTGTTTCTATTTTTTTCGTCCATATCAAGGGAGACGCCCGAAAAATATTGAACGATGACATCGGTTAATTGCTTAAACAGCTCATTATTCGTTGCTTTAATTAATTCTTTATGAAACTCGATATCTAGTTCTTTGAATGTATTGGAATCCTTTGTTTGCGACATATCAAAGATTATATTTTCCAATACTGTCAGTTGCGTTGTATTTGAATTGTTGATAATCTGTTCAATCGCCGTTTTTTCAAGTAACTGTCTTAGTTCAAAAAGCTCTTCAATCCGGTCATTACTCATTCTCCAGAAAAATAATAAATGGTTTAGAATGACGCTAGTATCATCTGTATTAACAAAAGCGCCTTCCCCGTGGCGTATCACAATAATTCCAGTTGATTCCAATGCGCGCAACGCTTCTCTTACAATCACCCTGCTAACATCTAACATTACGGCTAAATCCCGTTCAGAAGGAAGCTTGTCACCTGTTTTCAATTGGTGGTCAATAATATATTGTCTTAAATTTTCACTAACAATTTTACTTAAAGTAAATCTTTCTCTATCTTCAATCCGTTTCAATACAATCACAGCCTTAATTTGTTTTAATCTTCTTTCCAATCATCGAGTAAACTATACAAATGATGTAGATGCGTCTCCATCGCTTGCTTTGCTTTTTCTACATCTTTATTTAGAATACACTCAATAATTGTTTGATGTTCTTTATAAGAGGCAACATATTCATCTAAATCCACAATTTTTTCTAGTTGATTCATGCTAAAATATTCAGTAATGATGGAGGATAACTGGATAAAAGTTTCATTGCCCGTAGCATTCATTAACGAACGATGAAAATGCAAATCTTCGTTTTTGGGCTTTTCTCCATTTTTTTGCTTTTACCAAAAGGGCTTCGTTCCAATAGGACATTTGCTTAATTTTTTCTGGGTCATCATGATTTATGGCAAGACCTATTGCACCTAGTTCAAAAATGATTCTCGTATCAATGACTTCTTTAAATTTCACCTTATCAATCGTTAAAAAAGGGGATATATTTCGTAAAATGCTTTGAATCTTAATTTCTTTTACAAAAATGCCAAGTCCTTGTTTAATTTCAATAATCCCTTGTGATTGTAATGTCTTTAACGCTTCCCTTACAATAGTCCTGCTCACCCCAAGCATGTCTATTATTTCTTTTTCAGTAGGGAGACGATCACCAGGCTGGCATTTATTTTCGGATATATATGATTTGATTCTTTCACTAACAACTTCTGATAACGTCTGTTTACGTTGGACAAACATGGCTTACGCCCCAATCTAATTTAAGTGGAATTAGGGAATTCTTACTACTCTATTATAACGATAGATTCTCGCAGAATAACTACTAAAATATTTTTTATAAAAAATGATTGACATTTTTCCTGAAAGCGATTAATTTTAAATTACAAGCTTCAAGTGGTCAGACCATCAGATGACCGTTAAGTTAATTTTACACGTTGGAAAAATTTTAATCAACTGTAAGATTTAAGTTGGTTAAAATTAGAATCTATCTAACTGGTAAGACCATAGTATGATAGTTTTGAATATATACTATGTCAATAAATAAGAAAGAAGATGAAAATATGACAGCATGGGATTTGGACAAGTTTAAAGGTGTTTTTGTAGCGATGTACTCTGCTTATGACGAGGCGGGAGAGGTAAGCCCGGAAAGAGTAAAGAAGCTTGCTAGATATTATGTGAACTCCGGAGTAAAAGGATTATATGTCGGTGGGAGCTCTGGTGAAGGGATTCTCCAAACCGCTGATGAAAGAAAAGCAGTTTTGAAAGCGGTTATGGAAGAAGTTGGACAAGAACTAACAATCATTGTTCACGTTGCGGCCAACTCAACAAAAGAAAGCAAGGAATTAGCTATTCATGCAGAAGCTCTAGGCGCTCATGCCATATCAGCAGTACCTGCAATTTATTATCGCCTGTCTGAGAAAGCGGTTGAAAGACATTGGCAAGAAATGATTGATAGTTCATCACTTCCTTTCATTATCTATAATATTCCTCAAACAACAGGCTTTAACTTGACGCAAAGCTTATTTAAGAAAATGGCAGCACAAGATAAGGTTATTGGAGTTAAAATGTCTGGCGAGAGTGTGTTTGAACTTCAGCAATTTAAAGCAAATAGTGGAAAAGAATTTCTAGTATTTAACGGTCCTGATGAGCAATTTTTGGGTGGACGAATTATGGGCGCAGACGGAGGAATTGGCGGTACGTACGGTGTGATGCCTGAATTGTTCTGCCAACTAGACACTTTTTTCAAACAAGGTCAAATTGAAAAAGCTCAAGATCTACAAAATAAAATTAACACTATTATTACAAAACTATTAAGCTATCCTTCCTTATACGGTGCGACAAAAGCAATCTTAAGTTTAAGAGGCATTGAAACGGGTTCACCTCGTTTACCTTTATTGCCGGTAGAAGAAAATGATTGGGAATCATTGCGAGAACTTAATCAAGAGATTGAGAGCTTAATAAAGATTTACGCATAATTAAGCATTTTGATGTAAAGGAGGAGAAAAAATGGAAGCGAAAGCGAACATCGCAGATAAAACAGTAGAGATTAAAAACCCAAAAAACTCTACTTGGGAACAAGTGAAGAAAATGAAATTGCTTTATGTCATGCTGCTGTTCCCAGCAATCATGTTATTTATATTCAATTATCTCCCCATGTATGGGGTCATTATAGCATTTAAGAATTTTTCACCAGGACTCGGGATTTGGGATAGCCCATGGAATGATTTGGAACACTTTAAAAGATTATTTACAGACTTTATGTTTTTGAGAGCGTTAAAAAATACGTTAATTATTAGTATTTTGAAAATCGCTATAGCATTTCCGGCACCTATTATTTTTGCCCTTTTGCTCAATGAGATCCGTAATCAAAAATTCTTAAAAGTAACCCAATCGATTTCCTACTTACCACACTTTATGTCTTGGGTAATTTTGTCAGCGATGATTATTGAAGTATTTTCACCGCAAAGAGGGATCATAAACTTTATCATCACATCGTTCGGTGGAGATCCTGTAAACTTCTTGGCTAGTAAAGTATTCTTTATTCCGGTTCTTTTATTAACCGATATTTGGAAGGAAATTGGATATGGTGCCATCATTTATTTAGCAACGATTGCATCAATCGATCCGGCATTATATGAAGCTGCTGAAATGGATGGAGCAGGCAGATTTAAAAAGATGATTCATATTACACTTCCTTCGATTATGCCGATGGTTATTATTCTTTTTATCCTCAGGCTTGGAGGCATCTTGAATGCCGGGTTTGACCAAATCTTGAACTTGTATAATCCTCTTGTTTACGAAGTTGCGGATATTATCGATACGTATGTTTATCGAAGTGGTTTGGAACAATTCCAGTTCGATTATGCAACCGCAGTTGGATTATTTAAAAACGTGATCGGCATCATCTTTATTCTAGGTGCCAATGCCATTATTCGTCGAAAAAGTGAACATGGAATTTGGTAGAAAGGGGATCATTTAAGTGAAGAAAAAATTCTCTATATTTGAATTTTGTTTGATCATTGGATTTATATTCTTTTCAATCTTAGTCTTATATCCTTTTTGGCAAACAATCGTCATCTCCTTTTCAGATCCTAAACAAATTTCAGGATTAGGAATGAATTTGTGGCCAAAAGATTGGATTACTGATGCTTATCAATATGTATTTACTTACGGAAATACGATGAAGGCATATGCCAATACCGTTTTCCGTACAGTATCAGGGACATTTTTAATCGTAGCTTTCACAATGTTAGCGGCATATCCGTTATCAAAAAAAGACTTGCCATTCCGAAATACGATCACCATCTTCTTTTTGATCGCTATGTTTTTCTCGGGTGGAATTATTCCTGATTATTTATTAGTTAAAAACTTGGGTTTGATTGATACAAGATGGGCTTTAATTTTGCCAACAGCTGTAAACGTTTTTTACATCATTATCATGAGAAACTACTTCATGACCATCGATAAAGGAATTGAAGAGTCAGCCATGATGGATGGGGCAGGATATTTCACTATTTTAACAAAAATTATTCTGCCGTTATCAAAACCAGTAATCGCAACGATTTCACTATGGGCAGCTGTTTTCCATTGGAATGAATGGTTCCACGCTCTTGTGTATATACAAGACGATGCCAAAAGTGTATTACAAATCGTTGTTCGAAAAATGTTGACCGCGATGGATGCATCACAATCAGAAAACGCAGCGGCCATTGGTGCAGGCGGGGGTTCATCCCAAAACTTGCTGCTAGCTAATGTGCGTGCTGCGACAGTTATCATATCAATCGGTCCGATTGTTCTTGTATATCCATTCGTTCAAAAATATTTTATAAAAGGGATTATGATTGGTTCGCTTAAGGGGTAACCGATCAAAAAAAGGAGGAAAAAGAATGAAAAAGATGAAGAAAGCATTGATAGCAGGTTTCTTGGGAACAGCTCTAATCGTTTCTGGATGTGGTTCGAAAGCCGGCAATGACAAGGCGGCTGAAAAAGTTGATGTCTCGCAATTGCCTGAAGTTGGAGATTTCTCAAAAGAACAAACATTAAAACTTTCTGGATCGTTTACGAGAGGGAAAGCAGAAGATGGCAGCTATGTTCAAAAACGTTTAGAAGAGCAATTTAACGTTAAAATCGTTAACACGAAAGTAGATACTTGGGATGCGGAACAAACAAACTTAATGGTTGCTTCCGGAGACTTACCTGATACTTTTTCATTCACTGCAGGTGGTCAAACCCCTCAAGAAATGTTTGATTCAGGTTTAACAAGAACCATCCCTAAAGAAATGTTAGAAAAATATGCACCACGTTATATGAAAATGTTAGAAGAAAATCAACCTGGTCCTATCATGAACTTGAAAAAGGACACAGATAATGAATATTTACAATTAATTGCACAATATGCACACGTAGATGGAATGGCTTGGGGCCCAACATTACGTTTAGATTGGCTTGAAAATTTAGGCTATGAAGTACCTGCCGATGCAAAACCAGTAGGTCCAAGCGGTGGTCGTGAGAAAATCTACTTTACTGAACATGGTTATACTTTAGAAGAGTTAGAGAAAATTTTAAAAGACTTCACATTCAAAGATCCAGATGGAAACGGTAAAAATGACACATATGGTATTTTACCTGCTAACAACAACCTTAACTGGGCAGCAACACTACTAGGAGCTTTCCAATTAGGTAACGGCTACAACTTTATTGAAAACGATAAATTAGTTCGTATGGAAGTATCTGAGAACTATAAAGACTTCTTAAAAGTTATGGCAAGATGGTACAAAGAAGGTATTGTTGATCCTGAATTTACAACATTAGATGAAAAAATGACTTGGGAAAAATACAAAACAGGTAAAATTGGTTATTTTATTGCACAGCCTGCTTACCTTGCAATGGATGACTGGACACGAGGACGTGCTCCACAAAATATCGTAGAAAGTGAAAATTCTACAGCAAAAGTTCTAGCTACTGCACCTGAAATTGGTCCAGATGGTCAACAAGGGATTGCAGCGTATTTACCGGTCGTTAACTTGGCAGACAGCTTTTATATTTCTAAAAAAGTAACGGACGAGCAATTAGCACGTATTCTTCAAATCTTTGATTACATTAACTTTGACAATGAAGCAAGATGGACATTGTACGGAGAAATTGGTGAGCATTCTGATTGGGAAGGAGAACCTAATAAGTCAGCGATTAAAGTTCGTCCTGAATTCTCATTAGAAGAAGGCGAAACTGGATTCTGGGCTTACAACTTCCGTACGTATGATAAAGAAAGAATGCAATGGTTTACTTCCGAATACACATTAAAATTAAAAGATGAATGGTATGCTCGTGAAGATGTTAAAGAAAAAATGTTAATTCGTCCTTACAAATGGGATCTTTTAAATCAAACAAACTTAAGAGAAATTGACAAGCGTTATGGTGGACAACTTAAAACAATTGTAGATGAATTCAGAATGAAAGCGATTGTTGGTGAAGTGGATGTCGACAAAGAATGGGATAAATATGTTGACAGCTGGATGAAAAATGGCGGTAAGGAAATGATTGAAGAATTAGATAAAGCACCATTAGTTTCCGACCTTTTACAAGGTAAACAATAATAAAAAGGTCGTCCCGCAGTGCTAGACACTAGCGGGACCCTTTATTAGTTGGGCTAGCGGCGCCAAATTATTAAGGATAGGGAGATTTGCGACATGCCAAATATTCAAGCGGAAGCGATTTTTTATCCAGATTTTGCTGGGTCAAAAGCGTATCGAATTCCATCAATGATCACGACAACGAAAGGAACAGTTATTGCAGGAATTGATGCGAGAATAGTGGATCAAACGGATAATCCAAACAAAATTGATGTGACGATCAGACGAAGCGAAGATAATGGCAAGACATGGGGGCCTGTTCAAAAGCTAGTTGCCTATGCAGGAGAAGGGTTAGATGGTGCAGCAGCTATTGATACCTCAATATTGCAAGATGAAAAAACTGGAACTATTTTTATGTTATTTATGCATACTCCAGGCGGAATTGGACTATGGGCGAGTGAAGCAGGAATGGGCTTTGATTCTGAAGGGCGTAGAAAATTATATGATAAAGAAGGTAATGTTTATTTCCTAGCAGAAGACGGGAAAGTTTTAAATTCTGTTCAAAGTGAAACAGACTATACTGTGGACGAAAAAGGATTTGTTTTTCAAGACGGCGAAGCTAGAGGGAATATTTATTTTAAAAAAGGCGTAGATCCAAATGAAAGTTTGCTTGAAGCGAGAACCTCCTTTTTACAGGTCATCCAAAGTGATGATGACGGACTTACTTGGTCAAAGCCTAGAGAACTGAATCCGATGTTAAAGGAAGAATGGATGCGATTTATCGGATCGGGTCCTGGATGCGGAATACAACTAAAGCATGGTGAGAAAGCAGGAAGACTCATTTTTCCAATTTATTTCTCTAATGAAACAGGGCATTTATCTTGTGCTTGTATTTATAGTGATGACCACGGTGCTACTTGGAAACGTGGAGAATCTCCGAATGATGGAAGAGAATTGGATGGAGAAGTTTTAACTGCAAAAACTATTTCCGAGGAAAAACAATTCTTAACTGAATCCCAAGTGATTCAATTGCCTACGGGAGAATTGAAATACTATCTTCGTAATCATTACGGTCTCCAAAGAACAGCTGTAACGACAAGTACAGATGGCGGGGAAACATGGGGAGATGTGACTTTCGACGAAGCACTTATCGATCCAATCTGTCAATCAAGCGTTGTTCTTTATCCGGATTTAGGCGATGGCAAGGTACGTGTCCTTTTCTCAAATCCTGCTGATGAAAAAACGAGGGTGAAAGGTACCGTTCGTTTAAGTGAGGATGGAGGAAAAACATGGCCTTTTAGCAAAGTTGTAGAAGACGGCTATTTTGGTTATTCATGTTTAACGGTCCTTAAAAATGGAGAGATCGGTATTCTATATGAGCGTGTCGTTGATTATTCGGATTGGAATAATATGGACATTCAATTTGGCAGCTTTACACTTGATTGGTTAAAATCATAATAAAGGAAACTGGGACAGGTAAAACACGAATGATTTGCCTGTTCCTTTTAACAATTGTAGGAGGATAAACGAATGGACAAACAATCGTTTTTTAATGCAATACATAAGAAGTTAATCGTATCCTGCCAAGCACTTGAACATGAACCGCTCCACGGATCAGAAATCATGGCGAAAATGGCACAAGCAGCAAAGGAAGGCGGAGCAGTCGCCATTAGAAGTAATTCCGCGCAAGATGTGGCGGCGATAAAGAAACAAACGGGACTGCCTGTAATTGGCTTGGTCAAACGCGACTATGAAGATAGTGAAGTATTTATTACAGCCACCCTGAAGGAAGTAAAGGAATTGCTTGAAGTAGAAGCGGATGTCATAGCACTCGATGCGACAATCCGTAAAAGACCGAACGGGGAAAAGTTAGAAGAGTTGATCCGCTATATTCATGAGCATAGCAATACGCTAGTCATGGCAGACATTGCAACAATACAAGATGCCGAATATGCGACTAGGTGTGGAGCGGACATGATTTCAACGACACTATCGGGGTACACTGCTGATAGTCCAAAGCTTGAAGGACCTGATTTTGAATTATTGGAAGAACTAAGTAAGACTTCCCCGATTCCTGTTATTGCCGAAGGTCGCATCAATACACCACGGGACGCAAAGAAAATGCTCGAATTAGGTGCATGGTCGATCGTTGTGGGAAGTGCGATTACAAGACCACAATTGATTACTAAATCATTTGCAGAAGGAATTGAAAAATGAAGCAATATGTAGCATTCGATATTGGCGGTACACAAATAAAATATGGCATCGTTGATGAAGATGGAAATATTATTTCACACGGATTAATGGATACGGAAGCGCACAAGGGCGGTCCATCTATCATTGATAAAGTGATTGCCAAAGGGAAAAGTTTGCTGCAGGATCACTCCGCCTGTGGGATTGCAATCAGTACAGCAGGCCAAGTCGATTTCAATACGGGAACAATCGTTGGAGCTGGTGACACAATTCCAAACTATAAGGACGTGGAAATAAAACGCCTAGTCGAAGAGGCACTCGAGTTGCCTGTTGAAGTAAGAAACGATGTCGATTGCGCTGCATTGGGCGAACAATGGCTTGGTGGTCATGATGTAAATAATTTTATCGCACTTACAGTAGGTACTGGAATTGGCGGGGCGATTGTCATTGATGGAAATATGTATTCCGGTCACACGTTCAGCGCAGGTGAGTGGGGATATATGTTAATTGAGGGGGAGCAGTTTGAAAAAGTTGCTTCTGTCTCTGGTTTGGTCAATCTTGCTAGAAAATACAAAGAAGACCGCGAGTGGACTGGAAAAGAAATTTTTGCATTGTACGATGAAGGCGATGCCGATATTAAATTGGCGGTAGATACCTTCTTCAAGCACTTGGCGATTGGGATCACAAACTTAATTTACATTTTTAATCCCGAAAAAGTGATTGTCGGCGGCGGTGTTACCGCACGTGGTGATACACTTTTAAAAGAAATCCAACAGGAAGTCCAAAAGTACGCACAACCTTCTATTTATAAAAATACTGAAATTGTCTTAGCGAAACTATCAAACCATGCTGGCATGGTCGGGGCGGTATATAACTTTTTAAAAAGAAGGCAAGCGTAAGCAAAATTGTTGACTTCGCTTATGTGTTGGCCAGTAACCCGTGATGACGGCCAGTAAATCCGAGAGGATGGCCAGTTAACTGGGGATGACGGCCAGTAAACCCGCAAGGACGGCCAGTAAATCCGCAAGGACGGTCAGTAAATCAAGGGATATCATTTTTAGCATTGCTAAAAAGGTAACAAGAGTTCAAATTCAGCTATAAAGGGGTGCAATTATGACGCAATTGAGAATCGGGATTATCGGAATTGGACTTAGAAGTAATATCGTGAAGTATTGGCATCAACCAGAAGGAAATTCAGTAGTTGTTGGAGCTGCGGATATTTCAGTAAAAGCACTTGAACAATTTAAACAAGAGATCAATAAAGAAGGTTTCGTAACGACGGATTATCGAGAGTTACTTACTAGAGAAGATATTGACGCAGTAGCTATTTTATCACCGGATTATTTACATGAGGAACATGCAATTGCGGCGCTCCGAGCAGGAAAACATGTCTATTGTGAAAAACCGCTTGCCATTACTCCAGAGGGATGTGATCGCATTCTTGAGGAATGGAAGCTTTCCGGAAAGCATTTAATGATTGGCTTCAATATGCGTTATATGAGCATGTACCAAACGATGAAAGAAATCATTGATTCCGGAGTCATTGGCGATATTAAAGCAGTTTGGGTCAGACATTTCGTCGGACGTGGAGGGTACTATTATTACCATGATTGGCATGGCGCTTCTAAAAATACGACATCTTTACTTTTACAAAAAGCATCCCATGATTTCGATGTCATCCATTGGTTAACTGGGCAATATGCGAAAAAGGTATCGGCCTTTGGGAGCCTAGATTATTTTGGTGGGAACAAGCCAAATGATTTACACTGTCCAGATTGCGAATTAAAGGATACATGTCCGGATGTAAGTTTAACCACATTAACACAATGTGCATTCCGTGAAGAAATTGATGTTGAAGATAATAATATGGTCATCATGGAGCTTGAAGGCGGCATTAAGGCCTCTTATATGCAATGTCATTTTACCCCAGAATATTCTCGTAATTACACGTTCATCGGTACGAAAGGCCGTATTGAAAATGATGATATTAACGATAAGGTATACGTCAAAACGAGAAAATCAGGTACTTGGCATGAAATGAGCGATATTGTTTATGAAATGAAAAAAAGGCCTGGAACCCACGATGGAGCAGATCCACGTATTTGTTCGGATTTTGTTAATCTAGTTTTATACAATAAAGAGCCTTTAACAACTCCATTTGCAGGCCGTATGAGTGTTGCGGTTGGTTGTGCAGCAACTGAATCCATTCGTTCAGGTGGGAAAGTGATTAAGATCGATCAAGGGGCACATCGTCCAATTGAGGAGGTTCAACATGCCAAAGTTAACGTATAATGAAAAATCATTTTTACTTGATGGCAAAGAAACTTTGCTATTAAGTGGGGCTATGCATTATTTTAGAACGGTGCCCGAATATTGGGAAGATCGGTTAAAGAAATTAAAAGAATGCGGTCTGAATACGGTAGAAACATATGTAGCTTGGAATATGCACGAACCTAAGGAAGGCGAATTTGTTTTTGACGGAATGGCTGATATCGAACGCTTCATCCGGACCGCTGAAAAAGTGGGGCTCCATGTCATTGTTAGGCCAGGTCCTTATATTTGTGCTGAATGGGAATTTGGGGGATTCCCGTATTGGTTAATGACAGTCCCAAATATCAAATTACGCTGCTTCAATAAGCCATATTTGGAAAAAGTAGATGCTTATTTTGATGAATTATTTAAAAGGCTTCAGCCACTTTTAAGTTCGAATGGCGGGCCAATCATCGCCCTGCAAATTGAAAATGAATATGGAAGCTTTGGCAATGATCAAAAATATTTAAAATATATGCGCGACAGTATTCAAAAAAGAGTTGGAGATGAATTGCTTTTTACTTCAGACGGTCCACTCCCAAGCATGCTTCATGGCGGGATGATCGAAAACGTATTTGAGACAGTGAATTTTGGTTCAAGGACTGAAACCGCATTTGTGGAGCTGGAAAAGTTGCAACCAAATGCTCCTTTCATGTGCATGGAATTCTGGCATGGCTGGTTTGACCATTGGGGAGAAGAACATCATACGAGATCCGCTGATAGTGTTGTAGAAACATTGGAAGAAATGCTAGAACGAAATGGCTCAGTCAATTTTTACATGGCACATGGTGGAACGAATTTTGGTTTTTATAATGGAGCAAACCATAATGAAGAAATCTATCAACCTACGATCACGAGTTATGATTATGATGGATTGTTGACGGAATCTGGTGATGTAACGGAGAAGTTTCATGCCGTCAGAAAAACATTTGAAAAATATGTAGATCTTCCAGAACTAAAGCTGCCCGCTCCTGTGCCGAAAAAGCAATACGGTGAAGTTCAATTAACAGAGAGTGTTGCTTTATTTGATTCTTTGGAGCAGTTGTCCACTCCTCAAAAAAGTGAAGCTCCGTTAACGATGGAGGAATATGGTCAAGGCTACGGCTTTATTGTTTATGAAACGGTTATTAAAGGAGCTTATGGCAAGCAAAGATTGACCGTTCAAGATGTTCATGACAGAGGACAAGTGTATTTGAATGGGGAATATGTTGGATTGGTAGATAGAATTAGTGGCGAATCCAGTTTAGAAGTAGATATTACCGAGGATGAAACGACACTTCAAATTATTGTCGAGAATATGGGACGTATCAATTATGGTCCATTCCTTGTTGATTTTAAAGGAATTACAGAAGGAGTTAGATTGAACAATCAATTTTTATTTGATTGGACAGTCTATCCATTACCATTAAATGATGTAAGCAAATTATCATTTGCAAGAGTGGTGACCAAGGAAAATCATCCGCACTTCCATCGTGGCACATTAACTATTGATGTAGTAGCTGATACATTCATCGACATGTCCAAATGGACAAAAGGCATCGTATTCATCAACGGCCATAACCTTGGTCGCTACTGGGAAATCGGCCCGCAACAAACACTATACATCCCAGCACCATATCTCCAAAAAGGCGACAATGAAATCATCGTCTTCGAACTGCATAAACACAAGCAAGCAGTAAACTTTACCGACAAACCTATATTAGGATAAATAAGTTGTTCCAGTGCCAGGCACTGGAACAGCTTTGGTTTAATTCAAAATGTTTTAAATTGTTTCGAAGTTGTTTGGGTGCCTGGCACCCAAACAACATTCAAACAACTCTCCTATTCTTCTTCGACTGTATTTACTTCGACGCAGATTACTGTAGTGGTTACAAGGACGATTAACATAGCTCCGATGGCTAAAAACATGTTTATCAACTCCTACCATGTGATGTGGTGGCCGGATCCAGGAGGGGAGTGCTGGATCATGTGGCTTAGTGGTAATGCGTACGCCATGATGATGAGGGCGACTGCAACACCGATCCATATCCACCAGTTTTCTAAGAATTTAGGGGTATGGGATTTATCACTTTCTGCTATTGGAAATTCTTCAAATTCCCCATTCAATTGCGCTTTTGGTGCAACGAATAATAGGTTGGCAACGATGTAGAGTAATAGCATTGCTGATAGGAATAAAATTGTCCCTCCTACCGCCATTGTGACATGGTTTGATAATATTCCGTCAAACCATTCCAATGCATTTACATTTCCGTTATAACCAGAATAAGCTGTCCTTCTTGGTGCACCAAGCAATCCTAAAATATGCTGCGCGGTTGACATTAACAGCATACCAACAGACCATGAAATGACTTGTATAAAGGCTAATCTTTGTAAACGTTTTGTGAACTTCCGCCCTGTCAAATATGGAATAAGCCAGAAGGTAATTCCCATAAATGTCATGGCTACTGGAGTTCCAACAGTAATATGAAAGTGGCCGACAATCCAAAGTGTATTATGCACGAGCTCATTCAATTGGAAGCTTGCATTAATAATCCCGCCGGCGCCACCAGGGATGAAAAACGCCATCGCGATAAAAATGGATGTAAAGCGTACATCTTTCCATGGCAGTTTTTTAAACCATCCGAATAATCCAGTACCACCTTTTTTTCTACCTGAAATTTCAAATGTTGCAAACATAGAAAAGGCAGTCATTAAAGAAGGTATAATAACCATGAATGTTAAAACGACTTGTAAAAACTTCCAGAAGCTTGAGATTCCAGGCTCAGTTAACTGGTGATGGAATCCAACTGGTATTGAAAATAAAATGAACAATACAAATGACAGACGAGCTAAAGAGTCACTGAACACTTTTGTACCAAGTATTTTCGGTACGACTACATACCACGCGATATATGCAGGCAAGAGCCAGAAATAAACGAGTGGGTGTCCGAAATACCAGAATAGAGAACGGCTAAGTTCAACGTTAATGGTATCTACCCAACCAAATGCCCAAGGAATGTATTGGAAGACAACTGTCGCAACAACGCCAAGACATGCAATGATCCATAATATTAATGTTGAGATTGTCATGTATGCAAATAGTGGACTTAACTGACCTTTATTTCGCTTCTTCCACACAATATAATGACCTATAAGGGCAAAACTGCTCAACCATGTACCGACAATGACTAATGCGAGGCCGACATAAAACCATCCACTAGCTTTTAGTGGTGCATAAAATGTATACATTACAGATGCTTTTCCTGAGATAATCATAACTGTCGCAAGTGCCGTCCCAATTGTCGTTACGATGAATCCCAACCACCCGAATAAATTTACTTTTGGTCCAAAACCGCCTAAAGTTTTGCTCATTCCGGCGATCAGGAAAGCGAATATGAAAAATGTTGTATAAATAAGTGCCAGTAAGACGCCATGTGCCGTTAATATTTGATAATAATTCAGCCATGTAGGAAGATTGAGTGCATCGTTTCGCACAAACACTTGCAGCAATCCGCAAAAGGTTCCGATAATAAATGCAATGTATGCCACTCCAACATTCCATAATGCCAGCTTACGATCTTGTATCCCTACCATGGGAGAACGGTTTGAATCAATCTCTTTCTCGTATAACTCGAGCTTCCGATTTTCTATCATGGTTCATACACCTCAATCTCTGTTTGCATAAAATGATGGCCCGTACCGCAATACTCATTGCAAAGGACTAAATATTTTCCCGGTTTATTAAATGTGTAGCTTTTATGAGTGATCCTTCCAGGTACAACCATCATATTCACTTTTGTATCTTTGATGGTGAAACTGTGAACAACATCTGTACTTGTTAATGTAAAAATAATTTCTTTTCCAACAGGAACCTTTATTTCGGAAGGATTGTATCCGAACGCCATTCCGATGATTGCTACTTCATACGTATTATCATCAATTTGCCTCACACCCGGGTTATCGAATGGAGCTGTTTCACTCACTTTTTCCGGATCAATGATGTCCATTCCACCCGCAGGTGTATGTCCTTGCCCAAAGGCTGTTACCCCAACAATACTTAAAAAAATGACTAATGATAAAATACCGAAAACTAACCAAATTTTTTCATACTTATGAAAATCCATGATTTCACCTACTTCTCCTTTTTATCTCGCAACATAAAGACCGTAAACGGCAAACCACATAACTAAAATGATAATTCCAACTGCAAAAACACTGATGAGCGTTCCTTTAAGGTTTACATCTGAACCGTGTTTCTTCTTGGCCATCTGACATCCTCCTATATTGCTGTTTATGGTTAAATCGTACTTTTTTGTGATGCACATCACAGTGAGAAAAGTCACACTTCAAGTTAAGAAATGCACGATGTTGAAATTTAGACAAAAAATAAAAGGACTTAAAAATTGTTTAGTCCTCTCAGTACGAATAGATAATTTTTTTGCATATTAACCCTTGATGAGCTTGTATTTCCTGCATAATACTTCCACCAACTGGAATAATAACCAGTATTCATAGAGGGCGAAGGAAATGGTGTTTTTTTATGTTAAAATCCTGGACGCGAAGGCAAAAGTTCAAAAAGAACACAACAATTTCGTTACTGACTGATATCCAAAATAAACAGCTAAGTACTGATTTATTCACAAATGAAGAAATCCTAAAAGAATTATTTAGTAATTGTTCAGATTTTGTAACTCGTCCTGTCGCTATTAACAATGAGCCTAAAATTACATTGTTTTATATAGAAGGGTTAACCGATACAAAAACTCTCGACAAAGTATTTTTTTCTCCATTGATGATTCAAGGCTTACAAACAGATTCAAATAAGGAAGTCACATTAGGGAAAATTGTTGAACAAAAGCTCTTTCCTAGTACTTCTATTACGACTGTTTCCGAATTCTCTATACTCGTAAACAGTATTTTAAAAGGTGAGCTTGGCATATTGGTTGAAGGTGAAGCAAAAGCATTAATTGTCGATATGAAAGGATCAGAACAAAGGAGTGTTGAGGAACCTTCAACTGAGGTTGTGATTCGTGGTCCGAAAGATGGTTTTACAGAGACATTAAGAGTTAATACGTCTTTATTGCGAAAAAGAATCCGCAGCACACGCTTAAAACTAGAAGCATTAACCATTGGTGAGCTTTCGCAGACGGATGTCGTTATTGCTTATATCGAAGGAATTGTTTCTGAATCACTTTTGCAAGAGGTCCGGTTAAGACTGAAACGAATTGAAATCGACGGAATTCTCGAATCGGAATATATCGAAGAATTTATTGAGGATGCACCTTATAGCCCATTCCCGCAAATAGAAAATACAGAGAGGCCTGATATTGTTGCAGCCCAACTCTTAGAAGGTCGAGTTGCCATTTTCGTCGATAATACTCCCTTTGTA
Source organism: Lederbergia panacisoli (assembly GCF_024626525.1). GTDB lineage: Bacteria > Bacillota > Bacilli > Bacillales > Bacillaceae_C > Lederbergia > Lederbergia panacisoli. The sequence goes on from NZ_JANJGU010000009.1 coordinate 30,603, forward strand.
CTTATCGCCCCCATGACCTTTTGGAGTGGATTTCAGTCGGCTGAAGATTATTATGAACGATTTGTCTATACTTCTTTTATTCGTTTTATTCGTTTTTTTATGTTTAATGTCGCAATTTATTTACCATCCATTTATGTTGCCTTATCGACCTATCATCCAAAACTAATTCCAACTTCGCTACTTATCAGTATTGCTGCAGCACGTGAAAATGTCCCCTTCCCTACTATCATTGAGGCATTGATGATGGAGCTTGTTTTTGAGGGACTTAGAGAAGCAGGGATTCGACTTCCTAAAGCAGTTGGTTCAGCCGTTAGTATCGTTGGAGCACTTGTCATTGGCCAAGCAGCGGTTCAGGCGGGAATTGTATCAGCCCCGGCAGTTATAGTTGTAGCCGCAACCGGAATTGCTTCATTTTGCATTCCGAGGTACAACCTAGGAACAGCACTGCGGCTAATAAGGTTCCCGATGCTGCTTTTAGCAGGAATGTTTGGTCTTTATGGTATTGTAATTGGTTTTATTGTCATGAACATCCATCTTGTTAACCTGCGCTCGTTTGGAGTTCCATATTTTACTCCTGTGGCACCGCAAATTCCAGCTGATTTAATGGATGTACTAATAAGGGAGCCAAGATGGGCTAACCAGTATGGACCACTCTTCACATTTTTTCGGAAAAAATCACGCCTTCCTTCTGGGCAAAAGCCGAAACCTAAAAAAGGAGGAAATGAGACATGAGAAACATGTCCGTCATCTGTATGGCTTTACTTATCAGCTTCCTTTTTTTATCAGGCTGTTGGAACGGAAAGGAATTAAATGAACGGGCACTGTGGATTGCGACAGGATGGGATCTGGCCGAAGATGGAGAAATTGAAATAAGTGGTCAAATTATCATTCCTGCCAATTTACAAACCCAACAAAATGCTAGTGGTGGGAATGCACAAAGTTTCTTTACCATCTCCGCAAAAGGAAAAAATGTACTGGATGCTCAACAAAACTTACAAACGAAACTTCCTAGGGAGGCGTTTATGGGACAGCGGCGGGTCATCTTTTTTGGAGAAAAGTTTGCTAAGCATGGAGTAAAGAAAAAAATGGATGTGAATCAGAGAGCAACAGAGGTCAGCCTTAGAGCCGATCTATTTGTTGTAAAAGGAGGGACGGCAAAAGAACTGCTTACTCTTTCCAACCCTTTAGAGAAAACCCCCGCGACTGCCGCGTTAAAAGAACATAAGCAAAGTGGCGGCAGAGGGGATACCGCTTACTTAAAGTTTCTTATTGCTGCGAATAAAAAGGGAATCCGTCCATCTATTCCTACAATTGAAATAACCGAATCAATCGAAAGTATGTCAGGTGAAGCAGCCGATACTCCTAACCAAAAGTTGCTGCGTATAGCAGGAGTTAGTGTATTTGATAAAAACTTAAAAATGCGTGGTCATCTAAATAACGAAGAGAATAGATATTTACTATGGATTATGGGACTACTAAAAAAAATGACGATCAGCATATCCGAGAAGAAAGGAAATGCAAGCATTAAATTGACGAAAATCAAATGCAATATAAAACCCCAATATAGTGGAGATAATCAAATTCGGTTTGTTGTCAATTTGAATGGTGAGGGAGCAGTTCTGGAAAGCAATTTTGGTTTAAATCTGAAGGATAAAAAAAGCCTTCATTTACTTGAAAAGAAATTTGAAAAAGAGGTGCAAAAACACGCCGAACAGACAATAAAAAAAGTTCAAAAAGAATACGGTACGGATATTTTTGGTTTTGGTGAAGTCATTCATCGGAAGAATCCAATCAGATGGAGATCATTAAAGGATGAATGGGATCACATATTTCCAACCACAAATATTTCAGTAGAAGCTAAAATTAAAATTAATAACATCGGTACCGAGGGATCATCTGTCATATCTATGGGAAGTGGGCGCAAGCAATGAAACTTTCTGAATTGCAAATATTTTGGTTAATGTTTACATTTGAAACGGGAAATATTATATTGCTTACAGTTGGTCCTGTCATGCAAGAAGCCAAACAAGATGTATGGATTTCTTATATAATCGCAAGTGTATTGAGTGTCCTTATTGTATATATTGCCATCAAAACAGCTTTACTTTATCCGAAACATACATTAATACAGTACAGCAAACTTATTTTAGGCAAGTGGTTAGGGATAGTTGCAACGCTTGTTTATTTTGTCCAATGGTTCGCATTAGCAGGAAATATATTAAGGGAATTTGCCGATTTTACGATTTCAGTACTTCTTCCCACTACACCATCATGGGTCTTTTTTATTACGATGCTCTTGCTGCTTATATATGTAACTTTCATTGGTGGAATTGAAGGAATTGCACGGTGTGCTGAGGTCTTTGGGCCCATAATCATATTTTCAGCAGTTATTCTGATTTCTTTTTCAATAAAAGACTTTGACGTAACAAATCTACTTCCGATATTTGTTGATACTGGGCTTGGCCCCATTTGGGGAGGAGCATTAACTCCACTGGCTTTTTTTGGTGAAACGGCTGTGATGATGTTAATGCTTGTCTCTTTTATGGATAAGCCTGAGAATGCAATGAAAAGTGCCATTTCGGGGCTTGCAAGTGCAGCCATTATAGTAAGCATAGTTGCATTATGTGTACTTTTCGTTTTTGGGCCAGAAATATCTGGAAAGTTACGGCATCCAGCCTTTGATCTTGTTAGTTATCTCTCGGTCATGGATTTCATACAAAATCTTGATATTATTGGAATGTTGGTTTGGATTCTGAGTGTCTTTATTAAGTTGTCGGTATATTTCTTTTTAGCCTGCTATGGGATTGCCCAGCTGTTTAAAATAAAAGATTGGAGAAAAATGATTTGGATTACGGGCATCATTTACTTTATGTTAGCCCAATTTGTCCCATCCGCCTCATATACTTTTGGATACATGAAAACATACTTCGTTTATTACGTGCTCCCTATCAATATGATAGGAATACCACTATTATTTTGGATTATCGGAACGATGCGCAAAAGAAAAAAGAAAAACTTGGTGTCCTAAGACGCTTTTAGAAGTGCAATTGCTTATTTTCCATCTTAGGATAAATCGACAAACTTCGGCCGGAGAAAATTAATGCTTATGCTACAATGGAAGGCAGTGTGGACAATGGGGTGATAGTATGAAGAAGATTAATTTTCTTTATCTTTTTCTATGTTTATGTATTTGTACATCCTTAGGGTTGGCAGCCTTTTTTCTATTTGAATCATTTAAATATGAAGCTTCTTTTAATGGGAACGCACCGATTCCGAAATATGATTTTCATTTTGTCTTAATTGGGCAAGAGAAAGATAATCCATATCATCGTAAAATTTTTGAAGGGGCGGAAGCGGCGGCTAAAGAGAGAAATATATTTATAGAATACGTTGGTCCTAGGCAGACGAATGTTGAAGAACATATAAAACTAATCGAAATGGCAACTGCCGCTAAGGTGGACGGCATTTTAACGCAAGGACTGACAAATCGAGAGTTTAAACCAGCCATTGATAACGCAATAAATCGAGGTGTTCCCGTGATTACGTTTGACACGGATCTCGAAGACAGCAAGCGCATATCCTATATTGGTACTGATAATTATGAAGCCGGTTACAAGATTGGCGAGGCACTAATAGAGGATACCAATGGACAGGCAGTAGTTGGGATCATTACAGGGCTGCTTTATTCGAATAATCTAGTTTTACGAGTTCAGGGATTTTTAGATGCGGTTGAAAAAGCGCCTAATATTAAAGTAGTTGCGATTGAAAGTTCAAATATTAGTAAAAGCCAAGCAGCTGAAAAAGCACATCAAATGTTACGGAAATATCCTGAAATTACCGCTTTTTTTGGTACAAGTGCTTTAGATGGAGCAGGGATTGCCCAAGCAATTAATAAAATCAATCCAATTACACCTATTCTTGTTTACGCGTTTGATGATTTGAAAGAAACGCTAGAATTGATTAAAGAGGATAAAATACACGCTACGGTTAAACAAAATCAATATGAAATGGGGTATAAAGGTGTTTCCATGTTATATAAGGTGGTTACGGGTGGTCAAATCCCAAAAACATACCATACAACGACAAAAATACTTCGGAAAAAAGATATTAGGCTGATCGATCATGAGTAAAATGAAAAATAAGCTAATGGTTTTCTTCCTGGCATTATTTCTCCTATTAAATGGGGTCTCTATTTTCCTATTTCTAAATCATAAACAAACGGTTGCTCAGTATGATCATCTATTAGACCGTTTTTTATTATTGAATGATATTTCCCAAATCTCCCAGAACACATTTGATTCGATGAATTCCTTTCTTCTTCATAAAACTCAAGAAGATTTAACGGACTTTTATACATACAGGCGTGAACTTAAAGAAAAGCAGCGGGAACTAAAAAAGATGATTATGAATAACAACAATTATATTCCCGTAAAAAATTATGAAGTGATGATTGGAAGTTTAATAGAAGAAACAGATGTGACAATCGGATTGTTTATGAGCGAACAAATAGAAAGCTATCCTACGAGGCAGGCGGAATCACTGAAGCTATTATCCTTTTTGCAAGACCAAACCCTTCACCTGTTAAACGAAGAGCTGACTCAGTTTCAATCGTATTATGTAGAAATGGATTCCAGGAATCAAAATATGGAGTATATGGGTTTTGCGTTATTCTCAGCTATCTTATTTATGGTGCTCCTGTTTTCACTCTTATTTAGCAATAATATTACGAAGCCAATTCAGCAATTGACGAACGCAGCCCGTGAAATCGCACTTGGAAAACTCGATGGGGAGGAAATAATATATCATAAAAAGGATGAAATAGGATTTTTAACGGCTACATTTAACAAAATGAGACGGGACGTTATTGATTTGTTTACACAAATTCAGGAAAAATCAGAGCAGGATCAGCTGATTAAAGAAATGGAATTAAAAAGCCTGCAGAGTCAAATCAACCCTCACTTTTTATTTAATACATTGAATACAATCGGAAAGCTTGCTTATATAGAGGGTTCGGAAAAAGTGAATCAATTGATCATGTCACTCTCAAAACTATTGCGTTATAACTTAAGCAAGCTGGAAAAGCCAGTGAAGTTAAAAGATGAGCTTCAAACAGTTGAAGACTATATTTTTATACAAAAAACAAGGTTTGGAGAAAGGGTGCATTTTGATGTTCTAGTAGAGGAGGCATGTTTAGGTTTGGAAATTCCAATATTAACTCTTCAACCTATTGTAGAAAATGCCTTCATCCATGGAATAGAGTCGCTTGAAGGTGGTGGATCCATTGAAATTATCGGATATGAAGAAAATAAAGATGTCATCCTTAAAATTATTGATAATGGAGTCGGGATGAGCGAGGAAATTCAGAAGTCTTTTTTGAGCAACACAGAAAAATGGAAGCAAACTGGGGCAGGCCACTCCACTGGCCTAGGTTTGGAAAACGTCATTCGTAGATTACAACTTTTTTATCATCGCAAAGATTTTTTTACGATTCAGTCTGAAATAGGAAAAGGGACAATCGTTGAACTGCGATTGCCAAAAGGGGGATGAAAATGTACCGCATCTTACTAGTAGACGATGAAGCAATTGAAAGAATAGCTTTAAAAAAGATTATTACAGCTTGGAATGATGCAATCATAGAAGAGGCTGAAAATGGGAGAACAGCTATAGTAAAGGCAGCGGAATTTCGCCCCGATATTATCTTTATGGATATTAAAATGCCGGGAATCGATGGTATTGAAGCAACGTCAGAAATTAAAAAAATGGATAGCAATGTCAAAGTAATTATGGTGACTGCTTTTGAAGCATTTGAATATGCTAGGCATGCAGTTCGCCTTGGCGTAAATGATTATTTATTAAAACCGAGCTCAGATCAGGAAATTATTGAAGTTTTAACAAAAGTTACAAATGAAATTGAAATCGAAAGGCATAATCGAAATGACCAACTGAACTTAAAGGAAAACTATAATAGGGCATTATCAATCATCCAATCACGCGTAATTACATCATTAATTGTTGGAAATGATGTAGCGGAAAAAATGAATTTTGCTGAAAATTGGACAAGCGTTTATGAAAAAACAAGTTTTGTCATCGTACTAGAATTTGGAGATGAGCTTTCAGGGGATGAAAAGCATAAAATCGCAAATTATATTTCAAACCAATTAAGCATTTCCGAAAATATTTGTTTTGTTGGTGAAATCCATTTAAACCAGTTACCCATCCTTATTCAACTATGTAATGGGGGCCATGATGAATCAATCATGAGTCAATCATTGAAAATTGGAAGTTACCTCATTGAAAAGCTGCAACAAAAGTACGCCCACACTCCAGTAAAAATTGGCATTGGCACAAGTTATGATGTAATAGAAGATTTTGTCCAATCATATCATGAAGCGCTTTTTGCTTTGGCTAAAACGACTAGATCTTTCACGTGTACATATTATAATCACCTGCTTTCAGGCAATGAATCTATTGATCAGTTATTCGAGAGAGAAAAAACATTGCTTGAACATATTGTTTTCGGGAAATTGGATGAAACTAGGAACTCTTTTCGAAAATACTTTGATGAACTTATCATCATGTCTGGTGGAGATCTTGAACGAATAAAAGAAAAGATAAATGAATTTTTTGTGCTATTAAATCGCCAAATGCATGAAAGGAAAGTGGAAGTTATCTTCCATACAAAATACAGTGATGTTAAATCTATGTACCGGTTGCAAGAACTTGTACTCGATGAAATCATGAAGACGACTAGAGAAGTTCAAACGAATCATTCAACTGATAATGATTTGATCTCTAAGGCAAAAAGCCATATTAACGAGCACTATGAGAAATCCATCACTCTAGAAGATGTAGCAGAGATTGTCCAGTTTAGCCCCCATTATTTTAGTAAACTTTTTAAGGAACAGTGTGGGCTCTCCTATATAGATTATTTAACAGAAGTTCGTGTCAACCATGCGAAAGAGCTAATGAAACTTCCAGAAAAAAGTTTGAAAGAGATTTGTTTTCAAGTCGGATATAAGGATCCCAATTATTTTAGCCGTGTATTCAAACGTGTTACAGGCTTTTCACCTTCAGAATATCGGAGTAGTCAATTGAAGATTGGATTATAAAGCTCTTTTCCGCCATTTGTTGCTATCTAATGTAATCTAAAAAACGAGAAATAAATCTTATCCGTGGACTGATATTAAATTGGGAAAAGAGCTACCAGCTTAATAAAACCGCTAAACTTCCTTATTAGGCGTAAAAGCCGGCTCTTGGGCTTTTACAACAACAAACTTTAAGGAAATAGCCATTATAAAAAAGTGCTACTCAACATAAAAAAATGAAGGTGTATGTATCGGAAAGGACTTTCTCCTGAGAAAAACACAAAGATGTTAAGGAAGAAGTAAAATCGTACAGCAATTACATCGAAGTATCATAGTTTTAAAGTTATATAATATTGTTAGCGTTTTCAATTAGTGTAAGGGGGAGTAAATTTGAAGAAAAAGTGGTTTCTTGCGTTACTGATAACTGCATTTATGATCGTGCTTGCTGCATGTGGCGGAGACGAAGCTGCAAATGATCCTGTGGAACCAGCCGAAAATTATGACCCTCCAGCAGAAAAACCAGCTGATACAGAAGATGAAAAAGCATCATTAGAAATTTTTAGTTGGTGGACGGGTGCGGGTGAGGAAGAAGGACTGCTCGCTCTAATTGATGTTTTTAATCAAAAACACCCGGAAATTGAGGTCATTAATGCTGCGGTTGCCGGTGGTGCCGGGACAAATGCTAAGGCCGTACTAGTGAGCCGCATGCAAGGCGGGGATCCGCCATCCACATTCCAAGTTCATGGTGGAGCGGAGTTGAATGAGAGTTGGGTTGCAGCTGGAAAAATGACACCTTTGAATGATTTCTTTGATGCGGAAAAATTAAATGATAAGTTCCCTCAAGAACTAATCGACTTAGTTAGTAAAGATGGTCAAATTTATTCTGTTCCCGTCAACATTCATCGCGGAAATGTTCTTTGGTATAACCAAAAAGTGTTTGATGAATTAAACTTGAAAGCACCTACTACCTTTGATGAATTTTTCAAAGTAGCCGATACATTAAAGGAAAATGGCATCACCCCATTAGCGCTTGGTGATAAAGAAGCTTGGTCGGCTACCCATTTATATGAAAGTGTTTTGTTAGGTCATTTAGGAGCTGCTGAATATGGCAAACTTTGGACTGGCGATCTAGCCTTTGATGATGCAAAGGTTAAAGAAGCAACTGAAATTTTTGCCAAAATGCTTGAGTATGTAAATGAAGACCATAGTGCTCGAAACTGGCAAGATGCTGCTCAACTCGTTGCTGACGGCGAAGCGGCAATGAACGTAATGGGTGACTGGGCGAAAGGGTATTTTGACGGTCGTGGCTTAAAAGTTGGAACTGATTATGGATGGGCTCCAACACCAAATAGTGGTGGAATGTTTGTAGTTATAACAGATACTTTTGGGTTGCCAAATGAAATTGATAATCCAGAGACAGTGAAAGAATTCCTAGCTGTTTTGGCATCAGTTGAAGGTCAGGATGCCTTTAATCCGAAAAAAGGTTCTATCCCTGCACGGGTGGATGCAGATGTAGAAAAATATGATGAATACGGAAAGGCAGCGATGGAGGATTTTAAAACGAATGACTTAGGACCAAGCCTTGCCCACGGTTCTGCTGCAAATGAAGGATTTGTAACAAAAGTGAATGATGCGATGGTCATGTTTGTGACGCAAAAGAATGTTGATCATTTTATTGAACAATTAGTCGCTGCAGCACAAGAACTTTAAAGTCTAACAAGAAGGGAAGATCACTCTTCCCTTCCTTTCTATTAGTAAGGGAGATGATCGCGATGAATGTCAATAAAGAGATCAGTACGGACATATCCATTCCAGTAAGAAGATCGGCGAGGAAAAAAATAACAACAGATCGTGTTTTATCTTTATTGTTTATTTTGCCATCGATCATTTTAATCGCGATTTTTGTCTACGGGTTTATTGGGTGGAGTGGATATGTTTCGTTAAGCAACTGGAATTCAATCGTAAAGGATCTTTCATTTGCAGGATTTAAAAATTACGCTTATTTGTTTGATCAATTTAGGTTTCAGTCCGATTTACGGAATACGTTTTTCTTTACGATTCTCTTTATTGGAGCGGTAATAGTTCTTGGGCAACTCCTAGCTATTTTAATCGATCAAAATATTAAAGGTGAATCTTTATTTCGCAACATTTTCTTCTTTCCAATGTCCTTATCCTTTATCGTAACGGGTGTTGTATGGCAATGGTTATTGAATCCAACAACAGGAGTCAATATATTTTTACAAAAATTTGGCATAAAGCCAATGTGGTATGTGGATACAACGATTATCCCAGCATGGAAATGGGGACATATTGAATTCGGTATACCTGTAGCGATTATCGCACTTGTAATTGCTGCCACTTGGCAATTGACGGGCTTTGCTTTGGCAATGTATTTGGCGGGACTTAGAGCGATACCTGACGATATAAAAGAAGCGGCCCGGGTTGACGGAGCGACAGAATTTCAGTTATATCGAAAAGTAATTTTCCCATTATTAGCACCAATTACCGTCAGCGTTATCATTATAATGGCACATATTTCATTGAAAATATTTGACTTAGTGTACGCCATGACTGGCTCCGGTGCAGGTTTTGTAACGGATGTTCCCGGGACGTTTATGTTTGAAACGACGTTTAGAGGAAATTATTATGCGAATGGATCGGCAATATCGATTATTATGCTATTATCCGTAGCCATTTTCATCGTTCCATATTTAATTAAGAACCGAAGAGGTGATATGTCATGACGGCAAAGCGAATAGGACTTCGGACGATTCTTTATCTTTTGCTAATCTTATTTAGCTTGTTTTACATTATGCCGCTTTACGTCATGATCATCACGAGTTTAAAGCCATTCGCTGAAGTGTCATTAGCTACGATGTGGAAGTTTCCTTCCGCACTAGATTTTTCAAGCTATCGTTTTGCTTTTAATAAATTGGCGCCAAACTTAATAAATAGCTTTTATCTCGTTATTCCTGCGACAATATTAGCCGCGATGATTGGATCGATGAATGGATATGTGTTATCAAAATGGAGATTTAAAGGATCTGAATGGGTGTTTACCGCTTTATTATTCGGTATGTTTATACCGTATCAAAGCATTCTGATACCACTTATTGAATTTTTGCGAAATATTGGACTGTATAATAGTATTCCAGGTTTAGTATTTGTCCACGTCGTATATGGGATTCCTGTTACAACACTAATGTTTCGAAACTTTTATGCTAACATTCCGATGGATTTAATAGAATCTGCAAAAATGGATGGTGCAGGCTTTTTACGCATTTACTGGAATATTATGATGCCACTATCAATCTCTGGATTTGTAGTCGTGGGAATTTGGCAGTTTACAAATATATGGAATGAGTTTTTATTCGCGGTCACCATTACAACAAATAAACAGCAGCCAGTTATGGTAGCACTGCAAAACTTATCAGGAAGTCAAATTGTAGAATGGAATGTGCAGATGGCCGGCGCGCTCCTCGCGGCATTGCCAACTTTACTCGTCTATATTATATTAGGGAAATATTTTGTAAGGGGATTACTGGCGGGATCGGTAAAAGGATAAAGCTAGAAGAAAATTAGAATTGCAATATTAGTGGTGGAAAAATAAAAACAATTCGATTATGGAAGTAAGAAATTATTCTCGCTTCACGTTCAATCGGGACTGAGCTGATTCAAAAACAGAAGTTGAGTCTCGATTCGCGTCCGATCAAGACTGAAATCATAGAAAAACGGAAATTGAGTCTCGAATCGCGTTCGATCGAGACTGAAATCACAGAAAAGAAGAAATTGAGTCCCGAATCACGTCCAATCGAGACTGAAATCATAGAAAAACGGAAATTCAGTCTCGATATTCATCCGATCAAGACTGAATTTCCTCATTAATCGATCTTACATATTTCAATCGGGCATATTTCGCAATGATTTTCTTCCTTTAAATAATCAAGGTCATGAATAATTAATTTGCCATCTTTCATTGACAGTTTCCCATCTTTTTTCAAGCTGCCTAGCATCCGATTGACGACTTCGCGACTCATGCCACAAAAGTTTGCAAGCTCTTGATTGGTAAGTGACAAATCGATGAGAATGCCATCTTCCTGATCTATTCCATAACTGTTCGTCAGGCGGATCAAAGTTGAATATAAGGCTCCTTTTTTTCCATGTAAAATGAGATCGCGGAATTTTGATTGCATTTTTTTATGGTGAAGGCTCATCATTTTCATAAATTCGACATTCAAGCTAGGTTTAAGAAGAAGGTTCTCCTCGAGATCCTCTTTTTTTATTTTAGCGCATGTGCTGTCTTCAATTGCTCTAGCATGAACGGTGTATGGCGCGGGATCGGAGTATAGAGAAATCTCATATATAAAATCACCCTTGCTATATATCTGAAACGCAATCTCACGACCGTCCGGCGTTACTTTACCAATTCGAACCTTACCCGAACGGATAAAGTAAATCCCATCGGCCAGATCTCCTTCTTGAAATAAGTATGCATCTTTTTTCAATTCAATTTCACTATGAACTATCGTGAGCAGACCTTCTAAATTGGAGGATTCAATCTTTCCATTCATATGATCACCCTTATTCATTAAAGAAAGAGATTTCCCCTTCTTCGTTTATATTTATTTTACGGCCATCCTCTAACGTAATCTCAAGAGGATGTGTTTCGCTCTTTGTTTTGGAAAAGTACCATCTTCTACCTGGTGGTACGAGGACAATAAAGGTGTCGCCCTTCCCAAGAAAATTCAATTCATCGGCTATAACATTCGTACTTCCAAACAGTGGGATGCCAAAATCTTGAATATCTTCTCCAACGCTTGCTACATTAGGAGTCGTAATACTGATTTCACTAATGTTAAGGAAAGAAGCCACCGATAAATCGCCGAACAAATCCCTTTTTCTACGTCCAATTAATTCAATAATATTCCCTGCTGGATCTTCAAAATACATGGAATCCGCATCAAAACTACGAAAATACACTTCATCCCTGCCATTTTCCCGATTTAAGGAAAGTCTATTTTGCATCCAGTCTTTCATCATGGAAAACTGATTGCCGGGTATGTTGATCGCGAAATGATAAAATGCCTTTCGCTCTGATTGTATAAATGTAATGGTTGATTCACCTATCTGAACAGTGAACCGATCATTTGCTGCTTCTGTAATGTTAAGATTCATGATGTTTCCATAAAATCGCTTTAATGATTTTATCTTATCGGTATAAAACGAAACGGATTTGAACATAACATCACCTACGAACTTTTTCTTCTATTATAACATTAATCTTTGGAACGAGATGACAAATGTCACCTCGTTTTCATGACAATACTTACTGATTTTACTATGTAAAAATTTATAGAATGATATTAATAACAAACAGAGGAGCGGTTTGAATGGAAAGTGTAGTTGAAATTACAGGATTAACGAAAACATTCAAGAATAAAAATGCTGTTTCGGATGTTTCTTTTTCAATAAAGCGTGGAGAAGTGGTTGCGATTCTTGGACCAAATGGAGCAGGCAAAACAACGACGATGCTCATGATGCTTGGCTTGTTGAGTCCGTCAAAAGGCGGAGTAAAGTTATTTGGAAAAGACGCTAAATCGAAAAGTATTCGTGAAAAAATTGGAGTCATGCTCCAAGAAGTAAGCATAATGGATGGGTTAAAAGTAAAGGAAATCATTAGTCTGATTCGTCAATATTATCCAAACCCTTATTCATTGGATCATCTAATACAAATTACTGGTCTAAATCAAGATGATTTGAAAAAGCGAACAGAGAAGCTTTCAGGCGGCCAAAAACGCAGAGTAGGTTTTGCTCTTGCTCTAGCGGGAAATCCGGATTTACTATTTTTTGATGAACCGACAGTGGGAATGGATATATCGGCTCGGAAAATATTTTGGCAAACCGTGAAGGAGTTAGCAAATCAAGGGAAAACGATTCTATTTTCAACCCATTATTTACAAGAAGCGGATGATATTGCTGATAGAATTTTATTGTTTAATGAAGGAAGAATTATCGCGGATGGCAAACCAGAAGAAATTAAGAAAAGACTTTCCAAACAGTCGGTTTCTTTTATAGCCGACCATGCTATACCAAAAAAGATGTTTCTCGAACTTTCTTTTGTATCTGATATGTATGAAAAAGACGGAAGAATTTATATCATGACGGAAGATACGGACTTAGTACTGGCGAGAATTTTTGAATTGAAACTAATCGTTAAAGATATTCGCGTAGAAAACGGTCGGTTGGAAGAAGCCTTTGAACAACTGACTGGTGATCATAAGGAGGTTATATAAATGAACGTGATTATTCATCAATGCAAAGCGGAAATATTGCGTATGTTTAGGAATCCATATTATATTTTTTGGTCCCTTTTTATGCCAATCGTATTTTATGTCATTTTTACAAAAATCGTAAACATCCAAGTACCAGATAAAAAGATATGGGATGCACATTATTTAATGTCGATGACGACATTCAGTGTAATGGGAAGTGCCATCATGACGATGGGGATCCGAATTGTGCAAGAGCGCAAGGAAGGATGGACTACTTTTATTAAAACGACGCCTCTTTCTGGTTCAGTGTACTTTTTAGCAAAAATGATGGGGCAGACTGTTGTACATCTCTTTTCAATAATGATAATTTTTATTGCTGGGATATTGATCAATGGTGTTTCGCTTCCGATTCACGTTTGGTTCATGAGCGGAGCTTGGATTCTTCTTGGTTCATTGCCATTTCTCGGACTTGGCGCATTGGTAGGAACGATGAAACGAGTTGATACAGCAACAGGTGTAAGCAATATGGTTTATATGCTCCTTGCGATTACCGGTGGAATGTGGATGCCAATGGATATACTGCCTAAGATGGTTCAAAGGGTGGGAAGTTGGCTTCCTTCGTATAATTTTGGAAATGGGGCGTGGGAAATTATCCGCGGAGAATCTCCAGACTTGAAAAATATCGCGATTCTAGCATCCTACCTTCTCGTATTCATGGTATTATCAACTTATATAAGAAGGAAACAGGAAGCGGTGTAATCATTGAAAAGGTTTCAAGTTTTTCCTAAAAGGTACGGTGTTTTTCCATATATATTTATGATTTATCTGGCTCTTCCGACTTTTTACATGAGGGAAGAACAAGGTCTTAAAGCAGTGATTGGCTATGCTCTAATACTGCTTTTCCTTGTTACGTACCGGCAGTTGTATTTTCTAGTCCCTTTTAAAAAGTTCTCTATTTGGCTTGTATTACAATTTGTCATTCTGTTTATTCTAAGTATTTGGTTTAATCCTTTCAACATGTTTATGGGTTTTTTTACAGCAAATTTTATTGGCTGGTTTCCTGATAAAAAACTATTTAAAATGGCGTTGCTGTCTTTTGCAGTAGTGATGGCTTTACCGATATTATATTTTACTTTACAAGGACATTTATCTGACTTTTATTTCTTTTTTCCTTTTCTTATTGTGATGCTTACTACTCCTTTTGGCATCCGTTCGATGAACACAAAGATGGAATTGGAGCAGAAGCTTGATCAGGCAAATCAACAAATCAAGGAATTGATCAAGCGTGAAGAACGAGTACGAATTGCAAGGGATTTGCACGATACACTGGGACATACACTATCGCTTATCACACTGCAAAGTCAACTTGTACAAAGACTGACGGAGAAGGCCCCTGAACGTGCGAGGCAGGAGGCAATGCAAATTGAATCAACTTCACGCTCTGCGTTAAGCCAGGTTAGAGAACTCGTATCCGAAATGCGTTCCATTACCATTTCTGAAGAAGTAGCAGATATGGAGCAAATTTTAACAGCTGCTGGAATGGAGTTTCATGTTCAAGGGTATGTAGATTTTTCCCATATTCCTTTATTGCAGCAAAACATAATAGGGATGTGTCTCCGGGAAGCTGGAACAAATATTGTTAAGCATAGTCAGGCTAAAAAATGTATTGTAACGTTTGAAGATATGGAAGGCTTTTTATCTATTTCTATAAAAGATGATGGGGTAGGATTAAGCGAACATCATCAAAAGGGCAATGGTTTGAAAGGAATGAAAGAACGTCTTGCTTTAATAGAAGGGACGTTTACGATTAGTTCAAATAAAGGAACATTGCTTACAATCACCATCCCTATTATAAAAAAGCAAATTGGAGTGGAGGACGCCTATGATACGCATAGTCATTGCTGAGGATCAGCGAATTTTAAGGGGAGCACTCGGGGCGTTACTGGACTTTGAAGATGATTTGGAGGTAGTAGGTCAAGCTGAAAATGGTGAAGAAGCATTAAAGCTTGTAAAGGAACTTAATCCGGATATTTGTCTAATGGATATCGAAATGCCGTTGAAAAGTGGGCTTGAAGTGGCGAGTGAGTTAAAACAAGAAGGATCTTCAGTCAAGGTCATTATATTGACCACTTTCGCTCGCCCCGGCTATTTCGAAAGGGCCATGAAAGCAGGTGTTCACGGATATTTATTAAAGGACGGATCAATTGATGAACTGGCCAGTGCCATTCGAAATGTAATGAAGGGAAAGAGGGAATTCTCTCACGAATTAATAATGAACTCTTATAACAAAGATAACCCGTTAACGGAACGCGAACAAGAAATTTTGAAATTAGCTGCCGAAGGAAAAACAGGCAAGGAAATATCGAAAACATTATTTTTATCTCAAGGAACTGTAAGAAATTATATGTCTGAAATTCTTCAAAAATTAGAATCCAAGAATAAAATCGAAGCCATATCCGTTGCCCAGGAGAAGGGCTGGATTTAAAAAGGGATGTTCCATCTTTATGGAACATCCTTTTATGTACCTTTAGCCATGTCAACATGCCCTTTTCAATTTGAATGAAGGTCACGTTGAGTGGTTCAACGTGACCTTCTCCCTATTATTTCATGTTGAAGGTCACGATGAGTGGTTCAATGTGCCCCTGTTCTCTGTTATTTCATGTTAAAGGTCACGATGGGCGGTTCAATGTGCCCTCGTTCCCTATTATTTCATGATGAAGGCCACGATGAGCGGTTCAATGTGCCCCTGTTCTCCTCTTTTTCATGAAAAAGGTCACAATGAGCCGCCCAAAGTGCCCAACATCATATAAAAGCCTTCAGCACTTTCCCATTGAACATCCAATCCAAAGCAGTCATTAAGATATAATTTAAAAAGTCTAAATAGCTTTCGCCTTAATAAAAAATCGATGCTGCTTTACATCAAAATATCCCTTTTCTTGGATTAATAGGTGAATTTCATACAATTTCTTTTTTTCTTTTTCTACATTAAAGTCTGGTGCTTGCCAAGGAATCGCTTTTAAATAATAGACTAGTGCTCCGATGTCAAAAAACCTTTGAACCGGAAATTCTTCACTGCTTTCTATTATCTTAAAACCATTGTTCTCCAAGTCTGTTGCAGCCTTATCTAAATTCCAATCGATAAATTCCTCATTATAAGGCAAGCCAAGTGCATCGTTAATCTCATGGCAATCCAATCCGCCAACCTGTTGAGTAAGGAACATGCCTCCAGTTGAGATAACTCTACGGATCTCTTGATTTGAATACGCTTCGTGCTTATTTAAGATTAAATCAAAAAAACTATTTTCAAATGGTAAATTGTGATCGTCTTCAATTTTAAAAACCTTTACTCCAACTGGTTCAAGACGATCCTTTGCAATCGGGACATTTGGTTCATAGCCTTCGGTTGCATAAATGGTTTTAGGAAAAGGACGCAGCATCGACAGAAATTCCCCACCGCCAGTACCCATATCAAGCATCGCCGATGAATTTCCAATTAAAGTGAATGCCTTGCTCCCATATGACCAAGTAAGGGGCTCACTATCTATTCTTCCCGTCCCATTTACATAGGAAAAATCCCAACCGGAAAATGGCTTATTACTGCTTTCGATTAAATGCTCAAATTTTTTATCAAGTAACATAATCAAATTCCTCCCGAATCATTAAGTGGCGGAGACTCCTTAGACAATAGTATAATGGTCCTGAGTGTGATTTTTATAAAGGGGTATTTTTCTTGAAAAATTTTAGATTACATTTAACTTTAATAATAATCGCTTTTTCCATTTTTATCTCTTTTATCGTAGCTTTTTTTGATCAAGTGAAGTTGAAGAATAGATTAATAGATGAATATGCGACTAAACTAAGTGCAACAGAAGAAAGTATCATCGAATCATTACATACAATCGATAAGGCATACATGCTCTTTGACGATGACATCGCTAGAAAAATGAAGAAGAACTCTGATGAATTACTTGCTCTTTACGAAAAAACACCTGATTTTAATGAATGGAATCTTCAAGCGCTAAAAGCTTATTATGAGATGGATATATACATAATAAATGAACAAAATGTCATTATACATAGTAGTTTCGAAGAGGATGTTGGCCTTAATTTCCGTGATTGCTGTAGGCGTCTATCCGAACTTCTCGATCAAAGGAGAAGTGAAGGTATATTTGTTGATGATGGGATGGACATCCAACAATCGGATGGTGAAATAAAAAAATATAGTTATGCCCCGACCCCGGATAAAAAGTACATAATCGAGTTAGGTGCATCTTTATCAGATGGAGAAATCTTTCAGCATTTTAATTTCCTTCATTTAGCAAAAGGACTCGAGAAAAAATATACTTTTGTAAATAATATCAATATATATAATCGTGGTGGGCACCTTTTTCTACTCAGTAAAACGAATGAACAACAAGATATGAAGCCGTCATCCGAAAGATGGTCATTTTTTAGAAAGGCCCTTGAAAGTGGAAAGCCTGTAGAAGTTAAAGGAAAATGGCAAGGCCTTGATGTTAAGTATCGATATGTTCCTTATGAAGCAATTATGAAAAGAGGGGTCTCAACGGATAGGGTTGTCGAAATTATTTATAATGAGGCGCCCCTCGATAAAGCTTTAATGGATAATACAAAACAATTCGTTGTGCAGCTGCTTGTCATTTTTACTGCCGCCATATTACTTTCCCTTTTTATTGCTCGCTGGATAGAACGACCAATGTTTCTGGCTTTCCATGACAGCTTAACAGGGTTAAAAAACCGAGCGGCTTTTGAAGATTTAATAAGGGGGCAATTGGAAAAGAAAAATATAAACACTGCTTTAATGATGATTGATCTTGACAATTTTAAACTTGTGAACGATCGGTTAGGTCATTCGGAAGGTGATCGTATTCTCAAAATTACGGCAGATACAATAGCCTCTTTTTCTGGGAAAAAGGATAATGCGGTTAGAATTGGCGGAGATGAATTTGGTGTTATATTCTCAAATGTTCAGGAGGACGATATCAGGATTATCGCTTCAGGAATGCTAAATATTATGGAGCAACGTTTCCATGATCTTCCGAATAACATCAATGTATCCATGAGCATAGGAATCGCGTTTGCCGACGTACAGGAAAATGTTGATTCATTATATGCAAAGGCGGATAGTGCTTTATATCGTTCAAAAAATAATGGAAAAAACCAATATTATATTTATAAATCTAGTCCTTATCATGATCGTACTATTATTGTACAATAATAGTACGATTTTTTTAGGAGTTGGAATATATGTGGGAAGAGTTTAAAAAGTTTGCTATTAAAGGAAATGTACTAGATTTGGCCGTTGCTGTAGTCATCGGAGCTGCCTTTGGAAAAATCGTTTCTTCGCTGGTAGATAACATCATTATGCCGTTAGTTGGTGTATTGTTAGGTGGTAGAAGCTTTGAAAAACTATCAGTCACAATTAATGATGCTGATGTTAAATACGGATTGTTTATTCAAAGCGTAGTCGACTTTTTCATTATATCCTTTTCAATTTTTATGTTTGTAAAAATATTAAATAGCATAAAAAAGAAAAAGGAAGAAGAAGTTGTAGAGAAGAAAATAGAGGTAGCACCAGAAGTAGAACTGCTGGCTGAAATTAGGGATTTATTAAAAGAACAAAAACAAGAAAAAGCTGAGAATTGATACAAAAATACCACACATGTCCTTGTGTGGTATTTTTGTAATGAATTAAGCTTCTTTAGATACTTGAATTTCCATAGTTACTTTAATGTCATCTCCAACAAGGACGCCGCCTGTTTCAAGTGCTGCGTTCCAAGTTAAACCGTAATCACTGCGTTTGATTTTCCCTTCAACACTAAAACCTGCTTTTTCAGCGCCGCTCATTGGGTCTTTTGCAAGTCCTTCGAATGTAACGGTGAACGATTCAGGCTTTGTTATACCGTGCAAGGAAACATCTCCTGTAACAGTGTATTCATCTTCGCCTTTTTTCTCAATATTTGTTGACGTAAAAGTCAAGTGTGGATATGTTTCAACCTCAAAAAAGTCGGCTGAACGAAGATGATTGTCACGATCCTCGTTTCGTGTATCAATGCTTGCCACATCAATCGTAAAATTCAAGCTTGCTGTAGTAAGATCAGTTGGATCCGCTTGGATATCAGCTGAAAATTGGTTGAAAGAACCTTTAACTTTAGATACCATCATATGTTTTACCGAGAAATCAACATTGCTATGCGCATTATCAAGATTCCATTTAGAAATTGTCATTTTATTATTTCCTCCTTCATTATGTTATTACAAAAAGTAAGTAACTGATATTATTATAGTTGTTAACAAATAAAATGTAAAGTGATTTATTTGTTTTTTGACTTTAGCTTTTGAAAAATTAATAATGGAAGTAAGATATCCAAAAAGAGGTGTGTCATGACTATGCGAATGGTGGATTTGATTGAAAAGAAGAGGGACGGAGGACATCTTAACAAAGAGGAAATTAATTTTATCATTGAGGGGTATACAAATGGTACGATTCCTGATTATCAAATGTCTGCTTTATTGATGTCTGTATTTTTCAATGGGATGTCCGCCGAAGAAACGGCAGAAATGACAATGGCGATGGTGCAATCGGGAGATCAAATCGATTTGTCTGGAATTGGAGGAATTAAAGTCGATAAGCATTCGACCGGCGGTGTAGGCGACACGACGACATTGATATTAGCTCCACTTGTGGCAGCCCTTGGAATTCCTGTCGCAAAAATGTCAGGCAGGGGATTAGGGCATACGGGCGGAACAATCGACAAGTTGGAAGCAGTTCATGGTTTTCATGTGGAAATTCCTGAGGAGCAGTTTATTGAATTAGTCAATCGCAATAAAATTGCGGTTATTGGCCAATCAGGAAATTTAACACCGGCTGATAAAAAAATATATAGCCTTAGAGACGTGACCGCAACTGTTAATTCCATTCCCCTCATTGCCAGTTCCATCATGAGTAAAAAAATCGCAGCGGGTGCAGATGCGATTGTTCTTGATGTGAAAGTTGGTGCAGGCGCCTTTATGAAGCAGCTTGATGATGCAAGGGAGCTAGCGCAAGCTATGATGGAAATTGGAAACCAAGTGGGAAGAAAAACATTGGCCGTCATTTCGAATATGGACCAGCCTCTTGGATACGCGGTCGGAAATGCACTAGAAGTAAAAGAAGCCATCGAAACATTAAAAGGAAAAGGACCTCGAGATTTGCATGAACTTTGCCTTGTGCTCGGCAGTAAAATGGTTGTTCTTGCTGGAAAAGCCGATTCCGAGGATAGTGCTCGTGTAATGCTTGAAGAAGTGATTACTAACGGAAAAGCCCTTCAAGTATTTAAACAGTTTTTATCGTCCCAAGGTGGAGATGCTTCGGTCGTAGATGATATAAATAAGCTGCCGCAAGCTAAGTATAAAATTCCTGTAAATGCGACAAAGAGTGGTTATGTAACAGGCATTGTCGCTGATGAGATTGGTGTAGCGGCGATGCTTTTAGGAGCTGGCCGAGCAACGAAGGAATCCGAAATCGATTTAAGTGTAGGAATTGTTTTACATAAAAAAATTGGGGATTTAGTTGAGGCAGGAAAGAGCATTGCTACAATTCATAGTAATACTGAACAGGTCGTCGAGGTCATAAAGCAGATTACAGAGGCATATGATTATTCCATAGATAAACCCTCTCCATTGCCTTTGATCTATACGATATGAGAATTTTCTATGTGGGCTTTCGTGGTGAAGGCTCTTTTTTCTTGTCTTGCTACAGCGCCTATCGACTAGCAAACTTCCTGTCCTTTTCCCTACGATAAGTCAACATCAGCTCGTGCCTCGCTGTGTTTCCTTTATCTCAGTCAAAGGCCCTGAAGTTTGTACGTCGATGAACAGGCGCATTCGCATTTCTTGCTTGTCAATCAAATTTCTGAATGATAAGATAAGTGATAATGATTATCATTATTATTTAAGGAGGCTATCCATGCTAGCAGTAAAGTCGATTGCTGACATCATCCGAGAAAGAACGTCTGTTAAAAACGGCTACGTCGATAAGGAAGTTAGTCTGGAACTTGTATTGTCATTATTAAAAGATGCCGTTTGGGCGCCAACACACGGGGTTCGTGAGCCATGGCGTTTTATTTTCATTTCGAGAGATCGCAAAGATGATTTTATTGAAGTGATTTTACAATGTCATGAGAAAGACAAGCATGAAATTATTAGGAATAAATTTGTCAATGTACCGGCATTTTTGGTTGTCATTATGAATGTAGACCCTCGGCAAAAGGTATGGGAAGAAGACTTTGCTGCGACAAGCTGTATGTTGCAAAACCTTCAGCTACTCGCTTGGGAACAAGAAATTGGGATGGTCTGGAAAACACCGATCCATATACATGATCCGAAATTCCGACAATCACTTGAAGTCGCACCGGGAGAAAAAGTTGTTGGAGTATTAAATATTGGCTATTTTGATAAAGAAATCATTGCAAGAAAAATACGAAAAAGAACAGACCCCTCAGAAAAGCTGGTCTCATTTTAAGCGTTGTTTTGCATTTCTTGTTTATGGGTATGACAGATACAAGACCCTTAAACAAGGAGAGATTATCATGGACGAGCATAAGGAAGTTGAAAGGACTGAAAGGAAGTCAGATTCCAGTAAAGTAGCTTCCACTTTTATAAAATACGCCGCTTATTTAATCATCTTTTTTGGAATCCTATGGTTTATAATCAGTTATTTAATCCCGATGATTCGCGGATAAGACTACAAAAAACAACTTTGCCATGAAGGCAAAGTTGTTTTTATTTTTGCAAAAGTTTAACTGTCGACTGTGCTCATCAAGCTTTAACTCACTAAAAGGGGCTTCCGCTTTTGATTCTTTCACATTTTCGCCATTGACCGCGCATATGTATTGTTATATAGTTTAGTGGGTCAACTATTGATGAGGTGAACTAATATGAATAAAGAAAGAGCCCAACTTATTTTCGATCGTTACATGGATATTTTCATGCATGGTACGAAGAGTATATCTACATTAATGTCGGAACAGCTGATGGAAGAACTGTCGCTTGAGCAGTTTTCGCTTGTACGTTTGCTGTACATGAAAGGACAGGTACGTGCTTCTGAACTTGCAGAAAAGCAGCTTGTACATAAAAGTGCAATTACGGTGAGAGTCGATAAGCTCGTTAAAAAAGGATTAGTCGAGCGGCAAAGGGATGAGAAAGACCGCAGAAATGTTTACTTGGGTCTGACGAAAGAAGGAACAGAACTTTATAAGTCTATCGAAAGTAAAGTGAATGAATTTGTCGATACAATCGTAAAAAAAATACCAGAAACGGAGATGGAAAGTTTTCTTAATGTATATGTAAAAATAGCTGACTATATAGAGAATTACAAGGGGGAAGAAGAATGAGATCGATATTAAGATTTAGATGGGCAATCCTTGCGATTTGGATTATTTCAGCGATCGTCCTTATGATGAATTCCCCCAATATGGCTCAATTAATTAGAGACAAGGGGCAGCTTGAAGTTGCAGATGGTTATCCTTCTAAGGCCGCTTCAGAAATCGTTGCGAAGCATTCTTCAAAGGAAAAAGGAACGAGTGCCTTTATCGCCGTTTTTCATGATAATAAAAAGTTTTCCGATTCACAACTAGCAGAAATTGAAGCAACAATGGAAAAACTGGAAAAGGATCAGTCACAACTAGGCATCAGTAATATTACAACACATTTTACAGACGAAGCCCTTAAAGATCAACTTGTTTCAAAGGATGGGAACACCATCATTGCCTTGCTGGATGTGAAAATGGGCGATAAAGAAATCAGAGATGTAAGGGATCTGCTGGATCAAGCAGTTGCCACAAAAGATGTGGATACTTATTTGACCGGGAATGCATTAATTACGGAGGATGTCATCATCAGTTCTGAAAAAGGTTTGGCCAAGACGGAAGTGATTACCGTCATCTTTATCATGGTGATCCTTTTACTTGTGTTCCGCTCGGCCGTTGCTCCGTTTATTCCGCTCCTTACAGTTGGAATGACGTATTTGGTGAGCCAAGCGATTGTCGCGTTTTTGGTGGATATACTTAATTTTCCAGTTTCTAATTTTACACAAACCTTTATGGTGGCGGTTTTATTCGGAATTGGGACCGATTATTGTATATTATTGCTTAGTCGTTATAAAGAAGAACTTTCAAATGGGCTGGATACTCAATCCGCCATCGTCGCCACATACAAAACTGCTGGGAAAACGGTTATTTTTAGTGCCATTGCTGTCATGATTGGATTCGCATCCATCGGTTTTGCCACTTTTAAACTTTACCAATCAGCCGTTGGGGTGGCGGTCGGAGTTTTCATCTTAATGATTGCGCTCTTTACAATCGTTCCGTTTTTCATGGCTACACTGAAAACAGCATTATTCTGGCCGGTGAAAAAAAATATCTCCCATTCTGAAAGCAAACTATGGGGATGGATGGGAAATCTCGCTATTACAAGGCCGCTCATTGCGCTCGGAATTGTTGCTATGTTTATCGTACCGCTTCTTGTTAGCTATGACGGGGATCTATCTTTTAATTCCCTTGATGAAATTGGCGATGACTATGATTCTGTGAAAGGATTTAATCTCGTAGCAGAAAACTTCGGGCCAGGGGAAATCATGCCGATCCAAGTGGTGCTCGAAAACGATGATTCGATGAAAACGAAGGAGTATGTCACTTTAATAGAATCAATTAGTAATAGATTGGAAAACCTAGACCATGTAAATAAGGTCCGTAGTGTCACACGCCCAACAGGCGATAAAATTGATGACCTTTATGTGAAAAATCAGGCAGATCGACTTGGGAAAGGAATTGGAGAAGGAACTGAAGGGATTGCTACAATCAAAGATGGTCTCAATGAAGCAGCAACTTCTATTAAAGACTCAAAGCCTGAAATTGAAAAAGCGACTGCTGGAATTGGCGAGTTAAATGATGGAACGGAAAAGTTACAATCTGGAGTCGTGGAGCTGCAAACTGCATTAAGCTCCATTGAAAATGGAATTCGCCAAGGAACAGCTGGGGCAGGTGATTTGAAAAAAGGTGCTTCTGAAGCTAGTAAAAAAGCACGGGAGCTTCAAGGCGGCACTGCCCAATTATTGTCTGGCTACGAGCAAGCTCAAGGTGGTCTAGCAAACCTAATTAGTGAATACGAAAAAGTTCCTGCCACATTAGAAGGTGCTCAAGGTAAGTTGATGTCCCTTGAAAAACCGCTCACGAAGCTCATTCAAAACCATCCGGAAATTGCGCAGGATCCAAATCTAGGAAAAATCCAAACAATCATTGGTGACGCTACAAAGCAAGTTGCCATTGCAAGTGGAACAGTTTCGGCATTAAACGCAGAATTGGAAAAGGTGAGTGCTGGACTGAAAGAGGCCAGCACAAATTTAAGTGAAATCAGTGGTGGATTAGGTGAATTTTCTAAAGGGTTAAATGAGATTGCAAATGGATTGGAAAAGCTTCAATCAGGCTTAGGTCAGGCAACAAATGGACAGCATCAAGTTGTTAAGCAAATTCCTTCGATTGCATCTGGTCTTGGTGACATCGCCAAAGGTCAAGAACAGCTAAAAACGGGCTTCGGAGACATGGGTGGACAGCTCGAGGAGTTGAGTGATGGCCTCGCTCAAAGCAGCGAAGGTCTTGGGAAAATTGAAGATGGATTTGGGGAAGCCGAGAATTATTTAGCTAATTTAGCTAAAGATACAGACTTACAACAGTCCGGCATTTATATACCTGATGAACTTTTAACAGATGAAGAGTTTCAAAGAGTATTCGATATCTATATGTCAAAAGACGGTAAAATGACGACGATGGATGTCGTGCTTGATTCAAATCCATATGCAAAAGAATCGATGGAGATGATTTCAGAAGTCGAAAAAACAGTGAAGGACGCAACGAAAAATACAAAACTGGAACAAGCGAACGTAGGAATAGGCGGGGTTACGAGTATTAACCACGATCTTGAGGCAATGTCCAACTCCGATTATACGAAAACAGTTACGTTCATGATGATTGGAATAGTTCTCATCTTGATTATTTTACTCCGTTCACTCGTCATGCCGATTTATATTATTGCATCACTTCTATTAACTTATTATTCTTCCATTGCGATGACGGAAGTAATTTTTGTAAATATTTTGGGATACCCAGGAATCAACTGGGTTACACCATTCTTCGGCTTTGTCATCCTGATTGCCCTTGGGGTCGATTACTCAATCTTCTTGATGGATCGTTTCTCTGAATATAAGGAACTAGATGTGAAGACAGGCATCATGATGGCGATGAAAAATATGGGTACTGTCATTATGAGTGCCGCCGTCATTTTAGCAGGTACCTTCGCTGCTATGCTTCCATCAGGCGTCTTATCGATGCTGCAAATCGCAACGCTTGTATTAAGTGGATTATTATTTTACGCTCTTATCATATTGCCTCTATTTGTACCCGTCCTAATCAATATGCTCGGGAAAGCAAACTGGTGGCCATTTATACCTAAAAAAATAGATAGATAACTTTTTCCCAAAGGGTGATTCCTTTGGGACTTTTTATAACAATTTTGTGAACGAAACTGCACTTTAGTGTGATTTTTGTAGTGAAACTTAGTAATACCAACGGTTCATCGGAATTTCACTATTAGGACAGGCTGTCAACATTTCCTTATAAGTGTGATTTATATCATAGTTAGAGTGCCATTTTACTTTTAAACTTAAATTATAAAAGTTCAAGGAGGAGTTAAAACTATGAAAAAAATGATGTTGGCTTTCTGTTTAGTGATTTTATCCGCCCTTTTATTAGGTGCTTGTGGCAGTAAAGATAGTGGTGCCGCCGAAGGAAATGGAGAGGTAAAAGAATTCACGATAGATGCAACAAACTTCGAATTTGATTTAAAAGAAATCAAAGTAAACAAAGGAGATACTGTAAAGGTAACTCTTAAAAACACAGAAGGAAATCATGCAGTAAAATTTGATGGCTATAACCAAGAGGTACAAGGAGACAAAACGATTTCTTTCGTAGCAGATAAAACAGGAGAATTCAAATACGAATGTTCTATTTTCTGTGGCGCCGGCCATAGTGACATGGTTGGAAAATTGATTGTAGAATAACAAAATCGAGGCTGTTCCTTACATGGAACAGCCTTAATTTATGATCTGGTCTAGCAATTTCATCAATTAATCTAAAACCTTCATCAATTATTACGGCAATCTCATCAATTACCATCGAGCCGTCATCAATTAATCCAGAACGATCATCAATCCCTGCCCGAATCTCATCAATCATTTTAAAAAAGACATATCCCCATACCCTATTAATTCTCTATCATATCTTGATTACTAGCACCTGGCGGGACAATTGGATATACATTAGCCTCTTCATTTACATAGAATTCCATAATGACTGGCCCCTCTATTTTAAAAGCGAGATTAATAATGGCATGTGCCTCTTCGATTGTCCTTGCAGTAAAACCATGCGCTCCAAACGATTTCGCCAATGAAGCAAAGTCAGGTGAACTTATGCGCACCGCTGAGTATCTATTATTTAAGAACAATTGCTGCCATTGTCTCACCATTCCGAGATAGCCATTTTTGAGTATAGCGACTTTTACATTTAACCCTAAGTCTACTGCAGTCATAATTTCTTGCATATTCATTTGAAAACTTCCATCTCCGCTAATGCAAACTACTTGTCTATCAGGGCTTGCGACCGCTGCCCCTATGGCGGCCGGGAATCCATATCCCATTGTTCCAAGACCACCTGAAGTCAAAAAGGAGCGAGGTTTTGTAAAAGTGTAATGATGTGCAGTCCAAATT
Organism: Lederbergia panacisoli; assembly: GCF_024626525.1. Classification (GTDB taxonomy): domain Bacteria; phylum Bacillota; class Bacilli; order Bacillales; family Bacillaceae_C; genus Lederbergia; species Lederbergia panacisoli. The sequence continues at coordinate 57,776 of NZ_JANJGU010000009.1, forward strand.
TGATGTTGTCCAACGTCAGTAGAAATAATTGCATTTTCATCGGTTGCTGCATCAATATAGTGGATTACTTCTTGGGGTGTCAAAACTTCGTCTTCTTTATGCTTAAACGCGGGCGCTTGTTTGGACCAACCACTAATTTTTTCGAGCCAAGCAGTATGTTTATTTTCAGATACACGTTTCAGGATTCCATACAGTGCATATTCCACCGAACCTGAAACCGCTAGGTCAACTTGGACATTTTTATTTAATTCAGCGGGATCGATATCTACTTGAATTTTAAATGACTTTGGTGAGAATGTTTTTTTACTGCCTGTAACTCGATCACTAAAACGCATTCCTAAGCATATTAACACATCAGCACCTTGGACAGCACGATTGGCGGCAACGGTACCATGCATTCCAACGATTCCCAGAAACAATGTGTGATCGACTGGAAAGGATCCAATGCCCATTAAAGTGGAAGTTACGGGAATATCGCACCGAGTTGCGAGTTCAAATAATAAGGATGGACCATTTCCCGCTATGCAGCCGCCCCCCGCAACGAGTACTGGACTATATGCCCTTTTTATCTGTTCCACCATTTCATCAAATTCTTTTTCAGAAATGGATAGGCACGGTTCATATCCTTGTATGTGAACTTGGTCTTTCTGCGGTCCATCATAAGATTCCAGTTTGTTTGTCATAATATTTTTCGGGAAATCAATAAGAACCGGACCCGGACGTCCCGTATTTGCGATATGGAAAGCATCCTTTATAATCCGTGGAAGATCAGCGATATCCATGACCATATAATTATGTTTTGTTATATTCATCGTCATCCCATAAATATCGACTTCTTGAAAGCTATCTAGACCGAGTAAGTTCGTAGGGACTTGACCAGTCATAATAAGCAGCGGAACCGAATCCATATAGGCAGTGGCAATACCGGTTACAGCATTGGTCGCGCCGGGTCCACTTGTCACAAGAGCTACCCCTGGTTTTCCTGTTACTCTTGCATACCCATCAGCCGCATGGACGGCAGCTTGTTCATGTCTTACTAGAACATGATTAATTCTATTGCAGTCAAATAAAGCATCATAAATTGGCAGCACGGCGCCACCAGGATATCCAAAAATAGTATCGACATCTTGTTCAATTAAAGATTGTATTAGTATTTGCGCCCCATACATTATCTGTCATCACTCCTATGAAAATCCGTGGAATATGTAGAAAATTCAGTTTTTGTTATAAGAGATACTTTAACAGATAACGATAGTTGGCATTGTGACTCACATCACAATAAAATTTAAAATAAAAAACGATAGCCCTATAGCTATCGTCCAGAATAGAGGAATGAAAAATCCATTCCTCTTTATTGAATTATTTGTATTCCATTTGTTCCTTCAATGCTTCAACATCTGTTATAACGATACGATTTCGATCCACTTTCAAAATATTGTCTTTTCCAAGCTGGTTCAAAAGTCTATTGATCGTTTCTCTTGTCGTGCCGACAGAGTTGGCGAATTCTTGGTGGGTCATTGGCACGTTAATAATAATGGTGTTTTCTTCCTTCTCCACTCCGTGCTGCTCCGCCAGTCTTAAAAGAAAAGAGAGTGCCCGTTGTTTAACATCTTTTCCAGATAACACCTGCAATCTTTGCTGAAGCTCCATAATGATGTCACCCATAACACGCATCATTTTAATACCAATGGAAGGAGTATTCATCATTAAGTGTTCAAACATTTGCAGTGGAATCGCTAAAAGCACTGTATCTACAATTGTTTCAGCTGTTGCGGGATAAGGGTTTTGATTGAAAAATCCGGTGTGGGGGAACATATCGCCAGCCTTTAAAAAAGAAACAATTTGTTCATGCCCATTTTCATCAGTTTTGTATGTTTTAACTAATCCTTGTTTAATAAAATATACAGCTTCTTTCTCACTGCCTTCAGAAAAAACAATGGATTTCTTTGATAATGATCGAGATATTGTAATTTCTTCCACTTTCTCAATTTCCTGTTGGTTTAAATCATGAAACAGGGGAACATTTTTCAGAGATACAGTCGTATTATTTTTTTTCATTAAATCCCAACTTCCTCTTATTCTCTTTTTAATTATAACGCAGCTTACATATTTTTTCTCCTTTTCTCAAGTACGTATTTATAAACAACAAAAAAACGGCAGCTATAGCATACCGTTTTTGTATTATATAAATTAATGGCCACCGCCGCAGCTTCCACCACATCCACAGCCGCCTTTTTTAATTTCCCTTCGTTTCGGAACAGCGCCGAGTTCAACTGTTTTTTGAAAATATTGGTTTATGATACTTTGGAGATCATTAAATTCCCTCTGAGCATATAAAAATTGGCGAATACTTTCGTTATTAAAGAGTTCAAGTTCTTCCTCATTATAATCGCTAATTTCTTCTTCTGTTAGTTCGATCCCGTGTTGCTCTTTATCGTACAGATATTTCTGCTTCTCCTTAAAATGCTCGTATTGCTCAATTGCATTCTCATTTTCGTAAAATTGACTCATCATGTACTTCAAATCTGTATATGCATCTTGTTCCAATAATGCGGCACAAAGTTTTTCCATATATTCAAAAACAGGTTGTTTGTCTATTTTGATAATCATATGTATCGCCTCTTTCTCAATTTTATTTAACTTTACATCTCTTTCTTTAGAAATACTGTGATTGAACTCACATTTCCCTTTTATTTGACAGAAGAAGCGTAATCAGAAAAACTGATATTGAATAGGACGTATTTTGAGGTGAGGAAATGAATACAACAAAGCGAAAAGTTCCGCCACATTTACATATTTTAAAACTATCCTTTTCTTTTTTTGCGAGCGGGATGCTGCTTTTTTTAATTGGTATGGTTGCGGCCATTTGGTTTATACCTGACCTTATTCAGTTCGAATCATTTCGAAACTCAATGGGATGGTTTTTAGCCCATGTTTTCTTGTTAGGGTGGGCGACAATGGTCGCAATGGGAGCGAGCTATCAGATTACGCAAATTGTCTTAGTGACATCTCTATATAGCAGAACAATTGGGTATATCCATTTTTTCTGTTATTTAGTTGGATTCATTGGATTAGTAAGCGGCTTTTTTATAAATATGAAACTCATTGTTTTGGGAGGAAGTTTCATTGTTATTGGTGGATTCCTTTACGTTTTCAACCTTTGTATGACTTTTATTCGAAAAAGAATCTGGAATGTATTTGTTTTTGGAGTGACCCTTTCGCTGACAGCTTTCTTAATGACGATTTTCCTCGGAATTGCGATGGGCCTTGGGTATGGATATGGGGTGGATGTTGAGAAGTATGAGGCAGTTTTTAAAAGTCACATGTGGATGGGGATTGCCGGTTGGTTATCGGGATTAATTATCGTCTATAGCTTCAAATTGCTTCCTATGTTTTATGTGTCAACAAAAAAAGTAACTACATCGTCTTATTGGATCATCGGGTTTTATCATATAGCCGTATGGTTGCATGTCGTCTCTTTTTGGAATTCATTGAACTGGCTCGCCAACCTTGGTACGTTTTTCATAATGGGTGCAATAGGCTGGTTCGTTTTTTATATCTTTCAAGTCCGAAAATACAGAAGAGGGAAACTTCCGATTGGAACAGTCAGGGTCGCTTTTTATCTTATTCCCATAATGTATTTTCTGTTTTTATTATCGAATATAACAGACGCATTTCAGGAAGAATTTATCATTATACTCATTTTAGGGTGGTTTTCCTCTTCAATCTTAAGTTATCTGTATAAAATCATCCCTTTTTTATGGTGGCCATATCGTTATCGGACGAAGGAAGATCGAAAAACAGCTGTCCTTTTATATGAAATGTTGCCTGGGAATCGGATGACTTTAGAACTTTGTGTGTATTTATTAGGCATAACCGTACTAGTCATTGGATTTGTTTTTAAGTTCACTTTAGTCGCCGTTCTTGGACAAATATTGGCAGTAAGCTGTGTCATTATTTATATAGTGGAGCTGCTTAAGGTATTTCGTTATTAATTCTCCTTTTAAAAAATATAGGATTGTGTGACTTTCATCACAGAATGAATTTATTTTTTTTAGTAGCCTATGTTTAACGGACCTATCCGCAAGAAAGGAGATCAATACGTGATACCTTTATTGAAAGAAAGAGACTATAACGAGAATCCTTTTATCGTAATTTGGGAAGTGACAAGGGCTTGTGCTTTGAAATGTTTGCATTGCCGTGCGGAAGCACAATATAAAGCAGACCCTCGGCAGCTTTCCTTTGAAGAAGGAAAAAGGCTAATTGATGATATTGCTAAAATGGATAATCCTTTATTTGTTTTTACAGGGGGCGATCCTTTAATGCGTCCAGATTTATATGAGTTGGCTAAATATGCAATTGAGGAGAAAAAATTACCCGTTTCCATGACACCTAGTGCTACGCCAAGAGTAACGAAGAAAGCGATTGAGAAAGCAAAAGAGGTCGGATTGTCGAGATGGGCTTTCAGTCTTGATGGCTCTTGTGCAGAAATTCACGATCATTTTAGAGGAACGAGGGGTTCCTACGATATGACGATGAGAGGGATTGAATATTTAAAGGAACTTCAAATCCCTATTCAAGTAAATACAACTGTCTCCAATTATAATCTTCATGATCTAGAAGCGATTTCCGAAAAGGTTAAGGAAATGGGAGCTGTGTTGTGGAGCTTATTTTTCCTCGTGCCAACAGGAAGAGGGATGCAAAAAGATATCATTACACCGGAACAGCATGAGGAAGTAATGAAGTGGTTGTATCAAGTGCAGCAAAAAATGCCGTATGGAGTAAAAACAACAGAAGCACCACATTATCGAAGAGTGTTTATGCAAGAGAAAGAACGTTTAGGTTTGTCTAATACAGAATTGAAACGACCTGATTTCTTAGGCCGCGCTCATAAAAGTGTGAATGACGGAGATGGTTTCGTATTTATCAGTCATATTGGTGATGTGTATCCGAGTGGCTTTCTACCAGTTGTTTGTGGGAATGTTAGGGAACAATCATTAATCGATATTTATCGCAACTCACCTATCATGAAGCAATTACGCGACAAATCATTATTAAAAGGAAAATGTGGTGTTTGTGAATTTAAAGAAATTTGCGGCGGGTCCAGAGCAAGAGCCTATGCCGTTACGGGTGATTATTTAGAAAGTGAACCGTATTGCTCATATATCCCAAAAGCGTGGGAATCCAAAATCGGTCACGAAGGATGTGTCTAATATGGAGACCCCACGCGGGAAAAAGGTTGTCATTGTAGGTGGAGGCATCGCTGGTTTGAGTGCTGCCTTTTACACGAAAAAAATATTTGAAGAGCAGCAAGTGCCCGTAGAAATCAGTATCGTAGAAAAAAGTGATCGCTTAGGAGGCAAAATCCAAACACTTCATCACGAAGGATTCATTATCGAAAAAGGTCCCGATTCCTTTCTAGCAAGGAAGCAACCAATAATGGAGCTTACAAAAGAATTAGGACTTGAAGATGAACTAGTTGGAACGAATCCAAATGCAAAGTCTACCTTTATTTTAAATAAAGGTAAACTTCATCCAATGCCGCCGGGTCTTGTTCTTGGAATCCCGACAAAAGTGGTTCCCTTTATCAAGACAGGCTTAATATCACCTCTTGGAAAAATTCGCGCAGCGATGGATTTAGTTTTACCAAAAAGAACTGGTGGCGACGAATCTTTAGGTCATTTTATTGAACGGAGACTTGGGAAAGAAGTATTGGAAAATATAACAGAACCTCTTCTCTCTGGAATTTATTCTGGTGACGCAAGATTCCTTAGTATAAATTCGACATTTCCTCAATTTAAGTTAATGGAGGAAAAACATCGCAGTTTAATAAAAGGAATCATGACTAGTCATCATTCGCCACAGCCTATAAAAGGATTGCCAGAAATAGCAAAGAAAAGCATGTTTCTCAGTTATAAAAATGGGCTATCTACATTAGTCGATCGCCTTGAGGATGTTTTACGGCCGATTGAGATCATTAATGGTCAAGGAGTAGAAAAATTAACGAAATGTGAAAAGGGATATAAGCTAATTCTTGAAAATGGTACAGAACTCCAAGCTGATGGGTTGATTTTGGCAATGCCAACTTCAAAGGCAGCAACATTATTGCCAGGTTTTAAATGGCTAGAGGAAATTCCGTACGTATCAGTGGCAAATATTGCCTTAGCCTTCAAGAAGGAAGATGTCCGTTTTCCATTAAGTGGTTCCGGATTCCTCGTTCCCCGTAAAGAAGGAAGGACGATGACTGCATGTACATGGTTATCGTCAAAATGGCTTCATACTACACCTTCAGGAAATGTTCTTTTTAGAGTATTTGTTGGACGGGCTGGTTCGGAGGGGTGGCTGAAATTATCTGATCAAGAGCTTCTGTCCGCCGTAAGCAAGGATTTACACGATATGATGGGAATCACGGCGAAGCCTTTCTTTTCTGAAATTACACGCTGCCTTGACTCCATGCCACAATATCCAGTTGGTCATAAAGAACAGCTGAAAATGATCAGAGAGCAATTAGGAATCAATATGCCAGGCATCTTTTTGTGCGGTGCAGGGTACGATGGCGTCGGAATCCCTGATTGCATTCAACAAGGGAAAAAAGCAGCAATGGAAACTTTCGATTATTTAACTGCTCTGTGAAGGCTTAAAAGAGATGTTTACGTAATTACTTTTAGGGGATTCCCGATTAAAAACGGAAGATCCTGGTTTTAGTCGACAATAACAGGATAATTCTCGATTAAAAAGGGAAGCCGCAAGTTTTAGTCGAGAAAAACAGGATAATTCTCGATTAAAAAGGGAAGCCGCAGGTTTTAGTCGAGAATAACAAGATAATTCTCGATTAATAAGGGAAGCCGCAAGTTTTAGTCGAGAATAATAAGATAATTCTCGATTAAAAAGGGAAGCAACAGGTTTTAGTTGAGAATAACAAGATAATTCTCGATTAAAAAGTGAAGCTGCAGGTTTTAGTCGAGAATAAAAGGATAATTCTCGATTAAAAAGCGAAGCCGCAAGTTTTAGTCGAGAATAACATGGTAATTCTCGACTAAAAGGGGAAAAGGCATGGTTTCATCGAGAATAATAGTCTTATTTACGATAATAATGAGGAAGCACTATGTTTTGCGGAATCAACATATTCCCTATTGAGAATTGTTTTCAATTATGTGATGGAAATCACAGTAACTCATTCCAATCCCGCTTAAACTAATGAATGTAAACAATAATCCATAGGAGGAATAAAAAATGTCAACTATAACGGAAACAGTCAAGGTTACAGAATACCCGCCACATTTAAAGCATAAGGTGATTTTTGAAACGTTTAAAAAGCTAAGTCCTTCAGAAGCGATGCTTATTGTTAATGACCATGATCCAGTTCCTTTACAATTTCAATTTGAATCCATGTTCCCTGGTGAATTTGACTGGGAATACATTGAGCGGGGACCTGAGACATATCAAATTAAGATAGAAAGACTATAATTGCCGGGGAGGCCGGTTACCATGGCAAACGTAGAAATCATAGATGAAAAAACAATAAAAATTTTTGTATCGATTGATGATGCGATTTCAATGGTTCAAGAAGCAGCAACGAACATTGAGGAATATGCTCATGATATCGTAACAATTTTTGAAAAAATGCCTGTATTCCAGTATACGTATTTTTGTTTTTATGCGTACGACAGTGCAAAATTATTTGAAAAAATGCTCGGAATGGATCCAAAGCAATATTTTTCTTTTTCAATGGATGCACCTGACAGCTTTTTTTACTCACTTTACGGTGGGATGGCGGGCCTTTATTCAGAGGCGAAAAAATATGAGGCAGCAGCTTAACTAGCTACTGCCTGTTTAGAGGTGATTCCACATTGGAACAAGAAAATCGGAATATCGTTGAACTGGACGTTCGACCTCATTTACGAAAAAAACTTGAACCGTTTCAACTAATCATGGACACAGTCAAAGAATTAAAAAAAGACGATATCTTTGTTCTTCACGCCACTTTTAAACCTACTCCGTTATTAGGCATTTTAAAGGTAAGGGGCTTTGTAAACAAAGTGGAAAAAATAGAAAAAGACCACTGGATTGTCACTTTTGTTAACAAAAAGAATAAGCATTTATTGGATTTGGATGAGTCAGATATACATGAAAAACCTCGTCCAACGGCAAGAAGGTTAGCGGATGGATCATCAAAAACATTTACGTTGGATAATCGAGGATTAGAACCGCCTCAACCGATGATGCGCACTCTTGCCGCATTAGATCGCAGTCTTCCAGGCGATGAAGTTCATATTCACAATGATCGGGTTCCAGTTTTTCTAATCGAAGAATTAAATAGCTTCGGTTACCCTTTTGAAGTAGAAGAACAAGAAGACGGATCGGCAAAAGTTAGGATCAAAAAAGTATAAAAGGGGGCGAGAAAAAAATGTTCCGACTCCCATTTTTATTCATTATTACAGGAATGATCGGTTTTGTATTTTTTCATATCATCTCGCTAGTTTCACTATCTGAGTGGATCAATATGGGGCTCAGAGGACCAAGCGGCTGGTTTCATACCCACTTATTTATTCTTGGTTGGGCGACGATGCTTGCGATGGGAGCGGTCTATCAACTTATCCATGTCATTCTTCAATCAAAAATATATAGTGAAAAACTAGGATATGTTCATTATGCATTCTTTACAATTGGGTTATGTGGTCTTTTGTATGGCTTTTGGAGTGGAAAAGTACCGATGATTGCTGGGTTTGCCACGGTTACCTTTATTGGAATTTTGTTATTCGCTTGGAATATGGCGGTTACGTTATTTCGGGCAAAGCACTGGGATGCCATTACAATTAGTGCTGCATGCGCAGTTTTATATTTAGTGCTTACTGGGATGTTCGGAATGGCGATGGGGTTGAATTTTTTAACAGGAAATTTGGCTTCCTTTCACGAAAGATTGTTCGGAGCTCATATTTGGTTAGGAACGATTGGTTGGTTTGGAATGCTTATAACTGGATTTAGTTATAAAATGCTGCCAATGTTTTATCTTTCTCACCATTTTCCAATCAAATTACAAAAAGCAACATTAATCGTATGGAATATTGGGGTTATATCAGGTGTGGCGTCCTTTCTTTTGGGAGGGAATATTTGGACTAAATGGATCTCTCTACTGTTCGTTACAATAGCGATTGTCACCTACAATATCCATTTACTGCAAATCAAAAAACATCGCGTCAAGCAAAATCCAGGTCTCGGAATCAAATGGTCCGTTTATGCTAGTCAAGCACTTATGGTTTTTGCGATTGGTATGACAATATACGCTTTATTAATTCCTGATCAATTGCTTCATTCGAAGTCAGTTACTTTGGCAGGATGGATTTATATTGGCGGCTGGGTGTCGTTTACGATTCTTTGCTATGCTTCAAAAATTGTACCGTTTTTATGGTGGACGCATAAATATGGACAGCATGCCGGAAAGCCGGGAACACCATTAATGGCTGATTTGCTTAATGAAAAGAAAGTGGAATATGGCTTAATCCTAGTAGCCCTTTTCATTATGTTTATCTTTGTTGGGATTGCTTTTAATGCTGCATTATTCATTGCAATTGGTGGATCTGCCTTCTCGCTTTTTTCAATCCTTTATATGATCTTGATTGGCCGGGTCTTTGCACATTAAAGAAAGGGAGCGTATATGGAAATGGAAGAACATATTGAGGAATTATTACGATATGTATATGATCCTGAACTTGGCATAAACATTGTTGATCTAGGTCTTGTTTACGATATACAGCATCATGATGGTCACGTCTATATAAAAATGACATTGACAACCCCGGGATGTCCAATGCACGATACGATCGTAGGCGGAGTAAAATACGTTTTAAAAGAAAAACTTGAAACGGAAGATGTAGAAATAGATCTTGTGTGGGAACCAAAGTGGTCACCAGAAATGATTAGTAGAGAAGGAAAAGATATACTAGGGATTCGATAGTTGCACTTTTAATCACGTTCAGCGAATATAAAGAAAAGAACATAAATCGGGGGTAACGATGTGGTTCCAATCGCTGAACAGGAAATACCTATAAAACTATTAAACATAATAGGGAAAATAGAGCAGATGACGTTTCCAGATCAGGGATGTACGTCGAATGTAGGGATTGTTAAGGGGGAAAATGGGGTTTTTGTTTTAAAACGATCAAAGGGAGATCGATTTGCTGGATGGCTTGAACGAGAAGCATTTATCTTAAAAAGTTTAAGCGAAACGCATCTGCCCATTCCTGTCATTCATGCATTTGAAAAGAACTCGGAACTCAATGAGTCTTGGATGTTAATGAATTATATTCAGGGTGAAACGATGGGTGAAGCGTTGCAGAAAGAAACAGATCCAGAAAAGAAACGAGGCCTCATTTATCAATTTGGAAAAGTACTGAAGGAGATTCACTCTACAAAATGTCCGGAAGAAATCTATCAACCAGATACAATATGGCTGGATAAAATCTTTGATAAGGCTGAAATAGAATTAAAGCTTTATGACTTAGACGGTACACCAGAGCTTTTGGAACAGTTGAAAAGAGAAAAACCGAAAACAATCGAGCAAACTCTTATCCAAGGGGATTTTACAGTTGATAACGTCCTTGTTCATGATGGGAAAGTTTCTGCCGTCATCGACTGGAGCGGGGGAGCATACGGAGATCCAAGGTTTGACGTGGCACTTGCCATTCAGCCTGATGAAACTTTTTTTACAAGTGAAGGAGATAAAAAGGCCTTTTTTGAGGGATATGGGGAAAAGATTATCACCGAAAGCGAATATGAGTATTTTGCGAATGGCGTATATGAATTTTTATAAGAAAAATGGAGCTGGGTCTAGACCCCACGCTCCATTTTCCTTTACCCATATTGTTTGATGCGTCGCTTTTTATGAAATGGCGACCACCAGTTTATATCACCAAGCAGCTTCATTAAAGATGGAACAAGTACCATACGCACAATAGTAGCATCGATAAAAATGGCCAATGCAATTGTAACGCCCATTTGTTGAACGGGAATGATGCCAGTAAAACCGAATGCACCAGTAATGACAATCATGATCGCAGCAGCTGAAGTAATAATTTTACTCGTAGATATCAAACCTTCTAAAGTGGCTTTGTTGTTATTTCCAGTTTCAAGATAAATCTCGTATATTCGTGAAATAAGGAAGACTTCATAGTCCATGCTTAGTCCAAAAACGATACTAAAGGCGAATACAGGAATCATTAAAGCAATATCGGATGCATGAAACCTGAGATGCCCCTCTTGGAAAAGCCAAACAATAATACCAAACGTACAACCTAAGCTTACTACGTTCATCAAAATGGCTTTTAGCGGAATCAATACTGATCGGAACGCGATAAAAAGGACGATATACGTTGAAATTAAGATGAAAGCCAAGCTGTAAGGAAGCTTATTGAATATTTCATCAAAAATTTCCTGATGGAACTTCGACTCCCCACCGATTTTTAAAATGAGATCTGTCTTCTTTTTCTCCCATTCTCTTACCCAATCTTTTGCTTCTGCAGAGGAGTTCTTCGCGTTTAATTTTACTTGGAGAAGTGCCTCATTCTTATTCGTTAATCGCTCGAAAGCAGGCGCCAATTGAGATTCTAATTCAGGGATATTACTCACTGCAATTAGTTCGTCAGCAGACATTTGTGTAGCTGAAAAAATGGAGTCAACTTCACTTACGAGAGAATCGGATTGAATGTCATTGATAACATTCTCCAATTTTTCCAAAGAATCAACCATATCCTTGTCACTACTAGCAATAATATATACAATTGTCTTATCTTTTTCTGCAAAGGTTTCCTTATATTTTTCAAAAGCCGTTCGCGATTCATATGATGTTGGCAATGAATCCGATTCAGGAATGGCTAGTCGCATATCCCCTACCGGAATCATGCCTATAATGAGTAAGATGGTTGCGGCAAGTGCCATAACGACAGGTCTTTTCATCACAAACCGAGCAAATGAATGCCAGTTGCTTTCCTTCCCTTTGCTTTCTTTTAAAATCATCCACTTATTAATATGTGGCCCAAGGACGGATAATAATGCAGGTAAGAATGTATTAGCAGCCAAAACAGAAGTAAAAACAACCGCGATTCCGCCTAAAGCGACAGATTGAAAGATCCCGGCTTGAATAAATAACATTCCAATTAAGCCGAGCAATACGCAAAAACCCGAAAAAAGAATGGCTCTTCCAGAAGTCGCTACAGTTTTTGCAATGGCAACGTCCGTCTTTTTTATTTCTAATTCTTCACGGAAGCGATTGACGAAAAGTAGGGCAAAGTCGATTCCGAGTGCAAGGCCGATCATTGGGGCCGTATTCAAAACAAAAATAGAAAGATCCAATTTTTGCCCAGTAAAGTAAAGCAGTCCCATCGCAACGACAACACTGACAAAACCAGTAACTAAAGGAATAAGTGCGGCGATCACACCTCGAAAAGCTGCAGAAGTACAATCAAAGCAATGGGAATCCCGATTAGCTCGGCCCGTACTAAATCCTCTTGTGCCGCTTTATTCATATCCTCTTCAATGACGGCCCGTCCTGTCAGACCAACAGAAAAAGAACCTTCGTCCTCCAGCCTGTCCCGTACATTTGAAATATTCTCCGGCATATGGTCTTTATTGGTAAAAGATAGAATGGCAAATGCTCGGTTATCTTTTATTTGAGGTGAAGAATACTGAATCTCTACATCTTTAACTTCTTTAACGTGCGTAATCGTATTTTCTATGTACGCCATAAAATCATGTTCTGCCGCATCATTGCTTTTTTCAAATAGCAAAATCAAAGAGGAGGCTGGAATATCGAAATCTTCATCCATGATTTTTTCAACTTCTTTATAGGAACCATCGTATTCGAAACCGCTTCCACCTAAAACAGATGGTAGCTTCAAGGCGAAAATTCCTGATAGAATGAATAGTAAAGACCAGATGATTAAAACAAGTTTTCTATGCTTGAATGTTATTTTGCCGAGAGTATTCATATTAGGTCCCCTTAAAAACAATTTCACTGTTTTTATCATATCGAAAGTGCAACAAGTACGCCAATAATTGCCAGTCACTATTTTGTAAATTATGATAGTTTTATAGAAATCGTGAAGGGGGAGGGATTTGAATGATGAATCCGCCAAATGAACTAAAAGGTTTTTTCAATGAAAAGGGTCAGTTAAAGTCATGGCCAGCGAAGCGAAGTAAAAAATCATTAGCCGTTGAATTTTTGGCCAGAAAATTTGATGAAGGACGTACCTATTCGGAAAAAGAGGTAAATGCCATATTAGAGGAATGGCATACATTTAGCGATTCCGCTCTTTTAAGACGGGAGTTATTCGAAAATAAATGGTTGAACAGGACGTTAGATGGTAGAGAGTATTGGAAATCAGAGAAAGGGAGCGACATTTGAATACTTTTGTTGGGGGACATTGAAGATCTTTAAAGAAAATGAAAAAAGGATTAATTCCCTTAGGGAACTGATCCTTGCACTTTCTTCATCTATATAACGTTTTAATGAAGCTTTCTCCTTAATGCTAGTGCAACAAGCCCAGCAGAAATTGTTGCTAATGCTACTGGTAGTATTGCATTTACTGAGTCTCCTGCAAACATAGTGGGAAAAACTACTATGCCCCACCCTTCTTGCAAGCGTGAAATGATGTGATAGGAATATAGGAAGAAAAAAAGAAGGGATTCATAAAGAATGGATCAATCCCCCGCCGCTTTGAGATGGTCAGGCATTGATTCCGTTGCGCTCCCTTCATCAATATAAAATGACTCATGACCAATATCATCAACTAAGCCGCTTTTTTGAAAGAGCTTAAATCCCCAATCGGGTAAGCCAGAAATTAATACGGTACCGCCCAACTTTTTAAAGTTTTTAATGAAAGAGGCCAGTTTTTCTTCTCCTGTCGCATCAATAGTCGTTACCTCAGACATATTTAAAATAATGACTCGTGGAGTACTTTCAAGCGTTGAATGAAGGAGGTGTTCAAACGCCTGGGCAGTTCCAAAAAACAACGGGCCTTTAATCGTAAATGTTTTATAGCGAAAATGGGATGTCAGGTCCAAAGCATCTTGTCTTTGGTTGACTTGCAACAATTCGCTTTTCTTTTTTATAAAAGAAAGAATGGCAAGCAGTATTCCTACTTGAACTGCAACAGTCAGATTTACAAAAACAGTGAGTAAAAAGGTTGTTACGAGAACGACCGAATCACTCGTCCTTAGCTTTAATAGTTGTTTGAAAGATTTCAACTCAGCCATATTCCAAGCGACAAACATTAACAGCGGCGCCATTGCTGCAAGCGGAATGTGAGAAGCGTATGGTGCAAAAAGCAGCAATGTGATTAACACGAACAAGCTATGCATGATTCCGGAAAATCTTCCTACGGCACCTGATTTAATATTAGTGGCCGTTCTTGCAATCGCTCCAGTTGCAGGAATTCCGCCAAAAAGCGGCGCAACAATATTGGCAATCCCTTGACCAAAAAGCTCACGATTAGAATGATGTTTTTCATTCGTCATTCCATCTGCGACTACGGCCGAAAGTAAGGATTCGATCGCCCCTAAAGCTGCGATCACAAGTGCAGGTACGAATAGTTCACTTATTTTACCAAAAGTAATCTCAGGAAACTTAAAAGCCGGCAATGATTGTGGAATGCCACCGAAGGCAGTACCAACCGTTTCGACGTGGGTTGGATAAAAAAGGACTGAAACTACTGTCGGTATAATTAGACCAACGAGTAAAACAGGAATTCGCGGTGATATCCGAGGCACAGTAATGATTGCAACCAGTCCAATGACGGCTGTTAGAATGCTAAATCCATTCAAAGTGCCAAAATGTCTAAAAATCTCCAGCATATTTTCATGAAAATACTCTTTCTTTTCCAGCCCAGTAAGGCCGAAAAAGTTTCCAATCTGTCCGCTGAAAATAATGACAGCAATCCCCGTCGTAAAACCGATCGTTACAGATCTCGGAATAAAATGAATTAAATTTCCAAGCCGGAAAAAACTCATGATGACGAGCATGACTCCTGCCATTAAACCAGCAACCAACAAATTCTCATATCCGTATTGAAGCACGACTGCGAGTAAAATTGGAATAAATGCTCCTGTAGGACCGGCAATCTGAAAGCGAGAACCACCTAACAAAGATACAAGCAATCCTGCGATAATCGTCGTATAAATTCCATATTCCGGCTTAACACCTGAAGCGATGGCAAAAGCCATCCCAAGAGGAATGGCCACAATACCGACAGTTATCCCAGAAATGAAGTCTTTGCGGAGGTTTGCGGGCTGAAAATCGCGAAAACGATAATCACCTAACAAATGTACTTCACCCCTGATTTCATTTTTTATAAAAAAAGGACAGCATTATAATATTAGTGAACAAAATTGATTGTATCATGGAACTGATAAATTTTCAATGGTTCAGCGCTTTAAAGTAGTGAAAATTCACAGGCTATTCATTGAAAATAGTATTATACTTTAGTTACAGTCCATTCGTTAAAGGGTGTGTTTATAGTAAATAACAAAATCGGTATCATTGCGGATGATTTTACAGGAGCAAATGATTCAGGAGTTCAGTTAGCGAAGAAGGGTTTACGAACATCAGTAGGAATCCACTTAGAAGTGGACACAGATATTACGAACAATGATGTATTAGTAGTCGATACAAACAGTCGATCTATAGAGCCTTCTAAAGCTTATTCCAGAGTTTTAAAGGCTGCCCAATACATGTTTCGCATAGGGGTTACTCATATTTATAAAAAAATTGACTCTACACTAAGGGGAAATATAGGAAGCGAATTATTAGCTATTGAAAAAGTATATGAGCCCGATATTGTTGTGATCGTACCCGCTTTTCCTAAACTAGGAAGGATAACAAAAGAAGGTCATCATTATATCAATGGAGAAATTATAACAGAATCGGAATTTGCAAAAGATCCAAAAACCCCGGTGAATGTAAGTTATATTCCAGATCTCCTCTATATACAAGCGAAGAAAAGAGCGGTTGTATATAATTTGGACACCATTCGAAAAACGGATGAAGATTTTATACAAACGATCCAATTGGGTGAAAATTGGATTGTATGTGACGTAGAAAAGGAAACGGATTTTACCGAAATTATCGATAAGTTTTTGAAAACAGGACTAAAGATAGTATGGGCAGGATCAGCGGGTTTATTAGAATATTTGCCGTCAAGTCTAAAATTGGGAACTTCACAACTGCTTGAAATACCTAAATACGCTATTGAAAAAACATTGACGATTTCCGGGAGCTTATCAAGCGTTACCCGGAAACAACTTCGCGAAGTTGAGAGAATGCCAAATACATTTACTATTAAAGTAGATGTGTATCAACTATTAAAGCAATCAATAAAAATGGAAACGATATTAAATAATATCCAAAAACGGCCTGAGGTTGACCATATCTTGTTATACGTAGATTCCAATGAAAGATATCCTCTAGAGATTAGTGAGCAAATTGTTGAGGGACTCGGTGAGATGGCACTAGTCATTTGTGAAAATATTGAATCCGTCAACGGGCTGTTTTTAACAGGTGGTGATACGGCAAAGGCAGTTTGTTCGAAACTTGGAATTGTTGAAATAGAATTAATTGCCGAAGTTGAGACAGGGTTGCCATTTGGGAGATTACTAGGATACAAAAGGGAGTTATGGGCAGTGACGAAAGCAGGAGGATTTGGTACGAAAAACTCTTTGAAACATGCATTACATTTTTTAAAGGACAGTGATACAGATGTTTAAACCTTTGATTGGCATTACAATGGGCGACTCCGCAGGTGTTGGGCCTGAAATTATTTTAAAAAGTTTGGGACATGCGGAAATACATGAGGTTTGCCGCCCGATTGTAATTGGAGATGCAAAAATTCTTGAACGTGCAAAGGCGTTTATTCATTCTGATTTGGATATTCGTTCAATATCTGGATTGAATCAGGCGGAATTTTCACCAAATGTTATCAATTGTTATGATCTAGACCTTTTACCGAAAAAAATATCGATTGGACAAATTTCCGCTGAATCAGGACACGCCGCTTATAAATTTGTGGAAAAGGCGGTGGAGCTGGCATTAAATAAGGAAATTGATGCTATTTGTACTGCACCGTTAAATAAGGAAGCACTCCATAAAGGGGGGCATACATATCCAGGGCATACCGAAATATTGGCTGCTCTAACGAATACAGAGGATTTCTCTATGATGCTATCGGCACCTAATTTGCGAGTCATCCATGTAACAACTCATGTCGGAATTATTGATGCAATCAAAATGATTAATCCACAAAGAGTTTACGAGGTTATTCGATTAGCATATGAAACCTTAACCCGTGCGGGAATTGATCAGCCAAAGATTGCGGTTTGTGGAATCAATCCCCATGCAGGAGAAAATGGTCTTTTTGGTTATGGCGAAGAAGAAGATAAAATTATCCCAGCTGTAAAAAAAGCAAAAGCAGAAGGGATTGACGCCATCGGTCCATTACCGGCAGATACTTTGTTTTTCCGTGCTGTGCGCGGCGATTTTGATGTAGTGGTAGCGATGTATCACGATCAAGGACATGGCCCTGTAAAGGTACTTGGACTCGACGCAGGTGTCAATATTACAGTCGGACTTCCAATTATTAGAACAAGTGTGGATCATGGAACCGCTTTTGATATAGCGGGTAAAGGGATTGCAGATGAGAGAAGTTTGATGGAAGCAATTCGGCGGGCGGTGGAATTGGTACCGAGGGTAAAGAAATAAAGAAAATGCGATATTGGCAAAGCTAATTTATTTATAAAAAATGATAGATAGAATCCAGCTTGTATTATAGGCTGGATTTTTTAATTGAAAATCATACATCTCAAAATCTTTAGTTATGATATACAAAAAATATTCAAAATAATTGATTAACTTTGTACTTTTATACTAAAGAAACTCATAAGTAGAAGGATTATAATTAGTTACAAGATAAATGTAATCGCTTTCTAAGGCTCTCAAACCATCAAAATGCTTAAACTTTTAGGGAGGTGCATACACAATCTCAATACTCATTCCTTAAAAACTCAAGTATAAAGTTTTAAACAATTGTTAATCGATTTCCAATGTTGGATATATTTTTTTCTATGGTGTATCGGTTTCCAAAAGATAAGGGGCTGAAAAGTGTGAAAGTGACGATAAGTGATGTCGCTAAAAAAGCCCAAGTTTCTAAAACAACAGTTTCCCGTATATTGAATGGCAATTTTGCACATGCAACACTTGAAACGAAAAATCGAGTTTTACAAGCGATCAGAGACTTGGATTACCGCCCAAATGCATTGGCAAAAGGACTAAAGCTAATGCGTACTAATGTGATAGGTGTTATTTTATCCAACTTAAAAAATCCTTTCTGGACGAATGTGTTAGAGGGGGTGGAGGATGCCAGCCACAGAATGGGCTATCATTTAATGATTTGTAACACAAATGAAGATCAGGAGAAAGAAGCAGAATACATTAAAGAGTTTCAAAGAAGACAGGTAGACGGAATCATTATTAATCCTACTGTTTTAAATGATGAATTATATAACCAGATGATTAACGAAATGCCGGTCGTTGTGATCAACCGAAGAATATCAAATCAAAATGCTATTAATGTTGTCGTGGATAATGTTAAAGGTGCAGATCTTGCAATTAGGCATCTAATAGAATCGGGCAGTAAACGAATAGCGGTATTTATGTTTAATAATGAATATGTTAGTCCATGGATGGATCGACTTAAAGGATATCAATCAGCCATGTTGTTACACGGGTATACATCGAAAGATTTTAGGATCCTTAAGTTAGATCAAAAAAGTCGAGAATTAAATGAAATCATCAAAAAATACATACGTGAACATCCTGATGTCGATTCTATTTTTTCAACGAATAATATGATAACTCTTGTACTTCTTGATGCTATAAGAGAACTAGGTTTATCGATTCCCAAAGATCTTGCCGTCGTTAGTTACGATGAAACGATTTGGGCCAAATATTTGGATCCACCATTAACAACAATTAAACAACCGGGATATGAGATGGGGAGAATTGCGACTGTGAATTTGATTCAGACAATCAATGGTAAGCAGAATCCCAATTCAAAGTCTATTATTCTTCAACCGGAACTGATTGTAAGGACATCTAGTGAAAAATTAACAGCCTCTGAGTTTACTAGTATTTAAAGGAGGTGACGTGCTTTTCTGAAAGGTGATTTGGAACGCAGAATTAAGCAAATGAAATCACATTTATAAAAAAGGAGAAGATGAAATGAGTAATGTAACACAAGAAGTAACTAGGGCGGAATTGTTAGAACTATATAAGGATTTAAGAGTTTGTGATGTTCGCGACGGTATGGATTGGGTTGGAATGCATGGGTATGGAACAGTCGATAAAAAAGTTCGCCCACTATTTAGAACTAAGGCTGTAGGTATTGCTAGAACTGCACGTTACTTGCCTTTTGAAGGTCCGATGACCAATAAAACAGGCGATGAATATACAGAATGGGTGAAGTGGTACTACGGTAATGTATGTACGGATCCATGGGGCAAGGAAGTTGAAGAAGGAGATTTTATTTGTCTTGATGTTTGTGGAATAGATGTTGGTTTGATCGGCTCAAACAACTCTCTTGACCATAAGAAAAGAGGGGCAAGAGGTTATTTAACAAACGGTGGAGGAATTCGAGATACGGATGAAGTTATTCACCAAGGTATTCCTGTTTGGTCAGAATTTGTATCTCAAGGTATGGACCAAGGACGTATCCGCTATTATGAAAAAGATATCCCAATTGCCATTGGTGGTGTGGCGATCTATCCGGGTGATGTTGTTGTTGCCGATGGTGATGGGGTTGTTGTTGTTCCGCAAAAACTAGCAGTTGATGTTGCTAAATATGCTCATCAAGAACTAAAGGGAGATAAGGCTGGTAGAAAGAGGCTTTATGAAGCACTTGGATGGGATCCAGACGAAACTGTTCTATAAAAGTATTGAATGAAATCAGTCGTTCGAGAGAGAGTCATTCTCTCTCGAATAGATTAATAATCATGGAGGATATTAGCAATGACCGTAAAGAAAGTAGGATTTATTGGACTTGGTGCAATGGGACTGCCAATGGCAAAAAATCTTTTGAACAGCGGATATGAATTACATATATGTGCTCATAAAAACCGTAAACCTGTTGATGAAATGATAAATGAAGGGGCAATAGAGCATCCATCTTTACGAGAAGTAGCGAGTAATAGCGATATTTTAATTGCAATTTTACCGGCAGATAAAGAAATGGAAAGTGTCCTTCTTTCAGATGAGGTTATTAGTAATTTACCTCAACATAGCATATTGATTGAGATGACTTCAGGATCACCTGCAATGATGAAAGAGGTTAGTAAGGCCTATATTGAGAGAGGTTTAAAAGTGCTAGATGCTCCCGTAAGTGGGGGGACAATCGGAGCTGAACAAGGAACATTGACCGTTATGGCGGGAGGAAATGAGAAAACACTATCAGAAGTCCGCCCCGTCCTTGAAGGGATGGCAAAACAAATTTATTTGGTAGGAGAGATAGGTGCTGGGAAGGCGATAAAAGCAATCAACCAAATGTTAGCGAGCGTTCATATGATTGCAGCTTCCGAAGCAGTTGCCCTAGGTGAAGAATTAGAAATTGATAAGGAAATGATGAAGCAAGTGATTGGCAATAGCTCAGGCGCTTCGTGGATGTTCATGAATAAGATTGATAGTCTAACAATTCGTGATTTCAAGCCTGGATTCAAGTTGAAATTAATGAGAAAAGATGTCGGAATAGCTGCTAATGAAGGGAAAAATCTAAACCTTCCATTTACCCAAAATGCATTACGTTTTTACCAAGAGGCTGAATCAGAATTTGGTGAGTTGGATTTCTCAGCAATAAGTAAAAAAATACTTTGAGAGGGGAAAGGGGTCTATGGACACTATAGGTTTTCGCATATCATCACTTGATCAGAGACCAAACAAAGATTTACTCGAACGCTTTAAAAATATCGCTACACCCTTACTAAGTGATAATATGAACCGTCTACAAGGCGCTTATGCAAATCTAAAACCATTGCATAAAAATGGTCGACTTGTTGGTCCAGCCTTAACCGTTCGAACTCGAGCAGGAGATAACTTAATGGTCCATAAAGCGATAGATCTTGCCCAGCCGGGGGACGTAATTGTGGTTGATGCCGGGGGAGAAACGACCCAAGCGATTGTTGGCGAAATTATGATGAGGCTTGCGCAAAAAAAAGGAATTAATGGATTTGTTATTGATGGGGCGATTCGCGACACGGATGCTTTTATAGAATCTAATTTCCCCTGTTTCGCTAAAGGATCTACACATAGGGGGCCATATAAAGATGGACCTGGGGAGATCAATGAGCCTATAACGATTGGGAATATGATCGTTAACCCTGGAGACATCATTATTGGTGATATGGATGGAGTTATAGCCGTTCCACTGCAACACGCTGAACACATTTTAAATCTTGCTATAGAACAAGAAAAGCGGGAACAGCTTATGTTTGAACAAATCGAACTTGAAACGATAGATCGTAGCTGGGTAGATGAAACGCTCCGGAAAAAGGGATGTGTGTTTGTTTGAACCGAAAATACTATTGGAAACAATTACAAAATTATTGTACACAATTATTCGAAAAAGCAGGATTACAAAAGAATGATGCACAAATAGTGGCGGAATCACTCATATTGGCAGATCTCCGAGGTGTGGACTCACATGGCGTGGTAAGAACGGATATATATTTAAGGCGTTTAAAAGCAGGAATGATCAACCTAGACTCTGAGATGGAAATAAAGGAAAACGGCCCTGTTGCTCTATTAGATGGGAACAACCGCTTAGGAGCTATAGTTGGAACAAAAGCATTGGATTTAGCAATTGAAAGGACCAAAAGTTCCGGTATTTCAGCAGTGGGAGTCAAACATTCCAACCATTTTGGGACATGCGCTTATTTTTTACAAAAAGCAATACAGCAGGATTTGATTATGATTATAACGTCAAACGCCTCCCAAACGATGCCTCCAATTGGAGGGGTTCGCCCTTTCATTGGTACGAATCCTTTTTCCGTGGGAGTGCCAACTGGGAAGCATCCGCCGTTTATTTTAGATATGGCAACAAGTGTTGTCTCTAGAGGGAAAATTATCGTAGCTGCACAAAAAGGAGAAGAAATACCTGACACTTGGGCAGTTGATAAATATGGGAACCCGACAACAGATGCGACAGAAGCATTGGAAGGATCAGTACTGCCTATGGGTGGTGCAAAGGGATATGGTCTTTCGATGTTCATTGACATTATTAGTGGGGTTCTTACAGGAGCAGGTTTTGGGAAATATGTAAATAATATGTATGAAAACTGGGAAGAAACACAAAATGTAGGACACTTTTTTATCGGAATTGATATAAAAAAATTCATGCCAATTGAAGAGTTTAAAAAAAGAATAGACCAGTACTTTGACGAAATTAAGGCTGAACCTAAAGCTTCGGGGGTTAAGGAAATCTATATTCCCGGTGAGATTGAACAAAAGCATGTTGAAGAACGAAAGCAATATGGTATCGAACTTCCTATAAAGGTAAAAGAAGAGTTAAGAAAATGGGGAGAAATTTACCATCTAAATATAAATGATTATTTATTGAATCCAGAGGAAGTATTCGAATAAGAAGGTGGCATATATGGATAGGATTTTTAGATATGAAATCCCAACGACAATTGAGTTTGGAAATGGAGCAGTTAATTTTTTGCAAAATCATATAGCGGCTTTAAACGGTACGAAAGCGTTAATTGTTACAGATCCAGGAGTTGAAAAGGCTGGTGTGGCTCGTGTTGTTAGTGAAGTGTTAGAAAAAGCAGGAATCCCATATGAAATATTTAATGAAGTTGAGCCAGACCCGGATATCGAAGGAGTAATGAAAGGTAAAGAACTCGCGTTGGAAATGAATTGTGACGTTATCTTGGGACTTGGCGGAGGAAGTTCATTAGATACGGCAAAAGCCATTGGTTTAATGCTTGGGAATAAAGGCCATATTAGGGATTATGTCGGAATTAATAAAGTACCGAATAAAGGAAAACCTGTAATCGCAATTCCAACTACTGCAGGGACGGGAAGCGAACTAACGATATGGTCAGTATTATCTGACAAGCTTCAAAAGGTTAAATTGAGTGTTGGGAGTTCGTTCAATTGCCCCGATCTTGCACTTTGCGATCCGGAATTGACACTATCATTACCTGCGAAGGTGACAGCTGCAACAGGTATGGATGCCTTGACACATGCATTGGAATCCTATGTAAATAAAGCGACCCAGCCAATCTCCGAGGGGAAGTCTTTACAGGCCATGAAGTTAATAAATGAAAACCTGCGTACAGCTGTTGCACAAGGAGACAACAAAGAAGCAAGATACAATATGCTCCTTGCAAGTTTAATAGCGGCTATGGCATTTAATTCTACTAGACTAGGTCTTTCCCATGCATTAGCTATGCCTTTAGGAGCCTATTTTCATATACCTCATGGCACCGTTAATGCAATATTATTACCTGAAGTAATGGAATTTAACTTGGTTGGAAATATCAGCAAGTTCCGTGAAATAGCGAAACTATTTGATATGCCAATTGAAGGATTGTCACCTAGGGATGCTGCATATCAATCCGTTGTTGCCGTTCGTCAATTAAAACAAGATATAGGTATTCATGAAACATTATCAGATTTTGGAGTTACAGAGAAAGATTTAAATTTAATCGCAGAAGAAGCAATGGAATCGGGAAATGTTCCTGTTAATCCTAGACTTACTTCGACTGAGGATTTAAAAAATATTTGCAGAGCAGCTATGGGAATGAAAGGGTGATAAGTTAGATGGCAAATAAGATGCGGGACTGGATTGAAGCGCATTCTGGAGGGATTTTTAAAAATTATATTAATGGAGAATGGCTTGAAAGCAGAAGTGGTCAAACATTCCCATTATATGAATCTGCCATTCCTAATAAGGTTCTCGGGCTTTTTCCATCATCAAATAAAGATGATGTAGAATATGCTGTTCAAACTGCACATGCTGCTTTTCAACTATGGAAAAAAACAACTGCCTCTGAAAAAGCCAAAGTTTTAAATGAATTTGCTGATTTATTGGAGCGAAACGAAGAAGAATTAGCCTATATTCTATCTTCTGAACAAGGAAAAGTGCTTAGTGAGTCACGGGGGGAAGTTAAGAGGGCAGCAGCTGAGACGCGTTTTAATGCTGGTGAGGCATATCGGGTAAATGGCATGACCGTTCCCTCTGAAATTCCCGGAATAACATGTCAAGTAATATCTCAACCAATAGGTGTAATTGCAGCGATATCTCCTTGGAATTTTCCCATTGTCACACCAGTTAGAAAAATTGCACCAGCCATTGCCTATGGCTGTACTGTAGTTTTAAAACCATCATCTGACACACCTTGGTCGGCAGTAAGATTAATAGAATTATTGCATGAAGCTGGTCTACCAGAAGGTGTAGTCAACTTGATTAACGGATCGGGAAGTAAAGTTGGCGATTCGTTAGTAACTCATCCATTAGTAAAAGGAATTAGTTTTACAGGTTCAACTAAACTTGGTATCCAGATTAATAGAACAGCTGCAACTAGATTAATAAAAACCCAGTTGGAAATGGGAGGGAAAAATGCCGCAGTTGTAGCGAATTATCATGATCTAGAATTTGCTGCAAAGCAAATTGTAAGTGCTGCTTTCACATGCTCGGGTCAACGTTGTACGGCAATAAGTAGAGTAATTGTGTTAGAAGAACAGGCAAATGAGCTCATCGAACATCTGAGGATATATATGGAGGCTATTCGGGTCGGGCCGGCATGGGAAGAAAATGCAAACATGGGGCCAGTGATAAATCAACATCAGTATGAAAATATTCTTGAATATATAGAGTTAGGAAAAAGTGAAGGTGCCGAAATTATTCTAGGTGGAACCGTCGCCAAAATTGAAGGCAACAAAGAGGGTAATTATATATCACCAACACTTTTTGTAAATGTTCATAAAGATATGAGAATTGCCCGTGAAGAAATTTTTGGCCCTGTATTAGTTGTTTTAAAAGCCAAAAATATGGAAGAGGCAATTGAGATGGCTAATAGTACCGAATATGGACTGGCTGTATCTGTTTTCACGGATAATTTATCAATTTCAAACCAATTCAGTGAACAAATTGAGGCAGGGATGGTTCATGTCAATCACGGAACAGCAAGTCAATCACATATTCCTTTTGGTGGAGTGAAAAATTCCGGGTTTGGTGCATTCTCGATCGGTCATTCGAATCAGGACTTTTATACATCTTCGAAAGCTATTTATGTTAAGGCTTAATGGTGTTTACTGCCCTTTACAAAGGGGGTCTTTCGAAAGAAAGATGTATCTCTGTTAAAAATATACGAAACAAAAGAAGGAGGAAAAAGGGTGAGCAAACTGTTGAAAAAGCCGTTTTTGTTACTCATTGCTGTATTTATGTTAGTAATAATGGCAGCGTGTTCAAAGGATAGTTCAGGAGGATCAAGCGGTAGTTCAAGTGATGGCTCAAAAAGTGGATCTTCAAAGGATGAAAAGGTAGAAATCCGCTTTGCTTGGTGGGGAGATACAAGTAGGAACGAAGTATATAACGGAATCGTTGATAGGTTCGAAGAGGAGCATCCTAACATTACAGTGAAAAGGGAATTTGGAGGTTGGGATGAATATTGGGATAAGCTTGCAACACAAATAGCGGGTGGAAATGCTCCCGACGTGGTTAGCATGCATCAATTTTATGTTTCCGACTATGCACGGAGAAATGCTTTGTATAATTTAAATCAGCTAGTAGACTCTCAGAATATCAATCTATCCGATTTTCCAGAATCGGCAGTAGACAGCGGAAAAGTTGATGGAAATATCTTCATGGTGGCGCAAGGATTGACGATGCCTGGATATGCATTCAATACTGCGGTATTTGATGAACTTGGTATAGATTATCCGGAATTTGATTGGACATGGGAAGACATGGCTGAAAAAGCAGCTGAATTAAAACAAGCAATAGGTGACGAAAAAAAATGGGGATTAGTTGATTCCAGTGGAGCCTATAATAATATATTTCGATATTTTACCCGTCAAAGAGGTAAGGATCTTTTTACCGAAGACGGAAAGGTTGGTTACGATAAAGAAGATGTAGTCGCATGGTGGAGTATGTGGGATGATCTTCGGAAGAAGGATTTAATTCCCGACGCGGCAACTGGAAATGAATTTGCCAACGCGCCTCTTGAAGCTAATATGTTTGTAACAGGGGTAACTGCGATTGGGCAATTCCCGGCTAATCAAATTAATTTGTATCAGGAACAATTTGATAATGGTGAAATTCAGATGGTTAGGATTCCAACAATGGCTGGGGCTCCGAACGGGGAATATATTGAAGGTGCCTATTTAAGTATTGCCGAAAAATCAAAGCATCCTGAAGAAGCAGCCATGTTTATTGACTTCTTTATAAACTCTGAAAGGGCTGTTGAACTATTTAAAGTTCAGCAAGGTCCTCCAGCAGGTACTAAAATGTCTACTTTAGTTATGGATTTAATTGATCCTGCAGAAGCAAGAGCAGTAGAATTCATACAAAAAACAGTTCCGCTAGGAAGGCCAGCTCCTTATGCACCGGCTGGAAATAATGAAGTAGTTCAGGCTTTTGAAGATAATGCTGAGGCAATAGCTTACGGGCAAAAAACCGTAGAACAAGCAGCTGAGGATTTTATGAAACAGGCAGAATCTATTTTACAATAACCAATCAAAAGAAATAGATGGAACTCAATGATGCAATGATTTTAGGTTAAGTAAACATCATTGCATCATTTTTTCGATAGGTTAAATCTATTATAAGGAGTTGGCTTTTATGACTTATATGAAGGCCTGGTGGCATAAAAATTGGGTGGGATACTTATTCCTTACTCCATGGCTGCTCGGCATATTAGCATTCACTGCCATACCAATGGGGGCTTCTCTATACCTTTCATTCACTAAGTACGATATGTTTACCGCTCCAGAATGGATAGGTTTAAAAAACTATCTGTCAATGTTTAATGATCCAAAATGGCAAAGCAGTGTATTAGTAACACTTAAATATGTTTTTCTTGGTGTTCCCCTCCAATTAACATTTGCCCTCTCTGTTGCGCTTCTTTTAAAACGAGGAATTCGGGGTGTTGGTATATACCGAGCAATGTATTATGTACCTTCATTATTTGGAGGAAGTGTGGCTGTCGCAATCTTATGGCGTCAAATATTCGGTGGAGACGGACTTGTTAATAATTTATTAGGATCAATCGGTATTAAGGGAATGAATTGGATTTCAAATCCGGACTCGGCTCTATATACACTTATCATTTTAATGATATGGCAATTTGGTTCTTCCATGGTTATTTTTTTAGCGGGATTAAAGCAAGTTCCAATTGAACTATATGAATCCTCAACGATAGATGGGGCCGGACCAGTAAAACAATTTTTTGCTATCACCCTCCCATTGATTACTCCAGTAGTGTTTTTCAATCTAGTAATGGGGATCATTGGAGCATTCCAAGCTTTTACTTCCGCATACATCGTAAGTGGCGGTAGTGGAGGACCTTTAGATTCAACACTATTCTATACTTTATATCTTTATCAAAAAGGATTTACTCATTTCCAAATGGGATTTGCTTCAGCAATGGCGTGGTTTTTATTAGTTGTTATTGCTTTCGTAACTGCCCTCGTCTTTGTTTCATCCAAAAGATGGGTCTATTACCAGGAATAGAGGTGAACATTCTTGAATACTGTAAAGACTACAGAATCGCTAGTGAGGGATGAACCTCTAGTGAGAAGAAACCATTATAAAAGCAAGAAGAACTTTAGGAATATGTTTATTCACATTTTTATTATTTTGCTCGGGGTGGCCATGCTGTATCCATTGCTTTGGATGGTCAGTAGTTCTTTTAAGATACAAACAGAAATCTTTACAGGTATATCTTTTTTTCCAACAAAAGTAACCTTTGAAAATTACGTAAATGGTTGGGCTGGTTTGTCCGGTATTACATTTGGCAGGTTCTTTATAAATACCTTTTTTATCATATTTATAGGAATCGTTGGAAATGTATTATCTTGCTCAATGACTGCTTACGCTTTTGCTAGACTAAACTTTTCAATGAAAAAAATATGGTTTGCGATAATGCTCGTGACTTTAATGCTGCCATTTCATGTTACGATCATTCCTCAATATATTATTTTTAACCATCTAGAATGGGTTAACACATACCTCCCTTTAACTTTACCGAGGTTTTTTGCGGTAGAAGGTTTCTTCATTTTCCTTCTTGTTCAATTTATGAGAGGTATTCCAAGTGAGTTAGAACAAGCTGCGAAAATTGATGGTTGCGGGCCAATCAGAATTTACTGGTATTTAATGATGCCACTCTCATTACCTGCGATAGTCACAACAATGATCTTTACATTTATTTGGACATGGAATGACTTTTTTGGTCAGCTGCTCTATATAAGTAATATCGATTTATATACAGTTGCGCTTGGATTAAGAATGTTTCTCGATTCTTCCGGAAAAAGTGCCTGGGGTTCAATGTTTGCCATGTCTACGTTATCCTTAGTTCCTTTGTTTGCAGTCTTTATCTTTTTCCAACGTTATTTAATAGAGGGAATTACTACTGGTGGAGTAAAAGGTTAATCATATTGCAACCAAAAATTAATTGTGAAATTAGGAAGGTGAATATATTTGAGGATAGCTGTTGGAAATGATCATGCTGGCTACCCTTTAAAAGATTATATTATTAATCTTTTAAAAGAATTAAATATAGAGGTTATCTATTTTGGCAGTAATAGCAAATCACCTGTTGATTTTCCAGATATAGCCGAGAAAGTATGCAACGCGGTACGCAATAAAGAGGCTGAACGAGGATTAATGATTTGCGGGACTGGTGTTGGTGCAAGTATAGCCGCTAATAAATTTTCAGGAATTCGGGCAGCCGTTGCACATGATACATATTCTGCCCACCAATGTGTTGAACATGATGATGTGAATGTTTTATGCATAGGAGCACAAATAATAGGTGAGCGCCTCGCAAAAGAAATAATGGCAACTTTTTTGAAATCAGAATTTAGTACTGAGGAACATTTTAGAAGAAGGGTGAATAAGCTTCGAGAAATAGAGTTAAAAACAGCACGTGAACTACAAAATTATATTAAATAGAACTATTTGGTAAAGGACATGCGCACGAAGTTTTTTGTGCCTTGTTCTATTTTTCTTTTTTATACCGATTAATAAAGGATATTCAATCTTCAATATAGAAACAATCTAACATGGTAGAGTATAGTTTCATATTTTTTTGGCGCTTACAAAGAAAAAATACAAAAAACTTGAAAGGTGGTGTTTTTATAGATGAATATTTACCAAGCCGTAACTATGAATGAAAATGATAAAGTTGCAGTTGCTTTAAAAAATGTAGAAAAGAACTCTACTGTAGAATTAATGCATAAGAATGAAATGATCAAGGTTGTACTGCTGGATGATATTGATTTTGGCCATAAGTTTTCAATCGTTCCGATAAAAAAGGGAGAGAAAATTTTAAAATATGGAGAGGTCATTGGCGCTGCAACAAGAGATATCGAGGTAGGAGAACATGTTCATGTGCACAATCTAGAAGGAACCCGTGGGAGAGGTGATCAAGTTGGATAAACAATATAATTTGTTGGGATATAGACGACCGGACGGAAAGATAGGAATTAGAAATCATGTGCTTATTTTGCCTACAATTACTTGTGCAGTCCAGGTTGCGAAGCAAATCACTCAGTTGGTGGACGGAACTGTTTCCTTCGTACATCAACATGGCTGCGCTCAAGTTGGCATCGATTATGATCAGACATTTAGGACATACGTAGGTATGGGGTGCAATCCTAACGTATACGGCGTCGTTGTATTGGGACTTGGATGTGAAACTCATCAAGCCAGGAGTGTGGCGGAGGAAATCAAGAAATCTGGTAAACCAGTGGAAACAGTATCAATCCAAGATTATGGTGGGACATTAACGGCAATCGCCGAAGGTGCAAAAATTGCCGCAAAAATGGTCCAGGATGCTTCCGCACAGCAAAGAGTGCCTTTTTCATTCGATGAATTGATTATTGGTACCGAATGTGGAGGATCTGACGCTTGTTCAGGTATTTCTGCGAATCCAGCTGTTGGGGCAGTGAGTGATATGATTGTTGACTTAGGTGGAACCTCTATTTTGGCTGAAACAACAGAATTAATTGGTGCCGAGCATTTACTTGCCGATCGAGCTGTAGATGACAGTGTTGCCAAAAAAGTGTATCAAGTGATTTCCCTTATGGAAAATCGAGCTATCCAGATGGGTGTTGATATTAGAACTGGAAATCCAAGCCCAGGAAATATTAAAGGTGGCCTAAGTTCTTTAGAAGAAAAATCGTTAGGAGCTGCAACAAAAGCGGGAACGAGACCTTTACAAGAACTGATTAATTATGCGGAAACACCAACTAAAAAAGGGTTAGTTTGGATGGACACTCCTGGTCATGATATCGAGCAATTAACAGGAATGGCTGCTGGTGGAGCTCAAATTGTTTTATTTACTACTGGAAGGGGAACCCCAACAGGCTCACCAATTGTGCCAACTATCAAAATTGCGACAAATACAGGTATATTTGAAAGAATGGAAGAAAACATTGATATGAACGCAGGAACAATTATAGAGGGAAAAGAAACAGTACAAGAAGTTGGAAATCGGATTTTAGATGAAATAGCCTCAGTTTCTATGGGGAAAAAAACGAAGGCCGAGATATTGAAACAACATGACTTTGGAATTTGGAGAATAGGACCTACCTTTTAATCTTGTTTCAAATCTATATATACTAAATCACACTGAGGAGGACATAAAAATGAAAACGTATTCTAATTACATAAGCGGGGATTGGATTCCTTCAGTTTCTGGAAATGCAAATGAGGTTATCAATCCGGCAACGCAAGAAGTTGTAGGACATTCACCTGTTTCAACAGTAGAGGATTTAGATGCTGCTGTTCAAGCCGCATCCGAGGCAAAAGCTAGTTGGGCAAGCCTTTCGGGTGCAGCAAGGGGCGATTATTTATATAAAGTGGCAAACTTACTTGAGTCTCGCTTGGATGATATCGCAGAAACAATGACAAGAGAAATGGGGAAAACGTTCCCCGAAGCAAAGGGAGAAACGGCTAGGGGAGTGGCTATTTTACGATATTATGCCGGAGAGGGTATGCGTAAGGTAGGAGACGTCATTCCTTCTACTGACAGTGAAGCATTCATGTTTACGAAGCGTGTCCCATTAGGAGTCGTAGGAATCATTACCCCGTGGAACTTTCCAGTGGCGATCCCAATTTGGAAAATGGCCCCTGCACTCATTTATGGAAATACGGTTGTTATTAAGCCGGCCTCTGAAACTGCTATCACAGCAGCGAAAGTAATAGATTGCTTCCATGAAGCAGGACTTCCAAAAGGAGTCGTCAACATGGTCACTGGTCCCGGAAGTGTCATAGGAAATGGAATCGTGAATCACCCTGGAATTGCGGGAATTTCATTTACTGGATCGGACGTAGTTGGAAAACAAATTGCAAGGGGCGCTGTTGAAAGAGGAGCGAAGTTTCAGCTGGAAATGGGCGGGAAAAATCCGGTCATTATCGCTGAAGATGCCGACCTCGATAAAGCGGTAGAAGGTACGATTAGTGGCGCATTTCGCTCAACTGGTCAAAAATGTACAGCAACTAGTCGAGTACTTGTACATAGAAATATAAAACAAGCCTTTGTAGACAAGCTTCTATCAGTCTCGGAATCAATCAAAATCGGAAATGGATTGGAAGAGGGAGTTTGGATGGGACCATGTTCGTCCGAGTCTCAAATGGAAACCGTTCTTTCCTATATTGAAAAAGGGAAGAAAGAAGGCGCGAAACTTCTATTTGGCGGCAATCGCTTGACAGGTTCAGGATATGATGAAGGGTTTTACGTTGAGCCAACGATTTTTGATGAAGTCGATAGCAAGATGCAGATTGCTCAAGAAGAAATTTTTGGACCTGTAATTGCCATCATTCCGTTTGAAGATTTGGAAGAAGCATTTACATTGGCAAACGATACACAATTTGGTCTAAGCGCCTCTATATATACGGAAAATGTTGGGGCAATGTTAAAGTTTATTGATCGGGTTGATGCTGGATTAGTTCGAATTAATGCAGAAACAGCAGGCGTCGAACTCCAAGCTCCTTTTGGAGGGATGAAGAGTTCCAGTTCCCATTCACGCGAACAAGGTGAAGCAGCTATTGAGTTCTACACATCTATTAAAACTGTGTTTGTGAAAGGTTAATTTTATAGGCTCTTTTCCCAAACAATAATGCTATTTGATGTAAATCTAAATAATGAGAAAAAGATTTTTAAATGGGAAAAGAGCTACCAGCTTAATAAGATCCACTAAACTTCCTTATTAGGTGTAAAAGCCGTCTCTTGGGCTTTTACAAAACAAAGTTTAAGAAAATAGCCATTTTAAAAAAAGAGGAGACTTAAAACATGAGAATCATTCTTTATGCTGAATCAGAAAGGACACAATTGGCTGCCGTAACAGAAGATTTAAAGGTTTATCCATTGCCTTATGAAAATTTTCAGGAACTACTGAAAACATGTGATGAACAGCAAAAGAGCTGTCTTACTTTGGTTAATGAAGAGTTAGACGGAACGGAACCTATTGGGAAATCGATTGATGAATTGGATCTTATACTGCCTATTAATGCGGGGGAAGTTTGGGCAAGCGGGGTTACGTATTTAAGAAGTAAAGATGCGCGAAACTATGAATCACAAGGAAGTGAGCCTACAGTATCTTTTTATGACAAGGTATATGTGGCGGAGCGGCCAGAACTTTTTCTAAAATCTACAGATAAACGGACGATTGGTCCGAATGATCCGCTCTATTTACGATCTGATTCAACATGGCAAATCCCTGAACCCGAGTTAGGCCTTGTTTTAGACGAATCTGGAAATATTGTTGGGTACACTATCGGGAATGATATGAGCTGCCGGGATATTGAAGGAGAAAATCCTTTATATCTACCGCAAGCAAAAATGTGGAAGCACTCATGTTCCATTGGACCATCGATTTTACTTGCCGAGACGGTTGAGGATCCGTATGCCTTTGATATTACGTGCACTATTTTTCGGGAAGGTAAAAAGGTTTTTGAGGATACAGCCAGTACTTCTCAATTAAAAAGAAGGTATGAAGAATTAGTTGAATTTTTAAAGAGAGATAATGAACTCTTTCCGGGCACTGTTTTACTGACAGGCACATGTATTGTTCCTCCCAACGATTTTACGTTAAGAGCTGGTGATGAAGTAGAAATTGAGATTCCCGGCATTGGATTGTTGCGAAATCCAGTAGCGACGCAATAAGGAGGTATGGGAATGAATCATTTATTATCGACGACCTCTGAAGCGATTGAAAATATCCAAACAAAAGCAAAAGGCCCGGAAGGAAAGCTTCCGCTAACGGATTATATGCTGCGGAATGCTCCTAGTGGTGACCTGTTCGGGTTGTCCCAAAATGTTGGCATGGGCTGGTCGCCGAATAATTTGCGGGGAAAAGAAATATTGCTCCTTAGTACACAAGGCGGCATGAAGGATAGTAATGGCTTTCCGATAGCTTTGGGATATCATACGGGACATTGGGAAGTTGACCAATTGATGAAGGAAGCGGCGATGGAAATCAATCGTGCCGGTGGGATTCCTTTTGCTGCATATGTGAGTGATCCATGCGATGGAAGGTCGCAAGGAACGACAGGCATGTTTGATTCCTTTCCATACCGAAATGATGCAGCGATTGTATATCGCAGGTTAATTCGTTCACTTCCGACACGTAAGGCAGTTATTGGTATTGCTACATGTGATAAAGGTTTGCCTGCCATGATGCTGGCACTCGCTGCCATGCATGATCTCCCAACCGTTGTCATTCCGGGGGGAGTGACGCTGCCGCCGGAGTATGGTGAGGATGCTGGAAAAATTCAAACGATTGGTGCGCGATATTCCGCTAATGAAATCACACTCGAAGAAGCAGCGGAACTAGGGTGCAGAGCATGTGCAACACCTGGTGGAGGATGCCAATTTTTAGGAACAGCAGCTACAGCTCAAGTAGTGAGTGAAGCTCTCGGATTATCATTGCCACATTCGGCGCTGGCGCCATCCGGACAAGAAATATGGAGGGAAATGGCGAGAAATTCAGCCCGAGCTGTCATTGAAATGGAACAACAACGTATCACGACGAAGGATATTCTAACAGATGGAGCTATTCACAATGCAATGGTAGTCCACGCCGCGTTCGGAGGCTCGACCAATTTACTTTTACATATCCCGGCGATCGCCCATGCGGCAGGATGTACAATCCCGACTGTACAAGATTGGATCAAAGTAAATCGACAAACGCCAAGATTAGTAAGCGTCCTTCCGAATGGTCCTGAATATCATCCGACTATTCGTGCGTATCTTGCGGGTGGGGTGCCGGAAGTGATGCTGCATCTAAGAAATTTGGGCTTGTTAAATGAAAATGTCATGACGGTAACAGGAAAAACTCTGCGCGAGAATTTGGATTGGTGGGAGCAATCAGAGCGAAGAACTCAAATGAAAGAGCGTTTAAAAATCGCTGACGGTATTGATGCGTTTGAAGTCATCATGTCGAAGGATCAAGCCGAAAGGAAAGGCATGACCTCCACCATCACGTTCCCAACTGGAAATATTGCTCCTGAAGGATCGGTCATCAAATCTACCTCGATCGACAAAGAAAAAATTGATGAGAACGGAATTTTTTATCATAAAGGTGAAGCGAAAGTCTTTACGAGTGAAAGAGATGGAATTAGGACAATCAGGCAAGGGAAAATCGCGGCGGGTGATATCATGATTGTTTCTGGATGTGGACCGCTTGGAACTGGAATGGAGGAAACGTATCAATTAACATCTGCTTTAAAGCATCTTTCGTTTGGAAAACATGTGACATTGATTACAGATGCTCGGTTCTCGGGAGTTTCGACGGGTGCATGTATCGGGCATGTCGGTCCTGAAGGTTTAGCTGATGGCCCAATTGGAAAACTTCGAGATGGCGATATTGTTGAAGTGAAAATTGACACGGTTAATTTAGAAGGAAGAGTCAACTTTTTAGGCACTAAAGATCAACCGGTTTCTCCTGAGGAAGGAGCGCGGATTTTAAGCGAGCGAAAACCAAATGATATAAAACCTGCAGACAGTTTGCCAGATGATACTCGGTTATGGGCTGCATTGCAAAAAGTAAGCGGCGGTACGTGGCGTGGAAGTGTTTATGATGTCGATCGAATTATAGAGGTGCTTGAGGCTGGGGAAAAGGTGTTAAGTAAGGGTGAAGTAGATATCTTGTGAGCAAACATAATTACCCCCGTCTTATAAGGACGGGGGTAATTATTCTTTAAAGGGGCAGACCAAAGAGTTTGAAATA
Source organism: Lederbergia panacisoli (assembly GCF_024626525.1). Taxonomy (GTDB): domain Bacteria; phylum Bacillota; class Bacilli; order Bacillales; family Bacillaceae_C; genus Lederbergia; species Lederbergia panacisoli. Next base: position 93,270 of record NZ_JANJGU010000009.1, read on the forward strand.
AAGTGATTTATTCTTAATCTCTTTCTCTTGCTCTCTGTGTATCTCTAATATTCTTCTGTACGGTTATCGCAGCGAATAAACTAAGAACAAAGGACATAGCGTAAAATCCCTTTTCGCTTAAAACGATACTTCCCGCATTGTATAAACCGATCGCCATTAAGGAAATAGAGACAATAAGTGCAACCCAACTAATCCCATAATAAATACTGGTAACCGGTATGCCCTCTTCTTTATCCCTTACTGCTTTTTGTAAAGATACTGCTGAATAAAGTCCAAATATTAAGACCGCAAAGTAATATCCTTTTTCATTCAACTGCATGGACGCGTTAAACAATCCGATAAGATAAGCCGTAACCCCTACTGCCAGCGCAGCCCAGGAAGCACCCTTAAAAGCTGAAGTCGGTTCTCCTTCTTTTCTTTCTACTTTTACCTTTGGAAGATCTTCTTTCCCCTTATCTAATAAAGTTTCAGGATCATTAGACATTAAATGTTTCCCCTCCATCCTTTTATCTAATAAACATTGAGCACCTTAGGTACACTTTAGTGCTTATTTACATCCATTATATAGAAATTCCTTACAAATAGTAGATAATTTTATTAATAGAGAACGAAAATATTCTTTCCACTAGGAGGTAATCGCTGTACATACTTATAAAATAAGTTCTTTGACATTAAGTAAACATTTGTGAAATTCACTTAGTTGTGCTGCGAAGCGTTTCGATGCACATAGGAATTGTGAAAGATTGTGAAGTTATTCTGCGCAAGAGCCTGATACGCATAGGAACTGTGATAAAAAGTGAAGTTGTTCTGCGTAAGAGCCTGATACGCATAGGAACTGTGATAGATTGTGAAGTTATTCTGCGCAAGAGCTCGATACGCATAGGAACTGTGATAAAAAGTGAAGTTATTCTGCGCAAGATCTCGATACGCATAGGAACTGTGAAAGATTGTGAAGTTATTCTGCGCAAGAGCCTGATACGCATAGGAACTGTGATAAAAAGTGAAGTTGTTCTGCGTAAGAGCTCGATGCGCATAGGAACTGTGATAGATTGTGAAGTTATTCTGCGCAAGAGCTCGATACGCATAGGAACTGTGATAAAAAGTGAAGTTATTCTGCGCAAGATCTCGATACGCATAGGAACTGTGAAAGATTGTGAAGTTATTCTGCGCAAGCGCCTGATGCGCATAGGAACTGTGATAAAAAGTGAAGTTATTCTGCGCAAGAGCCTGATACGCATAGGAACTGTGATAAAAAGCGATGTTATTCTGCGCAAGAGCTCGATACGCATAGGAACTGTGATAAAAAGTGAAGTTATTCTGCGCAAGATCTCGATACGCATAGGAACTGTGAAAGATTGTGAAGTTATTCTGCGCAAGCGCCTGATGCGCATAGGAACTGTGATAAAAAGTGAAGTTATTCTGCGCAAGAGCCTGATACGCATAGGAACTGTGATAAAAAGTGAAGTTATTCTGCGCAAGAGCTCGATGCGCATAGGAACTGTGATAAAAAGCGATGTTATTCTGCGCAAGAGCTCGATGCGCATAGGAACTGTGATAAAAAGTGAAGTTATTCTGCGTAAGAGCTCGATGCGCATAGGAACTGTGATAGATTGTGAAGTTATTCTGCGCAAGAGCTCGATACGCATAGGAACTGTGATAAAAAGTGAAGTTATTCTGCGCAAGATCTCGATACGCATAGGAACTGTGAAAGATTGTGAAGTTATTCTGCGCAAGCGCCTGATGCGCATAGGAACTGTGATAAAAAGTGAAGTTATTCTGCGCAAGAGCCTGATACGCATAGGAACTGTGAAAGATTGTGAAGTTATTCTGCGCAAGCGCCTGATGCGCATAGGAACTGTGATAAAAAGTGAAGTTATTCTGCGCAAGAGCTCGATACGCATAGGAACTGTGATAAAAAGCGATGTTATTCTGCGCAAGATCTAAATGAGCAGCACAATTGTGATAAAAAGCGAACCAAAGATTAGATGTTTTATCTTATTCTAGAAATTTTGAATCCATTTTCTACTGTTTCAAAGCCAATTTTAGGATAGTATTCCATTGCAGACGGCGAGGCTAAAAGTAATAAAGACACTTCTTCACCTATACGTTCTTGTAATAATCTTATAAGTTCTCCGCCAATGCCGCATTTCTGATATTCCTTATTTACAGCTAAATCCGAAAGGTAACAACAATAACAAAAGTCTGTTATTGCTCTCGCAATGCCAACAAGTTTAGCATCATCCCAAGCAGTCAAAATAATATCCGAGTTTTCTATCATTCTCTTTAGCCGGTTTAGATCATTAGATGGTCTTTTAATACCAGATGAAATAAATAATTGAGAGAGTTCCTCCGCATTAATATTTGTACCTTCTTTATAAGTAATAATTCCCATAAACTTTCCTCCTTAAATTATATTAATTTATCATAACGCCACTTTCGTGAAAATTATATTAATACTTTGCAATAATAGAGGAAAAAAGAAATATGTGAAGAAAATCTATAATAGTGTTGATTTAATCTTTTGGGAGGGGCCTAAATTTGAGCTATTGTTTCAAGCAAGAAGAAATCGAGAATATCATCAATCATTTTGGAAAAGATTTTTATGAAAAAGTATTGAGAATTATAGATGTTTATGCTGAAAAGTGGGGACTAGCCTCTTTTCAATTTATTCCTTCCTACTCTGCGAACATTGTTTTCACATGCCATTCAAAGTACTTTGGAGATGTTGTATTGAAAATAGGAAATCCTAATGCAAGAGAAATTTTTACAGAGTTCAATACTTTAAACGAGTACGATGGAAGAAGATTTTGTAGGGTTCATAAAGCTGATATTGAAAATGGCGTTATTTTAGAAGAATGGATAAAGCCAGGGATTCCATTAAGAGATGAGAATAACCTTGAAAAAAGGCTTTCTGTCTTTGCGTCTCTTTATAGAGCACTGCATGTCACGCCTGCCAAATCTGAATTGTATCCTACATATATGGAATGGGTTGATAAAATAACAGCCTACATGAGCAAGCGGCAAGATTGTAAAGAACTGTATTTGTATATGAAAAAAGCACAAGACATATGCCAGTCTTTGTCTAGTACATACTCACAAAAGATGCTGCTTCACGGCGATTTTCATCATGATAATATATTGCTTGGTTCAGATGGAGAGTATAAAATAATTGATCCAAAAGGCGTTGTAGGGGATCCAATTTTTGATGTACCACGTTTTATCTTAAATGAATTTGGTGATGACATAACTCCGGAACTGCATGTGAAAATAAATGACATCATCAACTTTTTAGAAAAAAGTCTAGATATTCCAAATGATGTAATGAGAAAGTGCTTGTTTGTTGAAACAGCAATGGGGATATGCTGGTGTGTGGAAGATGGCTCAACTCCTGAGGAATACGAAGGTTTTGTGAAAACTGTTGCTTTTGCAGATGCAATTTTGAAACAGTGATACAGAAAATACCGCTAACGTAAGCGGTATTTTTCATTTAAACAATTCTGTTGTAATAGTCAATCAATCCCGGAAGCCAGTCCAATAAATTAGTAAACTCGTAGCCTATTTCAGCAGCTTTCGAATGATCCATCGTCCAGTTCTCGCCAATTCCATAAGGTGAACGGTTTTCCTCCGTTACATTTGTCGTTAATATAGCATTTTTACCGGTTTTTGATTCGATAAGCTTTACTAATTCGGCTAATTGAATTTTTCCATTTGCACATGCGTTGACTGGTCCTGTAAACTCTTGCATCCCTATCCATGCAAGGAACTCACCAGCTTCACGGGCAGAAATAAAGTTGAGATGTGCTTCTGGATTTGGCATTCCGATTTCTTCTCCGTTTTTTATTTTTCTTACATGAAAAAGCAGCCGCTCGGTATAGTCCTCTTCACCAAGAACAATTGGGATGCGTACTGCCACAGCCGGAAGCTCCTTTTTAGAAAATAACGCTGTTTCAGCTAGTCTTTTTCCTTCTCCGTAGGATACATCTTGGCTATTAACCACAGTTAGAGGATATGTATATGGATCGAATTCCCCTTCAGCTAAATTATTCCCATACTCATAAACAGACAAAGTCGAGGTGAAAACATATTTTTCTACTTTATCTTTCAATGCTTCATACGCTATATTGATATCTTCTGATGAGTATCCAATTTGGTCATAGACGACATCGAAGTGTAATCCTTCACAGGCTAACTGCAAAGAGTCCATGTCATACCGGTCAGCAATAAGCTGTTTCACCTTATCTCCGAATGGATTTCCACTTTTACCCCTAGTAGCTATCGTCACATCAACTCCGTTAGCAATCAGGCTGTTGACAAGCTCTTTACCGAAAAAACGAGTTCCTCCTAGTACTAATGCTGATTTCATTTTATGCTGCCTCCTTTTATTTTTTTATCGTATTACTTAACCAGATTCCCATTTGTAATGCAAAAGCATCTTTAAAGTTTTGGGGGTCATAGCCACTTTCTTCTTTTATTTTATTGAGTCTATAAATCAATGTGTTTCGATGGATGAATAGTTTTTCCGCCGCTTCTTTAATGTTAAAATTGCAGTCAAAAAAAGCTTGTAATGTTTCGATATGATTTTTAATACTGCCTTGAACAATTCTATTAGAAAAGGGTTCACCAAGTTTTGGATCAATTTGATGGATGAGTGCCTTTGGTTCAATGTCCGAATAAGAAATAATTTTAGTTGATTTATCACTTATAGAAAGTGCCATCTCACATTCTTTATAACCTATAGCAATATTTTCTAGACTAGGAATTTGCGAGCTATAAGCAAGCCTAATTCCTATATTCTTCTTTAGCAAATCCTTATATAACCTGGATAGCTTTTCTTCTCCTTGAGAAAAGGTTCCACCGGAAAGGATTAATATCATTTTATTAGTATTGATGAAGCCTGTCATTCCTTTTTTGATAATATCTTCCGCATTATTAATAAGTGTTTGGCTGGAAAAGGAATGATCGGAAATATCAATCAAAGATATCATGAATGGACCTTCTAGATGCATATTAAGAAGACCCGTCCAACGCTTTACATACTCATAATTTGGATTTTCTTTTAATAACTCTTCAATAGCCATCTCTTTCATTCTTTGTCGCCATTCAGTTTGGGAGGCAATATATGATTGCTTTACCATAAGTTCAGCCATCATTTTAACAAGGCCACCGCGGTTCCCGATTGTTTCGGGATTTCCCGTTATGCCAATAACGCCGACGATTTCATTTTGAAAAATAATGGGTAAATTAATTCCGGGCTTTGTTCCTCTTAATTGCTTTTTATTTTTAAGTGTTATTTCAAATGTCTGTCCACTTTTGATGACTTCTAAAGCACCCTCATGAATACTATATAATCGTGACGAATCGCCAGAAGCGATAATGGTTCCTTTTTCATTCATAACATTAATGTTTAAATCTAATACCTTTGAAGTCTCATTTACTAGCATTTCGGCAATTTCACGGGTAATCATGATTGATTCTCCTTTTGTGCAAAAATGACATTTTTCGACTTGTTTAACAGAGTAAATAGGTAGATTTTTGTTCAATATGTACAAATTTTTGTTATTTATTCCCTGTTAAATTGTATTGTACTGATAAAGCAATTTATTATCAATATGTTTATAATTGAATGAAATTATTTAAAGGAAGAAATCCTTCCAAGAAAAGTAGGAGATGATCATCATAAAAATCGTTATTGCACCAGATTCGTTTAAAGGCAGCGTATCTGCGAAGGATGCTGCCTTGGCGATTGAAAAAGGAGTTAAAAAAGCTTTTCCAAATGCTGACACGGTATTAATTCCTGTGGCAGATGGTGGGGAAGGGACGTTAGAAACGCTAATAACAGCTACAAGAGGTCAAAAAGTATATACAAAAGTAACCGGGCCCCTTGGAAAAGAGGTGGATGCCCATTTCGGAGTACTTGGAGATCAAACGACATGTATCATTGAAATGGCATTGGCGTCGGGCCTTAATTTAATTGATGAAAGTGAAAGAAACCCGATGTTGACTACTACATACGGAACAGGGGAATTAATTAAATCAGCGTTAGATCAAGGTTACCGAAATTTTGTATTAGCGATTGGCGGGTCGGCCACAAATGATGGCGGGGTAGGCATGCTCCAAGCGCTTGGCATGCAATTTAAAGATAAGGATGGAAATGAAATTGGATATGGTGGTGGTGAATTGGATAAAATTCACGGTATTTTCATCGATCATTTCGATAAAAGAATAAAGGAAAGTACATTTTCAATTGCTTCTGATGTTGAAAACCCTTTAATTGGCGAAAAAGGGGCTTCTTATGTTTTTGGTCCACAAAAAGGAGCCACTGCCGAGATGGTGAAAATCTTAGACAAGAATCTCTTACACTATGCAAATCTTGTAGAAATAGCAACTGGGATAAGACTGCATGACATGCCAGGTGCAGGTGCAGCGGGTGGTATTGGGGGTGCTTTTTCGGCATTTTTCCCTTCTGACATGCAAAGAGGAATTGAGGTTGTCTTGGAGTATGCTAATTTTGCCGATGTCCTTAACGGGGTCGATTTAGTAATCACTGGAGAAGGAAAAGTGGATTTTCAAACAGCATATGGAAAAACGCCAATGGGAGTGGCGCAGGCTGCTCAAAAGAAAAATGTTCCGGTCATCATTCTAGCGGGTTCAGTTGGGGAGAACATTCAAAACCTTTATCAATACGGTGTCGTTGGTATTTTTAGCATTATTAATGGGCCGATGTCACTCGATAAGGCAATGAAGGAAGCGGAAGGTTTACTGGAGACGTCTGTAGAACAAGTATGTAGGACATATTTTTGGAATCATGTTGATCAGTAACACAAACTAAGGACAAATTTTAGTGAAAAATAAAAGCAATAATAAAAAGTAAAAATAAAAGGAAACAGGTGTTGGAGTTTTTAATTATTTTTGGCTTTCAATGCCTTGTTAAAGGTTCGTCTGTACTTCTGATTAGCGGATCAATTTCTTTTATTTTTACCGAATTCATTAGGTAAAAACGGGATTATAGGAAAAAAAAAGCTGAAGAAACTAGTAAAGCCCACTAACATGAGCCTTTCTTATCCAGACAATGATTAATAATGTAATAGATTATGCGTAGTTTTAAAAACGAGAATGTAGGGATGACTATTGGAAATGATAGCCGAATCAACAGATATATATGACTATTTAAAAGAGTTAGATGTTGTCAATTTTTCTCATCCATTAATTCAAGAAAGTGTTGCTGAATTGTTTAGCGAGGGACAGTCAGAAATTGAAAAGGCTAAGATTGGTTATATGTTTGTAAGAGACCAAATATCGCATTCTTGGGATATTCAAAGTCCAAAAATTACCTGTAAAGCATCAGATGTAATTAAATATAAGGAAGGTATATGTTACGCAAAATCAAATTTACTGGCTGCATTGCTGAGGTCACAAGGTATTCCAACAGGTTTTTGTTATCAAAGACTCATGATATTTGATACACCAGATAAGGGATATTCTATCCATGCACTTAATGGGGTATTTCTTAGTTCATTAAATCGCTGGATTCGTGTAGATGTTCGCGGAAATAAGCCAGGAGTTCAAGCCGAATTTTCAATAAAAGAAGAGATCTTAGCATTTTCAATACAAGAAAAGTTTGACGAACGTGATTACCCTATAATATATACAGAGCCAAATCCTAAAACTATTGCTGCTTTAGAGGGAAACATAGATGCTATAGAAATGTATAAATACAATCTACCCGATTTTCTATAGCTCTCTTGTAATATGAAGGCTAAATTAATTTTAGATTATAGTAGATACGTACATATTTCACAGAATGGTCGTGTGAAACTGATGAAGAAAGTTATATTTATAAATTTACTAATTATATTAATTTTCACTCTCGCTGCATGTAATACAAGCGAAAGAGAAATAAGGAGTACTGGTGCTTACGGAACGACACATCAACCAACAAAGGAAGGAACAAAATCATTCGTAAAAGGGGTAGGAGAAGTAGATGTATTGAATATTCATGGAAGCATTGAAGGATTGGAAAGGATGAAAAGCTTCTATGACAATATGCAAAATGCCGTTCAGTCTAATTTGCGAATTGTTCACTATACCATTGAGGGAGCCCCGATTGTTACCGAACTAACATATAACGGTGAATCGCTTGAAGTGAAATATGATAGCACCCGAGATGCATTTGGAAGCGGGGAAATCACAACTGCTCGCTGCGGTAATATGGTTGAGGAAGTAAATCCTACTAACACCTCCTACATCGCGGTCGACTGTAAAAAAGGACTTAATGGAATGGACGAGATCTTGGAAATTAGTTACAACGTGAGCCAACAGGATCTATTTGAATTCCACCTGCAATATGGGATGAACAAGGAAAACGAAATTAATACGAAAACAAACATAGTGAAAAAAGGGTCAAACGTTAGTGACTTTGTCATACCCGCAAGCATAAAACAGGAAGTTTATAAAAGATTAGTTTTTGCGAATTATTTGACCGAAAAAGATTTGAAAATCGCTTGTGAGTCTAATGAATTGAAGAATTATTATTTAAAGGTTTTTATTAATGGAGGAGAGCAAGAATTAGCTTGGGCAGCTTGTGATCGAACCCCAGATGGTGTAAAACTGACTAAAATAGCTGAATATATAATCAAGCAATCTGAAAAGCACCATAGTGAAAATCATGAAATAACAGTTCAAGGTTATGTGCTTCAAATAAAGGATAACACATTATTAATCGGTGAAGACCTTAATAGACTAGATTATGAATGGCTTAAAGATGAAATTGATAACCTAGATGCTTATATCTTTGATTTTGTCTCCCTGGAAGGTTTGAATACAGGGGAGTTTAAAATAGGCGATAAAATCAAGGCAATAATAGAAGGAAATAAAAGAAGCTATAAACTGGGGAGTGTCAAAGTGAAAGAAATTCACAGAATAGACGTCTATTGAACAGAAGTGAAAACATTAAAATAATGCACTAGTGGAAATTGCGAATTCCCATAATTAATCAGGACAACCTAAAAGGTAGGAGGGATTAATCATGGGAATTCGCATTTTCTTATTGCTTTTCTTTATCTGTCTTCTTTTAACAACTTTGGCTAGTGCAGAAGTTCCACTCACCGCTGCATTTATCCGTGATCACCAACTATGGATCAAAATGGGCGATGAAGAAATACAAATCACAAAGAATCGGTATGTTGTGCATACTCCAAAATGGTCATATGATGGTCGATTCATTGCTTATATTGACGGTGATGAGCAAGGCGACAAATCAAGTTTATTCATTTATGACACACACAAAGGTGAAAGCTATCAACCTTATGTAAGAGTGGAAACTTCCGACTTTAAATGGTCGCCAATAAAAAATCAATTGGCTTACAATGATCGTGGATTGCTAAATGTGACAAAAATGGAGAGTGGACGCCCCTCTGGTTTTGAAAATGTAGCATTAGGAGTAAGTGGTTTTGAATGGTTTCCGAACGGAAAGGAATTCATCGTTTCCTCACAATCCGCATTACGGCCTACGGGATGGGGGCCGATCCCACTTTTTAAGGTCCCAGTCAATGCCAATCTTAATGCCGATAAAATGAAGCTGTTTTACACGATTCAAACAAATACATCAGATTTGTTTGCCATTGATGTCAATTATTTTAAGTGGAGTTCCGATGGGAAATGGATTAGTTTTTTAGCGATTCCCACTGCATCTTGGGCAAACGATAGTAATACATTATGTGTCCTGTCTTCACAAGGAGAAAAATTCAAGGGATTAGGAAAAATGCTTTGGTATAAAGACTGGTTTAAATGGGCTCCTTCATCTAATCAAATTGCTTACATATCGGGAGAAGGAAGATTTTTCGTTGACAATAAGAAAACCACAATCGCCGATATACCCATTTATAAGCATCAAAAGGAGTACACACCTGAAGGTTATGTAGATCTTGATTTGGAGTGGTTTACTCCAGACGAGGTAATTGTCGCCCGTGCAAAAGAGAATAAGAAATGGAAGGAAGGCCCCGTTCCAACGATGTTTACGTCACTTTATGCTATTAATATAAAGTCAGAGGAACAACAACAAATCTCGTTTCCAAAGAAGAATGAATTCGATGCAGATCCCCAAGTTGTTGGATCTCATCTTACTTGGTTTCGCAAAAATCCAAACAACAATACAGCAGATAGTTGGGTGAAAAATGGTTTAAACGGTCGTGAGTATTTATGGATTAAAAATGTTGATAATGCTCCTTCGTTCTTTAAACAGAAATAAATTTCCCCGTTCTATTTACGGAACGGTTTTTTTGGTTTTGTATTTAAGCATGGTTTCTTTTGATAATTTAATATAAAATCATATTCAAAGATACATGGAAAGGAGGATGTTTGTGAATCCTATTTTATACAAAAAAAAACAAAATCTAATCAAGATTTTAAGAGATATGGATGATGTGTTAGTTGCTTTTTCAGGAGGTGTAGACAGTACTTTTCTTTTAGCGGTGGCCAAGGAAGCTCTTGGAGATAAAGTGTTATCTGTGACAGCTGCTTCGGAAACATTTCCAGATCGGGAGTTTCAATTGGCGAAAAGTCTTGCTGCTGAGCTTCAAGTTCAACATATTGAAACACGTGTCAATGAACTTGCGGATGCTGAATTTGTTAATAATGATTCAAACCGTTGTTTCCATTGTAAAAATGGGTTATATAATCATCTCCTTGAATTAGTAACGGAGTTCAGAGATCGTTACACGATTGTTGATGGATCCATCATGGATGATCTTGGTGAACATCGTCCGGGCATGCAAGCAGCAAGAGCATTAGGTGTCCGCAGTCCACTTCAAGAGGCGAATTTTTATAAAGAAGAAATAAGAACGCTTTCAAAGGAAATGGGGTTAAGAACATGGAATAAACCATCCTTTGCGTGTCTTTCTTCGAGAATTCCATATGGAACGGCCATCACGAAAGAAAAAATCAATCAGTTAGATTTAGCAGAGGATTTTTTACTTGGCCTTGGATTGTATCAAGTTCGTGTTCGCCATCACGACAAGATTGCTAGAATTGAAGTCGATCAACAAGATATGAAAAAGGTTGTCGACCAACACGATAAAATAGTTCGCGCCTTAAAATCATTTGGCTTTTCATACGTGACCCTTGATTTACAAGGATACCGCTCGGGAAGCATGAATGAAGTTTTAAAAGAGAAGGCGTCTATATGAAACATTCAATGGAACATATTTTAGAATCGGTACAAAAAGGGGAGCTTTCCGTTCATGATGCGATGGAAAAACTAAAGCCGCAAGAGGAATTGGGCTATGCCACAATAGACTTGCAAAGAGAAGCACGAACGGGGTTCCCGGAAGTAATTTATGGCGAAGGCAAGACGAGTGAACAAATTCTCGGGATTTTTTCAAAGTTAATGGAACACCATGATAAAGTGTTGGCGACAAGAGTAAGTTCAGAAAAAGCTAGTTTTATATTGGAACAACTTCTCTTGAAATATCCAGATCAAACCTTCTTTTATCACGAATCAGCCCGTACCTTCCATTGGATTCATTCCTCCTTTCAAGAAAAATGGAAAAAAGGCTATATTGCTGTAGTGTGCGCGGGTACTTCCGATCTTCCTATTGCTGAAGAGGCAGCTATAACTGCTGAATTAATGGGCAATAAAGTGGAGCGAATTTATGATATTGGGGTAGCAGGCATTCATCGTTTGTTAAATAAGGCTAGCTTAATAGAAGATGCCAACGTTGTTATTGTTGTTGCCGGAATGGAAGGGGCATTGGCGAGTGTGGTCGGCGGACTTGTTTCCAAGCCAGTCATCGCCGTTCCAACAAGTGTTGGATATGGAGCAAGTATGAATGGGATTGCGGCACTTCTAGCGATGCTTAGCAGCTGTGCGAGCGGAGTGTCAGTCGTTAATATTGATAATGGATTTGGGGCAGGTTATTTTGCTGCGACATTAACAAATACGATAGATCAGGCTATAGAAAAGGTGCTTACAGGAAAGGGAGAACATACATGAAGGCTTTATATATAGATTGTTTTTCAGGAATCAGCGGCGATATGATGGTGGGTGCTTTAATTGATGCCGGCGCCTCTCCTGAAAAAATTGAACACGAATTAAAGAAATTACATGTATCCGGTTATGAAATAAAATGTACAAGAGTCGTAAAAGAGGGAATTAGTTCAATAAAATTTGATGTAATCCTTGATGAAGAACATATTCATGAGCATGACATTCATCGCCATGGACATTCACATGGAGAACATGATCACCACTCACATGATGCTCATCATCATACTCATGACGAGCATACACATCATCATCACGATCATGGACACGACCATACGAATCATGGGCATAACCACGAACATAATCATGTTCACGAGCACCACCACGATGATCACGACCATTCACAGGATGGGCACCATCATCACCATCATAGCCGATATGCGGATATTGTTAAGCTTATTAATGATTCCGAGTTAAGCCCAAAGGTGAAAGAACGGAGTAAACAAATTTTCGCACCGATTGCGAAATCAGAGTCAAAAATACATAATATGTCAATAGATGATGTTCATTTTCATGAAGTAGGGGCAGTTGACTCCATCGTCGATATCGTTGCAACTGCCATTGCCTTAGAAGAATTGGAAATTGAAAAAGTCATTACGTCACATGTCCCATTAGGTTCTGGAAAAATTCGTATATCACACGGTATTTATCCCGTGCCAGCACCAGCTACACTCGACATGATGAAAAATGTACCGATAGCACCAAGTGATTTACCATATGAACTAACAACACCAACGGGAGCGGCAATTGTCGTCAGCCAATCGGATTCCTATGGGACAATGCCCGCAATGAAAATATCCTCCATCGGCTATGGAGCTGGTACACGAAATATTCCAGGGCGTCCGAATGTATTAAGGGTCATGGTTGGTGAATTATTGGAAGGTAGTGAACGTATCGTTGGAAAGCAAGAAACAATCACCGTGCTCGAGTGCCATATGGATGATATGACGGGAGAAGCCTTCGGTTATGTAATGGAAAAGTTACTAAATGAAGGTGCACTAGATGTTTATTACACACCTATTTTTATGAAAAAAAGTCGCCCAGGTACGTTGGTCACTGTCCTTTCACCAGAACATCTGGATGCTAAATTAACCGAGATTTTATTCAAAGAAACAACAACTCTAGGTGTTCGAAAAAACACATGGTCACGCAGTATTTTAGATCGAAAAATCATTAATGCGGAAACGCCATTCGGTCCAATCAAAATAAAACAGGCCATAAAAAAAGGAAACGTTATTAGAGAAGTTCCAGAATATGAAGATGTGAAGAAAGCTGCTTTAGAACATGGTGTAACTTTTCAAGAAGTGTATAATGCTGCATTAAAAACAACATATAATTAGAAAAGTGTATGAGTCAAGCTATTGCGGTTAAGCCCCACACGATGTGGGGCTATTTAAGTTGGTATAGCAAGTGCTATACAGATATAATAGGCTCCTAAGAAGGTGAGAATGGTTCAAGTTGTTGGAGCGAAAATTAATGGACTTGATTATCAATCAATTCTACGAGTGATGAGGTTTTAACTGTCAAACATTCACGAAGACGACACCTTTTTAGATTGGATTGATATTGACAATTTCAACAAACTCTTTTTCACGACCATCGCAGTTGGGCGATTATTAAAGGATTAGCAGAAGAAAATTAATATCCTATGAAGTATGTGCTTGATTTAGAAAGGTAATCGCCTTTTCTTTGTCTAAAGAATGGGAATAGTTGATTTAAATATGTATCAAATCACACGCTGAAGAGTAGGTCATACCTGATCTTTAGTTACCAGCAGTAATTCCTTTAATGTTTGGGAACCTTCTTTGTCTAATGTTCCTAAAGCATTTTTTTCTCTATCAATAATCGTTGCTGATGCATCGCCCACGTTAAACCATATGAAATATTCAAATAATCTTTCAGGCATATTTTTATCAAACGCGAAGAATAACGTCGCTTTTACATCTTCTTTTCGAGTCATTTCCACCTTTACGTTCTGCTCCCAATCTATTTTTTTAAATACTTCTCTTAACGTTTTAATCTTATCTTTCTCTGCAATTATTATTTCGTTGTCACTATTTTCACCAGAGAAAATTTGAACATCCCGTAAGAGTTATTAAGAAAACGATAAATACTGACAAAATGAATATATTTTTTTTCATATAAGTGCCCCCAATTAAATTACCAGTTTAATTCTATATTCGGCAATTACACTTTATCCCCTTTGTTTTATCGTGAAATGTTTAAATACCTATCCACTGAAACCTTTTTAAAATTTCATCGTATTAATATACAAAAAAACGGTTTGATGGAGAGGAGAACAGGTATGTCTGGAAAAGGTTGTATAAAATGTGGAAGCAAGGATGCAGGAACAAAGGATGTTGCAATGACTGGAACGGGATTATCTAAAATGTTTGATATTCAACACAACCAGTTCACAGTTGTATTCTGTAAAAAATGTGGCTATTCCGAGTTCTATAATAAGCAATCATCTACCGGATCAAACATCCTGGATTTATTCTTCGGTTAATTAACAAAAATTACGGGGCGTAACAACTACGCCCCGTAATTCTATACAAGTAGTGGTCCCGCAGCTTTCACTCTTACAAGGATTGCATTTCCTGGTAAGTAAGCGAGCGGAAAGTCCTCTAATTGGATAATGTCAATTTTGGCTGGGTTAGCCCCTGCTTCAATCGCAGTTTGAATGGCTTCAGTTTTTGCTTCTTCTAAAATTTCATGATGGCTGCGGTTTTCAAGTGTATAAATCCTTTCAACTGTTCCACTAATATCACCGAGCGCAGCGCCAATCGCATTTGCGACACTTGCATGGCTAGGACGAATGACTCGACTAGCCCCTTTTAAGGACTCAGGCATGAGTGCTGCTCCGCCGCCAACTAACACAACAGGAAGATCTTCGGCACTCGTTTTCATACGGTCAATTGCATGTTCAACCATTGTTACGAAATCAGGATAGATCTTATCACATGGAATGTCAGCAACGTGTGAAACATCTGTGTTTTCAATTTCCATGTAACCTGCCCCAATCGCGACATCGGTTGTCGTCAATTCATCTCCGCCAAACACAAGCGCTTTTTCAGTTAACTGATATCCAACGCTCTCAGGTCCAATTTTCCACGAATCTCCTTCAAGATATACACGAGTTCCACCACCGAAACCGATGGAATAAATATCCGGCATGCGATAGTTCGTTCTAACGCCGCCCACTTCCACAGCTAATGATGTTTGACGTGGAAAGCTATTGGATAAAACACCGATATCCGTCGTTGTCCCACCGATATCCACAACAATCGCATTCGGCTCTTGAGATAAGTGTGCTGCACCTCTTATCGAATTCGTAGGTCCACAGGCAATTGTGAAAATAGGGTATTTCTGGGCAAAATTATTTGTCATTAATGTACCGTCGTTTTGTCCGAGATAGATGCTCGCATTAACTCCTTCGTCGTTTAATGCACGCTCAAAACCTTTTGTTACATGGCTAATGGTAGACATTAAAGCGGCATTTAAAATCGTTGCATTTTCTCTTTCAATTAAGCCAATCGTACCAATTTCACTTGATAATGAAATGGGTGTACCAGGTAATTCTTTTCCCAAAAAGGCGGCAACTTCTTTCTCTTGATCTCCTAAAACGGGAGAAAATACACCGGAAACTGCAATGGAATCAACTTTTCCACGAAATTGTTCTGCAACTTGCTTCAATTCATCAAAGTCCAGCTGAGAGATTGGTGAACCGTTAAATTCATAACCTCCATGGACAAGCGCTGTTATGGCTTCAAGCTTCACAACTAAATCGTCCGGCCAGCCTAATAACGGGGGCACTGTTGATCCGGAAGGTAAACAAATCCGAACAATTCCAACTTTATTTAAGGCTTTTCTTTCCACAATTGCATTCGTACAGTGAGTTGTTCCAAGAGTGGCTACTTTTATTTCAGCAGCATTGATTTTTGTTGATTCCATAAGTGTTTTGATCGTTTTCTGGATTCCAGTAAAAATATCTTTTGTTGTCGCTGTTTTGGAACTTCCAAGTACTTTATTTTCGCTATTTAAAATTACACCATCTGTATTTGTTCCACCTACATCGATTCCGAGTCTAATCATTTGGACGAATGCTCCTTTACTAACGTTTCTAGAGGAATATAATCGTATGGGTATTTGAAATAACGCGGCCCTGCAGTTTCAATCCCAATAGGAGTACGCCATTTTTTATGAGCAGGGAAAGCAACAATGACCGCTCTAGCTCCATATTTTAATCCTTCTGTCGTAATCGGCATACCTGTCTCTTCATCCAATACAGCAATTAAATCTGGTGCCATCGCAATTGGTTTTCCGTCCACTTCTGCAAGCAGATGTTCGTTTTGGAAGAAGAGAGTGCATGATTGATTCGCATTTTCATCAATACCGTCAAAATGAGCTTCACCACGAGTAAAACCACCTTGGATTCCGCGCTGTATATGCATGGCCTTTCCCTTGAAAATCTTGTAACCACCAAGAATATCCAACATCTGCACGATAGGGTGAACAGCTGCGTTTCGTTGCTCTTTCAATAGAGTTCCAATTTGTCTAGCTAAAGATAATGTTCCCGGAATGACGCTCTTTTTCGCTTGTTTTCCGGTAATCCCGTAGTCACAGACGATGGAGGATCCACCCATTGATATTGTTACATTCCGTGATAATTTTTCACTCCAGTGGCCATCTGCCGGTTCGATTGTTACGGTATTTCCTTGTTCGTCCGCAATTGTCACGAATTCGGGCTTCAATCCATCTAAATGAAATGTGACCATTTGTGCTTCTGGAAAAGCTCGTCCCATAGCATCCCCGTCTAAAATCGGAATTTTATTCATTGCTGCAACGGCAACAGGGATAAGGGAATTCACTCCTCCTATTTCAATCGGCATCACAACATCCGTTTTCTTTCCTGTTACTTTTTCAAAAGCTTTTAAAGGAGCTGCCAATTGTTCAAATGAAGGGATTTTTTCAACTAAAACGCTTGGTGAACCCATGCCTGATGCCGGAAGCACCCATTGGTCATCCTTTAATTCATCTATGGAAATAACTTGAACAGGGCCATATTTTTTTATAGCTGAAAGAGCCATCATTTTTCCTATATAAGGATCTCCGCCGCCGCCAGTTCCAAGAACCGCGGCGCCAATAGCAATATTCTCGATATCTTCTTCATTTAGCCATTTCATGTTAGATCGCTCCTTTTTGACCTCGTTGTTTAAAGATAAGTAGGAAAGCCGCTTGGAAAATAAATGCGATCACAAAGCTGTCCAAAGATGGGATCGTTGTAATTGTGAAAAGCTCCAATCCAATTGGACGCTCTGTAGTAAACCAGCTGATTAATGTTCCAAGAGCCCATGCTGTTAAAGGCAGGAATTTAAATGCTTTATCGTTTAATGTGTCAAAAAGCTTTGCTCCGCCGATATAGTAATACGCTGTATATACTCCGCCTATTGGAGCAATGAACAATGTCATGATGCTTAAGAAATTAATAAAATAATCATAAATTCCAAGTACTGCGAGCAAGGTTCCAATGATTCCAGCAATTAAGGTAAGAACCGCTTTGTTCGTACGAGTAAAAATAACAGAAAGACTTAATCCGGATGAATAGGCATTGCTTGTATTCGTGGTCCATTGGGCAAGTATAAGCACCAATATTCCTGGAATTCCTAAACCAACTGTAATCATGATCGTTGTTAAACTGCTTTCATCCATTATTCTTGATAAAATCATCGCTACAACAATCATGAAGCTATTCCCGAAGAAGAAGCCAAAGAAGGATGCTAAAACGGCATCTTTTCTCGTTTTTGCCCATCTTGATACGTCGGGTGAAATGACGGCTCCTGTTACAAAAATACTTATAACGAGAGAAATCGCCATACCGAATGAAAATACATTTTCAACAGGAGCTTTAAGCTCACTAAGACCAAATTGCTTTATAGCTAAAATAACAGCTAAAATGACAAGAATTAATAATAAAGGTACAGACCAAGAACTAAGTTTCTCAATAGCACGGTAACCAAAAATTGCAGTCGTCATCATTAAGATTCCGCCAATCCCAGCAAGTAGTGGCATTGGAAGCTCTAGACCCATTGCTCCTTTAATGGCTGCAAATGCATTCTCAGCGAAAAACCCAGTTTGTACGCCGAACCAGCCAAGCAGGGAAATGGCAATAAATAAGGAGACGAATTTGGCTCCAGATATACCAAAAGTAAACCTTGATATCATTGACGTGGAAAGTCCAGTTACTGCCCCTATATAAGCACAAAATGCAGCAAGCACCCCTAAAATAGCCGAACCGATAATGACAGAAAGCAATGCGTCATTAAAGTTCATTCCTTTGCCAAGCTCTGCTCCAAAAAGCATGGCAGATAAGTCAATACCAACTGCAATCCAGACGAGACTAATGGATAACCATTTTTTTCTTTCACTCTCTGGCACTGCTTCTCTAGCGTAATCATTTTGCATGATTATTTCCCCCTAATAAAATGTCTAAGATGTGTAAAGCTTGTTCGATTTGTTCTGATAAATCATCGTCATCATATAAATTAATTTCCCAAAAGATTCCGTCTAACAATAAGATGAATTGTCGAGTTAGGTTAACTGTCTCTTCATCAGATTTTTCAGGATAGTCGCGTTTGATTAGGTGATGTAAGGAATCAATCATCCACTTGTCAAACTTACTCATATGATCATGAAGGAACTTCTTAATTTCTGCTGGTGGAGACGTGATAAGGGATATATAGGCATTCGTTTCACCCATATTGTTTATATGGTACTTGACTGTCCCTTTCATTAAAGCTGCGAAAATATCTAAGATTGGTTTTTCGCGGACTTCCTCTAGTATGGTTTGCATGCGTTCGAAGTGATTTTCCAATAATTTTTGAAACGCAGCGACGAATAAAGCTTCTTTATTTTTATAAAAAAAATAAATGGAGGCAGGTTTAATTCCAACCTCTTTCGCGATTTTTTGCATCGTTGCACCATGATAATTATGAAGAGAATACTGATGAATCGCCGCTTCCAAAATTTTGTCTTTAGTCAAAATATTCACCACCTAATGATCATTAGGTAAATAATAAAACATGTTTTTATCTAAATCAAGTACATTTTTATTCACAAAAAAGTATATTTATAATTCCGAAGTTGCCTTTTCCTTTATGCGATTGCGATAAAGCGCATACATGATGTATGATTTTGGTAAAGAGATTAGGTGGGAGATGGTAGTACGTGCATGTTGTCATTGCAGGAGGAAGTGGCTTTGTTGGTAAAGCACTGCAAGAAAGACTTTTACAGAACGGGCATGAGATTACGATACTTACGAGAAACAGAGGAAAGGTTGCTGATTCAAATCGCTTACGAGCGGTAGAATGGTTAAATTCAAATAGCGAGCCTGAAAAATACCTTAGTAGTGTCGATGCGATCATAAACCTAGCGGGTGAATCGATTAATGGCTTTAGATGGACGGTGGCAAAAAAGAAGCAAATAATTGAAAGTCGTATCCGTGCGACCCGAGAAATCGTTAGACTCATAGAAAAATTGGATCCGAAACCAAAGGTGCTCGTAAACGGATCTGCGGTTGGCTATTATGGGATATCAGATGTGGAAACTTTTACAGAGGAATCGAAGCCTCACGCTAGCGACTTTTTAGCAAGTGTCGTAAGAAAGTGGGAAGCAGAAGCTGTACAGGCAGAAAAGCATGGGGTTCGTACTGTTTTTGCTCGGTTAGGCGTCGTCCTTGGCAAGGAAGGAGCACTTCCACTCATGGCACTCCCTTATAAAATGGGATTTGGTGGTCGTGTTGGATCGGGTAATCAATGGGTGCCTTGGATCCATCAAGCAGATGCAGCGGGATTACTACTTTTAGCTGTTGAAAATGAATCTATTACAGGTCCCTTAAATGTTACGGCACCTAATCTAGAAAAAAATAATGAATTCGGTAAAACGATTGGCAAGGTTCTCCATCGGCCGCATTGGATGCCTGTTCCTAGTTTTGCAATGAAGGCGATGCTCGGTGAAATGAGTGAGATGCTGTTGCGTGGGCAGTGTGCCATACCGCAAAAGGCCGAGCAGAATGGTTATCACTTTCAATATCCTAATTTGGAACAAGCATTGGAAAATATTTTACGATAATCCTTAACTTTGATATACTAGTAACGAAAATCATATGGAATGTGGGGGGACCGGTGTGGCCGGTTGAGAGTGCATCCAATAGATGCTGACCCTTAGAACCTGCTCTGGCTCATACCAGCGAAGGGAACATAAATTCATTCATACATAATGAATGTTCTTTTAGATGTCGGGGTTCTGAACTCGGGCATCTTTTTCGTTTATAAGGTTCACTTTCCGAATGGGAGGGAAAAGTAGAATGAAAAAATGGTTGACTAGTTTACTTGTGTTAATTTTGCTCACCGGTTGTGGTGGGGGCGCGAAAAAGGAAGACAGTGCTGGCTTGAAAAAGGTATCGGTCGTGTTGGACTGGACTCCGAACACAAACCATACGGGCTTATATGTGGCAAAGGAAAAAGGCTATTTTAAAGATGAAGGCTTGGATGTCGATATTATCATGCCCGGAGAAGCAGGTGCTGACAATCTTGTCGCCTCCGGAAAATCTGAATTTGGAATAAGCTATCAAGAAAGCATTACAGAAGCACGTGTACAAGATGTTCCAATCGTATCAATCGGAGCGATAATCCAGCACAATACATCTGGATTTGCTTCTCCAATCGAGAAGAATATTACTTCCCCAAAAGATTTTGAAGGGAAAACATACGGTGGTTGGGGAGCTCCACTTGAACAGGCCGTGCTCGCATCGCTTATGGACGTAGAAAATGCCGATATTAATAAGATGGAAATTGTGAATATGGGGGAAACGGACTTTTTTACAGCTGTAAAACGTGATATTGATTTTGCGTGGATTTATTATGCATGGACTGGTGTTGAGGCCGAACTCCGTGGTGAAAAAATCAATATGATTTATTTGACAGATTACTCGGACAAACTGGATTATTATACACCGGTTATTTCTACGAATGAAAATATGATAGAAAATGATCCTGAGACAGTGAAAGCTTTTATGGCTGCTGTATCGGAAGGTTATGAGTTTGCAATAGATAGTCCGGACGAAGCTGCTGATATTTTAATAAAAGCTGTACCCGATCTTGATCCCGAACTTGTGAAGAAAAGTCAGGACTGGTTGGCTAATAAGTATCAAGACGATGCACCGCGTTGGGGTGAGCAGAGATCAGAAGTATGGAAAAATTATATGGACTGGATGCTAGAAAAGGATCTGCTCGAAAAAGAAATTGATGTAGAAAAAGCATTTACGAATGAATTTTTACCTAAATAGGAGGTAGTATAAATGGCAAACTCGCTGATTAGCATACAAATCATTCCCAAAACAAAAAATGGTGAAAGTGTCATTCCGTATGTGGATGAAGCAATTAAGATCATTGACGAATCAGGTGTAAAATACGAGGTTCATCCACTGGAGACCACGATGGAAGGCGAATTGACTGAGTTGATGAGCATTATAGAGAAAATGAATGAACGAATGATTGAAATCGGCAGCAGCAATGTTCTAAACCAAGTGAAAATATTATACCAGCCATCCGGAATTACGATGGATCAGTTGACTGAGAAGTATAGCTGATGCGAGCAGCGATTATAAGAGGATGGAGGCCAGCGTTAGTCATCTTATCTTTACTTTGTATTTGGGAAATCGTTGTGAAACTTGCGAAAATACCGGGCTGGCTGTTACCTGCGCCAACGGCCATTTTTAAAGAAATGTTCGTTGGTTTTGGTCGCATTTCTGCACACTTAACATCAACGATTAGCTTATCAATAACAGGGTTTATTATTGGATGTTCAGTCGGATTGCTTGTTGCTGTGGTATTGCATTTAATCCCGAAGGTTCAAGAAGCTATTTATCCACTGCTCATACTTTCGCAAAATGTCCCGATTATTGTATTAGCTCCCTTACTTGTCATCTGGTTTGGCTTTGGAATTTTACCGAAAATTATCGTTATCACACTCGTATGTTTTTTCCCAGTGACCATTGCCGCCCTAGGTGGATTTCGCAACACGCCACATGAAATGAGACATTATATGTTGATGGCGGGAGCTACAAAAATACAGATGTTCAGCAAATTGGAGTGGCCCAATTCACTTCCTGCTTTATTTTCTGGTTTAAAAATATCCGCGACATACAGTGTGAT
Organism: Lederbergia panacisoli; assembly: GCF_024626525.1. Lineage (GTDB taxonomy): Bacteria > Bacillota > Bacilli > Bacillales > Bacillaceae_C > Lederbergia > Lederbergia panacisoli. The sequence continues at coordinate 115,524 of NZ_JANJGU010000009.1, forward strand.
GGGAGCGGTTATTTCGGAGTGGCTGGGGGCTAAACAAGGAATTGGAGTTTATATGACACTCGCATCCTCATCTTTTCGGACCGACAGGGTATTCGTTGCTATTTTTATTATTATGATCTTAAGCTTGTTGTTTTTTGGGGCTATTTCTTTATGTGAAAAACGGCTTGTTAAGTGGAGAAGAGAGGGGTGACTGAAATGGGACTACTCGAAATTGCTGATGTATCCAAAAGCTTTGATGGACGTAAGGTGTTAAAGGATATTAGCCTGGAGCTGCAAGAGAGGGAGTTCGTTACAATATTAGGTCCTTCTGGCAGTGGAAAAAGTACATTATTTCATTTGATCGGCGGTTTATTGAACCCTGAACAAGGTTCCATCAAGCTTAACGGGGAAAATATTACTGGAAAACGTGGATTCATTAGCTATATGCCGCAGCAGCCGTCCTTATTTCCATGGAGAACGGTATTGGAAAATGTGTTGTTAGGTCAAGAATTACATGAAAAACGTGATGTGGAAAAAGCAGTTGCCATGATTGCTAAAGCCGGATTAAGCGGTTATGAACATTCGATGCCGAATGAATTATCAGGCGGGATGAAACAGCGAGTCGCGTTTATTAGGGCGTTATTAAGTCCTCAATCACTAATTTGCCTGGATGAACCATTCACCGCTTTGGACGGTTTTACGCGAATTGACATGCATCAATGGTTATTATCGATTTGGTCAGAATTCCAAAGAACTATTTTATTTGTGACACACAATATTGATGAAGCATTGTTTCTGTCGGATCGTATCATTGTTTTATCAAGCAATCCTGCTACGGTTATTTACGAGGTAAAAGTTCCATTCGAACGTCCAAGAAAAAGTAATTTACCATTGGAGAATGAATTTTTAAAGGTAAAAAAGGAACTTTATGAGGCAATAGGGGGGGCATGAGAATGGAAAAGATTATGGATGCACATATTCATTTAGACCATTACGATCAAAAAGATATCCAATTGATTATGGATGAACTAGACGAGATAAATTGTACAAATTTGATTTCTGTTTCTTTTGATTTAAATTCTTGTAAGAAAAATTTGCAGTTAGCGAAGCAGTTTCCGCAAGTGAAGCCGGCATTTGGTTTTCACCCTGAACAGGAATTACCTTCTGATCATGAAGCAGCTGAACTTTTTAACTGGATGTCTAAAAATCAAAATGAAATGGCGGCGGTTGGAGAAATAGGTTTGCCGTATTACTTGCGCAGTGAAAATCCGAAGATTTCTCTTGATCCATACATACATTTACTAGATGAATTTTTAACATTTGCGAAGAAATGGGACAAGCCTGTCGTGCTTCATGCAGTTTATGATGATGCCCCCGTCGTGTGTGATCTTTTAGAAAAACATAATATAAAGTGTGCTCACTTCCATTGGTTCAAAGGAGATCCAATTACAATCGAACGTATGATTAAAAATGGCTATTATATTTCAATCACTCCTGATGTTTTATACGAAGATGAAATCAAACAGCTCGTTACCAGTTATCCATTGAATCAAATGATGGTGGAAACGGACGGGCCGTGGCGTTTTGAAGGGGATTTTACCGGAAAGACGACCCACCCAGTGATGATTCATGAATCGGTGAAGATGATTGCAAAGCTTAAGAAAGAAGAACCATCATTCGTGTATAAAAGATTATATGAAAATACAAAACTCTTTTACCGAATCTAAAATATCTTGCTTTTTAGAAAAAGGGTAAATCCTCTCTTTTTTGCTAAAATTAATATGGTATTAAAAGAGAGGTGTAAAAGTGAAGAAGATAAAATCTCGAAATATAAAAGTATGGGAATATGTACAGATCATGTTTGGGGCAACTCTCGTTGGTCTTTCATATAATATGTTTTTACTTCCATCTAAACTAGCGGCAGGAGGCATTTCGGGTGTCAGTACCCTTTTATTTGAGGTGTTTCAGTGGAATCCTGCACTCGTACAAATTAGTATTAATTTACCGTTATTTATCATTGGTCTCCTTATTTTAGGGAAAGACTTCAGTGCGAAAACATTAGTCGGTACAGTCTTTGTTCCATTCACCATTTGGTTAACACAAGGAATGGACCTCCATATTATGGATGCAATGTTAGGAGCGATTTATGGTGGCATTGTCCTTGGAGTCGGTCTCGGAATCGTTTATCGCGGTGGAGGCTCTACAGGCGGAACGGCTATGATTGCTCAATTACTAAAAAAATACACCGGGTCATCGAGCGGCTTTTCCCAGTTGCTAGTAGATGGAATCGTTGTCACGGCTTCAGCATTTATATTCAATCTGGAGCTTGCTTTGTTTGCAATGATTTCGATATATGTCACAAGTAAAGTGATCGATTTTGTTCAGTTGCAAACATCACCGACAAAACTAGTGCTGATCATTACTGAAAAAGAAGAAATGATTCAGCGTATTATTCGCGAAGAGATAGACCGTGGACTGACGAAAGTGAAATCTCTTGGCGGGTACACGAATAAGGAAAGAACGATGATTTTATGCGTCGTCGAGCAGTCGGAAGCTGTTTACTTGAAGAAAGTTCTTCAAGAACAAGAACCAACATCCTTTGTTATTTTTCTAAATGCTTCCGAAATACTTGGGAGAGGCTTTTCAAAAGAAAAAGTGTTTGGCGGCGAGATAGAAGCAGAACAGCGACAAAATTAAATGTTTCATCCCTTCTCAAGCAGGAAAAAGAAAGAGTAAAAGTGGAGGGATGATTATGAGCCACGAGCCAACCCAAAACAAAATTGATAGAGCGAAGACGCTAGAAGAACGAAATGATCAAGACAAGGCATTCAAGGAAGATTCTGAAAAGCAAGCTCAGCGCGATCAATTGCTCATGCCAATCGATGATATATCGGACGAGCTTGTCGAAGAACGGGAAAAAGATGAGCAAGATAAAAGGGGTTCGAAGTCTTCAAAAAAATTATAGAAATGACGCAATGAAGGACCCGAAAAGTAGGGTCCTTTTGCTTTTATGATAATTTCCAGGCAGGAATTAATGAATGAAACTTAAAAAAATAACTCATGATGAGGTGAATACCTGTGTAGATGGCAAGTATCGCTACATATGTCAGAAACCAAATAAGGATGGGTTTTTGTAAAAAGTGATATAGCAAAAACATCCCTATAGGAAACGGTACTATCACTATAAGCCATATAGGTGCTCGTAAAGCTTCGGTAATAGCACCTAAGGAAACAACTGTAGCACCAATGAGAAAAGCTTGCCAAAAAACGAGCCCATTTTTAAGTAAATGGCTTCCAAAAAAATAGGAGAGCGACGTTAGTAGAATAGAAAGGACGAAGCTAATCACATAAATCATTTGTTTGCTCCTTGTCTTAATAAAGTCCCCAAGAAAATAATAAAAATATAGCTCAAGAAAAAGGTGTAAATATTAAAAAATAAACTATTCGTATATTGATTGAACCACCCAAAGCGAAAAATTCTAGATTCAGGATTAGTTGGAGGCCCTCCTAAGGCAATAACGAGTTCATTTTTATAATGAATAATTGCGTACACTAATAATGCGCAACCAAGCACGGAAAATAGGAAAATTCCTATTTTGAACTTCAAGCCCGCCTTTTTCAAAAGTTTCGATGTCAGCCGAAAGGTAAAAATATAACTTGCAAGAAAAAATGGTGAAAATAACATAATAAATATAATGCCTAGATTACCATTTCCCGAAATAGATTCAGGACTTACTGTAAAAATATGCTCAATAAGGTAAAATCCAAAAAAAGAGATCAGAGTCGTTGTAACCCAAAAGAACCATGTCTTTTTCAATATACTCCCCCTTTGTAGGCATACTTTTGTTTACTACTACTCTACCATAAAAAGTCCGCAGTAATTTGAATTTTTTAAAAACTGAACAGAAATCGGGACACCATATAGTAAAATACGGATGCTCTGCATACCTTAAGGGATAGCGACAATGATCAATCGGTAAGAGTGCTTGATTCAACGCTTCAAAAGGACATCATTGTGAAAAAGTAGTGGACTTTGTCCAATAATGCGCCCAATGTGCCCTTATTCAAAAAAAGGAGGCGTTCAAGGTCACGATGAGGCATCCAATGTGCCCTTATTCAAGAAAAAGAGGCGTTCAAGGTCACGATGAAGACTCCAATGTGCCCTTATTCAAGAAAAAGAGGCATTCAAGGTCACGATGAGGCGCCCAATGTGCCCCTATTCAAGAAAAAGAGGCGTTCTAGGTCACGATGAGGCATCCAATGTGCCCTTATTCAAGAAAAAGAGGCGTTCAAGGTCACGATGAAGACTCCAATGTGCCCTTATTCAAGAAAAAGAGGCATTCAAGGTCACGATGAAGACTCCAACGTGCCCTTATCCAAGAAAAAGAGGACTCGAGGTCACGATGAAAAAACCATCGTACCTTCAATCAAGGAAAAGCGATGTCCTATGTCACGATGCAAGCACCTCCGCACCCTCAATCAAAAATTATTAAATTAAATTTCGATCGAGTCCAAAAATCACTAAAAATACCGCCCCCCAAAAAAAATCATCAAACAAAAATTAAAATAATATCTTGACATTCCTTTTTTAAACAGCTAAGATGATAAATAATTCAAACTTAATGAATATTTCTGGCAGTGACGAAGAAGAGTAGCTATTTTGCAGCACTTAAGAGAGCTGGTGGTCGGTGCAAACCAGTGTGCGGAAATGGTGAATGGGCTTCTGAGCCTCCAAACCGAAACTTTTCAAGAAGCAAGTAGGCTTTGGCGCTAGGTCTTCGCGTTAGTAAGACAGGTGATAAGCATGATTGCTTGTCGCTGTTAAAGTGAGCTGATTTTTTGGCTAATGAAGGTGGTACCACGGGTTCCTCGTCCTTTGGATGAGGGCCCTTTTTGTGTTTTTTTAAAAGATAAATGTAAATCGTTGATTAAGAAGAGTACACTTGGAACGTTAGTAAAAGAGAGCCGGTGATGGTGGGAATCCGGTACGAGCGACCTTGTGGAATGGGCTTAAGAGAGATTTCCTGAATTCAGTAGTAGGGAAATCCGGTTTCCACCGTTAACAGGATAAAGTATCGGACCTTTTTTCACTGTCTAGCTCCAGCGCCTATCGACTAGCAAACTTCCTGTCCTTTTCGCTTGCGTAGTCAACATCGACTCGTTCCTCGTCGTGTTTCCTTTATCGCAAGTCTTAGGCCCTGAAGTTTGTACGTCGATGAGCAAGGCGCTTGCGCTTTTCTAATGTCCCGTACTTGATGAGATGAAGATTAATTAAATCTTCAATAGAGGTGGCACCGCGGACATAACGCCCTCTGTAAACACAAAACAATTGTGTTTGCAGAGGGCTTTTTTATATTAAAAAATGAGAGGAGTATAAACATGAAACAATATTTACAAAAATTGATGGTTGGTGAACATTTAACGATAACTGAAATGACGGAAGCGGCAAGAATTCTTTTTTCTGGTGAAGTTTCCGAAAGTGAAGCGGGTGCATTGCTTGGTTTATTAGCCTTAAAAGGTGAGACGGCAGATGAAATAGCAGGCTTAGTCCATGCCCTGCGTGAAAAATCACCGGCTATTTTATCCATGGAAGAAAGAGTGATGGATAATTGCGGAACCGGTGGGGATGGTTCAAGTAGTTTCAACATTAGTACGACTTCGGCTTTCGTTATTGCGGGTGCCGGAATCAAGGTTGCAAAGCATGGAAATAGAAGTGTTTCAAGTCAAACGGGAAGTGCAGACGTATTAGAATATTTTGGGGTCTCACTTGACAATAGTCCAGATGAAACGGAGGAGCTTCTCGCTGAAAATGGAATTGCCTTTTTATTCGCTCCCCATGTACATCCAGCGATGAAGGCTGTTATGAAAGTTAGACGAGATCTTCGAGTTCCAACGATTTTCAACTTGATCGGGCCATTGACGAACCCGGTTGAATTGGATACACAGTTATTAGGAATCTATCGACGTGATAAGTTGATGCTGATGGGTGAAGTGTTAAAGCAGCTTGGAAGAAAAAGAGCAGTCGTCATCAATGGTGCAGGATATCTTGATGAAGCTTCACTTTCTGGTGAAAATCATCTCGTTATCCTTGAAAATGGTGGGCTAACCCCACTAACGTTACTTCCGAAAGATGTAAGTCTCCCAACGTATTCCAATGAGGAAATTATGGGTGGGGATGCTGAGCGAAATGCGCATATTATGATGAGCGTTCTTCGTGGAGACGATGGGCCATTCCGCGATACCGTATTGTTAAATGCAGGAATAGGAATTTATGCTAATGGAAATGTAAATTCCATTCAAGATGGAATTGAAAAGGCGAAAGAAAGCATTGATTCAGGGGCTGCATTGTCCAAATTGGAATACCTCATTGAAAGAAGTCAACATACAAAGCAAGGAGTGCTATAAATTGACGATTTTAGATAAGATTATTGAGCAGAAAAAGAGAGAAGTCCAGGAACTGAAAGTAATCTATAGTGTGCAACAGTTGGTAAATGAAAAAAGCCGCCCCTCCTTATATGAGAGCTTTAAAAATCAAGAAAATATTAGCGTCATTGCGGAAGTGAAACGAGCATCTCCATCAAAGGGGGTCATTAATGATGGAGTCGATCCCGTTGCTCAGGCAAAAGCATACGCGCAAGCTGGTGCCGGTGCGATCTCCGTTTTAACAGATCGGCAATTTTTCAAAGGATCTATGGCAGATCTTTCCGCTGTTTCAGAAGCGGTTGCCCTTCCTTTGCTATGTAAGGATTTTATGATTGATGAAGTCCAAATTGATGTTGCGAAAGACCATGGTGCCAGTGTTATTCTGTTGATTGCAGCGGCGCTTCCTGAAGAGAGGCTGCGTGACCTATATCATTACGCAAGATCGAAACAATTAGATGTTTTATTCGAGGTTCATGATGAAAAAGAAGCAGAAATGGCTCTTCGCATTGGTGCTCGAATTATCGGAATAAATAATCGTAATTTAAAAACATTTGCGGTTGATCTCGGAGTGACGGAGCGAGTGGCTTCCGTATTAAAAAATGAAGATTGTCTCCTCGTAAGTGAAAGTGGCATCCGCGCGAAGCAAGATGTTGAACAAGTGGCGCAAGCTGGGGCAAAAGCAATTTTAGTTGGGGAGACATTAATGAAATCAGCGAATATTACAGAAACGATGAATGAAATTCGGATCCCGCTCACGAAGGTGGTGAAGTAATTGAAGGTTAAAATTTGCGGCATCATGTCAGAAGAAGCTGCACTTTCTGCAAGTGATTCTGGGGCCGACTTTCTGGGGTTTGTTTTTGCGGAAAGTAAAAGGAAAGTTTCCCCTGAGAAAGCGGCAAGCATTATTCAACAATTGCCTGAACATGTAAAAACGGTTGGAGTTTTCGTGAATGAATCCTATGAAAATATCGTCCGTATTGCTGAAACTGCCAATCTCGATATTATCCAGTTACATGGAGACGAGACTCAAGACTTTTGTAAAAGGTTGCCATATCCCGTGATTAAGGCCTTTTCTATAAAAGAACAAGATAATCTTAACGAACTAGCAAATTATGATTGTGATTATTTTTTAGTAGATAGTCCCGGTGAAAAATATCGCGGCGGAAGCGGGATTCCATTCGATTGGAGCCTTCTTGAAAATTTAAAAATTCCAAGAGACAAAATCATTTTAGCAGGCGGGCTTGACCTAGAAAATGTAAAAAAGGCAATATCAGTCGTTAGACCTGCCGTAGTCGATGTGTCGAGCGGTGTTGAGACAAACGGAATAAAAGACGTAAAAAAAATACAAGAATTTTTAGCAGCAGCAAAATTAGAGGAGCGTGAACACATTGGTAGTATACACATCACCAAATATTAAGGGAAGATATGGCGAGTTTGGCGGAAGGTTTGTTCCGGAAACATTAATGACAGCTGTATTGGAATTGGAAGAAGAATATGAAAAAGCAATCGCTGATCCTGAATTTCAAAAAGAAATGGATCATTATTTAAAACAATATATCGGTAGAGAAACTCCACTTTATTTTGCGGAAAACTTATCGAAGCTTGCTGGAGGACCAAAGATATATTTGAAACGTGAGGATCTTAACCATACGGGCGCTCACAAAATCAATAATACAATTGGCCAGGCGCTTCTTACACTTCGGATGGGTAAGAAGAAAGTAGTGGCGGAAACCGGTGCAGGACAACATGGAGTAGCAACCGCAACAGTGTGCGCATTGCTTGGATTGGACTGTATCGTATTCATGGGTGAAGAGGACATCCGCCGTCAACAATTGAATGTTTTCAGGATGGAGCTTTTAGGCGCTGAAGTACGAAGTGTCACCCAAGGAAGTGGAACGCTAAAGGATGCGGTCAATGAAGCACTACGCTACTGGGTGGCGAATGTAGAGGACACTCATTATATTTTAGGTTCAGTTGTCGGACCTCATCCTTTCCCGAGAATTGTAAGAGACTTCCAAAGTGTCATCGGAAGTGAGACGAAAAAGCAAATGTTAGAGCAAGAAGGAAGGCTTCCAGATGCAGTAGTTGCATGCATTGGCGGCGGAAGCAACGCGATGGGCATGTTTTATCCATTTATTGAAGATGAGGAAGTGAAAATATATGGTGTGGAAGCAGCTGGGGCTGGAATTGAAACAGGAAAGCATGCTGCCGTCTTGACGGACGGAAAAGCCGGGGTATTACATGGTACACTAACTTATCTTTTACAAGATGAACACGGTCAAATACAGAGCGCCCATTCGATTTCTGCAGGTCTTGATTATCCAGGCGTCGGGCCTGAACATGCCTATTTAAAAGATTCGGGGCGTGTCACGTATACGTCAGCAACGGATCAAGAAGCATTGGAGGCTTTTCAACTACTCGCAAAAACAGAAGGCATTATTCCTGCGTTAGAAAGTTCGCATGCAGTTGCCTACGCGATGAAGCTTGCAAAACAAATGAAGAAATCTGAAACACTTGTCGTCTGTTTATCAGGGAGAGGGGACAAAGATGTGGATGCTGTCAGAGATGCAATCGGAGGTGTGAACAATGGGTAAAGCAAAAATGGATGCAGCTTTTAAAGAGGTATTGGATAAAGGGGATAAAGCATTTGTTCCCTATATTATGGCTGGTGATGGAGGACTTGAGAACTTACAGGAGCAAATTTTATTTTTGGAAAAAAGCGGTGCTACTGTGGTGGAGCTTGGGATTCCTTTTTCCGATCCAGTTGCAGATGGTCCCGTCATCCAGGAAGCGGGAATAAGGGCACTTGCAAATGGAACGACATTGGATGGAGTACTTGAAAGTTTGCTGGGATGGAAAGAAGAACGATCAATTCCAATCGTATTAATGACGTATTTTAACTTAATTTATTCTTACGGTATAGAGAAATTTGCGATACGTTGTAAGGAAGTTGGAGTAGACGGCTTAATTATACCTGATTTACCTTTTGAAGAGGATGAGATGGTTGCGCCGATTTTTTCTAAGTACGAGTTAGCATTAATCCATTTAGTTGCGCCTACAAGTCCGCGCAGTAGAATTGAAAAGATAGCAAAAGCAACGGAAGGATTTCTTTATGCCGTTACGGTTAAAGGGATAACAGGAGTCAGAAACCAATATGAAGATGGATTAGCGGCATACTTACAAGAATTAAGCGAGTTTTCATCCGTTCCTGTACTTGCAGGATTTGGTGTATCATCGCCTGAGAAGGTAAGGGAATTAGGCAAATATTGTGCAGGTGTCATTGTCGGCAGTAAAATAGTTGATCTTCTGCACAAGGGTGATAGGGAAGAAATTAAGGATATTATTGCCGCTTCAAAAAAAAGAACAGTCGTCTCCTAATGTTTTTACCTTCAAAATAGTGGGTAAATATATGCAAAGACAAAAAAGGAGGCAACTCTAATGTCTAAAAACATAAATCCACTGTTATTGTTAGGACTAGGAATTGCCGGTGTTACCTATTTATCGAAACATGAAAATAGGGAGAAGGCGATGGATCTTTACCGATCGGCTAAAGAAAAAGTAGTAGACTTTTTATGTGAACAAAACCCCAGCGCGTGCAAGGAGCTTTTGGAAAAGGCAGGGAACCCTGACCCTCATGATATTGGTGATACAAGAATGGTTGGAGAGGGTGCAATGTACTCAGTTGAATATTATAATAAAGAAGAACAACAGAAATAAAAGAGCATGGCCCTTCTCACCAAGAGAGGGGCTTGTTTTTTTGTCCAGCTCCAGCGCCTATCGACTAGCAAACTCTTCCTTTTCTTTGTCATACGTATATTTTCATCGAAATAAAATGATATGATAAGGCTAGTTCTATTTTTTTCTTGAGGGGAACACGACAATGAAACGAAAACTAATGAAGCTGATCCTATTTATCGCTTTTGTATGGGCTTTTTTATACATAAATAATAATTGGCTGCAAACATCTGAATATGAAGTCAAATCTGAACGTATTCCGAAGGCTTTTGATGGAATAAGTATCGTGCAGATTTCGGATTTGCATGATGCTGCTTTTGGTGAAAAGCAATTACGGCTTGTGACCAAAGTGAAAAAACTGAATCCCGATTTTGTTTTTATTACTGGCGACTTTATTGATAGCAACCGATATAATTTACAGAACAGCCTTGACTTTGTACAACAAATCACGCCATTCACGGATGTGTTCTATGTAACTGGAAATCACGAAGTTGCTGTTAATAGAATTGAAGAGATTACGAAGGCATTGGAGGATGCAGGAGTTCATGTTCTTATGGACGAGACAGCTGAAATAGAAAAGGCGGGTCAATCCATCCTTATTGCCGGTGTTCAGGATCCACTAGCAAAAGCAATTGCCCCACCGGAAGAGACCATTGCTGAATCCTTAGATGAGATATTAATAGATGAGCAAAATGATTCTTTTAAATTACTTCTTTCTCATCGACCGGAGGTATTTGATGTATATGCAATTAAAGATATCGATGTTGTTTTTACTGGCCACGCCCACGGCGGGCAAGTTCGTATCCCAGGAATTGGCGGTCTCATCGCACCAGGGCAAGGCTGGTTTCCTAAATATACTTCGGGAATTCATGAAAATGGAAGAACGCATATGGTTGTAAGCCGCGGATTAGGAAATAGTATTATTCCTTTTAGGATTTTAAACAGACCTGAAATCGTCGTGCTGAATTTAAAAAGCTTGGCGAAATAAAATAAGAATGATGAAAAGGTTGCTAAAAAAATAGGCAACCTTTTTCATATATAGAACAAAATGTAAAATGAAATATCAAATAATGAGGAATATTAAGATAAGTGAAGGTTTTTTAAGAAAACTGTTCTTTATAAAGAAAAATTAGTAGTATTTGAAGTTTTTCAATTTAATTATTTTAACCTATACTCACTTTAGGTGTTCTTTAAAGAGAACAGATTTAATAGGCTTTTAATCATATTTTGAGATGCTATGCCTTTTCCGGAAATCAAGGAGAAACCCGTCTAAAGTATGGTCACAAGCTTTAATAACTATTCGACCTAAAATAAGATAGGGTCACAAAATCCTAGTGAAATTTTTAGCTTGTTAGAAATTTGAATGTCTTCTCGTACATGAATTCCTTGAATTATGACGATTTTTAAAGAAAAGACACGCTCATTATTTTTTGGAATAGGCAAAAAGTAACACTTTAAATGCATGAACATCGATAATATAAAAACAGTAAACAATTCCTATTTTGAAAAAAAGCAAACTAGCCATATCGTACTGAGGGAGAATCTTTTTTACATTAGGGGGTATGAACTTGGGAGAATTAAAAAGATACATAATAGAAATGGATAAAGAATGGTTAACATTGATAATGGAAGCGAAAAAGTTGGGGCTCGAGAAAGATGAGGTAAGAGATTTTTTAAGGAAGAAAAAGTTAATTTCTAATCAATGAATGGTGCTTATGGGATAAGTATTCCTACAGAGCTGAAGGTTTTTTCAGGAATGCTTTTTATTTTCTCGATTTATCCAATTTGTATATTTTCATACGCTAATTGGCATCCTTTCATTAAAGGAGGCCAGTTGGATGCTGAACTTAATTATGAAATTAATCGTTTGTCCTATTATTGTGATCATTGCAGCCAACTTTTTAACAAACGTAAACTTCCCATATGTTTATCAGCCGATTGTTATTGGTATCACGTTGGCCGTAGTGGGACATTTGATGGAAATCGCCATTTTGCAAAAAGGCACCTTTTGGATTAGTAATGCGGTTGATTTTGTAACATCCGCGCTCATTATTTACTTTTTATCCTATTTCTTTGCGGGTGCAGATGTTACGATGGGTGGTGCTATAATAACGGCTGCACTTTTAACAGTCGTGGAATTTTTTGTTCATTTATGGCTTATTCGATCCGGCAGGGCACGAAAAGAACCTTCATTGTAGAGGTAGAATCGATAAAATCCCCCACGAATATTGTGAGGGATTTTATTCGTTTTAAAGCATCTCCATCGCTGAATCTATATCCTTATCGCCAGATAAAACTTCCATTATTTTATTTTTTGAGTTTTCAATTTTGAGCGAAGCGGCTAGAACATGGGCAACGTCACCACGGGGGATGGACCTGTCATCCATTAATTCAATTTTTTCAGCGAGCTCCACTTTACCAGTAGGCTGATCGTGGGTTAATCGTCCGGGTCTTACAATTGTATATGTTAACCCGCTGCTCTTTAAGTGATCATCAGCAATTCGCTTTGCGGTTAAATAGTGTTCTATGGGTCCTTGTGGGTCGTCAGCACCGATGGAGCTTAACATGACAAAATGTTTTACGCCGCTGGATTTTGCACCATCAATGAGCTTGATTGCTCCTTCTTGATCAACGGAAATGGTTTTGTCGGGGCCAGTTTTCGATCCTGATCCGGCTGCAAAGATGACAGCATCCATTCCGTTCGTAACCCTACTAATATCCTCCTCTAAATCGGCGACAATCACTTCAACTGCACCCAAATTCATTAGTTCTTCTTCCTGATCTTCATTTCTCACCATTGCGTAAGGATGATGATCGCTATTGTTAGCTAAAAATTGTACGAGCAACCGTCCGGTATGTCCATTTGCACCGACTACTAATACCTTCATTATAATGATCGCTCCTTTTCACTAATATGACCCAATATTGTATAATTTCCTTAAACGGTAAATTATAAACAATTCTTGAAGGTTAAAATAAATGATCGGAGTGTATTGAAATGTGTGGACGTTACAGTTTATTCGCTCCAAGGGAAGATTTAGCAGCAAGATTTGAATTGATGGATTTTGAAGAGATAGAATGGGTGGAGCGATATAATATTGCTCCAAGCCAGAATGTCCTAGCAATCATAAGGTCGAGTGCGGGAAATAAAATCGGCATGTTGAAATGGGGATTAGTGCCCTCTTGGGCTAAAGACCCGAAAATTGGTTATAAAATGATCAATGCACGAGCTGAAACGATAGATCAGAAACCAAGCTTCAAAACTCTTTTAAAAAGAAGAAGATGCATCATACCGTCGGATGGATTTTACGAATGGAAAAAAGCAGGGACACAGAAAATACCCTTTCGTTTCCAATTACAGTCAAAGGAACCATTTGCGTTCGCGGGATTGTGGGACCGCTTTGAGGACAATGGAGCGACTATCCATTCATGTACTATTATTACAACAGAAGCGAATTCTGTTGTAAAAGATGTCCATGATCGAATGCCTGTAATATTGACGAAAGAAGCAAGCGAGGCATGGTTAGATCGTTCCATTAATGATGAGCGTTACTTAAAAAGTCTTCTCGTTCCTTTTCCTGCTGAAGAAATGGAAACTTATTCAGTTTCCCCTCTAGTGAATAGCCCGAAAAACGATGTTAGAGAAATTGTTAATTCCCTATAAGGAACCGATTTAATTTCTACAAATTTCTTTAACTTAAAATTATGCTCGAAATTTATTTAGGAAGAATGACAAAACCTCTTCCTAATCTACATGATTAGTGAAAGGACAAGCATCCCTTTCTGTTGAAATGTATACATAACATTTAAACAGGAGGGATACGGTGGAACAGCACATTTTTTCTTCCGAAGCGGCGAAAACACTTGGCATTGGGGCGAGTACGATTAGAAAGTATGCAGCATTATTGGAGGCCAATGGGTACAGATTTGAACGTGGGACGAATAACGGTCGAATCTTCAAACACGCTGATTTAAAGGTTATATCTAATATGATGGAACTGATGACAAAGGAAGAGTTAGCAATTGAACTTGCGGCCGAAAAAGCTGTTGGGGATACTCCTAAAAAAGAAAGTCCAGCAACTGACACAAATAAAGATTTACATGATTTCATTGAACAAATGAAGGATTTAGAAATACAGCAAGCGTCTTTGATTGAAATGAATCGGGCATTGGCAAAACAAGTTGAAAGTTTAACGGAAAAAATAGAAGAAAGAGAAAGGGACTTGCAATTATTCAAAATGGTAGAGGATTCAAGAAATAAAAAGAAAAGAAAAGGGATTGCTTTATTTCGCCCACTTACTGCGTTGTCCGGAAAAAGGTAATCAATCGCTCTTACTTTATATTGTCGAAATTTTCAAACGCGTTATAATGGGTAATAATGACAATCTTGGAGGGGAATATGCAAATTACATTTGAAAATCAAAGCTTACATGAAATTTTCCAGCGCGTTTCCAGAGTAATGAATGCACATCAAGAACCACTTGAAGACATAAACGCCGTTTTCCAATTCGAAATATCTGGTGAGCAAAGAGGTGTCTATCAACTTATTTTGCAAGATGGAAAAGCAAATGTGGCAGAAGGCGCTGCCGATGAAACAGAATGCACGCTCATAATGAATTACAATGATTTTAAAGAATTATTGTCTGGGAGATTAAACAGTACAACCGCTTATATGATGGGAAGATTAAAAGTAAAAGGAAGCCTCGGATTCGCTTTAAGACTGGAATCTATTTTAAAGCAATACCGATAGGGAATAAGCAGTCGTCTCAAAGGGCGGCTGTTTATTTTGTTATTAAAGGAAAATTCCCTTAAATGAGGATTATTCTTTCTATCACAGGGTATAGTAGATAACAGTTAAGCAAAAAAGTTGACAAATTGATTACGCTTCTTCAAAAACGATATACAGTGAGTGAAATTTAAGGTAGAATATGAATAAGATGTCAAATCTTAAAGAGGTGATCTTTCTTGCAAAGAGATCATGATCAGCTTCAAAAAGTAATAAGTAGTCTGACAGAGATCGGAGTTAAGATTTCTAAAACGAAATCAAGACTTGAAGTTAACAAGGTACTTGAGGATGTCAAGTCTATCCAAAATTATTCGGAACTTCACTCTTAAGGCAGGCAAGTCAGGTGTGTACAGGAAAGCATACTTGGCTTGTTTTATTTTCAAAATAATAATTTTCCACCTTATTATTTCTTGGGAAATAATGTTGGAAAAAGTCGAGAAAAACACTTAAGGAAGGACCAAAAGTGTTTTTTTTACTTCTTCTTTTCTACTTCTACAACACTAATATGAGATCCTTCCATCGTGTTCACATGAAAATCATGTTGATCGGCAGTAAGCGTATCGCCTTCCTGCAAATCATACTTTTGTGTTAGGAGCCAACCTCCTATTGTATCGACATCTTCACCGGAAAGGTGAACTCCCAATAGGTTATTTACATCATCAATAAGCATTTTGGCATCTAGCAAATAGTGGTTATCAGATAGTTTACGGACGTTCGGTATCTCATCCGCATCAAACTCGTCTCTAATATCTCCAACAATTTCTTCAAGAATGTCTTCTACCGTAATAATTCCCGCAGTTCCCCCATATTCATCAAATAAAACCGCCATATGCGTTCTTTCCTTTTGCATTTTGACGAGTAAGCTTTGTATTGGAATTGTTTCAATCACCCTAATGACCGGTTTTACATATGGCATGATAGGCTCGTTCCCCATACAGTTGCCGCCGATACAATCCGTAAGAAACTCTTTGACATTAACAATTCCAATAATTGTGTCCTTATCACCATCTGTTACGGGATAACGGGTAAATCTTTCTTCTCGAATCGTTCCTATTATTTCTTCTATTGAAGCGGTTTTATCAATACTGAATATTTCAATCCTAGGGACCATGATTTCCTTAGCAATCCGATTGTCAAACTCAAAGATTCTATTTACATATCGATATTCAGATTGATTTATTTCCCCACTTTTCAAGCTTTCTGACAGAATAATCCTTAACTCCTCTTCTGAATGGGCGAGTTCACTTTCGGAAGCAGGCTTTATACCAAATAATCCTACGATTAACCGAGCGCTGCCATTCAACGCCCAAATAAAAGGGTACATAATTTTATAAAAAAATATGAGAGGAGCTGCAATAGAAAGTGTAATTTCTTCTGCTTTGTGAATGGCAAATGTTTTAGGAGCTAATTCACCTACGACTACGTGAATAAATGTAATCGTACTAAATGCAATGATAAAAGAAAGAACACTGACTATTGATTCTGGAACGGAAAACTTTTCAAATATCGGTGTAAGCAGTACTTGAACAGTAGGTTCTCCTAACCACCCTAATCCTAGGGCTGTAACGGTAATTCCAAGTTGAGTGGCCGATAAGTATCCATCTAAATTGGAAAGCAGTCGTTTTGCTGTTACAGCTTTTTTATTCCCTTGTGCGATAAGTTGGTCAATGCGTGAACTACGAACTTTAACTATGGCGAATTCGGACGCTACGAAAAAGGCAGTTAATGCAATTAAAAGGATAACGAGTAGTATATTAATGACTAACAATGGAGCGTCATGCTTCAATATAATTCATGAAGCGTGACTTCACCTCCTCAGCAGGGTTTTCTCTATCATGTAATTTCAGTAAGATATACATACTTTACCCACAAAGCGGCAACAATTATCGTTTCATATGAAATTTTATAAAACAATTGAGGAATTCCTTAAATAGTGGTGAAAATCTGTTATGATAGAATCAACTTCAAAGATGGAGCCATATACAACCTTTTGATTAGCAATGGAGGGCTTTTCTTGAAAAAACATGTATCAGATCGAGAATTGATCTATGTACATATGAACAATAAAGATCATTTTGTTCTTTCATATGGAATTGAATTTGTTGAATTCATATCCGGGATTCCTAATCAAATCCCAAATGCATTATTAATTCGCCATAAAGTAAAGGATAGTCATTTTAACATGCATACAATGTTAGAATATGTAGATCACGAGTTGATTGAAAAATTACTCGAAGATGATGTACACGGGTTTGGTGACTTTTGCTGGCTGGATTTTAATGATGAGGAACATTTAAATCTGCTAAGTGGGCAGGAAATAGCAGAAATCCTTTATTTAGGACATCGTAAGGAACATTTGAAGCTTCCTTTTTATGGGAAGCTCAAAAACAGCTTTGCTTATCTTGCCGGAGATGATGGTTGGTATAATAAAACATACTACAAGGATTGGGATTCCTTTTTTTTAATGCTAGGTTCTGTAATAGTAGGTAAAATCAATAACCAAAAAGAAAAGCCTCTCTTTTTTAGAGTGAAAAAGAAAAGTATTCCGCCTATACCTAAGGAAATCCTTCATCCTTTCTCTGATTTTATGAAAGAGGGAATCGTGATTTCTATTGAAAAGGCTGTTCGCAATAGGTTCATGATAGAGATCCCAGTATGGGTTATTGGAGATTTTTATGATATGGATGCCATGTATGAGGAATATGAAATGCTTGGTGAAAGAAAAGCTGATGGAAAACTTGTTTTTGATCGTAAAACGGGTGAATGGCAAGCATTTGCGGCATATTCATCTTCGTAAACTAAAAAACTGCAAAGCGTGGGCTCACTGATTAGTGAATCCACGTTTTTTATCTGTTTACTAGAGCACCATTGTTGTTTTCGCCCATATACTATAAAAAGAAAAACAGAAGAATTCATTTAGTTATGCCCCATCTTCATGGTAAAATAAATAACATCTGCACTTCATGGAGGATTATTATGAAAACGAATATATGTTTATTATATGGTGGAAAATCGGCAGAACATGAGGTTTCTTTACAAACAGCCAAGGCTGTTATTAAAGCTTTGGATACGAATAAATTTGCTATTCATCCTATTTTTATATCAAATGAAGGTAATTGGATAAAGGGACCTGAATTAAGTGGTCCTGTTGACAATGTAAAAGAGTTAGAATTCCGAAATGCGGGAGAAGTAGTTGGACCGAATGCATTAAGTACAAGGATTTCACCTGAACAAAAGGGAAGCTATGATGTTGTTTTTCCACTTTTACATGGTCCGAATGGTGAAGATGGAACGGTGCAAGGGATGCTGGAATTATTAAATATTCCTTATGTTGGGAATGGTGTCCTTGCTTCATCAGCAGGCATGGACAAAGTAATCATGAAAAATTTATTCGGGCAAGCGGGACTTGATCAAGTGAAGTATGTGTCCTATATTCGCAGTGCTTGGGATGTGGATAGAGACAGATCTTATGATCAAGTAGAGACTGAAATTGGCTACCCTTGTTTTGTAAAACCTGCAAACCTCGGATCCAGTGTTGGAATAAGTAAATGTGAAAATCGTAATGAGTTGGCTGAAGCATTTGTAAATGCATTTAAATATGATCGGAAAATTATCATTGAAGAAGGGGTTACAGCCAGGGAAATAGAGGTTGGCGTTCTCGGAAATGATTTTCCCGAATGCTCAGTCTCCGGAGAAATTGTTCCGAATAAAGGATTTTATGATTATGAAGCTAAATACTCCGACGGAGATACGGCATTAATCATCCCTGCTGATGTCCCTGAGGAGCAATATAAAGAAATAACAAAAATGGCCGTCAAGGCTTTTAAAGCACTCGATTGTTCAGGACTTGCTAGAGCTGATTTCTTTGTAACGAAAGAAGGACGCATCATTATAAATGAAGTAAATACAATGCCTGGTTTCACCCCATTCAGCATGTTCCCACTTTTATGGAAGCATACAGGAGTCGAATACCCGGAATTAATTGAACGCTTAGTTCAACTTGCGTTGGAGCGACACGAAGAAAAACAATCTATTACTTACACGATCTAAAGAAACTTTAAAAAAGCTGTCCCAACTGCGATATATTGGGACAGCTGTAAACGTTAGGGGGATTTATGATGATAAAGCGTACAATAGGGCAGTTGGCAACGATGATAAAAGTGGAAAACGATGTAACGCCATTTCAAGAAATTGGAATAAAGGGAGTCTCATTTGATACTAGGCAGATTATGCCTGGCACTTTATTTGTTCCGTTAAAAGGAGAAGCGAATGATGGGCATAAATATGTAGATGCTGCATTTGCCAAAGGTGCCAGTGCCGTGCTTTGGCAAAAGGATGTGCCAAATCCGCCTGTTAATATGCCTGTTTTAATCGTTGAAGATACGCTTCGCTCCTTGCAAGATCTTGCACATTCCTATCGCAAACAAACTTCTGCAAAAGTAATCGGAATCACTGGAAGTAATGGGAAGACGACAACAAAGGACATTGTCGCCGCTGTATTTTCTCACGACTTTAAGGTGCATAAAACAGACGGGAATTTTAATAATCATATTGGCCTGCCTTTAACGATCCTAGCTATGGATGAAACAACTGAAGTCGCCATTCTTGAGATGGGGATGAGTGGCAAAGGAGAAATTTCATTATTAACAAAGATTGCCCAGCCTGACGCCGCGATTATTACAAATATTGGAGAAGCTCACTTGCAGGATTTGGGTTCTCGTGAGGCGATTGCCAATGCAAAACTTGAAATTATTGAAGGTCTACCGAAAAACGGCTTATTGATTTATCCCGGCAATGAACCATTATTGATTAAAAAAATAAGCAGCCTTAAACAATTCCATACGTGTACATTTGGTGAAACGCGTGAAAATGATATATATCCTGAGGAAATAAATATAGAAGAGAATGGAAGTTCATTCATCGTTCCCGGACTTTCCGATGAACCATTCTTCCTTCCAATTGCTGGGACGCATAATATAATGAATGCATTGGCGGCCATTCTTGCTGCAAAAGAGTTTTTGATTCCGACGAATTCTATTCAAGAAGGTTTGAAATCAGTAAAATTGTCAAATATGAGAATGGAATGGCATGATGGTATAAAAGGAACCCGTATTTTAAACGATGCGTATAATGCGAGCCCTACAGCCATGAGGGCTGTCATTTCGATGGTTGAAAATCTGGCTGAGAATCGTGAAAAAGTTGTTGTATTAGGTGATATGTTGGAACTTGGCGAAAAGGAAGAGGAGTTCCATAAGCAAATTGGGGAAAATTTGGATCCAAATAAAATCAAGTATGTGTTTACGTATGGTCCACTAGGGAAATATATAGCAGCTGGTGCAAAAATACGTTTTCCAGAGAACAGAGTTTATGAATTTGAGGATAAAGGGGAGCTTATTGACACCTTAATCGAAAAAATCGAAGGTAATGAACTCATCCTCTTTAAAGCCTCAAGAGGTGTAAAGCTGGAAGAAACGGTCAATTCCATGCTCGTTTAATATTTTGTCCGGATAAAGAATGACTGAGTGGAAGAAAATAAAAAAGATAGTTCACTCATTAAGACTATAATTGTATTCAATAACGTTTAATGATAGAATTATCAACATCGTTTACAACTTTCACGGCAGTTCTTTAAAGAAAAATTATTTTTTAGCAGATAACCCGGGATAGTACGGGAGAGACAAAAGTCTCAATTTGAAGTATTCAAAGGAGATTGAGTAGCATTGACGAAGTTTGCAGATTTAAATTTAAGCCCTGCTCTTTTAAAAGCAGTGAATAGAATGGGCTTTGAAGAAGCAACACCAATACAAGCAAAAACCATTCCATTAAGTATGGAAGGTAAAGATTTAATTGGCCAAGCTCAAACAGGTACAGGGAAAACAGCAGCTTTTGGAATTCCGTTAATTGAAAAGCTTGATGTGAAATCCCCACATGTACAAGGAATTATCATTGCGCCAACGCGGGAGCTTGCCATCCAAGTTTCTGAAGAATTATATAAGATCGGCATGGATGCCCGTGCAAAAGTTTTGGCGGTATATGGTGGATCTGATATCCAACGCCAAATTAGAGCACTGAAAAAAGGGCCTCACATTATCGTCGGTACTCCAGGACGAATTTTGGATCATATTAATCGACGTACATTAATATTAGGTAATGTTCATACGCTTATCCTTGATGAAGCGGATGAAATGCTTAATATGGGATTCATTGAAGATATTGAAGCTATTTTGGAAACTGTTCCAGAAGAAAGACAAACACTCCTTTTTTCAGCGACAATGCCAGATCCTATACGAAGAATTGCCGAACGTTTCATGAAATCCCCGGAAACAGTTCGTGTTCAAGCTAAGGAAATGACCGTACCTTTAATTGAACAATTTTTTGTAAAAGTTCCTGAAAAAGAAAAGTTTGATGTGCTGGCAAGATTGATTGATACACAATCACCTGAGCTTGCTATCGTTTTCGGTAGAACGAAACGTAGAGTTGATGAGCTTTCAAATGCTTTAACTGTAAGAGGATATACGGCTGAAGGCATTCACGGCGACCTTAGCCAAGCAAAACGCTTATCCGTATTAAAGAAGTTTAAAGAAGGCAGAGTCGACGTACTCGTAGCAACGGATGTAGCTGCCAGAGGACTGGATATTTCCGGAGTCACTCATGTTTACAACTACGATATTCCACAAGATCCTGAAAGCTATGTACACAGAATCGGAAGAACCGGTCGTGCAGGAAAAGAAGGAATGGCCATTACGTTTGTAAGCCCTCGTGAAATGGGATATCTTCGAATTGTAGAACAAACAACGAGGAAACGTATGCAGCCAATGCGTCCGCCAACTTGGGATGAAGCTCTTGAAGGCCAGCAGCGCATTACAATGGAGAAACTTGAAGAGGCAATCAAGGAAGGAAGCTTAGATGAATACAAAGCAACTGCTAATGAGTTGCTTACAGAACACGATGATGCCGTAGCAATTATTGCGGCTGCATTAAAAATATTAACGAAAGAACCTGATAAAACGCCGGTTCATATTACTGAAGAACGTCCACTTCCACAAAAACGCGATAATTTTAAAGGTGGAGGCCATGGTCAAGGTGGCGGCGGTAACCGTAATAGACGTGGAAAGTCAGGGCAGCAACCATATAAAGGAAATCGCAAACCACAGCGAAGACCAAGTGGAAGAAGGCCATAAAATACACCTGACTTCCAAATAGAACACGCTAAAAAGGCGTAAGCGATCATTCAAATCGTAAGTCCATATATCTTATGATTATCCCAAAAGCAATCGGTGCTAACGTGAAATGCCGGTTGCTTTTAAATTTGTAGAAAGAAATTGAAACCCTTTATTTTGTAAAACGTAAATAGAAGGGACTGGGGGTCTTCAAATGAACATACAACAACCTGCAAAACAAATCTCAGTGCTAGGGTTAAAAGTATGGAGAATAACCGGATTTATATATTCGTTGCTATTATGGATTGCAGCTATTGGTGTAGGGATATTAGTTTATTTTTTTGAATGGCCAATATGGATTGCCATTGCAACAGGCTTATTAGTTTTATTCATAACGATTATGAGCATTGTTATTGTGCCTGCGATACGTTGGAAACGTTGGAGATATGAAGTGCGGGAGCAAGAAATAGAACTTCAACATGGGGTCTTTGTTATTACTCGTACACTTGTCCCAATGGTTAGAGTTCAACATGTTGATACTGTACAAGGGCCGATATTGCGAAAATATAATTTAGCAACTATTGAAATTTCAACAGCAGCGACAAGACATGAAATACCAGCGGTTGATTTAGAAGAAGCGGAAGAATTAAGACATGCCATTTCAAAATTAGCAAGGGTGGCTGAAGATGATGTCTAATCCAAATCGTCTTCACCCTATAACAATCATCTTTTCGGTATTAAAAAATGTGAAAGAAACAATTATTCCTATTGTATTCTACTTCGTTGTTTTCATTGTTCGTGATGATATGAAAAACGAAATTCAAATTGAAGGATTTGGTCCATGGATTAATTTCGTTCCGTATTTCATTCTTATATTAATATTTTTATTAATGGTTGCCTCGGGAATTATTAAATGGTACCGCTATACTTATAGAGTGGAAGATATGGAGCTTCGAATTGAACATGGATTATTTGTGAAAAAGAAACGCTATATCCCATTCGATCGAATTCAAAGTCTAGATTTTTCCGAGGGCATCCTCCATCGTCCTTTTGGCCTTGTAAAGGTTAAAGTAGAAACCGCCGGTGGAAATAATGAAAAATCAGAAGCCGAAATGAGTGCAATCAAAAAAGTAGATGCATTGGCACTGAGAAGCATCATAACGGAATCAAAGGACAGAGAAAAAAATTCAAAAGAAATAATCGAAAATGTTGAGGCGAGTACAAAGCAATCTATTTTATATAAAATATCTCCTAAACAATTATTATTTTTTGCATCTACCTCTGGTCGAATTGGCGTAGTCGTATTCGCTGTTCTAGGATTTGGAAGCCAGTTTGATGAATTGATTCCTTTTGATAAGATTTTTAAAGAAATGGAGCTTGTGGCAAAAGCCGGGTTTACAATCATTGCTATTCTCGTTGTGATTGGTTTATTCCTTGCTTGGCTTGTTTCTGTTCTAATGGCTTATTTAAAATACAATGATTTTACGCTGGAAAAAGTCGGAGAAGACCTCGTCATTACAAGGGGATTATTGGAAAAAAGAACAACGACCATTCCGATTAAAAGAGTTCAAGCTGTAACAGTAAAAGAAAGCATGCTAAGACAGCCGTTTGGCTATGCCAGTGTATCTGTCGAGTATGCAGGGGGCTCTATTTTGGATGAAAATACGGAAGGTCTTCTTATACCAGTAGTCAAGAAAAAGCAAATTGGGCAAATACTTCAAGAAACGTTATCAGACTATATGTTTGACATCGATTTTATAGGTGCGCCAAAGCGAGCCAAAAGACGTTTCTTTCTTATTAAAATGTTTGCTGCTGCAATCTTGACTGCTATATTATCCATTTGGTTTTGGCCATATAGTCTGTTTGCTATTCTATTAGTCGGTGGTGCATGGATCTTAGGCCATCTTCAGTTTAAATCAGCAGGATGGAATCTTACCGATAAACAACTTGCCCTAAGATACAGAGGTATTGATCAACTAACGACATACATGAGAAAAAATCGAATGCAGTCTTTGGATCTGTCCGTAAATTGGTTTCAAAAAGGGGCGGACCTTGCAACGATAGAAACGGCCGTGATGAGTGGGGGAGTTGCTAATTTCCGTGTGAAACATTTGAACGGAGAAGATTTAAAAAAAATTTATGACTGGTACAGACCAGCCTAAAAGCAATAGAAATAAATAGTTTTCCAGGCAAGCATCTCCTTTTTCTTCCCATCATATTATTTAAACAGTGAATATAATTTCCATATTCCAGTTTAAAAATGGGGAGGAGGGGGTTTATGAACAGAGAATTTTCAGTAAACACAGCATCCAAAGGTTCTATTTTTTTTGGTGCAGTTTTAGGTATTATTGGTATTGGCGTTATGATTTTTTTTAGTATTTTATATGGTGCTCTTCTGTTTGTCTTGGCGGTATTACTCTTTTTCCTAATGCGTAACTTTGCTAATGATACTACAATTAGTTGTCATGACCACGGGTTTACTGTGAAAGTTATAAATAAGAGAAAGGGAGTTACGGTACAAGATTATAACTGGGAAGAGGTTATTAGTACTCAATATTATGAAAAAGATTCTGGCAGTGATGATGATGGAGCTAGCTCAACAACGAGCTACTTTATGGTCAAAACAGGAGAAGGTATTGCATTTGATATGCAGGAGATGAGTGGTTTCGCGGATTTGATTGAAATTTTTAATGAGAACACCTCACATCTCCCATATTATTGGGAAAAGTCAAAAGGAATCCTATCATCAGGTTATAGCAGAAAACAGCGTAGTACTACTTAGGAAGTATCTACAGTAAAGCAGAACATGAAAAGCCTTTGGAATGCTTAATATAGCTTTCAAAGGCTTTTTATCATGCACAAGCATTTTTAAAAACGTATGGAGCGATAATGAACAAGGATTCTACCGATAAGAAATCCACTAATTAATCCAAAGATATGACCAGTAATATTAATGTTTGGTTGGAAAAATGTCATGATAACACTAATGATAGCGATAGGAAGAATGACTTGCCTTCCTTGAATAGGCATGGAATCCTTTTTTACCATAATAATAGCTAAATAAAACCCGAACAATCCAAATATTGCCCCGCTTGCCCCTATATGTGTATAGTATGGAGGTTGAATGTAAAGCGTGGCAATGTTTGCGCCTATACCGCTTGCTAAATAGACAAGGATAAACATAAATTTACCAAGTGCTTTTTCAAGCGCGGGTCCAAAAAGGACGAGTGAAAAAGAATTAAATAATAGATGTGCAAATCCAACATGAACGAAAATGGGAGTGACGAGTCTCCAATATTCTCCCTGTTGAATGAGAATATTCACCCCCGCCAACATTTCTAGCATCCAGTTGTGTGGGAAGATTGGGGTGTGCATAATAAGAAATATCAGTAGATGAATTGCAATAATGATAGATATTACAGGATAGAATTTAAGAAATTGCCTAAAACTTTCAGTTCTGACAAACATACAGACCGCTCCTTTAGGAGATATTACTATTCAAATCTTAGCATACGCGAAGGAATTGTTAAGGACAACTATAATATAGTACGTCATCTATTATTTTAGAAGGGAATTTTAACATGATTATCGGAATAGGTATGGATCTAGTTGAGATAGATCGAATTGAACAGCTGCGGATCAAGCAATCGCGTTTTCCTGCAAGAATTTTAACAAAAATAGAATTAGATGTATATGAATCTTTAAACGAAAAAAGAAAAACAGAATTTTTAGCAGGGCGTTTTGCTGCCAAAGAAGCATATTCAAAAGCTCGAGGAACCGGGATTGGAAGCGAACTCTCATTTTTAGATATAGAAATAGATACTGATAAAAAAGGAAAGCCGCTGATTACAAAGCCAGAATATGGTCGGGTTCATTTATCCATAAGCCATACGAAATCGTACGCAGCCGCCTATGTCGTCATTGAAGAGCAAGAATAGAAAAATACGATAAAGATTACATATGAAATTCTCTGGTCTATTGTCCGGGTTTGTCTCATATATTTTTAGTGCGTTAGGAGAGACAAGGTCTTGGCTATGGGATAGATTGCCACGTTGTGCGGAACGGCTCGCGGATTGAAACAATGGTACTGGACAATTACCCGCAAGCCTGGCCTTCTCTCTTCTTTTCATGGTCAAATGAGACAAAAAAGGGGTTGAAGGAATGAGAAAGGGGTTACGGCTATTTTGGTTGCTGCTCGCTTCCATCGCTGTACTTTCTGCTTGCGGAGCAAAGTCGCAGGAAGATGTAACGAAAGGGCTGCAAAAAAAGGTAGTGGATTTAAAAGGATACAAGGCGAAAGCTCAAATGACATTAACAGTTGGGAATGAGCCGCAATCCTACGAGATTGATGTTTGGCATAATAAACCAGGTGATTATCGAGTTCATTTGAAAAATGCCAAAAAAGAACAAAGTCAGATGATACTTCGTAATAAAAGTGGTGTATACGTTTTGACTCCGGCTTTAAACAAAAGTTATCGGTTCCAAAGTGAATGGCCGCAAAACAGCAGCCAAGCCTATTTGTATGAGTCGTTAGTGAAAGATGTACAAGAGGATAAAGAGGCTAAGTTTAAAGCAACAAAGGATCATTATGTATTTACAACAAAAACACGTTACCAAAATAGTAAGATGCTCCCAACTCAAGAAATTATTTTTAAAAAGGGATCGCTAGAACCGGTTAGTGTGAAAGTGATGGATACAAATCAGAATCCAGTAGTAACGGTAGAATTCTCCAGTGTGGATTTTAGTCCGAAATTTGATAAAGGTGCCTTTGATACGAAAAAGAATATGACGAGTGCGCAACTGGAAATTCCGGTCATGTCCAACAATACTGACAGTGAATTTACTGTTAAATATTCCATGGCTGACATTCCGGGAATTTCATTCGAGGAAGAAACAGCATATGACACCGAAAGCGGTAAAAGGGTATTACTGACATATAGTGGTGAGAAGTCGTTTACACTTATTCAGGAAATGGCTGAAGTCATTCCAACAACCTCTATGGAAATGGTAGAAATGAACGGAGAAATGGTTGATCTTGGATTTGCGATTGGGGCAATGACGGAGGATTCCATTACATGGAGTGAAGATGGCATCAATTATGTACTGCTTTCCTCGGATTTATCTGCGGATGAAATGGTTATGGTCGCACAATCAGTACAAGGAGGATCCATCAAATAAGAATTGCATTCGGGCAGACCTTTTCCATCCGAATCGGTCTGTTTTTCTTATTGCTTTAATCTGATTCCGCAATCATTGTTGTATTTGATGGATATCTTTATAGATTTTATTCATCGGTAATCATAATGGGAAAAGACCTGCCGGCTGCTGAACATGCTTATTAGGCGTAAAATTCGGCTTCTTGGACTTAAGAAAATAGCCTTGCTTTAAAAGCAAATATTTCTCATTGACATATTCATGCGAGAGTTTGATAATCAATAATATTATTGAACATCGTATGGGAAGTGAACGTCATGGAAGAGAAAACTGTTTTTTATCGAGATACTTGGGCAGAGATAGATTTAGATGCTTTATATTCAAATATTAGTCAGATTCGTGAACATCTTCCTCGGAATACGAATATTTTTGCAGCAGTAAAAGCTAACGCCTATGGCCATGGCGTTATCCAGACAGCGAAAACGGTTCTCGCTGCGGGAGTGCACGGTTTGGCTGTTGCATTTTTGGATGAAGCACTAACTATCAGAGAAGCTGGAATTACAGCACCTATCCTCGTATTAGGAGCTACGAGAGCAGCGGATGCGGGAGTAGCGGCCGTTCATAATATATCACTTACTGTTTTTCAAATAGATTGGATTAAAGAAGCAGAAAAGGTAGTTCCTCTAGGGCATGCACTGCGCGTTCATATCAAATGTGATACTGGAATGGGAAGAATTGGGGTAACGAAAGAAGACGATTTGCGCGAGATAGATGTGTTGTTACGCCAATCCAATCGCTTTATTTGGGACGGTATATTTACGCATTTTGCTACTGCGGATCAGCTTGACGAAGCTTATTACAATAAACAACTTTCCCGTTTTAAGTATTTTTTAAATTGTCTTAAGATGCATCCTCCTTATATCCATGCTGCAAACAGTGCTGCGGCGCTTTGTCATAGCGATTCCCTTTTTAATACGGCTAGAATCGGAATAGCGATGTATGGATTAACCCCATCTGATGAAATTAAAGATCTTCTTCCTTTTACTAGAAAAGAGGTATTTTCTCTTCACACTAAAATTGTACATGTGAAAAAACTTCAAGCAGGGGAAAAGGTTGGGTATGGTGCAGATTATACCGCAAGTGAAGATGAATGGATTGCGACCATCCCGATTGGGTATGCTGATGGATGGATACGTAAACTCAGAGGATTTAAAGTTATAGCAGACGGTGAAATGGTTCCCATCGTTGGGAAAATCTGCATGGACCAAACAATGCTCAAACTTCCAAAAAAAATGCCAATCGGAACACAAGTCACCCTAATCGGAAAACAAAAAAACCACTTCAACTCAGTCGACGACGTCGCAAAAAAACTCGAAACCATCAACTACGAAATCACCTGCACCATAACCAACCGCGTCCCGCGCGTCTACAAACGCCAAGGAATTGTGTGAGTGTTGTGTGAGTGCCAGGCACTCACACAACTTTGAAACAAATCTGAATTGTTCGGGTGCCAGGCACTCAAACAATTCTTGAACAATTTAAAAATTTAGCGAAAAAAAGCAGGAGTTTTACGGAAAATGGAGAAATGTATGTATTAGTAATCGCTTTCTGGGAGGATAATAAGGAAAGTGTGTGTGCTTAGAGGTGAAGGAAGGGTAATTTACTCTTTGCAGGGAACGTGTTTGGTGGTATGATAAACAATGAATGAAATGGCTTGTAGTGATGGTGGAGGTGTAGTCGTTGTCTGAATCCAGCGCAACAACGGAAATTATTATTCGATTGCCGCAGCAATTGATTGCTGAAATGGACGGTTTTGCAGAAATGGAAAATGTAAATCGCAATGAATTTATTTATCGTGCTACAAAAATGTATCTTCGTGAAAGAAGAAAGCGCCAAATTGTTGAGTCAATGAGGCGTGGCTACATGGAAATGGCCAAAATTAATTTGGCGATTGCGTCAGAAGCAATTCAGGCGGAATATGAGGCAGAAAACACAGTTGAACGTCTCGTAAGCGGGGGATAAGTCCTTGGCCGTTAAGCGTGGTGACGTGTATTTCGCCGATTTATCTCCAGTGGTAGGATCGGAGCAAGGCGGTGTCCGACCTGTACTAGTTATCCAAAATGACATTGGGAACCGGTTTAGTCCCACTGTAATTGTTGCTGCCATAACAGCGCAGATTCAAAAAGCAAAGCTGCCTACCCATGTGGAAATTAATGCTAAAAAATACGGATTTGAAAGAGACTCAGTCCTTTTGCTTGAGCAAATCAGAACGATTGACAAGCAACGTTTAACAGATAAAATCACTCATCTTGATGAAGAAATGATGGAGAAGGTTGATGAGGCCTTGCAGATAAGTCTTGGACTCATAGATTTTTAAGCGCTCTGTTTTTGGCAGATGCGCTTTTTTTATACAAAAATCCTCCAAATCACTATAACTTTTTACCTAATTATGTAAAACATAAGTGACAGTAATTGTCTTTATACGCCAACTATTGATAAAATTGAATACAAAACTCAATCGACAAAAAAGGAGATGGGGTATTGAATAAGGAAGTTGTTCATTTTATTAAAAAACGAGAAGACGAGATTCTAGAATTATGGATGAATGAAATGAAAAATATTAGTGATGAGCGAGCCATTAATATTATCTCTGATCAAGTATTCTATAATACTAGTAAAGAATTTATGGATCTTGTCATGTCAAGTATTTTAGATACAAATGAAAAATATTACGATAAAATTGGAAACTTTGCGGAAAATGTTGTCCGAATAGGTTGGCCCTTAACATTTTTAACAAAAGGTCTTCGGACATTAAGTAAAATTTTATATGAGATAATAACAACTGAAAACGACTTTAACCATGAACAGGCGAATGA
Organism: Lederbergia panacisoli; assembly: GCF_024626525.1. Taxonomy (GTDB): domain Bacteria; phylum Bacillota; class Bacilli; order Bacillales; family Bacillaceae_C; genus Lederbergia; species Lederbergia panacisoli. Next base: position 145,637 of record NZ_JANJGU010000009.1, read on the forward strand.
ACTTCTTATCGGATTTGATAAGTGGTTAACGCCAATTTACGACGAAATGATTGAAACATATTCAGCTACTTGGGAAAGAACTTTTTCGCTGCAAAAAATAGCTTTGCAAGAATTGTCAGCCCCTCTAATTCCTGTTTTTGAAAAGATATCTATCATGCCGCTTGTCGGAACGATTGATACGGAAAGAGCAAGGCTGATTATGGAGAATTTACTGACCGGGGTTGTGAAACATAGGGCGGATGTTGTTCTCATTGATATAACCGGGGTTCCGGTTGTGGATACAATGGTCGCCCATCATATTATACAAGCAGCTGATGCCGTAAGACTTGTGGGAGCAAAGTGTATGATTGTAGGAATTCGACCTGAAATTGCCCAAACGATTGTGAACTTAGGGATCGATTTGGATCAGATCATTACTACAAGTACATTGCGAAAAGGTATTGAAAAGGCACTTGGTTTTACAAATAGAAAAATGGTGACGGTGGAGGGAGATCTTTGAGAATACCAATTTTAAAGCTTCGAGACTGCCTGCTCGTATCAATCCAATGGGAATTGGATGATCAGACAGCTTTGCAGTTTCAAGAGGATCTATTGCATAAAATTCATCAAACGAGTGCCCGCGGTGTAGTAATCGATATTACATCAATAGATTTTATCGATTCTTTTATCGCTAAGGTATTAGGTGACGTAATCAATATGTCTAAGCTAATGGGAGCAAAAGTTGTCATTACCGGCATTCAACCTGCTGTTGCGATCACCCTTATAGAGTTAGGCATTCGTTTGGAGGATGTCGTCACGGCCCTCGATTTAGAAAACGGTTTGGATAAATTAGAACAGGAATTGGGGGACTAGCCTATGGAACTGCAGTCCTGCGTAAAAATAATAAATGAATGGGACATCGTAGCAGTTCGCCAATTAGGCAGAAATGTGGCTAAAGAGCTTGGATTTGGGACAGTGGACCAGGCGAGAATCACGACTGCGATTAGCGAATTGGCCCGTAATATATTCCTCTACGCCGGTCAAGGAGAGGTATGTATCGTTAAAGAGCAACAAAATGGCAAAAACGGGTTGAAAATTATTGCAAAGGACAACGGTCCTGGAATTGCCGATATTCGTAGAGTTATGGAAGATGGGTATACGACGTCTGGAGGCTTGGGAGCCGGACTGCCTGGTGTAAAACGCCTAATGGATGAGTTTGATATTCAATCGAATCTAAATGAAGGCACTGAAATAATTGCAGTCAAGTGGCTTAGGTAGAGGGAGTGGATTGGTATGGATTTCAGGGATACGATTCAGGCGAAATACAAGGACATCATGAATAACTACTTAATGAATCAAAATGAACAGAGTCTTTATCAAGCACAAAAATTAAGTCGGAAATTAATTGAACATCATATTGCTCCAGAAGAAATTATTAGTCTTCATAAAACGATTATGATGGAAAACGTCCTTACTCAAAGAAGCTTTAGTGATTCCTTTGATATTTTATTGGAAGTCATGATTGGATATGGCTTGTCTTATCGTGAGCATCAAAGCCTTCGAACAGAGCAAATGGCTTTAAAAAGTGAGATTGAAGTAGCAGCTAGTATGCAGCAAACATTACTTGGAACATCGATTCCAAAAATTGATGGACTTGATATAGGTTCTATTAGTGTGCCCGCCAGGCAAATGAACGGTGATTATCATCATTTTGTGAAAGATGAAAATCAATGTTTAGGTATTGCGATCGCTGATGTAATAGGAAAAGGGATTCCGGCAGCATTATCGATGTCGATGATAAAATATGCTATGGACAGTCTTCCTGAAAACCGTCATAACCCAGGTGCAATACTTGAAAGTCTCAACAGAGTGGTAGAACAGAATGTCGACCCGAGCATGTTTATTACAATGTGTTACGGAGTGTATAACCCGTGGGATCATAAATTCCTCTACGCATCTGCGGGGCATGAACCAGGCCTTTTTTATTCATCAGAGAATCAGAAATTTCAAGATCTAGACGGAAAAGGTTTACTGCTCGGGATTGATAAGAAAACAAAGTACATGGAATATGAACTAAATGTTCTACAAGGCGATATGGTGATCCTTCTTTCTGATGGAGTGACTGAATGCCGTACAAAAGAAGGATTTATAGAGCGAGAGGATTTACTAAGGTATATCGAAAAGTACATACATTTACCATCACAAGAAATGGTAACAAATATTTATAAGGATTTTGAACGATTGCAAGAATTCGAACTAAGAGATGATTTTACCCTCATTATTTTAAAAAGAACGGAATAATATGTTTTATTGCTATTTATCAGGGTATGAATAATTAAGCAATATAAATGTATTAAAAGGGGTGGATGTTTTGTGAATATTTCGATAAGTTTAACCGAAACTGGGAGTGAACTGCACGCGAAGCTCGAAGGAGAAATAGATGCTTATACCGCTCCTAAAGTGAAGAATTCTCTTCAACCCTACGCGGAAAAAGCCGAAGTTAAAATGTTTGTTGATCTTACAGACGTTTCCTATATGGATAGTACGGGTCTAGGTGTATTTGTCGGTTTGTTTAAAACATTGAAGTCGGGAAATGGGGATTTAATTTTAACAGGGTTGTCCGATCGCTTAAAACGGTTGTTTGAAATAACTGGATTAGCCGATGTGATGAACATCAATACCGAGGTAGAGGGTGGAGTGTAATGAGAGAAACTTTTGACTACATCGAAATGAAGATACCCGCAATGCCGGAGTATGTAGGCGTAATTCGGTTAACTCTGTCTGGAATAGCCAGCCGAATGGGGTTTACATATGATTTAATCGATGATTTGAAAATTGCTGTAAGCGAGGCGATTACGAATGCTGTACAGCATGCATATAAAAAGGACGAGGGCGGAGAAATTGTTGTTGGCTTCGGACTATATCAGGATAGATTGGAAGTTATGGTAGCCGATTCGGGGAAAAGCTTTGATATGAATAAAGCGCGGGATGAAATGGGTCCTTACAACGAAAACAGCCAAATAGAATTTCTTCGTGAAGGGGGTCTAGGGCTGTATTTAATCGAAAGTTTAATGGATGAAGTGAAAATTCATCACAACGAAGGGGTAACGGTGTTTATGACCAAATACCTCGAAGGAGAGCAGGTGGAGAGGAATGTCGAACCAATCTCAACCTGATCAGGCAAAAAAACAAGTCAATCAATGGATTAAGGCATATCAACTTCACGAAGATGAGGAAGCGCAAAATCAATTAGTGCTTCACTATAAGAATTTGGTTGAATCCATTGCGCGCAAATATTCAAAAGGAAAATCCTTTCACGAAGATATTTTTCAAGTAGGGATCATTGGTCTGCTTGGCGCCATTCGTCGATATGACGAGTCATACGGAAAGACCTTTGAAGCATTTGCAATCCCGACCATCATTGGTGAAATTAAACGCTTTTTAAGAGATAAAACTTGGAGCGTTCACGTGCCGCGTCGTATTAAAGAATTAGGTCCAAAAATAAAGTCATCCGTTGAAGAACTTACGGTAAAGCTGCAGCGCTCCCCGCAAATCCATGAAATTGCGGAATACTTAGAGGTCTCTGAAGAGGAAATTTTAGAAGCGATGGAGATGGGAAAAAGCTATCAGGCCTTATCTGTTGATCATTCAATTGAAGCTGATGCTGATGGAAGCACGGTTACTTTACTAGACATTGTCGGAAATGTCGACGAAGGATACGAGAAAGTCAATCAGAGACTTGTACTGGATAAAGTCCTCCATGTATTATCGGACCGGGAAAGAAAGATCATTCAATATACGTATCTGGAAAATATGAGCCAAAAAGAGGCAGGCGATATGCTCGACATCTCGCAGATGCATGTTTCGCGACTGCAGCGTCGAGCAATAAAAAAATTGCGGGAAGCTATTTATGCAGAATCATTAAATACGGAGAGCTTTCCCTTATGATTCATCTTGAAAATGAATATTCAGAAGTCCACGCATTCCAAACAGCTAAGGAAAGTAACGTATTATGCGGCGACAGCTTTTATCTAACATTGACCGAAGATTATGTTCTTTGTGTACTTGCCGATGGGTTGGGAAGTGGAAAATACGCCCACGAAGCTTCTCAGGCCGTCGTATCAGTAGTCAGGTCTAATCCGGAGGAAAGTGTCAACACACTAATGGACTTTTGTAATAAAGTATTGCTCAAAAAACGTGGTGCTGCGGTTGCTATTTTTAAAGTCGATTTCAAGCGAAAAGAGTTTGAATACAGTTGTGTGGGCAACATTCGATTCTATATGTATCCTCCGGAAGGAAAACTTATATATCCGATGCCTGTTACCGGCTACTTATCAGGCAGGCCGCAAAAATACCGGACACAAAAATATGCGTATGAATCAAAGTCCAAGTTTTTGATCCATACCGATGGATTTGTCAATGTGAATACAAAGAATTTACTTAACAGCTGCCAATCTATACCTGCTTTGGTTGCTCATTTAAAAGTAAAACAAGTTAATACATTAGACGACATGTCATTCATAGTTGGAACCTTGCTCTGATGAGCAGGGTTTTTTGCTTGTAGGCCGTTATGTTAATATATAGGAAGACATGAAAGAAATGAGGGAAGACCGTGATTGAAATGGAAAATAAAGAAGATGTTTTACTTCGAAAATTAGCAAGGGAGCTTCAATTATCTAAAAAACAAATTCACACTGTGATCCAATTGCTTGAGGAAGGCAACACTGTCCCATTTATTGCCCGTTACCGTAAAGAAATGACCGGTGCACTTGACGAGGTGCAAATCAAGGCGATCATGGATAGCTGGACTTATTTGCAAAATTTAGAGCAGCGCAAAGAAGATGTTATCAGATTAATCGAGGAACAAGGGAAGTTAACGGATGATTTAAAAATTCAAATTTTGAAGGCGGAAAAACTTCAGTTAGTTGAGGATCTTTATAGACCATACAAACAAAAACGCCGTACAAGGGCAACGATAGCGAAGGAAAAAGGCCTCGAACCATTAGCAGAGTGGATGCTAAGTTTTCCAGTAGCCGGAACTGTCGAAGCCGAAGCTGAAAAGTATATCTCAGAGGAAAAACAGATTTTGTCTAGTTCGGATGCGATAAAAGGTGCACAGGATATTATCGCGGAGCAAGTTTCTGATGATGCTTCTTTTCGTGAATGGATTCGGAAGGAAACCTTACAAAATGGAAAAGTTCTTTCGGTTGTAAAAAACGAAGAAAAGGATGAAAAAAGGGTTTTTGAAAACTATTATGAATACGAGGAACCAGTAAAACGAATTGTTCCCCATCGTGTTCTTGCCTTGAATCGTGGGGAGAAGGAAGATATACTTCGTGTTTCAATCCAATCGAATACTGAACGAATCTTTTCATTTTTACATAAAAAGGTGCTTGAAAATGAAAATTCAATTGCTGCAGCTGAAATTAAAGAAGCGATTGAGGATGGGTATAAGCGATTAATTGAACCCGCTATTGAAAGAGAGATACGGAATGAATTAACTGATATAGCAGAAAACCAAGCCATTCATATTTTTTCGGAAAACTTAAGAAAATTATTATTGCAGCCTCCGTTAAAAGGAAAAGTCGTCCTCGGCGTCGATCCTGCCTACAGAACGGGTTGTAAATTGGCTATAGTCGATGAAACCGGCAAAATGCTTTATATTGATGTGATTTATCCACACCCACCAAAAGCTAAGCCTGCCGAAGCAAAAGCAAAAGTGTTGAATGTTATCCGGAAATTTGGGGTCGAGATCATTGCCATTGGGAATGGAACTGCCTCACAGGAAACGGAGCAGTTTACAGTTGATATGCTCAAAGAGAATCAGTTGGATATAGCATATCTCATTGTGAATGAAGCAGGGGCAAGTGTTTACTCGGCTTCTGATTTGGCTAGAGAAGAGTTTCCATCTTTACAAGTTGAGGAAAGAAGTGCAGTTTCAATCGCCAGAAGATTGCAAGATCCATTGGCAGAATTAGTGAAAATTGATCCGAAGTCAGTTGGTGTCGGACAGTATCAACATGATGTTTCCCAGAAAAAATTAAATGAATCGTTAACGTTCGTAGTAGAAACGGCAGTAAACCAAGTTGGAGTGAATGTGAACACTGCATCTTCATCCCTTTTACAATATGTTTCTGGATTAAGTAAAACAGTCGCTAATAATATTGTGAAATTTAGAGAAGAGAACGGTAAATTTAAAAATCGCAAGCAATTATCCGGTATTCCGCGTCTCGGGGCAAAGACGTATGAACAGGCAATCGGATTTATGAGGATTTTAGACGGTGAGGAACCACTGGATTTAACGCCGATTCATCCGGAAAACTATGCTAGCGTAAAAAAACTCCTGAAAAGGCTCGGATTTTCTACCAATGATATTGGCACCGACGAACTTGGAAATTCTTTAAAGGAAATGGACATGAATGTTATTTCGGAAGAGTTAGGACTTGGAGTTTTGACACTTCAAGATATTGTAGATGCATTAATGAAACCAGGACGGGATTTGCGTGACGAGTTGCCAAAGCCACTTTTAAAGAAGGATTTACTTAAGCTGGAAGATTTAAAACCTGGAATGGAATTGCAGGGAACCGTTCGCAACGTAGTCGATTTTGGAGCGTTTGTTGACGTTGGTGTGAAAGAGGACGGACTTGTACACATTTCAAAACTGAGCAACCGATTCGTAAAACACCCTTTAGACGTTGTTTCGCTCGGAGATATCGTGACAGTATGGGTTGAAAATGTAGATGTGAAAAAAGGAAGGCTTTCACTCACAATGCTAAAAAGATAACATTAATTCGCAAGCGCTGAGCAAAAGAAAACACTGCTACTTTAATGGTTAGCAGTGTTTTTTCTGTAAAAAAACCAGCATTGATTAAGTAATTTAATCTGATATCTATTTTTTTCGAGAAACGCTTTTTGAATCTGACTTTGGAACCAAGTAGGCATACGAATAACCCTCCTATTGAGTATTCGTTTCCCCATATTGTATGGTAAAATGGATTGTCTCGTTCGAATAATATTGGAGGGAGAAAAATGACAAATGAAGAGCTTCAATCATTAACTGAAGAAATTTCAGTAAGGCTTTTTCAAAAACCTTTTAAACATATTGCATTTTTTAACCCTCGGCTCCGTACCACAGGTGGGCGCTATATGCTTTCTTCCCATAATATTGAAATTAATCGTCATTATTACGACCAACATGGTTTTGATGAATTGGCAGGTATCATTAAACATGAATTATGCCATTATCATTTACATATAGAAGGAAAAGGCTATAAGCATGGTGACAAGGATTTTAAGATTCTGATGCATAAAGTAGGAGCACCAAGGCATTGTTCGCCATTGAAAGAGGGTAAAAAAAGAAATACTTCGTTGAAATCATATTTTTATAAATGTTTAAGCTGCGGTCAAGGCTATCGTAGGCAAAGAAGGGTTAATACAAAACGATATGTTTGTGGTAAATGTAGTGGGAAATTAGAAGAAGTTTTGAAAATAGCTGAATAGTTTTCGTTTTTATAAGGAATAGAATTTAAATGAATTTTTTTGTTTTAGAACTATTGACAGTTTGTACATCCCTTATTATAATCGGAAGAGTCATTAATCCGCAGTAGCTCAGTGGTAGAGCTATCGGCTGTTAACCGATCGGTCGTAGGTTCGAATCCTACCTGCGGAGTTGGTTGAAAAGCGGAAAAGCCCGTTATAGGAAGAACGGCTAAGAGCGCCACGTCCTGTGGCAACGCCGTCCTGACCCGCATCCTGCGGGCCTCCGACAAGCACAAGACGATTCCCGAGGAGGTAGTTTTTCAACCACCACAGGGAATTGACTTGTGACCTCGAGGGGCTGGGCTTTGAAGCTGGACAAATGGGGAAGTACTCAAGAGGCTGAAGAGGTGCCCCTGCTAAGGGCATAGGTCGCGTAAGCGGCGCGAGGGTTCAAATCCCTCCTTCTCCGCCATACTAACATATCTATTCTGGCCCCTTGGTCAAGCGGTTAAGACACCGCCCTTTCACGGCGGTAACACGGGTTCGAATCCCGTAGGGGTCATTTATATTATTGTTTTAATTATCCTTCCTATTTAAGGTCCCGTGGTGTAGCGGTTAACATGCCTGCCTGTCACGCAGGAGATCGCGGGTTCGATTCCCGTCGGGACCGCCATTTTTAAGAAAAGAAGATATTTCCTTTTACATAGAGTCCAAAGCATGTTATTATAATAACCTTCGATTCTACTTTTCTTATTCGAGAAATGAATGATGATTGGGCTATAGCCAAGCGGTAAGGCAACGGACTTTGACTCCGTCATTCGTTGGTTCGAATCCAGCTAGCCCAGCCAAAATCACAAATGAAAAAAAGTGTTGACAAGCATTTGTCAGGATGGTATGATAGATCATGCGCTTTTGAAAAATGCGGTCGTGGCGGAATGGCAGACGCGCTAGGTTGAGGGCCTAGTGGGGGTTAACCCCGTGGAGGTTCAAGTCCTCTCGACCGCACTAAGGTTTTTTGCTTTAGCAAAATAACCTACCTTTAAAATCGCGAAACCAAAAATAACTTACCTTTAAACTGCTCCGGCAAAATAACCTACCTTAATATCGCGACAACGAAAATAACCTTCCTTAATAATATGAAGGTGAAAGTAACTTTCTTAATATGTATGAAAGTAAATAACTTTTATAATGCGCCCGTAGCTCAATTGGATAGAGCGTTTGACTACGGATCAAAAGGTTAGGGGTTCGACTCCTCTCGGGCGCGCCATTTAATATTATATAATGCGGGTGTAGTTTAGTGGTAAAACCTCAGCCTTCCAAGCTGATGATGAGGGTTCGATTCCCTTCACCCGCTCCAAAAAAAAGTGTTGACAAACACATGTGGCAATTGATATAATATAAAAGTTGCTTATCGAGCGACTAAGATGATTTGATCTTTGAAAACTGAACGAAACGAAGCGTTAAAAATAATTTTGCAAGACCAGCTAATGAGCTAACAAACTACTTTAATGAGAGTTTGATCCTGGCTCAGGACGAACGCTGGCGGCGTGCCTAATACATGCAAGTCGAGCGGACTTTTGGGAGCTTGCTCCCAAAAGTTAGCGGCGGACGGGTGAGTAACACGTGGGCAACCTGCCTGTAAGACTGGGATAACTTCGGGAAACCGGAGCTAATACCGGATAACTTCTTTTCTCGCATGAGG
>NZ_JANJGU010000010.1 GCF_024626525.1 Lederbergia panacisoli
CCTCATGCGAGAAAAGAAGTTATCCGGTATTAGCTCCGGTTTCCCGAAGTTATCCCAGTCTTACAGGCAGGTTGCCCACGTGTTACTCACCCGTCCGCCGCTAACTTTTGGGAGCAAGCTCCCAAAAGTCCGCTCGACTTGCATGTATTAGGCACGCCGCCAGCGTTCGTCCTGAGCCAGGATCAAACTCTCATTAAAGTAGTTTTGAAGTACAGGATGTACTAACAAAGGCGTTGCCACAGGACGTGGCGTTCTTAGCCTTTGTTCCTTAACTCTAGCTGGTCTTGCAAAAATAATTTTTGACGTTTTGTTTCGTTCAGTTTTCAAAGATCAAACTCTCATTAACTTTTTAAGCAACTTTTATATAATAACATCAATGTTTATCGATGTCAATATGTTTTTTAAAAAATTCTTTTGTGCTCTTAAGCACATTTACTAATATAACAACTTTCGACAAAGGATGCAAGAGTTTTTTTAAAAAAATTATAGTAAATAGTCCAAGAACCTTTCTATCCTAGTTTCCAATGATTGAATCAATATAAATATTCCTATGTTTTTCTAAATCCAGGATTTCACCTGTATCTACAATTTTCACTAAAGGTCTAAGCAAGGCGTCTTGTTTTACGAAAATAACTTTCCCTAGCTGATCATCGGAAAGTTTTATAGTTGTTCCGACCGGAAGAGAGGCAATTGCGGATATTAAAACTTTCAAAATAGAAATATGCAATTTACCAAACTGGTCTTCCTCCATCTCTTGTAAGGCTTTAAAAGGGGATTTCATACTTTTATATGGTCGGTCCGCTGTCATGGCATGAAAGATATCTGCAATGGCCAAAATTTGTGAATGCATTTGAACACGACTTCCTATTTCACCGATTGGATAACCCGAACCATCTAATCGTTCATGATGTTGTAAAATGGCTATCTTAGTTTCAGGTTTTAATAATGAGATATCCTTCACCATTTGGTAGCTATGAATAGGATGTTTCTTAATTTCATTCCAATCTTTTTCGTTTAAAGATCTTGTATTCATAAACGTAGATTCATTTATTTTTGCCATTCCGCAATCAGCAAGACAACCAGCTAAAGCAATTTGCAAACATTGTCCATTGTCATAGCCTAATCCCTTTGCTATGAAACTAGCAATCATGGCGACTGCAATCGGGTGATGATAAAAATACTCCTCTTTATTGGAGAATCGATGTATTTTACGAATCCAATTTTTATTTTCCTGAGCTTTATCAAAAAGAGGGATTAAAAAGGTTCTTATATTAGCAATATTTATTCCCATTCCTGATTGCCACGATAGAAATTCCTTTTTATACTGATCGACTGCTCGGCTATAATAGTCTAAAAAAGAAAGGGTCTGCGGGGACTTCATTTGAGAAGAACTTTCCGACTCGCCTACTCCCCTAAAAAGCTCACCATTCTTTAGTTTATTTTCAATTTCAACTTCTTTTATCAAAAAAGATTTTAATACTAGCAAATGCCTTTTAGTCAATACCGTATCGGCGGGGATAATCGGATTATTCGTCTTTCCCATTACATCCTTATGTAAAATACATCCTTCAATTAGTTCTTCTACTTTAACTTTCACCCATTACACCTCCGGGAAATCCTCTCCATATTGTACCAAAATAATGCTAAAACCGGGGATTTTTTAGAAAACGAAAAACTCTTCAACGTCAAAAAAGCCCCAAATGGAGCTTCTAATCATTTTTTATTTTTGGTGAGTTCCGTATCCGATGCTTTGTAATCAGTAAAGAAAAATAAGAAAAACGCCAAAAGACCGGAAGCTATAAAAAGAGCTTCTTTTGAAGGCTTTATTGTCGGCATATCTGTTAGTGCCATCCCAATTCCTCCCTTCATTAACGATGATGATCAAGACCGTTTGCTTTTAAAAAAATAGCTAGATGATCAAAAAATTCTTTTGTTGCCTGTTCCGAAACTTTCGTTTTAGGAATACCAAAAATAGGACCGCTGACAATAATAGAAAAATACCCTGATGAGATTAATGTACTTCTGACACTGATTTGTCCAAAGATCAACAAGAGCGCTAGGATAAAATCAATGGAATCAACTACAAAAGTTAATATTTTTGAATTGGATTTTCCAACTACGCGCCTTCCCCCCGTAATTGGTCCCTGCAAGGGAATAGAAAAGCCTCCAGTTGCTTGAATAAACATACCATCCATCGTTAATTGACCCGTTATCAACAGGACAGCGGCAATGAGATTAATATCTAGATAAATCCATTCAGCCATATCTTTTTCCAAATTTTTCACCGTCCTATTCCTTTCACTATAAGATATTCATTGTATGAAGGAGCCGTAACAACGTTTATATTGGAAATCGTTTTTTAAAGAGGTTAGCCCCTCCATCCGCTATCTTTTGCAATGAATTCTTCACTGTTTTTCGAATTGATGAATGTAACCATTCACCAACATCATAAGATGAAATAGCATGCCCTAATTAGATGGGGGTGAAAGGAATAGTGAGCAACATCGGAAAAAGCGTTTACCGGAAAGAATCCTTAGAAAAGGTAACCGGAAAAGCTAAGTATACGAATGACTTTGAATCAAAAGAAATGCTTTACGGGAAACTTGTAACAAGTCCATACGCTCACGCAAAAATCATTCATATAGATGACACGAAAACACGCACAATGAAAGGAATTCGCGCCATTATTACGGGGGAAAATTTACCGCTCACCGGTGAAGAACTTCGTGACCGGCCGCCCATAGCCTTTGATCGAGTACGTTATTTTGGGGAAGTGGTCGCGATTGTAGTAGCAGATACCCTTCATTTAGCACAACTTGGAGCAAATAACCTCGACATTACATATGAAACTCTTCCAGTCGTTAACTCCCCAAGTGAAGCATTTCGACCTAATGCACCACTAGTACATGAAAATTTAGGAAGCTATGCTAAAACTCCCGGCGTGTCCCCGGAACCGGGAACGAATATTGCCTCAAAAATAAAAATTCGTAAAGGAGATATTGAAAGTGGCTGGTCGGAAAGCGCCGTAATGGTAGAAGCAGCTTTTTCTTTTCACCCTTCAGATCATGCCGCAATGGAAACCCGCTGTTCTTTTGCCCAAATTCATGAGGATGGAGGGATCGAAATAACCTCCTCATCACAGGCTCCATTTATGATAAAAAAGCTGGTTTCGATTTATTTCAACATCCCCCCCGGGAAGATTGTCGTAAATACTCCTCTAGTTGGTGGAGCTTACGGAGGTAAAGCGTCTACTCAATTGGAGATCCTAGCCTATATAGCAACGAGGGCGGTAGGTGGCAGACTTGTTAAAATCGTTAACACACGGGAAGAGGATATGGTCACTTCTCCAGGACATATTGGGCTCGAAGCCAAGGTACGGCTCGGATGTACAAAAGAAGGATTGTTAAAAGTTGCGGAGCTCATTTATTTATGGGACAGCGGTGCATATTCTGATAAAGGGATCGATTTAGCGAGAGCGGGTGCCGTCGATTGCACGGGACCATATCATATTGAGAATATTTACTGTGATTCATATTGTATGTATACGAATCACCCTTATCCTGCTCCTTTTAGAGGATTCAGCCATTCAGAAGTTCATTTTGCTTTTGAAAGAACGATGGATATGCTAGCAAAAAAATTGAACATGGACCCGCTTTATTTGAGATCTATCAATGCCATTAAACCAGGGGATACATCTCCTACCCAAGTTAAGCTAAATATGAGTAATGTCGGGAACTTACAAGCATGTATTTTAAAGCTAAAGGAACTAATGGATTGGGGTCATGGACAGATTGTCAAAATCGATGATCACAAAGTTAGAGCTAAAGGGATTAGCTGTATTTGGAAAAACTCGACGATTGATTCCAACGCAAGCTCAGGAGTTATTTTAACGTTCAATCCTGATGGAAGTATTAATTTAATAACTGGTGTTGTCGAAATTGGAACCGGAACAAAGACAGTTTTGGCACAGATTTTAGCCGAAAAACTGAAAATGCCGATAGAAAAAATCTATGTGCAAATGCCTGTCAATACCCAGAGTACACCCGAACACTGGAAAACAGTCGCAAGCAGGGGAACGTTTATGGCAGGAAGAGCCGTTTTAAAAGCGGCAGACGATGTTATTGTTCAATTAAAAGAAAGAGCTGCTTGTCTGTTACTGGCACCAATTGAGGATCTAGAAGTCGGATTTGAAAAGGTTTATGTTAGGGATGATCCGACGATTAATATAGCGATTAAAGATATTGCATACGGATTTGTTTTTCCAAATGGCAATGCGATTGGCGGGCAAATGATTGGAAGTGGAACATATACACTCAGGCATATTACAGCAATAAATAAAGAAACTGGTGCAGGAAAGCCTGGGCCTGAATGGACGGTCGGTGCACAAGGAGTCGAGATTGAAATCGATACAAGAACTTATCAATACCGATTAATAAATGCTTATTCCGTCATCGATATCGGGAAAATTTTAAATCAAGCGGGTGCTAGAGGGCAAGTAATGGGAGCAATGAGCATTGGGTTGTCATTTGCGGGAAGGGAGACGTTTATTTTTGATGAATTTGCTCGCGTTCTAAATCCCCAGTTAAGAACGTATCGCCCGCTACGTTTTGGTGAACAGCCTAAATACATTGTGGACTTTGTTGAAACTCCCCAAATCGACGCACCATATGGAGCTAGAGGTGTTGGAGAACATGGTCTAATAGGTATGCCAGCAGCGCTTGGAAATGCCCTATCGGCGGCGCTTCAAATAAATCTCAACCATTTGCCCCTTATTCCCGAACTAATTTGGAGAACAAAAGAGGGAGGGGAATAAATATGTTGCCGGCATATTTAGAGTATTATAAGCCAACTAGTTTATATGAGGCTGTTGCATTGTTTCAAGAATTAAAAAGAGCAAATAAACAACCGATGTATTTTTCAGGTGGGACTGAAGTTTTAACACTTGGCAGATTGAATATGGATACACCGGGATCCATCATTGATATTAAAGGGATACCAGAGTGTATAACGTTGGAAAGAACGACTCAGTTTTTAACGATAGGCGCCTCTGTCCCTCTCACAGTGATCGAAGCTGATGACTCCTTCCCATTATTGGCGAATGTTTCTAGCGAAATTGCTGATCGAACTGCTAGGAATAAGATTACCATTGGCGGGAATATTTGCGGAAAAATATTTTATCGGGAAGCAGTTTTACCTTTTTTAATCGCCGATAGCCACCTTCTTATCGCTAGTTTACAAGGTGTACATCAAATTCCCATAAACGTAATATTTAATAAAGAACTCGTACTTGAAGAAGGTCAATTGCTCGTAAATATACGAACTGAATCACATTTTTTGAACAATCCATTTATTTCCCAAAAGATAAGAAAACAATGGGAAACAGGCTACCCTCTCATTACAGGGGCCGCGATGAAAGTGGATGGTGCTTTACGAATAGCCTTTAGCGGGATTTGTCCATTTCCCTTTCGCTCACCCGCAATGGAAAAAGAAATCAATAATACTACTCTATCGATAGAGAGCAGAATCGAAAATGCCATTAATCATTTACCTGAACCCATTCTTGATGACATTGAAGGATCAAGAGAGTATCGGCTCTTTGTTTTAAGAAACTTATTAACTGATTTTTTGTTAGAAATGGAGGGGTATAATGGCTAGAGATGAACACCAAATATTTGCGGCAGAACTAGATATAAACAACGAAATGAAGAATGTTGAAATTCGGGCTGGTGAAACACTTCTCCATCTTCTTCGCAATAAGCTTTCTTTGACGGGTGCAAAACCAGGTTGTCTAAATGGGGATTGTGGGGCGTGTACTGTCATGGTTGACAATCTCCCTTTTAAATCGTGTATTATGCTGGCGATAGAAGCTGCAGGTCATAAAATTACAACGATTGAAGGGTTGCGTGATACTCCTATACAAAATGCCTTTATTCGACATTTTGCTTTTCAATGCGGCTACTGTACACCTGGCTTCATCATCAATTGCCATTCATTGCTGTCAACACATATAACCCCCTCAAAAGAAGTTGTTAAAAGCTGGCTTGCATCCAATATATGCAGATGTACGAGTTATCAAGAAATTGAAGAAGCAATCTTGTCTGTCATTGAAACTGAATAAAAAGCGGAAGGCGCCAAGATACAAGGCATAAAAAAAAGCGCCGAAATTGGCGCTTCTTAGCTTAGTTCATCTTCTATCGTTTCGTCTGTATCCGTGCTTTCCTCGTCTTCCTTTTCAACCTTGGCTACTGTAGCAACGGCCGCTTCATCACCTAATGTAATGAGTTTAACGCCTTGCGTATTTCGACCAATTACAGAAATATCTTGCACTCCCATACGGATTAAAATTCCACCGGCAGTAATCAGCATGACATCTTCGTCGCCTTTTACTGTTTCTACAGCTATGACTGTACCGGTTCTATCAGTAACTTTACACGTAATGAGCCCTTTACCGCCACGGGTTTGAAGACGGTATTCAGCAGCAGGAGTTCTTTTTCCGAAACCATTTTTCGTTACAACGAGGACATCATGATCCTCTTCAAGAATTTCCATTCCAACTGCTTCATCGTCATCAGATAGAGTAATCCCTTTAACTCCAGTGGCGGATCTACCCATAGACCGGACATCCGTTTCTACGAAGCGAATCAATAAGCCGCTTTTCGTTCCCATGACGATATTTTTCTTACCATCCGTTAATTTGACCGAAATGAGTTCATCGTCTTCACGGAGACCTAAAGCAATTAAACCGTTATTTCGAATGTTGGCGAACGCAGAAACCGGTGTCCTTTTCACAACACCTTGCTTCGTCGCAAAGAACAAGTACCAATCTTCGAGAAATTCTTCTACACAAATGACGGTATTAATCCATTCGTCTTTTTCAATTCCAAGTAGATTAATGATTGGAAGACCTTTCGCAGTACGACTGAATTCAGGGATTTCATAGCCTTTTGCTCGATAAACCTTCCCTTTATTCGTGAAAAATAGAATGGTATCGTGCGTGGATGTCGTGATCAAATGCTTCACAAAATCATCGTCATTCGTCCCCATCCCTTGTACGCCGCGGCCACCTCGCCTTTGGCTTCGATACGTGGAAATTGGCAATCGTTTAATATATCCATTATGCGTCAATGTTACAACGATATTTTCCCTTGGGATTAAATCTTCATCTTCAATTTCCTCTATACCGCCCGCTACAATTTCGGTACGTCTTCCATCATCAAAGCGTTCTTTAATTTCTAGTAATTCTTCCCTAATGATCTCAAGAATTTTCTCTTCATCCGCCAAAATGGCTTTTAATTCAGCAATCAATTTGACGAGACCTTGATATTCATCTTCAATTTTTTCACGTTCTAACCCTGTTAAACGCTGAAGACGCATATCTAAAATAGCTTGTGCTTGTTTTTCAGATAATTTAAATTGCTCCATTAAGCCTGTTCTAGCAATATCAGTCGTCTCTGATCCTCTAATAAGGCTAATGATTGCATCGATATGATCAAGCGCGATTCGCAAACCCTCTAAAATATGAGCACGAGCTTCCGCTTTTCTAAGTTCAAACTCGGTTCTGCGTCTAATAATCGTCTTTTGGTGTTCAAGATAATAGTACAGACATTGTTTTAAATTCAATACTTTCGGCTGTCCGTCAACCAATGCAAGCATATTAATCCCAAAACTAGTTTGCATCGCTGTCATCTTGTAAAGGTTATTCAAAATGACATTGGCGTTTGCATCCCTGCGGACTTCCATGACAATTCGCATACCAGTCCTATCCGACTCATCTCGTAAATCTGTAATTCCTTCAATTTTCTTCTCGCGGACAAGCTCAGCGATACGTTCAATCAATTTCGCTTTATTGACTTGGTAAGGAAGCTCGTGAACGATAATCGTTTCTCTGCCGTTTGCCTTCGTCTCAACATCCACTTTTGCTCGTAAAGTAATGGAACCACGGCCCGTTTCATAAGCTCTTCTTATGCCGCTTCTTCCGAGGATCATTCCCGAAGTAGGGAAATCAGGACCTTGAATAGACTCCATTAATTCCTGAATAGTAATATCCGGATCACGGCTTAACATCATCAATCCGTCAATCACTTCACCAAGCTGATGCGGTGGAATATTCGTCGCCATTCCAACGGCAATCCCTGAGGATCCATTCACTAAAAGGTTAGGAAAACGGGCAGGCAAAACAACCGGTTCTTTTTCAGAGCCGTCATAATTGTCCTTATAATCAATCGTATCTTTATTTAAGTCCCGGACAAGTTCCATCGAGATCTTTGACATTCTTGCTTCTGTATAACGCATCGCAGCCGCAGAATCTCCATCAACCGATCCAAAGTTACCATGTCCGTCTACGAGCATGTTTCGGTAGCTAAAATCCTGTGCCATCCGAACCATTGTTTCATAAACAGCCGAGTCACCATGTGGATGATATTTACCAATAACTTCTCCAACGATCCTCGCTGACTTCTTGTACGCTTTATCACTAGTCATTCCAAGATCATTCATCGCGTATAAAATACGGCGGTGAACAGGCTTTAGGCCATCTCGCACGTCTGGCAATGCACGGGCAACGATGACACTCATCGCATAATCAAGGAATGAGGAACGCATCTCATGACTTAAATTGATTTCTTTTATATTTGAATTAGGTACATCTGCCATATTGATTGGCAACCTCCTCTATTGAAAAGCACTTGGGGCAGAGCTGCAGAATTTTAAATATCCAGGTTCTTTACATACAAAGCATTTTCTTCAATGAAAACCCTGCGCGGCTCTACTTTTTCCCCCATTAACATATCAAACGTTTGGTCAGCCTCAATGGCATCCTCAAGGCTCACTTGAAGAAGTGTGCGGCTTTCTGGGTCCATCGTTGTTTCCCAAAGCTGCTCAGGATTCATCTCCCCTAGACCTTTATAACGCTGAATGCCCGGCTTTGGAACTTGTGGCAATTCTGCTAATAACGCATCCAGTTCCTTATCCGAATACACATAATGATCCTTTTTGCCTTGGCTGATTTTATAAAGCGGAGGTTGTGCAATATATACAAAACCCGCCTCCAATAACGGCCGCATATATCGGTAAAAGAACGTTAAAAGCAATGTCCGGATATGAGCTCCATCAACATCCGCATCTGTCATAATAACCATTTTATGATAACGGGCTTTCGCGATATCAAATTCTTCTCCAATACCCGTTCCAAGTGCTGTAATGATGGTACGGATCTCATTATTTGAAAGAATTTTATCAAGACGCGCTTTTTCGACATTAATGATTTTACCTCTTAAAGGCAATATTGCTTGAAAATGACGATCTCTTCCTTGTTTTGCGGAACCACCTGCGGAATCACCCTCAACTACGAATAATTCGCTTATTTCCGGATCACGAGAAGAACAGTCCGCTAATTTTCCAGGTAAACTTGAAATTTCAAGCGCACTTTTTCTGCGAGTCAATTCACGAGCTTTTTTTGCAGCTAATCGAGCCCGAGCAGCCATTAATCCTTTATCGACAATTTTACGGGCTAGCACTGGATTTTCCAGTAATATTTTTTCAAAATACTCGGAGAACAATGAGTCCGTAATTGTACGAGCTTCAGAATTACCAAGTTTTGTTTTTGTTTGTCCTTCAAATTGTGGATCCGGATGCTTGATGGAAACGATAGCTGTTAATCCTTCACGCACATCTTCACCCGAAAGATTGCTGTCATTATCTTTAAAAATATTACTTCTGCGTGCATAATCGTTAATAACCCTAGTTAACGCAGTCTTAAATCCAAATTCATGTGTACCGCCTTCATATGTGTGAATATTATTGGCAAAAGAGTATAAATTACTAGCAAAGCCATCGTTATATTGAAGGGCGACCTCAACTTCAATGCCATCTTTTTCCCCTTCAATATAGACTGGCTCCTCGTGCAGAACTTCTTTCGATTTGTTTAAATGCTCAACATATGATTTTATTCCGCCCTCGTAATGATACTCACTTATTTTCGTTTCATCCGCGCGTTTATCTTCAATCGTTAGTTTGAGACCCTTATTTAAAAAAGCAAGTTCTCGAATCCGAGTAGCAAGTGTATCAAATTCGTATTCAACAGTTTCTGTGAATATTTCTGTATCTGGTTTAAAATGGATGATTGTTCCAGTATGATCCGTTTCACCAATCACTTTTAAATCAAAGCATGGAACCCCACGTTCATATTTCTGATAGTGAACTTGTCCGTTTAAATGGACATATACTTCCAATTCAGTTGAAAGGGCGTTTACCACTGATGCCCCAACGCCATGGAGGCCGCCCGATACTTTATATCCGCCGCCGCCGAATTTACCCCCAGCATGAAGCACAGTTAAAATTACTTCAACGGCGGGCCTGCCCATTTTCTCTTGGATCCCAACTGGAATACCACGACCGTTATCTTTAACTGTAATGCTATTATCCTTTTCAATCATGACATTGATTTCATCACAATGCCCTGCCAAGGCTTCGTCAATACTATTATCTACAATTTCCCATACAAGGTGATGAAGTCCTTTCGAGCTAGTTGAGCCGATATACATTCCAGGTCGTTTTCGAACTGCTTCCAAGCCTTCAAGCACTTGTATTTGATTTTCATCATATAATTGCTCTTGAAAATCTTTTTGATCCATTGTCATAAAACTCACCCGCTCTTTCAATCATCTATTTCGATATCGCTTTCTGGTTGCAATAGGCGTTTTTTCAATGTTCCTGAAGCAATGGGAGATAAGTAAACATGAGGATTCGTAATGATCATCGATTTAAAATTTCCATTCGATAATGGAACAATAGCCTTTTTATTTTCTTCTAAAAAGTGCTTCATTTCATCGGAGGAATGGACTGTCTCTTTTTCTAGGATAGCAATGATTTCGCTGGAGCGAATCATCACATCTTCTCCGACATGAATATACATCCTTTCACCTCACTTCACTCTTTCCATCACACCGCTCCGCACATTGAAGGTTGTTGCTTCCCTTAAGGTTTGATGGTCAATTCCATCAATCGTTGTCGTCGTGACAAACGTCTGGATTTTTCCTTTAATCGTATTTAATAAATGAGACTGGCGATAATCATCAAGTTCAGATAAAACATCGTCCAGCAGCAAAATCGGATATTCATTAATTTCTGAATAAATCAAATCTATTTCAGCCAATTTAACAGATAAGGCCGTTGTTCGTTGTTGTCCTTGGGAGCCGAACGTCTGCACATCCCTGCCATTGACATAAAAAACAATCTCGTCACGATGGGGTCCAATCAAACTGACTCCACGATCAATTTCTCTTTGCATGAGTGTATCAACTTTCTCTGCAAATACTGTTACCATTTTGGACCAATCCGTGTCTTCCGATACCTCAATGGATGGCTTATATTGGATAGAAAGTGTTTCTAAACCGCGAGAAATCCCTGAATGGATTGGTTTTGCCCACTTCTCCAACATTTGGATGAACTCAAATCTCTTTTTTATGACTCTAACCGCCACTTCGATATATTGTTCGGTTAGAACTTGAAGGAACGTAATATCACTTTGCTTTTTGATTTGCAGCTGTTTCAAATAGTTATTTCGTTGCTGCAATATTTTTTGAAATTGACTCATATCGTATAAATACACGGGAGATACTTGGCCAATCTCCATATCAATAAAACGACGCCTTACTTGAGGGCTCCCTTTTACAAGATGGAGATCTTCAGGCGCAAACATAACGACATTCATATTTCCTACATAACGGCTTAATTTTTGTTGTTCAATATGATTAAATTTTGCTTTTTTACCTTTTTTCGAAATAATAAGCTCCAACGGCACAGAACCATTTATTTTTTGCAGCCTTCCCTTTATTTTAGCATAATCTGTGTCCCAACGTATTAAATCTTTATCATTGGACGTTCTATGTGATTTTGCCATGGCTAATACGAATATCGATTCCATGACATTTGTTTTCCCTTGGGCATTTTCGCCTAAAATGACGTTAACATTATTTTCAAAGGTAACAGTCAGATCATGATAATTCCGATAATCTTTCAACTCCAGCTCTTCAATATACATGAAGTCAACATCCTTTAGCGGACAATGAAGGTGCCGATCCCTTTTATGTCAATTTTATCATTTGTTTTTAGTTTTCGGCCTCTTCGTTGGTCCTGCTCGCCATTAATAAACACCTCGTGTTCGCTTAAAAACCACTTTGCCATTCCTCCGGAAGAAATGACGTCAGCAAGTTTTAAAAACTGACCGAGTGTGATTGTATCCGTATCTATTTTAATTTCTTTATCCATGCTCTCACTCTTTTCATGAATAGTCTCTTGCTTTATTTTACTAAAGATTGAGGCCCATTACAAAAAATTGAAGAAATCTTTGAAAACAAAGGTTCCTAGTCTAAAAAATTTAAAAATCCCGCCGATTCTTTGGCAGGATTTTCTAACTTGTCCGTTGATTTGCGCTCCAGACGCTTCGCTTTCCGCGGGCGGTACTGGGAGCCTCCTCGGCGCGAGCACCTGTGGGGTCTTCCCTGTTCCGTATTCCCGCGACGGATACGATGTCCTAGTGTCGGCGTTGGCCACAGGACGTGGCCGTCTTTAGCTGACCAGGAGTCTACGCGCCTTCCGCTCCAATCAACTCCGTGCATTAACTTATTTAATATTTTTTTTAACTTAGTTTTTCTTAATTAAAATGTTCTCACTGGTAAAATCAATTGCAAGATTGATTCATCATCAACTGACTTTATAATAAATGGTCTCATCGCTCCGGTGAAGTGGATGATGATGTCTGTACCTTCTAAAGCTTTTAGGGCGTCCATCATATATTTGGCGCTGAAAGAGATTTTTAGCTCTTCTCCGCTAATGGATTCGCTTTGGATTTGTTCGACAACATTTCCGATTTCAGGAGTAGTCGAAGAAATTTCAATCGCTTTTTCTTCCAACGTGACTAGTTTTACAACATTATTTCGTTCACCTCGAGCAAGAAGCGATGCACGGTCGATGGCGTGAAGGAAGTCCTTTGCTTGAAGCACGAGTTCTGTTTTGCTTTCCGTCGGAATCAGTCTGGATGTATCAGGATAATTCCCTTCTAGACGGCGAGAAAAGAATAAAAGATTTTTTGATTTAAAAAGAAATTGGTTTTCCGTCATGACAATTTCCACAGGATTGTTCGTGTCATCTAAAATTTTGCTTAGTTCAACTAAACTTTTCCCCGGAATTACGGCATTATAATTTTCCGATGGATCCATATCGATCGGAGCAGTACGCATTGCCAGCCTATGACTATCTGTTGCCGTACAAGTTAATTTTCCACTTTCAATTTGCCAGTTTACACCTGTCAAGATAGGGCGTGTTTCTGAGGTGGACACTGCAAAAACCGTCTGTCTAATGATTGATTTTAATAAATCTGTTGGAATTGAAAAAACTTTGTCCTCAGATATTTGCGGAAGATGCGGGTATTCATCAGCATCCAATCCATTTAGATTAAATTCCGCTTTACCAGATCTAATAATCGTTTGATGATGGTTTTGTACCTCAAATTCAACAAAATCCATTGGCAGCTTTCGGACGATTTCACCAAAGAATTTAGCGTTTAAAACAATTGCACCCGTTTCTTTTATTTCTACAATTTCATCTCCGTCTTCCTCTTTCGGGATAAAGGATTCAATAGAAATATCAGAGTCACTACCTGTTAACGTAATTCCTTGATTGGAAGCAACAATTTTAATTCCTGTTAATATTGGGATTGTTGTTCTTGATGATACGGCCTTCATTACATCTTGAACACTATCGATAAGTCGATTGCGCTGAATGATAAACTTCATGCTTATTCCCCCATTTCCTTAAATTGAAATCAACTAGTTATATTATTATTTTTTAAGAATAAAATCGTAGTAATAGTAATAGGGCCTGTGAATATGTGGATAACCCTGTGCATGACTTGAAATGACAAATTATTCACATGTGGATATACTGTGCATGAAGGTGTTCTAGTTATACACAGAATCCCCATTAGAAGTTTTTAAGGGAAGTACGAATTTCTTCTAACTTATCTTGGAATTCCTGATCATTTTCCAATAGCTTTGAGATTTTTTCATGGGCATGAATAACCGTTGTATGATCTCGTCCGCCAAATTCTTCGCCTATTTTAGGAAGCGAAAAGTCAGTCATCTCGCGTGATAAAAACATAGCAATTTGCCGAGGGAACGCAATCGATTTTGTCCGCTTTTTCGCTTTGAAATCATCTAGCTTCACATTATATTCAGCACCAACCGCTTTTTGAATATCGAGAATCGTAACGACCTTTGGTTTTGAACTTGGAATGATGCTTTTCAATGCTTCTGCAGCAAGATCAGCATTAATATCTTTATTAATGAGAGAGGAATAAGCTACTACTCGAATGAGAGCACCCTCTAATTCCCTTATATTCGAATCAATTTGATTAGCAATATAAAGCATGACCTCATTAGAAATATCTAGTCCATCCGCCTTCGCTTTTTTACGTAAAATGGCGATGCGCGTTTCTAAATCTGGAGGTGTAATGTCTGTTATGAGTCCCCATTCGAATCGTGATCTTAAACGGTCTTCGAGTGTGGGAATTTCTTTTGGGGGACGGTCACTAGCAATAATGATTTGCTTACTTTCTTCATGAAGAGTATTAAAAGTATGGAAAAATTCCTCTTGTGTCGATTCTTTTCCAGCTAGAAATTGAATATCATCAATTAATAACACATCGACGCTGCGGTATTTATTTCGAAAATCCTCCGCTTTATTATCCCGAATCGAATTGATAAATTCATTAGTGAATTTTTCAGACGATAAATAAACGACTTTCGCCGTCGGATTATGTTCAAGCACATAGTGGCCAATCGCGTGCATTAAATGGGTTTTCCCCATCCCTACTCCTCCATAAATAAAAAGAGGATTATATGCATTTGCCGGGGCTTCTGCTACAGCTAAAGAGGCAGCATGGGCGAATCGATTTCCGGATCCAATAACGAACGTATCAAACGTGTATTTTGAATTTAACATGTTTTGAAATAGTTCTACTGGGTCGTCCTTCTTTTTGGGTTTATTGTTCGCAACTTCCTTCTTTTCTTCCTCTTGATCAGGTGGAATAATAAATTTTACATTTAATTCCTCGCCGATAATTTCATATAAAAGTCCAGATATCAATTGAGAATATTGGCCCTCAAGCCACTCTCTAGCAAAGGCATTAGGGGCACTTACGGTAATCGTATCACCTTTAAGAGAATAAGCTTCCGTGGACCTAAGCCAAGTATCGAAACTAGGCTTACTGACCTTTTTTTTAATATTCATCAGGACCTGGGCCCAAAGATCAGTTAAGTTTTCCAAAGTTTTACCTCCCTTGCAATTAAATCACAGCTGTTATATAACTGTTTCACCTTTTTCCATCCGAATTTTATAATTATACAACTCTATGAATGTGGAAAACTATATAATAAGGTAGAAAAGCAGATTTCGACATCATCCACCGATTGTGGACAAGTTTATCCAAACCCACTGAATAGTTTATCCACACGTTATTCACAATCTGTGGATAATGGTTTTTCCAATAAATATTATTCAGAATGAAAACACCATAATCATATCAAATAAATGCACGGTTAGCAATGCATTAACGAAATTATCCACAAGACTAATATGCTATGGAAAAAAATTACCCACAGCCTCTTAATTTGTGAAAAACTTGTCGATATGTGTTGTGGATAATAAAAATCGCCAAAAAGTTATTCACAATTGGAAATGCGGAAGCGCCTGCCCATCGACGTACAAACTTCAGTTCCTTCGACTGAGATAAAGGAAACACGGCGAGGAACGAGCAAGTGAAATTGGCATTTCAAATTTCACCTGATGTTGACTTATCGCAAAAGAGAAGGACAAGAAGTTTGCTAGTCGATAGGCGCTGCAGCTGGACAACGAAAAGCGGAAGCGTCTGTTGTAGCTAGACAAGAAAAAATACCGATGGATTCTGATCAGAGGATAAGTTTGGTATTTCAAAACCACTTGACATCGCCTTTTTGTCTCTCTATAATTATCTAGTATGTCTAATACTGAAATTTTTTCTTACCCTCGGGGAGGTGTCATACATGAAAAGAACATTTCAACCAAATAAACGTAAAAGAAGCAAAGTACACGGATTCCGTACGCGCATGAGTTCAAAAAATGGCCGTAGAGTCTTGGCTGCACGTCGTCGCAAAGGAAGAAAAGTGTTATCAGCGTAGACCACTGAACCGTCTCAGTGGTCTTTTTTTTAGTCAATAGGCGCTGGAAAGTGATCAACGCAAGAAAAAAGAATCCATAATGCGGGTGAAAGTATGAAGAAAGCGTTTAGGATCAAAAAGAATATTGATTTTCAAGAGGTTTTTAAGAAGGGGAAATCCGTTGCCAACAGGCAATTTGTTATATATATATTGAAAAAAGAGGAACAAGAACATTTTAGAATTGGCTTATCGGTTAGTAAAAAAATTGGAAATGCTGTAAAACGTAATCAAATAAAACGATACATACGTCAAGCTTTTCACGAGTTTAAGGAT
Organism: Lederbergia panacisoli; assembly: GCF_024626525.1. Classification (GTDB taxonomy): domain Bacteria; phylum Bacillota; class Bacilli; order Bacillales; family Bacillaceae_C; genus Lederbergia; species Lederbergia panacisoli. The sequence continues at coordinate 16,527 of NZ_JANJGU010000010.1, forward strand.
CAAGTGGATAATGGAAAAGACTATGTCATCATTGCTAGAAAACCTACAGCTGAAATGGACTTCCATGAAATAAAAAAGAGTTTGGAACATGTTCTTAAAGTAGGTAAATCTTTTAAAAAAATGATTAGCTAAAAATATACGTTTAAAACGAACTATGTTAGCAAAAAAATGTTAAAATAGCCGAAGAACCTATTCGTTTATGTGATTTTGAGAAAGCAGGGAGGATATCTAGCTTGAAGAAAAGAATATTATTGTTATCGGCATTGCTTTTGCTAGTGTTGGTAACAGCTGGCTGTTCAACAATTGATAATCCGAATTATGTTACAGCAGAAAGTACGGGATTTTGGAGTAAATATATTGTTTATCCACTTTCTTGGCTCATGACAACAGTTGCAGAATTTTTCGGTGGCAGCTATGGCCTATCGATTATTATCGTAACACTATTAATTCGTTTTGCGATTTTGCCGCTAATGATCAAGCAAACGAAAAATTCAAAGGCGATGCAAGCAATCCAGCCGGAACTAGCAAAGTTAAAAGAGAAATATAGTTCAAAGGATGCAAAAACACAACAGCAGCTTCAACAAGAAACAATGCAGCTCTTTCAAAAGAATAATGTAAATCCACTTGCAGGTTGTTTTCCATTGCTTATCCAAATGCCAATCTTAATTGGTTTTTATCAGGCAATTATTAGAACAGAAGGAATTTCAACGGGTGGAGAATTTTTATGGTTTGATTTAGGTGCGCCGGATCCTTTTTATATTTTGCCAATCGTAGCGGGTCTTACTACCTTCCTACAGCAAAAGATTATGATGGCGGGAACTCCGCCAAATCCACAAATGCAAATGATGCTTTATATCATGCCGGCAATGATTTTAATTTTCGCTATTAATTTCCCGGCGGCATTAGCACTTTATTGGGTAGTCGGTAATATTTTTATGATTGTACAAACATATTTTATTAAACCACCAGTGATGCAACCAATGAAAGCAAAAGAAGGAGCGGGGGGAGCTAAAAAGTGAGAGAAATCACTGCTACAGGACAAACTGTCGAAGAAGCAGTAGAATCAGCACTTGCTCAATTAAAAACAACGAGAGAACGCGCGGACATCCATATAGTTGATGAGGGGAAAAAAGGGCTGTTTGGACTGTTTGGTGCTAGGCAGGCTGTCGTTAGGGCGACAGTTAAGCCAGATGCCATCGAAACGGCAAAGGAATTTTTGCAATCAGTTTTGTCTAATATGGAAATCGTATCGGAAATTGACATTGTAAAAGAAGATGAAAGAAACGTCATTTTCAATATTACTGGGGAAAAGATGGGGCTTCTCATTGGAAAAAGAGGACAAACCATTAACTCTCTTCAATATTTAACGCAGCTTGCTGCAAACCGCAATTCCAAACATTATATAACCGTTGTTTTGAATCCAGAAAATTACCGCGAACGCCGAAAAGAGACACTTATACAACTAGCCGGGAGACTTGCTTCAAAGGCGCACCATCTTAAAAAGTCAGTCTCACTTGAACCGATGCCAAATTATGAAAGAAAAATCATTCATACCGCATTATCTGAAAATCACAAAGTTCAAACCGTTTCTGAAGGTGAAGAACCAAATCGCTACGTTGTGATACGACCTAGTGGAAAATAAAATTCACATGCACAGAAAAGCCGATTATTCTCTAGTAGAGATAGCCGGCTTTTTATTTTTTGTCTTTATTTGAAACCTTTTAATGGTTTAATACGTCGCAAATAATGACGACTTAATTAAGTGTTTTTTAGTAATGTTATAGTGGTAAAATGATATTAAATAAAATAATCGGAAGTGGCAAAAATGAAAAGCAATTTTATGACGATACATAAAGCAAAAGAAAGCAACGCTATTTTTATTTATAGTGCAGCTGTATTTTTACTATGGCTAAAAATGTGCGCTTTATACATTTGGACCTTTCATATTAATATTCAATCGATTGGTCAAGGGTTTGTCCTTGCGGCAACATCACTCGGATCGGCCGCTTTTTTTCTTGGCTTTGGTTTTCTTTTTCGTAAATCGGCAAGAACGAAGGCCTTTTTTGTGATTGATTTATTACTCACTGGCATATTGTTCGGAAATGTCCTTTATTATCGTTTTTATATTGATTTCATTACCGTACCGGTGTTGCTCCAGTTTCAAAATGTAGGAGGATTAAGTCAAAGCACCGTTGAACTCGTTAAGTACTATGATATTTGGATGTTCCTCGACTTATTTTTACTAATTTTTTTCATGAAGAAGAAGTATTCAGTAACGATCAATCTTCCGCTAAAGAAAAATTTTAAGAAACGTCATTTCCTAATTATCACGCTCGTTCCTTTACTATTCAGTATGATGCTAAATTCAGATTTCTGGAATAAATCATATGATAAAGAACTGATTGTTAAATCTCTTGGTCTATATTACTACCACGTATTTGATATTTTCCAATACTCAAAGACATCCGTTAATAGTGTTTTGGCGGATGAAAGCGAAGTAGGGGAAATCAGTCATTACCTGAAAACGAAGCATAAAAAGACAACGCCATCTGATTTTCACGGCATCGCTGAAGGAAAAAATGTAATCGTCATTTTTCTTGAATCTACCCAAGGTTTTGTCATTGATAAACACGTGAATAATCAGGAAGTGACGCCATTTTTAAATAAATTAAAGGATGAAAGCTTATATTTCCCAAATTTTTATCATCAAACAGCACAAGGAAAAACGTCAGATGCTGAGTTTATTGTTGATAATAGTTTGTATCCTCTCGCTGGTGGATCGGTGTTTGTCAGAAAGCCAAAAAATGACTTTATGGCGACTCCTGAAATTTTAAAGAAATACAATTATTATTCCGCATCCTTTCATGGGAATGACGCGCAATTTTGGAATCGATTAACGATGTACGATTCTTTAGGGTATGACCGCTTTTTCTCAAAAGAAGATTATGATGTTAATGAGGATAATTCAATCAATTATGGATTAAAGGATATTCCTTTTTTCGAACAATCGATGCCATATTTACTGTCATTGCCACAGCCTTTTTATGCAAAGTTTTTGACGTTGACGAACCATTTTCCATTTCTATTAGAGCCTGAAGATCAGTTCATTTCTGAATTGGAAACGGAACAAGGGGTCGTGAACCGATATTTTACGACGGTCCGATATGAGGATGAGGCGATTAAATCCTTTTTTGATCAAATAAAAGAGACGGATCTATATGAAAATTCCATCTTTGTCTTATTCGGGGATCATTATGGGATCTCAAAAAGCTATAATGATGCATTAAGCGAAGTACTTGGGCACGAAATCACGGTAAAAGATCAAGTCGAATTGCAAAAGGTGCCTCTATTTATCCATATTCCGGGCATCGAGGGCGAAGTGATTGACACAGTTGGCGGGCAAATTGATTTAAGAGCAACGATTTTTGATTTATTAGGAGTAAAGGATCAACATCAGGCATTTTCTTTCGGAACAAGTTTATTATCAAAAGAAAGTGACCGTCTCGTTGTGTTCAGGGATGGCACCTTTACTACGGATCAATATATATATACAGAGGGAACCTGTTACAGCAAAGAATTAGATAAAAAAGTAAAAAGGAATAAATGCTCACCTTATTTTACACAAGTTCAAAATGAACTAAATTACTCTGACAAAATTATATATGGAGATTTATTTCGGTTTTTTAAAAAATAATAAAGGAAGTGGACGAATGAAATTCGGTTGCTGTTTAGGGATTGATAGCGCAAAGATTGCATATGAAGCTGGGTTTGATTTCATAGAATGTACAGTTGTCTCACTTATACCGGAAAAAACGGACCGAGAATTCGCGAAGGTTTTTAAACAATTTCAAGACAGTCCACTTCCTGTTGAAGCATGCAATGTTTTTCTCCCAGGAGATTTGAAAATTGTAGGCGAAACGGTTGATCACGATCGCATCAAGCGTTATATCGAAATAGCATTACAAAGGGTGCATCAAGTAGGAGCGAAAATAATTGTATTTGGAAGTGGAAGAGCTCGCTCGATTCCAGATGGATTTTCTCGTGAACGAGCTGAAGAGCAAATTCTTCAATTTTTAAGATTAGCAGCGGATTATGCAGATCCACCAGGAATCACGATTGTTATTGAGCCATTAAATAAAAAAGAAAGCAATATCATTAATAGTGTTTTAGAAGCAGAGGAATTCGCTAAGAAAGTAAACCACAAGAGCATCCAAGTGTTAGCAGATTTCTATCATATGGATGAAGAAAGTGAACCATTAGAGGACATTGTGAAGGCTAAAGAGTTTGTAAAGCATATCCATTTAGCAGATACAGGGCGTTTTGCTCCGGGAACAGGCCATTATCCGTACGATCATTTTGTGGACTGCTTACAACGAGCCCATTACAGTGGGCGCATTTCAATAGAATGCCAATGGAAAGATTTAAATAAAGAACTAGCAAATTCGAGGGAATTTTTAAAAGAAACATTTGAGATGAAAAGAGTATAAAGTAAACAAATCCGAATCGAAATCATTGATTCGGGTTTTTTTATGCGATCAAAAATGACGAGTTATTGTTATTCACATGTGGATAAGTTAAAATAAAGAGTGCGACAAAACGAGTTGTGGATAATTTTCGCAGTGCGAAATAGCTTTTCCACAATCGTATTTTTTGTTATTCTATTATTTTGGGGATAAACTCTTTTTCGCTAAAAATGCGATCAATATAAATAAGGTCAATAATGGAAAGAGGTGATCATGATGGAATTTGATACGATAGCGGCAATATCGACGCCAATGGGTGAGGGAGCAATTGCCATTGTACGATTAAGTGGTGATGAAGCGGTGGCGATTGCCGACCAACTATTTCGAAGTCCGACTGGGAAAAATTTAAAAGAGGTAGAAACGCACACGATTCATTACGGAAAAATTGTCGACCCAAAGTCTGAGGAAACGGCTGAGGAAGTAATGGTCAGTTTGATGAGAGCACCAAGAACGTTTACGAGAGAGGATGTCGTGGAAATCAATTGCCACGGTGGGATTGTTTCTGTAAACCGTGTTCTTCAACTTGCTTTAAATGCGGGAGCTAGACTAGCAGAGCCTGGAGAGTTCACGAAGCGAGCGTTTTTAAACGGGCGCATCGATTTATCACAGGCTGAAGCGGTGATGGACTTAATTCGTGCGAAAACAGATAGGGCGATGAACGTGGCGCTCGGACAGATGGAAGGGCGCTTATCAAAGCTAATTAGCAAGCTGCGCCAAGAAATACTGGAAGTCGTCGCTCACGTAGAAGTGAATATTGACTATCCGGAATATGATGATGTGGAAGAAATGACACACCGTATTCTCGTAGAAAAAGCGACCTATATAAAGGGTGAACTAGAAAAGCTATTACAAACTTCGCAACAAGGGAAAATTTTACGTGAAGGATTATCAACTGTCATTATTGGGCGTCCGAACGTTGGAAAATCATCTTTATTGAATAGTCTTGTCCAAGAAAATAAGGCGATTGTTACGGATATTCCGGGAACAACGAGGGATGTCATTGAGGAGTATGTCAATGTTCGCGGTGTCCCGCTCAGGCTCGTTGATACTGCAGGGATTAGGGAAACAGAGGATATAGTCGAGCGGATTGGTGTTGAACGATCTCGCGAGGTATTAAAAAAAGCAGATTTAATTTTGCTTGTCTTAAACTCAGCTGATGAATTCACAGAAGAAGATAAACAATTATTTGCGGCTACTGAAGGAATGGACGTTATTGTCATCGTCAATAAAACAGACTTACCGCGAAAAGTTGATATGGAAGAAGTTCGTCTAGTGGCTCGTCATCATCAAATTGTTACGACTTCTCTCCTTGAAGAAGAAGGGATTGATGATTTGGAGCGGGCGATTTCAGATATGTTTTTTAAAGGTCAAATTGAAGCAGGTGATATGACCTATGTATCAAATAGCCGTCATATCGCTCTTTTACATCAAGCATTGCAAGCAATCGATGATGTGTTGAACGGAATTGATTTTGGAACGCCAATCGATATTATTCAGATTGATTTAACCCGTACATGGGAGCTATTAGGGGAAATCATCGGAGATACAGTACAGGAAAGTTTAATCAATCAACTATTTTCACAGTTTTGTCTTGGTAAATAGGAAAAGCGCATGCGCCTTGCCCATCGACGTACAAACTTCAGGGCCTTCGACTGAGATAAAGGAAACACGGCGAGGGACGAGCAAGTGAAATTGGCATTTCAAATTTCACCTGATGTTGACTTATCGTATGGAGAAGGACAAGAAGTTTGCTAGTCGATAGGCGCTGGAGCTAGACATATTAAAAGGAAGGTGAAACAGGATGCAAACAACATATGATGCAGGCATGTATGATGTTATCGTCATTGGAGCTGGCCATGCCGGCTGTGAAGCAGGACTTTCAGCAGCTAGAATGGGCGCTAAAACATTAATGCTGACGCTGAATCTCGATATGGTCGCTTTCATGCCATGCAACCCATCTCTTGGAGGACCTGCAAAAGGGGTTGTCGTGAGAGAAATTGATGCACTTGGCGGGGAAATGGCCAAAAATATCGATAAAACGTATATTCAAATGAGAATGTTGAACACTGGAAAAGGCCCAGCCGTCCAAGCTTTGCGTGCACAAGCGGATAAATTCCAATATCAGCATGAAATGAAAAACACGTTGGAAAATGAACCTAATTTAACTCTTCTGCAAGGTATGGTCGATGAATTAATTGTAGAAGATGGAGAATGTAAAGGTGTCATTACTCAAACAGGTGCTATTTTCCGCGGAAAAGCAGTCATTATTACGACCGGGACATTCCTTCGCGGAGAAATTATTTTAGGGGAATTAAAATATTCAAGTGGTCCTAATAACCAAAAACCATCTATTAAGCTTTCAGAACATCTAGAAAGTCTAGGATTTGAAATGGAACGCTTTAAAACGGGTACGCCGCCTCGTATTAACGGTAATACAATTGATTACAGCAAAACAGAAATTCAACCGGGTGACGAAGATCCGCGTGCTTTCAGTTATGAAACAACGAAATATATTACAGATCAGCTTCCATGCTGGCTAACGTATACAAACTTGCGCACTCATCAACTAATTGATGAAAACTTGCATCGTGCCCCGATGTTTTCAGGCATGGTAAAAGGGACGGGTGCGCGCTATTGCCCTTCGATTGAAGATAAAGTCGTCCGCTTTAATGATAAGCCAAGACATCAAATCTTCCTTGAGCCAGAAGGAAGAAATACGAATGAAGTATATGTTCAAGGACTTTCAACAAGTTTGCCTGAAGAAATTCAACACCAAATCATTGCGACTGTCCCTGGCTTGGAAAATGCAAAAATGATGCGTCCTGGATATGCGATTGAGTATGATGCCATCGTTCCAACACAGCTTTGGCCAACACTGGAAACGAAAAAAATTAAAAACTTGTATACAGCAGGCCAAATTAACGGTACTTCTGGTTATGAAGAAGCAGCAGCACAAGGAATCATGGCGGGAATTAATGCTGCGAGAAGAATTATTGGAAAAGACGAAGTGATCTTAAGCCGTTCTGATGGCTATATCGGCGTTCTCATAGATGACCTCGTGACGAAAGGAACGAATGAACCATATCGTCTCCTCACATCACGTGCTGAATATCGCCTTCTTCTGCGTCACGATAATGCAGATTTGCGTTTGACGGAAATTGGACATGAAATTGGGCTCATTTCAGACGAAAGATATGAAATGTATGTAAACAAAAAGGCTGCCATCGAGGCTGAAATCAAAAGACTTCGCTCCATCATTTTGAAACCAAATGAAAAGACGCAAGAAATGATCAATAAAGCCGGAGGAAGTCTATTAAAGGACGGAATCAGAGCGTCTGATCTATTAAAGCGTCCTGAAATGTCATATAAGCAAATCATTGAATTGGCGCCTGCTGAAACAGTTCTGCCAAATGAAGTCGTCGAACAAGTAGAAATCCAAATCAAATACGAAGGTTATATCGAAAAATCCCTTCAGCAAGTCGAAAAACTGAAAAAACTAGAAGACAAAAAAATTCCTGAAAACATCGATTACGATGCCATTAATGGAATTGCAACCGAAGCTCGTCAAAAGCTTAATAAAGTTCGTCCATTGTCGATCGCTCAAGCTTCCCGAATTTCGGGCGTCAACCCTGCGGATATATCAATCTTGCTTGTATATATTGAACACGGGAAGATTGCCAAAGTTTCTGGTGAGTAGAAAAGCGAAAGCGCCTTGCTCATCGACGTACAAACTTCAGGGCCTTCGACTGAGATAAAGGAAACACGGCGAGGTACGAGCAGATGTTGACTTATCGTAGGGAGAAAGCCAAGAAGTTTGCTAGTCGATAGGCGCTGTAGCTAGACAAAGAAAAGCGAAAGCGCCTTGCTCATCGACGTACAGGCCTCAGGATGCGGGTCCGTCGACATCGCCACAGGACGTGGCGGTTTTAGTCGACGTTCCTCTATGGGCCTTCGACTGAGATAAAGGAAACACGGCGAGGTACGAGCAAGTGAAATTGGCATTTCAAATTTCACCCGATGTTGACTTACGCAAAAGAGAAAGCCAAGAAGTTTGCTAGTCGATAGGCGCTGCAGCTAGCCAAAGAAATGTACCAACACGAATAGGAATGAAATCATAATGAATATCGACCAATTTACAAACATGTTAGGAGAAAAGGGAATCACTCTTGACTCCCATCAACTCCACATGTTTGAGCGTTATTATGAACTGCTTGTAGAATGGAATGAAAAAATGAATTTGACTGCGATCACGGATAAACAAGAAGTGTATTTAAAGCATTTCTTTGATTCCGTGAGCGCCGCTTTTTTTATTGATTTTAAAAAGCCGATGAAAATTTGTGATGTAGGGGCTGGAGCAGGTTTTCCGAGTATTCCCATTAAAATTTGTTTCCCGGAAATTGACCTTACGATCGTCGATTCTTTAAAAAAACGAATCACATATCTTGAACATTTATCAAGTGAATTAGGCTTAACCAATACGCATTTTTATCATGATCGTGCCGAAACTTTTGGCGCGAACCCAAAGTTTCGCGAGCAATTCGATCTTGTCACTGCAAGGGCTGTAGCAAGGATGTCTGTCTTAAGCGAACTATGCCTTCCTCTTGTGAAAGAAGGGGGACAATTCGTCGCCATGAAAGCAGCTAATGCCGAGGAAGAGTTACAAGCGGCAGAACGTGCCATAAAGCAATTAGGAGGCAAGCTTTCCACGGTCCATTCCTTTACATTGCCAATAGAGGAAAGCAACCGCAATATTATCGTTATTTCCAAACTCAAAAAAACGCCAAAAAAATATCCTAGAAAACCTGGAACTCCGAATAAGCTCCCGTTGGAATAAATTCCTATGGATAGGACATCTGTTTGGCAGGAAAATTCAAAATAAAATAGAATGATGATATAAAGTCATTTATAATAAATATATATTGTGTTTCGCTAAAGGGAGCTTCTATTAAGGTGGTGTCGAAGGATGAAACATCCTTTCTCTCGATTATTTGGCTTGGGCGAGAAGGAATTACCAATAGAAAAAGAGATGGTTGACGCACGGGATGAAATTAAAAATATTCCCGTTTCTCATATTATTCCAAATCGATTCCAACCAAGAACGATATTTGATGAAACAAAAATTGAAGAATTGGCAAGAACTATTCATACACATGGAATCATCCAACCTATCGTTGTAAGAGAATTAGGTATAAACCAATTCGAAATTATTGCGGGTGAACGCAGGTTCCGTGCTGTCCAGTTTCTTGGATGGGATGATGTTCCTGCCATCATTAAAAATTTAAGTGATACAGAAACAGCCTCCATTGCGCTAATAGAAAATCTTCAACGGGAAGAACTTACTCCGATTGAAGAAGCGATGGCGTATGGAAAACTATTAGAATTGCATAATTTAACACAAGAAGCATTGGCACAGCGCCTTGGAAAAGGACAATCCACTGTTGCCAATAAGCTTAGATTGTTAAAATTACCAGTTGAAATTCAAGAGGGTTTGCTGCAAAAGAAAATTACGGAGCGTCATGCACGAGCTTTGATTCCTTTAAAAGATCCTGAAAAACAAATTCAAGTGATGAATCTCATTATTGAAAAGGGCTTGAATGTTAAACAGGCTGAGGAACAAGTCGTAAAGTTATTGACTGTTACGGAAAAACCGAAAAGCAAGCGCCGCGCTATCAGCAAAGACATGAGGATTGCTGTTAATACAATCCGTCAATCTCTATCAATGGTATCTGATAGTGGAATAAATTTAGATTCGGAAGAAGAAGAATTTGAAGAATACTATCAATTTACCATTAAAATTCCAAAGAAAAAATCGTAGATATTTGTCGAATTAGAAAAAAACTATTATTTTTGTAAAATTATAAATGTATTCAAAATGCCTGCCAGTAAGCATATAAAAGTGGTAGGCATTTTGCCTAGATGTTTGGTTACTATCTATCTACAGTGACTTTTGCATAAAAATAACAATTTCAGAATCAATTCCTTTATTTCCATTGTGATCAATATACTCCCAGCTAATTTCAAATTCCCCATATCCCCAATCCTTATAACCTAACCTTTCATAAAGTCGTTTCGCTTCAGGATTTTCTACGCCTACTTCTAAGCCTATATGAGTGCATCCCTTTTCTTTTGAGAGTCGTTCTCCTTCTAAAATGATTGCAGTTGCAACTCCCATTCTACGATATTCATCTATTGTTAGACCTGCTTCTAGAAAGGCATTTTGATTAATATCAATATTATTCGTAACAGGTGCGTCTTGGGGACCACTCCAACGCAGGAGGAAATGGCCGATAGGGATGCGATTAATCCAAGCGATTAAATACAGTCCGTCACCGTTTTTTTGAACATTATATCGGTTATATTGAAACATTGGGTTACCTGGAGAAAACTGAGACACAAGTAAATCTAATTGTGATTCCTTTGCTGCTTCTATCTCTAAATGAAATCCTTCTTTAATCATTTCAATACCTCCTTAATTAAAAAAATTCTTTAAGTAGGCATAAAATACCTTTTATTTTTTAAAAATCTTTATATGAACATACTTCCTCAACATCTTGATATTTACGCAAAAAACAGCAACAATAAGAATATAGCAACTTTTTTTCTATTTTAATAAACTTTTTTTTATTGAAAGAGTAATTCATGACGAATATTTGATAAAATAGAATACATGATTGCTATTTTTAAGGAAATTAAGGGTAGGTGACATCGTTGGGAAAGATTATTTCCATAGCCAACCAAAAAGGGGGCGTCGGGAAAACGACCACCTCTGTCAATCTGGGGGCCTGTTTAGCATATATAGGAAAAAAAGTGTTGCTAATCGATATTGATCCCCAAGGAAACGCTACGAGCGGTGCCGGGATTGATAAAGGAGATGTCCACCAATGTATTTACGATGTGCTCGTAGATGACGTGGATATAAAGGACGTAATAAAGCAAACAGGAGTAGACAGAATGTTTGCAGTTCCTGCGACGATACAGTTAGCAGGAGCGGAAATTGAACTAGTTCCAACTATTTCAAGGGAAGTTCGTTTAAAAAGAGCTTTAGATCAAGTGAAAGATGACTTTGATTATGTTTTAATTGACTGTCCACCATCACTTGGCTTACTTACAATTAATGCATTGACAGCATCTGATTCAGTATTAATACCTGTTCAATGTGAGTATTATGCGCTCGAAGGCTTAAGCCAACTGTTAAATACAGTTCGGTTAGTCCAAAAACATTTAAATCATGAATTGATGATTGAAGGCGTATTGTTAACGATGCTCGATGCAAGGACAAACCTTGGTATTCAAGTGATTCAGGAAGTAAAAAAATACTTTCAAAATAAAGTATATAAAACAATCATTCCAAGGAATATTCGACTGAGTGAGGCTCCAAGTCATGGGGAACCAATCATTGTATATGATTCAAAGTCTCGAGGGGCTGAAGTATATTTAGATCTTGCAAAGGAAGTGGCTGGAAATGGCTAAAGGTCTCGGTAAAGGGATTAATGCTTTATTTGCAAATATGGAAGTCAATAATGAAGAAACGGTACGTGAGATTGATTTAAAAGAAATCAAGCCAAATCCGTACCAGCCAAGAAGAGTATTTTCTGAGGATGCCATTCAGGAATTAAAAGAATCTATACTGCAGCACGGAATCCTGCAACCTATTATCGTTCGGAAAAACATTAAAGGTTATGAAATTGTTGTAGGAGAACGACGATTTCGCGCATCAAAAGCCGCAAAGTTAAGTAAAATTCCTGCTGTTATTCGAGAATTGACGGATCAGCAAATGATGGAATTGGCCGTGTTGGAAAACTTACAGCGAGAAGATTTAACTCCTATAGAAGAGGCGACCGCTTATCACACGTTGATGGAGAAACTTCATATTACGCAAGAAGAATTATCCAAACGGCTTGGAAAAAGTAGACCGCATATCGCCAATCACGTTAGATTACTAACGCTTCCTAACAACATTCAACAACTTATTACAGATGGCAAATTATCAATGGGGCATGGGCGGACGCTATTAGGGCTTAAGCGGAAAGATATGATACAAGCAATCGCGGAACGGACGGTAAAGGAAGGCCTGAATGTAAGACAGTTAGAAAACTTAGTTCAGCAAATAAATGAAAATGTTCCACGTGAAACAAAAAAGAAACCGAAAAAAGATATATTTATTATGGAAAGAGAAAATAACTTGCGTGAAAAGTTTGGAACAACTGTTACGATTAAGCAGTCTAAGAAAAAAGGGAAAATCGAAATAGAGTTTTTATCTAATGAAGATTTGGAACGAATTCTAGAGATTCTCGATCAAAATGAGTAAATTTTAAATCCGAGTAGTGCCCTTGTCTACTTTTAAGGGCACTTATTTTTTATAAACAGGTGAAATTATGGTGCTATTAGGAACGCTAGTCAATGGACTATGTATTATTGTTGGATCATTAATCGGAAAGTTTTTAAGCAGGATTCCTGAAAAAATGAAAACGACCGTTATGCACGGGATCAGCTTGGTCGTCATGGTATTAGGTTTGCAAATGGGTTTCAAGAGTGGAAATTTTTTGATCGTCATATTGAGTATCGTGATAGGCGCTGTGCTGGGTGAATGGTGGGCGCTAGAGGATAAGCTAAACTCATTAGGATTATGGATTGAGAGAAAGCTGGGACCTTCTAGCAAGGGGAATATTTCCCAAGGGTTTGTAACTGCCACTCTTATTTTTGTTATTGGTGCAATGGCGATTATTGGAGCGCTCGATAGCGGGATTAGGGGTGATCATCAAGTTCTTCTTACCAAAGGTGTGATTGATGGATTTACTGCCTTGATTTTAACGACAACACTTGGAATTGGTGTAATTCTTTCTTTCATTCCTGTAGTACTTTATCAAGGGCTAATTGCTTTATTTGCCACTCAAATTGATCGTCTTGTCCCAACTGAATTGATGGACATGCTTATTAATGAGTTGACGGCTACAGGTGGAATTATGATCTTTGCCATCGGTTTAAATCTATCAGGGATGATTAAAATTAGAGTAGCAAATTTATTGCCGGGGATTTTAGTTGCTGCAATCATTGTAAGTTTGATTTTTGTTTATAATCATATATAAAAAAGAAAGGGGCACGGTAAGTAGGTGCTTCTTTCCTTTTTATATTGTTTCCGTATTCATGTCCCACTCAAGTTGAAAATTCGCTGCTTTATTTGTATAAATGATATCAGCTTCTACGATGCCTGCTACAATTTGCTTCGCCATTTTCATAACAAGATTGAGTCGTGTATTTTGTAAAACAAAAAACTCCATATGACCACTTATGTTCACAATTCCGGTTATATGCATATTTCCGACAGCCGGCAATTCCTTTTTCACTCCAGCACCTGGTTTAACGGGACCAGCTCCAACCTTTATCATGCCGATATTTTTCAATTTCCCAAGACACGCATCGATTCCGATAATAAAAGGACGAAAGTGTTGTTGATGAATCATAGCTATTTTTTCATTTAAATTAACAGCATGAACAGGATCCTCCAATGTTCCATATACATGGAAACTTTCCAAACGAGCTTCTTTTAAAAAAGTGCCAGCGAGCGGTCCTAAAGAATCTCCAGTCGATCGATCGGTTCCAATGCATACGATGACAATTTGCCGTTTATATCCGAAGGGGAGAAGATCAATGATGCCGCTAGAGATTTTTTCATTGGAAGATGGATCATCATATTTAATATTTACATCAAACGCATCAAGTGGATTAAAAAGCGGTGGATTCATCTTTGTCGCTCCTTTTCTTCGAATAAAAAGACAGTGAAGGGTTTTATAGTTCTATATTTCTGAATTTTGGCCTGCGCTTTTCTATTCTTTACCCATTATACGGAGGAATTTTCATTTCTATACATAAAATTAATGAAATAGATTATCTGCCTATGAAAACCAACGTTTTATTGTTAAAATGAATACATAAAAAATGAATCGTGGAGAATATGATGGAATCTTCAGGAGGAATGAACTTTGGAAAAGAAAGAATTTAATTTAAATGACATAGTGGAAATGAAAAAACAACACCCATGTGGGACAAACCGTTGGAAGATTATTCGCATGGGGATGGATATTCGAATTAAATGTGAAGGCTGTGGCCACAGTGTCATGTTGCCGCGCAGAGATTTTACAAGAAAAATCAAGAAAATCTTGGAGAAGCATGAGGAATAGAACTCATGCTTTTATAATTTACCATTAACTGAAAATTTTATTATCTAGTTTCCTGTGGGGGTGTGTGAACACAGTTGTTTTTTCTCTGTATAATCACTATAATTGTGAAAGGATTAACAGGGGAAGGAAAACCCAGAAGAGGAGTGACCAAAATGGCTCTTACAGCAGGAATTGTGGGGTTGCCAAACGTAGGAAAGTCTACATTATTTAATGCCATTACAAAAGCGGGGGCGGAAGCTGCCAACTATCCGTTTTGTACAATAGATCCGAATGTCGGAATCGTAGAAGTACCAGATTACAGACTTCAAAAACTAACCGAGCTTGTGCAACCTAAAAAAACAGTGCCGACTGCATTTGAATTTACAGATATAGCAGGAATTGTTAAAGGTGCAAGTAAAGGAGAAGGGCTAGGGAATAAATTTCTTTCTCATATTCGCCAAGTAGATGCTATATGTCATGTCGTCCGCTGTTTTGCAAGCGATGATATTACGCACGTTTCTGGAAAGGTCGACCCGATCGATGACATCGAAACGATCAATCTGGAATTAATCCTTGCTGATTTAGAATCTGTAGAAAAGCGAATTGGCCGTGTAGAAAAGATGGCGAAGCAAAAAGATAAAGAAGCGATGTATGAGTATGAAATTTTAGCTAAATTGAAGGAAGCTTTTGAAGCGGATAAGCCTGCGAGATCAGTTGAGTTTACTGAAGATCAGATGAAAATGGTAAAAGGTCTTCATTTACTAACGAGCAAGCCTGTTTTATATGCTGCAAATGTTGGGGATGAGGATGTTGCTGATCCGTCAGGAAATGAATATGTGAAAAAAGTTGTAGCATACGCTGAAAAAGAAAACTCACAGGTCATCGTTGTTTGCGCTAAAATTGAAGAAGAAATTGCAGAATTAGATGATGAAGAAAAAGCGATGTTTCTTGAAGAACTAGGAATCGAAGAATCAGGACTCGATCAATTAATACGTGCAACTTATGATCTTTTGGGATTGGCCACTTATTTCACAGCTGGGGTTCAAGAAGTACGTGCTTGGACATTTAAAAAAGGAATGAAGGCACCACAATGTGCTGGAATCATTCATACTGATTTTGAAAAAGGATTTATTCGTGCTGAAACGGTTTCATACGATGATTTGCTCGCAGGAGGATCAATGACGGCAGCACGAGAAGCTGGGAAGGTAAGGCTAGAAGGAAAAGAGTATCTTGTGAAAGATGGAGACGTTATCCATTTTCGATTTAATGTATAAGGCGCCTAAATGGTGTCTTTTTTTTGTAATAAAAAAGAAGATTAATTTTCAGGTTATAAATTTTCCTCTTTCTTCAAATAATAGGGTTGAATCATTAGCGCGCAATCATTTGCTTTTGATTTACACGATGGAAGAAAGGGGAGTACTAAGTGAAAACATTACGACGAATTGCTTTAGCGTTAATCGTTATTGGGGCAATAAACTGGGGGCTAATTGGTTTATTTCAATATGATTTAGTTGGAAATATTTTTGGAGGAAGCAATTCCGGCACTGCTAGGTTTATTTACACACTTGTCGGGATAAGTGGGCTCATCTGTCTCGGACTACTGTTTAATTCTAGGACAGCCGACGTAGAATCGCCCGAAGAAGGAAGAGGAATGGTCACTAATCAATATGCGACTGAATTTGCGGAAGAACCGGACCTTGATCGATTATATAATCCTTCAAGAGACGCATACGAAAGTGAAGACGAAGAAGAAGAATTGCAATAAGAAAAGCAAATACGCCTGCTCATCAACGTACGAACTTCTGGGCCTCTGACTGAGATAAAGGAAACACGGCGAGGATGGAAAAGCCGAAGTCGATGTTGACTAGAAAGGCGCCTCCGCTAGACATCAATAAACAAGAAATCCCGGCTAAGGAACTTTCATAGCCGGGATTTCTTGTAGTAAGGAAAGTGGATATAAGCCTTGCGCAATCACGTTTGATATGCTATAATTACACATTGTGAGTAATGAAAATTGCTCCTTGCCCTTTTTACACTGAAAAGGGCCGCATAGTCCATAAGGAGGTGACTGAACGATGAGAAAGTACGAAATTATGTACATTATCCGCCCGAACGTTGAAGAGGAAGCGAAAGCTGCAGTAGTTGAGCGTTTCAACAACATCCTTACTTCACAAGGTGCAGAAATCATCGAATCAAAAGATTGGGGTAAGCGTCGTCTTGCATACGAAATTGAGGATTTCCGTGACGGTTTCTACCGTTTAATCCAAACAAATGCAAATCCTGAAGCAGTTCAGGAATTCGACCGTCTTGCGAAGATCAGTGACGATATTATCCGTCATATTGTTGTTAAAGACGAAAGATAAACTTAATTGTTCCACGTGAAACATTTTATACAGAAGTAAACGGGAAGAGGTTGATTCTGATGATGAACCGAGTTGTATTAGTAGGGCGTTTAACAAAAGATCCGGATTTGCGCTACACTCCGAACGGGGTGCCAGTCGCAACATTTACATTGGCTGTTAATCGTACTTTTACGAATCAACAGGGGGAGCGGGAAGCCGACTTCATTAACTGTGTGATTTGGAGAAAGCCCGCTGAGAATGTTGCTAATTACTTGAAAAAAGGAAGTTTAGCTGGTGTCGATGGCCGCATCCAGACTCGCAACTATGATGGACAGGATGGTAAGCGTGTATACGTGACTGAAGTGTTAGCAGACAGTGTTCAATTTCTTGAACCAAGAAGTGCTGCTCCGCAAGGTCGTGGTGACTTTGGTGGAAATCAATATGGTGGAGACCAAAATAACCAATACCGTCCCCACGAGCAAAACCAAAATCAGCGTAGCAATCAAAACTTTACCCGAGCTAACGAAGATCCATTCTCAAATGATGGACAACCAATTGACATTTCAGATGATGATCTTCCATTCTAATAAAGTTAGGAGGTTATTGTTATGGCAGGTGGACGCAGAGGCGGACGCAAACGTCGTAAAGTGTGTTACTTCACAGCAAACGGAATTACACACATCGACTATAAAGAAGTTGAATTGCTTAAAAAATTCGTTTCCGAACGCGGGAAAATTCTTCCACGTCGTGTAACTGGAACAAGTGCTAAGTATCAACGTAAATTGACAGCAGCTATTAAACGTGCTCGTCAAATGGCATTACTTCCATTCGTTTCAGGCGAATAATGATTACGGAATATATACGTATTCAATAATAAAGGCTGTCCTAAACTAAGTTATTATCATTTTATATAGTATTTTTTACAAGGTACTATATATAATTGTAATATCTTGAGATTAGGATCAGCCTTTTTACTTTAAGAATATATCAGCAAAGTTGATTGATACGCCTTTCACCGTTAAAATAGAAGGAGTATACATATGAAACAAGATTTTACACAAAAAGAGGTGGAAGAGTGAAAGATACACGAACGCTAACAGAAGGAGCCGCAATGTTAGCTTTATATACAATCATGTTATTAGTGGCAATTTTTATTCCATTTTCATCGATTGTCCTTCACCTATTTTTTATTTTGCCCTTTCTTATATATAGTGCAAAATATTCTGTGAAATATTCAATAATCTTAATTATTAGCGCGATGATCATATCGTTTATTATCGGTTCTTTTGTTGCTATGCCTATTGCTTTTCTATTCGGAACAACAGGCTTAATGATGGGATATGGCATCAGGGTAAAAGAAAGTAAACAAATTATTTACATATCATCAAGTATTGTATTCATAGCCAATATCATTTTGTTTTTTATCGCTGCTGCATTGTTTTTTAATATTAACTTTATGGATGAACTAAAAACAATGTTTCAAACATCGATAGACCAATATATGGCTGCGTTGCATATGGTGGGGATGACGCCGCCAGTTGAATTTCAAGAGCAATTGAACGAAATGGCTAATTTAATGATAACTATGCTTCCTACATTGTTGGTCGGCACTGCTTTTATAAGTGTCATCATCATAATGGTTGTTAATTTTCCTATTCTGAAAAGGTTAGGAATAGATGTGCCGAAATTTCAGCCGTTTCGCCGTTTGAAATTCCCGAAAAATATTTTGTGGTTGTATTTATTGGTGCTAGTCCTTTCCATAATTTTTAAATTTGAATCCGATTCTTATTTACAAATGGCAGTTGTCAATGCTGGGTTGATTTTACAAACTCTGTTAGTCATTCAAGGTTTGTCGTTTATCTTTTTTTATTGTCATCTAAAAAAATGGGCGATTGTTATCCCGATTTTAGCCGTGATATTTACACTTTTAATGCCTGTGATCCTTTCAATTGTAAGAGTGTTAGGTATAATTGATTTAGGGTTTGATTTAAGACAACGCATAAAACAGAAATAGTCTTTTTATTTACAGTAAGCAAGGCGCTAACGCTTTACTTATTGGCTAGCTCTAGCGCCTACATTGCCATCGAAGTCAAAAACCCACGGCAATTAAGGCGAAGAGCCCTTTTTTTCACGGGACATTGCTTGTTGAGGCTGATCAAGCCGCTAACGCTTTTTTTATAAAGGAGCTGAAAGAATGCCTTCATATTTTAAGGGCGGAAAATCGCGTTATCCATTATATGGTATCGCGGCCATTACAGCTATCTTACTAATTTTCATAGCATTGCAACATTTATGGGTAGCACTGATTGGCATTTTACTGCTCTGTGCATTATTTTATGCAGCTATTCATGGAGAAAAAGAAATCATAAAGGATACAGAAGAGTACATATCGACCCTTTCATATCGAGTAAAAAAAGTCGGCGAAGAAGTTTTAATGGAAATGCCGATTGGTGTAATGCTCATTAATGATGATTTTATGATTGAATGGTCAAACCCATTTATGGCCTCGTGTTTTCAAGAGAATACTCTTGTTGGAAAATCCCTTTATGAAGTAGGGGAACAAATCATTCCATTAATAAAGCAAGATATTGAAAGTGAGATCGTTACAATTCAAGACAGGAAGTTTCGAGTCGACCTGAGATTGGAAGAGAAGTTATTATACTTTTTTGATGTGACAGACCAGGTTGCGACTTTTAAAAGATATGAATCTGAACGAAATGTCATCGCCATTATTTTTCTAGATAATTATGATGATGCTACTCAAGGAATGGATGATCAGACGAAAAGCGGATTAAACAGTACAGTAACGTCCCTTTTAAATAATTGGGCCCTTGAACATGGTATTTTTCTAAAAAGAACATCGTCGGATCGCTTTGTCATACTACTGAATGAAAAAATATATCATGATCTCGAGATTAATAAATTTTCAATATTAGATGTAGTACGGGAAGAGACGGCTAAGCAAAATGTGCCGCTTACTTTAAGTATCGGTGTTGGAATTGGGGATATGCCGCTTCCAGATCTAGGTGTCCAAGCCCAATCCAGTCTTGATCTCGCTTTAGGGCGAGGTGGTGACCAGGTCGCAATTAAACTGCCAAATGGAAAGTTAAAGTTTTTTGGCGGAAAAACGAACCCAATGGAAAAACGTACGAGAGTTCGGGCGAGGGTCATTTCCCATGCGCTACGAGAATTGATTGTGGAGAGCGATAAAGTAATCGTGATGGGGCATAGATACCCTGATATGGATGCAATCGGCGCCTCAATCGGAATTCGAAAGGCGGCAGAATTGAATAATCGTGATGGGTATATTGTTATTGATGCCGCTGAAATTGACACAGGAGTAAGGCGCCTAATTGAAGAAACAAGGTCATATCCTGATCTCCATTCTCGTTTTATTACACCTGATGAAGCGATGGAACTCGCGACTGAACAGACACTTCTTGTCGTCGTTGACACCCATAAACCGGCACTCGTAATTGAAGAAAAGCTGCTATCCAAAACAGAGAGAGTCGTCGTGATTGATCACCATCGCCGCAGTGAAGATTTTATAAAAAAACCACTTTTGGTCTATATGGAACCATATGCTTCATCGACTGCTGAATTGGTGACTGAACTCCTCGAGTACCAGCCAAAGGGTGAAAAAGTAAATACGATTAACACAATCGAGGCAACAGCTTTATTATCTGGTATTATTGTAGATACAAAAAGCTTTACACTTCGGACTGGCTCACGCACATTTGATGCCGCATCCTATTTAAGGGCACAAGGTGCGGATACAATATTAGTTCAGAAGTTTTTAAAAGAAACGGTTGATACGTATTTAAAAAGAGCTAAATTAATTGAGACAGTAGAATTTTATGTAGATGGAATTGCCATCGCGAGTGGAACGGAAGATGAGGTATATGACCCTGTAGTTATTGCTCAAGCTGCCGATACATTGCTGACGATGGATGGAGTTTCTGCTTCATTTGTCATCTCAAAACGAGCAGGAGACGTTGTAGGAATTAGTGCTCGCTCGTTAGGAGAAATCAATGTACAAATCATAATGGAAGCACTTGGCGGCGGCGGTCACTTGTCGAATGCTGCTGTTCAGCTGCAAGGAGAAAATATCGTCGAAGTGGAGTTAAAATTAAAACAAGTTTTAGATGATTATTTGGAAGGGAGCCAAGAATCATGAAAGTCATTTTCTTGAAAGACGTTAAAGGTAAAGGCAAAAAAGGGGAGATTAAAAATGTAGCGGATGGCTACGCACATAACTTTCTCCTCAAACAAGGGCTAGCAGTAGAAGCAACATCTGGGAATATGAAAAACTTAGATAATAAGAAGAAGAAGGAAGAGCAACAAGCGAGCGTAGAATTAGCAGAAGCGCAGAAACTCAAAGAAACACTTGAAAAACTAACGGTTGAATTGAAAGCTAAATCGGGTGAAGGCGGCCGTCTATTCGGCTCGATTACAAGCAAACAAATTGCCGATGAATTAAATAAAACACATAAAATTAAAATTGATAAACGAAAAATTGGTTTAGACGATGCAATCCGCTCTTTGGGAGTGACAAAGGTTCCTGTCAAACTTCATCATGAAGTCGTTGCGACTATTGATGTTCACGTAAAAGAAGAAAACTAAATTTACCATACTTTATGTAGATATTTCATGATAGAATAGAATTAGCAAATAAATGTGATGCGGTTTCGGCCGGTCACATTTTTTATATCAGATTTTTTAATGATCGTAAGCTGCAGAGCAGTAAAATAGTGATTGAATTGTGGAAGGTGAGTACTATGAATGCTGATTTTTCGGATCGAACGCCACCGCAAAATATAGAAGCTGAGCAAGCTGTCATAGGTGCTATTTTTTTGGAGCCATCCTCATTGATGCTTGCATCAGAAATCCTAATTCCTGAGGATTTTTATCGCAGTTCACATCAAAAAATATTTGATGTGATGCTAAAATTGAGTGAAACAGGAAAAGCGATTGACTTAGTCACCGTTTCCGAAGAACTGGCCGCAACTAAAATGTTGGAAGATGTAGGCGGAATTTCATATTTAAGTGAAATTGCTGTTTCAGTGCCAACAGCCGCTAATATTGGCTATTATGCCAGGATTGTAGAAGAAAAGTCGTTGCTCAGACGATTAATTCGAACGGCTACTAATATAGTAACAGATGGCTACTCCCGGGAGGACGAAGTAGAGGCAGTCTTGGATGAAGCCGAAAAGCATATTATGGAAGTTGCTTCGCGGAAAAATTCCAGTGCTTTTCAAGATATTAAAGATGTGCTCGTTCAAACGTATGATAACATTGAGCTCCTCCATAATCGAAAAGGGGACGTTACCGGTATCCCTACTGGATTTGCTGAGCTTGATCGCATGACAGCTGGTTTTCAGCGCAATGATTTAATCATTGTGGCAGCCCGTCCATCTGTAGGTAAAACCGCATTTGCACTGAATATTGCTCAAAATGTCGGTACGAAAACGGAAGAGAATGTCGCCATTTTTAGTCTTGAAATGGGTGCTGAACAACTCGTCATGAGGATGCTTTGTGCCGAAGGGAATATAAATGCACAAAATTTGCGGACAGGTTCTTTAACAGATGAAGATTGGCGCAAACTGACGATGGCGATGGGAAGTTTATCAAATTCAGGCATTTACATCGACGATACGCCTGGGGTTCGGATTAGTGAAATCCGTTCGAAGTGTCGACGTCTGAAGCAGGAACACGGCCTAGGAATGATCTTGATTGACTATTTGCAGCTTATTCAAGGGAGCGGTCGTTCAAGTGAAAACCGCCAACAGGAAGTTTCGGAAATTTCTCGTTCCTTAAAGGCGCTGGCCCGTGAATTACAAGTTCCGGTCATTGCGCTTTCGCAGCTTTCTCGTGGAGTGGAACAGCGTCAAGATAAGCGCCCAATGATGTCTGACATCAGGGAATCAGGAAGTATTGAGCAAGATGCGGATATTGTTGCGTTTTTATATCGTGATGACTACTATGACCATGAATCGGAAAATAAAAATATCATCGAAATCATTATCGCCAAGCAACGTAACGGCCCAGTCGGCACCGTATCACTCGCTTTTGTCAAAGAATACAACAAATTCGTCAACTTAGAGCGCAGATTTGACGATGCAGCCATTCCTTCGGGAGCATAGATAGGCAAGCACCTCCTTAAGCAGGGGGTGTTTTTTTAAAATAAAGAAACCTGAACAGATTTCTCCGTTCAGGCATTGATATTTTCACAGCATCGTGTTATGCTTAATTTTGTTTGTGTACTCAAGTTCTAATAAGGGGCACATATACCCAATATAAATTTTATCAATAATAATCAACGTTGTCAAGCATTTTTTATTTTTAAATGCAATTTTAAAAGGAGTGTGGGTTGCGGATGAATAAGGAGTGGGAAAAAGAGCAACAGAGAGTGGAATTTATACAAGATGTGATTGATCAGAAGGTGGTTCATCTTACTAAAAATCTGGGTGGCGTAAAAGGCGGGATCATCGAATTACGAAAGACGTTCTGGGATGATGTTACGGTTAATCTTGATGAGCCTGATGATGTGATTGAAACTTTTACAAGCATAAAACAACAGGCTGAGCTGCTTGCTGAACGAGAGAGAACTCATGGGCAATCCTATCGCTTACTTAAACAACTCGATAAATTAAAAGACTCTCCTTTTTTTGGCCGCATCGATTTTCTCGAAGATGGTGAGAAATCAGCGGAATGCATTTATATTGGAATTACATCTTTAATGGATGTCCATGATGAGGAATTTCTCATTTATGATTGGCGCGCACCGATTTCGAGTTTGTATTATGACTTTTCGCCGGGACCGGCAACATATAAAACACCTTCAGGCATCATCGAAGGGATAATGGAATTAAAACGACAATACATTATTAAATATGGTCAGTTAAAAGGAATGTTTGATACAGGGGTCACGATTGGCGACAGCCTGCTTCAGGAAGTACTAGGCGGCAATGCGAATACGCAAATGAAGAGCATCGTTGCGACCATCCAGCGTGAGCAGAACCATATTATTAGAAATGAAAAAAGTAAGATATTAATTGTTCAAGGTGTTGCTGGCAGTGGAAAAACTTCTGCTGCGTTACAGCGGGTTGCCTATTTGCTTTATCGATACAGAAATACACTCTCATCTGACAACATCATGTTATTTTCTCCGAATCCTTTATTCAACAGCTATGTTGCGACTGTGTTGCCTGAACTTGGTGAAGAAAATATGGAACAGACGACATATCAGCAATATTTGATAACAAGACTTGGCGGTCGTTTTGAAGTGGAAGATTCTTTTAGCCAAATGGAATATACCCTTACCGCTATGGATGAGCCGGGATACGAAACGAAAATGAAATCGATTCGTTATAAAGCGAGCTTAGATTTTAAAAATCAAATTGATCGATATACCGAGGAACTTTCACAGAATGGGCTTGTATTCAAAACGATATCGTTCCGCGGTCGCACCATTGTTTCCGCGCAAGATATAGATACGTATTTTTATTCGATTGATCCATCTATTTCCATTCCGAACCGTATGAAGCTGACGTCGGATTGGTTATTAAAAGAAATGGCCAAGCAAGAAAAGCTGGAACGGACAAAGGATTGGGTTTTGGAAGAGGCAGAGCTCTTAGACAAAACAGATTATTTAGAAGCGTTCCAACAAATGCAGAAGGATCTGGGCGAAAAGGAAGAATCATTTGATGATGTCGATAAAGAGCAGCGGATATTGGCAAAGTCAATCGTAAATAAGCACTTCAAACGAATTCGCAGTGCTGTAAAGCAAAACAAATTTTTAAACATGAAAGCTATATATCAAAAGCTTTTTACACTAGCATCATGGCCTGATGGATTCGATGAAATCTGCGAAGAAACAATTGAAAAATTAAGAGAAAATATTATTTCCTATGAGGATGGCACACCGTATTTATATTTGCAGGACCAATTGGAAGGGAGAAAATCCAATACGCTTATTCGTCATTTATTCATTGATGAAGCACAGGATTATTCACCATTTCAATTTGAATTTTTGAAGCAACTTTTCCCGCATTGTAAAATGACCATTTTAGGGGATGTGAACCAAGCAATCTACGCCCATACGATGGATGCTTCGTCTTTATTAAATATGGAGCCTGAGGGAACGGAGAAAATCGTATTAAGGCGAAGCTATAGGTCAACAAAGGAAATTGTGGACTTTACAAAAGGCTTGATTGATGGCGGCGAAATGATTGAACCGTTCAACCGGGATGGGGGAAAACCTGTTTTAACGGAAGTGGAAGACAGCGATACTCTTCATGCAAAAATGGAAGAGTGTGTGAAACAACTGCAGGCTCATGGACACGAGACCATTGCGATCATTTGTAAAACTATGAAGGAGAGCCAAGCAGCGTACGACGTGCTAAAATCGGCGTTACCGGTGCGACTCATGGATAAAAACGCAAACTCCTATGAAAAAGGAGTCATTATCCTACCTGCGTATTTAGCAAAAGGAATTGAATTTGATGCAGTTATTATCTATAATGCATCAAATGAGCAATACGGTCGTGAGTATGAGCGGAAATTGTTCTATACAGCTTGTACAAGAGCGATGCATGAATTACATCTATTCACCAAGGGCAAGAGAACGTTTTTGATGGACGATGTGAGCGAGGATGCATATATAGGAGGATAATCTCGATATTGATGAAGAGCTGAAATCGTAATTGGATTTCAGCTCTTTAATCATTGAAGGATATTTCTACTCGCTTAGGATCTTTGGATGGAGAGACGGATATTTATCACGATTATCTATGCAAGAGTACGGCTTGCAGAAGAAAGTGGATAAAAGTCGCAATTGGTCTGCGTAAGGGACGGATACGCAGAGGAACGTGGGTAAATGTCACAATTTTTCTGCGCAAGGGATGGATATGCAGAGGAAAATGGATAAAAGCCACCAATGTTCTGTGTAAGGGAC
Organism: Lederbergia panacisoli; assembly: GCF_024626525.1. Classification (GTDB taxonomy): domain Bacteria; phylum Bacillota; class Bacilli; order Bacillales; family Bacillaceae_C; genus Lederbergia; species Lederbergia panacisoli. The sequence continues at coordinate 42,505 of NZ_JANJGU010000010.1, forward strand.
GGATACGCAGAGGAACCTATATAAAAGTTACAATTTTCCTTCGCATGGATATCGGTTCGAATGGGAAAATGTGTTTTTGCTATTATTTAGTCGCGTTTACCAATTGAATCGGTACAGACATCCAATGATGCTATAATTCTACCCTCCCTTTACTTCATGAATTTATATAATGCTACAAAAGGTATTATAAATATTAATATAGAATTAGATATAGAGTTTATGGGAATCGGGGGATATGGGTGAAAAAAACAATTGTGGTATTGTCCATTTTAGCGATACTCGTTATTAGTTTTTGGTGGACATTTCATTATGTAAGTCGGGATGGGGAGTTTACAAAATGGGGGCATGGAACGGTGCCAATAGATTTTTTTGATAATGGCAAGGCAGTATTTTTTGGGTATGATTTTACGTGGGAAGGGATTGGGAAACCAATACTGGAGAAGGTTGAATTTATTAAGAGAGATGGGACCATGGTAGAGAAAGATGATAATGGATTTCGAATAGAACCCTTTATAGGAAAGACAAGAACAATTGGTTCACTTAGTGAAGAATACGTAATGGAGGAAGGGTTGGATAAGGATTTAGTTCCTTTTAAAGGTTTTCAAGTCGATAATGGCTTTTACCTAGTTTTACGTGTGGAATTTCATGGACAAGATGCAGATAATGATATCGAGGAGATGAAGATTACGTATAAAAAATACGGGATAACACAACTTCAGTACATCCCATTTGAAAATATTTTTAATGACTCGAACTAATATAACGGCAAGTAATCTCTTTAATCAAAAGCAATTGGAAGGCTATACTGAAGAGAGCTATTCGGGGAGATGGGGAGGTGAGCTCTTCCTCCCTCCCACATGAATTTAACTTGGTTCAACATGAACATGTACATAATACACGTCATACTTTTCCATTAAAATATCCTCTACTTTCGAAGCTATATCATGCGCATTTCCAATATCCAATGTTGAACTAACCAATACAACGATATCGACAATCGTGTTATTCCCATAATTCCTTGCTTGTATTTGGCTAACACCTTTTACCCCGTTTACAGTTAGGACTGTTTTTTTATAAGAGTTTAGTACTTTTTCATCAAAGCCATCCGTCAGATGGTGGGAGGATTTTTTAAATATATCCCATGCTGTTTTGCAAATTAACAATCCCACAATGATAGCTGTTGCGGGGTCTAACCACGGTAGATGAAACTGTGAACCAATTATTCCAATCGCGGCTCCAATACTGACCCAAGCATCGGAGAGATTATCTTTGGCAGCAGCCATTACGGCTTGACTATTGATTTTTCTGCCTAAAGTGATGTTATAGCGGTAGACCAAGTACATAACAACTGCACAAAAAATGCCTGTCCAAGCGGAAATCATATCAGGTGATGTTTGTTTCGGATGAAATACAGATGTAATAGCTTCAAATAAAACTTGAATGCCCACAGCCATCATAATAAATGAAGCTACCATTGATGCGACGGTTTCAGCTTTCCAATGTCCATAAGGATGATCTTTATCTGGTGGTTTTTGCGATAATTTGAGTCCAACTAGTACGGCAATTGATGCTATAATATCGGTGGCATTATTTAATCCGTCAGCTTTTAATGCTTCTGAGTTTGCCACAGAGCCAATAAATAACTTTAAAGCGGATAATAATATGTAAGCGATAATGCTAAGAATTGCACCACGTTCCCCCATTTTTAAATCTCGATATTTTTCCTGTCCCATCATTATGTACCTCCAAAAGTTGCTGTTAGAACATAATATCAATTGAGCTATGAGTGGGTCTATAGCAACGTTTTTTCGCCACTCTATAATGTTGAGGGCAGTCAAAATTAGTGGCGCAAGAGCAATATAAAAAAAGACCCCTCAAACTGGGGTCTTAAGCACTCTCATCGCATTCAAAACAGCTAAAAGGGTAACACCGACATCCGAAAAGACAGCTTCCCACATCGTCGCAATTCCAAAGGCTCCGAGTATAAGGAAAATGGCTTTGACGCCTAGAGCGAACAGGATGTTTTGCCATACAATCTTGCGGGTTCTTTTTGCGATCTTGATGGCGGTAGGAATTTTTGATGGTTCGTCGGTCATGATGACGATATCGGCTGCTTCAATGGCCGCATCCGACCCGAGTCCGCCCATTGCCATCCCAACATCTGCCCGAGCGAGAACAGGCGTATCATTGATGCCATCACCGACAAAGATGATTTTTTCATTCTTTGCTTTTCTGGCATCGAGTTTTTCTATCTCTTCCACTTTATGTTGTGGTAAAAGTTCAGCATGCACCTCATCCAAGCCCAATTCTTTGCCTACTGCATGGCCAACTGTTTTCGCGTCACCAGTGAGCATGACGGTTTTCTTAATGCCAAGCTCCTTCAATAAACGAATCGCTTGGGCGGAATCTTCTTTTACTTGGTCAGAAATGACGATGTAGCCAGCATATTGATCATCTACGGCCACATGGACAAGAGTTCCGATTACATCCGGTTGGTCAAAAATAATTTGATCTTTAATCATCAGCTTTGCGTTCCCAGCGGCAATCTTTTTACCAGCTGCAGTAACTTGAATTCCGTGACCGGAGATTTCATTATAATCCAGTATGGACTCTTCTTTTATATCCTTTCCGTATGCATTTTTTATGGAAAGGGCGATCGGGTGATTCGAATGTACCTCAGCAAACGCTGCGTATTCCAATAATTCGTCTGCTGTCATATTTTTAGGATGAATGCTTGTAACTTCGAACACACCTTTAGTTAATGTTCCGGTTTTATCAAAAACAATATATTTCACATCGTTTAACGCTTCTAAATAGTTGCTTCCTTTTACAAGAATCCCTGATTTTGATGCGGCTCCAATTCCACCGAAAAAGCCGAGCGGTATGGAAATGACAAGGGCACATGGACAGGATATAACTAAAAAGACGAGCGCACGATAAATCCAGTCTGAAAAAGTGGCTCCACTTATAATCAGAGGAGGTATGAATGCCAATACAACAGCAACAATTACAACGACGGGCGTATAGTAACGGGCAAATTTAGTAATAAAATTTTCCGTTGGTGCCTTACGGCTGCTTGCATTTTGAACTAAATCAAGAATTTTTGAAACGGTTGATTCACCAAAGTCTTTTGTTACTTCAACGGTAAGGACTCCATTTTTATTAATGAATCCACTTAATACATCATTTCCAGCTTCAACCTCTCGTGGCACAGATTCACCGGTTAGAGCGGACGTATCAACCATGGAGTAACCTTCGATAATTTTCCCGTCTAACGGCACCTTTTCACCAGGCTTTACGATAATGGTATCGCCAATTTTTACTTCCTCCGGGGATACTGTGACAATATTGCCGTCTCTTTTGAGATTAGCGGAATCGGGACGAATATCCATAAGCGCACTGATTGATTTACGGGAGCGGTTGACTGCAATACCTTGAAACAGCTCGCCAACTTGATAAAACAGCATAACGGCTACACCTTCAGGGTATTGTCTAATCGCAAAGGCTCCAATTGTCGCGATCGCCATTAGAAAGTTTTCATCGAAGACTTGCCCACGTACAATATTTCTTACGGCGCGTAAAACGATGTCTCCGCCGATAATTAAATAAGCGATGATGAAAATCCCCAATTCCATCAGTTCTGATATAGGTGCAAACATACCAATGGCGGCTAAAAGGGTACCTATAATTAAGCGGCTCACGGTAGTTTTTACGTTTTTACTGCCGTGGTCGTGGTCATGATGGTCATGGTCATTTCCTTTTTCTACCGGCGTTATATTAGGCTCAATTGTTTTTACTTTCTTTTTTACCACAGAAATTATATCTGTAGCCTCATCTTGAATAGCTTCCAGCGTAAGAGTCTTGTTGACGAAATTAACGGAGCAATTTGTAATGCCTTCCATTCCTTTTACACCATTTTCAATCTTCATGGCACAATTTGCACAATCCAATCCTTCTAAAAGGATTTCTTGTTTTATTTTTTTCCTCTGCCTCTCCATTGGCCTCTCTCCTATAACACTTCTATATTTTATCCTCATTAACATGCTCGAGCGCTTGATCAAAAATTTGAATGACATGATCATCTGCAAGTGAATAGTACACAACTTTTCCTTGTTTTCGATTCTTGACTAATTTAGCTTGCTTCAAAACTCGTAATTGATGAGAAATGGAGGATTGTGTCATATTCAGTAAATATGCGATATCACACACGCACATTTCCGTTTGAAATAAAGAGTGGAGAATTCTTATTCTAGTTCCGTCTCCCAATACCTTAAACAGTTCTGCCACTTCAATCAAACTGTTATCCTTCGGAATCGTAGCTTGCACCTGTTGAACAACATCTTCGTGAATGACCGTTTGACTGCAAGTTTCAGGGATTGTCAGTTCTTTTTGCATAAAAACACCTCTTTTATCAGATGAACATATGAGCAATTATTCATATGTTTATTATATGAATCTTTTATTCGAAGTGTCAATAAAAAAAGCGGATTGGACGGAAGATTGTTGGTATTTGAATGGACTGCATCCCGATTAGGAAGTGAATCGAGACGGAAAGTCAATGCAGGCAAGGTTATCGTTGCGATTGGGGGTGGATCGCAACGGAAAGACAGTCATATCAAGGTTATCGTTGTGATTGAGGGCGAATCACCCTGGTAATCGGGTTCGGGCAAGAGTAGCGTTGCGATTGAGGTCGAATCGCACCGTAAAACCATTTCAATCAAGGTTATCGTTGTGATTGGGGGTGGATCACACCGGAAAGTCAGTCATATCAAGGTTATCGTTGTGATTGAGGGCGAATCACCCTGGTAATCGGGTTCGGGCAAGAGTAGCGTTGCGATTGAGGTCGAATTGCACCGTAAAACCATTTCAATCAAGGTTATCGTTGCGATTGGGGGTGGATTACACCGGAAAGTCAGTCATATCAAGGTTATCGTTGTGATTAAGGGTGAATCACCCTGGTAATCGGGTTCGGGCAAGAGTAGCGTTGCGATTGAGGTCGAATCGCACCGTAAAACCATTTCAATCAAGGTTATCGTTGCGATTGGGGTCGAATCACACCGGAAAGACAGTCATATCAATGTTATCGTTGTGATTAAGGGTGAATCACCCTGGTAATCGGGTTCAATGAAGATTAGCGTTGCGATTGAGGTCGAATCGCACCGTAATACCATTTCAATCAAGGTTATCGTTGCGATCGAGGCCGAACCACCCCGGAAATCCATTCATAGCATATAGCAAAATTAGCGTTTCGATTCAAAGCGACTCAAGTCGGAATCCTACCTTTCGGGCAACGATTTGCGTCTGTTAAGAAGCGAATCTAGAAAATAACTCGCTTTTAAAGAATTAAGATGTTAAAAGGTCTATAGTAAAACAAAAAAAGGATGAAGCGACAGGGCTTAATCCTTTTCTACATAATATTCAAAGGTTCTTCAATCGAATCGACTACATAGTCTTCGGTCACATGGACTTGATATGTTTTTCCATTATGGACGAATTTGAATAACCCATTATTGAAGTCCGTTCCAATTTCTTTATAAAAGATTCCTTCATGGCTAATGTGCTTTTGACACGTGAAGCAAAGTCGATATCCGTCTTTTTCCTTTAGCAGATAGCCGCGGACCCCGGTTTCATAGGCGATGTCTTCTCCACCTTTTATCGTCCGGTCTAGTGCGACGATATGAATATCGATAAATGATGATATTTCCCTCAAAAGAACGTTCACGAAAGAACCCTTTGTGATTTCTTCCCAACGGTTTTGGGCGGTTTGTCCGATGACAATTTGTGTAATATTATATTTCTGCGCTATTCCTGAAATGACTTTTGCAACTGGACGCTTTTCATTGTCGATCATAATAAATTCTTCAGCGTCGAATTCTTTAGACAGTTCTTTCCACTGCTCAATATAGCCGGACTTTTCCGCATCAAATCTGTCATATGGGAGGGGATCGACAGTCAAAATATATAATGGGCAATTCAACATACTTGCCATTTTATGACCACGTCTAATTAGGCGTTCACCATTTGGACCGTAATATACACAAACGAGAATACTCTCATCCATACGACCCTTCACTTTCTTCATGAAAAATTTCACCTCTTAAATGGTTCATTCTCAATACATAAAACGTGCCAAAGTCTTTAAACTAAATTATTATATATAAAAATTCATCAAAATACAATAGACGTTAAAAGGTTCATTAAAATTTATGAATATCGCCATTTTTAATAAGAAAACCTTATATATTAGTTCTTAATTTGTGTAGAAGCGATATCTTTTATTGTATAATATTAAGGAAATATTAAAAGTTCTGTATAATTACCTCACTCCGACACCTTGTCGGTCACTTTTCTAATTGGAGTCCTCCTTTTCTCAAAAGGTTATGGTCTCTTATTATCCCGTTAGTTGACATGGGAGTCAACCCCTTCTAATATGTAAGCCGCTGCGACCTTAAGATCAAGGAGGTTATTATTATATTGGTATCGATACAACTGGCAATCATGATTCCTTTTTTGGCTGCCATCTTCATTCCTTTTTTATATAAAAAATTGCCCCGTATACATATCGGTTGGCTCGTTATGATTGTACCTGCCGCTCTATTTATTGCACTTGCAAGCTTTATTCCTAGCATAGCTGAAGGTAGGACATTTTTACATACCGTACAATGGATTCCATCCTATGGCATTCATTTCACGACATATGTTGATGGGCTCAGTATTATTTTTGGACTTTTGATCACAGGTATCGGAAGCCTCGTTATCCTTTATTCCATCTATTATTTATCCGCAAAAGAATCTCTGCATCATTTTTATACGTATTTGCTTTTATTTATGGGTGCTATGCTCGGGGTTATTTTTTCTGACAATTTAATGGTTTTGTATGTATTTTGGGAATTAACAAGCATCTCATCCTTCTTGTTGATTGCGTTCTGGTACCACCGAAAAAAATCAAGATATGGTGCGCAAAAGGCTCTGCTCATCACATTTGGCGGTGGGATGGCGATGCTGACGAGCTTTTTTATGATTTACTTTATAACGGGTACGATGAGTGTTCGTGAGATTATTTCATCAATCGATATGAATCATGCACTGTTTATTCCTGCATTAGTATTGCTGCTCATTGGTGCTTTCACTAAATCAGCGCAATACCCGTTCCACATATGGCTCCCGGACGCTATGGAAGCACCGACGCCTGTTAGTGCCTATCTACATTCGGCGACTATGGTAAAAGCCGGCATTTACCTAGTGGCTCGCTTCACTCCTGTTTTCGGAAGCAGTGAAGTTTGGTTTTGGCTTGTCAGTAGTATAGGGTTGATCACTTTATTTTGGGGATCGTTCAATGCTGTTCGGCAAATCGATTTAAAAGCATTGCTTGCTTACTCCACGATCAGCCAGTTAGGACTGATTATGAGTCTATTTGGAATTGGATCAATCGCTCTTCAACTAGGGGCAAATGAAAATTCCATTATATTTACACAAGCCTCATTTGCGGCGTTATTCCACCTTGTTAATCACTCGACATTTAAAGGGGCTCTGTTTATGGTCGTAGGAATTGTCGACCATGGAGTCGGGACAAGGGATATACGCAGGTTAGGCGGCTTGATGGCCTTTATGCCAATTACATTTACGATTGCGTTAATTGGAAGCTTCTCGATGGCAGGTTTACCTCCATTCAACGGTTTTTTAAGTAAGGAAATGTTTTTCGAAGCGGTAGTAAATGTGAGTAAGTCTGATGTCTTTTCGTTTGGACCTCTATTCCCGGTCATCGCTTGGATCGCCAGTGTTTTGACATTCGTTTATTGTATGATTATCGTGTTTAAAACATTCTTTGGACCTTATCAACCTGAAAAATTAGAGCATAAAGCCCATGAAGCAAAAATCGGCATGTTGATTTCGCCTATCATCTTAAGCTTCTTCATCATTGGTATTTTTATATTCCCGAACATATTGGGCGATTCTTTACTTCGTCCTGGTTTAGCAAGCATTTTTCCTTCCATTCCTTTAGATGGAATGACGAAACCTATATCTTTATGGCATGGTTTTAATCCAGCACTATACATGACAATTGGGGTAGTGGTTGTTGGGATAGTCATATTTACAATCGTACGCCGCAGGAAAAGTCTTTATTTTCCACCTAGCAAATGGACGTTTGATCAATTATACAATTCGACCCTTGAACAAATGGAAGTGCGTGGCTTTAAAATTACTTCATTGTATATGACCGGTTCTCTCCGTGATTATTTAGTGTATATTTATCTATTTTTAATCGTTTCGGTTGGAGGGATCTTCTTATTTACGGGTGCAAACACATTCGATCTATCTCATAATGCACCAATTAGTTTGTATGAAACATTGATTGTATTCGCAATGCTGACGGCTGGGATTGCGATTATCTTTGCCAAATCACGGATCACGGCTATTTTGTTAAATGGTGTTCTAGGGCTTTCGATTGCACTCCTTTTTGTTTTATTTAGGGCGCCAGACTTAGCCCTCACTCAGTTAGTTGTCGAAACAGTGACAACTGCCTTGTTCCTGCTTTGCTTTTATTTCTTGCCGAAAAAGGAAAAGGAAGATTCACCCCGAAGAACGAAAAACATTAATCTCATTGTTTCTATTTTAGTCGGCATTATTTTCGTGTTAGTTGCTCTTTCCGTTCAAAGTGGAAAGCTATTTGAGACCATTTCATCATATTTTGAAAATGCGTATGAGCTTGCTGGCGCCAATAATATCGTTAATGCAATTTTAGGTGATTTCCGTGCATTTGATACGATGCTGGAAGTTATTGTTCTCTTTATTGGTGGAATTGGGGTTTATACATTGATCAAGCTAAAGGCAAGGAAGGAGGACGAAAACATTGAAAATCAATGATGTGATTTTACAAACTGTCACTAGAATTGCCGTCTTTATCATCTTGACGATGGCCATTTATTTATTTATATCAGGTCATAACAGTCCGGGTGGCGGTTTTATCGGCGGTCTTATCCTTGCCTCTGCATTTGTGCTGCTTTGCCTTGCCTTTGATATTGAAACAATTACGAATGGGATCCCGTTGGATTTTAAAAAAGTTGCTGCAACAGGAGCATTCATCGTACTAGGAACGGGGGTAGCTGCAATCTTTTTTGATGTTCCTTTTTTAAGTCAAACGTATTCTTACATTAACCTTCCGGTGGTTGGAAAAACAGCATTGGCGACAGTCACGTTCTTCGAGGCAGGAGTGGCACTCGCTGTAGTGGGGGTTGTCGTAACGATTATTTCGAGTATTAGTGAGGATGTGTAACGAGTATGGAAACATTGATCATCATTTTGGCGGGAGTGTTGGTGACAGTTGCCACTTATTTAATTCTGTCCAAAGGGGTTTTACGGGTAATTTTAGGGACGGCTATATTATCCCATGCTGCACATTTACTATTGATGACGATGGGTGGATTGAAAAAAGGCGGAGTACCTGTAATTGGGGAAGGAAACGGAATATATACGGATGCCCTTCCACAAGCATTAATTTTAACGTCCATTGTCATCAGTTTTGCTGTGACGGCCTTCCTCCTAGTACTGGCTTATCGAACATATCAAGAAAATGAACTTTCGCAGATGGCAAGAGGGTTGAAAGATGAATAATATCCTTGTATTGCCAATGGTGATCCCGCTGATGGCGGGTATTATTCTTGTTTTTCTAAGGTCATACATTCGCTTGCAAAGATGGCTTAGTTTAGCAGCAATGGCAGCAGTTGCGGGTATAAGCATCTATATATTAGAGATGATTCAAATGAACGGAATTCTTCGTCTTGATTTTGGAAATTGGAAACCGCCTTTTGGCATTCTGTTTGTCGGTGATTCTTTTTCAATGCTATTAGTATTGACGGCAAGCATCGTTACTGGGGTTTGTTTGATCTACGCGTTTCGATCGATTGGGCAAGCACGGGAAAAAATGTTCTTTTATCCATTTGTGTTATTTATGGTAGCCGGCGTCAATGGCTCGTTTTTGACAGGCGATCTTTTTAACTTATATGTCTGTTTTGAAGTAATGTTATTGGCTTCATACGCGTTAATTACACTTGGAGGCACAAAACCTCAGTTTCGGGAATCGCTGAAATATGTCGTCATCAATGTCGTTTCTTCTTGGGCTTTCTTAGTTGCGATTGCTTATTTATATGGAACGGTAGGAACGTTAAATATGGCCCACCTTTCGGCTCGAATTGCTGAGGCAGGGCAAACTCCTTTATTAACAGTGATTAGCATTTTATTTTTACTTGTGTTCGGTTTAAAGGCGGGCTTATTGCTTTATTTTTGGCTTCCAGGTTCTTATAGTGTACCGCCAACAGCAGTGGCGGCATTATTTGGAGCATTGTTGACGAAGGTAGGCATTTACGCGATCTTCCGCATGTTCACTCTCCTTTTCTATCATGAGCCACAGATCACTCATACATTGATAGGGGTTATGGCAGGGATTACATTGATAGGTGGAAGCTTAGGGGCAGTTGCTTATAAAGATATCCGCCAGATTGTTTCCTATAATGTTGTCATCGCAGTAGGGTTCATATTAGTGGGGCTTGCTGTTGCGACCCCAACTGCCATGGAAGGTTCCATCTATTACTTAGTTCATGACATGATTGTTAAAGCGGTCTTGTTTTTACTTGCGGGAACTATAGTGGCTCTTACTGGAACGGCGAAGATTGATAGGATGAGCGGTCTTATTCAAAATTATCCTCTACTAGGATGGCTGTTCTTTATTGTGATGCTAGCACTTGCCGGCATCCCGCCACTAAGCGGCTTTATTGGGAAGGTGTTAGTTGGACAAGGGGCTGTAGAGGGCGGGAATTATGTCCTGCTTGCCCTTGCATTACTATCGAGTATATTCGTTCTATATTCGCTGTTAAAAATTTTCAAGAACTGCTTTTGGGGAGAAACGATTATTAGTGAAGATGAACAAGTGCCGATAAAAAAAGGCTTGCTCATACCTTGTGTTATACTTACTGCTATTTCAATCGGATTAGGCCTAGGAGCTGAAATCATGGCTGTGTATGTTAAAGACGCGGCAAATACGTTAATGAATCCAGGGATTTACGTGGAAGCTATTTTGGGAAGTAAATGATATGTAAGTGAGGGCTAGTAAAATTGAGATGATGGTCAATAAAGCGGCGGTGACGGCCAGTATAGCGGGATTGATGGCCAGTAATACCGAGCTAACGGCCAGTATTACCGAGCTGACAGCCAGTAGAAGTGAAATGGTGGCCAGTAAAGTTAAGAGTTCGGCCCGTAATCCAGGGCTAACGGCCATTAAAATTGAAACGATAGCCAGCAAAGCCAAGATTATGGCTAAAAAGTTGAGGTGACGGTAAATGCCAGCTCAGTTTCTGTTGAATTTATTTATAGCTTTTCTCTGGATGGTATTGAATGATGAAGATGTAATGCGGTTTCCTACCTTTTTTGAAGGGTTTCTCGTTGGAATCTTTATTATTTTTCTCATGCAGCGATTTTTTGGAAAGCAATTTTACTTACATCGTTTTTATTATGTGTTAAAGCTCATCCTCATTTTTATACAAGAGCTGTTTAAGTCAGCCTATGTTGTGTTGAAGCATATTTTAAGCAAGGAAATTGACATTAAGCCTGGTATTTTTACGTATAAAACTTCTTTGAAAAGTGACTGGGAAGTGACGACGCTTGCGATGCTCCTGACGTTGACACCTGGTTCCGTCGTTATGGAAGTTTCACCTGAAGGCGATGTGTTTTATGTCCATGCACTCGATATCGAACGGTATAAAAGCGACCTGATTCGATCTTTAGGACGGTTTGAAAAAGCAATAATGGAGGTGACCCGATAATGATTGTCGTTATGTTGAAAGTTTCCCTTACTCTGTTTGCTTTGGCCATCGTCATATCGCTATATCGCATTATCCGTGGTCCGTCCATCCCGGATCGTGTCATTGCGATGGATATGATTGGAGTCAATCTCATATCTGCCATTGCGGCAATCTCCATTTTGCTGAAAACAAAAGCCTATTTAGAAGTCATCCTAATTTTAGGGATATTAGCTTTTATCAGTACGATTGCACTCTCAAAATTCATAGAGAGAGGTGTTATCATTGAGCGTAAACGAGATCGGTGAATTTATTGGAGCATTTCTCATATTAATTGGAAGTCTATTCAGTGTCATAAGCGCCATTGGCATTATCCGCTTTCCAGATGTATACACGCGTGCCCATGCAGCGACAAAAAGCTCCACTTTGGCTGTATTATTGGCTCTTTCAGGAGCATTTATTTATATTTGGTTTAGCGACGCCTTCATAAGCGTGCGCGTAATCTCCGGGATTTTATTTGTTTTCATTACAGCTCCGGTGTCGGGGCATCTTATTATTAGAGCGGCTTATCGTTCGAAGGTGAAGTTGGCTGATTCGACGATAGAGGATGAGTTAAGGCCGGTTTTAGAAAAAGAGGATTAGAAAAGAGTGTTCATTTTAAAATGGACATTCTTTTTTTTTATAATAAAAATTATAGATTATTATATCATTTACAATAGTGTGCGGCATACACTATAATGAAGTCAGGAGTTGATCATATGACGGATGTTAACGAACATATTGAAAAATTAATGCTAGAACTGCGGCGCGGGACGATTACAATCGGTGTCCTCAGTCAGTTATCAGAGCCACAGTATGGTTATTCACTCGTTAAAATGCTCGGGGATAAAGGCATTCAAGTCGAACCAGGAACCCTTTATCCGCTGCTGAGAAGATTGGAGAAGCAAGGTTTATTAGTGAGCGAGTGGGATACGGATGAGGCGCGGCCACGGAAATATTACTTGTTAAGTGAAACCGGAAAAGAGGTGTATAAGCTTTTGTGTGTTGAATGGGAAAGCATCGTGAATAGCTTAAGTCATTTAATCAACCAAAAAGGGGATGATAGAGATGGAGTTGATTGAAAGATATATTTACGCAGTTACACGTAGATTACCTCAATCGCAGAGGGAGGAGGTCGTGAAGGAACTGCGTGGGTTGATTGCAGATATGTTAGATGATCAAATAGGGGAAGGGAAGGTCTCGGACTCACACATTGAAGAAGTATTGATGGAATTGGGCGACCCTAGGGAACTGGCACGGCAATACGGAGGTAAAAATAAGTTTGTCATTGGCCCTGTTTTATTTGATCCATATATGACAGTGTTGAAAATATCTTTAATCTCCATTGTCTTAGCCATGGGTATGGTGTTTGTTATTAAAGTATATATGGATCCCGTTCAAGTAATCGATCACTTTGTAAGTTTTATTGTGTCAACGGTCATTACCATACCACAAGGCGTTGGCTGGGTTACACTTGTGTTTGGTTTATTGGAGTATTTTGGAGGCATTAATGAACAAAAACACAGCGTTCAAAATACTTGGAAATTAGCCGACCTTCCACCTCTTCCGGATACAAAAAGACAGATTAAACGTTGTGAACCGATTGCCGGTATCGTGTTTTTAGTTTTGCTGTTCATGATGTTTACTAGTCAATATTTTGGTATCTTTATTTTTAAAAATGGTGAGTTAAATACAGTGATTCCATTTTTAAACAAAGAAGCGATTTTAACAACTATGCCAGCAATCATTCTCTTATTGGGATTGGGCATATTAAAAGAAGCCTTAAAGCTCGTATACGAACGATGGACAAAAAAACTATTTTTATACACGATTTTAATCAATGCTATTTCGCTCGCAGTAGTGATATTGATGGTCTACACCTCGTCATTTTGGAACCCGAATTTCATGCTGGAGTTGTCGCAGGTTCATAATATCGCGGTTGGAAGCGAAGCGTATGATACAACCCAAACCATTTGGAATACGTCTACTGGTTTGTTTGTGATTTTTCTAATCATTGGGTTGATATGGGAAATTGTAAAAGGAATTTTTAAGATGCGAAAAATGTCGTAAGGTTTTTTAATTAATTGTTACATTAAAAGTTAAATGATCGATGATTTGGGTAAATAAAACTTTTAATAAGGTATTTGCGGACCGCGCATGCCTATTAAAAGTTTTTTTATTTGTTATAAAATAGCCGCTTGAAAGGAGGTGAAGAAATGAACAGAACTTTTTTTGTACTTTTTGCGTCCGCAATCATTATGTTGATATATACGCCTTCCATCCAAGCAAGCGAAAATCATAATCACAAATCTGATAGGAAGCTATTACTTTTGGGCAAAAGCAATAAAAAGGAAGAAGGAGCTTCCGGTTTGCATGATATTGAAATTGCTGATTCTCCCTTGCTGGGTACACTTAAAGTAAGTGTATTGGGCAACAAAAAGAAAACAACAGACTCTGGCCATCAAACGAAGAAGGGCTTAGTTGCAGTGGAACTGGACAATCAGCTCTTAGGTAAAGTAAACGTAGATGTTCTAGAAAGTCAGGGTGACTATACAGATACAGATCGCTCTTTAAGAAGCGACTTGGCGACGGTTAATGTGACCAATTCTCTTATTGGGAAAGTGAACATAGAAGTTGCCGATGCCTACGCAGCGGAGGATCCAAGTGACCGTAGGGGAGGGCTCGTATCTATTGAAATTAAAGAAACGTTAGTTGGAAATGTCAATGTGGATGTATTGAAAAGTGACGCAAAAAAGATAGAAATTGTTGATGTTGGGACAAAAGATACGCCTATTCTTGGCAATACCGATATTCACGTTGGGTTGGATAAGCCGTCTTTCATTGATATAGATACAAAGAAACCGTTAGAACCGATTGTCGCGGAGAGATCGGATGAAGCGCAAGAGAATGTGATTATACCAGAAAATCCAATAGAAGTGCCGGAGCATCCAGCCAATTCTAAGGAACCGATAGAAAAGCAGGAAGATCAGGTTCCGCCTGACTATCCAATGGAAAAACCGGAGGATTCTTTCATAAATGTGAAGCCGAAGAATCAGGAAAAAATAAAACCGCCGATTGCAAAACCGGTAGACGATGCTAAGTCAAATCAACCAGTCCCATCCGATGATTCCGATGAATCTCCACCGTTGGATTTCATCGATATGAATGAAGGTAAACAGGATGAAGTGTTGGAAGAGCAAAAGTTGCTAGATGAACCAGTCGATGATTCCATTGAGAAACTGCTAGAAGCGAGAAACAAGCAAGTGTTAAATAATCCAGTAAAGAAAGAAAAAGATGATTCAACACCAATAGATAGCCCTCATGTATCAAAAGCTATCATACCGGGGACTTCATTAACTGGGTCAGGTGCCCAAGGTTCATCAGGAAATTCCGCGTCCAACACAGGTATGGGAGACTTGTTTGCCGGAAAATTGGATGTAATAAGATATATGGAAAGTGAAATAACTAATATAGCTTTGTTTAAGGTAAAAAACCTGCGGACTAAGTGGAATAAAGAACCACCGATTAAACCGCCAAAACAATCCTTCTTCTTACCATAAAAAAATAAGGAGAAGGAGAAAAAAATGCAGAAAAAAAGAATAAGAGCAGCAGCCTACGAATTACAGTTAATTGCTGTGAGCAGCGAAATTTCAGCGTTCGTTTCGGGAGAGAACATCGATGTAAATACATACTTTATTATGGATAATACAGAGAAAATCCTTGAAACGAAGATCATCAAAGTAAGACAGGAAATGGTCAATGCCGGTTTGTCTAAAGGGTTAAATAATCCTGAAACGCTAAATCTAAGCCAAAAGCTTGATTCATTATTGAATCAATATTCCCAATTAAAATAGTCTGGCATGGGGATTTTCGGCATTATGTAAAATGTAAGCATTTTAAATTTAATGAGGTCCGTGGAAAGATAGCGAGAGAGTTGCCTGGAAAATGGTAAACGCATTTCCAGGCTTTGTTTTTATGTGATCTTCCGCCTCCCAAGACGGATATATTGAAAGAAAAGCCTACTTTCATGATTGTATAAAAGGACGATCTTTTAAATGCTCGGTATGCTCGTTTATGAAATAGGAGAATATTTCATAACGAACCCATCGATGTGGGAACTTAAGAGCTAGTTCTTGCATATTGTTATAGATGAAAATATGTTTTTTGTTGTACTCTACCTTTTTGATGTCGTGAAGGAAAATACTATTTTGCTTGGATCCATCTTGCTTGATAAGTTGGTCTCCGATAATAGTAATTTTTCTTTTTTTGTTTTGGGTTAGTTCGTAAAGGCACAAGCCACCTCCGACAATGGTAAAGAAAAGGGAAAATAGCATGGAGCCATTGAATCCCGATAAAATCTGTTTAAACCAGTGGGCGATCAGAAGAGCTACAAAGAACCAAGCTCCTTTACTAAGTTTGGGAGAACTTTCAAAGTAAATGCTGTTTCCATGCTCCAACTCTTCTTCTTTTCTTTTTTCAAAAAAATCCCGTTTATGTTTTTCGATGCTAGCGGAATCAAATTCTACAAAATCAGAGTAAGTTCCGTCCCATAAATGTGCCGCATCATCCCCTTCTTCAAGCGCATAACCACCTACCCAGCCGACATATTCTGTTTGATGCTCTTTGAATGTCATTAAGTAATAACGAATGGGCTGTCCGTATTTGTTTTCTGATTCAATTTGATCCACTACTTGAATGTCTTCGGGATAACGGATGACATCATCATCTTCAGGAGTATTGATGATTGTGTGAAAAAGTCGTGTTTTGGATAAATGCAGTTGTTTACCTTCCGCGATTGGATAAAGATGTTCCAAATTTTTATCAACTAATTCCCAATATACCATTTCAGCACTTTCTATGTGCTCGGCGCATTCTAGCAACAAGCTTTCGGGATATGAAAGCCTTTTAGCGATACACACGAGCAATGCTTCTGTCTTAATAATGGGATCGTTGAAATGTATGGCCTCGTTGAGTTCCTCCGCAATTTCTTGTGAAAAATAGTATTCCATTAAACCGATGAAAAGCCTCATTTTATTTCGAACGGTTAAATAACTATCTTTCCAAGCAGTATATACATACTTCGTAGAATAATCTGCATTAAATGTTAAGTATTCTTGTTTCACAGATTCATAGTCCGTACGCAAAGTAGAGAGTACAAACTCTTTTTTATAACCTTGCTCCATGCCGGATGAATTGAGAGATAGGATTAAAGCATAAATCATGTATTCATAATAGTCGGAATGAACCTTGTCCAATGCAGCATCAAGAATTCCTTTTGTGAGCATCGGGAAGGAAGTCAGCTGACCAATTGGGAGACTGTATTCTACAGTGTTAATCAACTCGACAATCTTGTCTTCAAGAAAATAAAATATTTCTTCATCTTCTGTTAGTAATAAAAATTCTATAGCGCGTTCTTTCGCGTCCACATCGAACCCATCGAAATGCTTAATAAGACCTTCGACGACTTCCGGCATTGGAAAATCACATACAAAATCGATGAGATAGAAAGAAGGATTATCCCAATGATCGACACGCTCCGGAAATGGGGAAGCAGCTGTTTTAATTAACTCTTTCAAAACATCAATTTGAACTTCTAAACCATCTTGTTGCTTATACTCATATAGTTTTCCAAGGGCTTCGTAACGGGTTTTTGGGTTTGCATTTTTCACTTGCTTCAATATCTTTCTTAATGCCAATTCTATCAAGCTGTCCACCCAACTTTCTTTTCTGACATATGTTCAATTCTATTATTTCATTTTTATATTGGTAGTCAACGAAAATTTGCTTCCTACTGTAAAAGGCTTTTTACAAGGAATAGAGAATATGTATTTATAAGATTTTAGAGGTGAACAATAGTGTTAACGTTCTGGGAAAATACATTGATTAGGAAAGCGGTTGGGGCTATCGTATCTTACGGTCTGCGCTTTATGATTGTTCATAAAGTGAAAATCAATGCGGAAGGAGGGAAGAAGAATATTCAGGGGGAATGGGATTTTGTGAAGGGTGGAGTGGAAGATAATGAGGATTTAAAAAGAGCGATGTCAAGAGGGCTGGCAGAAGAAACAGGCTCTTCAAGCTATGAATTTATTAAACAATTTGATGAAAAAATCCGCTTTGACTTTCCACCGGTTCTCCGAGAAAAGATTGGGTATGCCCGCCAAGAGACCGTGATGTTTCATGTTGAGTTTGTAGGTGATCCAAGTTGTCTGATGCCATTGGACAATGAAATCGAACAAATAATATTTGTGGGTAAGAAAGATGTATTGAAAAAGTTAACCCATTCCGACACGAAAGAATTTTTTAAAAAATATTTTTTTTCTTGATAAGATAGAAGGGCATAACACTTAAGGAGAATATATGAAAAAGTTTATTACTGGATTACTTAGTTTCATCGTACTTGATTTATATTTTAACATCACAACGCACTTTATTAACTTTAACATCTTTATTCAATTAATTAGTATTCTACTTTTCTTTCCTCTAGCTTCATTCATTGCTAAGGTAAATGGGCTTCAAGGACTTAGAGGAATTGGAATGGTAAGGGAAAAGTGGACAAAGTATTTTCCAGCAAGTTTTCTAATTGGGTTTGGCTGTTGGGCCCTCATGTATTTTACATATGTTATGGCAGGGAAATTCAGCATTACTGGTGTTAAATCAGGTCTAGAGACATTGTGGGTTATCGGTCAAATCATGGTTGGCTTTTTTCTAGGTTCGTTGATTAATGATTTAGTGACGAGAGGGTTCGTTATCAATATATTAAAAGGGAAAATCCCGCCCCTAGCTATTGCTGCGATAAGCATTTTGATTTATGCACTGGATGATTTTTGGAATGGGGATCTTAGCATCATAAACTTTATTTTTTCCATTGTGTTAGGTTTATCATTCACATATGCATTTTTTAAAACTGGAAGCATATGGGCTTCTACTGGCATTCATTTTGGACTAAATATGGCTTACGGAATGCTTTTTGGTCTTTCCGGTCGTTACGGAGATGGAATTTTTCAAATGGCGAAAGGAAGCATCGATCCTTTCCTAAATACAACTATTTTACTAATGGCTGCAGCCTTAATGTTTGTCATTGCATTTCTGTACTATCGAGATAAAAAAAGGGTGATTGTAATATGATTAAAGCTGTCATATTCGATTTAGATGGTACGCTGCTCGATCGGGATGCCTCCGTCCGGAAATTTATTCATGCCCAATATAAGAGGTTAAGTGAATTTGTAAGAAATGTTCCACATGAAACATATATTTCCAGGTTTATAGAATTGGACTGCAGAGGATATGTTTGGAAAGATAAAGTTTATCAACAAATGGTGGAAGAGTTTGACGTCCAAAATATATCTTGGGAAGACTTGTTGCGAGACTATATAAAGGAATTTCAATATTCCTGTGTTCCTTTTCCCAATCTGCTTAACACATTAGAAGGCTTAAAAGAACATGTTCATCTAGGAATGATTACGAATGGATTTGGACAATTTCAAATGGATAACATTAAAGCTTTAGGAATTGAGCATTATTTTGAGGAGATTCTTGTTTCGGAATGGGAAGGGATGAAAAAGCCAAATCCTGAAATTTTTCAGAGGGTGGCGGATAGGCTTGGCGTGTCATCTAAGGAATGTCTGTACGTTGGTGATCATCCCGAAAATGATGTAAAGGGCGCTCAAAAAATTGGAATGGTCGGGGTTTGGAAAAGAGATGCCGGTTGGCAAAATGTAGAAGCGGATTATATTATTGACGATTTACTAGACGTATTAAAATATGTAAGGAAAAGGAATGAAGGATATGACGTTTACATTTAAAGCAATTGATCACATTCAACTAGCAGCACCAAAGGGATGCGAGGAAGAGGCAAGACGTTTTTTCAATGGCATTTTAGGATTTGAAGAAATTGAAAAACCGGATACGTTAAAAAAGAACGGCGGAGTTTGGTTTGCTTATGGAAATATACAAATACATGTAGGAATTGAAGAGCCTTTTTCACCAGCCAAAAAAGCACATCCTGCTTTCGAGGTGGAAAACATTGAAGGGTTAAAACAACATTTGTTAGAAAACAATGTAAAGATTATTGAAGACAATAACCTTCCAGGGGCAAATAGGTTCTACGTTTCCGATCCATTTGGAAATAGGATTGAAGTGTTGGAGTGGGTTTAATTTTTTTGAAAAAATGAGGTAAACAAAACATGCCTTCAATTGAGAACGATATTTATATCAATGCACCAATCAATATTTGTTTCGACCTAGCAAGAAACGTAGAAGCCCACATAGAAACATCAAAGAAAACAAAGGAAAGAGCGATTAGCGGCGTTACGGTTGGGCTGATGGAAAATGGCGATACCGTTACTTGGGAAGCCATCCATTTTGGAGTAAAACAAAAATTAACAGCTAAGATAATAGAAATGGAAAGACCATATAAATTTACAGATGTTATGGTGAAAGGAGCATTTCATTCTTTTACGCATACACACGAATTTATCGAAAGTGGCGCAGGAACTATTATGAAAGATACCTTTTCTTATAAAGCTCCTTTTGGCATTTTTGGAAAACTAGCGGATACATTATTTTTAAAAAAATATATGCGAAAGTTTATTATCAATCGTGCTAAAGAGTTAAAAAGGATAGCGGAAAAAAGTAATGGAGCCACTGAATAACTTTTTAAGTAAAAAAGAAGGTGTTGAAATTGAAGCTAACGGATTATTCTAAGATTGCCGAGAGATATGATCAAAACCCATTTAGACAAAGGGAAGTTCAGTATGATAAGGACATTGAAGAATACATAAGTAAAACAGCAAAACCATCCTATAATATTTTAGATCTAGCTTGTGGAACCGGTCTTTATCTAAATAAGCAGGTGGACAATTTTACAGTTGGGCGCATCAACTGGCATGGATTAGACGCTTCAGAAGAGATGTTAAAAAAAGCGAAGGAAAAGATAACGGAAGTCTCTTTTACTCATGGGTTTGCTGAGGATATGCCATATACATCCAATACTTTTGATTTCATTTCAAATAATTATGCCTTTCATCATTTTACTAAAAAGGAAGAAGCTATAGACGAAATACATCGTGTGCTTATAAAAGGCGGGATGTATAAATTACACAATATATCAATCCACGATATGCGTCAGTGGTGGGTTTATCATTATTTTCCTTCTGCATATGAGGAAGACTTAAAAAGATACTGGGATAAGAATCATATTTTTAATGAACTTGTAAAAAGAGGCTTCGAAGTGGATTTGAAGATTGGCTATCGTATGGAGGAAGTAAAAGTAGCGGACTACATGGTTTATGCAGATAATCGGGATATTTCAGTATTAACATTAATCAATGATGATGAGTATCGAAAAGGGTTAGAGAAAATGAAAGTGGATATAAAAAGTAACCCAAATATGAGAATTGTAAATGAATTTGCTGAGATGTTTTGTTTGGCGAAAAAGTTATGAATATAACGATATAATAGGAGACTGCAAGTCATGGAAAATGAAATTCTTAACATATATGATGAACATAGAAACTTAATAGGGAAAGAAAGCCGTAAAGAAGTGCATCGAAAAGGATACTGGCATGAAACTTTTCACTGCTGGATAGTCGAGCACGAGAATGGAGCCAATTATATTTATTTCCAAATTCGCAGCGATGAGAAAGCTGACTTTCCAAGTCTTTTAGATATCACGGCAGCTGGTCATATTCTCTCGCATGAAACCGTAGAAGATGGGGTCAGGGAGGTCAAGGAAGAATTAGGGATTGATGTGGCGATGAATGAATTAATCCCTCTAAGTATCATTAGAGATACGATTAAAATGGACAATTTCATTGATCGTGAATTCGGTCACAATTTTTTGTATAAATCCGAACAACCTTTAACCACTGACTTGCAGGTAGAAGAGGTTTCTGGAATCGTAAAAGCGAATTTCCAAGACTTTTATCAGTTCTGTTATGGGGAAATAGAGGGAATTTTTGTGGAAGGATTTTTAGGTACTGACCCTATTCGTCGGTGGATAAGTAAGGATGCCTTTGTCCCGCATCAGGATACTTATTTTAAAAGTGTAGCTGAACGCATAGCTTCGCATATCGATGGAGCAAGTATTTAATAATTTGCGGTGTCGATTCAAGATTGGGTTAAATTCTTTACGGCTAATTGACTTGTCGCACGGCTAATAGAAAGTGGTGACAGCTAATAGAATGATCGGAACGTCTATTAGACCCGATCAATCGTCTAATAGAACCATCCGACCCCTGGTAGAAGCTCCAATGTGGTTCATTTAAAATAGAAACCCGTTCAAGATAGAATCAACTATACACCTATTCGGATTAATAACTAGAAAATCTTATAAAAGTGAGGGGCATTTATGAAGTTTGTATTAATTGTTGGACCTCAGGCCGTTGGAAAGATGACGGTGGGGCAAGAATTGGAGAAAATAACAGACCTGAAACTTTTTCACAACCATATGACGATTGAAATGGTGACGCCATTTTTCAGTTATGGGACGAAAGCTGGGAAAAGATTAGTGAAGCTTTTTCGTGAGGAGATTTTTAAGGAAGTCGCCAATAGTGATTTGCCGGGATTAATTTTTACATATGTATGCGCGTTTGACATAAAGGCAGATTTGGATTACCTCAATAAAATCTGTCAAATTTTTGAGTCCAAGGGTGCTACAGTATATTTTGTTGAACTTGAGGCAGATGTGGAAGAACGATTGGAACGGAATAAAAGCCCTCATAGACTAGAACAGAAGCCTACGAAACGAAATATTGAGTGGTCGGAACGTGATTTGCTTCATTCGATGGAGAGATATCGATTGAATTCATTTGAAGGAGAAATCGAGCGGGAACATTATTTGAGAATCAATAATACAGAGAAAAGTGCTGAAGAAGTTGCAACAATAATAAAAGAACAATTTCAATTATAGAGGTGGTCGAACTGGATTATGTAATTGAAGTGAATAAAGCGGAATCAATTGCCGAATGGACTTCTTAACGAGTATCGTAGTTACATAGAACCATACAAAGAAGAATTACTAAAATAGAAGGAAATTTGTATCTTCGTTAAAAAGTAACAGCCATATAAAAATGAGGAGTGTTGACTATGCAAAGTCCCGTATTAAACAAACTTGGCGGTGTTTTTATCCCAGTAAGCAATATTGAGAAGGCTCGTGATTGGTATTGCGACTTATTGGGTGTGCCAAATGATGGGGAAATCCCATTTGGACATTTATATGTGTTACCGATGGAAGGACCGGATATTGTACTCGATAGTAAAATATATTCGCCAGATCTGATTATCAAGTCCCCAATTATTCAATTCGTAACAAACAATATCGAGGAAGCATTTAATTATGTAAAAAGTAAAAATGTGGAGATATTAACAGAGATTCAGCATGGTCATTATTTTAATTTTAAGGATCCTGATGGAAATCACCTCATGATGTGCCGTTGCTAGAAAGGCATCCCGTAGCATGATGATAGTAAATTGAACTTCAAGTAGAGGTGTACAGATTGAAGAAAAAAGAAAAAAGTGCGATGTATATGCAACAGTTTGCATCTATTTTTCAATGCCCCGTTTGTGCTAGTGCGATGAAAATAGTAGAAAATAAAAGTATAGTTTGCATTCAAAATCATACATTTGATATCGCAAAACAGGGCTATGTCAATTTCCTAACCCGTCCTGTTCGTTCAGAATATGATAAGGAATTATTTGAAGCGCGGAAAATAGTCATTGACAGCGGGTTATATGAGCCGCTTCACTCAAAGATTAGCGAAATCATTGGTGAGGAAAAGGCCCCGAAAGTACTGGATACAGGTTGTGGAGAAGGCTCGCATTTATCACATATTCTTAGAATTTCAAAAGGAGCTGTTGGCGTTGGAATTGATATTGCAAAGGAAGGAATATTGTCTGCAGCAAAATATTATGACGATATGATTTGGTGCGTAGGAGATCTTGCGAGCAGTCCTTTTAAAGAAGAATCCTTTGATGTTGTCTTAAATATTTTATCACCGGCAAACTACTCAGAATTCAATCGGCTTCTGAAAGATGATGGACTGTTAATAAAGGTAGTTCCCAAAAGCGGTTATTTAAAAGAAATTAGAAACCTTTTTTATAAAAATACATATTCCAATGAGCAAACGGTTGAACGGTTTAAAGAGAACTTCCAACAAGTAGAAACATATGAGCTATCTTACAAAGTTCCTCTCGACGAATATCTTTTCCAGCCTTTATTGCAGATGACGCCTTTAACTTGGAATAAACTCAATGCAGGCGAGGAGGTTCGCCTTCCAGAGATCAGCATTGATTTGGAAGTTTTGATAGGGCGAAAAAATGTTTAATGGCGTGGGAAATTTTTAAGTTTTGTTCGATTTAATCATATGCCAAAGGCACCAAAATAGTGGGTTGTTGGCCACACATTGAATGCCTAGACATTGGTTTTCCCTGCATTTCCTACCTTGTAGTGAGTTTCTTGGTCAAATACCCATTAAAATTTATGTAAACCTGCATATCGAATAAAATGCCTACATATTAATAAACAAGGAAAAGTCTATGGTTGTTAGGCGGTCACGCCTAGCCTAGACTCTTTTTAATATATGAAAATAATGACCCGCGTGGATTCGAGTATAAGTGTGCATAGGAGGATTTAACGTTATTGAAGGAGGTGATCACATGGTCAAAACCATTATCTTTTCAATCAACGTGTTTTTGGTTGCCCTTGTAGTGGGCTCTATGTTTGCAGTTTGGTATGGTTTTAACCCGAATAAATTATCCTACAATGATTACGTGGTCCATCAACAACAGCTAATAAATCAGTTAAATGTTAAATTGCCTGTATTGGCACTCATTGCTATCTTACTTACAATCATTTCCGCCATACTTGCCCGGGGAGATAAGAAATTGATGGTGCTGTTGATTGCGACAGCAATTTTTCTAATCATATCCGGTATTGTTACACGATTTCTGAATCAACCTATTAATGCAAAAGTCATGACTTGGGTAGCGGATAAACCTCCATCAAATTGGATGGAGCTAAGAGCTGACTGGTGGAAGTGGCATATTGTCCGGTTAATTTCAGGAATAATTAGTTTCGGATGTCTTATTATTGGATTCCTTAATCGATCAGGTTAAATCATCATAAAAGACTATGAAAAAAGCGAAAAAATATTAAAGCACTAACGAAATGTAAACCGTCCTTACTGATAGATAGTAGGGCGGTTCTTGTTTTTTGTCTACTATTAAAGATGCACGCTTCAATGGAATACCTGTATCGGAACATGGTTCTGCCTTTCTTTAAGAATTTGATTAAAGAACTAGATTGGAATTTATTTTTGTATAAATAAATCCTAAGTATCTATAACTTTCGGATATGCTCTGTTAAAATATGACATAAAGCTTAATTTTCAGTATAGTTAAAAAAAGGGACATGTGTTTTCGGAAGGATTTTGAAATAGATAAAAGACTAAGGAAGTGGATTAGTTTAATGGATGCGAAAATAGAACATGACAAAGAATTAGCTCACGAATTATTCCATTTTTTCAAAGAAAAGACATGGGAGCTTACGGAAACATGGTACAAGTTATTAGACAAAAGTGACCCGACAGGTATTTATTCATCCCAAGATCCAAATGTAATAAAAGATGTTAAAGAACAAAATTATGAATTTCATCTTCAATTTTGCGATGTTTTCATTAGAGAAGAACAGCCTTTTTATACTGACTTTGAAAAGTGGATAGTGGCAATCGCTTCAGATGAGCAACATTTAACAACACCTGTTCACTATATTTTACGTGAGTTTTTTAGAACACAAGAACAATATTTGGACTTATTTGAGGAGTTTATTTCTCTTAAAGACAAAGAATATTCCATTGATAAAATAAATAAGTGGCGCCGAAGAATTATTTTTACATTTGAAAAAATTGTGAGCTGGTTTGTAGAAGAAAATAATAAATTTTCAATGGCAAGGCTGGAGGCACAGCAGGAAACAATTAAGGAACTAAGTACTCCAGTTATTCAAGTAGGGAACGAGAAAGCTTTGCTTCCGCTTATAGGAGATATTGATGAGGTACGTTCCAAAATGATCCTTGAAAATACACTGCAAAGCGTTGCAAAAAAGAGAATTGAATTACTCTATATTGATTTGTCGGGTGTTTTAATTATGGATACAATGGTGGCACATCAAATTTTTCAATTAATAAAGTCATTGGATCTCCTTGGGGTAAAATCAATTCTTTCCGGAATTCGTCCAGAAGTAGCACAGACAGCTGTCCAAATGGGAATTGACTTTCAAGATGTAGAGGTTGTATCTAGGCTAGAGCTTTGCTGACGCCCTCCTGAAATTGAATAAATGATTTCATTTGCTTAATCTAAAAATTCTTCAATTTGTTTTTTGTGGTGGTTATCATGCCAAACAAAACTTGCTAAATAATTGAACATGGAATGAGGCTCACCGGAATATTCATCAGTTTTTTCACCATTTAACGTGAATGCTGCAAAAAAATCTTCTTCTGTTTTTTCCTTTAATGCGGAAACGACCTTAGTTCTCATTTCAAGTTGACGATTAATTAAGTCCTGAGATGATACGCCAGATAAAGCATATTTTGCGGCTTTTTGGTTGAGCGGTTCGAACTCAATACTTTGAATGTCAGCATTAGGCTTCATTAAGGGCAGCATTTCCTCCAAAATATACTGATCCCAGAATGTAATATGACTGATAATTTCCGCGATGGACCATTTGCCTTCTGCAATCGGCATAAAGAACAAACGATCCTCTATTTTATTTAATGATGCGACCCAAATATTGAAAGACTCTAAATCGTGAATCAGTTCATTAATTGTATACATAATAGTTCTCCTTAAAAAGTTGTTGATATAATATTCGAGATATAACGATAAAAATCCTTTCGTTTTAAACACAAATAACCACCTATCTCAAGGTTGATAGGTGGTTACAACATAAATTCGATAATCATACTTCAATTTTTAATAAAAACTCCATTTTATTTTCCTGTATAACACTTAAAGAAGAATGAGTGATTGGACTATCAGTTTATTTCAAGCCCATACTAGGTCTCAGGGGCGTCTTATTTTATTATTTTCTTCTTCTTTTTGTAATTTCCTGATTCTATAGATTTTCTTTAGCGTTTCTTTATCTCCAATCGTTGCAAAGTTTCGAATTCCAGGGAAGGTGTTTACCTCAAATATAACGGGAACTTCATTTGATTTTATTCCAAAATCAATGCCATATTCCAAACAAGGAAATTCAAGATATACCAATTCAGCTGCCATAATAGAGATTTTTTTAATGGTACGAATAAAAGCATTTTTTTCTTTGGCGTTCATCCCAAGATGTTTTGATAATAATTCAGAAATCCCCAAAGCATGGGCTCCTTGATTTATATTGACGATACCACTTTCAAATGTTTCATCTGTAGAAATATTTGCAAACATACCACTCACAATCCAGCTTCCTTTTAACTTTTGGATATGGGTACGAATTATAAGCGGGTCTCCGTTTAAGGTAATGCTATTGATTCCTTCCTGAATAATAAAGGCGCCATTTAAACCGAATCCAGTTGAGTAATTTTCAAGCGAAAAGTCATCAATTAAAGTGATAGAAATATTTAATGGCTCCCCCTTTAGCGTAAAGCCATTAATACGATAATTCCCATTATCCTCTTTATAGGCTTTGAATATTCCCTTCCCTTGGCCACCTCTTTCATGTTTGATATAAACAAATTCATAGCGCTCTAAAAATTCTTTAAAATTTTCAACACTATAAATCTTTGTTTCAGGAATATAATTGGCGGTTAATTGATTCTCGGATAATAGTTTGTGTTGGTAATGTTTACTTATCCTAAAAAACAATAAAATCACCCCTTTTCGTTTTAGTCTAGGATAATAGATAAGTATTGTTTGTGATGAAAATGGAATAGGAAAAAGGTTACAAACTTTTGCATGTTCTCTACCTATGAATAAAAATCCATTCTTAAATAACATATGTTTGAAAAGGAATCTGGTCTAAACAATTGACTAGCTTTCTTTGTTTTATAATGTAAATAATCCTAACAAAGTCATTTTTTTTACTTTTAATTAATAAGAAAATAGTAGGCTTTATATAGTGTACCGAGGGATGAAAACAAACGGCGGAAGATATTCCTTTCCAGACACTTTGTATTTTGTTCGATCGACGCTTTCAAATATAAAGGTGACGAAATAAGAAGTACTCGTATGATGGGTGTGAAAATCCCCCTATTCATATAGTTATGTAAGGGACCGATGCGAGTGGAAATTCCTCTTTTTTTCTGCTGCTGCTGAGATGTTTTTAACAGAAATTCAGAAGAAATTTTCAAATTCTATAGAGGAAGTATAGGAAGTCTTGTAACTTGAATCTTGAACAATCAATCTGCGACATTGGTACAATAAAAAAAGCGTTAATCTTGGATTAACACCCTAATGAAATAGTGCTCTCTCTAGGAATTTAGTGATTAGCGGCTTGTGTATTATATGGCGGAATGAAGTTGTATTTTAAACCACCACGCGACTTTCTAATCCATATGACAATAAGTATGATAACGAGGAAGCGAAAGGCAATCCCTACAATTCCACCTTCTGGACCATATAATCCACCAGAAAGCCAAGACTGATCTAAAAGGTTTAACCTTAAAATTCCTTCTACTTTAAAACCACTAAGAGGAAAACCTAAAATGGGTGCTTGTACATAATTCCAAGCGAAATGTAATGCCCAAGGAAGCCAAATTTTACGTGTAAAGATAAAAGCTAGTCCATACATAGCCCCGCCCAAGCCATTGCTAAAAGCAGATAATAGGGTGGCATGGTCATTATCAAAATGCACATAGCCAAAGTAAATGGAAGTAATAAGGATTGCGAGCCATGGTTTTTTAAATACCTTTAGGAGAATAGTTAATAAGATACACCTAAATACTAATTCTTCATACCCTGATGATAGTAATGTGAGTCCTGTATAGTAAGCAAAGGTGTTTAGTTGAAAGCTAATATTTTTGATCTCTACTAATCCAAATATTATACTTGTTGCAAATATACCCATCATTGCAAAGCTAGTGATTGCTATACCAATTAAAATATCATTCCTTGAATAAATATCAGGGATAATCGGTGTTAAAAGTGCTTTCCACTTACTTACTTCAGTCATATAGTTCTCCTCTGGATTCAGCTTTTTTTGCTTTATTATACAAGATAGGCCTTCCAATTTAGCCATTATTTACAAAAACTATTATGCGGTTATTCAACAAACCTGTCGTTCAATAAAAAAAGAGCCTCTACTATTTAGCTCTCGAACACTTTAATTAAATGCCGGATTGACCCCAATAACTACAGTAGCATCCAGTTCTACGTCTCGAACTACTTTAGTGGACAACCCAGCATTAGCAAAGATCTCAAAAGTTTTTGGTGCCTGCATTTCGCTCGTCTCTATCAATAGGTGTCCTCCCGGAGAGAGCCAATACGAGGCTTCATCTACAACTCTTCGTAATATATTTAGCCCGTCATCTCCGCCGTCTAAAGCCACATTTGGTTCATATAGACGTGCCTCTGAGGGAAGTAGTTCTATTGATTCAGTAGGAACATAAGGTACGTTGGCCACTAAAATATTAATATGCCCTTTAATGGATTGTGGTAAAGCCTTATACAAGTCACCTTCAAAAACATGTCCGCCAAATTTAGTAATGTTTCGTCTTGCACATTGTACTGCGATGGGGTCAATGTCAGAGCAATATAAAAAAATGTCTCCTAAATCAGCCGCAAGAGCAGCACCGATAGCCCCTGAACCACAACAAAGGTCAACGACTATATCACCGGAACAAGCCAGGGTTTTTGCCTGATGAACAAGAAATTCGGTACGTTGCCTGGGAACAAAAACTTCCTGTTCCACTACGATCCGGAGATCACAGAAGTGTGCCCATCCAATGATATATTCAAGTGGTAAGCCAGCTAGTCGCATTTGCACCTTTTTTAAGAGGTCCTCTAAAGATTGTGCCTCTAAAATAAGTAACTGAGTCTCATCCTCTGCATAAATACAACCGGCATTACGAAGCTTGTTGGCAATAGATTTTACAGTTTGGTTGTCAAAAAAGACATTTATCTTTTTATCTATTCCTATCACCTCTTTAATTTTGGTTAATCATTAATTCGAGGAAATAAAAAGAATATCCTCCTTCAACATTAAAAAGGACGCACTCCTTATTGCGGATATGCGCCCTATAATTGAAAATGGTACTATAATTCCCGAGTAGTAACGAGTTCCATCATTTATTTGTACTTATCTTTATCTGCTTCCGTTATTTCTCTGATTACTTTACAAGGAACACCTGCTGCTAGTACATTACTAGGTATGTTTTTTGTCACGATACTTCCTGAAGCAATTACGGTATTGTCTCCTATTGTCACGCCTGGCATAATCTTTACACCGCCACCAACCCAAACATTGTGACCAATTGTAATGGGATAAGCATATTCAAGCCCTTCATTTCTATCTTCAACATCTAATGGATGTCCTGCAGTATATATTCCGCAATCCGGTCCAATAAACACATAATCACCTATCGTTACTTTAGCCTCATCAAGAATAATCAAATTATGATTGGAATAAAAATGATCGCCTATTTCAATATTGTATCCATAGTCACAATAAAACGGCTGTTCAATAACAAAGTCTTTTCCAATCTTAGAAAACAGCTGTTTAATGGTAGCTTCCCTACCCTCAAAGTCATCAATTTCTAAAAGATTATATTTTCTACAAATCTTTTTACACTCGGTTCTTTCTTTTATGAGCTACCGATCGTGATTATTATTATAAAGCAATCCTGCTTGTGCCTTTTCTTTCTCTGTCATGATGGAATAAGCTCCTTATTCTATGTTGTATATTCTGTGAGATTCCGCTTTTCATAATAACAACCTATGAAGGTTCCTTCAATTAAAAATGATTAGGTAATGCTGGAAGGAACAACTAACAAAAAAGAGCGATAACTATTTTCATGAGCAGTTCATCAACAATATCAATAATATCCTCATGTATTTTACTTAGTTTAGATTCCTCTCAAATCCAAGATAACGTGTCCCTTGAAAGGTAAGAATGCCAATATCTCCTTCTGCAAGCAGGCCGTATTCCTTTCCCGACACTTTTAACTCAGAACGATCGCCACTTTCAAATTCAAACGTAACAAAATAAGATGTATTCGTATGATGGGGGTGGAAATCATTCCCATTCATATGGTTATGTCTACTTACTTTTGCCCTTTTAGTCTTTACAAGGGCTGGGACCGACAATCGTGGTGATTGCTCATTTTTTTGCCACTGACTTATTCCTTTAACAATCGAAATGATAATCATAGTAATAATAACGAAAAAAATAATGCCTATAAAAGTTGGAACAATATCAAACATTGCATTGTTAAAACCCGAAAAGTACACTTCCTCCATACCATTCACCTCGCTTCGTTACCCATAATACGTACCATTAATTCAGAAGGTTTCAACAACACCAAAGCAATAAGAAGTTTGAAAACGTTAAAGAGTTTTATCAAAACTGCATGTGAACCTCTAATTAAAAAATGTTAGATTCTTTGAATAAATTTTATGATTTGAAAAGGGAAACATGATATCTCTAAATAAGATGGGTCATAGGGAGATCAGCATATTGTTAAATTAGCAATATGTGGTCATTTTTTTGTAACATAAACTTGACACTGTGTATAGTTTATATTACATTATGTTTAATAAAATTAACATAGTGTAAAGTTAACTAAACAAGGAGGTTAATAATGACCTATCAGGAAAAGAAAAGTATCTTATCGTTGATCAGTACGATTCTCATTTTTGGAATTTATTGTTTGTACATGTACCAGCAGTATCCCGGCGGGGAGATGATGGGGTCGGCTGAGTCCTTTCGCTATTGGGGTTTCTTTGTCCTCATCTTGACTTTAGTTTCAATAGTTGCACACATAATTATCAGCATTATATTTAACATCGTCTTTAGAATTACAACCAGAGAAAAGGAACCAAATTTTGCGGATGAACTGGATAAATTAATTGATTTGAAAGCGTTCCGGAATTCCTTTTTTGTGTTTATCGCCGGCTTTCTCCTTGCAATGGGGTCGCTGATCATCTATCAGCCTTTACAAGTAATGTTTATTATCCTGATCACTTCTGGATTCCTTTCCGATGTGACCGGAACTACTACGAGACTTTATCATTATCGGAAAGGAGTTTAAGATGGGTAAAAAAAATCTTGTCGGCAATCACATCCGAAAATTACGATTCAATCATGATGAAATGACACAGCAGCAATTGGCAGACAAGGTAGGCGTTACAAGACAGACAATCGTGGCTCTTGAAAAGGGAAACTACTCCCCATCTCTAGAATTGGCTTTTCGCATTGCTCATGCCTTTAACTTACCACTGGAAGAGGTTTTCTTTTATGGAGACAACTCAAAGCTGTAAGAATTGATTATTGTTTTGCTATATCGTTTGTAAATTTATTAAAAAGGGGACAAATAAATGAATTCAAACAAAAAAGCAGCCAAAGTTGTGGGGGTACTGTTTATTCTTGCAGCCGTTTCGGCGGTTGCGGGCCTTATATTATACGACCCTATCCTTAACGGTCCTGATTACTTGGTTAATGGTACTGAACATGCCAATCAAATAGTACTTGGATCAATTATGGAACTCATTCTTGTCGCTTCAGCGGTTGGTACGGCAACAATAATGTTTCCGATTTTACGAAAATATAATGAAACTATTGCCTTATGGCATGTTTGTTTCAGGTTTCTTGAAGCGATTATTATTACTGTTGGTATAATCAGCGTACTGTCCCTTTTGACATTAAGCCAGGAATTTGTTGCATTAGAGTCTCCGGAAACCTCATCTTTTCATGCATCAGGAATCGTATTACATGCAATCCATAAATGGACATTTTTGCTTGGCCCTAATTTCATGCTAGGAATTAATACAATGATGTACAGTTATATATTTTATAAAACCAAGCTCGTACCGAGGTTTATACCCATTTTGGGTATGACAGGGGCAACCCTTGTTTTTATTTGTGCTTTGTTCGTAATGTTCGGTGTATTTCCTCAACTTTCTATTTGGGGTGCTATTCTGGCATTACCTGTAGCTGCGAATGAAATGATTTTAGCAGTTTGGCTCATCGTTAAAGGATTCAATCAATCTGCACTTGCTTCATTGTTTGCCAAAAAGAAAACAACGATTTAGCAGGAAAGATTGCATAGAAATTTTTAAAAATAATCCGGAACAAATTTTTGGAATCTTTAAAAATCAATGATTTCTATTGTCGGGCTCTATACGTTATGATTCCATTCACGATGAAGAGATTAACTAAAAGGAGTGTACAGATGAGAGCAGCTATTTATAATGCATATGGTCCCCCTGAAGTACTGAAGATACAGGATGTAGAACAACCACTTATTAAGGATGAAGATAGGGTGTTGATTAGAGTGCATAACGCGTCAGTCAATGTATTTGATACTCTGTACCGAAGAGGCTATTTGCCTACAAGGTTAGATAATGGGTTTACAAAACCCAAAAATCATATACTGGGTATAGACGTGTCGGGAACGGTAGAGGCGATAGGTAAAAACGTGCACAGATTTAAAATTGGCGATCATGTTTTCGGTAGTTGTTTCGGTTCCCATGCAGAATATGTCTCACCTCGTGAGAATTCCCTTAGTCTTATGCCGAAGAACATAACTTTTGAGGAGGCAGCATCTATACCATGTGCGGGACAGACGGCACTGCAAGCATTACGAAATGTAGCTCAAATAAAGCAAGGACAAAGGGTTTTAATCTATGGTGCATCAGGTGGTGTCGGTCACTTTGCTGTTCAGCTTGCTAAATGCTTCGGGGCTGAGGTAACGGCAGTTTGTAGTACCTCAAATCTTCAATGGGTAAAAGAACTTGGTGCAGATTATGTTCTCGATTACACTAAAGAAGATTTCGTGGATAACGGAAAAAAGTACGATGTCATTCTAGATGCGGTTGGTAAGCGGACCTTTTTCAGCTGTTTGGGTTCTTTAACTGAGACAGGGGTTTATATTACAGAACACGCAATTTATCCAAAGTATCACCCAATTCAATTAATGATAGGTTCATTGATTGGTCGCAAGAAAGCAAAGGTTCATCTTACAAAACCGAATGATAGGGATATGGATTTCTTACGCAGTCTCGTGGAGGAAGAGAAGATAAAACCTGTTCTTGAAAAATGCTTTTCTTTGGATCAAATTGTAGAGGCTCACCGACATGTTGAAAGTGGACATACAAAGGGAAAGGTCGTTTTGGAAGTCAAAACTGGATGATTTACATTCGGAAATGTATGGGTACAAACATATAGACGTCAAGAATCTCAACCTATGTTAAGACCACTTTGCTGTGGCACCCATCACCAAAGTGGCCTTAATATAGGACTAAATAGAAGAGACGAAGCTATTCGTCTCTTTCTTACTATCCGAATACCAGGGATAGCCTAGTCAATAAAGAATCGTTGGATTGAATCCCCCACTTCAATCAAATGATAGTTTGTTAATATAGAAAAAGTAATTAATCATTAGTGCAAAACACACAAATACTACTAACAAAAAGGAGTGTCAATCCAATCTTTCTTGGTTGACCCTCCCGACGCGAAGCTTATTTTTAACATCTTACATATTTGCGTTTGAAACCGAGCTTCCCTTTATCAATTTGTTTTTGTATATTTTCAAGAGCATTTAGAAAACTGCTTTTTTTATTGTCACGTTTAACTTCTACGATACCTATTTCTTTTGCAGTCTCGACAGCCTTTTCATGGAGCGGCATATATGAGGTCCCGACGGTGTATAAAAAGTTATTCATAGCTGATTTCGTTCGTTCAGGCGAATCGTGAATCGTATTTTTCACCATTTCAAGCATATTGGAAATTTTACTTTCAGGAAATTCATGGTCGGGGCGATTCCCCAACAGCCAGCAGTAGCAACTCCAGCCCGCTGACATTCTCAATTCTTCGCCGCTCGCGATCCATTTATCAGCAACGTCTTGTGCAATATCTGACTCCGATAACGTTACAGCCACCACATAATCTGACAGCATATAAAAATATGCTGCATCAATCCAACGATCATAATCCTGTTCAGTCATGGCTTTTGGGTCCGCAATAATGCCAGCAAAGTACATGGCATCATAGTTGCCTGTCGCATAAAGCTCTTCAGCTAAAGGTTGATTTATTTTTATTTTCTTAGCAATTGGTTTCATAGCGCCTGTAGCCACACCAAAAAGCGGCTCGTGTGCACCATTCGATATGTACATTTTTTTCATTCGTTCCTTGCCAAGGGCTTCAAGCTCCTGCATAACTGTTTCGAAGTCCATCGTTTTTGCACATCCTTAATTAATATTAGTATAGTTTAACATCATAAATAAGATTGTTTACGGCCGAGGTGCAAACAACATGACGGTAACACCAATTATACATATACCTGCACCTATCCAATCATATAAATCCGGTGTATTTTTATCAACGCCCCATCCCCATAGTACTGAAAGAACGATAAACACTCCCCCATACGCAGCATAAACTCTGCCGAATGATGGGAATGTTTGAAATGTAGCGATAACACCGTATAAAGCCAAGGCGATTCCACCGAAAACACCCCAATAAAAAGGTTTACCTTCTCTTAGCCAAAGCCAAATTAAATAACCCCCACCAATTTCAGCAAGTCCTGCAAATGCAAATAAGAGAATTGCATAAGCCAATTCATACACACCCTTCTAAATCCTTAACATCATTGTAAATGTAAATTAGCTTAAAACCATTTATCAAAACACACCATTCTCATTGGGAGAATTCTCCGGTATGGGCTGACCCACATCCCAAAGTTCAACGATGAGATTGTTATGGAAGCGGAAAATGTGGACGACAGCCCCCCCTAGGTCATCTTGCTTTTGCTTCACAAGAGAGTGAACTGCAACGATATCTTCCTCTTCGATGACACGTTTTACCTCAAGACTTTTATGAGGGTTCTTGGCTGCATTCTCTTCCATAGCGAGCATCAGAGAATCAGCATCTCCACGGAAAAAGGGATTATGATGGCGGAAATCCGGACCAATATACCTACGATATGCTTCGCGTACTTCCCCAGACGCCACCAGTTGCAAAAACGCCACTGCCTTATCTTTTAGAGAATTCATCATTTTGCACTTCCTTCATTAATATTAATACCCATTTAACCAACGAGATTATATTTTTTATTAAGCAACGCATGTAAGAAGAGCATTAATCCTTTCGTGGATCAACGCACTAGTTATTTAAATAAGTTAATAATGTTATGCAATTAATCTAAAGGCTCAATAATTTCAAGTTTCCCTTTGTAAGGGCTACGTTTATTCCAAATAAAAGTGATTAAATACTGTTGATTTTCTTCAATTAATTGAAATTCATTATAGGAAACTCTGACTTTTTTATCATTGATGATCAAATAATACTTTCCGTCATCATGTAGCTTTTGTTCCACTTTAAATATTCCGCTAGTCGATACTTCTTGGAATTGATACTCTGTTATAAAAATAATGATAACGATAGAAGATATGATCAGTATAGATTGAACAATTGTTTTTAAATGCGTTTTTTTTCTGCCTCTTTTTCGTAGATACTTAGTAAAGAGGATGATGTAAATAAGAAGCAAAGCAGGTACTACAAATATGGCTATTGTAAAAGGTACATACAATATTTCGTGGAGACTATAATTATAGTCCGCAATAGCTTGGATTCTTCCAAGCTGTAACCCTATAAACGATACATAAATTAGTGCTAGTAGCCAGTACAATGCTATTTTTTGAGCTTTAAATGACTTTTTTAGTTCCATTTCTTTCTCTTCTTTATTAAGGTTCATTCCAACCCCACCCCAAAAACATAATTTGCCTTTGTCTATTCTTTTACTATTCTAGCCATTTATCAAAAAGATTTCCTTACTTATTTTGACTCTGATGTTACATGAGAATATATGATTATTTATAGAGTGATGATGCTATGAAATACAAAGTAAAAGAAGTTGCCGAATTTGTAGCTGTGAGTATTGCTCCGCTCCATCATTATGATAAAATCGGTCTCCCTTCACCCGAATAGGTAAACCAAGCAGGATATCGTCTTTACACAGATTACGAGTTGGAGCGATTACAGCAAATCTTGTTTTTCAAAGAAATGGGGTTTTCATTAAAGGAAATCCAAAAAAATCTAGGCCATACAGATTTTTATTGCAAACGGGCGTTAGAAGTCTATTTAGATATTCTTCTCCAAAGAAAAAACGCCTGGAAGATATCGTCAACACAGTAAATATCCGTCGTTTTAAATTTTTAGTTCAAGCCTTAATTTTCGTAACGTTTTTTCTCCTAAATCCATTTAAGATTTTGCTTATTTAACCCCTACTTCGTTAGTAAAATAACCTCAACAAAAAAGCGTTAATCTTTCTTCGAGTAAACTAGGCTCAGCTAAGTGGAAGCGTAAGAAGAGAATTTTATAGTAAATATTTTTAACAATGGATGGTAAAAGGCAACGGATAATCCGCTGCCTTTTCACTATGCATGTTAGTCAAATACTTGACGCAATTCAATCTGTCCTTCCCCATGTCCTTGCGGGTCCGGCATCCTTATTGCCCACTCGATGGCTTCCTCCCTCGACTTCACATCAATCAGAATGAACCCGGCAATCAATTCTTTCGTTTCCGTAAATGGGCCATCCGTAACCACTGGCTTTTCCCCTTGTTTCGGAAAAGAAATGCGAATCCCATTTGAACTTGGATGAAGTCCTTTAGCCATAACCCGCACGCCTGCCTTAACTAATTCCTCATTGTACCTATCCATGGCTTCCATAAGCTCTGGGTTCGGGAGATTTCTGCCTTCCGAATTTTTTGAGGCTTTGACAATCAACATAAACAGCATAAAAATTTCCTCCTTCTTTTTTACTTGCCCCGTCGTTCAACACATTTCAATGAAAAAATTTTTATCAGTGGAAAATTAGTTTCTTTTACATAATTTCCCTAATAGCTTCCAAAGTACTTCCATGAAACTAAGTAGAGGCTGTATTTTCATTATTCCTTATACACTTTCCGTATCTCCGTAAGATCAAGTTTCTTCATTTTAAGGATGGCCTTATTAACTCTGTCAAATTGTTCTGGTGTGCTATTCGTCATTATCTCGTCCATATCTCGCGGCACAATCTGCCAGGACACTCCCAACTTATCTTTCAGCCAACCGCATTGCTCGGCTTCAGGAACTGCAGAAAGCTTATCCCAGTAGTCATCAATCTCTTCTTGTGTGTCGCAATATACCATAAATGAGATTGCCTCGTTGAAATTAAATGTATGATCTCTTGCGCTGTCCGTTGCGGTAAACCATTGATTCTCAAGCAAAAAATCAGAAAACATAATGGTTCCTCCTTTGTCGGGATCCATGCCTTTTGGGTAGCGGACCATTAAGCCTTGCTTGGAGTTCTTAAAAACGGATAAATAAAAATGGATTGCCTCTTCCGCTTCGCCGCATTTATCACCGACAAATATAAGTGAGGGTAATATCGCTGGCCTTTCCTCACCTTCCGGATTCGTAAGGATTAACTGCCATGACAAACCAAATTTATCTTGAATCCAGCCATACCTCTCACTGAATGGATACTTATCGAGTGGCATTAGCACTGTGCCGCCATCCGATAATTTGTTCCAAACTTCATTTATTTTTTCACTCGCTTCTTTATCTCGTGATGGATCAAAGTTTACCATGAAAGAAACAGACGGATTGAATTTGAAGTAAGGCCCTGCGCTGATTGCCATGAATTTCTGTCCCCACAGCTCAAAAGAGACTAATTGAGCGTCACCCGATGGTGTGTCGTGAAGTGTAGTTTCATTCGTAATTCTAGAGTCCGGGAAAATGGAAGCATAAAACGCAGCTGCTTCACTCGCCTCCTTGTCATACCAAAGATGAGGAACGATGTTTTGATTTGCTTTTGACATAGTGATCCTCCTAATTTTTTAAAATGATTGCTAAATGTCTATGTTTTCTTTCATCACTCGGTAAAGAAACTCTTAAAATTTATCGCTCCCGTTTCCCCTTTTCAATCATATTGAGACTGCCTTGCAACATCGCCTATCATGGAAGCTAACTCCCCTGGACGCGACCACATGGGCCAGTGATGTGTAGGAAGATCAATGTATTTGACGTCATGCAGCTCTGCTAGTCCACTTATCCAAGCATGCCCTTCTTTGATGAAAGCTTTCATTTCATCAGACGAATGCGATGTGCAAATCACGATGCTTGGCACATCGAGTCGCTTATTATTTTTCAATATAGGTGCCTCCCGGACGGCATCACCTGGTTCTGGAATAGCGCGCTGTCTTAATAGGTTACGATGTTCGTCACTCATTCCGCGGATATCGGCCTCATCAAGTTCCTCCCATGGAGGCAGTGGCATCTCAGTACCAGTGAAGTTAGGATTTACCGCTCCCTTCAATGGGAAGGTATCAACGTAAACCATTGCTGCAATCAGCTCGGGAATATGATCACTTACCGCGTAACCGGGAACTGCAGCCCCACTGTGAACGGCGAGCACGACAGGCTCCCCAGCTTCTCTTACCGCATCGATTATCGCGTCAACGTGATCGGACAGTGTAACTAAGGAGCGGTCAGAATCAGCCGATTCGAGACCGGGCAAAGTAAGAGCTTTAACATGGTGTCCTTCGTTTTGGAGAGCATGGGCAACATCATCCCACGCCCATGCCCCGAGCCAGAATCCAGGTACAAGGATAATAGGTGCATGGGGGTTTCCTAATTTTTTCACGTTCATAAAAATTCTCCTCTGCTGTAGTAAGTAGTTGAAAATATCTTTACTAGAATAAATTCCATAAGAAGTTAAATTCTCCTTTTTAAAAACGTGAATTTAAAACAATTACACAAGGAGTCAGTATAGGAATCGAATTGCACATATTTTAAGAGAAGGTTAGTAGAATGTTTCATGTATATGGAAGGAGATACAAGGATAAAATCTGAATAATGCTTATGAGGATATATATAATAGGACTATTAGTACAAGCAGAAAGGTCGAAAACGAAAAGAATTTGTCGAAAAAAGTTGTAACCTATTAAAAGTTTATGATAAAATCAAAATTATCCTCTCAAAACGTAGCGAATTAGGTTATATGTAGTAACAACCTATCGAATTACCACAGTAAAGTTTGTTGGATGCTATTAAGTAGAAGAGGAACAAAATAATATTACGGCTCGGTAGCTCAGTCGGTAGAGCAGCGAAGCGATACATCTCTGCCCCAACTACGCAGCCGCCCCCAAGGAGCCGCATCTTGCATCACCCACTGAGTTGGGGGTGAAGGACGATCGGATCAGCATAAGCGGAACAAAATAATATTACGGCTCGGTAGCTCAGTCGGTAGAGCAGCGAAGCAACACATCCCTGCCTCAGCCACGCAGCCACCCCCAAGGAGCCGCATCTTGCAAAGCCTTCTGAGTTGGGGGTGAAGGACGATCGAATTAGCATAAGCGGAACAAAATAATAATATGGCTCGGTAGCTCAGTCGGTAGAGCAAAGGACTGAAAATCCTTGTGTCGGCGGTTCGATTCCGTCCCGAGCCACATTCCCACAAAAAGTATTGCGATGACTTAGCCTCTCGTAGTGCTTTTTTTATGTGGAAAAACGTTATAACAAATCCGTCAGAAAAATTTGAAATAAGACAACGTAAGCCCTAAAAAAACATTGTTGTAACAAGTTTGTAATATAAATTACTTGTATATGTAAAATAATAGAAAGTTCGGACTCTTGTCTATGTAAAACACCAAAACCTTGCCCCTAAAGGGTTTAGCTCCTCCGACACCTGGTCTTATCAACCCGAAATGACAACATTTATACAATTATATTACATTGTTTCATATTGTCTCATTTTGGAAGATTTATATGGTAAAGTAATAGCAGGAAATGACTATGCTACTAAATACCTACTATACATACTAGAGAATAGGTTAGAAGCTTAATTTTAGGGGGAAAACAAATGGCTTTAGAGGTTACTCGGCCCAAGAGGAGAGGGACATCAAGGTTTTTGTTAAACTGTATTGCGTTCATATGCGCTTTTATGATGATATCATCTTCTGTCGCTGCCGATACAAAACTTGATTCAGTTATTCACGTCTACATCGACGATACATATATAGGAACCGTGTCGAATCAAAGCGTAATCGACAATGTTGTCGAAAAACTAGTTAATGAACAGCAAGAAAAGTACGAGGACTACAACTTAGAACTTGGAAACAAGCTTATTTACATTTCTGAGCAAGTATTTAGGTCCAATGCAGATAACGAAGCTGCTAGTAAAAAGGTGGAAGAACTAGCTACAATCAAAGCTGTTGCCACTGCAATCATGGCTGATGGCAAAGCCATTGCGTATGTCAAAGACAAATCCGACGCAAAGAAGATTATCAATGATCTCAAGCTTCAATATGTTTCAAAAAAGGATCTAAGTTTCGTAAAGGCATTAAAAGCGACGAAGGCACAACTAGAGGATGTTAAAAAAGATCAATCCCGTGTCATCGATGTGAACATTAAAGAACCATTCTTTTTCAAAGCTGAAAAAATAGATCCAAAAAACATCTTATCCCGTAAAGATGCTTTGAAGCTATTACAAAAAGGCACTCTTGAAGAGAAAAAACATGTTGTGAAGAAAGGCGAAGCCCTTGAAATCATCGCAAAAGATTACGATCTAAGCCTTAAAGAGTTGGAAAAACTAAACGAAGGAATAACGGAAGACTCCATCCTTCAAATCGGGCAAGAGCTGAATACCGTTGTAACGAAACCACTTTTTCATGTCGTTGTGGATCGGGAGAAGCATCAAGAAGAAACCGTTTCGTTTGAAAGAGAAGTAATCGAGGATAGTTCGTTGCCAAAAGGCGAAACGAGAGTGAAACAAGAAGGAAAGAACGGGAAAACCGCTTATATATATAAAATTAAAGAAGTAAATGGTCAACAAACGAATAAAGAAGTCATTAAAGAGACCGTCCTTGAAAAACCGGTGAAACAAATTACGATCAAAGGAACAAAAGTAATCCCATCCCGCGGAACAGGCAACTTTACATGGCCGACAAACGGAGGATATGTTTCAAGCGTCCAGGGTCAACGTTGGGGAGCGCATCATAAAGGGATTGATATTGCGAGACCAAGCAATTACACAATCAAAGCAGCCGACAATGGAATCGTCGTAGAAGCAGGCTGGAATAATGGCGGCTATGGGAATAAAATTGTCATCAATCATCAAAACGGATATCGTACCGTATACGCTCACTTAAGTAAAATTAGTGTATCAGTCGGTCAGCGCGTTGAAAAAGGCTCAGCCATTGGGGTAATGGGGAGCACTGGAAATTCAACTGGAACCCACCTGCATTTTGAAGTTTATCAAAATGGGCAGCTGCGAAATCCATTAAGTTATTTTTAAGGAATTAGAGACAGATTCTAAAGGGGCTAAGCTACCTTGGACCTGTCTCTTTTCTTATGCTAAAATAAAGAGATTAACAGCATAAAATACAGATTACGTTCACATAAAATAGATTATTTTGTAAAGGGGAAATGAGGCCATGGATAAAAAGATACTTGTTGTTGACGACGAGAAGCCAATTGCAGATATTCTTCAGTTCAATCTGACGAAAG
Organism: Lederbergia panacisoli; assembly: GCF_024626525.1. Classification (GTDB taxonomy): domain Bacteria; phylum Bacillota; class Bacilli; order Bacillales; family Bacillaceae_C; genus Lederbergia; species Lederbergia panacisoli. The sequence continues at coordinate 85,026 of NZ_JANJGU010000010.1, forward strand.
AGGGCTTTACCGTGCAGTGTGCATACGACGGGGATGAAGCTCTTAGACTTGTGGAAGAAATGAAGCCTGATATGATCTTGCTCGACATTATGCTTCCTAATCGTGATGGCATGGAAGTGTGCAGGGAAGTTCGTAAAAAGTACGAAATGCCGATTATCATGTTAACCGCAAAGGATTCGGAAATCGATAAAGTATTAGGTCTTGAGCTTGGTGCAGATGACTATGTGACAAAGCCATTCAGCACGAGGGAATTGATTGCGCGTGTGAAAGCGAATATGCGCCGTCATGCCCAAGCAGCGCAACATGCAGAAGATGATGAAAATGATGATATTACAGTTGGTAATTTAACGATACATCCGAATGCGTATGTCGTTTCGAAAAATGGTGAGACGATTGAGCTGACGCATCGTGAATTTGAACTCCTCCACTACTTGGCGAAGCATATCGGCCAGGTGATGACGAGGGAGCATTTGCTGCAAACCGTATGGGGTTATGATTATTTTGGGGATGTCAGGACAGTGGACGTAACCGTAAGACGACTCCGTGAAAAAATTGAAGATAACCCTAGCCATCCTAATTGGATTGTAACAAGAAGGGGAGTAGGCTACTACTTACGCACACCTGAACAGGAGTAGGCATCATGCAAAAAGTAAGTTTTTTCAGATCAATCCACCTTAAATTTGTGTTGATCTATGTGTTATTAATCCTGATTGCCATGCAAATCATCGGGGTCTATTTTGTCGGCAAGCTCGAAGATCAGCTCGTCACAAACTTTCAAAAAGGAATTGAAGGGCGTCTTCCGTTGCTTGAATACAATATTCGCGAAGAAATCGTGAAAGACCGTTCAGCTGAAGACGCTCTTCCTTTAGAAGCGGAAATTAAAAATCTTCTATTCGACTTCTCTACCGCTGATATTTCCGAAGTGCGCATTATCAATAAGCGGAGTCTCATTATCGGTACATCTGAACAGAACAACGAAGGAGTCATTGGCCAAAAGTCTACCAATCCTATGGTGAAAAGAACACTTGAGCTTGGTGAAGCGGAAGATAAAATTTATTTTGATAGGCCATCGGAAGGTCGAATTTGGGTGTTAACCTCCCCAATCAAACAGAATGGGGAAGTCATTGGCACCATTTACCTTGTCGCCAAGATTGAAACTGTTTTTGAACAGATGGATGAAATTAACAGCATTTTTATCACTGGGACCATCATAGCGATGTTTATCACAGCAATTCTTGGGATTGTCCTGGCAAGAATGATTACAAGGCCTATTTCTGATATGAAGCGGCAAGCAACCGCAATGGCAAAAGGTAACTTTTCCAGGAAGGTTCGTGTGTACGGAAATGATGAAATAGGGCAGCTTGCTCTTTCCTTTAACAATTTGACAAAAAAGCTCCAAGAAGCGCAGGCGATGACGGAAGGGGAGAGACGCAAGCTTTCATCCGTCCTTTCGTATATGACGGACGGGGTAATTGCGACAGACCGCAAAGGGAAGGTTATTTTAATCAACGAAAGAGCTGCAGACATGTTAGACGTTTCACGTGAAACAGTCATTTCCCAACCGATAACGGAGTTGCTGGAACTCGATGAGGACTATACGTTTGAGGAACTGTTAGAAGAAAAAGAATCGGTCATTCTTGATTACAGTACGCCGGAAACCCATTTTATTTTACGTGCCAATATGTCCGTTATTCAGCGTGAAACAGGATTTGTGAACGGATTAATCGTTGTACTGCATGATGTAACGGAGCAGGAAAAACTCGATGCGGAGCGAAGAGACTTTGTTTCAAATGTCTCTCATGAATTACGGACACCACTTACGACAATGCGAAGCTATCTTGAGGCTTTAAAAGATGGGGCAATGAAAGACGAAACGCTCGGTCCTCGTTTCTTAAGCGTCACCCAACTCGAAACGGAACGAATGATTCGCCTCGTCAATGATTTGCTGCAGTTGTCTAAAATGGATAGAAGAAACTATGAGATTAACCCAGCATGGGTCGATTTTATTACATTTTTCAATTACATTATCGATCGATTTGAAATGACGAAAGAAAGAGATGTTTATTTCCGCAGACTGTTTCCGAAACAAGCGGTTTTTGTGGAAATTGATGAGGACAAGCTCACTCAAGTTATTGATAATATCATCTCCAATGCACTGAAGTACTCGCCAGAAGGAGGCACGGTCACCTTCCGTGTAAAAGTGCTTGATGACAAAATTGAAGTGAGCATTAGTGACCAAGGGATTGGAATTCCGAAAGACAATATTCAAAAAGTCTTTGAACGTTTTTATCGTGTCGATCGGGCAAGGACGAGACAGCTTGGGGGAACAGGCCTCGGTCTAGCAATAGCGAAGGAAATGATAGGCGCCCATGGAGGGGATATTTGGGCGAAGAGCAAAGAAGGAAAAGGGACGACAATTTTGTTTACCCTTCCTTATGACCCTGGACAAGAGGATGATTGGCTGTGAAATATGAAACAGTTAAGTCAATAGTGTTGGCCACGCTCGTAGCTTTGAGTGCCTTTCTAACATGGAATTTGTGGACGTACAAGCCTAAATATGAATTAAATGATACGAAATACGTTCATGAAATGTCCGTCGTAGATAATAGGGAGGCTTCGCAAAGGGAGGCATCACAAATCATCAAACCGTTGCAAGTGCTTTTTCACATTGATGAAAAACATTTCGGAACGGTGCGAGAAGAGGATATTAGTGAACTTTTAACCGAAGTAGGCAAGTGGAATATTTATGATTTAGGAAGTGCGCGAATCCTTGACTACGATAAAATACAAGAATTAGCGCAGTCGAACAATCGGATTGAGCTTATCTATCCAGATTCAGTTCCTTTCGATTTATATAAAGGAGCCATCCACTTTGAGGCAGATGTATTGCCAAACGCCTCCTTTGATCGGATTGTCATTAAATTAGATAGCGATGAAAAAGACGGTCCGGCGGTGTATTTTATCTCGACAAATGAAGGACGTGTATACAAAAGCAATGTGAATCCCGACCTAGTTGCTGCATTACTGGACGAGACGAGAAAGAAAAAGAGCAAATACGATGAATACAAACCCTTTGAAATGCCTGGCGAGGGTAGTCCCGACCGAATTATCTTTTTAACGACTAAAGAAAAAGCTTTGGATGGCTTTATCTATAGAATAGAGTATATTAATCCCGAAAAATTCAAAGATGCGTTGTTTCGAGATCCGAAGAAAGTTCGAAAAGATCCACTTCCGGACGGAGAACAATATACGGATGATCGAAGCGTCATGAACGTTGACTTTTCGACTAATATGATTGACTATATTAACCCTGGACAAAATTCCATATCGGAGGAGAATCCAAGCAATCAAGATGATGTTTTGAAAAGAAGCATTGACTTTGTGAATGAACATAGGGGTTGGACGGATAACTATCGCTATTTTGGTATGGCAGAATATGAAAAGAAAACAACTTTTCAGTTATTTTTGAATAACTATCCTGTTTTTAATGAGCAAGGGATGACGAATATTCGTCAATATTGGGGCAGTGAAGAAATTTTTGAATATAAACGCCCATTTTTCTCAATCCAATTTAAACTGCCAGAGCAAACAAGAACTGTTCTGCCATCTGGTGAAGACGTCATGAATTTTTTACTGGATGATCTTAAATTAAATCCGGATGTGTTGGAATCAATCTTGATTGGCTATAGGCTTTCAAAGGATTCTTCCAGTCCAGAATATGTTTCCCTCGAGCCTTCTTGGTATTACCTTTACGGAGGTTCCTGGATTCGCTTTGATTTGGAAGAAATGAGGGGGGATATGAGTGGACTGGAATAAGATAAAAACGATTTTCATTATTGCATTCCTCATCCTCGACCTTTTCCTACTTTCGCAATTGATGACGAAAACAAGGCAATTTGAAGAGAAAAAAGATCCAACAACAGAAGAAAATATAAAATCTGACGGGATAAAATACGATGGCATCCCGAAGGATATTGTCAGTGACCATTACATGAGTGCCAATACAAAGATATTTACGAAAGAAGAACTAGCTAAGATTGAAGATAAAATTGAGGATTCGGAAGAATTAGCAGCGATTCATGTAACATTGAAAACACCGATTGTCGTCAATGAAAAACAAGATTTTTTCGAGTTGAATGACTTTGTCCATTCACATGTGCTTTACGGTGAAGATTATGACTTCTGGAGCTATGACAAGGAAGAAAACACCATCACCTATTATCAAAAATACGATGATAAGCTGCTATTCATGAATCGAAGTGCACATCTTGTTTTCCACGTTAACGAGAATGGAGAAGCCATTTCATACGAACAGACGATGCTCGATGCATTTGATCCGATCAGTGAGCAAGAGGAATTGTATCCAGCTATGCGAGCGCTAGAGGCACTATATTTAAAAGGATATTTGAAACCAGGCAGCGAGGTCGTTAAAACGAAGATTGGCTATCATACGCTAGTCAATATGGAAGCAATAGCAACGCAAGTATTAACGCCAACATGGCATTTTCTTGTAAAGAATAAAGACAACACAACGGAAGATTTACTTGTGAATGCGTTTGAAGGACAAATCATCCAAGCACAACAGCAAGCCAATGAGAAAACAAAAATGGAGTGAAATGAATGTCAATGCAATTCAGTGTGCTGGCGAGCGGCAGTTCCGGAAATGCTATTTTTATAGAAACTGAGAACCATTCATTTTTAGTGGACGCGGGACATAGTTGCAAACAAATGGACAAGCTGTTTCAGCAAATTGATCGTGATCCAGCGAAATTGGATGGGATTCTCGTCACACATGAACATAGTGATCATATTAAAGGGATTGGCGTCATGGCCCGTAAATATAAACTCCCTATTTATGCGAATGAGCGAACGTGGCAGGCAATGGACGGGCTTGTCGGGGAAATCGCCGTCGAGCAAAAATTTGTATTCGGAATGGAAACAGTGAAAACATTCGGTGGACTTGATATTGAGTCGTTTGGCGTCTCCCATGATGCAGCGGAGCCGATGTTTTACATATTTCGTTCAGGCGGAAAAAAACTGGTCATCGTGACGGATACAGGTTATGTGAGCGACCGCATGAAAGGAATCATTTCCAATGCGGATATGTATGTATTTGAAAGCAATCATGATATTCAAATGCTGCAGATGGGCAGATATCCGTGGAGTGTAAAGCGGAGGATTTTGAGTGATGTTGGGCATGTGTCGAATGAGGATGCGGCGCTGGCGATGAGTGATGTGATTGGAGACCAGACGAAGAGGATATATCTTGCACATTTAAGCCGAGATAATAATATGAAGGATCTGGCGCGGATGAGTGTGCAGCAGACGCTTGCGGCGAAGGGAATGGCTGTTGGAGAGCAGTTTGAGCTGTATGATACGGATCCTTTGATTCCGACGGCTTTGACGGCGGTTTAGGAGCGGTTTGTTGGTGGAAAAGGATGAAGACATTCGAGAGTGATTTCGGATGGATTCATTCTTTTTTTGTTTGGGATTTTTGGACGGGGAAGCTGATTTTTTCTTTGTTCTCCGTCTCGATTGGGTTCGAATCGCCACGCAAAGTTGTGTTTTCCTTGTTTTCCGTCTCGATTGGGCTCGAATCGCCACGCAAAGTCGTGTATTCCTTGTTTTCCGTTTCAATTGGGTTCGAATCGCCACGTAAAGTCGTGTATTCCTTGTTTTCCGTTTCGATTGGGTTCGAATCGCCACGCAAAGTCGTGTTTTTCTTGTTTTTCGTCTCGATTGGGTTCGAATCGCCACGCAAAATCATTTTTCCTGTGTTTTCCGTCTCAATTGGGTTCGAATCAAGATACAAATTGGTTTTGCGCCGCGCCTCTTGGGTCTTCTTCCCGCAAAAGTCTCGCCGCCCATTTTTTAGTAATGTATATCGAAAAAACACTCTTTTCCACTTTTGCTTTATATTTTGTTATTTTATCCATAAACATTATAATATGAACATATAAAGGCAAACTATGGAGTATGGTGCTATAGAAAGGGAAGGTGTTTTATGGGATTTTACGATGATCACAGCCCGAACCGCTATCAAAGGAAACGAGGGAGATCGGGTTTCTTTTCGGGGCTAATCGGTGGGATTATAGGAGCCTTGCTTGTTGCCATCATTTATCCGAATATAATAGGCAACAATAATCAATCTGACGTAAGCACTGCACGAATTGAAACGAATCAAGGAATGGAAAACAATAATGTAACGAAAAATCTCTCTCTTGATGTAACGACGGATGTAACGAAAGCCGTTGAAAAAGCAGGAACTGGAGTAGTAGGAATCACGAATATCCAATCAGCTAACTTCTGGTCAGCTACAGGTGATGGACAAGAAGCAGGAGTTGGTTCCGGGGTCATTTATAAAAAGGCCGGAGATACTGCTTATATTGTAACGAACAACCACGTCGTAGAAGGGGCTACACAATTAGAAGTAACCTTGCCAGACGGAACGAAAATTGCTGCAAAGCTTAGAGGTACCGATGTGTGGACGGATCTCGCTGTCGTTGAAGTCAGTTCAAAAGGGATTGCAAACGAGCAAGTAAATGAATTCGGAGATTCTGATGCATTAAAAATAGGCGAACCTGTTCTTGCCATCGGAAATCCATTAGGACTGCAGTTTTCAGGATCTGTTACACAAGGAATCATCTCTGGTGTTAATCGTACTGTACCTGTCGATATTAATAATGACGGAATTCCAGACTGGAATGCGGAAGTTATTCAGACTGATGCCGCCATCAACCCTGGGAATAGTGGTGGGGCGTTAGTAAATATCGCGGGCCAGGTCGTAGGCATCAACTCGATGAAAATTGCCCAAAGTGCTGTTGAAGGAATCGGTTTTTCCATTCCTATCAACTATGTCGCGCCAATCATTGAAGACCTTGAGAGATATGGCGAAGTAAAACGCCCTGCGATTGGGGTTACACTAAGAAATGTAGCGGAAATTTCAGCTTATCATCAACAGCAAACATTGAAGCTGCCACATGATATAACAGACGGAATTATGATTGAATCTGTTGTGCCGAATTCTCCTGCAGATAAAGCAGGCTTAACAGAACTCGATGTAATCGTTAAAATGGATAATGAAGAAGTGGCAGATGTGGTAGAATTAAGAAAATATTTATACAACCATAAAAAAGTCGGCGATTCCATGACGATCACTTATTATCGTGGTGGGAAGAAACAAGAAGTAACTCTTAAGCTGACGGACGATACAAGAATGTAATGTGGATAACTAAGCGGAAAGCGAATGATGGCTTTTCCGCTTTTTTCATTGATATGGTAAAATGGGTTGTGGATAAGTGGATTAGTATTGTGGGTAAAATAAGCTGAAAATAACTAACACTTTTAGTTGAATGGAATATGTGGATAGAGATTGTGTAAAAGTAAATGAAAGTCAGCAGAGAGAAGGGTTAAAAATGATTTATTGTTGTAAAGAACATGTAGAATTGGCACTTGATATTATTGTAGATGAATACGAAACAGCACCCGTATTAGAGGAGATCAAAACAGAGGGTAACTTATCCACAACCTGTGAATATTGCCAATTGCCAGCTGCATATATTGTGGGGAACTAATATTCGCACACAAAATGTGGATGAGTTTTGGGGATATGTGGATAACTTCTGTGTATAAGTTGTTTGTAACCTGTGTGTAATATGTTTGTAATGGTGCAAATGGATTATAAAATACATATAAGAATCACGAAAATATGGGGAAGTGTGAAAATAGTCTTAGAAAAGAGAGGGGAACCATTGTGAATATCTCAATCATCACCGTCGGAAAACTAAAAGAAAAATACTTAAAACAAGGCATCGATGAATATTTAAAACGCCTTTCCGCCTATGCAAAAGTCGACGTCATCGAAGTCCCCGACGAAAAAGCCCCCGAAATCCTAAGTGAAAATGAAATGGTCCAAGTCAAAGCAAAAGAAGGCTCCCGCATCCTCTCCAAAATCCACCCTGATGCTCATGTCATCGCCCTTGCGATTGAAGGAAAGATGAAAACATCGGAGGAACTGGCAGAGCGGATTGATCATCTTGCTACATATGGAAAGAGTAAGATTGTGTTTGTGATTGGTGGATCACTGGGTTTGAGTGAAGAAGTGATTAAGCGAGCGGATGAAAGTTTATCGTTTTCGAAGATGACTTTTCCACATCAGTTGATGAGGTTGATCTTGGTGGAGCAGGTGTATAGGGCGTTTAGGATAATTAAAGGGGAACCGTACCATAAATAGAGGCAAAAAAATTTGTAAATAAGAGGGTAATTCTTTGTCGGAAGCGGGTATTGAGAATAGGTTTTCATTATCCGTTTCACGATATAATAAATGGATAAGTATAAAGGTCTTTGATATATTGACCTCTGAAAAGTCAAAGTCAAGTTCAATTTCGTTTACAGTTCTTGATTTGTCTAATAATTGTTTAACTGATATTTTTTTTATTAGAAGTTGAAGTAGATGTTTTTTCTTTTCCCTTGAGGCGACCTTAAAAATTGAGATAAATTGTTCTAAAAGAATTTCAACCAAATCAGGCGGTATTATCTTCGAATCGTGTGAGCTTAATTGTACAGTAATATCATTTTTCTTTTGTTCTAATTCGCTTTTTTCATTAGCAATCTTTTGTAATCTTTCTTGTAAGATTATTGTTGGTAAAGTATTTTTTTCAAAAGCCTCCATGTAGCGATTTTGTAGTATTTCTATTTCAGATAATCGTTCTTCAATCTGTTCAAAGTTTTTATTGAGCTTTGTTAGAGAGTCCTTAGAGTTCATGTTTATCTGTTGCAGTGTATTTAGGAGCATATTTTCACTAGAAAGAAACGTTTCAATCCTCTTAATAATAGATTCTTCTGCTTCATATGCCTTTACCGAGTTTGATTTGCACGCTGCTGTTCCTTTATTGTGGAAATCACCGCAAACATAATACCGGTACTTTCTTTTTGTTCCATCTTTTCTCGTATACGAAGCTATAGCTGGAACCATACCTTGATTACAATCTGGACAACGTAATAAACCGCTAAGTAAGAAAGGTTCATGGGATTGACGTTGTTTAAATGATCGACTCTTTCTTCTGGCACGCACAATACCCCACAGTTCATCTGATATTATGGCCTCGTGCTTACCCTCAACAATAATAGGATTAGGATTTTTTCCCCTTCTTCGCTTCGTGTCCCAATCTTCAAATTTTAGCCAACTGATTTTCCCATTGTATACAATGTTGTCCAAGATTTGTGCTACTCCATTAATGGAAAAATATCGATTACGTTTTGTCTTATACCCTGCTTTATTTAAGTGGTTGGATATTGCTCTAAGCCCTTTCCCATTTGCATATAAATTGAAGATAAGTTGCACTATCGCTGCTTCATTTTGATTGATTACAAGTTCCTTTTCAATGAGGTCATACCCTAATACAATCCCGCCATTCCAATAGCCTTCTAACGCTCTCTGCTTCATTCCGAGTTTAACATTCTCTGATAATGTGTTTCGCTCCATTTCAGCAATGGAAGCCATTAGCTGAACTACTAAACGCCCAATAGGGGTGCCTGTATCAAAGTTTTCCGAGTATGAAATAAATTTAACACCATAATCCTCAAGTCTGTCTAATAATTTAAGCGTATCCAACATGTTACGTGAAAGGCGTGAAATTTTCCAAACCAGAACAGCTTGGAACTTGTCCCTTTCAATATCCGCAACAAGTTTACGCATAGCCGGACGACCCGTAATATTCTTTCCGCTAATTCCCTCATCCACGTATTCCTCTGCTATTTCCCATCCATATAGTTGTGCATATTGACGTAAAGTTTGTAATTGAGCTTGAATACTATATCCTTCTCTTGCTTGTTCTTCGGTACTCACTCTACAATAGATTGCAACCTTTCTGATTTTATCCATTGAATCTTCTCCTTTCAAATTAATATTAAGCCGCAAATAGAAAAAAGGAAAGGATGTTCCCTTTCCCTAAGATGCAGACTGATACAATTGTGTAATATGTCTTAAATCAAACTTGTATTTAACTTCTTTAATTGTTCTTGTCTTTGTTGAATTCCCTTGATTTACATAAATACTATCAATAAAGGAATGTAGCACCTTTTTCTTGTCTTCATTAGACATAACCTTGAAGAAAACTTCTAACTCTTCAATTGCAAATTCAATACATTCATGTAGGTTTGGCTTTTGTCGTTGTTCAAGCTGATTTTCTAGTGTACCGAGGAATTGCATAAGTTTTTTTTCTTCCTTTTGAATGTCCTTCATTTGTTGTCTAAAAGTTGTTTCATCAAGGACATCATCACTTCTCCATGATATTACATCGTTTTTTTTCTTTGACAGACGTTGAAGTTCCTTTTCTAACTCTTTGATTTTATCTTCAATGGGTTCTACTTCGCTAGATAAGATGGACAATGTAGAGGAAGTAACGGGGACTGTGAGGTTTAATGACTTTAAGGTTCGATAAAAGCAGTTGAATACGAATTGTTCAGCGTATTCCTTATTGACGAGATTGGATGAGCAGGCGGATTTTCCACTATTTTTATTTCTGCTGCATTGGTAGTATTTATACTTTTGGCTACTGTTACCCTGCACCATTGAAGAGCCGCATTCTGGACATTTAATTAGACCAGATAAAGGATATGTTCCAGGATGTACTTTTTTAGGCATGTAACTTTTAATATGTAGTATTTTTTGAGTTTGAGTCCATAGATGCTCATCAATAATTCTTGAATGTTTTCCTTTTTGGTAGTTACCTTTCCATTTAACTTCTCCAATATATATCCTGTTGTTTAAAATAGTTTTTATAGCATAAATAGACCAATGTTTTCCGCTTCTAGTTCGGATATTTTGATCATTGAGGTTTGATGCAATTTTGCGATAGCCCCACTGATTAACAGCATATTTTTCAAAGATATATTTTACTACTTTTGCTTCTTTCGGCTCTATTTTAAGTTCTTTATTTTCAGATATGTATCCATATATCCTTCCACCATTATAGTTACCATTTTCATGGTTTTTTTCCATACCCGTTGAGGTACGAAATTTAATCATATCTTTTTCAAGCTCAGCGACCAATGACATAAATTGATAGAGGAGCTTTGCATTTGGATCTCTGGTATCAATATTGTCTGCGATGCAGATTAAGTGTTTGTTTGCTTCTGTAATTCGTTTGTAAATATACAAAGCATCAAGGTTATCTCTGGAAATACGATCAGAATCAAATACTACAACATAATCAATTTCCTCATCTTTTTCAAAGACATGGTGATACATTTGTTTAAATTGCTTTCTATCTCTGAGATTTTCTGCGGAGTAAGCTCCTTCATCGTAAATGTGAACGAGAGTTAATTGATTATTTTTGCAGTATTTCTCTATTTCCTCTTTTTGCTTTTCAATGGATGTGTTGTCTAGTTGTTTATCTGTGCTTACACGCACGTATCCAACAGCTCTTGGCATGGATTAGTTACCTCCTATTTTGCAATAATTGTTTTTTCAATTTCTGATTCATATTTAAGAAACATTTCTGACAAAAGGTTAATGAACGATTTTGCCTTTACCTTATCAAGTTCCTCTTCTGTCAATAATTGTTGTTCAAATTCTTCATTGTAATCAAATGATAGTGGTTTATTCATAGCAGTTGGTTCCTTTCGGGGTGAGGTTTTATTCGTGGGATGTCCATTTGGATAAAGTGGGAAAGGGTTTAATTGCTACCCTATACTTATTACTTTACAAGACTATTAAATCAAAGTCTAAAAAATTTGGTTCTACCAAGTATAATTTTGGATTTATCTTTTGAAACTATGATTCACCTTTAAAAAAACTAGAACAGTTTGTAATAGAATAATTCATTTTCTCCCGCATAGCATGCAAAAGTTATCTTCACTATAAAAGTAATTATATTGCTAATCCTTTTATACCTTTCGATAGTACAGGCTCGAACGGGCATAAAATAATATTATGCAATTAATTTTTATAGGATAACTATGAAAAATATCCAAGGAGTGATGCAATTGAAAGCAACATATTTAACTTTACAAAACGTTGAAAAACTACGGGCACTACAATTATCTATCGAATTGTTGAAGGAAATTGGTATGATTGTTGAGGTACTACCGTTTGAGGAATCTCAAATGAAAGATCAGCTACAGAGATCTGCAACAAGCATTGTTCAGAACATTGCTAAAGGTGAACAGCTTTACCTGAGACAAAAGTTTAATCTTTATTCAGACGCTATAGGAAGTGCACAGGAGACGAAGTCTTGGCTAATGACTTGTAATGGTAAAGGACTGATTTCGGAAGGAGAATTTCTGACATTAGATAGCATGATTGATAGTATTATCAAAATGCTGAACAGAATCCTTGAAAATTTAAAAATAAACAATAGCAGTGTGAGTTTACCAATTCCAGTTGTTCAGAATGTAAGAACACTGCCTTGCGTTCAAACTGCACAAAGATTGGTAAAAGAACTGTATGAGTTGCAATGTATTAGCCACGGTGAGTGGTATAGTTACATTCTAAAACAAATGGTCACTTCTGCTAGTAATATTGCTTCCCATGCTTCGGAATCAGAGCAATTATATCCTAAAAAGAAACTAGCGTTTTTGAACTTGGCTATCCAGGAAAGTAACGTAGTTAAAGCATACCTTAATTTAATGATGTCAAAAGGTATTTATGATAGGGAAAAGTACGAGGAGATAAAGGAAATGATCGAAGAGATTCAGTACTTATTGATTCAAGGAATGAAACAAATCGACACAGAAATTAAGGTGTTAATGTAGGAATGATACGTTAATCCCTGCTAGTTGGAACCCAATCAATCACGGTTAGGTTCCTTTTTTAACGCCATGTCTCCCATCCCACAGTTCAGACTAAGGGAATATTCGGTAATTACTTGATTACTGCATTACAGTCAACTATAATTGGGTCAACATAATACTTTGATAAAGTGGGAATTAAAATGATCTGGGTAAATAAAACTCAAAACATATCAATAGATAAAAAAAGCTCGCATTCTGATTAAGAGGAATGCGGGCTTTTTTATTTTGACTATAGTCAATGGAAGAAGGAGGAGAGGAACACTTGGTAAAGCGGAATTACCATTCAAAAGGTAACTACAGACAACAACTGATGAGGTGGCAGAAAAAGCCAACGAAAGGGGCCAGAGAGCGTTTTGAAAGTTGGTTATGGGATAGTGAGGTATTGCGTGTCTTTACCGATGCTTCCGAATTGCAACATCAAGGAATATTTGGGCTTGGGATCATTTTTGTTGGACAAGGGACTACATTGGTGAAATCAAAAAAACATTACAACCATGCAATGAGAAAAATGAATGTTTATGCCGAAATATTAGCGGTTGATTTTGCTTTGTCAAACGTAGAAGAAGTCCTGAACAACGAGTTTTATTTACCTTCAAAGGTACTAATATACAGTGATTGGAATGAAGTGGATAAATTAAACGATTCGCCAATGATTACAAAAGGAAATACTGCTATCAATGCTGTTGCAGAAAGAATATATGAAAAGAAGTCGCTGTTTTCAATCTCTAATCCAACCGTTGAATTAGAAATCCTATCCATGGATAAAGAGGAGAAAGTATTTAATCCGTTTTATAAGGGCTCACACAATGCAGCGAGGAGAGTAATTGGAATATAAATTACTAAATTATACAAGGCAATGAGGGTGAATTTTATGGGAGTTTACATTGGATTGGACATTGTGCCAAATGAAATAAATCAAGAAGATTGGCAAGAGGTTTTTGAGGAGACGTTACTATTGATTCAGGCGTATCCATTCGCCACTTATTACGTGGATAATCTTGATGGCTTTAAAAGATTAGTTTTAGACCGTACTGAAGAGCAATACGTTGATAAATATGGCTTAAAGGAAAAGTATTGGAATATAATTGGCGACTTAGAAAGTAAAGAAACAGGAGAGAGTTTCACCTTGTTTTCCAGTATAGCTAAATATAGTGAAGTGAAAGAAGAAAGATTAAAGGAAGATATTTTATTGGGTTTCCTAAATAAGGATGACTGGGGAGCAAGAGAGGTTTTCTATTCAAAGACTCAGGGCAAGAATTATCACAATTTCATTCTAGCTATCGCTGCATTGATTGAGAACAGGTTTCCAATGTTTGCATGTTGCTATGGGAATATTTCCATCGAGCAGGCACAAAAGGCAGTAGATTGGGCTAACTCTCTTTTAGATAGGCCGATTGATTTACCTGTCCGTGTTAACCCTTCTAAGCTCTTAAAGCGTTTAGAAGTAATTGAGATAGAAGAAAAACGTCTTGAGGCACTATACGAATTATCCATTGGTGTTAATGCAGAATTGGATGGTCTTATTGCTGAACAATTTACTATAAATACGGTTCGGAACTATTTCTCGAGAGAATTACAAAGATTCAAGAGTGCTGCACAACTCGGGGCTAGGCTAATTATCATCAGATACCTAAATACGGGACTTCCTTTAGAAATTCTTGTTGACATTTGTTGCTTTGATAACAAAGGCCCAAGGTTTAAATCAATAGACTTTATCAAGGCAATCTGTTCGTCTTGGGTATTTATAGATCCGGAAATAAGAGAAGATATGGGGATTGCCAAGAGATGGGCCGATCTCCCTGACTCCATTGAGTCGCAATTTGGAAGTATATTCTTAGATTTAGGTTTTATAGGTAGGCATACAAGCAGATATATTGAAAAAAATGATCTTTTGTCAATATTTAAAGGAAAATTTTATAAGGAAAAGACTGAACAAATTGTAAATAAAGAATACCAAAAGTTAATTGAACGGTTAAAGATTAAAAGACAGGAATTGAAAGAAGAATACACGGCTAATAGGGAAAAAAATGTCATAGACACCCTGGATTTGTTGGTGTTTTGGGATAACACATACATGATAAGTGAAAGCATCATGAATGTTATTGCAACCATAAAAGAGGCGGTTGAAGAAGACATGGCTAATAAGAGCAATTTAATTCAAATGATTGGGAATGCAGAAGAGCAAGGGCAATTAATCAAAGTGTTAAGCCAGCTAATCCAGGAACATCATAATCTGGTTTTAACAAGGGAGGCATGGGACTGGATTGAAAATGAAGCTAATGATGTCATAAAACGCATGGTGATAATGTTACTGACTTTCGAGAGCGACGTTAATTTACGGAAACTCTACAAAGCACTCTTTGAAAATAAAGATTTGTTTTATACGTATTTAAAATAGCTGAAATGGCTTTGAAACTTTCCACATTAATGTAGTGGCAAAGGAGACAGAGGACATGGAAAAGTCTATTTTAGATGAAAATCAATGTTCTACGTTGAAGATGTTGAATTTTTTTACAGGATATAGTTGAGAAATAAATCTTGGAAGGAGTCAATAAAGTGGATCAATTGGAGAAGGAAAACCGTGAGTTTTGGGAGATTATCCTGCAACAGATTGAAAAACGTCTATCAAAGCCAATGTACCAAACGTGGATTGCTCCATTATCGGGGAAAATAGTAGAAGGTAATACTATTATAATTAAAGCGAAAACTGAATTTGCCAAAGAGTGGATAATACAAAGATACTTGCATCATTTTACTGAAGTACTAAAAGAGTTGACAGGTCAAGAATTTAATTTGCAGGTTATCTATTTGCATACTAAAGAAGAAAGAAAGGAAAGCGATTCTTATTCTGCAATCGAGAAAAAAGTCATTGATGACGATAGTAGCCAACAAAAATATAAAAAAGTAAGCGTTGAAATTCCTATAATTACTCCATCTAATCATTCAATCAGATTAAGAAGGGAAAATGAAAGGATTATAAGAAGTTTAAATCTCCCGTTAGCCGATGTAGATTTGTCGAATATGCAAAAAAGAATATATGCTAAAAATGAAAGAATTCGTGAAAAGCGTAAATGTCGGGAGAATGGAATATTTGGTTCGCTTTTTAGAAGTAAATAATTGTAATGAAAGTGGGGGGCATCAATGTGAGTAAATTGAATCAAACAAGAACATTTAAGGAAACTGGGAATTCTATTCCTATTAGAGTAAACGGTACATCAACAAAACAAGTAAAAGTGACTTTTGGTAAAGTAACAGAATCCATTGTAACAAGAAAAGTCCGGGAAAAAAACGAGCGGATTATTGAATGGTATCAATTTATTAAAAATGAACCATTTCATGGGTAAAAAAATAGATGCTATTAAAAAACAATCGCCAGAGGATTGGGTGTGGGCTAGGGCGACTACTGAAGCATTGATTTGATGCAACGTAATTTGGAAAATACACAGGGATTTGGAAAAGGAAAATTGAAAAAGGGGGACAATTGAGAGGTGCAAAAAAGTATGAGTAACTACGAGGAGTTTTATACAAAAGCATGGCATGGAATGGCACCTGAGACAAGAGGATTTGTAGTTTGTTCAGTGAGTGAAGCAACCCATGTGGTGTTTTCGGAAACTGACTTGAGGTTAGCTGGAAAAGATGGAGAAAATCTTTCTAATAACCGTGTCTATCCGATTACAAAGACTGTGGAATCGGCCGACTATTCAATAATTGACGATAAAGGTCAAGTGATTATTGGATTTGATTTGTTTATTCCTTGTGAATATTTAAAGGAAAACCACGGGAGAAATATAGATAAAAGGAAAGAAGAATATACAACTAAAATCGTTTCACTGTTGGAGTACAAAATAAAAAGGAAATACAAAAATGTTGGGGTGAAAAGATGTCACAGATAATCACTGTACAAATTAAAATATTACCTACGAAAGAACAGGCTTCTGTTTTGGAACGTATGAGTAAGACATATATTCAGGCGATTAATACTCTTGTATTTGAAATGATAACAGAAAAGAAAAGTACAATGAAATCAAGCAAAGATATTCATGTCCCTCTGCCAAGTGCTGTGAAAAACCAAGCAATAATAGATGCAAAAAGTGTATTTAAGAAAGCCAGGAAAAATAAATATAAGAGTGTTCCTGTATTAAAAAAGCCAGTGTGTGTGTGGAACAATCAGAGCTATTCTTTCAATTATACCCATATTTCAATACCAATCATGGTCCATGGCAAAGCATCTAAAACACCTATTCGGGCTTTGGTAGTTGATAAAGATCATCGAAACCTTGAGTTATTAAAGCATAAATTAGGAACGCTTCGAATTACAAAGAAGGGAAATAAATGGATTGCCCAAATATCCATAACAATTCCTACTACCCCAAAAATTGGAACAAAAGTTATGGGTGTGGATTTGGGGTTAAAAGTTCCTGCTGTTGCCGTAACAGATGATGAAAAAGTACGTTTCTTTGGCAACGGCAGAAAAAATAAATATAAGAGACGAAAGTTTCGTTCAGAACGGAAAAAGTTAGGCAAAAGGAAAAAGTTAAATGCTATAAAACGTTCAAGGGACAGGGAACAGCGTTGGATGCAAGATCAAGACCATAAGATAAGCCGCTCAATTGTTAATTTTGCTAAAGAAAATAAAATTACTGTCATTCGTTTAGAACAATTAGCGAATATCAGACAGACGACAAGAACCAGTCGTAAAAACGAAAAGAATTTGCACACATGGTCATTCTATCGCCTATCTCAATTCATTGAATACAAAGCGAACTTAGAAGGTATTAAAGTTGAATATGTGAATCCTGCATACACAAGTCAAACATGCCCTAAATGTTCTGAAAATAATAAAGCACAAGACAGAAAATATAAGTGTAAATGCGGATTCGAGAAGCATAGAGACATAATCGGTGCTATGAATATACGATATGCACCTGTGCTTGATGGTAAAAGTCATTCAGCCTAAGATGCTATATGCACTGTCTTAGGAGGGGCAATGGGATGCCCTCACCTTGAGGACTGTTCAAAACAGAAATGGACTGCGAACGATAAGTCATTCAAGAATCCCGCAGGAGTAATCTGCTTTCCCGTTTACCGAGTGGGAATCTCAACGAATCATATACCTATTTAAGATATGCCGTAAATAGGACGTTGGTCTTCTTATTAAGGGTATTTTTTTTGAATGATGAAGACAAGAAATCAAAAGGAAAAGTAAAACAAATAGTTGTCGGGTTCATGGACGGAAAAAACAGAAATATTAACCGTGAAGCATTTATGCTTTGCGGTTTTTTGTCGGTGGTTTTATAGTTTCAGCCGTGCAATACATTACCTTTACCGTTGTAATAAAAAATGGCCTTGTAGAACGGACAAGTGTGAATATTATTCTTTACAACAACATAGCATGCCTTACTTCATCCTCACAATGGTAATAATCAATGTGTTGTGTAGTCATATAAATTAGTTCGGGATGGGAAAAGTTAGCCCCCTTAAACCCATGATAGTAAAGGGATTGCTTATTCCACACAAATAAATACAAAGGAGATGGTTTCATTGATTCACACGTTTGAATTATTTATCCCCGTAAGCAGTGACGATATTAAGCAAATCTTCTCTAAGTACGGGATTAGAGTAAACAAGTACCGGTACATTCGTGCAGCAGTTAAAGAGCTGAATAAAGAAGTAAAGAATGTTTTTCCAGCATATGCTATTGTTCGCACTTGGGAACATATGTATTTAGATGGTATTTGGTATTTACAATTCAAGGTCGATGCAGTAAAGGTGTTGAATAGAAGTACAATTACAGAAGAAGACTATGAATTGATAGAGTTAGATATTCGTAAATTCCTTACTTGGCATTTCGGATTTTCTGATTACTATGATTACCATACGCTCACAAGGATTGATTATCGAATTGACGTAAAGGTCCCGAATCCCCAGCACCGGGAATTGCTATTCCACTTACTTGAAAAGTACACAGTTAAATACGCCTACAAAGAGAAAATTAAATATGGTAAGGATGAAAATGGTGATCCACTAAAATATGAAACGTCACAGTATCATAAATGCAAGAGTACAGAGCTGGTAATCTATAGTAAAGAGGATGAAAGGATAGCTAAGGGAGAGCAAATACAACCTTACGATGAAAATATAGTCAGATATGAGCTGAGATTGAAAAACAGGCACTTAAATTCTATGAAAAGGGAAGATAAGGGAGGGAAGGGGAGACCAAAGCAATTGAAAGTCTATTTTTCAAGCGAACTTATGAAAGAGTATATGGAAAAGCACGTAATACCTATTGTCCATACTGGTGATTATTATAAAATCACCGAGGCCGAAAAAATAATTGCAAATAGTTCCTACTCGCAAAGAAAAAAGGAAAGCCTTCGAAAATTCCTAGTTATTGTCTCCAAAGGTAACATTGATACCCCTCTTAAAAAGTCAAAGGAAGAGGGAGGCATATCTAAACCTACCAATCGACAATATCTACGAGATCTTGCTAATCTCGGGATAAACCCAATTCTTATCCCCAAAAATTTCACCACTGAAAACTACACTTCTTTTCCAAGTTTCCTAGAAAACCCATTCAAAATCTAAGAAGTATATGAAAATTAAACTAAGGGTGCCTAAAATTGTTGTAGCTAACATTATAGGCACCTTTCTTCCGCTGGTGAATTTATACATGAAAAAACGAGAGCTGTTCATTGCTCCCGTTCGTTCTCTGGCTTATATCTGTTCATTGCGTCAATTAGTGCTTGTGCAATAAGATCTTGGGTTTTTAGATGAGGGTAAAAATCCTCGCAAAATCCAGTGAATTGCTCGTAAACATCATTGTTCATACGGATGCTTTTATTGACAAACTTAGCATCCTTACTATAGATGCGTTTATCAAGCAGTAAAAGCCCTTGTTCTTCAAACTGCTTAACTAGCTTTTTTAGTGTATCTACATTTTGTTTGATAAAGGATATTTCATCGTTGTCCCCACTCTGTAACTTTTTTACCGCTTGTTCTCCTTCAGAACGGATAAACGGATAGTATTTCTTATCTGCCTTATGATAAATATAATCCCCTTCTCGCATGATTTTACTGAAACTACTCGAAGGTATTTTTACGAGATTACTGATTTTCTTTAGATCATGATCCTTTAATAGTTTATTGACTACTTGTACTCTTTCTGCTGGTGACATTCCAATGAATTTTTCTTTGTCCATCATTAGCACAACCCCTTTCATTTTGTAAAGCTAATATATGATAGACGGTAAGACGAAAATTATTCTTCCTATGCAACAGATAGGGTTATATTTTTGTAGACCCAGGTCTACTATATGATAGTAGAAAAAACTGGGACCAGGAAAAGCTGGTTATATTAGGAGGATGCACAATGGGAGCGAGAGAAGGAATAGTAATGGATCAACAAACATTAGAAAGAGTCAGGAAAGCAGTCAATGATTTCGGTGGTATGATAAAAGATTATCGTGAGAAAAAAGTGTTGACGCTTGAGTCTTTAGCAAGCAGGATAGACTGTAGTGCATCGTATATATTTAGAGCCGAAAGAGGGTCAAAGATAGTCCCAATCCATATGAGAGTTCGGATCCTTGCCAAAGGTTTAAATTGGAAGGCTAGTGAGATTGAATACTTTTTGGTTGAGACCGTTAGGGAGTATGAACGGAAAAAGGGATAAAAATGATGAAGCTATTGCAAAGATGTATTGCGATAGCTTTTGTCATTTCACGATATATAATTAAAAATATGTTCATTTAAAGTACACCCTGTGCAAACAGACAAGAGTATAGTATTATTGGTACATAGATATGTTCAAACAGACTTGTTCAATACATAGAGGTGAGAAATTTGATTTTTGGGTATGCAAGGGTTAGCTCCAAAAACCAAAATCTATCAAGGCAACTACAAGAGTTAAAAGAGTATGGTTGTGACCGAATATATCAAGAAAAACAATCCGGAAAGGATTTTGAACGACCAGTATATAAAGAAATGCGTTCTAAAATGCGATTTGGTGATGTATTGGTTGTGCATGATTTAAGTAGGTTTGGCAGAAATAAACAGGAAATTATAGATGAATGGGAAGCTCTTGTTAAAGAAGAAATTGATATTGTTGTACTAAATATGCCCATCTTGGATACTCGGAAGTATAAAGAGCTTGAAGGCGTGGGGCAGTTAGTATCTGATTTGGTGCTTACCCTATTGTCATGGATGGTGGAAGAGGAAAGAACACGTATTAGAGTTGCTCAGAGAGAGGGCATCGAAATTGCGAAGAGACAGGGTAAGTTTAGAGGCGGTAAAAAGAAATATCATAAGAATGCTAAAGGTAAGGATAGAGTTATCTATGATAAGGTTGTAGAATTATTACAAGATAATGTAAGCGTAATGGATATTCATAGAGAGGTAGGCATTTCAAGAAATACAATATATGCAATAAAGAATGACATTTCTAAAATAGCTGCTACTTAAATTGGAAAATATAATAGGGCACCATACTTATATGGAAAAGAGGTAGGTAATATGACGAAATTGGTGAAAAAGTCCTTTAAAGGTGTAATAGAATATTTACGTTCTATTTCTTCCTCAGAAGCTGAGAAGGGCACTCGCTTTGAATTGTTAATAAAGAAATATTTTGAAACAGATCCAATTTATGCTGATATGTTTGAGACTGTATGGACTTGGAATGAGTTTCCATTAAATGATGGGAAACGTGATACCGGAATAGACCTTGTTGCAAAGGAACGCATATCTGGAAAATATTGTGCAATTCAATGTAAATTCTATGATGAAAATTACACCATTCAAAAGAGAGATATTGATTCGTTTTTTACGGAATCTGGAAAAAGAATTTATGAAAACCGTATTATTGTTTCTTCTACAGATAAGTGGAGTAGAAACGCTGAATTATCCTTAGAAAACCAATCAAAACCGGTATCTCGGATTAGATTGCAGGATTTAGATAAGTCAGCTATTGATTGGTCTGCTTTTATGATTGATCAATTAGATAGTATGGAATTAAAGCAAAAACATTCATTACGACCGCATCAACAAGAAGCACTTGAAAATGTGTTGGTAGGATTTGGAAAATCTGAACGTGGAAAACTTATCATGGCATGTGGAACTGGGAAAACATTTACATCACTAAAGATTGCTGAGGAAATTGCAAGTCAAAAGCAAGGGAATAGTATAATCTTATATCTTGTCCCATCAATCTCCTTGCTATCACAAACACTAAAAGAATGGAACCATCAAACAACTACACCTTTCCATACATTTGCCGTATGTTCAGATAGGAAAGTATCACGTACCTCAGAGGATATTACAGCTGTTGATGTTGGCTTTCCAGCAACTACAAATTCAGAAAAGATTGTAGAGAACTTTAAATCGCTCCCGGAAGATAGCCAAATGACTGTTGTATTCTCAACCTATCAATCTATTGAGGTTATTCATGAAGCACAAAATCATGGTTTTCCAACTTTTGACTTAATAATTTCGGATGAAGCTCACCGAACAACTGGAGTAACATTAAGCGATGGAGAAGAAAGTCACTTTGTCCGTGTTCATGATAATGAATATATTAAGGCTGATAAGCGATTATATCAAACGGCAACACCAAAAGTATTTGGAGAAAAAACCAAAAACAAGGCTGACGAAAAGGACGCATTGCTAGCTTCAATGGATGATGTGTCCATATTTGGCGAAGAGTTTCATAATCTAGGATTTGGAGAAGCGGTAGAACGTGGATTATTAACAGACTATAAGGTAATGGTATTAGTTACTGATCAAGACTACGTTGACATTGCTCTTGCAAATGAAATTAAAAGCGAATCTAATACACTTACTGGGAAAGACTTTGCTAGAATTGTTGGAACATGGAATGGGTTATCGAAGCGGAAGAGTCATTCTAATGAGGTAGAAGGTAAACCGATGAGAAGAGCTGTAGCGTTTACCTCTACAATCGAAACATCAAAACAAGTCACCCAAATTTTCCAGGACGTTGTTGATTCATATGCTTATAACAGTGATTTATCAACCGGTGCAACAGTTGAAATTCAGCATGTTGATGGCACAATGAACACCCTTGAGCGAAACAAGAAACTTGATTGGTTAGAAGAGGATACTGAAGACGATAATATTTGTCGTATTTTGTCAAATGCTCGCTGCTTAACTGAAGGTGTAGATGTACCAAGTTTGGACTCTGTAATCTTCTTTAATCCACGTAATTCAGTTATAGATGTCATACAGGCGGTTGGTAGGGTAATGCGTAAGGCTGATAATAAGCAATATGGTTACATTATTTTACCTATCACAATCAATAAAGGTGAAGATATTGAAACAGAACTAAATAATAATAAACAGTATCAAGTTGTATGGCAAGTACTACAAGCATTACGCTCACATGATGAACGATTCAATGCCATGATAAACCAAATGGAATTGAATATGAATAAACCCCAAAATGTAGAAATCATTGGACATACTGGTGAGAAAAATGACGTTGTGAAGGAAGAGCAATCCGAATATGATGGGAAGGACAAGTCGGAAAAAATAACCGAAAAATCGGAGCAAATTGTTTGGAGTTTCCCTGATCTTGAAGAATTACAAGATGCCATATATGCCCAAATAGTCGATAAAGTAGGGGATAAACGTTATTGGGAAAATTGGTCTAGTGATGTAGCACAAATTGCTCAACGTCATTTTGATCGAATTCAACTTTTATTACGTGATAAAAACAGTGAACATTATCAAGTATTTCAGCAATTCTTATCAGATTTAAGAAATAACTTGAATGATTCCATAGAAGAAGCCGAAGCAATTGAAATGCTATCGCAACACTTGATTACAAAACCTGTTTTTCAGGCATTGTTTGAGGATTATAGCTTCGTTCAAAACAACCCTGTTTCAATAGCTATGGAAAGTATGCTTTCTTTACTAGAAGAAGAAAATTTAGAGAAGGAAACCCGCATTTTAGAAAAGTTTTATGAAAGTGTTAAAACCCGTGCAAGTAAAATTGACAACTTGGCCGGTAAACAGAAAGTGATTATTGAATTGTATGATAGGTTCTTTGGGACTGCCTTTAAGAGAACCACAGAACGCTTAGGAATCGTTTATACTCCTGTAGAAATTGTCGATTTCATTATCAGAAGTGTAAATGAGGCTCTAAAAGAGGAATTTGGGGTTACCCTTAATGACGACGGTATACATGTCCTAGAGCCGTTTGCTGGTACTGGAACATTTGTAGTTCGATTATTACAAAGTGGATTAATTGAAAAGGAAAAAATTCTTTATAAATATACCAATGAGATTCATGCCAATGAGATTGTATTACTAGCATATTATATAGCTACAATTAACATTGAAGAAACGTTTCATGCTCTGTACGGAGAAGATTATCATCCATTTGAGGGAATGGTTTTAACGGACACCTTCCAGATGACAGAGGAAAAGGATACCTTGCTCTCTGAAATGTTTGGTGCAAACTCGGAACGTGCAAAAAAACAAAATGAGAATCGTATTGTTGCAATAATGGGAAATCCTCCATATTCTGCAAGGCAACATAGTGCAAATGATAATAATCAAAATCAGAAGTATCCAATTTTGGATAAGCAGATAGAAGATACTTATGCAAAAAAATCAACAGCTGTAAATAAGAATAGTTTATATGACTCTTATATACGTGCCATTAGGTGGGCAAGTGATAGGATTGTTGATAAAGGAGTTATTGGATTTGTAACAAATGGATCGTTTATTGATAGCTTAAATTCTGACGGATTAAGGCAATCGTTATATGAGGAGTTTAATTCCATCTTTGTATTCAATTTACGTGGAAATCAACGAACACAGGGAGAGGATTCACGTAAAGAGGGTGGAAAGATTTTTGGAAGTGGTTCTCGTACTCCAGTAGCTATTACATTACTTGTTAAAAATCCAAGCAAAGTTGGATGTACGCTATATTACAAGGATATTGGCGATTACTTGAGCCGTGAAGAAAAACTAGAAATAATAGCCGACAATAGAAGTTTCGCTGATATGAAGTCAGAATTAGTAAAAATTACTCCTGATAAATATAATAATTGGATAAATCAACAAAGTGAGGAATTTGAAAAGTTTATTCCAATTAGCGGGGGAGAGGAAAATATATTTAACGACAGATATATTGGCATTAGTTCAAGTAGAGATACATGGGTAACTGGTTATTCTAAAAAGACATTAATCAAAAATGTAAAACGACTAATTGATAACTATAACCGAGAAGTTGACTCTGTTAAAAATGTTAATGATTTGAACAACAATCCCAAAGAGATAAATTGGTCACGTGGTTTGAAGAATAGATGGAAACGAAAAGAGAAAATAGAGTTTTCTGCAGAAAAAATTACAACCATTCAATATAGACCATTCGTAAAAAGATATATGTATAATGATGAAGGTCTAGTAGAATACCCAAGTAGATGGAATCAAATAATTCCAGATAAAGAGACTAAAAATAAAATCATAAATACTATAGGTGGAGGAAGCAGTAGGGATTTTTCAGCTTTGATTACTGATGAAATAACGGACTATCAAACGATGTTTAACAATAGAAGTTTCCCCCAAAATATTTATGAAAAGATTGATGAACGGACATTATTTGATAATGAGGGAGAATATCAGGTAAAAGGAAATATTAATAAGAAAATACTTGAGATGTTCAAGCTCCAATATGACAAAAAAATTACCGAAGAAGATCTTTTTAATTACGTTTATGGTATTCTTTACTGTCCAATTTATAGGGAGAATTTTTCAAATGACCTAAAAAAGGAAATGCCTCGAATCCCAATGGTAAAAGACTTTTGGGGATACTCTAACGCTGGTCGTGAACTTGCCAAATTGCATTTGAATTACGAAGAAGCGGAACTTTATGAAGGGGTAACAGAGAATCAAAAGGAAAATAGTGGTGAAAACCTCTATACTGTCAAAAAGATGCGGTTTGGTAGAGATAAGAACAGAAAAGTGGATAAATCAATAATTATATATAACGAGTACATTACTTTATCCGACATACCACTTGAAGCGTACAATTTTATGATAAATGGTAGATCACCAATCGAATGGATTATTGATCAATATCAAGTGAAACCAGATGGAAGAAGTGGTATTACCATTGATCCAAATGAGTATTCTGAAAATCCACGATATATAATTGACTTGATAAAAAGGCTAATTACAGTTTCAATAGAAACCAATAGGATAGTTGATAACTTACCCGAATTTGAAGAGATTTAACAGTTAAGAAATTGATGTGAATACTTGGTGATGAAAACAACAGGATAGATAGAACAACGAGAGGCAGTTCCAACGAACTTTAGTTTGGTGCTGCCTTTTTTATGTAGTTTAACACAAATAGAGATTCGCATTTACGTTGCTGAAATATTAATCGGAAAGAGGGAATACAATGGTTTCTGAAGAAGCACTAAGATATATTTCAGAGGTGTTTATAGGGGACACAGGGGAATGTTATTCATATAAAACTGGAGGGGATTTGGTAGATTTTTTTAATCAGTATTTTGGTTATGAGGATAGCTATCAACCTGGCTTTCCCTCAAGGTGGTACTATGTTGTAGATAAACTACAGGACATGATGCAAGGAAATAGGATAGATGCCTTTTTCACATTAATCTTGAGTAAACGATTTATTATGAGAGATAACAAAGTGAATGAATTCAATGCAATCGAATTAAGTCATAATGCCCTGAATCTTTTTAATGAACAGTTACAGTATGATACGTATCAAATAATTCGAAAAGATGGTAACTATGTTTTTAGAAATGAGGATGAAGATCTTGAGCAATTAGGGGAAGGGGGATTTGCAACAGTTTATCTTCGAAGAAGTGACAACAAGGTCTTGAAGAAACTACACGACGAATATATTGCCAATCCAGGAATCCGTAGTAGGTTTAAAAGGGAATACGAAATAACCAAGTCTTTACAGGATGTTCCCGGGGTAATTAGATTATATGACTTTGATAATAATAAAATGTTATATGAGATGGAAAAAGGTGACTTTACCTTATTTAAGTATGTAATCGACAACAAACTATCTAGTGATGAAAAAGTGAGAATTTCTTTTCAAGTGATGAGGATAATGGCAACCATCCATGAAAGGAACATTATTCATAGAGACCTTAGCCCTTCAAACATCTTGTTTGTTAATGGGATATTAAAGATAGCCGATTTTGGGCTTGGTAAAAACATTGAAGAAATCCATTCTCATAAAACTCTGCATACTAATGCTTTTGGGCAATTCTATTATTGTTCCCCGGAGCAATTGTATGCACTAAAGGATGGAGATAAAAAAAGTGATGTATTCTCATTGGGGAAAGTCATTAACTTTATTTTCACAGGAAATCCGGATAATGAACGACATGAATTTGGTCAAGTAATTAATAAAGCTACAAGTCAAAATAGAGATGATCGTTATGAATCCGCAGTAGAGATGTTACGGGATTCAGATCAGCTATATGATATTATCAAAAAAAGTAACCTCAAAGAAGAAGCAAAGCAGGATATTCTTAATGGTGAGCTTACTACGGTTGTACAACAATACATTCATAATTTGGATGGAGAAAGATTATGTGCCCAAATAGTAATGAATCCAAAATTTGAAATTGTATTGTTAAATTATATGAAGTTAAATGACAACAATGAGAAGTATGTTATTACAGCTGTTGAAGAAAACTTTAGGGATTCATGTCCAACTTTTGAGTCTTATGATCCTATTGCTTCCCTAGCAAATACAATTTTGCAAGACCAGTTTTCCTTTCTTACTAAGGAAAAGGCTGCGAGAATCCTTTCCCACATTGCTTTCTCAGTTAATCGTTTTAGTGCACAAAGAATGGTTGAAAGATTGATTGATAGAGGTGTAGAACCCTTGATTGAGAATGTATTACAACGGTAATTTCTTGAAACAAAAGACTATATGTTTTGTTTAAATTGCTATCTAAAGAATTTTATATGTGCATTGATTTATTAAGAGAGGAGATTCCTTTTTGAGCAAAGATAAAAGAAAAGATATACAAGAAGCGGGTAAAGGGCTTGCACTTGATACTGTATTAAGTGTCGGGAGTGATACTGCCGCAGAGATTGCAAAAGAATCAATAACTAGCATAATAGGAGATCTTCTTGTTGACACCGCAAGCTCTCTTCTTCCTGGTATTTCAGGAGCAGTTCAGGGATATAAGCGTGTCCGCTTCGAAAGAAATATTACTATCTTTACTGAGCAATTATATTCTAATATTGATACGATACGGGTGAACTTAGAAACCAAGACTAATGAGCAAAAAGAAAAAATTGATCAATTGTTTAATATTGTTTTGGATTATGTTATTGATGAACAGCAGGAAGACAAGATTCAATACATGGTGAATGGGTTTCTAAACTTAACAAATCATGAAAAAGTATCAGATGACTTTGTCCTTACGTATTATGATGTGCTTAGAGAGCTGAGAATGGTGGATATATCAGTACTAAGGTTAATGTACAATTCACGGTATATAATTGGCAACGACACAACTGAAACATTTCGAGATATTATGGAAAGGCATGGACTTAGCTATGAGCAATACCAATCAGTTCGAAGAAACCTACAAAGAATAGGCTTGCTCATAACGAAGACAGATCTTAATGTAACCGATGATCTTGAAGAGATAGTAAAGAAATTCAAGGAGTTATACGCATACCTAGACAAAGCGACTAATCCTAAATATAAACGTTCTCTTCCAAAGTTAAGGCTACCAAAACTAAAATCCAAGGAGAATTTAGAGTTGTCCAAGTTTGGGAAGGATTTTGTTAGGTTTTTCATAAGTAAAGAAGATGATTGATACTACCACTTTTTACCGCAAAGGCATAGTAAGAGTCAGTCAATATATATATAAAGCTGTAGGTGAGCATTTTGGTATCGCTAAATGAGAAAATTAATGAATTAATAAGCAGAAAATATGAAGGGGCTTATTGGGATTATAAGCAACAATATCATGAAAACAGGGCAGATTTGTTACACGATATTATCTGCTTGGCCAATAACACTGAGAATCGAGATGCTTATCTTATTTTTGGAATAACAGATGATGGAAGAATCCTGGGTGTAGAAGATGATCCAAATAGAAAAAACCAAGAAAATTTCATTTCATTTTTAAGAGATAAGGATTTTGAGGGTGGATATAGACCAGTTGTTGAATATAATAGTTTTGAGTTAGGCAGCCATAGCATTGATGTCTTAATTATCAAGCAAAGTAACCGAACACCATATTTTTTAACAAAAGACTATGGCGATGGTAAGAAAAAAGTGAGAGCATATCATATTTATTCGAGGATTATGGATACAAATACACCTAAAGATAAGTCTGCTGATGAAAGGGTTGTAGAGAATTTATGGAAAAGAAGATTCGGACTTCTTCCATTGCCAATAGACAGATTAAAGCATTCCCTATCGGATAAGAAAAATTGGACAAAAAAAGATTCTGTTAGTTATTATAACCCATCCCCCGAATTTACTATTGAACAAATATATGATTATGAAGATCGGTATCATAATACGAATCGAGAGTTCTATTCTTATTATCAAATGAATTCTTCTACTTCATATGAAGCACTTCATTGCAAATATCATATCACGGTTTTATTCGAGTGTCAGTCTGTTGTACTTGATAGTGGAAGGTATGTTGCACCGGTTCCTAACTGGGGGTTTATTCCGTTAGATAAATATCATCGAGAAAAACTATCATATAAATATTATGTTAAAGGGTCGCTGAAATATCAATTAAATATTTTTCTATTTGATGAAAATAGTGAAGAAGCAAGAATTGCGAGAGATAGATTTATGGAGTTGGTTCTTTTATACAATTCGGAAAGGGAAAGAAAGCTATTTGAATCCCATGTTAGGAAAAATATTACCGATATTGTACAAGAGCTGGATGAAATGAAAAAGAGTAATTTGGTTTTTGAAGGTGTCGATGAACATATTAGGGATGTTGAGAATAAAAGAATTCATACGGGGGTATTGCTTAATAGGGAATTACTGACCTTCAGAAGGCAGTTTTCATATCACTTATGATAACGGCTATATATTGGGATTAGATTTAAGAAAACAGCATTGAGATTTGCCCCCCAATGCTGTTTTTTTGCCTCTTAAATCACTACGGTGAACCGTATCATAAGTAGATGCAGTTTTTAACATATAAAAAGAGAAACAGATAGGCTATTTTAATCTGCAGGGTATTCACTTTCTGAGAGCAGTACGGCTGATTTGATTAATTAATTTTATGTCAACGCCCAGAACACCGGTGATTTAAATCGTGGGATGAATGGGTGTTCTCCTTCTTAGATATCATGTAAATGGGTTGCAAACATACGTTCCGTTTCGTATAATTGAATTATAAAAATGGAGGTGATATAAGGTAAAAAAGGGAAAAAGGCGGAGGAGAAATTTGGAGTCCAAAAAGAAATACTGAAGCTTCCGAAAGACGAATATCTTGCCCTGCGCAAACTATGCAGGTTAAGCAAGAACATGTATAACGCGGGCCTCTACAGCGTTCGGCAACACTTTTTTGAAACGGGGAAATACCTCGGATATAATCAGAACGATCATGCATGTAAGGGCAATGAAAACTATCAATATATGGGGACGGCTGCAGCCCAGCAAACTTTAAAAAAAGTGGAAGAAAACTTCAAAAGTTTTTTCGGATTACTGAAAATCGATCGCAAACAAGCCCGTATACCGGGATACTTGGACAAAGAGGGATTTTTTGAACTGAGCTATCCCCAATTCAAGTTACAAGATGATGGCACCTTCAATCTCCCCACCTCGCATGCATTCAAAAGGGAGCATGGCCACATCAACATCACCTTCCCCACGAATCTTCAATATTCCATACCCTCCTCTTTTGCTCGTTTAATAGCTTCAAATCGATCGGCAACTTGTAACTTATTATAAATATTTGAAACATGGTTTCTGACGGTTTTTGAACTTAAACCAAGTCTTTCTGCGATACCTTCATTTTTAGTCCCCTGAACAATAAGGTTTAAAACTTGTCTTTCTCTACTTGTCAGTTCTGGAAAGAGAATATTTTCCTGACTTTTGCTCATGTAGTTAAAGTAGTGTATGAGTCTCGCAGCAATGGACGGACTGAAAATTGCTTCGCCACTCGCAATCGCACGAATGGCACGAATGGTCTCCTCTTGACTAGCACCTTTGAGAAGATAACCTTTAGCTCCTGCTCTCATAGCGGCAAATACTGAATTATCGTCCTCGAACATGGTGAACACAATGATTCCTATATTAGAGTTTTTAGCGAGTATTTCCTTTGTTGCTTCAATACCGTTAATATTAGGCATTTTTATATCCATTAAGATAATATCAGGTTGTAGCAAGTTTGCTAGAGTAATAGCCTCTTCTCCAGAAATAGCCTCACCGATGATTTCAAAGTCCGAAATAGAAGTAAGTAAATTTCTTAAACCATCACGAAACAAAGTATGGTCATCAGCAAACAGAATTTTTATTTTTTCCATAACTAAGCCCCCTGATTGATAAATGTAACATTGCTTCGATACTCACACCTTGCTCAAGGGTTTCAATTTTAATAGAAACAGGAGGCAGTGCCCTACCTTGAAGTAGAGAAGCCCCCTGTTTTTTGTTATTATGCTATTTCCGTAAATAGAATCCAGTAATGATCCATGCCAAACCGTAAATACCTCCGAACAATATACCTCCGATGAGTGCGTTCACATTATAAATGACAGTCGTAGCGACAGCAACTACTGGAACTGTAAGGAGAAATAGAATGGTGCCGAATCGAGGAAATGTTTTGATGCGGATTAAAAAAATGCCAAGCGGAAGGGCGCCAAGGAACATTACTATACTACTAATTCCAGCAACTAAATCAACCGTTTCATGGAGACTTCCTAGGTCAAGGAAACCATGTACGAAAAAAGCTAATGCTCCAAGTCCAAATAGTCCTTGACCGAGTCCTGAAAGAAAGATTCCCGTTCGCCACAAGAAGTTTACCTTTGTAGCTTTAATATGATTGTGTAGTGAAAAGAGTCCAATTAACAATCCACACATAGCAAAAAATATCATGGCAGTATTAAGGTAATAGGCAAAGTGAGTAACATCATGGAGAAAACTGTCTCCTCCTAGTGTCAAATCGAGATATCCTTGCCAGATAATATTAATGGCCAATAACCCTCCGCCAGTTATTGCTCCCAAGGCAGCCGACTTTTTACTAAATCCCCTCATTTCATCCCCTCACTTTTCAGTAACACCCATTTTAAAATATATATTCTTGCACTTAGACTATTATTACTAAACTTGAAATTTTTAAATAATAATTTCTGAATTGTCAATCCATTTATATTACAGACTAATAAAAAAGAGTCCAGCAAAATAAACTGGGCTCCTTTATAAGCTGATGTCATCTAAACAGGGGAATGGCAAATTGGTTTCTTGGCTAAGCCCCCTGATTCATAAATGGAAACATTGCTTGGATACTCACACCTTGCTCAGGAGTAGAAATTACATGAAAAGTTCCGTTCAATTCCTCAGCCCTTTCTCGCATAGAGTCCATCCCAATCCCCTTGTTTGAAATAAAAGAAAACCCTTTACCGTTGTCCGTAATCTCTATTTTAAGGAAGTTATTCATGGTTATTTTAATTAAACATTCCGTCGCATTTGAATGGCGAATGACATTAGAAATTGATTCTTGAATAATACGATATGTAGCAATTTCTATGGCTGCCGGTAATGTGGATACAGTGGGAGGCACAAAAACCCGAAAATTAATTTCACTATGACTGTATTGTCTAATTAAATCGTTAATAGCAAATGTGAGTCCTAATTCATCTAGGATAGGTGGTCGTAAATCGTAGACAAGTTGACGAATGTCATTTATAGCATCCTTTAAATGTTTATGAGTAGTAATCAATAATTCGTCACCAGCTTCCTGGTTTATTTTATATAAATTACGCGCAGCCTCTATATTCATTCCTAAGCTTGCAAGTTGCGGACCTAAACCATCATGGAGGTCTCTTCGGATTCTTTTTCTTTCTTCTTCCCGGGCCGTAACAAGATTTTCTCTGGACTTCATTAAATCTGTTGTGACTTTTACGGAATACGCAGCAATACCTACTTGACGTGCAAGATCTTGAATCAAGCGTTGTTCGTAATTAGAGAACTCCTCGTTTAAGTCCCTAGTCCCGAGGACCAGCTCCCCAACCACATCTTTCTGGTAAACTAAATTTATTCTCTTTGGTGAGGTGTTCAGAGTTCCATGTTCAGCAGCTAGCTGAAAAGAATTTTCTGTGAAAAGATAGATGGCTGCATATGGCAGTTTTAACACCTGACTAATCGTTTCAACTACGGAAGAAAGAACAGTTCTAGTATCAGACGTTGCTTCCAACTTTTGTCCTAACATGGACAAAGCAGCGTATGGAGAACGACTTTCCCCATACATTAAACGGTTGATAGCAGCTTGTAATTTCCCTTTTATCGGTTCGAAGAGTATGACAGTGACTCCCACGGCGATAAAGGAAACGAAAAAACCACCTATCTGAAATATTGTTCCAAGTAATCCGACAATGCTTGCATAGATGATCGCTACAAGACTACTAAGCATGATATATAAAAC
The DNA here is from genome assembly GCF_024626525.1 of Lederbergia panacisoli. GTDB lineage: Bacteria > Bacillota > Bacilli > Bacillales > Bacillaceae_C > Lederbergia > Lederbergia panacisoli. The sequence continues at coordinate 118,466 of NZ_JANJGU010000010.1, forward strand.
AAAACGGTTCATGTAGATGTCTAGATTCCACAACTTATATTGCAATATACTAATAGCTAAAGAAACAGGTATTACTATGATTGTGGTTAGCATCAAGGGAGTAATAACTTTTAAAATCGCAGTTTGTTCATCACCAAAAATTCCTATCCAACCAATGTGTAAAATAATAATGATAATGCTGACAATTAACCATTTCGCTTGTTGTTTTTGAACCGAGTTAGATACCTTTCGAAATCGATAGAGTTGCGCGTAGAAGACCAGTAAATAGAAACCCATCCACCCAACAACATCAAGCCAAAATGGCCATAATTCTGGATTTAAAATGGAATTGGGCATGAAAATTCGACTATATGAAAAGATCATCCACAAAGCTGCAATGCCAATGGTCCATTTAGGCACAAATCTCCCATCGGGAAATATAAAAAGAAAAACAACGATTCCAGAAGCTACAAAGTCAATATAGTTTGTCAACAACATGATATTGGGAAAAGCTTGACTTAATGTATCCATACCAAAATTAGCACCATAGGCGATAATGATTATAGAAGTAAATGTGAGAAACTTATCTGAACTATTTTTCAAAAATAGAAAGATACCAGCAGAAAAAAAACCAAACCCAATAATAAAATTCATTATTGTTCTAAACCAGGCGTAGGAAATGAGGGAGATCCCAATAGTTTGAAGTTCAGCGGATTCTTCTAAGGTTAATTGAGCAAAGTCTATACATCCGCTTGTAGGGCAAGGTACTTGATAAATGGTGTGTTGTATGAAGACACTAAAAAAGAAGAGCCCAACTGAGATCAGGGCTGTAATTATCCACATGAATTTTATAATATTGTTTAGAATTTTGTGGGTGTCTTTATTCATTAGGAAGATCTCCCTACTCCATTGAATTGGCAAAGTTACACTTAATATATTCAATGGAGCAGAGTATATTTCTTCCGATATGTTAAAAATTCAGTTCGGATGAGGTGGATTGAAAAAACATGGTAAATGTTAAAAAATTGCAATGTTATGAATTAGCTAATGTTGCATCCTTTCCTTGAACAACTTCTGTTTTTGTTCTTTTGTAAACAGCAGTACTCAACCCAATAATCCCGATTGCCCAGAAAATTCCCCCGAAGTAACTAATAAAGCCTAATGGAGCAAAATCTAAAAAAAGTGATGCAGCGACTAAGACTGCTGGAATTACAGGAAGGACTTTTACTGTAGCTAAACTGATACCAAAATAAACCCATCCAATAAAAAGTAGAAGTAAACTGATCATCAAGCCCTCACCTGAAGGAGTTGGCCATGTGGAAGCTAATTCTGCAGCATGAACTTTAAGCATTGGGGATACAAAAGTAACAGTCCACATACCTCCTACTTCAAGCATGCTGCCAATGAATAAAACGATAAAGCTTATAAATAGATTTAGACTTGCCTTAATTTGATACGAATACAAAAAGACTGCAATCATACCAATTAAAATAAGGATCATACCTAATGCATTAATTAACCCGACAATTACAGCTACTCCCATTGTGTCATGACCCATCTGATACTGATATCCAAATCCAAATGTTGCTATGATTTGTAAAATTCCACCAATAATTGAGAATACAGAAAGCTTTCTTAGTAAGGGATAATTCATTTCTAACCTCCTATAAAGTTTAATTAATGGGAGTATATCAAAGTAATGTCCCTAAGTTCATGGGAGTCCTGTCACTTCAAACAGGGATATTTCTTACAAGGAATGTGAAAGTGCAGCAAGAATCATATGTCAGTAAAACAAGGTGACATGCGTGACTTTGCCGTTAACCGTTCTGCACATTTTCTAAGGAGAAAAGCCCTCAATCACGCATTCAATAAAAATAACCCAAATATGAGGTACCCTCGTTCGTTGCAGAGGGGTATTTGAGTAAATGTGCAATTTTACTACTTCCACGATGGAAAGCCCTTTCAACATGAAATGGAAAACTACATGCTAATGGAAATGGCGATTCATCACGCAGATTTAATTCGCTACGTGTTAAAAAATAGCAGGCTTTTTAACACACAATTAGCCTGCTATTAATTTTGTTTCCTTTATTTTTTTATACAGACAGGCATTAATGATAGTTTTTATTCCTCACCAGAAGAAAAATGGAATAAAAGCTAGTGTGGCAATTGCGCCGAATGCGATCCCAGCTGCAAAGCCAAAGCCCCAGCCCCAAGGATATCCATAACCTCCATATCCAAACCCACCATATCCGCGGGGAGGACCATCAAATGGCCGAAGGAATACTCTATTTGGAGATACTCCTTCAATAATGCCTCGATGAACCTCTCCGTAAGTTGTACGAATTTCAACTGCTCTCCCAATACCTCGATTACAAATATGATAATAGTGTTCCGACAAATTATTACACCTCCTTCATTCAACAATAATGTTGACTATATTAAGGTATTCTCACAATTTGTTATTGGAGTAGTCGACAACACAAGGCGAAAGTGGAAAAGCAGTTTTTCATGTAAGAAGTATCATTCATATGGTTTAAACATAAGAGGGACCACCTTATATACGAGATTAGTGGTGCTGGGAAATGAAAATGTAAATTCGGAGGTTGATATGGTTATTGAAACCCATCAAATGTTACTAGTTACAGATTTTCCGAACGCCAAAGCCCAACGCCTTTAGGCATGGGATGAAAGTGAGGTCAAATAAGTAGCGGCACATAAAACCGATTCATTGGTTACACTTTGGTTCAGAAGCACGAAGCAAATCTCTCGTATCACGGTATTCCAACATTTGGTATAATGATAGACGTATACCACTTAACGTGGAGGTATTTTATATGGGAATGCCACCATAGGTTTAATGTATTTTCCTGGCCAATCAGTGAGCTTCTATATTCACTTGGACTGGAATTGCTAAATTGAATAATGATATCTGTAAGGTGATATGTCGATTATAGGAATAAGTATAGCAACGAAGTGGGAATATGAAGCGACATTAGAATACTTTGACGTAAAAGATAACGAACGTTTCGGCTATCCTTATGGCGAGTATTTCATAAGAACAATTCATGATACTGAACTGGTTTTTTATAGTACCGGTGTAAGAAAAGTAAATGGTGTTGGCGGGAATCAGTATATGATTTCTACATTTAATTTAACTAAGGTAATCGTTGCCGGAACATGTGCAGGAATAGATGATAAGTATAGTAATTTGGATATTTTCGTACCCGATAAAGCCGTTCAATATGATTGCACAGTAAAAGAAATTGAGCCTTTTATTAAACAATCGTTCATAGTCGATATTGATCTATCAAAATATGAAAGTGATTTTTATACAGGAACAATTGGCACCGCAGATAAAGCAGTCGTTATGTGGAAGGACTATTTAGAACTTAAAGAAAACGAAATAACAATAGCCGATACAGAAGCGGGTGCAATTGCTTATATCTGTAAGAAGAATGATGTTGAGTGCATAATTATTAAAGGAATATCTGATTTTCCAACAGATGAAAGAAACTCTGATAAATTCGAATCGAATCTTGAACAAATTAATGTTTATTTGGAAAACACCCCAAAAGTTATGAACAAAATATTTTCAAAGTACTTAAAAAGGTTTATTTAAATAAAGATTATGATTGTTGATGAAACTTCTTTTTAATTGATTTATCGTTCTATTAATTGAAGGGAGAGGTGACTTTTGTTTCCCAACTTATCCAATCGCCTTTTTAAAGGAACTTATAAAGAAAGAATGGACTATATGGCAGCTGAATCAGGGAAATATGAGTATACTTGTAATTTCAAGTATGAAGGAATACCAGCAGAGGAAATATTATCTGAGGAGTTAAGGAACATACTCCGTGGCGGGAAAGTACTTGATGTTGGTTGTGGCCATGGCGAGTATACGAATAGCTGGTCTGACTATGCCGAAGAAGTTGTTGGATATGATATGACGGAAGGTTTTATAGAAACTGCCAATAGAAATAAAAAGCCTAATGTTAGATATGTTGTTGGGAATACAAAAGATGGATTAGGGCTTCCGTTTCCAACGGATTACTTTGATGTAGCTTATACGAAGAAAGGACCGACAAGCTGGTTTCCAGAAGGTAATAGAGTAGTGAAATCTGGTAGTCCAATTTTATTGCTTTACCTATATAATTCAATATCTGATATTGGAGAATACTATCCAGGATGGATTGGTTCAAATTCCACAGGAAAAGCAACCCTTGACAAAATTAATGGAAACTTGGCGAATAGTGGTTTTGCTGACATAAAGACAAAAACAATAGAGGAAATTGCTTATATACCTACCCCAGAAGATGTTATTAACTACATATTCTTTGGCCAGAGTAAGAAGTTTACTGATTATGTTAAAGAAACGTACTCAGAAAAAGTCCAAATGCAGTTCGAAAAATATACTCGTGAAAAGGGAACAGAAAAAGGTATTAAGATAACTAATAATTATTGTTTAGTTCATGCAAAAGCATCATCCTAGTGAGGATTAAATAACCAAATAAAAATAAGCATTGGGACTTAACTCCAATGCTTATTTTTTTGCCACTTAAAATAACTAAGGTGAAGCATATCGTTTTTTAGCATGATAGATAGTATCACTCTTCTAATAAAAAGGTATGCGACTTGGTGTCAATTGATTGATTAGAAAGAATGCTGAAAACACATCGACCGTCGCCATTCTGAAAGGTTTCCTTACGGATTACACGGAGTCCAAGCAGTTTTGTAAGAGCGTTAACCGTCACACTGCAAAGGATTGGTCGCTTCATTGCAACATTAGCGAACGGACAATTCCGTTCAATCAATAAAATTTCCTCCTTATTCTGTTCCATTTCGATAAATGAATCATTTTCCATATAAATCCCCTTTAAAGCAGATACACGTTCAGTAAGACTTAACGCCCGCAACTGATATTCCCATCGTTGAACCCAATTTTCTGTCATGCTGGAAAGGACTTGTTTTAAAGAGTCCTCTCCAAGTTGCTCTATTATGGTGTCAATCAATTCTACAGTTAGCCCGTCGTAGTGTTTAGGAAACAAATGCTCTCCATCCACAGTAAGACTGTAGTATAGAGATGGCCGTCCAGCACCTGTAGCTGGGGTTCTGTCAGATTGCCGTTGGATAAATTTATCCTGTGTAAGCTGGAGGAGATGCTGACGAACTGCTTCTCCCGTCATTTGCAAATGGGAGGATAGATCAGCTACAGTTGCTGAACCATGCTGCTTAAGATAATGCAAAATATCGCGGCGTGGGCTTGGGAGTTGATCTAAGTTAATATACAAACCGATTACCTCCGTAAAGATGAATTTTTCCAGGGACGGATCCTTTTTTAGAAATCCGAAAAAAAAAATAATTGGACAAGTAAATATTTTAAAAATTCGTAAGTATAATGTAATACCTAATTAATCAAATATTATGTTGATTAATTAGAATTATTCTTTTATTCATTTGAATAAAGATAATTACCTAAATTTGCAAATGGAGGGGGTGTAAAGATGCTAGTCTCATCTGTTATTCTTTTTGCAATTGCTGCGCTTGGTGGTCTATTGCTTGGGGTTTTAGGGCTTCGTCAGAGGGAGTTGCCTATGCCGCTATCGCTTTTACATGGTGCTGTTGCAGCTGCTGGGCTTGTTACTTTAATTCTTGGAGTTTTACAGGGAAATGCAGGGACTCTTCCAATTATCTCCTTAATTCTATTTCTCATTGCCGCGCTTGGCGGATTCGTACTATTTTCCTTCCATTTACGCCGAAAGCCACATCCTAAAGGACTAATCCTAATTCATGCTTTAGCTGCAGTTGTTGCATTTATCCTTTTACTTTTTGGAATCTTGTAAGGGGTGGTCATCATTGAAACAGCGAGGTAAGTTGAGATTATTCGGGCATCCAGTACACCCTGTCGTTACTCACTTTCCAATGGCTCTGTTGCCCGTGTCCTTACTTGGTGATTTGCTTGGAGTATGGACTGATGCCTCGTTCTGGTGGAGTTTTTCATTTTATAATCTTGCGATAGGGCTTGTTATGTCCATACCTGCGCTTATTACGGGCACAATTGACTTTCTAGTCATTCCTCAGAAGGGTGCTCCTGAACGCATTGCTTTGCGCCATATGACCATTATGATTTCGGCAATAACGATGTATGCAGCCAGCTTTTTTATTCGTATTGGTGTTGAAACTCCATTCGGGTGGCGGTTAACGAGTTCCATTTCCCTCTCATTTTTAGGACTTATTTTCCTCCTGATCGGTGGATGGTTAGGCGGACAACTCGTATACCGGCACGCTATAGGCAGCAAGCCGAATGATTAGTCAGAAAAATCGTCACTTAAACTGGTAGTGTGAAGCTTACCATGTAATCGGGGCCTTTACCAACGAACAAAGCCTATCCAAGACAAAAAAGTTTTGGATAGGCTTTTCTTTATTAGAACGACTCGTTATGCTTAAATTTGGTGGAACAGCATTTTGTTACAGCACAACAACTATCAAAAAAGTAAAATCAATGTTATCTATAATTTTGTCTAGGAGTGAGGCAAATGAATGAATATATTCAGCGGGTAATTGATTGGATTGAAGAACATTTAAAAGATGAATTTTCGCTAGAGGGCTTGGCAAGTTATATGGGATATTCTCCTTATTATTGTTCTTTTAAATTTCATCAGGCAACAGGTATAAGCATTAGGCGCTACATTTTACTGAGAAGGCTGTATTTATCGACAGAGGATTTAGCGAATAATCGGAAGATAATCGATATTGCCTTTGATTATCATTATTCATCGCAGGAAGCCTATAGTAGGGCTTTTAAAACAGTTTTTGGTGTTAGTCCACGAGAATTTCAAGTCAACCAAATGCCTATTCAATCATTTGCTAAACTAACTATTCGCCAGGGAGAGGACGGTTGTAAAATGAATATCTCAAGAGAAACCGAGGTTGAACAATTAAAAAGTAGGAAGAGAGAATTGTTTGACAAAGATGTACTGAACATTTTAAACGGTCAATTCATGTATGAGGAGTTTAAAAATAAAAAGCTTATGGGCGATTCAGATTATGCACCATTCAATGAAGCTATGTGTGTAAATGCGACTACGACATCTATTTTCGATCATGCCTTTATTCAAACAAGAGCGGCAGGACACAATGAGTCTGAAGAAAATTATAGGAATAAGGTAATAGAGCCCCTACATAATCTGTTCGAGAAAAACTATAACTATATTGTTTTATGGTTTGGAGAAGATATGTTTTGTCAGATGAATCTTCTCACGATCCTTGCTTATCTTGAACAGTCTCAGTATAAAGGTAAAGTTTTTTTAAATAGCTTTAGAGAGGATGAATTTAAAGTAAGCCAAATTGAGCTTGCTTTAGGCAGTTATTATTATGTCTATGAAGAAGTATTGGTCAATCATAGGAAACCAACAAATGAAGTACTTCCAGTGATGTATCAGGCCATAGATTTATTTTTAGAATTGCAGACAGAAAATAATAGGGTCATAACATACATTTTAAAAAATAAACATTTGCCCACATCCGAATTGCTTAAGCGGTTATTCGAAGTTTTCCCGACAATAGGATATGGAGATTTACAATATATGGAGTTGATTGATAAAACAAAGTGAATGAAATTCTAAAAAGGCTGTGGTAAACAAAGAAGACCATTTTACATATGTTAATACTCATGTGTGAAGTTTTATCTTTGAAAGGCTTAGGAATTTGCTTTTGCAAGTAGGAATTTCCACATTATTCCTATAATATATGTATTAAGAAGCATTTTTGGCTAATGGAGGGAAAAAAGTGAAACGATTAGGTAGCTTGTTGGTTTTTTTGTTGGCTTTTCTTTGCTTTAGTACTGTAGGGTCTGCAGGAGCTATTTCCTGGGGTGGAACAAAGGAGGCAAAGTATGACACTTCTATTCCTGGCACTAATCTGCCTTGGTCAGGTCCGCTTAGTCTGGGAGGAATGAATTTAGAGACAGGAAAAATGACACGGGGGACAGATGCTGATGTTGCTTTTTCTCGTGATGGTGCGGAGATGGGTGCGAATGGGATTGTCGGCCTAGGCAAGGTGAAATACGATAGTGTTAATCAAATTCCAGGCAGTGGTTTTCAAGAACTCATTAAAGTTGAGCAGGGAAATGTGTATATCATTAAACGCAAGAATGGAAATATGGTTAAATTACAGATTACCAGTATTTCGAATTCAGTTGTTACATTTAAGTATGCTCTAGAAAAGTCATACACTCCTAAAGTGACTTCGATTAAGTTTAAGGAAAAACTTAAATACAGTCCAACTTCGGTTTCGTTGTCGGTTATTGCAAATTATAGCGACAAAACCAAAGCGGTTGTAAAAAGTAGCTCTGCAAAGTGGACGTCTAATAATAAGAATGTCGCAAAGGTTGATTCAAAAGGGAAAATTACATTTACCGGTAAGCCTGGTAAGGTGACGATCACAGCGACATATAAAGGGAAAAAGACAAGCGCGACTACAACTGTTGGGAATGTAGTAAAGAAACTTTCGACAACAACAAAGTTGACCTATAGTAAAAAGCCAATCAAGGTGAACGTTACTGCAATCTATATGAATGGTAAAAAGGTAAAGCTTAAATCTGGAGTGGTTTGGAAATCTAGTAATAAAAATGTGGCAAAAGTCAGCTCCACTGGCGTTGTTACTTTTACAGGAAAAAATGGAAACGCCACCATTACAGCAACTTATAAAGGGAAAAAGCTTACTTTAAAAACCACCGTCGCTAGGGTAGATAACTATTATGGAAAATGGAAACTATGGATTCCAGGCACGATGGTTGACTATTTTTATAAAGACACTGGCAATTACGCCGGAAGCAGGTATAAAGATGGTGCATACAAAGGGTCATTAACCGTAAATAAAAATGGAACGTATACGTTAAATAGCAAAACAGGAAAATGGCGTGTCGCAAAAAAGAGTGAGGTATTCAATCATCCGGTGTCAATTATCCTTTTGAAAGCAGAGGGAAAAAATGATATTGCGATAACTGACCATGATAGAAAAAAAGGATATATTAAGTTAATGGTAGATAGTAAAGGCAAGTATACCGATGGATCAAAAATTTGGATTTTCGCTGCAGAGGGATTTAAATAAAGGAATCACGGATACATCCCAGGTTCCCAAATTTGAAAGTGAATAGATACTATACCTATGATGGCAATATCCTCGATGACGATGTGGGATATTGTCTTTTCTAATATTTGGGCAGGAGTGTAGTATTTTTTCTTTTTTAAGGCTTTGTTATAACAGGATGTTGATTTCAATACGTTTGAAAAATAAACGGACAAATTCCGTTTATTTTGAGAAACACCCATATTTCTTTAAAAATAAGGGGAGATTTTCACAGAAAAAACCACCAAGGAATTTCTATTCCGCACGAAGTGATGATGTCTTATTAGGATCTTTTAGTAAATGATATATGTAGTGAGGAGGAAGCTCGTGTTATTAAAAATGATAGGATTATTATTCCTATGGGGTACAATCATTTTCACAGTCATGCAAAAGAACGACATCATATGGGTCGTCTCTGCTTTGTGTTCAATTATATTAATGCATTTTATACCGAAATGGCAAAAATTGGGCGGGCTGTCCCATTTAGGTCTACAAGTGAAAAAAGGTTGGTTCCGTTTTTTTCTTTTTGGTAGCTTAATAGGAACAGTCTTTCAACTTATCAGATTTAGTGTCATGTATAGTACAGGTGCAATTAGAATACAAAACCTGTCTGTTGATACGAATGCCCTTATGGTTTCGACTATTATTTTATTGATTTCAACAGTATATATCGGGTTTGCTGAAGAAATCGTATTCCGTGGATATGTTGTAAGCATTTTACCTTATTCCCCCAAAATCGTTGTCGTCATTAGTGCAATTTTATTTACATTAGGGCATTTGATAGATGGAGATTTTGCTATTGCTAGAATGTGCTTTCTTTTCATCGCGGGGTTATTTTTTGCTATTTGTTATGTCGTGACTCGATCCTTATGGTTTGTAGTAGGAATTCATTGGTTTTGGGATTTTTCATGGTTTTACCTCGGGGCCGATGGAGGAACCTCAAGTGCTAAAATAATCAACGTAGCGATGAATGAAAATATGAAGCCTTATTATGAATGGATCGATGTAGTCGTGGTTCTAGGCTTGCTTTTACTTTTGCTAATTTTAACGAGAAAGTCTTTTTTGTTAAAAAAGTCTTGAAAATAATGTAGTTTCCTTCTAAAAGAGGTACTAATAAAAAAAGCTAAGGCCCTTTTTACCGTGGCCTTAGCTCGGGAATTATTTTAATGCATTAAATGCATTAACCATACCATTACCAAAATAAATGTCTTTTCCATTAGGTCCAATATCAACTGCTGATTTTTCAATCATTTTAGCAATTTTAACCGGGCCGATATTTCCGTATTTAGCAATGATTAAAGCGGCAATTGCAGATACCTTTGGTGTTGCCATGGAGGTACCAGCCATCCAAACATAGCCAGTATCCGTATAAGCGCTTAGACACATATCTAAATGATAACCCGGATCCGGATAACGTTGGAAATCCCCTCCAGGTGCTGTTACATCAATGAAGCCTGCCCCGTAATTGGAATAGGAGGCTAAAGATTTATCCGGGCCCGTTGCAGAAACAGTAATAACTCCTGGAACAGTGCCGGGTAACTCAAAGCCTGCTCCGATAAATTTATACCCTTCTGGTCCATATTCTACATTCATGAAATCAGTGACTTCTTTCTTATTTGTAGCGTTTAACTCTTCATTTCCTGCGGCAACAACAACCGTTACCCCATTGTCAACCGCATACTTCACTGCTCGTTTATAAATTGCGCGGTCAGCTACGTCATTTCCCATTTTAAATGTCTCGCCGGTTTCAGGGTCTGTCCAATAATACTGGCCCAAAATATCAAATCCGCCTAGACTCATAGAGATTACATCGACTCCATCATCGACAGCATCAACCATGGCTGCTGCTATAGCGGATGTTGGGGAACCACCTTCCGCTCCAAAAACACGATAGGCTTTAAATCCTACGTTCGGTGCAACACCCATGATCCGGCCATTTCCAGCAATCGTTCCGGCTACATGGCTGCCGTGGCCGTTCCGGTCAACATAATCTGTCCGGGACCCGGTTTCGGTAGTTTCAGTTCCGCTGAATCCGCCGGCAGGTACATAATTTCTTCCGCCCATTAAGTTAGCCTTCAAGTCTGGGTGATTTGGACTTGCTCCGGTATCAATAATTCCAACTACTACGTTATGATTGCCGGTTTCAATATTATAACTGTCTCCATCATTTGTAACCTGCTTAATATCCCATTGATACAAATTATATAAGTCTGCATTTTGGGTATTAACAGTAGTGGTTTCATTGAATTCTACAACACTAGTTTTAGGTAAATGTACCATGAAGGAAGGGCTTACTGCCTGAACGGATTTATGTCCTTTCAGTGATTTCATTAATGAACTTGGCCCTCTGAATTGAAGTGCTCCAACCTTTTCATATTTTGAAACGATGGTGCCTCCAGCTTGTTCAATTTTTGTGATTACATCTTGAGGAATTTGATTACCATTGAAGGCAACTGTGAACATGCTCTTAGGAGATTTGGTACTTGCGGCTTGGGCAGGGATAGAGAATAGGACTAGAAAAAGAGATAAAGCTAACAAAAAACCTTTTTTCATACAACCCCTCCTATATTTTTTCGAATAATAGAAACCAATTAATTTTCATTATTTATAAAGGAAAATTAATTCTATTTTAAGAATACTCTTGTTTTAATTTCTATTACAAGTAGTTTTGTACGTCATTTCTATACAGAGAGCGACAATAACTATTTTTTATTCTGCGAAATTTTAATTAAATAGTCATTTCAAAAAAAGGATTTATTTTTCCTAAGTAGAATTAAATAGAAAATGAAGGGGATTTCAAACTTTGTTTGTACATGTTTGGCATACCGGCAGTGTATACATCGAAAAGGAGTAAATTACGATATTTCGGGGTTTTCAATTTAAGGGGAAAACAGCAGATAAACAAATGAGGAGTATTTAAACCATGTCTATCAATTCACAGCTTCAGCAATTATTTCATGAACAGATTCAAGAAATAAAGTATCTGGATCCAGGTTATTCTGGTCATGCCAGCGATGTTTGGTTGGTCAAGACGGATTCGGAGGAGTTTGTCGTACGTTCATCCAGATTGAATGAAGCACCGGACCATGAGTTTTGGTTAGGTTGCTATAATCTGTTTGGGATTGATCCAAGGCGAATGTGCCATTTTGAAGCTAACGCTGCTATGGTTGGTTCAATTTCAAGCATTCCAACACCGCGAGTGCATGCTCATAAAATTATAGATGGCAAGGAATATCTTGTCGTCGAGAAAATGAATGGTGAAGCACCTCAGTCCTTCATAGGGCAACCTGAATCGCTCCTGCACCAGTTTGGAATCTGGCTTGCCAAAGTACATTTGCATCGTTGTGAATACTTCGGTAACCTTGCCATCACACAAAGGGAACCGAAAGAATCATTTCATGACCGTCTGTCCCAAACTATGCGCGAATTAGTCGAATGTGATTATGAAGAAGATAACAAAATTAAAGCACTGCTAGATTCCATGATTCGTAAACTTAGTGTTCTGCCGGTACCGGATCACTTTTGCCCCGTATTTATTGATCTTGATCCATCTCAGTTCTTAGTTAAAGATGAAATACTGTCAGCCGTGGTCGATGTTGAAGCGTATGCGATTGGACCTAGGGAATTTGATTTTATCGGATTGGAGTATATGTTGGATGAAACTTCGGCTGCTTCATTCCTTACAGGTTATTCGACAATTTTGATTCCTCCGGATATATCACAATACCGTACTATATATCGCTACTTTTATAGGCTGTTAGGTGTACAGGGGTCAGTTGATTTAGATCAATGGTTAGCACAAAAAGAGTTGTTCTGAGTTGCCTTCCACTGCTGATTTCTTTCCATTTCCAAGCTCTAGCTAAATGTGACAGGCACATAAATTTTTTATTATAATAACAAAGGGAATATTTGCGATATTAGGAATCTAATAAAAGATTGTAAATATAGTTTTTAAAAATACATAAAATCTAGCTCCCGGAATGATTTATGTGAATAGGGTTGTTTTATATAACAATGATATTCATATGAAATTAATGTTTTTAGTAAGGTGTAATAAAGAACTGCTGATTAATTAGGTGCGGTGAACCATACGATAAATTGAGGCAGTTTATTTCCTAAAAAGTCACACTAAAAAGGTAAGGCCGCAAACACGGGCCTTACCTTTTTAAACTTATTGTAATGCACTGAATGCATTTACCAGATGTTTTCTAAATCATTTGCGCTACCTTAATAGGTCCGATATTTCCATATTTAGCAGGTTTTTGACTCAGCCTGCTTATTTGCAAAAGGATTTCAAAATACTTGGGGATGAGCTTGGATCGTCCATTATCGCCTCAAGGATTGTTAGGGATATCATGAATCTTTGTTTCCTGATGGAAAAAATGGTAGAGCGGGGAAATGGTTGATACTTTCTCGATCTACGTGGGTTGCCATAAATACCGGCGTAATTGATTTAAAGGCAGAAAAAAGAATCAAGGGCAATATTGATGCTTAATTAATTATAATGAAGATCCTCAAAGTGAAAGTTTTATGGTACAGAATAAAAAAAGGAATAAATTAAATAACACGCTAATATTATTCTTTAAGGATTCGTTCAAATAAGGTATAGGTGTACCACTAAATGGTCTCCCTGTATAATATCTACTTCCCGAAAATGACACTTATTCTATAATTTCAATTACGTATAAGGAGGTGATTGAAGTGAAGTTTTTACAAACAAAGGCTTGGTTTCTATTGCTTCTTATACAAATATTAATGCTTATAATAAGTATTTCAGGAGAAAATGGACCAGTAGGGGATGGGTCAGTTTTACAAGCATATCTATCAAATGATCAAACAGATACCGGAATTGAATTAAAGCTACGTGGTTCTTTAGTATTGGGTATGTCATTATTTGGTTTTGCCATTATTTTAAATGCTTATCGTAAAGGACTTCGGTGGTCCTGGTATGTATGTTGGGTATATCCCTTGTTCTTTTTACTTCATATAATTGGCTTTGGTACATTCATGCCTGATATTATCTTTTTATTAATATCTTTAGCTGCACTATTTTTACCTTATAAAATCTTTTTTAATAAAACTGAGAGTTAGAAATTGATTTATCCTATATCCAAGTAATTAATGTTAACCCCTTCCTACAAGGTTGGGGTTAACTATGTTATTTGCAATATAGCCGATAGAAAGATACTGAAGCGATCCATTTTACTATCTGCCTGTTATTGGAGCGACTACTATTTTCTATTATATTAGTAAAAACCCTGCATAATGTCATTAAAAAGACGCTTCCCTTTTGCTGGAAAAGAAACTTATTAAGTATCTTTTGAGGTATTATAGAGTGCAAGTAGATCTTCGATGTAAATCCCATTTATTTTCAATCCTGTCATGTCACATGCATCAATCTCCACATTGGATAAATTACAGTTCGTTATTTTACTATTATTCAAATCACAGTTCTCAAACTTTACTGGTTCTTGCTTCATATTATTAGGATCATATAAAGGATGACCTTCAGGTGGCATACCGATATTCTTTATATATGCGCCTCCAATTTGCGCACCGTCAATTTCCAAGTTACTTAGATTAGCATCAATAATTTTGGTCCCACTTAAATCAACATTTTCGAAATATAGACTTTTACATAAGTTTTCAATAAATTTCGACCCTGAAATATCTGCATAACGTACACTTAATTCTCTAACATCATCAATGAAGTCGATTTTTTTGTTATTTTCATTACTCATTAGATTAAATACCTACTTTCAATAAAATTGTTTGGTAGGTATTTCTTTATTTTCAATAAAAATACCTGTCTTCTACGCTATAAATTGTTCGACAAACATTTTATAAATATGAGTTAAGTGGATTCTTCACAATCTAACACCTACATAAATATCAAAATCATTTATGCGTAGCGGGGGAATGGCACTTTTAAATCTAAATCATGTATGCTTACTTATTTGAAAATATATACATAGACACTATCATATTTAGGTGAACGTATTGATTTACTACTTAAACGAATTGTCAAAATATATTGTAAATATCGATCAATTAGAATATAATGAACTCGGAAAAGACCAACTTTCTTGATTACTAGTATACAAATCTCCGTTCTTAATGGTAAGTATTAATCCTTTGTTTGTATCGTTTGTTCCTATCTGGCCATTACCGGCATGCAAAGGTACTTTTGGCCACTATCCAGTATTGGGGCGCTGTTTAGCCTCGTTGCCTATTTAATCTGGTTCTACTATCAATTCATCTTACGAATAGCCCCTCCATGTCCAAGCTTCATAGACTATTTGTTATCTCTCTCAATCATTCATGAATTTATTAATTAGAAGTTATTTATAGGTGATTCACCATTATCTATTAAGCATCATACATAACCTTTAACAAGGAGGCTTTTTATGAAAGCTATCGTAAACTTTTCATCTGGAAAAGGAAATGTGAAACTACAAGATGTCCCAATGCCAACGATTGGTCCAAAAGATGTGTTAATGGAAGTGAAAGCTGTGGGGGTGTGTGGAAGTGACCTTCATATGTATCATGACTCCCAAGGGTTTGAAGTGAAGCGGCCCGTCATATTAGGCCATGAATTTTCAGGGGTTGTAGCCGATGTTGGAAGCGATGTAAAAAATATCAAAATAGGAGATAGGGTGGTCAGCGAAACCCCGTCATATGTATGTGAAACTTGTATCTATTGCAGAACGGGTGAATACAATTTATGTCCGGAACGTAAAGGGTTTGGAGTGTTGGAAGATGGTGCGATGGCACAATATGTCAAAACGAGGGAGTCGATTATCCATCGAATTCCCGCGGAGGTTTCCTATGAAAAGGCGGCATTAACTGAACCAGCATGTGTCGCTTATAATGCTGTAGCCCATCATTCCGACATAAAACCGGGAGATCATATAGTCATTTTTGGACCGGGGCCAATAGGATTAATGTGCGTGCAAATCGCTAAACTTTTTTCCCCGGCTTCATTGACCGTGGTAGGAATTGAGGCAGATAGGAATCGCCTGGAACTTGCTAAAGAATTCGGTGCGGACAATATCATTAACGCTTCTAAACAGAATGTTGTTGAAGAAATCATGCAACTAGGTGATGGCTTTGGCCCTAATCTAGTACTGGATGCTGTGGGAAATTCAACGACGCTAAGGCAAGGCGTTGAAGTTGTTCGACCAGGGGGACAAATTACAAAGATTGGCTGGGGGCCGGCGCCTGTCGGTTTTTCACTCGACCCTTTAATACAAAAGGCGGCTAGGCTACAAGGGTCATTTAGTCATAATTACCCGATGTGGGAGAAGGTATTATTGCTGATGGAGCAAGGGAAAATTGATCCTTTACCAATGGCTAAAGTGTATCCGATCGAGGATTGGGAGGACGCGTTCAAAGAGATGGACTCATTAACACAAGCAAAATCTATTATCCTGCCAAATTCATAAACTAGATTGAAAGGAATGCATGTATATGAAACCTATTTTACAAATTTCACTGGATTTAACAAGCATAAAAGAGGCATTGGAAATGGCAGAAGTTGCTGTAGAATCAGGGGTTGATTGGATTGAGGTTGGAACTCCATTACTATTAGCGGAAGGGCTTCATGCCGTAGCTGCTTTAAGAGAAAGATTTCCAGATCATCCTATTGTTGCTGATTTAAAAACAATGGATGGAGGTTATTTGGAAACAGAGATGATGGCAAAAGCCGGCGCTACCCATGTTGTCGTCATGGCGGTCGCACATCCAGCTACGATTAGGGCAGTTGTAAAAGCAGCACGAGAATACGGTATACAAGTAATGGGCGATATTATGGCGGCTGCAGACCCAGTAGCTGCAGCCAAGATGCTAGAAGAAAATGGCGTCGATTATATCATTGTACATACAGGCTTCGATGAAAGAGGAGAAGATCCTGAGAGAAGCCCCTTTGATCATTTAGAGGCAGTTTTTAAGGCGGTTACAATTCCTATACAAGCAGTAGGCGGCTTAACGATTGAACAAGCAGCCGAAATGCCCAAAAATGGCGCACCATTAGTAGTAGTTGGCGCACCTTTAGTAATTGATAAAAAAGAATTTAGTCCGAGCACGAATAAAGAGGATTTGAAAAAAATCTTATCCGATTTGGTTCAGCGAATAAGGGGAGAGGTATGAACAAGAATCCACGAATTTCGGTATTTCCAAAAGGATATCTGGAAGAGCTGTCAGATGGCAGGATGACCATTTTTGAGTGGATAGAACAAGCAGGTACATTGGGAGCGGATGGATTGGAGCTGTACCCTACATTCTTAAAGGATACATCCGAACAATATTTATTAAGTATAAAAAAAGCGGCTGAAAAAGAACATTTAATCATTCCGATGATGTGCTCTTCTCCGGATTTTACACATCCAGATGCCGCGTTTAGAGAAAATGAAATAAATAAAATGAAAAAAATGATCGATGTAATGCATTTCCTTGGCCCGGGCGACTTCCAATCTTGTAGGGTTCTTTCTGGTCAAAGAAGGCCGGAAGTATCTATAGAAGAAGGAATACAATGGACGGTTGACGCCATTAATGAACTGTTGCCATATGCAGAGAGTAAAAATGTGCATCTTGTGATGGAAAATCATTATAAGGATGGATTTTGGATGTATCCTGAATTTGCGCAGAAGTCAGAGGTTTTTCTTCAAATCATCAAACAAATATCATCTCTGTATTTTGGAGTCAACTACGATCCGTCTAACGCCATATTTGCCGGTGAAGATCCGATTGTTTTATTGGAGGAAGTGAAAAACCGACTCATAACCGCCCATGCAAGTGATCGCTATTTGGCAGAAGGTTATTCATTAGAAGACATACAAAAGTATGTGAATGAAGGATATTCGGAAGCTCTTTCTCATGGTGTAATCGGCAAAGGATTAAATGATTATCATCAAATTTTTACCATTCTTAAATCTGTTGACTTTGATGGTTGGATATCGATTGAGGATGGTGTCAATGGTCTTCATGAGTTAAAAGAATCTGTTGTTTTCTTGCGGGACATGATCGACAAGTATTATGCATTAACCAATTAATATTATGATAGATATGGGGGCTGGTCCAATTATCTGGGGACTGACCCTTTTTCATTGTAAAATATAGGCTCTGTTTAACTGAATGTTGATTTCACTGTTATTTGAAAAATAAACGGATAAATTCCGTTTATATTGAGAAATACCCATATTTCCTTAAAAGTAAAGGAAGTTTTTCCGTTAATATCATCCAAATCTTTGGATTTTGTCTTATTTAGAGCAGTTAATCGGAATATCTTCGCTTATTTCTGCTTCGTAAGCTTCCTCTAATAGATTAGCAGGAAATTATTCGCCTATGAATTCTCATACCTACACGAAAATTAACATTCTGATGTGGTTATTTTGAATATATTGGTTATATTATTAAGCTGCACTAGCATATAGAGTGCTATTTAATGTTCGTTAATGGATTGGCTCAACTTATAAATCATATACTGATTTAAAGAGATACCTTCTTGCTTAGCTTCTCCAGCTAATCTCCAATGGAGAGTTTTAGGCATTCTGAGATTAATTTTCCCGCTCGGCAATTCATTTGGCTCGAGAATAGGATCGCCAAACTCCAACTTTATTTCAAGATAATCTTTTTTTACTTCTTCAAGTTCTTTTATTAATTCATCTACCGTATCGGATGTTGTATGGCAGCCATCCAGTTCGGCAAACTTTCCATAATAATATGTTTTATCTTCCTCTCTCACCTTGTTTATAACCATCGTATAATCGAGGGACATATAATAATTAATATCTTTCGGTTTAGTGTTTGACACAACTTTCACTCTCCTTTAGAGTTCATTAATGCGGTCTAAAATATCCTCAATATATGAAATCTTCATGGGGCTTTCCTCTTTTAGTACAACCAAATCTCCAGCGTCGTTTCGAAAATGTCTGTGAGAGCCTTTTTTCCTTACTAAGATATAGCCAAAGTGATTCAGAACCTTAGCCTCGTTAAACCTAACTCCCCTAGGTTGATTCTTCATTTTTTCGATTATTTTCTCAACACTAGCCACCCCTACACCTCTTTTTATTATAGTACTATATTTAGTATCATTATAACCGTATTTTATTTATAATAAAGAAAAATGCCTAAATTCAAAGGTCAGTCCCCCGATACTATTACGCAGCGAGGGACTGACCCATTTTCATTAACAATTACACCATCTTAATAGGAATCTTCAATGTATGACCAGGTCTCTAAGGGGAATTGTCACAATTACAAGGCGCAAGTCCCGCTTCGCGTTCAAAAGGAAACAGAGAGTTGTCGTCCCCTTTGTGTTCAATGTTTAGAAAGAGGCAAGTTCGACATTATCCCGGAAATAGATCGGAGGATAGATATCGCTCCCCTGTGTCCGGAGCTATACAAAGAACTCGTGCTGATGAAGGAAGACTTCCCGCGATTTCTACAGCAAAATGGGCAGTGGATGCACTTGATGCTCCTACAAAGATTCCTTCTTCAGCAGCGAGTCGGCGCGCCATTACTTCGGCATCTTCGTCTTTAATAAGCAGGATTTCATCGAAGATTTCCTGGTTTAATATTTTTGGTATAAAGCCTGGACCTGTTCCGGGGATTTTATGAGGACCGGGATGACCGCCTGAAAGGACTGGCGATCCAAATGGCTCGACGACATATATTTTTAAATCTGGAATGGATTTCTTTAGTTCTTCTCCAACGCCTGTAACAGTACCGCCAGTTCCCGCCGTTACCACCAAGGCGTCAAGTTTCCCTTCGAAAGCTTCTAAAATCTCGATAGCCGTCGTCCCGCGGTGAGCATCTGCATTTGCTGGATTTTCGAACTGCATCGGAATAAAACTATCCGGTATTTCACAGGCCAGCTGGTTGGCTACATCAATTGCTCCTTGCATGCGCAAATTTCCTGGAGTTAAATGAACTTCTGCCCCGTATGCATTCAATATTTTCACCCGCTCTTTAGTCGCATTATCCGGCATGGTGATCACACAGCGATAACCTTTCGCGGCTGCTACCATGGCAATGCCGATGCCTGTATTTCCAGAGGTTGGTTCAATAATTGTACTTTTTCCAGGAATCAGTTTTCCTGTTTTCTCCGCTTGTTCAATCATATTGATCGCAGCCCGATCCTTTACACTTCCGCCGGGGTTAAAGGACTCAAGCTTTATATAAACTTCAGCACCAGTTGGGTCAGGAATTTTATTAAGTTTGACTGTTGGAGTATTTCCTATTAAATCAAGAATGGAATGATAAAGTTTCATTTTCTTCACCTTTCAAAATCATGTTTTAAAAAAGAAGCAGGGATACCGATTGTATAAACTTAGGTATCCCTTCGTATTCTTTTATTGTCTAGCTCCATCGCCAACGTTCCTTTATCTCACAATAAAGGAACGTTAATGGGCAAGTCGCTTGCGCTTTTCTAGTTAACTGAATGTTGATTTCAAGACGTTTAAAAAATAAACGGAGAAATTCCACTAGCATTGCAAAAATATCCACAAGGGTATATCACGATTACTTTATATTGCTCTTATGTATAATTTTTCCATTCCAATTTCTTGGTTCTGAGCCAAAAAGTCAAGGGGGTTGTAAGTGAACCCAGTTATCCAAAAATTGGATATTATTTTCTTTTTTTCTTATATTTTGCCATCGAGCTAGTACTTCCCCCCACTGGTTTTACAATGGCCACACCTGCATCATGAAGTTCAATTTCATTTGGCGGGTGCTTTCTCTTTTGTCTTCCTTTCGATGTTCTTACAGGTAAACGGTGTAACTCATGGAGAAAACTTTTCCATGTCCTTTCGGCATGGATGCGGAGAAGGGTGAGTACTTTCCAGGTGGTCTTCTTAGTTTTCTCAATTAACCTAACATATAAAGTGACACAGTACGCCGTCATAGCAAAGAAAATCTGATTCCAAATCCCTTGGGGTTGGGTACTTTGTAGTTTAACTAGACGTAGATGTTGTTTCATCCACTTGAAAAACAGTTCAATGATCCAACGGTGCCGGTACAATTCGGTTACTTCTTCGGCTTTCAAATCCCAGCGATTGGTTACGACACGGTATTCTTTCCCTTCTTCATCCGTGAATTCAACAAGACGAAGGGGCTGTTCCATGGATCTGAATTTACTCCCCATGACGACTAAGGCGTCTAGCTTAACCCTGCTGCCATCGGGAACTTCATAGGATTTTATAATGTTCGTCTTATGCCCAGCCTGGATACGCATGGCGAATGGAATCTGGTTTCCCACCCAATGGTCCATTTTTTTGTAATCCACATAGCCACGGTCCATCACATGGGTCGCATGAGGATCTATTACGAGCTCAAGCATGACTTCACGATCATCCACATTACCTGTAGAAGGAATGACCATGTCGGGATAAGCTGTGCCGGGATCCGTTACCACAATCCGAGTATGTAGCTTCACGCAATTACTATGCTTTGTAAAATACGTCCACTTTCCTAGTGTAGGTCCAAGAAGCAGAGAAGAAGAATCTACGAGATGAAGACGACCTAAAGAAGGGATCCCTTTTCCTTTACTCGTCAGCTTATTCAATTGGGTAACAGCGGCAAGAAATAACTGCCGTGGTAGGATTGAAGGTAAAGCATTGACTCGACGACATAGTTGAGAAGCACTAATACTGGTTAGGCCAAACAGTTCCTCTGTACCTTCCATGGCACGAATACGCTCTTCTGTTTCCTCGTAGGATTTCCAATTTCCCAATTGCATGGTGACACAAATCTTCATTAAATTAGCCGTGGTCAG
>NZ_JANJGU010000011.1 GCF_024626525.1 Lederbergia panacisoli
TATTGGCATGCACACTAATTATATAGAAGGTTTAGGTTGGTAAATAGTTTGGCAAACGGTGGTAAGTTTCTTGTCATTCGGTGGTAAATAATATGGCAGAGGTGGTAAATTCAAGTGGCAGTAATCAATTAGCCTAAAAGTTTCATCAATTCCAATCTGATTTTCTCCAATCCCAGCTTAAGTTCTCATCAATTCTAATATGAATTTCCACAATCACAATTAAACTTTCACCAATTCTAATCAAGCTTGCATTAATTTCTTCCAGACATCTCACTAAAACGTGCTGGTGGGCAGGCACAAAATTTCCAATTACATACTATCAAATTTGATGAAAATGCCTATTAAGCGCGTAATAATTGGGCTTTTTTGATGAATCTTTAATCTTGACAATCGACACTACTATGCGATACTATATACCGGTAATGAGTAGTACTAAATACTGGTATCACCAAATACTAGTAATACAGAGTACCGAAAATATTGTGAAATACAAATGAGGGAGTAAATTTGGAAAATATCACGGAAATGCTGAAAGGGGTTCTTGAAGGTTGTGTGCTTGAGATCATCGGCCGTGGCGAAACTTACGGCTATGAAATCACACAGCAGCTGAGGGAACTTGGCTTCACTGATGTAGTTGAAGGGACCGTTTATACGATTACAATAAGGCTAGAGAAAAACAATCTGGTGGAAATTGAGAAAAAGCCATCCACTATGGGACCGCCAAGAAAATTTTACAGACTAAACGCAGCGGGTAAAGAGCAACTTGAAGTTTTTTGGAAGAAGTGGGAATTTGTTTCAAGCAAAATTAACGAGCTCAAAACTAAATAAAATCAAAAGGAGGAGAAGTAATATGAGTATTTTTGATAAAATTATAGGAAGTCTGGATGACAAAAGGGAATGGAAAGCGATGGAGGCGCGTGTGATTGCACTTCCAAATGAGTACAGGAATGCTTACAACGCTATCAAAAAATATATGTGGATCTCTGGTGGTCTCTCCGACTGGAAGGACATCAGCCGTATCTTTGGCGGCATTCTTGACCTTTTCGAGGAAGGTGCAGCAAAAGGCAAGAAAGTTATTGACCTCACGGGTGAGGACGTAGCCGCTTTCTGCGACGAACTAGTGAAGGACTCGATAACTTGGAGGGACAAATATCGCTCGAAATTAAACGATACGATAGGTCGCGGCTAACGGCGAAATCCTGGTGGATTTTGGCCTAGCGCTGACAAGTAAATTTAATAGATAATTCCTACTGAATAGCTGGTAGCAAATAGGAATGCACCTTCACTATTCAGTTATATTTTCAACTTAGTAATAAGTACTGATTACCAGCAAGGCTAAGGAGTGAGAAATATTCAATTAAGCTCTGCTTGGCGCTCTACTTGATTAATATTCCGCTTAGTCTGAAGGCGGGCATCCTGCTCGCTTATCAGACTAAGCCTTCTAATTTCTGAATTACTCAAGCGACCTTGCTGTGCAGTTAATAAGGAGGAAAATGATGCTAACTGACAAACCGAAGAGATTTAAATAAAGTGTTTTGTTAATCAAAGAAAGATTTTTTAAGATCACGAATCATTTAACGAATTTCAGAAAGCGGAACCTTAGTTTTTTCTTAGTTTGCTAGTCTGATCTCCGTTTAGAAGATAATTATAACCATATTCATTGGAATAGGTGTGGTAGAATAAAACAAACAGCATTATGGAAAAAATAACAATTGACTTGGTATGTTTTATGTCTTTCCAGAACTCGAAAATCGTCATTTTAAAAGATTTGAAAGGATATCACAATGAAAATTAATCAATTAATAGCAAACAATATCAACAAATTATATGCTGAGCTTCCTGAAAATCAGTCGCTCGGAATTGCAGGTCTGTCTGGATCTGGTAAAACCACTTTTTGTCAAACAATTGGGGAAGAATCCAAGAAGCGGCTCGTTTCTTTATTGCCAAAGGCTGAATATCAGTATTTATTTTCAAATATTATGGAAACCAATTTCAGTGCAATCAAGATGGAAGAGATGCCTTTAGTACTTTTTCTTGGAAGATCATCCATTTCTTCCAATCCACGTTCAACTATTGGTACGCATACTGGCGTTTTTACAGAGATTCGTACAACACTCGCTGAAAAATACAATCTTTCTCCAGAAGTGTTTTCATTTAATAATGAATTAGGCTGGTGCCCAAAGTGTAAAGGCCGAGGTAGTAATAGTAATGTTGAATGTCCTAAGTGTAATGGAAGGCGTTATAACGAAGAAGTTGAACAATATACAATTGATTTACTTGGCAAGCTGCATAATATATCAGATATAAACAACTTAAGTATCGAAACGATTCTTTCACTTTCAGAAGAATTAAATATAAGCGAAGAAAAACAGCATATACTTAAAAACAATATCAATATGAATATCGGTTACTTAACATTAAATAGAATTATGGGTACATTGTCTGGGGGAGAACTAACCCGACTTTATCTAGCGGAATTCATGGCTGTAAGTGAAAATACTGTCATTATTATTGATGAGATATCAGTGGGTATTGATCACACAACCTTACATAAAATTTTGGAACAAGTAAAACAATTAGGCTATAAGAATCAAATTTGGCTTATTGATCATTCTGATACAGTGCTTGATACAACAGATACCCATGTATACTTTGGACCTGGGAGTGGTAAATATGGCGGAAAAATCGTAGATGAATCCCCGCGTCCAAAACCAGTATACTCAGAACATAATGAGGAAAAACCAACAGAATACTATCATTTTTATGATTTATATTGCCGTAACATTCAAATGGCCGAATTTAACATACCAAAAAATAGGCTTGTAACAATTACGGGAGAGTCTGGAAGTGGTAAATCAACACTTGTCAATGAATGTATAGCAAAAGATTTTCATAAGCGATACAAAAAAGATAAACTCGTTATGGTTGGACAGGATAGAAACCAATCCATTACGAGTCGGTCAACCGTTGCGACTTTTCTTGATATTAAAAAGAAAATCACAAAATATAGTGAGGAAATTGAAGATATTTTCGATCGTTCAATTGAAGATATTATTGATGAATTGCCAAATGAAGACATTGCTCATAAACGCTTGAGCCTCTTGATCAAACTTGGATTAGGGTATTTGACATTAAATAGAAAGACGCAAACCTTATCGACTGGTGAATTTCAATGTGTGCATTTAGTCTCGGAACTATTTGCAAATTCTAGAAATCCTCATACATTATTTATTTTTGACGAACCTTCAAAGGGTTTATCACAAAATATTTTAAATCAATTCATTGATAGTATTAGAGGTATTCTAAAAGATGAATCGGTTTCAATTTTGATGATTGAACATAATGCTTATATGATGGAGAGCTCCGATTTTATCATTGATTTTGGTGAAAGAAAGAATGAACCTGTCACGCAGCTTGATGTTGTCAGTCAATATGATTATTATGAGACTAAAAATAGTGAAGATATCGCACCGCCACCGCCTATAACGTCCACACTCAAATCACTAAATGGCATTACGTATTTAAAGGAAAATCATATCGACTATTTTAAAAACGCAGAAAATATCTATAAAGGCGGTATTTTAAAAAGCTTATCATCAATGGCCCGTTTAATTTATGGTGAATACGATTCTAAAAAAATTGCCCCTGTCATTGCCATTGATCTTGAAAGACATTTGTATAGTCAATATAGTTTTCTCTATGAGTTAGGTGGATTGATCAACCATATTGTGGCTGCACATCCTACTAATAAAGATACAAGAAGCTTCGATTTTTATAATCAAGAAAATCATTGTCCTTATTGTTCTGGTCGCCGGGTTATTGAAAAATTTGATATTGATGTTGTCATTCAAGACAAAACCGTGCCATTCTGGGATGGGCTGTTGCATCCAGATGTGATGGAGGTTTTAAAATACTATCAATATCCAAAATTGCAATTCCTGTTTGATGAGATTAAGAATGAGCTCGGTCAAGATATTAGTAAAAGCTATAATGAGTTGTCAGAAGCAGAAAGACATACATTTTTATACGGATTTTGGGAAACATCATTCTATGATAAAGAGGGTAAGACAAGAAGGACATGGCAAGGCTTTAATAACATAATTAAGATGTATATGTCCATTTCAAAATCGAGTATTAAAGAAAAGATAAAAGAATCAAAAGAGATGATCACATGTCCGATTTGTGAGGGATCAGTGCTTAACCACCATAAAAAGCTAATATTTGGTGATATGGATATTCGAGGGATTATACATCAGCCACTTGATCAAGTGATGAAAACAGTAGGGATGTTACCAGAACTTGTAAAACTGGAATCTATTGTCGGCGGCGATATGGTCTTAACGGAAGATGTCTCCCTGTTACCTAGGGAAACTCAAGTTGCACTGAAGATGTTTGAATTAGAACAAGCAAGTTTTACGGGATATGAAATGGTATTACAAAATGTCTTGCCATTCTGGGATAAAATTAAAAGCAATATTGAATCCATTAGCGTAAATAATCAAGTTACCATCTGTGATTTTCCAAATATCAATGAAACAAGAGAAGCGATTATAGATAAATATTTCACAAATGGGAAATACAAAAAACTAACATATGTTTACGAAGCATTTGGTTACAAAAAATTGGTTACGCAAATCAATAAAATTAGAAAGAGCCTTCCATGTCCGTTCTGTAAAGGAAAGAAAGTTATTACCGAAGATAATTTACATGATGGAGTTTTTAAATTAACGATACCTTGTGTAAGTTGTAATGAAACAGGCATCAATGATGAAGGCCTTAAGGAAATTGTTGAAGGCGTAAAAGTAAAAACATGGTTAACTGGAACAGCAAGTAATGTTGTTGATGAAAGCTTATATACAGATGCTGTGGCTGATATTCCTATATTCAATCGTATTCGAGAGTTGAATAAACAGGATATGATGGCGGTTTATCAATGTCTTGAGCAGAATAATTAAATATATTTGCCAGTTTATTGAAGGTTGGTATACATTGGAAGAAACAGTAAACTAAAGGAGATGTGTTTAATGAGCGATTGGCTTCCAAGCTTAAAGACGGAAACACCCCAACAAGGATTTGAACTAGCTCTTTTACTAGCTCGAAAAGGAGTCGCATATACTCAGCCTTCAGCAGATGTAAGAAAAAAATTAAGACCAGAATATGAGGAAAATGCGGACAGCCTGACGCTCGCCTCTCAGGTGGTAGCAATTCATTTTCAAACAGTGGCCGCAGCAAATGACTACTGGAAATAAAGAATATACATTTATATTGTAAGTGGTGAAGATCAAAAGCTTAGGCACTATTTATTTTTCAGTTAAAAATCCCTTGGGAATTTGGAAACCCTAATCATTAGGGTTTCCAAATCTTTTTTCAACTAACATCACGGGTGAAGATGAAAATACACTTATTCTGCAAATTCCCAGGCTGGATTCCAAACTACTTCCCACAGATGTCCGTCTGGGTCTTGGAAGTATCCAGAATATCCTCCCCAGAAGGTATCTTGTGCTGGAACTGCAATAATGGCACCAGCCATCCTTGCCTGCTCTATTACCTTATCAACTTCTTCTTTACTTCCAACATTATGGCCAATCGTAAATTCTGTTGGACTTTTTGGTGTCAGGTTTATGCTTGTATCATGTGCTATATCCTTACGATTCCAGATTGCGAGTTTTAAGCCTGACTGTAAATCAAAAAATGCAACAGCACCATGCTCAAATTCCTGTCCTACTATACCTTGTGTTGGCAGCCCAAGTCCATCCTTGTAGAATTTCAAAGACCTTTCCAAATCATCTACACCTAATGTTAAAACAGAAATTCTTGGTTTCATCTAATGCCTCCTGACAAGTTTATCCCATATATTTTATTATACTGGGACTATCAAATCGAGTGAAATGATTAAAAGTTAGCTAAATAGGAACTGCTAATAAAATTTTGAGCTAAAAGAAGGGATGATTCTATTCGAATCATCCCTTTTGCTAGTTTGCCTTTAGAATTGTTTCTTCCGTTTCATCCTCTACTGAATCAAACGACCTAATCCACCTAAATCGATTAACCTTCACAATCGCAACAAAACACTTCAAGATTTGATCTGATTTTAGGCAAATAAACGTAATCAATGGTGACAGTTCAAATACAAATGCACAAAGGGCTGAAGCAGGGAGGACGATCATCCACATGAAAATGGTATCATTGATCAATACAAATTTCGTATCTCCACCGCTTCGAACTATTCCAGTTAATGCAGGCATTTGGTATGCGGTTCCACATACTGTAATCGCTAGAACGGTCATGAATTGCAGAGAAAGTGCTTTCGCTTCATCAGATATAGTATAAAAGCCTAAGACAAAGTCTTTTGTAAAAAATAGAAGAACTCCAGTACATAATCCAATAAAGAGATACAATATTTGCAAAGTTTTTGCGTACGATTTAATTTTATTTACGTTGCCCTCGCCAATTGTTTTTCCAATAAGTACGGTCGTGGCACTAGCTGAAGCAAAAACTGCAACGGCCACAATTCCGAAAACGGTTGTCGCAATACTGTTTGCTGCAATCGCCGCAGCTCCCATATGTCCGAGAATAGCAGTCTGGACAGCCATAGCAAGACCCCAAATAAAGTTGGACATAATTATTGGAGAGCCGAGATTAATATATTGCTTAAATAGGGCGACCTCAAATTTGAAGAAATCATGCAGTTTTAAATAAATCTTTTGGTCAAAACGCTTCACGAAAATAATGATAATAACAAATTCAATGATTCTAGATGTTAAAGTAGCAATCGCAGCACCTTCCACCCCAAGACTTGGAAAGCCAAAATGTCCGTAGATCAGGATGTAATTCAAGCATACATTAATGATTAGCGTTGAAGAGGATAAAATAAATCCAATTTTTACAGTTTCTACACTTCGTAATATTGCAATGAGCATGCTAGTAATCGAAAAGAATAGATAAGAAAAGCAGATGATCTGCAAGTATTTTTTTCCTTCCGCTATGACGTTTGCATCTTTTGTAAACAATGAGAGAACGGCTTCAGGGAAGAAAAAAATAACAGCCCACATGATCAATCCAACCGAAATAGCAAGACTCATCCCAATGCTGGATATCTTCTTTATCGAAATGATGTTTTTAGCTCCCCAGTATCTCGAAGCCATTATGACAACACCTTCACCGACGCCCATGACGAGCATTTGCAGAACGAATTGAATCTGGTTGGCAAGAGCAACTCCAGATAGTGCGTATTCGCTATATCCTCCAATCATAAGATTGTCTGATAGGTTGATTCCGAACGTAATAATGTTTTGTAAACCAATAATGACTGTTAAGGTAAAGAATGTTTTGTAAAATGACTTTTCACGGACAAATAAGCTCATCAGATGGCAACCTTCTTCGTAATAAAATTATGTAAATTTGAGTCTCTGATTATTCTCAAAGCCAAAGGTTAGTAAATTCATACAATATTGAAATTTTAACAGATTCCTTCTAGAATACAATACTTATGGGTGGAAAAATAACCTTAACTGTCATAATAAGTAATTTATTTCGAATAAACAGGAATTTCTTGTAATACATAGAATTAATTTTAGTTGGTCATGAGGAAAAGTATCACGATTGGGGTTTTATTTACTCAGTCTTAATATGGGGAATATTCTTATAACCAATAGCAAAAAGGAGAGCAAATCACTTATAACTTTTAATTGTTTTCTCCATAATTGAGGAGAGAACTAATTAAAGTTATTCATGTTACGTAGCAAGATATTATACTTGGAGGCCATTATGTACGATCCAACTGTGTTTGATAATTTAAAAGTAGCTTTTGAAAATTATGTCTACGATCTTGATAATATCGATGGTATTATAACCATTCTAAACCGCGTCGATCGAATGGATTTTTCTGTTCTTGATAGGGAATTTTCTATTCAATTTTCCTTGGTTGACCAACCTGAAGTTACTGCAGAAATTGTTTTAAATGCTTGCTTACAGGATTTGGCAAGTGAGATATTGGAATGGGCAGGGGCGAATCCGGGGTGTTTCATTACATTGCGATATTATAAACGTATCAGTAATGTAGCGATTCAATGTAAAAACGTTAAGCAAGTAATAAAATCAATTTGGGAACATGACATCGAGTTAACCCAAACATTGAGTTTTGTATATGAAGAAGAATTAGGTTACTTGAATACAATAGAGGCTAGATTTAGACATAAAATTAACGAAGAAAATATGAATGAAATAGGGGAGTTTCTTGATCACGTGTTAAAAACGTTGGAGGAATTATCTGGGATTTGAAGTTTATCCAAGACGGAATGCTATATGAAATATGCATCTGATCCTCAAAATGGGCACTAATCGAACACCCGGAAAGAATAAACCCCCCCTAATTTTCAGGCTTTTATTAAATATAAATAATAAAAGTCTAAATAATAGGGGGATTTTGATGTACCAACAACTATATTGATAGTGTTGATTAATGTGAAAAATACTAATGAATTTTATAGTGTAATTGGGAAAAATATACTATTCAAGGTGAAGTAAATGAAAAATGCCTTACAACTTTCAACGAAATCTGAGGTATGACTTTTACTATTGTTATACTAATTATATATTTAGCCATAAATAAACACCCCAGAGGTTAGATTCTTCCTCTAACTTTTGGGGTGCAGTGCACGAAGTGTGGTTTTCTGTTCTCTAATGTCCCTTTTAAAAACTATCGATTTTAATCCATTCACCATTTACTAAATGATAAGTCCCTGCTCCTCCTAATTCATATGCATCTCTAAAAGCATTGTTTCTAGAACTTATTAAATCTTTCCCTATGGTTACACCTTCACCTATTGTGATACTTGTAAGTGGGTTATTTGAAAATGCACTATCTTCAATTGTTTTTACACCCTTCGGAATGGTGATACTCTGTAATTTATTACTTCCATAAGCATATGAACCAATACTTACAAGTTTGGTAGGTAACTTAATATTAGTTAGTTTATTCCCATAGAATGCTCTAGGATCTATTCTTTCAACGTTTGAAGAAATAATTACATTCGATAATTCATTCTTGTAAAATGCAGAATAACCAATGCTCTTTACAGAATCCGGGATCACAATATGTGTTAAATAGTTTTGGTAAAATACATAATCTTCTATTCTCGTTACTTCCTTTGGAATATTAACTGATACAAGCTCATTATTTTCAAATGCACCATCGTCGATTGTATTAACTGTTTCTGGAATTTCAACGCTAGTTAATCGATTATTGTTAAAGCTATTCTTACCAATTTTTTGGAGTCCAACAGCTAATTTTAAACTCCTAATATCATTACTTACAAATGCGCTATCGCCAATACTTTTAATATTATTGGGAATTTCTAAGTTTTGAATTGCATTATTAGCGAATACACCGTACTTAATCTCCGTTAAACCATTACCAATCTTAAGATTACTAATCTGATTCCTACTAAATGCACTACTACCAATTGATTTCACATGATTAGGAATCTCTAAAGACTTAATATTATTGTTATAAAACACGCTGTCCTCGATTACAGAAATTTGAACAGGAAATTCAAATTTTTCTATTGAATTATGGGCAAATGCATATTGCTCTATGCTTGTAATATTGGATGGCAGAGTTAACTCCGTTAAAAGATTATTTCGGAATGCAAACTCAGGGATTGCAGTTAAGCCTTTCCCTATCTGTAATTTATTTAACTGGTTATTTTCAAATGCGTAGGACCCTAAATACTCGACGTTATCTGGTAATTTTATTTCTGTAAGCCTATTTGACTTGAAAGCATTTCTGCCGATTAATTGCACAGTATCTGGTATTGTAACACTTTCAAGATTTTTATCATTAAATACATTGCCTGAAATAGCTGTTACTTTTCCGATGCCCTTTGACACCAAGTTACTATCAAATAGGATTCCATTGTAAGAACCATCCGCTAATTGATCTTTTTGAAAAACTATTGTTGGAATATCTATTTTAGAATTTGTACCAATATATCCGTTAATCCTTAAAAAGTCCGATATTACCAGGGTTTTTGATGCTGTTTTTAAAGAACCATCTGTCGTTTTGGCCATTACTTTCACGGTCCCTGCACTTTTAGCATACAAATACCCGTCTCTTCGATCGATAGAAGCTTTACCTGTAATGTTTTCAACAGACCATTCGATTTCTTTGTTGGTAGCATTACTAGGGGAAATGCCCGCAACCATTTGTATGACTTCATCCTTTTCAATAATATCATCAGGAGTTGGTGATTGAATTTTCAAACTTGTAATATGTTTTATGACAGTTACACTTCTAGATGCATAGCCTTCATTTCCAAAGTTATCATATACACGATATTGAAGGAAATATACTCCTGTTTTGTTACTATCAACCTTACCTTCTACAAGAATTTTGGACGTTAAATTTCCGGCTTGCTTATCATATGCTGTAACACCCGCTAAAACATTAAACTTGGTTCCTAATTCGATTGTAATATTCCTAACACCAGAAATTACGGGAGCTTCCGTATCTGGTTTTACCGTAATTTTTCGTTTGACCGTTGCTTTATTCTTCGCCTGATCTTCAACTGTATAGGTTAAAGTATAAGTTCCTGGTATGTATGTGTTTACTGTATTGATTATTTTTACTTTTCTCGTCAGGTCGCCACTTACATTATCTTTTGCTGTTACCCCTGCTCTTGCATTGAACGTCTGCCCAGCGTAAATCGTTTTATTGGCTACACCTGAAAATACAGGCTTAACCGTATCTTTCTTTACTGTAATTGTGCGAACAACAGTCGCTTTATTTTTTGCTTTGTCCGAAACTGTATAAGTAAGTTTGTATTTACCTACCTTTTTCATATTGACAGATCCAGTAACTTTAATGTTCTTTGTGATATTGCCATTAACGTTATCTTTAGCAGTTACACCAGATTTAGGGTTGAAAGAAGTGCCGATATAAACGGTTTTATTACTAGTACCGGAAATTGTAGGTTTAACCGTATCTTTCTTTACTGTAATCGTGCGAACTACAGTCGCTTTATTTCTCGCTTTGTCCGAAACCGTATAAGTAAGTTTGTATTTACCTGCCTTTTTCATATTGACAGATCCAGTGACTTTAATGTTCTTTGTGATATTGCCATCAACGTTATCTTTAGCAGTTACACCAGATTTAGGGTTGAAAGAAGTGCCGATATAAACGGTTTTATTACTAGTACCGGAAATTGTAGGTTTAACCGTATCTTTCTTTACTGTAATCGTGCGAACAACAGTCGCTTTATTTTTCGCTTTGTCCGAAACCGTATAAGTGAGTTTATATTTACCTGCCTTTTTCATGTTGACAGAGCCAGTGACTTTGATGCTCTTTGTGATATTGCCATCAACGTTATCTTTAGCGGTCACTCCAGATAAAGGGTTGAAAGAAGTGCCTATATAAACGGTTTTATTAGTAGCATTAGAAATAGTCGGTTTGATAGTGTCTGAATCTGCAGCTGTTATACTAGGTACAGAAAAACAACAAATCAATAAGAAACAAACAGCATTTAAATAGTTTTTTAGTTTCACTAAAATAATTCCTCCTAATTGAGTTAATTTCATCTTTCCAATTCCTTTTGAAACAGATTCAAAAAAAATCGAGTTCCTCCCCAATTTTAATATTATGTTAGTAATACAACAAACCAAAAAAAAGAATAAAAGGAATAGATGCCTTATGATTATTGTAAAATAAATAAGCCTATTTTACACATTGAATTATATTTAATAATCGACAGATAGATCTTGTTTTCGTACTCCATCCCGATTCAAACGAAACGTATTTGAACAAGAAACAAGGTAAGAGTGGGTAAGACAATTAAAAGACAACATTCCTAATTAACAATTTCAATAAACAAGCGTTTTCGTTGAAGAACATTGGTAGGGAGTATTCAAGTTTATTCCATAATAATATTACTCTGTATAACGGAAAAATGACATAGCGGTAAACTACAAAAAGTAATCGCCTCCATACAACAACTAAAGATAAGAAAGGCACTTATTAATCCTGTAAACTTCACCAGCACTCCATGTGTTGCCACATACAGTCCGCACATTTCGTCTGCGGAAAAAAATACACTCTACCGCCATCAAAATTTTTGAAGAAGACTGCACTAAAATTGCACAGATTTTCTAGAAATAATGGAAATAACAGAATCAATTTGCATAAAAATCGTTTTAGGGAATTGAAAGGGTTGTCCAATTAGGTTTCAGTCCTGATTTGGTTCGAATCAAAACTGAAAATCAGTTTTCTCATGGTTTCAGTCTTGATGGGACTCGAATCAAGACATAAAATTAGTTTTCCCGTGGTTTCGAATACGGGGCAAGGATAACCCAAATGCGCAGAGGCCCAAGAATCTTCACGTTACGCCAGCAGAAAGCAAACATCTGAATCGGTAATCAACAGTACAGGTTAGCAGAGCCAAATAAAATAAAAAAAGAAGGACTGCCTAGTAAATACTAATTGGTCAGCCCCTTTCCATATTTCTTTTTTCAGTTTTACTTTTTCTCCATCACTGCAAAATAATTATCTTCACGATCAGCAAAATTGAATACTCTTCCAGATGGCATATTTACAATTTCTCCTACGGTAATCCCTTTATCTGAAAGATTCTGATATAATTTATCAAGATCTTCAGTGAAAAACATTAAAGAAGGGGTGCCCAGGTTTAATTCTGGCTGCATTTTGGCTATTAAATCTTTGTTATGCAGGATAATACTTGTTTGTGCTTCCTTCGAAGGTGCTACCTCAATCCACTTCATGCCTTGACCATTATCTGCCTCGGAAATGATAACAAATCCTACTTGTTCTGTCCAAAATTTTACTGACTCATCTTGATTATGTACATATAACATGATTTGCCCGACTTGATTAATCATTTAAATTCCTCCTAATTATGGATGAAAGATAACCATAATTATACCATTATATTTGTCGCTGAAAAACATTAGATAAACGAGTTGTGCGAAAATTCTAACGGAAAATAATACAATAGACTTGCAATAGAAAAGGTTTCTCTCGGGTGGTCGGCACATGTTCCTCCAAGAAGGAGGGATGTGATGTCGCATCAGTAGATGAAGCGATAACAATCATGATTTCTTTCGGTTTGTTGATTGTGGCCGTGCCGTCATTTAAAAATAAAGACTAAAACCGCCCTTGAGTAGCAGCTCGGCGGTTTTAGACGTTGAAATATATCTTGCCAAAAAGGGACCTGCTATTGCATCGCCATTTCGGTGTTACAGCATCGAAGCATTTTTTACCATTTGTTATTCTTACAATTATTATATCCTAACTTTCTACTTGCGAAAACATTCAAATTATTTTTTAATAGCTAAATCGACTATACTATCTCTTTTTGCGTAAAAAGATTTCAAAAATGCTTGTTCATAAGAATAGCCGGAATGAATCAAAACTCGTTCATTATTTTGTGCAGCAGCAAGTTGTAATCCAACAGGAAGTCCATTTTCTGCTAAACCGCATGGAATCGATAATGCAGGGTGTCCCGTTACATTAAATATAGCCGGAAGGCGAATCATTGTATGATATACACTATCTTGATTACCATTAATCTCCAACATTTCTTCACCAATTTTTTGAGGAGTGATTGGCGTGGTAGGAGTAGCGATTATATCTACCTTTTCAAATAGCTGCTCAATTCCTAAATTTAGTTGAACTTTTCTCTTTAAGGCTTTTATATAGTCAATTGCTGGAATCGCATGGCTATTTTCAAGAGATGCTTTTACGTCTAAACCGAACGAATCCATCGCTGATAAAATAGTTTCTTCATGAACAAATCCTGCTTCTGATAATCCAATTGCAAAAGACATAGCAAGATCATCTAAAGAATATGGGATATCGATTTCAATTAGAATTGCTCCGAGACTCTCTAAATCTTTCAAGACCTTCTCAAAGAGTGCAAAGGTATTTCCATCTATTCCTTCATTAAAATAGTTTTTTGGTACTCCAATTCTTAATCCGCGAATATCTTCTGTAAGGCAGGCTGTATAATTTGTTCCTGTCATTGCTTCCATCATGATGGCCAAATCATCCATATTTTTCGTTAAAGGACCAATATGATCAAGCGTCCAAGAAATATGTTTTACACCTGTAGCATCAACTAAATCGTGTGTGGGTTTTAATCCGATGACCCCACAAGATGCTGCGGGAATACGAATGGAGCCGGCAGTATCTGTTCCAATCGACGCAACACTTAGCGAAGCGGCAACAGCTGCACCTGATCCTCCACTAGATCCTCCTGGTGTATATTCTTTATTCCAGGGATTTTTCACCGGTCCGTAGAACGGATTATTCGATGTAATCCCAAATGCAAATTCATGCATATTTACTTTCCCGAGATTAATAGCTCCTTCTCTTTGAAGGGTGCGAACTACACCTGCATCTTCATTCGGGATGAAGTTTTCATCCACCTTTGAACCGCTCGTAGTTCGAATACCTTTCGTATTAAGATTATCTTTATAAGAGAGGGGAATTCCTTCTAAAATTCCAGTTTGGCCCGCCAAATATTTTTTCTCGGCAATTTTAGCTTGCTGAAGTGCTATGTCTTCTGTCACTGTTATGTATGCATTTAAATCTTGTAAATGATGAATTCTATCTAAATACATCTTAGTAATTTCAACAGGGGAAAATTGTTTTTTCTGATAGCCTTCTTTCAGCGAACGAATCGACAAATTATGCATACCATCGAACCTCCACAAAATATTATACTATCACCATATCATATAAACAGATTTAGTAGTTGCTTTTGAATCTGGTCTTGAACTACTCGTCACTAAAATAACGAGATTCCTGTGAACAACGCCCTATCGGACAGTTTATTAGCAGGCTAACCCCGTAGTTCCTACGGTTCTGAATAGGTTAAGCAGGTTGAATTGACAGCCTCTTGCCTTCGTTAAGGATATTTTTGCTTGCGTTTACATCTCGGTCATGATGCATGTAACAGTTGGGACATATCCATTCTCGCAGGCTTAGATTTTTCACTAATTTATTTTGGTAGCCACAGCCAGAGCACAGTTGACTGCTTGGGAAGTGTTTTGCTACCTTCACCAGTTGTTTACCATACCAGTTTGTTTTATAGGTTAGCATGGAGGCAAATTCTGACCATGATACATCGCTAATACTTTTGGCTACCTTACGATTTTTTAATAAATTGACTACCTGTAAATCTTCGATGCAGACAACATCGTGGTTTTTGATAATGTCTGTTGAGATTTTGTGCAAGTAGTCTTTTCTTTTGTTGGCAATAGATTCATGGATGCGGGCAACTATCATGCGTTGCTTATTCCAATTGGAAGAGCCCTCTACCCGGCGGGAAAGAGTGCGTTGTTCTTTGGTTAATTTCGTTTCCATTTTTCGCAACGAATGACGGGTACGATACACTGTTCCATCGGAACATATAGCAAAATTCGTTAAGCCTAGGTCAATGCCGACTTCTTTGTTGGTTTTCTGAAGATGTTGAATGTTTACTTCTGCTACGATTGACATGAAAAATTTGCCCGAAGGATTACGTCTAATAGTGGCATTCAAAATGCGACTTTCGACATCTCGGCTTTTAGCAAAACGAACCCATCCAAGCTTCGGCAATTTAACTTTATTGCCGTCAATCGTAATATTTCCGTTCGTGTATTTTGTAGTATACGACTGGGCAGGGTTCTTTTTGCTTTTAAATCGTGGCGGACCATTCTGCTTCTTGTAGTAGCGAGTGTAGGCATCGTTCAGATTTTCTACTGATTTCTGCAAAGCAATGCTGTCCACTTCCTTCAAAAAAGGGTGGTGTTGTTTTAATGCCTTGACTGCCTTGATTGTTTCATATTTGTTGAAGAATTCACCCTTCCAATTGTTTCGAGGCAATTGACCATTTTGAACCATTTCCTGTACGATAAACCAATAGGCATCTTTGTCCCTTTGTTTTCCTAGGAAATGGTTAAAGACAAATCGAGTACATCCCATTGTTTTATTGATTAATATTGCTTGCTTTTTGTTTGGATAGATACGAAACTTGTAGGCTTTATGCTGATTCAAAACAGTACACCTCCTTGAAAGTATCTACCATCACTATAGAACATATGTACTTATTAAGCAATGAAAAAAGGTTCCATTCATAAAGCTGGGACAAGTTTTATAATATAAAGTAATGATTATATTGGGAGTGGACTAGATGGAAGCTTGGATAATAGAGATCATGGAGAAATTTGGCTATATTGGAATCCTATTTTTAATCGCAATTGAAAACATTTTTCCTCCCATTCCTTCTGAAGTAATCTTAACGTTTGGCGGCGTTATGACGACTAAAACAAATCTTACCGTTTCTGGGGTTGTATGGTTTGCTACTTTAGGTTCAGTTATTGGGGCTGTCATTTTATATGGAATTGGTCATCTTATTAATATTGATAGACTGGAAAAAATGGTTGTAAAATACGGTCATATTTTAAGATTAACGAAAGACGATTTACATAAGGCGGATTCGTGGTTTGCCAAATACGGAATATGGACTGTATTTTTCTGTAGGTTTATTCCTTTAATTCGCAGCTTAATTTCTGTTCCCGCTGGCATGGCTCA
The DNA here is from genome assembly GCF_024626525.1 of Lederbergia panacisoli. Lineage (GTDB taxonomy): Bacteria > Bacillota > Bacilli > Bacillales > Bacillaceae_C > Lederbergia > Lederbergia panacisoli. Next base: position 16,589 of record NZ_JANJGU010000011.1, read on the forward strand.
AATGAATTTCGGTTTATTTCTTTTATTGACAGCAGTTGGAACATTTATTTGGAACATAATATTAGTCAAATTAGGTGCTGCTGTAGGGGAATCTTGGGAAGATATCGTTCAAATAATGGATGTTTATTCAAATATCATATATATTGTTTTAGTAGTATTAGTCGTAATAGCAGCCATACTATTTATGAAAAAAAGATTGTCAAGGAAGTAGGTATTTTTAATGGAAATTACAGGACATAGTGTAGAGCAACTGCTTGATCCAACAGGGATTCTTGAAGGTAATCGATATGAATTTTTTCTAGATCTTGATGTACCCGAGGATGATGAACTTTTTTCCGAACAGGGAATTCAATTACGAGTCCTTTTTTCGGTTATTGGTGAGGAAAAACGAATCGCAAATTATGATTTTATTGAACAAGTGACAAATCAAATTCTTGAATTTGCTTTAGATGAAGATGAGGAGAAAATGGTGGTCGAGTATTGTGCTCAGCATCTTGTTTGAAACTCTTGACTTTTCTGATTTTTTTCGTCATAATATTGTAAAATCAATGAACGTTGAAGAAGGATTAGTATGCAGGTGTTGATGTGAAAGAGAGCGAGATTTATGAGCTGAAAGATTTCGCCACAATCAATCTGCAGAACCTGCCTTCAGAGTCTTATGAAAAAACATAGGCGCCCGCCTCGCGTTATGAGGAAAAGTGAGATGTTTATGCATCTAATTATGGTGGTACCGCGGAAGTAACAGTCTTTCGTCCTTAAATTTAAGGATGGAGGGCTTTTTTTATTTCCATAAAATGTAAAGGGCAAGGGGATAGAAAGAATGAGGAAGCAACGGATTGTTGTGAAAATTGGCAGTAGTTCTTTGACTAACGATAAAGGGGAGATTGATCAAGAGAAGCTAAATGATCATGTCCAAGCGGTCGCCAAGCTTCGGGACGCTCGCCATGAAGTTATATTAGTTTCATCTGGCGCTGTTGCAGCTGGATTTGCTAGACTTGGTTATCCTTCTAGACCCGTTACGATTAAAGGAAGGCAAGCGGCGGCGGCTGTCGGGCAAAGTGTATTGATCCAGTCGTATATAGAAAAGTTTAGTGAGTTCGGAATTATCCCCGCTCAAATTCTGTTAACGAGGAATGATTTTTCGAATCGTGAAAGATATAGAAATGCTTATGCAACGATGATGGAATTAATTGAGCGAGGAATTTTGCCAATAATCAATGAAAACGATTCGGTTTCTGTTGAGGAATTGACATTTGGCGATAATGATATGCTCTCCGCCTTAGTAAGTGGATTCATCCATGCCGACCAACTCATTATATTAACGGATATTAATGGATTATATGATTCGAATCCTCGCCAAAATCCTTTGGCTAAGAAATTGGATTATTTAAATGCGATTACAGATGAAATGCTGGCTGCAACAAATGAAGTTGGCTCAAAAGTCGGAACCGGTGGAATGAGGTCCAAATTATTAGCTGCGAAAACAGCGACTTCACTTGGCGTTCCAGTTTTCATCGGAAAAGGGGAGGGCCCTGGTAAATTAATGGAGATCCTGCGTGGGAATGGCGATGGTACATACATTTCCAGCTCCGACTTTTCACCAATTAATACGAGTAGACAATGGATTGCCTTCCATTCAGAATCTACTGGAAAAATTTATGTCGACCAAGGTGCAGAAGAAGCGATTCTTTACAATGGAAGAAGTCTATTACCTGCTGGTGTATTTAAAATTAACGGCACTTTTGAAAAAGGGGACGTTGTTGAAGTCTTCGGTATAAATGGTTTAATCGGAAAAGGCGAGGTCAGCTATTCTTCTGATGCACTAAAAAAAGAAATTAAAAGAAGAAACGATGAAAAAGGTATGGAAGCTCTTGCACCATCTATTGAAGTTATTCATCGAAATCGTTGGGTTCAAGTATAACTTATTGGAGGGTTAGAAATGAGTGAAGTTAAAAGTAAAGGTCGGGCAGCGAAAATAGCGAGTTATGCACTCGTAACGCTAACTACAGAAGAGAAAAACACAGCTTTAGCAATGATTGCTAATCAATTGCGGGAAGATAAAGCAGCTATTCTTACGGAGAATGAAAAGGATTTAGTTGAAGGGAAAAGAAATGGTCTAACAGAAGCTGTTCTTGATCGGATCATGTTGAATGAAAAACGAATCGATGATATGGCACATGCTATTCATCAATTAATCGAACTGCAAGATCCGATTGGCGAAACGCTTGAAACAATTGAAAAAGACAATGGATTACTAATTCGGAAAAAACGTGTTCCTATCGGTGTCATTGGTATGATTTACGAAGCAAGGCCAAATGTTACGATTGATGCTGCAACTCTTGCGCTTAAAACTGGCAACTCCGTCATATTAAGAGGGAGTTCTTCAGCAAAATATTCGAATATGACGCTCATAAAATCAATACATTCAGCTCTTGAAAAAAGTGCTGTTCCTGTTGACTCGATTCAACTTATTGAAGATACAAGCCGTGAAACTGCGAAAGAGCTTTTCCAATTAAATGACTACTTAGACGTCCTCATCCCAAGGGGCGGGAAAAATTTAATCGATACTGTTGTTCGTGAATCCACTGTACCCGTTATTGAAACGGGAGCTGGCAATTGTCATATATTTATTGACGAAAGTGCGAATAAGGCAATGGCACAAGAAATCGTATTAAATGCAAAATTACAACGTCCTTCTGTATGTAATGCCATAGAAACAATCCTCATTCATGAAAAATGGCTTGACCAATATGGCGAAAATCTTTTAGCAAAACTAGTAGAAAATAACGTAGAGATTCATGGGGATGAAAAAGTTTTACAAGTTTTACCTTCTGCAAAACTGGCATCTGAAGAAGATTGGGAAACAGAATACTTAGGATTAACTGTAAGTGTTAAAACTGTGACGTCTTTGGAAGAAGCAATCGATCATATTAATAAATACGGAACACAGCATTCTGAATCGATTATAACGGAAGAGGAAAAGAATGCGGCCATCTTTTTAAATAGTGTAGATGCTGCAGCTGTATACCATAACGCTTCAACACGCTTTACGGACGGTTTTGAATTTGGGTATGGTGCTGAAATTGGCATTAGTACGCAAAAACTTCACGCTAGGGGTCCGATGGGATTGCACGCACTTACGTCTAGCAAATTTTTTATTTATGGTAATGGGCAAGTACGTATATAATTAAGAGGAAAGAATTAAAGGGAGATGGCATTTTTGAAAGATTATCAAATTGATGTACAACTTAGTACGACAAAAAAAGAAAAACCTGCATTTAAGCAACTTTCCTTCGGTACTGTATTTACAGACCATATGTTTGTAATGGATTATACGAAAGGAATAGGGTGGCATGATGCGAAGATTATTCCTTATCAGCCTATTATGTTGGATCCCGCTGCAATTATTTTTCATTATGGGCAGACTGTTTTTGAAGGACTTAAAGCATATAAAACGAAAGAAGATGAAGTCGTATTATTTAGACCCGATGAAAATATGAAACGATTAAATCGCTCAAATGAAAGGCTATGCATCCCTGAGATTGATGAGGAATTCGCTTTATTTGCCTTGAAAAAGCTGATATCCATCGATAAAGATTGGGTTCCGAATGTTGAAGGCACGTCACTTTATGTACGTCCATTTATTTTTGCGGATGAACCTTATTTAGGCGTATCCCCTTCTGATACGTATAAATTTATGATCATCCTATCGCCTGTTGGAGCTTATTATAAGGAAGGAATCAATCCTGTTAAAATATCGGTTGAAAGTGATTTTGTCCGCGCGGTAAAAGGTGGAACAGGGAATGCTAAAACAGCTGGAAACTATGCGGGCTCATTAAAAGCACAAGAAGAGGCGGAGGCAGAAGGCTTTTCACAAGTTCTATGGTTGGATGGCAGAGAACATAAATACATTGAAGAAGTCGGCAGTATGAACGTGTTCTTTAAAATTAACGGAGAAGTCGTGACCCCAGAATTAAATGGCAGCATTTTAGAAGGAATAACGAGAAAATCCGTCCTTGAGCTTTTACATCATTGGGAAATTCCAGTCGTCGAAAGAAAAATATCGATAGATGAAATTTTCCAAGCCTACCATTCAGGAGAATTAGAAGAAGCATTCGGAACTGGCACTGCTGCTGTTATTTCACCAATCGGGGAGTTGTTCTGGCAAGGTGAAAAAATCATTATTAACGATGGAAAAACAGGCGAATTATCGAAAAAAGTATATGATTCATTGACTGGAATTCAAACTGGAACTGAAGAAGATCCGTTTGGGTGGAGAGTGAAAGTGGTTTAAATTTTATGATTCCATATTTGCCATAGCAAGTGGAAGATACCACAAGCTATGGCTTGTTTTGTTTTGAGCTTTCTTAATATTCCTTTTACATAATAAATTATAACAAGTGAGGTAATTCAATCTATGAAACTATCATTAGCAACAAAAACATTAATAGGAATGATTCTTGGTGCAATCATCGGCTTTTTTGTAGGACCGAAAATAGAAGCTATTAATTTTGTCGGAACTATATTTTTAAGAGCCCTACAAATGGCCGTTGTGCCACTAATCTTTTTTAGCGTCGTTACAGCCATTATTAGTATGGGGGATATAAAGAGGCTTGGAGTTATTGAAATAAGCTAATTATTTTATTTATGTCGACGACCTTAATAGCGGCAGCAATCGGAATTATCGTCGGAAATATTATAAAACCCGGTAAAGGTCTAGTTTTAAATGACTTGCCAGAAGTGGACAAGGTCGATCAAGCACCTACATTTAGTAGTGTGGTCACCGAAATGTTTCCTACAAATATTATTCAATCGATGTCAGAAGGCAATATCCTTCAGGTAATCGTACTCGCTCTTTTTTCAGGTGTTGCGATTTTAATGCTGAAGGAACATGACAGAAATAGAATCCATAGTATTTTTCAAACTTTAAACAATTATATTATGAAAGTATTAAATATCGTCTTACTGCTTTCTCCTTACGGTGTATTTGCATTGATGGCTGTAACAGCTGGTAAATATGGTACATCTGTTATTGGACCTTTAACGAAATTTATCGGTTCGATTTACTTGGGATTATTTTTGCAATTATTAATTGTTTATTTTATTCTTTATTTTATTTTTACTAGGAAAAATCCGTTTCTATTTTTCAAGAAAATCAGTCCAGTTTGGATTACTAGTTTTACAACATGTAGTACAAAAGCAACGATGCCAGTATCCATTAAAACATCAGAGGATGAACTTAAATTACCAAAGGATGTAGTTGGTTTGACAATTCCTTTAGGCGCATCGATGAATATGGATGGAAATGCTCTTTGGTTCGGCGTTGTTGCGATATTTGTTACTCAGTTAACAGGTATAGAAATGTCTATTAGTGAACAAGTTATTGCCGTACTATTGGGTGTACTTATGACATTAGGAAGCCCAGGAATTCCTGGTGGTATTTTCGTTGCAACGACCATTTTCTTAACGTCTCTTAATTTACCGATTGAAATCATCGGTTTACTTGCAGGGATTTTCAGAATTATGGATATGGGAATTACAACGATTAACGTTGTTGGTTCTGTAGTTGTTGCTGCGATTGTAGGAAATAAAAATGAGTAGCCGTAAGGAGAAGGTTGTAGGATTATTGGGTGGAATGGGTCCTGAAGCGACCATTGATATTTACCAAAAAATCACTGAATACACCTTTGCTAAAAAAGACGAAGATCATTTACGGATTATTATTGATAGTAATCCGAAAATGCCAAGTAGACAGGATGCTATTCTGCTTGGCTCTGAAAATCCTGGTCCAGCCATGGCCGAAACAGCACAGAATTTAGAAAGGGCGGGAGCAGATTTTATCGTCATCTGCGCGAATACTGCTCATTTCTATTATGATTTTGTTAAGGATGCAGTGAATATTGAAGTACTTCATATCATTGATGAAACAGTGAAAAGCATACTTGAAGCGGGTACTAAAAAGGTTGGGGTACTTGCTACATCTGGGGCGATTAAGACAGGGATTTTCCAAAAAGCATTAGAAAAAGAAAGCTTGGATGTTGTATTGCTTCCTGATGATTTACAAAATGGAATTCAGGATGCCATCTTTTCATATAAATATAATGGAAAAAATGATGACAATATCAGGAGCTTAAAGGTGGCAGCTGACTATTTAGTTGAAAATGGAGCAGAAACAGTCATTATGGGCTGTACTGAAATTCCAATTATTTTATCTGAGGTTGAAACGAATGTGCCATTCATTGACCCAAATGAAATCATTGCCAAACGTATTGTTCAATTTGCGAAACCGTAGCTTTCCGAAAATGGAGGAGGAGTCCAATGTGTATCGGAACTGAGTATATTAGAGTTGTAATTGAGAGATTTAAAAGCATAAAAAGTCTTGGAGATAAGACTATCGAACAATTATCAGAAGGCGATATTCATTGGAGATTAAATGAAGATTCCAATAGTATTTCTATTATTGCTAAGCATTTAAGCGGCAATATGATTTCTAGATGGACAGATTTTTTTAGTTCGGATGGCGAGAAGCCAGATAGGAATCGCGAACAAGAATTTGAAGATGAAACAATATCCAAAAGGGAAATGATCGAAATCTTGGAAAAAGGTTGGAATACTCTTTTTGAAACTCTTGAAAGCTTAAAAGAAGGCGATTTGTTAAAAGATGTTTATATTCGTGGCGAAAGACATTTGGTAATAGATGCAATTGAAAGACAAGTAGCTCATTATTCATATCATATTGGGCAGATGGTTTACATTGGGAAACAAATAAAAAGTGAAAATTGGGAGAGTTTGAGTATTCCTAAAGGAAAGTCAGAAGTATTTTTACAAGAAATGTTGAAAAGACATCAGAAAAAATAAATCCAATGAAAACGTTCAGAAACTGAGCGTTTTCATTTTTTTATTGAATTTTAAAAAAGGCTATGCTATATTACTACTTATTAAAGAAGTTTAATAAGTTTATTGTATTGCGAGGCGGTTCTTTTTGCACGAAAATCTCACTACTCCAAAAACAATGAAAACTGTTATTCATCGCAGGATTCGTTCAACTTTTTTAGAAAAAGGCAGTGCAACAAAAGTTGAATTGAGTGATTCATTAGGGATTAGTTTTCCGACAATCAGTAAGTTTTTGTCAAAGATGGAGAAGGACGGAGAACTATTATTAATTGGTCTTGATGAGTCTACCGGGGGAAGAAAAGCGCAAAGGTATGCTTATAATCCTGAGCATCTATTAGGTCTAGCGATTTTTTTAGAAAGAACAGAGACAAATTTTATTGTATTTAATTGTTTAGGAGACATGAAGGAGCAGGGAAATATCGAAAGTGTAATAAATGATGATGTTAAAAAACTGATTAAATATATTGAAGGTATCATTAACAAATATCCAAAAATCAGTTCGATCGCAATTGGAGTTCCCGGATCTGTTGACAATGGGCGGATTTTTTTTATACCGGGTTATGACCATTTTAATAATTTTGACTTAAAAAAGTACATAGAGGATTATTTTTCATTACCTGTCGTAGTGGAGAATGATATGAATGCTGCAGTGCTCGGATACCACAAAAGTAAAGTAGATATTGTAAATCCGTCACTTGTATATTTATCTTCTGGACAAAATGGCCCGGGAGCTGGAATTATGGTTAACGGAGATTTAGTGCGTGGAAGCACTTTTTTTTCAGGAGAGGTATCATTTGTTCCTTTATATGATGATCGAAATTTTTCACAAGTAGTAGGAGGTAAAAGTAAAACTTATTTTCAAGAAAATGAGATAGATGCGATTGGAAGGTTAATTGCTTCTTTTACAGCTATCATTAACCCTCATATATTTATTTTTTGTCATGATGAAGTGAACAAATCTATTATAGAAAAAATTATATTAGCAAGTTCAACATATATACCCGTAAATCATTTACCTAAGATTACTATGAGTAACTGGAAACAAGATTATTTAAATGGGTTAGAAAGTCTTGGACTTAATTTAATGATTTCAAATACAAGCATTCAATAAAAGGCGGTTACAAAATGGCAACATTCTTTTTAATACTTATTTATTTAGCATTTATTAGTTTAGGTTTGCCAGACTCATTGTTAGGGGTAGCTTGGCCAGCCATGCAACCTGAATTCGGGGCAAGACTTGACACTGCTGGAGTACTATTCATGGTCATAGCAGGAGGCACAATTATTTCTAGTCTTTCAAGTGGCTTTGTCATTGGAAAATTAGGAACCGGAAAAGTCACATTTATTAGTGTATTGATGACAGCAGCAGCATTACTTGGTTTTTCCTATGCACCATCTCTTATTTGGCTAGTTATATGTGCTATTCCACTTGGCTTGGGAGCAGGTTCGGTTGATGCTGCATTAAACAATTACGTTGCCACACATTACAAAGCACATCATATGAGCTGGTTACATTGTTTCTGGGGAGTCGGTGCTACACTTGGTCCAATCATCATCGCACAATTTATTTCCGAGCAAAATGCTTGGAGAAGTGGATATTTTACGATTGCAGGAATACAGTTTGCCCTTGTGATCATTCTGTTTTTCAGCTTGCCATTATGGAATAAAGTTGGGAATCGAAGTAATAATGCTGAAAATGAAGAACTATTAAATAAAAATGCTAACGTTGATGAAAGTGTTAAAAATACAAAACCTTTAAAAATCAGGGGAGTTAAATTGGCGCTGGTCGCATTTTTATTCTATTGTGGCGTTGAATCAACAATGGGACTCTGGGGAAGTAGTTTTTTGGTAAACGTTAAAGAATTGCCAATAGAGGTTGCAGCAAGATGGATTTCTTTATATTACGGTGGAATTACGGTAGGAAGATTGATAACAGGTTTTATTACAATGAAAGTAAGTAACAAAATACTAATTCGGGCGGGACAAATAATTGCGTTAATTGGAGCGTTATGCCTATTCTTGCCGCTACCATCAGGATTTTCATTAGTAGGCTTTATTTTGGTAGGTTTAGGATTAGCACCTATTTTTCCAAGTATGTTACATGAAACACCGACACGTTTCGGTAAAGAACATTCCCAAACAATTATGGGTTATCAAATGGCAGTTGCCTATACAGGTGCTACATTCTTACCACCGTTATTTGGCTTCATCGCATCCCATACAACGATAAAACTTTTCCCGTTATTTATCGTTATTTTTGCGGCAGTAATGCTTTTAGGGTCGGAGAAATTAAATGACCTGCTGTTAAAGAAGCCTCTTTTAGCGGAAAAGATAACAAAGACGACGGCAAGCTGAGTTGAATTAAATTGAGAGAAAAGAAACTGGCGTTAATCGAAGAAGGATTAACGCTTTTTTTATTGAAGTTATTAAAGGGCAGTTTAAGCGAAAAAGGAATTTTGTAATTTCCATTGTAATAATTATGTAGAGATTAAAAATTTGACCAGTTTTAAAAACAGATAGAAAAATTTTATTTTATTGTGAGAGGATGAAAGTAAATGTCAACGATAAAAAATAAAAATGAAATTCGTGAGTGGGTTAAGGCACTTCTTATTGCAATTCTATTAGCTTTTGTTATTCGCGCTTTTTTCTTCACACCAATTGTAGTTGATGGTTCTTCAATGGAACCTACTTTACAAGACCAAGACCGCATGATTGTAACAAAAATAGGAGAACCGAAAAGATTTGATATTATTGTTTTTCATGCCCCAGATGGTAGAGATTACATTAAACGTGTAATTGGATTGCCTGGTGACCGTATTGAGTATAAAGGACGATATACTTTATATAAATGATGAACCTTACGATGAACCGTATTTAAACAAATTTAAACAAAAGCTAATGGATAGCCCATATAGACACCAGTAGGAAGTGAAGTGGTTCCAGAAGGGCATTTATTCGTTTTGGGTGACAATAGAAGAGGGAGCTCGGACAGTCGCCATATCGGAGCTATCCCAATTGAAAAGGTAGTAGGAACAACAAGAATTATTTATTTTCCAATAAAAGATATTAAAGTGATAGGAAAATAAAACTATTATGTAAAGTACCAATCTAAATGATTTAGGTATTATTTTTAAAAAATGCACTTATATATTTAAAACTAACCAAAAGTAATTGGGCTCTACGCAATCCAGTGAAGGGGGAATCTAGGTGTCGCTGGAAGTACGTCCATATAGCGTTGGCAAATTTGAAAAAAGTGTCATGGAATTAAACAAAAAAGCATGGGTGCTCTTTAAATACAATAAAGATTATGAGCATCAGAAAATGAGCTGTGTCCTCAATGAGGATGGAAATTTAATTGCTGTGGGGTATTTGCGTCATGGATTGTCGGAAGATCACAATGTAATGGAAGTTGTGATTGAAGTTAATCAAGAGGCTTTTGAGCGATTTTCTGAAGTGAGAAAGGTTTTGTATCCTTCTTTAATTAATATCTGCTACGCACTTCGTAATCCAGAAAAGAAAACAAAAATGGTAGTGTGGAATGATTTTGATGGTGATAGGGCATTTTATGAAGAAAATGGTTTTAACGATTACCAAACGTATTACTTTGCAAATCGAATGATTAACCGAAAATCGCTTGCCGAAATAGAAGCACCGATCGGTGTTAAAGTTCGTCATCATCTAATGAAGACAGAAGATGAACGAATGAGTTACGTCAGTCTAGAAAATCAATATTATAATGGGGTCGTCTATTGGAGCCTAAATATGCTGGAATGGATGATCGCTGGTCCTGAATTACAAACTATATCAGCATTTGAAGGTGATGAGATGGTAGGTAGTGTTACATGTTGGCAAACAGGGGCAATTGATCGGTTATTTGTTATTCCGCGTTGGCGTAATAAAGGGCTAGGTAAATACCTCATTGCTAAGGCATTTGATTATCACTTAGCAAACGGCCGAACGAACGTTCAAACTTTGGTGAATGACTTGAATATAGAGGGCAAACAGTTGTTGGAGTCTATGGGGTATCGCTTTCCTGACAAAATGGAACTATTAGCCCGGGACATTTAGCTATGAACGAGGATAGATTCCGTTAAGTACAAAATAAGGATAGATTGAGTAGAAGTTTCTATGCTCAACTATCCTTTTTAATTTATTCCATATATTTTCTAACAATGATTCGTCCTGAAATCAAGATTTGCTCTGATTACAGATCGAATCCGATGATGATTCGTCTTGAAATCAATATTCGCTCTGATTACAGATCGAATCCGGCGATGATTCGTCCTGAAATCAAGATTTGTCCTGATTACAGATCGAATCCGGCGATGATTCGTCCTGAAATCAAGATTTGTCCTGATTACAGATCGAATCCGTTGCCGATTCGTCCTGAAATCAATATTTACTTTGATTACAGATCGAATCCGATGATGATTCGTCCTGTAATCAAGATTTGTCCTGATTACAGATCGAATCCGTTGCCGATTCGTCCTGAAATCAAGATTTTCTTTGATTACAGATCGAATTCGGTGCTGATTCGTACTGTAATCAAGATTTTCTTTGATTACAGATCGAATCTTCTATGGATTTGGACTGAATTCACAAAAAGCATGGATTTTATTCTCGAATCTCAATCTATCGACATTTAAATCAAATTTTACAGCAGTTATCGAACATTAAATATCAATTAGCTCCTAATATGCAGTCCTATTTTAAAAATCGTCTAGTCTTTTTGTTTAGACAATACATAAGAAGGGGAATATGTGATACGTGTCGGGACAACATAAAAAAAACTGACTGGAGGATCTTGCATGGCAACAACTTCGCAAAAACAGTTAAAGATTTTTTGTAATACCGAATACGATACTTTACATAAGGTAATTTTATGTGAACCAAAGAATATGGAGATAAAAGAAGTTATTAATGAAACACAAAAACAATACGAAAAAGAAAACATTGATTCAGAACTCGCTACTAATCAGCATAGAGAATTTATTAAAGCACTGGAAAATCAAGGCATCGAGGTTATCTTTATACCTCCATCAAAAAAATTTCCAGAACAAGTTTTCACTCGTGATATTGGATTTACGATAGGGAGTGACTTGTTTGTAGCTGAAATGGCAAATGATATTAGATTAGGTGAAGAACGAGTTTTGAAAGATCTTTTGAAGGAGAAAAGCATCCCTTTCCTGGATTTAACTGAAGGAAATATTGAAGGTGGGGACGTAATAATAAATAAAAATACAGTCTTTATTGGTATTAGCAGCCGGACAAATAGTAAAGCAATCGAGCAAATGAAAAAGCTCTTGCCCAATTACGAAATTGTCCCAATCCCATTTGACGAAAAATATCTTCATTTAGACTGTGTTTTTAATATTATTTCCTCCAACGAGGCTTTGTATTTTCCTAGAGCATTTGATTCCGAAACCATTAAATTTTTAAAAACACGATTTGAATTAATAGAAGTGTCGGAAGATGAACAATTTACGCTAGGCACAAATGTACTATCAATTGGGAATAAGAGAGTGTTTAGCTTACCTATTAATAAAAATGTTAATAGAAAATTGCAAGAATTAGGTTATAACGTAATGGAAGTAGATATATCAGAGATTATAAAATCTGGAGGCTCATTTCGCTGCTGTACTTTGCCAGTTTTAAGAGCAGGGCAATAACTTCAGTAATATCGTTTGACAGAGAAATATAATTAGCCGTAACTAATATATATAAAGTAATCAAAAAAATGAGGTAATGTCATTTTGACATCGCCTTTTTTCATTTAATTTTACTTTGCATTTGAAAAACATTCACAAATAAAGAAAATCGGAAGTATATCCAATCTATGGCCAGATACACCTTTAAAATGTCCTTTTTGACCATGAATTATGATTTTTTTGAACGTAAAATGATACTTGACTTACTTGATTGAGTCTCTATCACTTCCTTAGGGGGCAGAAATGAAAATTATTTTTATCTCATTAGATACACTAAGAGCGAATAGGCTTGGTTGTTACGGATATCATCTTCCAACCAGCCCTTATATCGATAAAATCGCAGAGCAGGGTGTACTTTTCGAAAGCGCCTTCGCATCAGATATACCTACCGAAGTGGCACATACGAGTATTTTTACTGGAAAAGTTGGTTTAACCACTGGTGTTATATCACATGGTTCTTCGTTGACTTACTTGCCTAAAGAGGTCAAATGGCTGCCTACCATTTTACGAAACGCAGGATACACAACTGCAGCTGTAGACAATTTATACAATTTAAAAGAATGGTTTGCAAGAGGATATCAATATTATATTAATACAGTCGGAAAAACAAGATGGATTGATGGGAAGACGATCAATAGTCTTGCGAAACCATGGCTTAAAGAACATAAAGACAAGGATTTCTTTTTATTTCTTCACTATTGGGATCCTCATACTCCGTACTTACCACCTAAGGAATATATCCCAGCATTTTATGATTCCGGCAAGGACCAATATGACCCAACTAATAAAAGTATGGATCCCGCTTTTAATCATCCTGCTTACCCATTTTTCAAATATCACCATTATGATTTACTTGGGAATATTACTGATACAAATTATGTCAATGCATTATATGATGCGGAAATTCGCTATTTAGATGATTTATTAAAGGATTTGGATAATCATCTTATCAAGTTGGGCATTAAAGATGAAACCATGCTTGTCCTATTCGGCGACCATGGAGAAAGCTTAACAGAACATGATATTTACTGGGACCACTGTGGTTTATATGATCAAACTGTTCATATTCCGCTAATTATAAGATGGCCAAATTTCATCTCTCCTGGTAAAAGGGTCGCAGGTTTAGTACAGCATGCTGATCTTATGCCGACTATACTTGAAGCTTTGAATCTTGAAATCCCTCAAGATTTAGATGGAAAAAGTCTTTTTCCACTCATAAATGGAATTGAAAATGTAAATCATTCTGAAATCTATTTAAGTGAATGTGCATGGCAGGCGGCAAGAGGGATTCGCACAGAGAAATACAAATATATAGAAACGTATGATTCCGGACCATTTACGAGACCGCCGGCAGAACTTTATGACTTACATGAAGATCCGAGTGAGGAGAATAATCTTATTGAAACCCATCCAGACCAAGCAAATAGATTTCATAAACAATTATCCAATTGGGTAAATAATAAACTTCAATCTAGTGAAGATCCTATGGAGTATGTGTTAAAAAAACAGGGTTTACCATTTAAGCTAAGGATAGAAAAAGTTCTAGAAGAATACGGTCTATCTTGGGATGCATGGAAGGCGAATCCAAGAAGGGAAAGAATTGATTTAGCAACAAGGAAGACATAAATGAAAAAATCGATTAAAAAATGTTTCCTTTTGAGGAACATCAAATAGCCGTATTTCACTGATTTTTCATCAGATATACGGCTATTTCATTTTAGAAAGTAAAAAGAAAAGACAATAAGGTCATGGTCAAATTTTAAAGAAGAAAGTAGGTTTTCAATTATGGATGTTGGTGCCGTATCAAGAAGTTTTCCTCAATTAAGTAATCAAGAGACTGCAGAACTTTTATCCAAAAATGGTTTCAAATGGACGGAGCTTTGCTTTTCCCAAACGGATTCAAATTATTGGGTGTACAACGGTCGATCGGATATGAATGAATTAACAAATGAAGAAAGCATAAAAATTGTAGAAACTTATCGAAATATTGGGATTGAGGTAAGCGCTATAGGGGCTTTCACGAATTTATTAGAAACAGATGAAAAAGAAGAGGAGAAGAATCTTTCATATTTTGAGAGATTAATCGAAATCGCAAGTATAAATAAGATTCCATATGTATCGACTGAATGTGGTTTTATTCCTGGGAAAAGGGGAGTGAATGCAGATACGTACGAAGCCAATTTTCATAGAATTCTTGAGAATGTGAAACACTTATCTATAAAGGCTGAGCAATATAATGTTTCGATTGCGATTGAGCCGTGTGTATTAGATATCATTCCAAGCGCCAAGAGAATGGTTGATTTTATCAATCAGGTAGGTTCCGATCGGGTAAAAGTATTGTTGGATCCCGCCAATTTAATTGCTAATAACTCCGAGGTTGATATGTTTTCGTATTTATCCAATCATATTGCTTATTTTCATGGAAAGGATCGTAAGGTAAATGATACATATGGCAGGGCAATAGGTGATGGTGATATCAATTGGCCATTGTTTTTACATTTGTATCATAAATATACAGAGAATGTCCCTTTTATTATGGAATATGTAAATATCGATAATTTTTGTGAAATACGTGATCGTGTTATTCACTTTGATGAAATGGCTTTATTTCAATTTAAATAAAGGGACATCCCTTTATATGATTGAATCAGAAGTGCAAAAACCGTTGAAGATATTTCTATGAAACTTTGATATACAATCATTCATTATTTTTGCAGAAACTATAAATCCATTACACTTTTAACAAACGACGGATTTAAATTACAACGTTTAGCGCTTTACCCCTATAGCTTTAAATCAACATGGCCGAATTGACCATAAAATTGGCAGGATGAACAATGATGATTTAATGAGGGACAGATAAAATTTAATTATTACAGAAAGCGTTTTCAAATTTAAGTGAAACGGGGGAGTTATATTTGATTGGAAAACTGACTTGGATTATTCCCGATGGCTTTTTACAACCAAAGAGTACAGGGGATCAAATAAGTCATGAAGCTGTTTGTGTGTTGAATTTGACCGATGAGCCCGCCGATATTCATCTTACTTTATATTTTGAAGATCGTGAGCCAATGAATCAATTTTTTTCGGAATGTGGACCTAACAGAACCCATCATATTAGGTTAGATAAAATTAGGGACAAAAATGGAAATGAAATACCTAGAGGTGTTCCATACGCAATTAAGGTCGATAGCAATGTACCAATCATTGTCCAACATAGTAGATTAGATACTTCACAGGAAGCTCTTGCGTTATTTACGACAATGGGTTATGCAGCAAATTAACGTTGAGGAGGACGAATAAATGGCGTTAAAAGTAGGGATTGTAGGAGTTGGAAACATTGGGAGCATTCATGCATCGGTTTACAAGGAAAATCCCGATACTGAAATTGTAGCCGTCTGTGACATTATAAAAGAGAAAGCAGATGAAGCTGCCGTCAAATTTGGAGGAACTGCATTTTACAGTGTGAAAGACATGCTTGCAAGTAATGTTCAATTGGATCTTGTCAGTGTTTGTACAAAGGGAGAAGAAAATGGAAGTGAGCATTTTGCTCCAACAATGGAATTATTAAATGCGGGTATACCAGTCCTAGGTGAAAAACCGATATCCAATAATATCGAAGAAGGAAAACAGATGGTTGATCTTGCCAGGAAGAATAAGTTGCCTTATGCAGTCAATTTAAACCATCGCTTTACACCTGCTGCAGAAAGAGCAAAGTCGTGGCTGGAAAGTGGAAGATTAGGAAAGATTCATATGATCAATATGAGAATGTGGATCAATAATCCAGTGGAAAGTTCTCCATGGTTCCACTTGCGTGCATTGCACCCTCATTCCTTTGACGTCATTCGGTATTTTTGCGGAGATGTGAAGCGGGTAGCGGCTTTTATGATGAAAGGTGAGGGTCGTGCGATTTGGTCCAATGCTCAAATCATTTTAGAATTTGAAAATGGTGCGATTGGAAATCTTGTCGGAAGTTATGACGCGGGTGCAAGCTATGGTTTAGAACTTTGTGAAGTAGTCGGTTCAAAAGGTCGTTTTGTATTAGAAGATGCTTGCGAACATTTAACTTTTTACCCAAGAGCTGGCATCGAAACAGAGAAGTACAGCCATCTCGGCGGAATGCGTGCCTTCCCGGAAACATTTAAAAGTCGCATCAATTCTTTTGTTGATCAACTTATTACTGGTGTTACATATGACCGGGTAGATGGATCTGGTGAAGATGCACTAAAAGCTCAACTCATTATTGAAGCCGCCATTAAATCATGGGAAACTGGAACGATCGTTGACGTAAAGGAAGTAGGACTTATTCCTGGAGGGGTAAAATGATTAAGCTTGGGGTAAACTCAGTCTTATTTAAAGACTTCGATTTTTCAACTGCAGCAAGGCAAATAGCGGCTTGTGGTTATGATGGAGTGGAAATATCAGCGATTAAAGGGATGTGTGAGCACCTCGAGTTAGATCGTTGGAAAGAACAAGCGGAGGAAATATGCTCTATCGCCGATGCAAATGGTTTAGAGTTTTTATCAATGGAAGTAGCATCACTAGATGAAGAGCGTCTTACATTAGCGTTTGAAGCTGCCGCTGCGATTGGCATTCCAGTTATCAATGTCGGGCCGGGAGGAAAATCAGGCGTAGCAACAGATTTACAACATTCAATCGAAACACTTTACCATTTAGCGAAAAAAGCTGAAAGTTATGGTGTAACACTTTGCGTAAAGGCCCATGTTGGAAACGCGATCTACAATACAGAAACTACCCTAAAAGCAATGAATGAAATTCCTTCTTCTGCCTTTGGAATTGACATGGATCCTAGCCATATTTATCGTGGCAATGAAAATCCGGAAGAGGAACTTCCAAAAGTGTTAAGTCGAGTAAAACATATTCATATTCGTGATTGTAATGGCCGAACTGCTGGGCCGGGATCGATTCAAAATCAAGCGTGCGGACGAGGGGATATAGACTTATTTGCTTATTGTCAGGCAATGGTTGATGGGAATTACTCCGGTCCTGTCGTTCTTGAAGTGATTGGTGCAAGCAATCATTCACTCGCTGATGTTTCCATTGTCGCTGCTGAAAGCTATGGATATTTAAATGCTTGCTTGAAAGCACTTGGTGCAAGAGAAGCAAATATTGTTCAGAAAGGGTAGGTCCAATGAAAAAGAAGCCTAATATCATTCTTTTTGGCATTGATAGTTTAAGAAGAGATCGGATGAGTTCTTATGGGTATGAACGTTTAACAACTCCACATATTGATAAATTTGCAGATGGTGGAGTATTATTCGAAAATCATTTTAGCCCTAGCATTCCAACCACACCAGGCTATGCCTCAATGTTAACGGGTATGGATTGCTTTAGCACAGATGTGGTTGCTCTCCGTCATAAAGGACCCTTAGGTGATCACGTGAAAACCTTGCCTGAGATTCTGGGGGAGAATGGCTATAATACTACATGTGTAGGGTTTACCGGTAATCCATCTTCTAGAGGATTTCAAAAATATATCGACTATCCAGGTTGGGGAGCGGATGAATCAGGTCGTAGTCCGAAGGCAGAGAATTTAAATAAAGTCGCCATTCCTGAACTAAAAAGGCTTTCGGAAGAAAAACAACCATTTTTCCTATTTCTAAGGCATATGGATCCTCATTCGCCGTATTTGCCGCCAAAACCGTATGAGAGAATGTTTTACGACGGAAATGAATGTGATCCAAACAATGATTCTTTAAATAAATTAAAAGAGTTTAAACCGTTTTCCGATTATATTACTTCTTGGCTTCCGGAAGGTTGCACGGATTCGCAATATGTTGATGCACAATACGATGGTGCGGTTGCGTATATGGATGCCTGCATTCAAAACATTTTTACAACCGTTGAAGCTTTAGGGATAGAGGAAGAAACATTAATTATTATAACTTCCGATCACGGCGAAACATTAAATGAGCATGAATGTTATTACGATCATCACGGTCTCTATGAAAATACTTTAATTGTACCATTAATTATGAAATTTCCTGGAAAACTTCCAGAAGGAAAAAGAATTTCAGACTTTTCATTCATTAAGGATATTACTCCGACAGTATTGGAACTTCTTGGGTTGGAAAGCAATATTTCTTTTGACGGTCGTAATCTGTTGGACCTTGTGTACGATCGGAAAAACATTGTTTCACCAGTTTCAGAGTTTTATATAACCGAATGTACATGGATGAGAAAACACGGTTGGCGTACTCCAGAATGGAAATTAATATGTTCTCTTGAGCCCGACTTCCACTTTAAACCGGAAATTGAACTTTATAATATCTTCAACGATCCAAAGGAAATGACGAACGTAGCAACCGAAGAGCCGGAAATCGTTAATATGCTGTTAGGAAGAATGAACAAGTATATTGCAAAAAGGGAAGGTGAAACGGGAAGGACCAATCCAATGTATACTAATTTAAGCTGGCACGGTCGTGATCACGGTCCATTCAAAACTTCACAAGAAGCATATGATTCATTGTATATCGGTTCTATTAGCACCGCGCAGAAGCTACAAGAAAAAGATAAAGAGAAAGTATAACAATTCATAGAATACTTCAAAAGTCATACTTTTGAAGTATTCTAATTAATCTTAAAAAACGCTAGCATTATGGAAAGGAGAGGAATACTTGATTAAAGTTGCGGTAGTTGGTGTAAATCATATCGGTAAACTTCATTGTCGTTTTTATAATGAAAATCCCGATGCTCAATTAGTTGCTATTTGTGATTTAAATAAAGAACTAGTGGAGAAAGTTGCAGCAAATTATGGAGTTCCCTCTTATTCAGATTTAACCGTCATGCTTAAGTCTGAAGAAATTGATGTTGTAAGTGTGGCAACGGGCGGTTTTGAAAACGGTTCCCATCATTATGGACCTGCTATGCTTGCGATGAAATATGGAAAAGATGTCTTAGTTGAAAAGCCAATATCAAATAATATTTCGGAAGCAAAAGAAATGGTAGATTACGCTAGAAAACAGAAGATTAGACTGGCATGTAATCTTAACCATCGATTCGTTCCTACTGCTTATATAGCGAAGGAATGGATTGAAAAGGGAGATCTAGGTACATTACTCTTTATTAATATGAAACTTACGATTGAAAATCCGAATGAAACTAGTCCGTGGATTCATATGCGAGCATTACACCCACACTCGATTGATGTCATGCGTTATTTTTGTGGAGACGTACGGAGAGTTCAAGCTTTTATGACAAAAGCTCCTGGGAGAACTGTTTGGTCAACTGCCTCTATTAATATGGAATTTGAATCCGGTGCTGTTGGCCATTTAACTGGCAGCTATGATATGGATAATAGACATCCGATTGAATTTTGCGAGGTGGCCGGGACAAAAGGCAGATTCACTATCAATGATGTATACAATGAATTAACTTTTTATCCACACAAAAGCCAGGAATTGAAAATGTATAAAAATTCAGTCCTATCCGGGATAAATGGTTTTAACGAAACCTTTAAACATCGGCTTGATACATTTATTCAAGAGATTAAAAAAGGCGTATCACCTAAAAACATTACTGGTTCTGGTGTAGATGCATTAGCTGCTCAGGAAGTCATTGAAGCTATTATTTACTCGCAAATAGAGAATGGAAAGGTTATTGATTTAAAGGATATAAGTGAAATAGGGAAACAATTGCAGTAAATTAATTGAATCCTAGTAATATTCACCTACTATTATATTTAAGATATGCACTGCAAAAGCATGTCGATTCAATATTTCAATTATTCCATAGGAGGAGTAAGGATGAGCACGGCAAGATACCAGAGTAGTGAATACATGAAAACAAAAGATTTTCCTTTCTGGATTCAACGGTTTCTACATGACTCAGCAAACGTCCCTCCAGCCCACTCACATGAATTCATTGAATTAGTATTCGTTATCCAAGGTAATGCAAATCACGTTTTCGAAGGACAATCGTATACCATTAAGACGAATGATGTTTTTATCATCAATCCAGGTGAAGTTCATACATTTGAAGTTGAAAATAATAAAAGTCTCGAAATCATCAATTGTTTATTTTTACCTAGCCTGATTAAAGATTCTTGGTTAAAAGAATTGGGTGTATCGCAGTCAATGGATTATTTTTATATTCAGCCATTTTTAGATCGGAATGAAAGATTTCATCACCTCCTAAATTTAGACGGAAATTATTCTTCGAGATTTCTTTCGTTATTGGAAGGTATGATGCATGAATACCATAAGAAAAATTCATGTTACTCTACATTAATACGTCTGCAAATGGTTGAATTATTGATTTTGCTTTCGCGAATATATAATGAAAGAAATTCTACTGCTGAAAAGCCTTATATGACTGAAAATAGTAATAGTGTATTAGTGCAACGTATTTGTGGTTACTTATCAAGGAATTATGATCAAAAAATATCTATTTTAGATCTTTGCCATATTTTTAATATTAGTCCTAGACATCTTAATAGACTTTTTAAACAAGAAACGAAGAAAACAGTTATTGAAATGTTACATAGTATTAGAATTGAAAAAGCAAAACAATTCTTAATGGAAACAGACGATAAGGTGATTGATGTAGCTATTAGAGTCGGGTATGACGATTCTGCATTTTTTAGTAAGCTTTTTCGTAAATTTGTCGGTTGTTCTCCGGGGAAATATAAAGGAAATTCGAAAGTTAGCTAATGAAAGTGAAGGGAGATTATAAATGAGTGTCCATGCACTTCAATATTACAAGAACATCAAGCCACATGGTGGAATTTTAATAAATAGAGAAGTTAATGATAATGAACGGGAAAAATTATTAAAAAGAGCGGCGCAACTACCATCTTTAACCATTTCGGAATGGACGATATCCGATTTAGAATTAGTGGCAATTGGCGGTTTCAGTCCTTTGATAGGGTTTATGAATCAATCAGACTATCTTTCTGTCATTAATAAAATGCGACTTGAGAATGGTCTCGTTTGGAGCATCCCTATTACTTTGCCTGTTTCATTTGAAGAAGCATCTCTGTTTTCGATTGGGCAAGAAATTGCTCTAACAGGAGAAGACGATATCATATACGGAACTTTAAAGCTTGAGGAAAAATTCATATATGACAAAAAAGAGGAAGCTCATCTAGTATACGGAACGACTGATGAAGCACATCCGGGTGTGAAAAAATTATATGAACAAGGTGAGATGTATTTCGCAGGACCAATCACCTTGCTTAATAGGCCGAATCATGGAGAATTTGCTGCATATTATAAAGATCCTGTCCAAACAAGAGAGATGTTCGCAAACCTTGGTTGGAAAACGATCGTTGGTTTTCAAACACGAAATCCCGTCCACCGTGCACATGAATATATACAAAAAATCGCCATGGAAAATGTCGATGGTTTATTATTAAACCCCTTGGTCGGAAAAACAAAATCTGATGATATTCCAGCTGCAATTCGTATGAAGAGCTACGAAGTTTTATTAGATCATTACTATCCTAAGGATCGAGTTCGATTAGTTATATATCCTGCTGCCATGCGTTACGCTGGTCCGCGAGAAGCGATTTTACATGCATTGGTACGGAAAAATTACGGGTGTACACATTTTATTGTCGGGCGTGATCATGCTGGAGTTGGCGACTACTATGGTACGTACGAGGCCCAGGAATTGATTAGTCTTTATGAAAGAGAAATCGGAATGACTATTCTTAAATTCGAACATTCATTTTATTGTAAGCTATGCGAAAGTATGGCAACTGCGAAAACATGCCCACATAGTAAAGAACACCATCTCCATTTAAGTGGATCAAAAGTACGAGCGTTGCTAAAAAGCGGAATAAAACCACCAAAAGAATTTTCTCGGCCTGAAGTAGCAGAAATTTTAATTAAAGGACTTAGCGAAGTGGACAATTGTGATTAGGTTCCGTCCACCGCATGTAAGAGGAGATTGTTAATGAAATCTACGAATATTACTTGGCATGAACAGCAGGTAAGTAAAAAAGAAAGACAAAATTTACATGGACATAGAAGTGCCATTTTATGGTTTACAGGTTTATCGGCTTCGGGCAAATCAACGCTTTGTGTAGAAATTGAAAAGAGATTATACGCTTTAGGAATGAGCACGTACGTACTGGATGGCGATAATATTAGACATGGGCTTAATAAAAACCTCGGATTTAAGCCAGAAGATCGTTCGGAAAATATACGTAGAATTGGTGAAGTATCTAAATTATTTGTAGAAGCAGGAATTATTGTGCTGACGGCTTTCATTTCTCCCTATCGAAACGACCGTGATATTGTTCGAAAATTGGTTGACGCCCGTGAATTTATAGAGGTATATGTAAAATGCAGTGTGGAAGAATGTGAGAGACGGGACCCAAAAGGGTTATATAAAAAGGCTAGATTAGGGGAAATCCCAGATTTTACGGGAGTTAATGCCCCTTACGAAGAACCTGGTAATCCTGAAATTATTATTGATAGTGAAATACTAACTGTCGAAGAATCTGCTGACCTTGTGATAAAATATTTAAAGGATCATCAGTACTTAGAGCTAAGATAAAATTGCTTTAAAAATATCCTTTTTTATGGAAACTAATTCATAATAAAGGGTATTTTTTATATTAGAGGTCCTATCTGTAAAATTGGTGTACATAAGATGCATTCTAGTAGATAAAGCCTGGAAGGACGTTTGTATTTATCAAGTTCAAATTTGCTTGGAGTATAGTAGTGGACAAGCCCATGCAATCAAAGTCAAAACAATAGAAGGAGCCATTTAAATGAAGCCTATTTCTGATCATATTAAAGAAAATTTAGATGTGCTGTTCGTAGGATTTAATCCAAGTATTATGTCCAGTGAAACAGGACACCATTTTGCCAATCCAACGAACCGATTTTGGTCCATATTATATAAAGCAGGTATTACTGATAGAAAATATATGCCTACAGAGGACTATAAGTTGCTTGAAATTGGTTATGGTTTCACCAATATTGTTGCAAGACCTACCAAAAGTGCACAGGAAATTACTTCTGATGAGTATCGGAGTGGAAAAGAACAATTAAAAGCTAAAATAACCAAATACCGCCCAAAAATAGTTTGCTTTGTAGGAAAAGGAGTATACCAAGAATATAGCGGCAGAAAAAATGTTCGATGGGGAAAGCAATCAGATTCACTTATTCCAGATGTTGTTGATTTTGTTGCCCCTTCATCGAGCGGGCTTGTCAGAATGAGTATCGATGAAATTTCAAACATCTATTCCGAGTTGCCAAAATTACTAGGCAAAGTAAAATAAAAATACAGACCATGATATTTATCACGATTTATCCATGACATTTATGCCTTCAATTATTGTTATATTATGTATATGCTTGTACATAATGAATACGGAAGGAGATGCTTAAATGTCTAAACATGATCCGAAACAATTGAGAAAACAAATTGCCCCTTATGAGAAATCAAATACTAAAAACAGTGTAAGACAAGTAATAAATACGCTTGTGCCATTCTTTTCACTCTGGGTTTTAGCGTATTTCACCCTTTCCTTTTCCTATTTATTGACGCTAGGGATATGTATTATTGCAGCCGGTTTCCTCGTTCGAATATTCATCATTTTTCATGACTGTTGTCATGGCTCCTTTTTTAAAAACCGACATGCGAATAATATTCTTGGAACTGTAACTGGTATTCTTACTTTTTGCCCATATGAGCAATGGAAGCATAGCCATTCCATTCACCATGCTACTAGCAGCAACTTGAATAAAAGAGGTACTGGTGATGTTTGGGTCCTTACAGTCGATGAATACATGGAAGCATCACAAATGAAAAAATTAGCGTACCGACTATATCGAAATCCTTTTGTCATGTTTGTCCTAGGTCCTATTTATATATTTTTAATCGCATACCGATTTAATGTTAAAAATGCTCGACCTAGAGAACGTCGGAACACACATATTACAAATATTGCTATCGTTGCTATTACAGCCTTGTTATGTTGGGCGATCGGATGGCAAGCGTTTCTTCTGATTCAAGGACCAATTTTCTTCATATCAGGTTCATTAGGTATTTGGCTTTTTTACGTGCAACATCAATTTGAGGATTCTTATTTTGAAAATCAAGATGAATGGGATTATGTAAAAGCCGCTTTGGACGGCAGTTCGTATTATAAATTGCCGAAAATTCTGCAATGGCTTACTGGGAATATTGGGTTCCACCATGTGCATCATTTAAGCCCAAGGGTTCCTAACTATTACCTTGAGGAAGTTCATAATAATCATGAGCGCTTACAAGAAGTCCAAACAATAACTCTAAAAACAAGCCTACGTTCACTTAAGTTTCGCCTTTGGGATGAACACGGGAAAAGATTTATCGGTTTTAAAGAAGTGAAAAGTCTTTCTGAAAAGAAAAAAAGTACAAGCATGCCTGCAGAAGTGAAATAAAAACCGTTAGCTCCTTTGTGATATGATAACAAAGGAGCTACATTTTTAAATTGAAGAGGTATTTTGATATGAAAAAGAAGCCATTAACATTCCTTAAAAGTTCAGGGATTAATCCTTATTTATGGAGTATTTTTACCATTTTGCCTTTCTACTTTATTTTTCAGTCCTCGTCTACGAGAGAAATTATAGTGGGAATCATATTAACAATTTTCTTTTTCATCGTTTATCGACTAGCATTTGTTTCAAAAAAGTGGCCAGTGTATCTTTGGACAAGTATTTTAATTGTGATTTCTATTACAATGACAATAATTTTTCAATTCGTTTATTTTGCATTTTATATTGCTTATTATAATGGAAACATAAAAAATAGAATTGCCTTTTTGACTTTATATATTGTCCATTTAGTATGTACGACTGTTTCGATTAACTATAGTTTTGTCATTCAAAATGGATTATTTTTAAAACAACTGCCCTTTGTCATTATCATATGGATTAGTGTAATCCTACTTCCGTTCAATTTATATAACCGAAAAAAGCAGGAACAGCTTGAACAACAACTCAAATACGCAAACAAAAGAATTGCTGACCTTGTCAAACAAGAGGAACGACAAAGAATTGCGAGAGATCTACACGATACGCTAGGACAAAGACTTTCACTTATTGGCTTAAAAAGTGATTTGGCAAGAAAATTAATATATAAAAATCCCGAAGAGGCGCGAAATGAGTTAAAAGATGTCCAGCAAACTGCAAGAACTGCGTTGAATGAAGTAAGAAATATGGTTTCGCAAATGCGCGGAATTCGTTTAAAGGAAGAATTGGTTCGTGTTAAGCAAATACTGAAAGCCGCTGGGATTGATTTAATCATTGAAGACCATAAATTATCTAATGTCTCTTTATTCCTAGAAAACATTCTAAGTATGTGTATGAAAGAAGCTGTGACCAATGTTGTGAAACATAGTAATGCGACCTATTGCAAAATTTCGATTGAGCAAACTCAGAATGATATTTGCATTAACATTGAGGATAATGGTGTAGGTATACAGGACCAAGATTTTTCAAAAGGGAACGGATTACTCGGAATGAAAGAACGATTAGAGTTTGTTAATGGGAATTTAGAAATAAATAGCAGTAATGGAACTATGATTACAATGACAGTACCAAGAGCCATTAAAGCTAACGGATAAGGAGGAGTGGAAAGTGATTCGAATTGTCATAGCAGAGGACCAGCGAATGATGTTAGGAGCTTTAGGCTCACTGCTTAATTTAGAAGATGATATGGAAGTAGTGGGAAAAGCCAATAACGGTGTAGAGGCAATCGCTCTTGTCCACAAATATGATCCTGATATATGCATCATGGATATTGAAATGCCTGAAAAAACAGGACTTGAGGCAGCTGAAGAACTAAAGGAATCTAGGTGTAAAGTCATCATATTAACTACTTTTGCTCGAACCGGTTATTTTCAACGTGCTATTAAGGCCGGGGTTAAAGGCTACTTATTAAAGGATAGTCCGAGTGAAGAGCTTGCAGACACAATCAGAAGTGTCATGGCGGGAAAACGAATCTATGCTCCTGAACTAATGGATGATGTATATAGTGAAGAAAACCCCCTTACAATTAGGGAAAAAGCTGTACTTGAACTCGTTGCTGACGGAAAAAACACAAAAGAAATTGCGGACCAGCTAAGTATAAAAGCGGCCACTGTCCGGAATTATATATCACAAATTTTAGATAAACTTGAAGTTACAAACAGAATAGAAGCCATTACCCATTCAAGGAAAAAAGGATGGTTTAAATAAAACAACACAAAAGACAGAAAGCAGTTAAGTGCTGAGCTGTCTTTTTTTTATATTTTAAACAAAACTAAATTTTGTTTTATAAAAGCAAAAAAAGATAAATAAATATATTCAAAGGTAAACAAATATCATATATAATTAAACAAACAAATCAAAAAGTTTGGAGGATATTGAATGGTTAAATGTTTATGGAATCATGATGATGCTGCCCAGATAACGGAAGGTGTAGAGGAACTTGTTTACCGTTCAAATTTAATCGGTTCAGACCGTTCTATATGTAACTGGGGCGGGGGCAATACATCAATGAAAACGTTCGAAAAGGACTTTCGTGGACGTGAAATTGAAGTCATGTGGGTGAAGGGGAGCGGGTCCGATCTTGCTACAATGAAAGCTAATAACTTCACCGGATTAAAAATGGAGGACATTCGACCTTTAATTGAACGAGCAGAAATGCCAGATGAAGAAATGGTCGCCTATCTCGCTCATTGTATGATCGATAGCGGTCATCCCCGGGCATCAATTGAGACATTGCTCCACGCCTTCTTACCATTCAAACATGTGGACCATACCCACCCAGACGCGATTATTAGCATTTGCTGTGCGGATAACGGAAAAGAAATTGCAAAAGAAATTTATGGAGATCGTTTCGTATGGGTTCCCTATATTCGTCCGGGTTTTACACTTTCAAAGATGATTGCTGAAGGAGTCCGAAACAATCCAAGAGCTGAGCTAGTTTTAATGGAAAAGCATGGTCTTGTCACGTGGGGAGAAACGTCTAAAGAGTCATATGAAAAAACACTTTCAATCATCAACGAAGCGGAAGATTATATTCAGCGTATGATTAATGAAGATACGATATTCGGCGGACAAAAATACATACCCCTACCTGAAAGTGATCGCCTTAACGTTTTATCAGAAGTGATGCCAATCATTAGAGGTGCTGTAAGCAAGGAAAATAAAATGATTCTTTCGTATGATGATTCAACTAGTGTTCACCAGTTTGTAAATAGTGAGAATGCTAGAAATTTGTCACAAATAGGCGCCGCTTGTCCCGACCATTTGGTGCATACGAAACGCACCCCTCTTTATATTGATTGGGATCCTCAAATGGACAATATAGAAACGTTGAAAACGAGAATAGTAGAAGGAATTAATGATTTTAAAGAAGAATATACAAAGTATTTCAACAGAAACAAAAATAAAGACGACCAAATGTTTGAGGCAGCACCCCGCGTCATTCTCATTCCAGGAATCGGGATGGTCAATACAGGTAAAACATTAGTTATGGCAAAAGTAAGTGGTGCGCTTTATCACCGTGCCATTGCTGTTATGAAAGGCGCAACATCTCTTGGTGCTTTCGTTTCATTAAGTGAAAATGAATCCTATAACGTGGAATATTGGCCGCTCGAATTATATAAATTAACGCTTGCTCCTCCAGAACTGGAATTTTCGCGTAAAGTCGCATTTATTACAGGCGGTGCCGGTGGAATCGGCAGTAAAACGGCTCGTCGTCTTGTATCAGAAGGGGCACATGTCGTCATCGCAGATTTAAATATGGAAGGTGCCCAAAAAATTGCATCAGAACTAAATGAAGCGGTTGGCGAAGGAAGAGCACATGCTATTAAAATGGATGTAACAAGTGAGTCGCAAGTGAAAGCAGCATTTGAAAAATCGGCATTAACATACGGTGGAATAGATATTATTGTGAATAATGCCGGACTTGCCACTTCAAGTCCATTCGATGAAACGAGTATAGATGAGTGGAACTTAAATATAAATGTTCTTGGAACAGGATATTTTCTTGTCGCTCGCGAAGCTTTTAAACAAATGAAGAAACAAGGCATTGGAGGAAATATGGTTTTCGTCGGTTCCAAAAACTCTTTATATGCCGGCAAAAATGTAACTGCGTATAGTTCAGCAAAAGCGCTTGAGACACATTTAGCACGTTGCATTGCTACTGAAGGTGGAGAGTATGGCATTCGAGTTAATTCTGTTTTGCCAGACGCGGTTTTACAAGGATCTGCCATTTGGGATTCGAGTTGGCGTGAAGAACGAGCAGCAGCTTATGGAATTAAGGCAGATGAATTAGAGGAGCACTACAGGAAGCGAACGACTTTACAAGTGAATATTTTTCCTGAAGATATTGCAGAAGCAATTGCATTTTTTGCATCATCTAAAGCCGAAAAAACGACGGGTTGTATGTTGACAGTTGATGGTGGTGTTCCAGCAGCATTTACAAGATAATTTGGAGGTGAAATCAATAATGCTCCATATTGCAATCGATATTGGTGCCTCAAGCGGTTGCTTAGTGGCTGGGAAAATCAATAATGAAAAACTGGATATTCAAGAGATTCATAGATTTTCAAATGGATTTTCAGAAAAAAATGGGACTTACTTTTGGGATATCGATCATCTTTTAACAGAAATTTTACAAGGGTTATCAATAGTGAAATCGCTGGGGTATGAAGATTGCACAGTAGGGATCGAGACGTGGGCAGTGGACTATGCTTTAGTTGGTAAAGATGGGAAACGACTTCAAGATGTCATTTCTTATCGGGACCATCGTACAGATAATTCGATTGAAAAGTTTGCGGAGATTATTTCAAAGGAAAAAATCTATGACAAAACGGGAATTCAATTTTTACCATTTAATACAATCTATCAACTATACGAAGAAAATGAAAACTTATTAAGCGAAACAGACAAAATTTTAATGGTACCCAATTATTTAGGATATAGATTGACAGGAAAAGCAGTCACCGAGGTGACAAATGCATCGACCATGCAGTTGATGAATGTAAAAGAAAGAACATTCGATCTAGAGTTGCTTGAGGCGATTTCGGTAAAGAAGGAACAGTTTGCTAATCTTGTAGAACCTGGGACAATTCTTGGAACATTACGAAATGATTGGTTTCCTGAGTTTATTCTGCCTAACTGCACAATTATCAATATAGCATCGCATGATACAGCATCCGCTATCATTGGGACGCCAGGAGAGGGCGAAAACTGGGCTTATTTAAGCAGCGGCACTTGGTCTCTTCTCGGAATGGAACTTAAGTCGCCAGTTATTAATGAAGCATCTTTTAATGAAAATTATACAAATGAATGGGGAGCTTTCGAGACATTTAGATTTTTGAAAAACATTATGGGATTATGGATTTTACAAGAAGTACAGCGGAATTTGCAAGATGCCTTTAGCTTCGAGCAGCTTGTACTGGAAGCAAAACAGGTGCCGCCATTTCAGCAATTTATTCATTTTGACGATCAACGCTTTTTAAATCCGGAGAACATGATTGGCGAGATTCAAGCATACTGTCAGGAAACAAACCAAACTATTCCGAGAACTGTGGGAGAGCTGGCCGCTGCAGTATTTTACAATTTAGCAATAATGTATGCGGTTGCAATAGAAGAATTGGAGATAATAGTCGGTGAAAAAATTGAGCGTCTTCATATCGTAGGTGGAGGATCACAAAATGAGTTTTTAAACCAATTAACAGCTGATTTAAGCAAGAAAATCGTATATAGCGGACCAATCGAAGCAACAGCAATAGGAAATTTATTAATGCAGCTTATTTCCTCAGGTGTAATTGATAGTTTAGAAGCTGGAAGATTACTTGTATTGGAGTCATTTAAGATTAAAGAATACCAACCTAATGCCTATTACAATCATGAGGTAACACAGCGTTTTAAGGAAGTAGTTTCAAAGAATAAAGCAATACTTTGAACCATTAAATGTGACCTTGTTTGGGAAAATTAGCGGTGGCAAGGGCACACTGAAACGTTCATCGTGGCCTTGTTCGAGGAAAAAGTCGCGGCAAGGGCACATTGAAACGTCCATCGTGACCGTGTTCGGGGAAAATGTCGCGGCAAGGGCACATTGAAACGTCCATCGTGACCGTGTTCGGGGAAAATGTCGCGGCAAGGGCACATTGAAACGTCCATCGTGACCGTGTTCGGGGAAAATGTCGCGGTAAGGGCACATTGAAACGTTCATCGTGACCGTGTTCGGGTAAAAAGCTGTGGCAAGGGCACATTGAACCATTCATCGTGACCATATTCAAGGAAAAAGCTGTGGCAAGGGCACACTGAACCATTCATCGTGGCCTTGTCCGAGGAAAAAGTCGCGGCAAGGGCACATTGAACCGATCCACGGAATGCAATTGGCCCTTAAAGATACAGCAAACATAAATATGAGGGGAGATTTAGTAAATGATCCATGAAAACTTCGAAATGGCGAAAAAAGCATATGAAAAATGGGGAATTAATGTAGATGAAGCGTTTGAAAAGCTAAAAAGGGTTCCGATTTCTATCCATTGTTGGCAAGGTGATGATATTGCGGGATTTGAAGTGAACCAACGCGAACTGTCCGGTGGGATTGATGTGACTGGTAATTATCCAGGGAAAGCAACAAATCCAGAGGAGCTTCGCATGGATCTAGAAAAGGCGCTTTCTTTAATACCAGGGAACCATCGTGTTAATTTACACGCCATCTACGCTGAAACAGATGGAATTGTAGTTGATCGAAACGAAATCGAACCAAAGCATTTTGAAAACTGGGTAAACTGGGCAAAGGAAAGAGGCATTGGTCTTGATTTTAATCCAACTTTATTTTCGCATGAAAAGGCTGAAGATGGACTTACTTTATCACATCCTGATAAAGAAATCCGTCAATTTTGGATCGATCATTGTATTGCGAGTAGAAAAATTGGTGAATATTTTGGTATGGAACTAGGCTCGCCTTGTTTAACGAATATATGGATTCCCGATGGTTACAAGGATATGCCGAGTGATCGTTTGACGCCGAGAAAAAGGTTGAAAGAATCTCTCGACCAAATTTTTGCGGCTGACGTCGATGAATCTCTTAATATTGATGCAGTAGAAAGTAAATTATTCGGAATTGGCTCAGAAGCCTTCGTCGTCGGATCACATGAGTTTTATCTTGGCTATGCACTGAAGAATAACAAACTATGTTTATTGGATACAGGGCATTTCCATCCTACCGAAACGGTATCAAATAAAATCTCATCCATGCTGCTTTTTAGTGATCAATTAGCTTTGCATGTTTCTCGTCCTGTCAGATGGGATAGTGATCATGTTGTTGTGCTTGATGATGAGCTTCGAGAAATTGCACTTGAAATTGTAAGAAATAATGCACTAAACCGAGTCATGATTGGACTGGATTTTTTCGATGCAAGTATTAACCGTGTTGCAGCCTGGACAATTGGTACTCGAAATATGATAAAAGCATTGCTCTATGCATTGCTTACACCAAATGAATATATGAAAAAACTGCAAGAAGATGGCAACTATACGGAAAGATTGGCCATGATGGAAGAATTTAAAACATATCCATTTGGTTCCATCTGGGATTATTATTGCGAGATGATGAATGTCCCTGTTAAAGAATCATGGTTAAATGAAGTTAAAACCTATGAAGAATCAATCTTATCAAAACGATAAAAACATCTTAAACCAGTATTTGAATAACTGTGTTATAATTTCATCATCACAGACAAACAAAAACAAACAAAAGTCAGGAGCGTTTGGCTATGCTCGTCGCGGAGAGACATAAAAAAATTGTGGAAATCGTGAATAGCCGCTTAAGTATTCGCGTTTCCGAATTAAGTGACATATTTTCGGTAACAGAAGAAACGATTCGCCGTGATCTTGAAAAGTTAGAAAGTGAAGGTAAGCTTGAACGAAGTCATGGCGGGGCCGTCAGTATACAAGAAACTGAATCAGAAATACATTTCTCAGAGAGGGTCATTACAAATGTGTCTGAGAAAAAAGCCATTGCAAAGGTTGCAGCTGATCAAGTGTATAGTGGTGACAGAATTATCCTAGACGCCAGTACCACAGCATGGTATATGGCAAAGGAATTGCCTAACATTCCACTTACAGTTTTGACAAATTCAATTAAAGTCGTAATGGAGCTTAGTAAGAAGGAAAAAATTGAGGTAATCTCAACAGGTGGAAAGTTACTGTCGAGATCGTTATCTTATGTAGGTCCGTTGGCAGAACAGTCAGTTGCAAATTATCATGTCGATAAAGCATTTATATCCTGCACAGGCGTGCATTTGCAAGATGGTCTTAGCGACTCCAATGAGCTTCAGGCACTGCTTAAAAAGCAAATGATGATTAGATCTGAAAATGTTTACTTAATGGCAGATTCAAGTAAATTTGGTAAAAGGGCATTTTCTCAAATTCTTCCTTTACATGATGTGAATGTCGTCATTACAGATAAAAAAATTGATTCACATTCTAAACAAACATTGGAAAAACATAATATATCTGTCGTAACCGCTCAATTTTCAACTTCAGGAGTTTCTGGAACAAAAATTCACCAAACATAAAACATAAAAAATAAAAATCAAAAACTAAGGCTTCAGAGGTAATTCATCACTTGATTTTTACTATTTTATCTTCTATACTAGCAAAAATAAATATCGTCATGTCAATGATAAAGAGAGTAATTATGATGTAATCTAAAGCGAGTTAGGGATGGTGAAAGCCTAATAGAGGAATCATAATGAAGCGCACTTTTGAGAAATAAGCCTGAAATAATGTAGGGTCTATCGGGGAAAACCCGTTATCAATAGAAGAAGGTTCTTTTGAACAATCAGAGTGGTACCGCGGGTAATCTCGTCTCTAATTTGAGACGGGATTTTTTTATTTTTATAAATAGGGAGGTTATGTAAGATGGATTTCTTAACAATATATGCCGAACAAATTACAGATTCATTAAATGCCGTACTATCAGCTGAAGATGTGATACAGTTAATTGAAAAGCCGAAATATGATGATCAAGGTGATTTAGCTTTTCCATGCTTCACTCTTGCCAAACAATTTAGAAAATCTCCAGCACAAATAGCGAAAGAAGTAGCTGAAAAAATTGAACATCCTTTTTTTGAGAAAGTGGAGGCAAATGGACCATATGTGAATGGCTTCCTTAATAAAGCTTTAGTGAGTAGAGAAATATTGCAAATGATCCTAAAAGCTGGAGGCAATTATGGCTCTCTAGCCATTGGGGAAGGAAAAACAATCACCATTGATTTTTCATCACCGAATATTGCGAAACCATTTTCAATGGGACATCTTAGATCAACTGTAATCGGAAATGCCCTAGCGCATATTGCCGAAAAATGCGGCTATAAAACCATTAAAATCAATCATTTAGGTGATTGGGGAACCCAATTTGGTAAATTAATTACAGCTTATAAACTATGGGGCAAAGAAGAAAAAGTGAAAGAGCAACCAATCAAAGAATTACTTAGCCTTTACGTTAAATTTCACGAAGAGGCAGAAGCCGACCAAAGTTTAGAGGATGAAGCTAGGAAGTGGTTTAAACGGTTAGAGGATGGCGACAGTGAAGCACAAGCACTCTGGAAATGGTTTAGAGATGAGTCTTTACAAGAATTCACAAAGATTTATTCCTTATTAAATGTACAATTTGATTCATATAATGGCGAGGCTTTTTATAATGATAAAATGAAAAAGACAATACAGTTGATCAATAAAATGGGATTTCTCACTCAATCAGATGGTGCTCAAGTGGTTGAGCTAAAGGAATTTGATTTGCCCCCATGTTTAATCATGAAAAAAGATGGGGCAACCCTTTATGCGACAAGAGATCTAACTGCAGCTCTTTATAGAAATGAAACATATCAATTTGAAAAAGCGTTGTATGTCGTCGGGCAGGAGCAAAGTCTCCACTTCAAACAAGTATTTCTTGTACTTGAAAAAATGGGTTATGACTGGGCCAAGGGCATGATTCATATTCCATTCGGGTTTATTTTAAAGGATGGCAAAAAGATGTCGACGAGAAAAGGGAAGGTTGTTTTATTGGAAGAAGTGATCGAAGAAGCCATTCAAATGGCCAAAAAGAGTATCGAGGACAAAAATCCCGACCTTCTCAATAAAGAAGAAGTGGCCCATATGGTTGGTGTTGGAGCGATTATTTTCCACGACTTAAAAAACGAAAGACAAAACAATATCGAGTTTTCCCTAGAAGATATGTTAAAATTCGAAGGGACGACTGGGCCATATGTGCAATATACTCATGCGAGAGCCTGCTCCATATTAAGAAAGACAAAACATGATGGTCATTACACAGACATTTCAGGGTTAAATGATGATTATTCATGGTCAGTAATTAAACTTTTGATGGATTTTCCTACTGTTATCGAAAAGAGCTTCATCCATTATGAACCATCACAAATTGCAAAATATTTACTTGATGTATCAAAAGAATTCAATAAATATTATAGCCATGTGAAAATTTTATCTAATGAGGCAGGCTTGGAAAATCGGCTAGGGCTTATCCAATCGACAACCATAGTATTAAAAGAGGGTTTAAGATTATTAGGTTTAAAGGCACCAGATGAAATGTAGCCACGTGTAATCATTGTAGATTAGAAACATACAATAAGTTATTGAATATGATATTTATGGTACTTAGTTATTTCAAAAATTAGAATAGAACGTTGCTTATGAACCATAATTATTTTAATATCTTATATATACTTAAAATAAATTAAGAGGCAGAATAAAATGAAAGAAATATTAATGGTTTTTAAAGATTTGCAAAAAGTGGTTCCTAATGCAGAAATAGCAAAATCGGAACCTTTATCAAAACATACATTTATTAAAACAGGCGGCATTGGCGATGTTTTTATTAAGCCCTCCGAAGTGAATGAACTGCAAAAAATCGTAAAATACGCATTCGATCATGATATTGCCTTGACAGTATTAGGTAAAGGAACGAATGTCATTATTCGAGATGCAGGAATACGGGGCATTGTCGTTAGCCTTGATCATCTAAATAAAGTTTCGGTAACTGGCGAGACAATTACAGTAGGCAGCGGAGCGAATATCATTGATGTATCAAGAATTGCTTTGGATCATCAACTATCTGGATTAGAATTTGCCTGCGGGATTCCTGGGACTGTTGGCGGAGCATTAATCATGAATGCGGGGGCCTATGGCGGAGAGATTTCTGAGGTTTTAACGAGCGCTACAGTAATAACACAATCCGGAGAATTTCAAACGTTGAAAACGGGAGAATTCCAATTTGGGTATAGAAGCAGTGTATTTGCTAATGAACATCTTATTATAGTAGAAGCTATCTTCTCCTTAAAGAAAGCTGACCCGACAGTAATTAAAGGAAAAATGGACGAAAATACATTTCTGCGCGAGTCAAAGCAGCCATTGGAATACCCATCATGCGGCAGTGTTTTTAAAAGGCCGCCGGGCAATTTTGCAGGAAAACTAATTCAAGAGAGCGACCTTCAAGGAACAAGAATTGGGGGAGCAGAAGTTTCAACAAAACATGCTGGATTTATTGTCAATGTTGACAATGCCACTTCAACCGACTATATTCAATTAATTCATCATGTTCAAAAAACAGTGAAAGAAAAGTTTGGAATTGATCTTGAAACAGAAGTAAAAATAATCGGGGAAGAATCATAGAACATGCGGCAATTTGTCTTTACGGCAAATTGCTTTTTCTTTTCTTTACTTTCCTCAAGTAGTAGGATATAACTAAGTTGCCTGACTTTTCTTTTTTTATAATTTTGAAAGCGTTTTTATTGAAAGGGGGAATGGAAAATATGTCGTTAATAAAAGAAAGAGAACTCGAAGAAATGATTTCCGAGCTTGATGTAACATCGCTTGCTGACCGTGAGGCTGTCACATTTGCTAGGCAAGCATATTTAAGGTTAAGTGATGATCAAAAATCATCGATAGCAAATGTAGAACTTTTAGAAAAAGCAGAAGCTCAAATATTAAATTTATGGATTGATAGTATTGAAGAAGTGACGTCAAGCATCGGCGGACTTACATATGTAATACTGGAGCAATATCGAAGTATGAATGATGTTCAAAAATCGTTTGTTACGAATATTAATCGTCTTGAGGAAATACAGTCCGAGCTTAAAAACCTTCAATCTATTAAACAAGAAAACTTCATAAAAGCAAGGGAAGTTCAAAAGATAATTGATCGTATGCAGCTAGAGCAATCAGATGTAAGCAGGGCTAGGGTTGCTTATAATGAATTATCAAGTGATCAAAAAGCTCATGTGGGTAATTACCTTGAGTTAAAGAATGCAGAAATTAATCTTGGCATGTCTCAAAAATCTCCGAGTAAAATTGTATACGCAGGAACGCGTTCATCCATTTACGGTGTAAGAGGCGAATGGTTGGGGATAGAAGATTGGCAGCATATTACCGATAACATGGATGGATACTTTCCAGGTGCGGAGCCAACTTATGTTTGGATTATCGGAAAATTAGATACTAAGGTAGGGATAGGTGGTACACAGCTTGAGTTTGAAGCGCCAATTGACGGGATTGATTATGCGTCCCAAAATATTAGCTTTGGTGAACCGACAAAGGCTGGCCATCTTTCTCATGAAGACTATTTGAGTTATTTTGATGAGCATGGAATTAAGGTTTTTCTGCAAGTTGAATCTGGTTTTGCAGATATGAAAACATTGATGGATCTAATTTTTGCTAAATACGGCCACCATAAAAGTGTAATTGGTTTCGGTGTGGATGTTGAGTGGTACTACGGGATTACTGAAGATGCCGGAATTCCAGTAACGGATGAATTGGCTAAAGAATGGGACGACCATCTGAAATCAATTAATCCACAGTACCGTATGTTCTTAAAACATTATAACTATTGCTGGTTACCTCCAACATATCGCAGTGATCTACTATTCTGCAATGATAGTCAAGGCTTAGGAAGTATGGATGGCGAAGTACAATCCGGATTTCTCCCAGAGTTTAAGAATTGGGCAGATCATTTTTATCCAAATGATGTCCTTTATCAAATCGGCTATAGCCCAGATGCCACTTGGTACTATGCTGAAGACACACCCATAATCCAAAAGCTTGGCGAGAGTTTAGCTGAAGTAACGAGGCAAAATTTAGGAATTACATGGGTTGACTTTACAATTAAGGATCCGATGACATTCCCAAATTTATTTAAAGATGATTCTGAAGTGGCAGGTTCCGTTAATTCCGCCCTTCGTTATTTGCAAGATACTCCTTTTAGTAAGGTAGGCACCCGTTTTACTAACAATACTCAAACTTTGACGGATGCCTTGTACGTCGCAAGGCTTCGTGAAATAGTAAATTCTTTATCTAAAGAACAACGGGAGCAATTAAACGAAGAGTATGTTTCTATTCTTAAGCTGTATGAACCGAAAGCGATTGAAACACGGATTGAAAATTTATCTAGCGATCTTAAATTAAAAGATAAAGAGAAAGTCGATCAAGTTCTCTCAGCTTATACGGCACTTACGAACGAGCAAAAAGGACGAGTAACTAATATTGATACATTAAGATCGGTTGAAAAAGAGATATTAGCTTTAGAAACTGGTAATTAAACGTGATTATAGCACCGCATGAGTTTTGCTGCGGTGTTTATTCTCTAAAGGAGGTTATTTTCTATGAATGGAATTCATCTTCATCCTCACGATATTATTGACGAGGGGACGGATCAAATCTTCTCTTTGTTAAATATAATGGAAGATATTCATTATATTTTTCCGCAAGTAAATACGATATTTGAGCGGAATCCTTATCCGAAAGGGATATTGCCGCACAATCCCGTTCATGAATTCGTACAAGGAGAAGGAACTTGGCATGTACCGCTCGATGTAAAAGCGATATATGAAGACTTACATCAAAAGGTGGATGCCTCTGTTCAAAATGGTGAAGACTCGATACAACTGCTAAAAGAAGGTTCAACTAGTACTGAATTCAAAATTATTCCTTGGCTAAATTTACTTAATGGGAACTTTCAAGGAAATGTTGAAAATAATGGTGTTGTGGATTTCCAAGGAAGTGTTGTCGATCATTGGTTATGTCCTAACGGTCCTGATATTGTTCCGATGTGGTCAAAATTAATTACCGCGTTAACAGAAAAATACGGCTATACGACTTATTTAATTGATAGAATTCGTTTTCCTGATTGGGCTGGGAAACAAGTCAATCCCAAAGGAATATTCAGTTGTTTCTGTCCTCATTGTAAAAAAGGAATGGAATCACTTGGCATAGACATTTCAGAACTTAAAAATACAATGAATGAAGTT
Organism: Lederbergia panacisoli; assembly: GCF_024626525.1. GTDB lineage: Bacteria > Bacillota > Bacilli > Bacillales > Bacillaceae_C > Lederbergia > Lederbergia panacisoli. The sequence continues at coordinate 55,481 of NZ_JANJGU010000011.1, forward strand.
GCTGCTAACCTACGAAACGAGGATTTCCAATCTGCCGTTCATATTTTGCAGCATTCTAAACATATAAAACAATGGATTCAATATAGACAAGATAGTGTCTCGACTTTTGTTGAAAAACTTCTGCATGACGTACAGAGGGATAACCCGGACATTCAATTATGGCTTGACTTATGGCCGCCTTCGTACGCGTGGCTATTAGGTCAAGATTATAGCCGATTAACAAAAGCTTCAAACACATTAAAACATTTTCCATACCATAAACTAGGTGGAGGAGCAGATGTTCAAGGATTTATCGAATATTTTGCGGGGACACCTGTTAAACAAGAAGAAGCTTTCCAAGCTTTCCTTACCTTTTTTGACTTACGTTACAATATCTCTTATGAATCTTTTAAAGAAGAGGGATATCCCATCTCTTTTGTCAAAAACGAAAATGATAAAGTACGTGAACTTTCAGTACCAAATACACATATATTCAGCGGCATCCAAATGTGGAATATTGATGAAGAGCCTTTAATTGAAGCCCTCGAAGCAGCTGAAAAAAGTGAAGCAAATAATGTGTTATATTATTGCTACGGCTGGGCCGATGAACATTTATTTCATGCGGTTGGAAAATGGAATAAAAATATTAAAAAGTAAGTATGTAGGGAGGAGTTTGAATGAAGCAGTTCAAATATTGTATACCTATATTTCTATTCATCTTTTTAACTGCTTGTTCACATTTAGAAGAGGGACCTCGAGCTGCATTACCAATAAATCCGAATGAAAATGTAGATTTTTCATCTAGTGACCTTAAATCAATCTATTTTGCTGGTGGATGTTTTTGGGGAGTGGAAGCATATTTTGCGAGAATATATGGTGTGAAGAATGCATCTTCCGGATATGCGAATGGCAACGGAAAAGATCCCAAATACGAAGATGTTATAAAAGGTGATCGGAAATTCGCAGAAACGGTTCATGTTGAATACGACCCTGAAAAAGTTACCTTATCTGAGCTTCTTACTTATTTTTTTAAAGTGGTTGACCCCACAAGTATAAACCAGCAAGGGAATGATCGGGGAATCCAGTATAGATCTGGGATTTATTTTGAGGACAAAAATGACGAAGCCATTATTATAGCTTCAATAGAGAAAGAACAGGAAAAATACGATGAAAAGATTGTCACTGAGGCGCTGCCATTGGAAAACTTTTTCCTAGCCGAAGATTATCATCAAGATTACTTGGACAAAAATCCTGATGGGTATTGCCATATTGATTTAAGTATTTTGGATGAAGATGTAGATGTGGATGTTCAAAGTTATATAAGGCCAAGTGATGAAGAAATCAAGGAGAAATTAACACCCGAACAATATCAAGTAGCATTATTAGATGACACAGAACGAGCGTTCGCTAATGAATATTGGAATACTTATGAACCTGGAATTTATGTTGATATCGTTACAGGAGAACCCCTTTTTTCCAGCCGGGACAAATATGACTCCGATTGTGGTTGGCCAAGTTTTACTAAACCAATTTCGCGTAAAGTAGTAATATACAACGATGATAACAGATTTATGATGGATCGTACCGAAATTCGCAGTCGGATTGGTGATATTCATCTTGGCCATGTTTTTGATGATGGTCCCGAAGAAGAAGGCGGACTTAGATACTGTGTCAATAGTGCCTCACTGCGGTTTATTCCATTGGCAGAAATGAAAAAAGAAGGCTATGGGGATTTCATTAGCGAAGTTGAATGATGAAGGCAATATCAAAATGGGATATTGTCTTTTTTCTTTTTAGAAATTAATAAATATTTCCTTTGTTTTAAGCAAATTATTTCAAAATAATGATAAAATAGGCGTTATGATTGATTTATTTTACAAACAGGGGGAAATGAGAATTGGATACAAAGTTTAACCGACCGAAAGGATTTGGAGAGATTTTAGATTTAACATTTAGATTAAGTAAAAATAAATTTAGTGACTTTTTACTAATTAATCTTATTTTTATGGGGCCAATTTACTTATTGCAAATATTTATCCAACTTTTTTCTGGAGTAAGTTTTTTCAGGGAGCTAGGATCTGGTGATGTATGGTATGAACAAATACTCTCAAGCTTTGAAGAAACTGGATCTGCTAATTTAGGAGCAGACCTAGGTATCATAGCTGTTTCATTTTTTAGTATCTTTTTATTTCCAGTCGCTAGTGCAGCAATCCTCATTGCGATTAATCATATAAAGAAAAACGAAGAGTACACGGTAGGCTCGATAATAAGAGAGGCTTTTTCACGATATGGCCCAATCCTTGGCAGCAGTATCCTATTTGTACTTCTTCTCATCGGTCTAATAATCATACCAATCATTATCGTTGTGCTTGTCGGGGTTATTGGAGCTCTTGCAAATCCTTTTGCAGGAATTTTGATGGCGATTCTATTATTTATTGGGTTTGCTATCGGAATAGGACTATTGTTAACGCGTTGGGGTTTTTATTTTGGTGCAGTTGTCTTGGATGGTGAAGCAATCGGTTTTACAAGGAGCTGGAAACTGTCGAAGAAAAGAACATGGGCCTTATTCGGCTTATATATCGTATTTTCATTGATTGTTTCAACGATTAGCTATGCTGTCGAAGTCTCTTTCGGGCTGTTCTTAGGCAATAGCATCTTGCTATCGATCATTTCAAGTGTTGTTAGTTTATTTACGATGGTGATTTTTTCAGTTGGATATGCCGTCATGTACCTTGATGCAAAAACACGACATGATGCAGATGATTTAAAGGAAATGATTGAAGACTATAATGTGGTGCAATCGTGAATCGATTATTGTTAGGTGATATGAATGGAAAACTTGAATAAGGCAAAAGAAGAGATTCGCGACATTTTGAATGGAACAGAATATCAAATGTATGCGAACGAATCAAAAAGTATATTCACGATATGGTGGGAACGTGCAAAAGAGTGGATTGCCGATCAACTGGAAAAATTGTTCCCTTCTTTAGAATCGGCCAGTCATACAGCAGCTGGCCCGATTCTTATTGCCATTATCGTCGCAGTTGTTGCTATGGTTGGAGTATTAGTGTTGTTTCTCGTTCGGGGACAAATGCGGAAACGGAAATATAAGGATTATAAGCCTTTCCAATCTATGAAAGAAATGGACTGGACTTTTCAAACCCATCTAGAAGAAGCAGTAAGATTCGAATCATTAGGAGATTATACAACATCGACACGTCATCTCTTCCTTGCCTTGCTTTTATATTTCCATGAAAAAGAATGGCTCATAGCAAGAATATGGAAAACGAATTGGGAATACTACGATGAACTTCGCAAGGTGAACAAAGAGTGGGCTGAACGCTTTTTTAATTTGGCTCTTATTTTTGACGAGGCTACTTATGGAGAGAGGATTGTTGAAAAGGAAGAGTATGTACATTATAAATCGCAAGTGATGGAATGGCTTGGCGATTCACAGGAGGCGCCAACCAATGCAACAAAGTAAAAGATTAAAAACATGGATTTGGCTAGTCGTCCTATTAGTTATTTTTGTGCTGGCAAGCTTTCTTATGTTCTCACAAAAGCCGAAAAGTTATCCGAAGTATGTATCGGATTCTCCATCACCAACAGGAGTTAAGGCAGTATATACGTATTTACATAATCATTATGACACAGTAAAAAGATGGAAACATGCTCCTAATCTTTTAAATCATAGTGCAGAAAAACAGCTTCTTATTATAATAGAACCATTTTTTATGCCGACAACTGAAGAAATAAAAGAATATAAGGACTTTATGAAGTCTGGAAATACGATTTTATTTGTCAGTGAAAATCCTGAAGGCTTTTTCAATCTTAAATCGGAAAGGTTGGAAGAAGATCTTGCGGAAATAGAATTAAAAATTAAGGATCAAAACGAAACGAATTACAAAGGACAAATACATTCTTCCGTAAGAGTTCAAACACAAAAACAAGATAAAGTCTTATTACACGATAAAGAAGGCGCGATTGCCTTAAAACGATCATTTGGAGATGGGCATTTAATTGTTGCCATTACACCAGAATGGTTCACAAATGGCCAAATATTATCAAGTGACAATATTCCTCTCACTCTCTCACTTTTAAATGAGGAAAAGATTGATTCAATCCTTTTTGATGAATACATTCATATGGGGGAAAATGCCTCCACCATATGGACAGTCTATCCAAAATGGTTTTTAATTTTGATGCTGCAAATCATAGTGTTTTCCATTTTGTGGCTTTGGGCAAAAGGGAAGAGATTCGGCCCGATTTTAGTGCAAAGGGAAGAAACGGTCCGTTTTAGTGACGAGGGGATTAAGGCTTTGGCTGCTTGGTATTTGAGAGGTAGTAGATACAGAGAGTCTTTAGTAATACAGGCTGATTACGTAAAACAACTATTTCAGGAACGCTATGGAATTCCTACTACCATGGAGTGGACCGACATAGAAGATTTGTTGCAACGAAAACGCATCGACATTACGAATATGCAGATTTTGAAAAATATTGGGCAAGTTTTACTAAAAAATCGATTAAGCAAGCACGAATATTTAGTATGGTCGAAAAGATTAGATCGATTAAGAGAAGAGGTTGTCAAGCGATGAAAGAAGAATTACAGAACTTAATAGAAAAGTATGAAGAAAGAATATTAGGGCAAAGCTTAAATCTTAAACTATTATTGTCAGCAATATTAGCTGATGGGCACGTCCTTTTAGAAGGTGTTCCAGGCACAGGAAAAACACAAATGGTTAAAACACTTGCAGGACTTCTAGGCGGAAGATTTAATCGAATTCAATTTACACCCGACCTGTTACCTAGTGATATTACGGGAAGCACGATTTACAATATGAAAGATAGTACATTTGAAACGATTAAGGGGCCGGTGTTCACAAACATTCTTTTAGCAGATGAAATTAATCGTACTCCTGCAAAAACACAGGCTGCACTATTGGAAGCGATGGAAGAAAAGCAAGTGACGATTCAAGGGGAAACATATCAGTTGTCCGAGGTATTCTTCGTTGTCGCTACTCAAAATCCAATCGAATTTGAAGGAACTTACCCGCTGCCTGAAGCGCAGCAGGATCGTTTTCTTTTTAAGCTCTATATTGATTTCCCTAGCTTTGAGGAAGAAAAAAATGTATTGCATCAAGTAATAGAAAATAAAAATGGTTCTGGCCCTTTGTCAGCTATTATGAATATGGAAGAGTTTATTGCGCTGAAGGAAGAAATTTCCAGAGTGACAGTCGGGGACAATGTGATGGATTATATTATGAGAATAGTAAGAAAAACGCGGGAGGCAGAATCGATTCGTTTTGGAGCAAGTACAAGGGCAGCTATATCAATCGGTAGAGCGGCCAAGTCATGGGCCTATTTATCGGGAAGAGATTATGTTACACCAGACGATGTAAAAATGGTGTCAAAACCGTCTTTACGTCATCGTATTCAACTATCTCCACATATAGAATTGGAGGGAGCGTCTGTTGACCAAATCATTGAAGAACTTGTGGGCTCGGTTCCTGTTCCAAGGTAGAGGGATATTACCTTCCGGGCGCTTGCTCGCTATTTTCGGCATACTTTCCCTCGTACTTATTGCCTTAAGCTTCGGCAAGTTTTCATGGTGGCCCTTCATTATTGTAAATATTATTGTTTTTTTATTGAGCTTGATTGATTTATTTTTTTCTCCTAGGAAAAAGGAACTTCATTTTAGTCGTCATATTCCGGATGAATTGGAAAGAAATTTATCTTATAAGGTAGAGCTAGAAGTGACGAATCGTTCGAAGTATTCGTTGTTGTATTCGATGATAGATGGGATACCGCAAAGTTTTCAGAGAGTTTTTCCTCTGAAAGGGAGTATCACTCATGGAGTCACGTTAGTTGAGTATGAAACTGCTGCTCCAGTACGCGGAGACTATGAAGTAACAAAGCTGTATTTCCGTTATTCAAGTTCGTTGCGTTTATGGGAAAAACAATTGACAGTTGATTTAAGAGAAACTGTTAAGGTGATTCCTGACCTATCTGAGACAAAACAATTTTTAGAAAATGCTCAAAAATATTTGCTGTTCGAAGGTAATAAAATTCGCAGGCATCATACGGGAATTGGCGATTTTGCCCAAATACGCAACTATGTTGTAGGAGATGACCCTCGTAAAATAAATTGGCGGCAGACAGCAAAACTACGCCAAGTGATGACGAATGAATATGAACCTGAGCACGGAAAATATATTACGATTTTAATAGATTGTGGAAGAATGATGGGAGCTGAGCTCACAAAAGGAAATCGCCTTGAAAAAGCATTGGAGGCCGCTCATTTAGTCGCAGCAGCAGCACTGCAAAATGGTGATTATGTTTCAGTTTTAGCTTTTGCGAAGGATGTAAAAGTGTTTGTGCCTGCTGCAAAAGGAATGGCCCATTTACAAACAATCCTTCATTCCATTTATAACGTATCAGTTGATTCAGCAGAATCCAATTACGCTGCGGTTTTTTCTTTTTTAGAAACGATGCAAAAGAAAAGAAGCTTGCTCCTTCTATTTAGCGACGTAAGAACATTTTTGTATGAAGAACATGCCCTTTTGTATTTAAAGCGGCTTAGACAAAGGCACCTATTTTTAATGATTGGAATCGAGGACACGACTCTTCAAAATCGAGCTAATGAGACGTCAAATAGTGTGCAACAGACTATGATCAAAAGCATCGCACAACAGCAAATACTCTTTAAGAAGAAAGAAAAAATAAAATGGGAAAGGCAAGGGCTTGTCATGATAGAAGCCAAAGAAGAAAACCTAGCCACTGCCGCAGTTTCTCATTATATCGATGTCATGAACCGGAATTTGCTGTAGCAGTAAGACTGGCCAATCATCTAATAGAACTGGTGAAACGTCTAATAGAGTCGTTCAACCATCTAATAGAACTACCGAAACGTCTAATAGGACCGGTCAATCGTCTAATAGAAGCTACGAATAGCAAATACATTCTGCAAAACAGCAGAAAAAAAGAAAAAAAAGCGAATCTATCAACATAAAAGCTGGTAGATTCGCCAAATAGTGTATTTATATCTTATGAATTAGAAACTGAACGTTTTAACAGTATTTTTCCAATCAGTACATAAAGGATTAAGCCTAATACTGTTAGAATTGCTACTATGTACTTCCACTCTAAAGAGATTGCTGCTGGGGTAATGAAACCCTCAATGATTCCAGCGATAATAAATAGGGGGATGGTTCCAAGCAATAATTGTACGGATCGTTTTGCTTGGTGTTTTAAATGAAAGGACCTTGAAAACTGACCAGGTACTAAAAGCTTATAACCCATTAATAAGCCCGCACCGCCAGCAATGAAAATAGCAGTGAGCTCAATCATTCCATGAGGTACGATATATGCCCAGAAGTCATACGTTTTTCCGTATTGCCAAAATAGTGCAGCAAGGGCACCTATTATAATGCCATTATAAATCATTACATACACAGTTAATAATCCAAATGTTACGCCACCTGCAAAAGCCAAGATAGCAACTTGAATATTATTCGTCATAATACTAGCGGACATTAAAGGAGAATCAACAGCTCCATCACCGCTCCCCAACTGATTTGGATCAACATTTTGCGCAATTTCAGCAGGAAGGATTGAATACAAGTTCAAGGGATCGTTTATAACAGAGAAAAAACTACCGATTGCACCAAGGGAAAAGAGCAACATCGCAATGGCAACAGCTTTCCATTGTCCTAATAATAACCCAATAAATGTCGTACTAAAAAAATGTCTGATTTGCTTAAAACTTGAGATTTGATCTTTATATAAAAGATTATGAGATTTTGAAACGAGACCATTTAAGTATTCTGTTACTTCTTCTTTTGGAAAATACGTTTGACTATACGATAGATTTTGGGCAGCTTTTTGATAAAGCCTGTTAAAATGTTCGATATCCGCCGCTGTATACGTATTTTTCCGTTTTTGTAAAACATTTATAAGTTGTTCAAGCAGTTTCCAGTCTTCACGATGTTGCTTTATAAATTGCTTTAGATTCATCATAGCACCTGCACTATCTATAATTTAATTCCTAATCTATTCTTCTTATTATAGTAATTTAATTATAAAATAGAAACAGCTTCTAGAGAAATAACAAAGAAACGAGGTTTTTCTTTTGAACGAAGACCGTTTAGATATAAAAACACCCGAGTATGTATCTCTTCAATTTCAAGTTGCAGGACTTGGAAGCAGGACGGCTGCTTTTATAATCGATCAGCTTATTTTAATGGCTTTTAATATAGCAATTGTTGTCATCTTTCTTATTATTGCTTATGGGCAGCCAGACATTTTGTTTTTCCTTGATCTGCATTCATATCTTATAGCTTTTATCATCATCGGAATATTTTTTATAAACTGGGGCTATTTTTTTGCATTTGAATACTTTTCTGGGGGTAGAACTCCCGGAAAACGTGCGATGGGGATTAGAGTAATCCAAGAAAATGGGCATAGCATCACATTATTATCGAGTTTTATTCGTAACCTTTTACGAATCATTGATTCATTACCATCTGGTTATTTTCTAGGAATCATTATGATTTTCTTCCACTCAAAACATAAGCGTGTCGGTGACATAGTTGCTGGCTCGATTGTAGTACACGAAAGAAAAACGAATAGAAAAAACAAGCTTTCTCCTATTGAAAAGGAAATTCAAGCTAGGGGATTATCAAAAAACGATTTAATCATTGAAGAATGGTCATTAAAATCTATTAATATGAAAGATTGGAAATTAATCCAAACATATGTCAATCGTTTTTTGCAATTGCCGAAAAATGAAAAAGATGATTTAACGAAACAAGTTGCTGCAATTTTATTTCCAAAGCTTGGCATTGAACTAGAAGATGTGGATTTAGAAAATAAGCTGCTCATCGTCTATTTAATGTTAAAGGAAGAATGGGAATTTGAACTATAAGGGGCAGCTATATGGTAAAAATTCGTATATCTTTATTGTTATTGATTGGAATTTTGTTAGTAGGTTGTACTAATACTGAAGTAATTACTGAGCCCGAAAAGAAAGAAGAGGAGCCAGCAAAACAGGAAGTCAACATCATTGATTATTTTCTTCCCATAGAAAATTCAGAGATTCGAACAGAAATACCAACTCATGTGGTTTTACACTTTATAAGCAATGTAGGAGAAAATATTGAAGACCCTTATAATGTCGAAAAAGTGAATTCAATATTTACTGAATATGGCGTTTCAGCTCATTATTTAATTGGCAGGGCTGGCGAGATCTACCAGCTTGTGCCTGAAGATAGGGTAGCGTACCATGCGGGATCAGGTGTTTTACCTTATTTTACAAAGTACAGAAATAAAATGAATCAATTTTCTATTGGCATAGAAATGTTAGCAATTGGTACGAGGGAAGAAATGGAATCAATGATAAGTGGAGATATATATGATTCTATTAATCCTTTATTCATTGGATACACTGATGATCAATATAAAGCATTAATCTTATTATTGGATGACATTATTGATCGGAATTCATCCATCGAGAGAAATCGGAACTACATTATCGGGCATGATGAATATGCCTCTGGCAGAAAAACAGATCCTGGTTCATTGTTTGAGTGGTCGAAAATCGGGTTTTAGCAAAAAAGGTGATAATATGGAAAAAGAATTAATTATTTCTCAAACAGAAAAATTTGTTTATGAACAATTGCATGATGATTCAAGCGGTCACGACTGGTGGCATATATATCGGGTTACTAAAGTGGCAAAAGCACTGGCATTAAAAGAAAATGCTAATATGTTTATTTGCGAAATGGCTGCGTTCCTCCACGATGTGGCTGATGAAAAATTGAATGCATCCGAAGAAGAAGGAATTAATAAAGTAAGGGAATTTCTACTATCTATAAAAGTTGGAGAGGATTATATTTCCGCTATTATGGAAATCATTACGACTATGTCCTTTAAAGGTGGAGGACGGCCGCCAATGAAAACGCTAGAGGGAATGATTGTCCAGGATGCCGACCGTCTTGATGCAATTGGAGCAATTGGCATTGCCAGAACGTTTGCGTATTCAGGGACAAAAAATCAATTAATATATCATCCTAAAATAAAACCGGAAGAGAAATTGGATCCAACACAATACCGAAAAAGAGAAACAACAGCCATTAATCATTTTCATGAAAAGCTTTTTAAACTTAAGGATACTATGAATACTAAAATGGCTAAAGATATGGCTGAAAGCAGACATCAATATATGGAAGAATATTTAGAGACATTTTTAAAAGAATGGGGTGGAGATCTTTGATAAAAAAATCAAGATCTCTTTTCTTTACTTATTATTTCAGTAATAACAAAAGCTAAATTATCATTTCCAAATAAAGATAAAATATTTAATAAAGTATCGTTGCTGATGTCACTGCCATTTTCTTTAGCTACTGTTGAATGAATCGCTTTCCTTAAAGCCGAATTAGCTGCCTGATCAGGATATGCTTGTCCATATACTTTTTCTGGATCAAGGTCATGGTTTATACACCATTGAGCAAATATTAAAATCATCATTTCCTCGTCATTTTGATAATTTTCTTTTACACGTTTTTCTATATCTTGATAATTCAAGACTATTCACTCCTTTGAATGAAGATAATAAACCGTCATTTCAATATTTGGTAGTTGTGACAATAGTGATTTTCCTATATTATAGATTAGGCAACGTTTTTATTGAAACTCAATGTTTTAGAAATGAGGAATCATAATGAAACAATCAATATATGGATTGACAATGGAACAATTAACCGAATGGTTATTGGAACAAGGACAAAAAAATATCGTGCCCAGCAAATTTGGGATTGGCTTTATAAGAAAAGAATAACATCTTTTTCAGAAATGAAAAATTTAAATAAAGACTGCTTAGAATTATTAGAAGAACATTTCGAAATTGAACTTTTACAGGAATCCGTAAAACAAGAGTCAGCTGATGGAACGATTAAGTTTCTATTTGAATTGCCAGATGGAAATTTGATTGAAACCGTGTTGATGAGTTTTTCATACGGATTATCGGTTTGTGTGACAACTCAAGTAGGCTGCAATATCGGATGTAGTTTTTGTGCCAGTGGTATTTTGAGAAAAAGCCGTGATTTAAACAGTGGTGAAATTGTCGGCCAAATTATGAAAGTGCAACATTTCCTTGATGCGAGAGGAAGAGATGAGAGGGTTAGCCATATTGTTGTTATGGGTATCGGAGAACCATTTGATAACTATACTAATTTGATGAATTTCCTGCGTGTAGTGAATGATCCGAAAGGACTTTCAATTGGTGCTAGACATATTACCGTCTCAACAAGTGGACTCGCTCAAAAAATTCGTGAATTTGCTGATGAGGATTTACAAGTCAATCTAGCTTTATCCTTGCACGCTCCAAATGATGAATTAAGAACAAAAATCATGAAAATCAATAAAGCATTCCCAATTGAAAAACTAATGGCCGCCCTTGATTATTATTTAGAAAAAAATAACCGTAGGGTGACAATCGAATATATTTTATTGAGGGACGTTAATGATCATGAGAAGGAAGCATTGGAACTTGCAAAGCTGCTTCATGACAAGCGTCATCTCACATATGTTAATTTGATTCCATATAATCCAGTTAATGAACATATACAATATGAGCGCAGTGAAAAGAAAGATATTCTTGCTTTTTATGATATATTAAAGAAAAAAGGCATTCAATGTGGTATTCGCCATGAACAAGGTACGGATATCGATGCTGCATGTGGACAGCTTAGAAGTAAACAAATAAAGAAAACAAAAGCAGTGTAAAACGTATCTATTGTATAGATGCGTTTTTTTTTATTGAGAGGAGATAGAAAAATGATTGAGGCTGTGTTTTTCGATCTATATGAAACGTTGATAACAGAGTGGGAGAACGGAAAAAAGAAAGCTGATTTTAGTCCCGCAAGTATGTTAGGAATGGAGCAAGTAATTTTTAAAAGAGAATGGAGCAAAAGAAAGGAACGAAGGATGGATGGATCTTTTTCAGATGCAAAAAGTTGTTTAGTCGATATATTAAATGCATTGGATACTCCTATTAAGATGGATGAAATTAATAATGCCATCGAACAAAGAAAGAAAGCAAAAGCAATCCCATTTCAATCAATTGATGAAAAAATTATTGAGACGATTTTGCAAATAAAAGCAAAGGGCATCAAAGTCGGACTAATTAGCAATTGTGCACCTGAAGAGGTATTAGAGTGGGAGAATTCATCATTAGCCAATTTATTTGATACAGTTATTTTCTCATATGAGGTAAGATGCGCCAAACCGAATAAACAAATATATGATATCGCGTGTACTAACTTGAATGTTTTACCTGTACATTCCTTATTCATTGGTGATGGCGGATCGAATGAATTATATGGGGCAAGAGAGGCAGGTTTAATGGCTTATCATGCAACATGGTTTCAACCATCATTTATCAGTAAAAAAATATCAGAATTTCCAAAGCTAAAAAAACCATCTGATATCCTAAAGTTTATAAAATCAAATAGTTATAAAACCTCATAACATATCATGAGGTGATCTTATGGCTAAATGGATCAGTATTTCGACATCAAAGCATCAACTAGCACTCCATGATGGAAACAGAATCATTAAAGTGTACCCGATTGCAGTAGGGAAAATGTTAACTCCAACACCTTCAGGAACGTATACCATTATTAATAAACAACCCCATCCAGGTGGTCCGTTTGGAGTGTTGTGGATGGGGTTATCAAGACCTCACTATGGAATTCATGGGACAAATAATCCTTCATCGATTGGAAAAAATGTTTCCCATGGCTGTATTAGAATGCATAACCGTGATGTATTAGATTTATCCTCACGCGTTCCAATCGGGACAAAAGTTGTTATTCATCGATAAACGACTAAGCTTGAGAAGTAATCGGATGTTTTATGTGCCTCGGAAAACTATCATTATTCGATTTAACAAATAAAACTTCAGAGCCACTATACTTTTTTCGCCCAATTTGAATATTTGGATAGTCTGGTGTGTAATGAAATATTATTTTTCTGGTTGCATCATCTGAAATTTCACATAAAATTTGTTGAATGTCAATTTCATTTTTACTGACGATGTCAAAAATATGGATGTGATCATGTTCTTTCTTAAAGAGCACGATCACATTTTCTTTTTCAATAAAGTAGATATCGTTAGGGAAAACGCTCAGGCAATAAAACATCAAAACCCCTATTGCATTTTCCGTACAAAACTTTTGGGAAAGTGGTGCTCTTTCAGATACGAACTGATGGATGAAATTCAAATCCTTTGGATTCTTTATATCTAGTTTACGTATGTTTGCAGGAGAGGCTTCCTCAGCTTTAAAGTCTATTGAAAACTCATCCTCCTCAACTGCTTTAAATCCAAACTTTGGATAAAAGTCTAATACAGACTGATTAGCGAACAAATAAATAAAGTCACACTTTCCTTCATACTCTGCCATTACTTTACGCATTAAAGCACCTGAAAGTCCTTTATTCCGGTAATCAGAATGGGTCATGACAGTCCCGATCTGGACGGCTATTTTTCTTTCTCCGTCAATGAGTAGGTTTAATAAATTGACCGATACATTAGCAATAACATGATTTCCATCCACGTAAGAAAAAGGAATGTAATGACCATCCCAGTATCCTTTTTGATACCATTCTTCAAAATCAATTCCAAAAATGTGATTTGCCAACTCATTGAAACTTTTTCTTAAGACATCATTTTTTTGATAATCTGTTATAAATTGTAGTTGTTCCATATCTCAACCTAAATCCTGTCCGGTTATGAGAATATAACCTATTAAAAATATATTTAAAACAATGATGACAGCTGTGCATATCCATGCCAATACTTTTGTGCCTCTTTTATTGGCAAATACACCCATTTTCTTTTTACTATTCGTGAATAAAATGAGCGGTACAACAGCAAAAGGAAGTTGTAAACTAAGAATAACTTGACTCCAAAGCAGAAGATCTGCCGTTCCTCTTGATCCTGCAATCCATGTAACTACAAAGGCTGGTACGACAGCAAGCATACGAGTAATAACCCTTCTAAGCCATGGAGAGATTCTTAAATGTAAAAACCCTTCCATCACAATTTGACCAGATAATGTTCCGGTAATCGTTGAATTTTGCCCTGATGCAAGTAGTGCGACAGCAAATAATGTACTTGCAATTCCAACTCCTACAGTAGGGCTTAGTAATTTATATGCTTCTTCGATTTCGGATACTTGTATTCCGTTTCCATGAAAGGCAGCCGCTCCTAATATTAGTATCGCAGAATTGATCAAAAAAGCCATCGTTAAAGAAAAAGTAGAATCAATAACGGAAAATTTCACCGCTTCTTTTTTGCCTTTTTCCGTCCTTTTATATTGACGCGTTTGCACAATGGAGGAATGCAAATAAAGATTATGCGGCATTACTGTAGCACCTAGAATCCCTAATGAGATAAAGAGCATTTGAGGATTTGTTACAATTTCCATTTTTGGAATATATCCATTTAATAGAGCGCCAATTTCCGGTTTTGAAGCAATAACTTCAAAAACAAAAACGCCAAATATCGTAACCATCAGCACGATGACGATTGATTCAATAATACGGAATCCTTTTTTCTGTAATAATAAAAGCAATAATACATCAACTGTCGTTATTAAAATTCCGATCAGTAAAGGAATTCTAAAAAGCAAATTCAATGCAATAGCAGAGCCAATAACTTCGGCAAGATCGGTTGCAATAATCGCAAGTTCCGCCATGATCCATAGGAAAAATGCTGTTTTCACGCCTGTAGCATCCCTTGTTGCTTGGGCAAGATCCCTTCCAGTTACAATCCCAAGTTTTGCAGACAATGTTTGTAATAAAATAGCCATAAGACTAGAAATTAATATGATTGAAAGTAATATATAGCCGAATCGGGCTCCGCCTGCAATAGAAGTTGCCCAATTTCCGGGGTCTACATACCCGACAGCCACAAGAGATCCTGGGCCGGAAAATGCGAATAATTTTCTCCAAAACCCAGCATTATCAGGGATTCGAACAGAATTATTTACCTCTTCTAAGCTAATGTTGGAACTACTTTTTAACCAACCTTGCTTATGATCTAAGACAGTATCTTTATTCCTCAACTTTCCCACCCCTTAAATTTTAGCTGTTAACTAAATAAGTTTACCTTGTGCAAATTTTATTGTAAAAAAATCCTTTTGTTTTTATAATAAATCCATATCCATTTAATTTGCAAGAAAAACAATCGAGTTTTTTGTGGAAATATATGATGATGTTAGCGATTTACATTGTATGATATTCTATAATCGAACTGAGGTAACTATAGGTGGAAAAAAAATGTTTAAAAGAAGAAATAATTCTATATGAGGGAAAAAAAAACCGGTATTAACCAAAAAGGTTATTCATCGGTCTTTTTTTATATCTCCAATTTAGAAAAAGGCTGGAACAGCTTCACACCTCGGCGATTTTTACGGAAGATTTTCATATCCAATAGTAAATGACTAGCATAGCTCACGGTGCAAACGAGTAAAATGCCATTTATTTGAAAATCCTTTTCTAAAAAGTATCCAATTAAAGAAAAATAAAACAATCCAATAAATGAATGGGTTAGGGAACGGTGGGGGAGAAGAGCTGCGATACAAATATAGATACCCAGCAGCATCAACCACGTGTTTTGTTGATAAATCCCTAAGATTAAAGAGGTTGCACCTGTCAGTAATAACATATACTTTTGTTTAATCAAAAAGGGTGGAATGATCATTAAGGCTAGTCCTAACCCAAAACCAAGCCAGCGATCAACATCCTTATAGACTATGAAACTATTTACAATGATTAATAACCCTAATAGTCCTAAAAGGGTGATGATCCAATTTTTATTTAGCGAAATTTTATTAGAAAGTGTTCCCTTTACATCGAGATCGGGGACTAAGCCAACACAAGCCCCTAATAAAGTAAAAGAAATAGCAGTCGGCAGTTCCGCTCCTACATAACTTGCCACCCCGATTCCTGCAATTCCTCCTACGATAAAATGAGTTTTACCATCCATCAAAAGCATCCTCTCATGTTGTACTAAAATAGTATCGTAACATGATTTTAGGAGTATTAAAATAAAAATAGGATTAACACCATAAATGGTACTAATCCCTATACATTACCAAGAAATATATACCCAGCCTTCTTCTTGGAAAATCGAATATCCTTCATAACCATCAGTCATATTTACTTCTTTACCTGTTTTTAAAACAGTATTTAAGTTATTTAGAACTTCTTTAAGGTTATCAAATCCACTGAAAGCAAGTGATTCTGAAAGGAGATCTTTGTATTCTCTTAAAGCGGATTTTGCACCGGTACTCATGAAAAAGATTGGGTCTCCATCTTTTACAATAGCAAAAACGTCACTTTCGGGTATCGCATATAAACCTGCATTATATTTACGAGCCAATTCACTCATACTTGAGAATTTTTCTTCATTCATAATATTTACAAATACAGTATCGTCAATTGTAACCTCATCAGGCAGTGCCTCTTCTTCGTCAACAACCGTAACTTCTTCGGGTTCTGTTTTCTCGGCAATAACTGTGGATACTGATTCAGCTTCTACTGTTTTACTTTTTTCCATTACAGGATCTTTAAGTATTACACGTTTAGATAATTCACTATTGGATTTTTGAGGGTGTTTCAAAATATCTGATACTTCTTGTTGTGTGGCATTGCTGTGCAGCCCTTCATGCCCAATCGCTCCGGCAATGAATAACACGAAAGACATGATAATAATGGCATAAAATTTTGTTTTCATCTTTAACACTCCTCGTTTGTTCCTATACTTAATAGACGCATGAAAACAGAGAAAGTTTCATTTTTTATCAAAAATATTTCTATTATTACAAACTTGTTACAAAAATAGTAATTTACTATCAGTATATATATTACCTATTTAAAACATATTAAAACGGATTTTCTGTTCTATTAATCCAGAAAGATGGTACACTATCCATATTGATAATATATTTAGTTAAGAGGCGAGGACGAAAATGATTAAAGCGATATTTTTTGATTTAGATGATACTTTACTATGGGATCAGAAAAGTGTAAAAGAGGCATTTGCAGCTACATGTAAAATTGCTGAGGAACGATACGGAATAGATATAGAGATGTTGGAAGAAGCTGTTCGCAAAGCTGCTAGTTATTTATACTCGACGTATGAAACGTATCCATTTACACAAATGATTGGAATCAATCCATTTGAGGGCCTTTGGGGAAACTTCCTTGATGATCAACCTGATTTTATAAAAATGAAAGAAATTGTTCCGACTTATCGAAAAGATGCTTGGACAGAAGGTTTAAAAATAGTAGGCATCGATGATCCTGAATTTGGATTAGAACTTGCGGAGCGATTTCCATTAGAGCGAAGGAATCTTCCTTTCCTGTATGAAGAAACATTTGAAGTACTAAACAAATTAAAGAGTCATTATCGACTATTACTTTTAACGAACGGATCACCCGATTTACAAAATATAAAATTAACGATTACACCTGAGCTTTCTCCATATTTTGAACATATCGTAATTTCTGGAGGATTTGGAAAAGGGAAGCCCGATCCATCTATTTTTGAACATGCTTTATCACTAATGGATTTAAATAAAGATGAAGTACTAATGGTTGGAGATAACCTAAATACAGATATTCTCGGTGCCAATCGTACTGGAATTAAATCAGTATGGATTAATCGTCATAATAAAGAACGGACAGATGTAGTACCAACATATGAAATTCAACATTTAGATGAGCTATTTGCGATTTTGGATAAGCTAGCTAGTAACGTTGGAATTCGATAATGGTAGAGCGGCTATGAAAATTAGAAAATTACATAGTAGGGAAGAAGCTCCATCGGATTTATTACTTTTGGCTGATCCCTCACAGGAACTAATAAGGGATTATTTAAAAAGAGGGGAATGCTTTGTAGCTGAGGTTAATCATGAAAAAATAGGGGTTTATATTTTATTGCCAACACGACCTTGTACGATAGAATTAGTCAATATTGCTGTGGCTGAAAACGACCAAGGTAAGGGAATAGGAAAACAATTGGTAATAGATGCGATGAATAGAGCGAAAAAAAAGGGATATAAAACAATAGAAGTTGGAACTTCGAACTCTAGTATAAATCAACTGGCTCTTTATCAAAAATGTGGGTTTAGAATAACAGGCATCGATAAGGATTTCTTCATTCGCCATTACCATAAAGCTATAGTTGAAAATGAAATACAAGCCATGGATATGATACGTTTATCCAAAGATTTATGAATCTATTAAGTGGGCGAGATGCTTATGAAAACGACGAATAAATATTATCGTATTTACAAAGTATTATCAATGTTCTTTATAAGCTTTTTCCAAATTTATTCTTATAAAATTCGGAGAAAGTCTGACGCTGACTGGGAAAGGCTTTGGGAGAAAATAGGAGAGCGGTTTAGGAAGACATTATTTGAATTAGAAGGGCTCCTTATCAAAATCGGACAGATGCTTAGTATTCGCGGCGATATACTTCCGAATGCGTTTATTAAACAATTACAAGACCTTACGGACAATGTTCCACCTTCCAAATTTGACGAAATTGAGAAAATCATAGAAAAAGAATGGGGATGCAATTTAAACCAACATTTAATTTCTATTGAAAAAAAAGCCATTGCATCAGCGTCCATTGGTGAAGTGTATAAAGGCGAGCTAAAGGATGGTTCGACCATTGCAATTAAAGTGCAGCGCCCACGTATTGACTCAATCATTAAAACTGATTTCAGAACATTAGGATTCATTATTTGGTTTACCGATCATTTTATACCGATTCCGAAAGGTTTTATTAACTTAAAAGTTTTATTTAATGAACTAAAAGAAGTGATTGAAAGAGAACTGGATTTTTTAAAAGAACAAAAATCCCTTCTTACATTTAAGGAACGGTTTAATGATGATGAACGTATTAAAATCCCTGCTGTTTATACGGAATTAAGTACTCAAAAAGTTCTTGTAATGGAATGGATAGAAGGTGGCAGGATAACAGAATCCGAGAATCTAAATCGATTACCAATTAACCGAAATGAATTAGCACAGAAACTCATTTCTGTTTTCCTTCCGCAGTGGCTAGAGTCGGGAATTTTTCATGCGGACCCACATCCAGGAAATGTTCTCGTATCGAAAGGAGGCAGCATTATCTTACTAGATTTTGGCATGGTGGGGGAAATATCCAAAAAAGATGCTACTCATTTTCAAACCTTAATTGAAAGCTTTCTTTCAAAAAATTATGCAAAAGCCGTTGATTGTTTTGTTCAGTTGGGATTCGTTCTGCCAGAAGCTGATACAAGAACGATGGAGAAACTTCTTTTTGAACTTATGTCTTTTCAATCTTTCCAGCTGAAAGATATTGATTTAATCGCATTTAAAATGGAAATGAATGACATCATTCGAGCGCTCCCTATTCAAGTTCCAACACGATTTGTATTTTTAGGAAGAGCATTCGTCACAATCGAAGGCATGATTCGTGAATTGGTACCGGAAGAAGATCTTTTCGATTTAATTAAACCAGTCTTTATGGAATGGCTAGAAAAGAAAGGGAATAATAAATGGTCTTTCGTCTGGCATTGGATTCAGTCGCAGCCATTATTTAGAATTGTGTATTCTATAAAAGAGTTTCTAGCTTTACCTCAACAAATTGAACGTATAAAAGAAGTTGAACAAAGAAGGCATTTTCAATTTGCGATTTATGAAAACAATAAAAAACGGTTATTTCAAATGATGCTCATAGGCATGATCGGTATCCCTATTGGTTTCTATATATCACAACCTTTGATTTGGAAAATAGCAATCGGTGTATTCGTCATTAGTGGTTTAGGATTTCTTATTTATAGCTCACGGGAGAAAAAATGGATGAAATATATGCAAGATCATAGAAGAGGATGAGGTGGGGGAACAGCATTGTTCACTCTCCTCATCCTTTATTTTTATTAATTTGATTATGAAAAAAGGTTTATGGATCTTCTATCCATAAACCTAGTAATGAGAATTAAACTCCCATTTTCCTTCTTGTGTTGCTCGTTTTTTTCGTCTGCTGACTTTTTAGTATTTTAGTTTCTGTACTGCCTTTTACACTAGCTTTTGAATTTTGCGCCGCCTTTTTTTCAGCAAGCTTCTTTTGCATCGCTTCCTGCAATGAAATTTTTTTAGAACCTTCTGTCATTGTTTCAGCCTCCCGATATTATGTCTTAGAAATAGTATAAAAAATGATTGTGCAAATGTATAGTAGCTGATGTTTTTTTTCACATATTCTCTTGCTTTTAATCTTGCAGAATGTAATAATAAGGAAAATATTTTTATAAAACGATGATGAGAAGAGTAAATCAACAGTATTCTTATACAGAGAGCTTCGGTAGCTGAGAAGAAGCAAAGAAAAGTTGATTGAAGATGGTCTCTGAGTAGCATAGCTGAACTTTTAATAAGAGTAAGGCTATGACGAGATTTGGCACTCGTTATAAATGTCAAAGTATAAGAACTTTTCCGTTCCGTACTTATGGAGGCTAATCATGTGAGTGATTAGTGAATAAAGGTGGTAACACGAGGTAAACCCTTGTCCTTTGACTATTTTGTCTTTGGGCGGGGTTTTTTTGTTTCATTAAAAAAGGAGGGAAGATCATGAATATTTTGATTGGTGGAGCTTGGCCATATGCGAATGGATCTCTTCATTTAGGTCATATCGCCAGCTTATTATCAGGGGATATTTTAGCAAGATATTATAGAGCTAAAGGGGAGAAGGTACTATATGTGTCCGGCAGTGATTGTAATGGAACGCCAATTTCAATCAAAGCAAAGCAGGAAGGGGTTTCTCCTGAAGAAATTGCAGATAAATACCATGAAGAGTTCAGTAATTGTTTTAAGAGGCTAGGGTTTACGTATGATTGTTATACACGTACAGATACCGTACTTCATCATAAAGTTGTGCAAAATATATTCTTGAAATTATTAAACAATGGATACCTTTATAAAAAAGAGGTTGAGCAAGCATATTGTCATACTTGTGATCAATTTTTGCCTGACCGATTTGTAGAAGGTATTTGTCCAAACTGCAGCAAGGATGCAAGAGGGGACCAGTGTGATCACTGCTCACAAATATTGGATCCATTAGAACTGTTGGAGAAAAGTTGCAAAATATGTGGAGACTCCCCTGCCGCAAAGAAAACAAAACATTTTTATTTCAAATTAAGTTCATTGCAAGCTGAATTAGAAACATATGTTGATTTCGCTAAAAGGCATAAATTGTGGAGAGGAAATGCCATTCAATTAACGGAAAGATATTTAAAGGAAGGGTTGCACGATCGGCCAGTTTCTAGAGATTTACCAATAGGAGTCCCTGTACCTGTTAATGGCTATGAGGAGAAGAAAATCTATGTGTGGATAGAGGCAGTTGCAGGCTATTTTTCAGCTAGCAAAAAATGGGCGAAGGATCGTAATCTAAGTGAATCTGATTTTTGGGATAAAGAAACACGGTCTTATTATATACATGGTAAAGACAATATCCCTTTTCATCAATTATTTGGCCTTCTATCTTAATGGGAGCGGGATTCTATAGTTTACCTACCCATATCGTTTCGAATGAATATTTAACTGTGGAAAAGAAAAAGCTTTCAACTAGTAAAAATTGGGCAGTTTGGGTTCCAGATATGTTGAAAAAGTATGAACCAGACTCGATTCGGTATTTTTTAACGATTAATGCACCAGAAAACAGAGATTCCGATTTTTCTTGGAGAGAGTTTGTATACAGTCATAACAGTGAATTATTAGGAGCATATGGAAATTTCGTCAATCGTACTTTAAAATTTTTAGAGAAGTCATACGCCGGGAGAATCACAAGAGGAAACATTGATGAACAAATAAAAGTTGGGATAGAACAGCTTTATACAAAAGTGGGAAGACATATTGAAAAAACTCATTTTAAACAGGCACTGGAATTGATTTTTGAATTTGTTAGGCGGGCAAATAAATATTTTGATGATGAAAAGCCATGGATTCAAATTAACGAAACTCCAAAAGAATGTGAAAACACATTATCGACTTGTGTATTTATCATCATAAATTTGGCTCAGATATCCCATCCATTTTTACCATTTTCAAGTGAAAAGGTAAAAGACATTTTAGCAATACCCGGTTTTAAGTGGAATGTAATAGAGAACACCGCAATTTCGTTGAACAACGTCAATCCATTATTTAAAAGGATCGACGTCGAAAATATCGAGTTTGAAATTGAAAAATTAAATAAACAATCGAAAAATTCATAGTGAATGCCGGAAGTGAAAAATTAACATATTTAAACATCCTATAAAAGGGTAATTTCCTCTTTTTTACCTGCAAATCACTTAGAAAATATTATAGACAGGGTTATAAACTAAGCTTGTTAATGACCCGTAACATAGAGTACGATAAGTATATAAATAAATGTTCGGGGGAAAGCCATGAAAGAAAGTACAAAAAAAGAAATGTTTTCTTGGATAAAATCAATTGCATTAGCTTTCATTATCGCTTTTATGTGTAGGCACTTTTTTTTCACACCTACGACGGTTTTTGGCGAATCAATGTCACCTACCTTTCATGAACACGATAGGATTGTAGTAAGTAAGACGACTAAAATTGAACGATTCGATGTGATTGTGTTTAATGCGCCTGATGCAGATAAGCATTATATTAAGAGAGTAATTGGTCTACCAGGGGATAGTATAGAAGTGTTAGATGATGTACTGTATGTCAATGGCAAAGAAATCAAGGAACCATACTTATTAGAAAATAAAAAAGATGCTCCATTAAGTAAACTCACTTGGGATTTTACGTTAAAAGAAATTACTGGGAAATCAAGCGTGCCAAAGGGATTTTATTTTGTTATGGGAGATAACCGTCTATATAGTAATGATAGTCGATCATTTGGATTTGTGTCTGCCGATTCGGTTATTGGAGAAGCAAAATTTCGATTTTATCCATTGCAGAAAATAGGTATACCAAAATAATTCGTAAAAAACTTTTTCAACCGTATTTAAACAAATCCGTTTCCCAATAAAACATAAAAACCATCATTTCCATTTTGGGAATCATGGTTTTTATGTTTTATTGTATAAAGTTGGTCTTTTTTCGTTTTTGTTCTTCTCGTTCTCATATCAGTGAAAGCGAAGGGGCTTCTGTTGTCTGCTGGATTTCTTCGTCCTTCACGAGCTATTTTTTGTCTTTGTTTTTTTGCCTTGGAAGATGCCAAGTCAATCACTCCTTATAGTTTAATTATAAATAATTATATAAGTAAAATAGTTATTTTGCCATATATACGGAAGTGAATTCAGGCAAGAAAACAAAACCTTTCGCAAAATTGAATTGAAAAGTTTTGTTTTTCACTTATAGTTAAAACCCATCTCCTAAACGTCTTACAACGGCATTTCCCAAATGTCCTTTTGTTACATTTCTCGTATCAAAAATAATTGGGGCATGATTTAATATTTTATTAAGAGGAATAGCCGAATGGTCAGTTAATATAATCACACAATCAACTTCCCGTAGTAAATCTTCTGTTATATCAGTGTTCATATATAATTTATTTGCGATATTTAACGAGGGAATATATGGGTCATGATATAAGACTGAAGCGCCTTTTTGGCTAAGCTTTTCAATTATATCAAGTGCTGAAGAGTCACGAGTATCTGCAACATCCTTTTTATAGGTCACACCATATATTAGAACTTTTGCCGAGGAAAGCTTTTTGTTTGGCTTCAGAATCTCTTCTGTTTGATTAATAATGTAATCAATTATTTTTTGGTTCACTAATTCCGATAAAGCAATAAATTCGCTATTTGTACCTAATTGTTGAAGTTTCCATTGAAGGTAAAAAGGATCAACTGGAATGCAGTGCCCCCCAATACCCGGACCTGGATAAAATGTCATAAATCCATAAGGTTTTGTACTCGCAGCGCCAATGACTTCCCATATATCAACCTTTAGATGATTGCAAAGAATTGCTATTTCATTAATAAATGAAATATTAATGAAACGAAATGTATTCTCAAGGAGCTTAGTAAATTCAGCTGCTTCTGTTGAGGAAACTGGTATTACCTCATTATAAATATTGCTGTAAAGAGACATGGCCTCTTGTTTACACTTATCTGTTTGTCCGCCAATTACCTTAGGTATTTCTGCTACTCCATATTGATGATTACCCGGATCCACCCTTTCAGGAGAATTAGCTAGGTAAAAATCCTTACCTACTCGTAAACCACTTTTTTCAAGAATTGGCAAAAAGACTTCCGTCGTAGTACCTGGGAAAGTTGAACTTTCTAGAACAACAAGATGCCCTTTTTTAAGCCTTTGTTGAATTTCTTCCCCCGCCTTTATTATATAACGTAAATCCGGTGTTTTCATTTTTGTAAGGGGCGTTGGCACACAAATAATGATGGTGCCAACATCCTTTATCACATCAATATTAGTAGTTGCCTCGAATTTTCCACTACCTATAACTTCATTTAATCTATTATTCTCAACGTCTCCAACATAACTTATTGAGTGTTGAAGTTTACGTACTTTACTCTCATCCATATCTACTCCAATTACATGAAATTCTTTTTCAGCAAGCATGATAGACAATGGAAGTCCCACAAATCCCAAACCTATAACAGCTATTTTATTTCTCAAGATGTTTGAATCAATGGTATTCATTCATCTCCCCCGTCTCAATTATTAATTAATACTTTCTAAATTATGTATCTTAATAATATTGGTAATGGACAAACATCATATTTTATAAAATATGTGTCGAGGAACTAGAAACTTTATCCCTATACATAGTAGTTTTAAAGAAAAATTAGCATGGGGACTGGTTTTCAGCCGTTACTATGCTGATATATTTGTCATAGATTATATGAATTATCTAATGACTATATCAAGAAGGCATCCAAAAATGTTTTATAAAAGAATTTACCTAAGGCACTTATTGATATAGGGAAAGGGAGTGGATGATGATTAATTTAGTAAATTTAAAACGTCAGTTTCAAAGTGTTAAAGATGAGATACTTCAAGCGATTAACGATGTTGTTGATAACGGCGACTATATTTTAGGACCAAAAGTGAAAGAACTCGAGGACAAAATTGCGAGAAAATTGGGTGTTCAAGAAGCAATCGCGGTTGCAAATGGAACCGATGCACTAATTCTTACTCTAGAAGCTTTTGGAGTGGGGAAGGGGGATGAAGTTATTACAACACCATTTACCTTCTTTGCAACAGCAGAAGCAATCTCACGTGTTGGAGCCATTCCTGTCTTTGCTGATGTAGATCCAATAACCTTCAACCTAAATCCATTAGAAGTTGAAAATAGAATAACCCCATCTACTAAAGCGATTATTCCAGTTCATTTATTCGGACAGCCCGCAGATATGGATGAAATTAATGAGATTGCCAAAAAACATAGACTATTAGTCATTGAAGACGCATGTCAAGCCTTTGGAGCTACTTATAAAGAGCGATGGGTAGGAAGTTTAGGAGATGCAGCTTGCTTTTCTTTTTTTCCTACGAAGAATTTAGGAACCCTTGGCGACGGTGGAATCATAACCACTTCAGATGCTGAAGTTGCAAATAAAATTAGAAAGCTTCGCACCCACGGCACAACTAAAAAATACTATCACGATAGAATAGGGTATAACAGTCGGTTGGATGAAATTCACGCAGCCATTCTGCTTGTTAATCTTACAAGAATAGATCAATGGAATGGGAATAGAAGAAAGATTGCTAACCGATATAGACAATACCTAAAGGACGTTCCTTATTTAAAACTCCCGAGTGAAGCTAGCGATCGAACACATATTTTTCACCTGTATTGCATTGAATCTGATTATCGTGAGGAAATAATGGAGGCTCTAACAAACGCAACAATTCAAACTGGTATTTATTATCCACGTTGTTTACATCTTCAAGAAGTATACAGGTCATTCAATTATAAAAAAGGAGATTTTCCAATCTCTGAATTGTTATCAGAAAAGTTATTTGCAATTCCTATGGATCCGTTTATATCAGAAAGTGAACAAGATAGAATTATAGCTATTTTAAGTGAAATGAGGGGTACATAGATGGTCGTACGATTTGGCTTGATAGGCTGTGGATATATATCCAATAAACATCTATTGGCCCTCGCGTCCTGTAATGGAGCTCAATTAACTGCAGTGAGCGATCTTAATGATGGGAGAATGGAAGAAGCGAAGAAGTATTATCAAACTATCTTAGGTGAGGAATATCCTATAAAATTCTTTAAAAATTATAAAAAAATGCTTGAAGATGATCAAATTGATGCGGTAATCATAGCATCATTCTCAGGCCTTCACTTTCAGATGGCAAGAGCTGCAATCTTAGCAACTAAACATGTTGTTTTAGAGAAGCCAATGGCATTATCTATAAAAGAAGCAAACGAGTTAATTCATCAAGCACAAAAACAAAAGAAGCAGCTTATGATCTGTCATCAACTTCGCTTTATGCCAATAATGCAAAGAATTAAGAAAAACATTGATGATGGGAAACTTGGAAGACTATTTTTAGGTGCTTGTTCAATTCGCATCAATCGTTCCCCAGCTTATTACTCATCGGCTTCATGGAGAGGAAAATGGGAAAGCGATGGTGGAATGCTGATCAACCAAGGGATTCATGTTATTGACCTACTACAGTGGTTTTTAGGTGATGTTGAGACAGTGTATGGGGAGACATTGCAGCAATTATCTCCTTTAAAGGAAACTGAGGATGTCGCTGTAGGAGTAATCAACTTCCGTAATCAAGCGAAGGGAATTGTTGAGGCAAACATCGTTACCCAGCCAAATAACATGGGATACTCCTTATCCATCTTCGGGGAAAAAGGAACCATTTGTATAGAAGGCCCATCCCTTAATAACATTTCCCGCTGGTTTATTGATGGTGAGGAAGTAAATAAAGATGAATTAAATGATCTCATTAATGATAAAAATGAGGAAATTTACATGTATGAGAATTTTATTGAAGCCGTTAATTCCGATAATAAGTACGTCCTAGTAGACGGAAAAGAAGGAAAAAAAGCACTTGAACTTATTTTTGCCCTTTATCAATCAGCAATTAAATCCGAGGTTGTGAACTGTCCTTTAGAAATATTTTCAACATCTGATATGAACAGAAAGGAAGGAAATTAATCGATGAATTTAGGAAAAGTAGTGGTTACAGGCGGAGCAGGATTTTTAGGTTCACAGCTAGTTAAGAGGCTGATTCCTGTATGTGACCATATTTATATAATTGATGATTTATCTACCGGAAACAAGGATGCAATTCCAGATACTGACAACATCACATTTTATAAAGAAAGCATCACTAACGTAAAGATATTAGAAGAAATATTACCAAAGGTAGATTATATTTTTCATTTTGCCTGTAAAAATCTTATTTTATCAGTTGAAAATATAGAAAGTGATTTTGAAACAAATTTATATGGAGGCTACTTGCTCCTTCAAAAGGCCCGTGAATGCTGTT
This sequence comes from Lederbergia panacisoli, assembly GCF_024626525.1. Lineage (GTDB taxonomy): Bacteria > Bacillota > Bacilli > Bacillales > Bacillaceae_C > Lederbergia > Lederbergia panacisoli. Next base: position 83,006 of record NZ_JANJGU010000011.1, read on the forward strand.
CAGAACTAAAGAGATTTGTATATGCTTCTACCACCTCAATATACGGTCAGGTCTCTATTTTACCTACACCAGAATCATATTATAATATCAATCTTCCATATGCAGCTAGTAAATTCTCGATGGAGCATTATTGTCATGTTTATCATAAGATGTTCCAATTTCCAGTCAATATCCTCAGATTTTCAAATGTTTATGGTCCCGGTCAACTTTCCTCAAACCCCTATTGCGGTGTAGTTGCTAAGTTTTTTGAATCCGCTCAAAATGATAAACCTATGATCATTTTTGGTGATGGCAGTCAGACGAGAGATTTCACATTTGTCGAGGATGCTATGGATGCTATTATACTAGCAGCAACTTGCGAAAAAGCAATTGGGCAAGTCTATAATGTTGGAACTGGAGTGGAAACAAGCATTCTAGACCTGGCAGAGGAAATAAAAAAAGCTAGCAGTGACATGAATCTTCCACTTAGTTTTGAGCCGAAGCGAAAAGTGGATGTAGTGGAGCGGAGATGTATTAATGCTGAGAAAATTAAGATAGAACTTGACTGGAAGCCTCGTCATTCTTTAGAAGAGGGGATAAAGAAAACTTACTCTTGGCTAAAAGGAGATGAGTCCCATCAGGATATTCCACGGAACAACTGAGATAGCAGGTCAAATGGGGATTTTGAGTAGTGCCCTTATTAATAAAGGACACTACTCTCGTGGTTACAACACCTTTCATTCTTATTTAGGTTATAAAGATCATTTAATAAATCTCGATCATGAGACACTTGAGGAAAGCTATCAAGAAATTCTTGATTCATTTGACCTGTACCATTTTCATTATGGCACGACTCTCAGCTCAGATTTTAGCGACTTGAATGAACTTAAAAGAAGAAATAAAAAAATGATTATGCATCACTGGGGAAATGATGTTAGGTTTCATGATCAAGCAAGAAAAAATAACCCCTATGTTTATACCGAAGATTCACCACCGAATGAGACCATTCATGATAAGTTAACGAAAATAACAGCTTATATTAAGGAAGCTATTGTTCAAGATTACGAAGTATATGATTATGTTAAGAATTATTATGAAAAGGTACATGTATTACCAATTGCTATTGATCTACAATATTTTCATGCTAATTATCCATCTGTATTAAAAGAAAAGCCACTCATTCTGCACGCCCCAACAAATCCTGATTTTAAAGGAACTTATTATATTGAGAAGACGTTAGAAAATTTAAAGCAGGAATATGACTTTGAATATAGAAGAATTGAGAAAATGAGTCATGATGAAGTTATAAACATCTACAAGGATGCAGATATCATTATTGACCAGGTTTTATGCGGTTCCTACGGATTGCTAAGTGTCGAATCCATGGCACTTGGAAAACCAGTGATAGCCTATATTCGGCCTGACCTTGTTTCTTGCTTCCCCGCTGAATTGCCTATTGTTAATAGCAGTCCAGATAATTTGTATAATCAGGTAAAAGCGTTGCTAGACAACCCAATACAGCGTAAGAAATTAGGAATTAAGGGACGTGAATATGTAGAAAAAATTCATTCCCATAATGTCGTTGTCAATCAGCTGCTTGATATTTATTTAAACCTATAAGAGCAAAAGGAGTAAAAAGCTAGTTCAAATTTTTTGAACTAGCCTCTATTTTTCTAAGGATAAAGCGGAAGGGATACTACCATACGATTGTAGAATTACGATTCGCTGGAAACGCAGCTGTAGGATAAATTGGCTTATAGCTCTTTTTTATAAAAGAATACAGATAATCATAATCTCTAGGGTGATTATCATAGATTTCTTGCAAAGTTTGATTGGGAAATTGATAAACAAGCAAGCTATCATTCATATATTTTTTGTATATACCACTATTTAAATAATCAATCAAGTGATTTTCTTTAAAAAGAACACCTTTTCCAAAAATAATTTGCATACCTGTATGGTAATACTTAGCAAATATCGTTGAGTTCGTAATCCAGCTTATATTTAGGACCTTATCTCCATAATAATTAGGATGAGTGCAGGCAGCATCAAAACCAAACTTTTTCCACTCCACACACCCAGCTGAGCCATACTGCTGCAGCCATAAGGCGAGAAAGTTTTCCTTATGAATAAAATTATTTATATTTTTAACCAGTTCTTCATCTCTACTATCTATAGATACTCGTGGCCATACAAATCCTCTGAAGGATAACTTTTCATGTAAGTGTTCAGCTTTTCTCCATTTTTCTAAAAACTCAAGAATCCACCATTTTACTGCTTCAATTCGATTTGATTCAATTTTAAAGTTTATACTCCTACCCTTCATTTTTCCGAAATTAGTTTGATTAGGAGTAGGGTATGGGAGGGTGACCCATATATCCGTTTTCTCTCCTTTTTCCGTATTAATTGCTGCAGCATCAAAATTATATTTTTTATAAAATAGTCTATTTAATGCTAATTCCCAATCCTCTTTTTCCGCTAATAAGCCAATATTCGCATACATAGGGTGAAGAAAACGATTTATTCTTCCAATGATAGGATGGAAAATCAAGCCCTTAAACATCGTATCAAAGGCTAAATTATTAAAGAGATAATATTGATAAGGTTTTAAGTCTATTACTGACCATTTCGAAATTCCGCTTTCTGATTGATCTCCACAAGGAAGTAGGCATATATGATTTTGTACGCCGAGCTCTTCCGCCGTCATATAGTTTTTTATTGGCAAACATGATCCCACCTTTTTAAAGTCCTATTATACAGAATATGACTTAATAGTGTTCCTGTGTGTCAGCTATTTATTCAATTCTGAAGCTAGATATAACCGATTTGTCCTTTCGAGAATATACTAAATCGAAAGGAGAGGTTGACATGAAAATTGTGCATGCCCCGACAGAAATAGCCGGGCAGATGGGTATATTATGTAATGAACTTAGAAAAAAGGGGCATAATGTTTCCGGATATAATTGGTTCCATACTTACTTAAGCTATAAAGGAGATATAGTAAATACGGATGCATGGGAACTAATAAAAGAACTTGATTTCCTACTAAATAATACAGATATTTTTCAATTCCACAATGCTAATACGTTTCTTCTAAATTTCAAAGACCTCCCCATACTTAAAGAGAAGGGCAAGAAAATGGTGATGCAGCATTGGGGTAGTGATGTGCGCACCGTTAAAATGGTTAAAAAGCTAAACCCTTATCCGCTTGAGCCAACCTACTATACAGATAAGGAACTTCACCAACAACTTACTACTATTTCTAAGTATATTGATACCGCTATTGTTCAAGATTATGAGGCCTATCATTATGTAAAAGATTATTATAAAAATGTTTTCGTAATACCTCTTGCTTGTAATGTAAAGGATTTTAGAGTGTCTTATCCGCCTGTAACGAATAATAACCCCCTTATTGTTCACGCTCCAACAAACCGCAAATTTAAAGGATCATTTTATGTTGAAAGGGCAATTAGAAAAATTCAAAACAAGGGTAAGTTTACGTATAAAATTATAGAAAAAATGAGCCACGAGAAAGCCGTCGCAGAGTATATGAAAGCTGATATCATTGTTGATCAATTACTATGTGGAACGTATGGAATGTTTAGTGTGGAAGCAATGGCAATGGGTAAACCGGTTGTTGCTTTTATTAGGGATGATGTGCGTGAAAAATTCCCAAAAGATCTTCCAATTGTTCAAGCAACGCCAGAAACTATTGCTGATGTTCTTTTAGAACTTGTACAAAATCCTAAACGGCGTCATGAACTAGGGAGAGCAGGGAGAAGGTATGTTGAAAAATATCATTCTGCCAAACGCGTGACAGATGAGCTTGTAAAGATTTATCGGAAACTATAAAGGATTAAAAAAGAAAAGGAGCGCTAAGTATGATAGATCCATCAGCGAAAATAGGAGAAGGCGTCTCCATTGGAAAAAATGTAGTAATTGAAGAAAATGTTATTATTGGTGATTATGTGACGATTGGGCATCATGTAGTTATTAAAAAGGATACGAAAATTGGAAATCACGCCCAAATTGGAGAGCTTACTATTCTCGGTAAATCACCGTCCTCCAATAAAAAAATGAACCGCAAACCCTTGAAAGATCTTGAGTGTCTTATTATAGGAGACCATGCTATCGTTGGTTGCAATAGTGTTATTTATCGTGGTGTTAACCTTGAGAGTGGAGTTTTTATTGGCGACTTGGCAAGTGTTCGTGAAAAAGTAACAATTGGCGAAGATACAATTATTGGTAGAAACGCAATAGTGGAAACAAATACAAACATTGGGAAACGCGTGACCATCCAAACCGGGTGCTATATCACTGCGGATATGATAATTGAAGACGAAGTATTTTTTGGTCCATGCTGTTCTACCTCTAATGATAAGTATATGGGGAAGGGCAATTTCAAGCATCAAGGTCCAATTATTAAAAGAGGTGCAAAAATTGGCAACAACGCCACCTTGCTACCAGCGATCACTATTGGGGAGAATGCTATTGTAGGAGCCGGAAGTGTTATTACTAAAGACGTCCCTGCACATAAAACGATTGTTGGAAATCCGGGAAGAATAGTTAAATAAAATATTGATGGACTATTGTAAATTATGATAAAACGTGATGTGATCTTCAAATGAGGGTCACATTTTTCTTTTGCTAATAATAGTAGAAAAGGGGATTGCACCTTTTTGTTAAATTATTAGACAGGATAGTGTATTAAATGGTAACTTTTGGAAACCCTTTCCTGGTTTTAATACTAATAATTCTGACTCATCCGTATATTCTTATTTTCAGGGTTTTCTTTTTGGAGCAGCTAGTTTAAAATTAAGTTGTAATATGGAACTTATAGTCTAAATACTAAATGAAATTTAATCAAGCTTAGCCTTGCCGTAAATAAAGAAATTAAGGTGTTGATGTCATATTGCAACAAAATCGAAAAAACACTCGACTTATACAAAGCTTTCATGAGCTGATGAGCTTACTACATATTCAAAATCCTCCGGAAATGTGGGGTAAAAATTGGGAAAAAGCAATAGCTTTATATAATGGTAATCAGCAATTGTATTTTTTAAGAAATGAATATTTTACAGAGGCAAATCGATATTTCAAGTTAAATGAAGAGAAATCTGCTGCTTTTTATCATGCTTTGGAGCTTATTAGAGGAAGGGAGGATTTGATCACTCTCGTATGGCTTTGGAAATGCCTGCTTTATGAAGAAAATAGTTCTGCCGATGCCTATGACGTAGAGAATTGGCCTTTACCAGAGGTGGCAATGGGTCCTGTAGTACAGATGTTTCCGTTGATAGTTGCAGTTTCCAATCTTCCAAGTTTAATAGAAAACTATAAGATGCGTGGCATACCGGAATCTATCCTTTTTGATACCTTATCCGATATCGGAATCATTATGGAAGAATCGAGAAAACGAACAGGTGTATGGGGAATCGAAAATTTTCTTCTCGGTTGGTTATTAAATCATTTTCAGGGCAGGCTCTTCCGCATTGGCCGCCTGCAGTTCATGCCTAAAAAATATGATCAACGTTTCAGTGTTTACCGTCACTTAAATACTAGAAAAGTGATTGCATTAAAAAGTGAAAGGCGATTGACTGATAATGCAGATTTCGTTAAAGGGTGCCCTATAACTCCACTCGGTAAGGTTCTGCAGAAAACTGTAACAATATCATTAGCAGAATGGGAAGCAGTGTTAATACATGGTGATACCATGCTGGATGTCCATATTCCACGCGGAGATAAATTAGAATATAACCAACTGGTTGAATCGTATCGAAGCGCAATAGCAATATACTCCAAGCTGTTTCCTGAACAGCAGTTCAAGGGTTTTATTTGTCACACCTGGATGTTTGACCCGCTTTTACAGGAAATTTTACCTGAGGATTCCAATTTAGTGAAGTTTCAGCGTGATTATTATTTGTACGAACTTTTTGATGATGATTCAGTATTTCAAACTGTATTTGTATCCAAACCGGAAGATTTGCAGACTTTACCGGAAGAAACTTCATTGCAGCGTGCAATCAAAAGTCAGGTCTTGTCAGGTAAACAGATGCGTTCTGCGGCAGGATTCCTGTTATTTGACGATCTTTATAGTGGTCCAACGTATTACCAAAAAAATCAAGGAGAAGTTCAATCGTTACTAGAAGCATGTGAATAGAATATGGAAGGAGCTAGTTGCATGAATTTGATAAGTATTCCTCTTGCAATACAAGTTGTAATAGATGATGCAGGATGGTGGACAGGCCGTTCTAGCGTTAGTGAGAACGGGCCGTGGAGAACAGGCATAAATCGGGACCATCATCCATTGGATTATGTAGCGATCGCCGAACTGGGCAAACAGCTAGGCATGCGTCCTCAGGCTTCCTTCATTTTAAGTGAGTGGGACTTGACAGACCGTCTAAGAGCACTGCCTGACGCAACATATTTGGGTGAAAAATGGAGAAATCCATGGAAATCTTCACCACTGTTAAAAGAGGCGGCAGCTATCATTAGAAACGAGAACCGTTTTATTGAAGTGGGCTTGCACGGTATCGGTCATGAATATTGGGGTAACGGGGGCGTTATGGAGAGGGCGGAATGGCATGATGTACACGGAAACATGAGGCCAAGAGAAAGTGTAATAGCACACTTGGAGGCATTCGCTGAAATACTTGAAGAAAACGATCTCGGACCTTTTCCAGAATCATTCGTAGCTACCGCACATCAACACCACTACGGTGCAGGGGAAAAAGGGCTTGCATTTATTCTGGAGCAATTCGGAGTGAAGTATCATTCCCTTCCGTTTGAAGGAATGCCTAGGTCGAAGCAGCCAGAATCGGAACTCTTTGGATTTGACGGACCCTTAATAGCGGTAAATCGCGGAGCGGACCTAATTTTTTGGGACGTGATCGAGCCTGAAGTAAGCGGTAAAATAACCGGCCCGATTTGCGGCATGCACTGGCCAAATTTGCTCCATTCCGACCCTGAACGGAATGGAGAAGTGGTGAGCCGTTGGGTTAAATTGTTAGAACCGCATCAAAATCAATTCGACACGATGCTAGCTGCCAACACGGCAGAAGGATTTAGTCAAGTGGTTTATCATTCAGAAGTATCGTTTAAAGCAGATTCGTCTGGTTGCTATCTTGATTTTTCAAAACTTTCCGGTTTAAAATCGAAGCCGCCCGGCTTGCTAAATTATTTTACAATCAAGGTAAAAAACAATGTCCGTATCGTTTCCGCGTCAAAGGAAATTGAGTTAGTTGAAAATGGCCAACTATCTACTAAAGAATATAAAACCTTAGTAGTCAAAAGGAAAAACGACACAAATTCAGCGTACATTAACTGGTCATTGGAAGGAAATTGAATAGAAGTGATTTAATAATAAGTTGTTGTGCTAATTTGTGCGGTAGTCCAAGAAGGATTATCGCTTATTTTTGTTAACGTTTTTGTACTAACGGAGACTTTACCTTAAGAAGGAGTAAAGCCCTTTTGCTTATTGAACTAAAGCAGCAATTTGTTAAAAAGAAAGTGTTTTTAAACCAAAATGATGTGAAAGTGAAACAGCAAAAGCTTTTATCCGTAATACATGTAGAATAGTAGTTCGTTCATTCGGAAAGGTAAAGGGGTGGCTTTGTGACATTAAAAAAAATAAAAAAAATAGTTTCAGAAAGTATGTTTTTAAAGATTTTGTTATCCATTTTAATAATTGGAATAGCAGTTTTCTATTTTAAAACATTTTTCACTTATGGCGTCTATTTTGGAACTGAAAATATATTTTTAAAAAAGAAAGAATTAACTTCCGAAACACATTATATTGGTAGCACCTGGAACGATGACTATCAAATTGTAATTAAAGGGGTAAAGAATACACAAAGTAGTGTGGAAGTGGTATTTGAGTTGCCAAATGATATTCATAGACAATATACGGTTACTTTTAAAGATGCTATTCATTGGGATAAAGGTATTCATATAAAAGATACGAATGGTAATATCATTTTCAAAGGTGAATATTTAAAAAATAGTCCATTTTTATTTGATGAAATTGGCAATCCAGTTATGAGTGAAACTTTAGTTTTAGTAAATGGAGAAACACCTTATACAGAAGCGTATAAAGTGCCTCTAAAAACGATAGCGGATTTAGCCATGTTTTCAAATGAAACATTTCGAGGGGAAATTGCTTTTCTGATTTTAGCCTTGTTTAGCTTTTTGCTTACAGCGATAGATTACAAGTTTCCGTTATTTTTCTTTAAACTTAAAAACATATTGGAAGTCAAAGATCCAGAGCCACATGATTTTTACATTCTTACTCAGAGAATTTCGTGGTATGTTTTACCAGTAATTGGATTAATATTATTGATCATCGCAATATTATAATTTCAAATACGTGCAATCGCTTTTTTAGTATCGGACAGATTCGTTCTAAAAGATGAATCCTTTAAAACAATATTGAAATTCAATACCACTATTAATACGTGAGGTGTTGTTATGAAGATAAGAATGTTATTGATACTTGTAGGAATATTATTTGTATCTGCTTGTAGTCAAGAATATATTAATGAGAAACACAAAGTATTTCTATCCAACAAAGGGTGGAGAATTAAAGAATTTATAGAAGTTGAAACCTTTATCATTGATATTCCTAATGAAATGCTTAGTAATTATGAAGCGAGTGGTCTTACATTTTTGAGTGAGTATTTAGGAGAAGAGGTTACACAATATTCCTATGAGCTAAAAGAAAAAGATATTGAAGGAAAACGTTTGAAAGCAATAGTATACGAAGCAGAAGAAGAGATTATTGGAGGTTATGGAATTCTTCCAAGTTGGACACCCGGTAGATTTAATTTGGACGATAAAGAACGTCTAATAAGTGAACAAATGATTAAACAATAAAAGTTTGTGTATAGTTTAGTATCAGCTAAATCACGAAGCTTTGGTGCAAAATTCCATCAGAGTTGTTTTTGTTTCCAATGGAGAACTGATAAACTGAGATAGAAAAGTATATTTAACGGGATGTGTTTTACTTGAATAAACAAATAGGATTTATCGGTTGCGGAAAAATGGGACAGGCGATGGTTTCAGGGATGATTACAGCGGGTGTTGTACCGGCTGATTCAATAAAGGTAAGTACAAGCTCAGAAAATTCGTTACAAATAGTTAAGGAAAAACTACATGTTCAAGGAACGCTAAACAATAAAGAGATTGCCGAATTTGCAGACATCTTATTCTTAGCAGTAGATCCTTCAAGTTATGCGAAAGTCATCGAAGAAATTAAATATGATGTAAAAAAAGAGGCTGTTATTATAATAATTGCAGCAGGTATTTCTATTCAAACGGTGGAGTCTGCTTTCGGCAAGCCCGTTAAAATAGTACGGACGATGCCAAATACACCTTCATTAGTTAGAGAAGGAATGACAGTCATTTCCATAAATGAATTAATCACTGAAATAGATTTGGCGGATGTTGTGGAAATCTTGAATTCATTCGGAAAAACTGAACTTATGAAAGAAGAACTAATGGATGCTGTGCCCGCTATTAGCGGCTCTTCTCCAGCCTATGTGTATATGTTTATAGAAGCATTAGCTGATGGAGGGGTCAGAGATGGAATTCCGAGAAAGCAAGCGTACAAATTGGCTGCCCAAGCTGTACTCGGGGCGGCGAAAATGGTGCTTGAAACGGAGAACCATCCAGGAAGTTTAAAGGATGATGTATGCACACCAGGAGGATCAACTATTCGAGCTGTTGCTGCATTGGAAGAAAGTAATTTCAGATCATCGATCTTGAATGCAATGAAAGCATGCACTCGGAAAAGTAAAGGATTAGATGACAAATAATAATAGAAGAGAAGGCAGTTACGATTCTGTATAAGGTAGAAAAACTAAGAACTATGAAAATATGCTAATAAAAATATAATTATGACATTTTACCATTATATCTTGCTTACACAAACAAATGTTCGTATAATAGAGATAAGAATACATAATAGGGGGAAGGGGAAATGGCAAGGAAACTTGGGATCACTGATGAAATGATTATTCAAATGTATAAAGATGGCATGCCTTATAAGGAAATGGTACCAATTATAGGAATTTCAGAAAGAGCAATCCGGAATGTCATGTATAAACATGGAATCAAAATGAATCGTGAACAATCATCAGGGCAGCCACGGAAACATAAAGTTAATGAAGATTTCTTTAAGGTTTGGTCTCATGAGATGGCTTGGATTTTGGGGCTGTTTATTACAGATGGGAGTGTGAATAAACACATTCATAGTATTTCCCTTGCCCAGAACGATATAGATATACTCAAAAAAGTAGCAAATGCTATGAATGCCGATTTAGTCATTGCTTCTCCAAAGGGCACTAGAACAACTCCTTCATTAATTATCAATTCCAAAACATTAAAAACAGATATAGAGAAGCTTGGGGTTCATTCAAATAAATCTTTAACTATAAAATTTCCTTCTGTACCACAGCAATATTTACCTTCTTTTATAAGAGGGGTTATTGATGGAGATGGTTGGGTAAGTAAGGAAGGATATGTTATGAATGTAACTACAGCAAGTATTGCATTTGCCAATGGACTTTATTCTGTTTTTCAATCTTGGAACTTACGGACAGAAATCACATCTCAAATAACACTTACAAAAAAACCTATTTATCGTGTTTGGGTAAAAGGAAAATATGAACTTCCTAAACTAGCAAATATCATTTATAATGATGCTGCAGATGAAAATTATATTGTATATAAGAAAAAGTATATGAATCTACATTCAAAACGATAAAATTGGGAGTTGATTATTTATGTGGAAATTAGTTAATGGTAGATTAGTTCATACAACTGATGATTCAAGAATAGAATTCCGCACAAACATAAGCAAAAACATTTTAGAACAATTGAAAGTTATGGCTGCTCAAAATGATACACACATTAATTATCTTCTAGAAAATGGACTTGAGAATGTTTTGTCTACAGGCACTATTATTTTTAACAAAGAAACAAGACCTAAAGACAGAATTCAATACAAAACAACTTATAATAAAGATTTGTTGGAAGCTGTAAAAAAGTTTGCTAAGAACCACAAACTATTTATTAATGATGTGATTGAATATAGCATCGACTTTATAGATATGAATACAATAAAAAATACTGACTATAAAAATAGGGTGGTTCGGAAATAATAATATTTCACAGAACGCCGTCTCCATAATATATATTATCGGAAGCTATTATGAAAAGTTCAAATCTGTTTCATATCAAAAGTATACTACTAATATTGAGACAGAAAATGAATTTCCATCCATAAATAATTCAGGCATTTGATTTATTTAAATCCAAATGCCTGAATTATTTTATACAATCTACAATCTATCTCTGTCTTTCTAAATCCAACAGCCTCGTTTTCATCTCCAATCCGCCCCGAAACCCAGTCAATGATCCATTTTTTCCGATTACACGATGACAAGGCACGGACATTAAAATTGGATTTGCTCCTATTGCTGATCCTACTGCACGAACAGCTGTTGGTTTGTTTATAGCGTTTGCTACGTCGGAATAAGATTTCGTCTCACCGTATGGAATTTCACATAGTGCATTCCAAACCTTTTTTTGAAATTCCGTGCCCTTTAAATCAGTGGGAAAAGTAAAATTCTTTCGATTCCCTTCCAAATATTCAACAATTTCTACCTTATATTCTTCAAGCTTGATATTATCCTCATTCAAAAGACTTTCTGGAAAATGCTTTTTGGACCATTTGGACAATTCATCAAAAGATTCATTAATCGGACCGATATAACATATCCCTTTTGATGTCGCAGCGATATACAATTTCCAATTATCTTTTTCTAGCAATGACCAATATAGTGTTGGTTTATTATTGTGGTCCATATTCAATCACCTCATTGACGATTTTAACACGAAATTCATTATAAAATAGAAATAATAATTCCAGTAACCATTCCAATTGGTCCACCAAGATCAAATATAATGGCTGCGAAGCGGGTTAAAGAAATCTGAAGGTTCAGTAGCGTCGTATGATTTCCAACTCTTAGTGATTTTCCATATTATTGAAGGCTTCGACCACATAAAAGCACGACCTAGCAAAAAAATGTGCCCAATATAACTAATTGTGCACCCTCCTCCATTTGTATATCCCCCATTTAAGTTTTATAAATATACGTATGTATTGTTTTAAAAGATTCATTTTTCCATTTTGTCTAAAATATAGATTACTGGTCAATTCATTACCACTTAGTCAGAACTTGACTATTCAATTACATAATAATTATAATTTACTTACTCGGTAATAATTAGCTGATAAGGAGGCTGCCATGGATCATCGATCATTACTTCTTCTCGGGTTGCTTATGTCGGATAGTCAACATGGGTACCAGATTCATGATTTCGTTGAAAAAAATCTCACATTTATCTCAAACATGAAGAAAGCAACGGCTTACTCTTTATTAGATAAATTAAGCAAGGAAGGGTTGATTGATGTTTCTGTTGAATATGATGGAAATCGTCCGCCCAGGAAAGTTTATTCTATTAATGAGTCTGGTCGAAAACAGTTTTATCATTTACTTGAAATAAATCTTTCTGCTGCTGAAAACATTTTTTACGAAGGCGATATCGGTTTTATGTTCCTTGATCAACTGCCATTGGATAAGTCAATCGAATTTTTGCAAAAAAAACATGAAATGTTAAGAGAAATATACAACACAATCACACATCTTTCTATTCACGAATGCAGCAGCGGCGTTACCATTGCCATGAATCATAAAAAAAGAATGCTTGAAGCCGAATTATCTTTTATTACAGAAACCATTCAACAATTAAATAACCATACTATTCACCAAGAAACGGAGTGAGTTCCATGTCCGAAACTAAAAAAGCCTTGCCAATATTATTCGCCGTCATGTTTTTAGTCATGGTCGGCTTTGGGATTATTATACCAGTACTCCCCTTCTACGCGGAAAATATTGGAGCTACTCCTACACAATTAGGATATTTAATGGCCGTCTATTCGCTTATGCAGCTGATTTTTGCTCCGATGTGGGGAAGAATTTCTGATAAGATTGGCCGTAAACCCGTTATCATGATTGGGATATTCGGACTGTCTGTTTCTTTTTTCTTAATGGGGCTCTCTTCTCAACTTTGGATGCTTTTTGCTGCGAGAATCATTGGGGGATTTTTATCTTCTGCAAATATGCCTACAGTGATGGCTTATGTTGCTGATATTACAACCCCTGAAGATCGTGGAAAAGGAATGGGCATCATTGGAGCAGCGGTTGGGCTTGGATTTGTGTTTGGCCCTGCCATTGGAGGTATTTTTTCAAAAATTAATTTAAATATGCCTTTCTTTATAGCGGGGGCATCTTCTTTGATTACTTTTTTCCTTGTTGGTTTCCTTCTGCAAGAATCGTTAACAAAGAAAGGTGGAAGCCAAGCAAATACAGAAAAAATCTCAATATGGCAAACTTTTAATGGTCCGTTATCTATATTGTTTATTTTACAATTGTTTATTTCACTTTCACTCTCTGGTTTAGAAGCAACATTTGCTTATTATGCTGCCAAAAAAGCTGGTTTAGGTACTGTGACTTTAGGCTATTTGTTTATGATTATGGGGCTTGCAGGAGCAATCGTTCAAGGTGGATTAGTTGGGAAAATGACTAAAAAATATGGGGAAGGATTCGTTATCCAATTAGGAATTGTTATATCCACTATTGGATTTGGCCTTATTTTACTTGTTGACAGCTTTACGTCGGCAGCGATTTTCTTATCTATTTTTGGCATTGGGAATGGCGTGATTCGTCCTAGTGTTTCGGCATTGTTAACGAAAAAGTCGACATCCGGTCACGGCAGTGCAACCGGCTTATTATCTTCCTTTGATTCTTTAGGAAGAATCGTAGGTCCCCCGTTAGGCGGTTGGCTCTTTTCAATTGCAATCGGTCTACCATACATATCTGGTATTGTTTTATCTATCGTCGCGCTTTTTTTGTATCAGATGTATACATTTAGGTCAAAAAAATACGCGACAATGAATTGACAGTTAGATTCCTTTGACATATAGTAAAATTAATTAAAAACGGAAGGGTGAATGTATTACATGTGGAACTAATCCTATTGATTGAAAACAATCGAATGAAGGCATTTTTAAAACGGAGAGATTTCTGTTTTATTTATGGTGCCTTTACTCGGCGTTTTTCAGAATAGGATTGGACCTTCATGTTTACCTAAAGGGAGTAGTCTCTTTATTTGGTATGCACCCGTGCCTCCTATTCTGAAGAATATAGGAGGCATTTTTTTGTCTCCATCTTTGTAAAATTGGAGATGGTATGATGGTTTTATTAGAAGCTAATCATTTAAAACTATTTATTAAAGATCGATTACTCATCGATCTTGATCACTTGTTAATTCAGGATCGTGATTGCATTGGGCTTGTTGGAAGAAACGGCAGTGGCAAAACGACACTTTTGGAGCTTCTTGCGAACAAACAAACGCCTGATGAAGGAAATATCACTTCGTATGCGGATTATGTGCTGCTACCACAGTTGAAAAATACAAATACTACAAAAAGTGGCGGTGAGATTACTCAGGAATACATTAACCGTGCACTTGCGCAAAAACCAGATATACTCCTTGCAGATGAGCCAACAACGAATTTGGATACATTCCATATCGAAAAATTAGAAAGCCAATTGAAAAGATGGCAAGGTGCGATTGTGATGGTATCGCATGACCGTGCATTTCTCGATTCCCTTTGTACGAAAATATGGGAAATTGATGATGGCAACGTTAAGGAATTTAAAGGTAATTATTCTGATTATCTTAACCAAAAAGAATTGGAACGAAAACAGCAGGAAAATGCTTATGAACAGTATGAGCGCAAGAAAAAGCAATTAGAGGAAGCACTTATTTTAAAGGAACAAAAAGCGGCACGTGCAACAAAAGCTCCCAAAAAAGTAAGTCCATCGGAAACAAGAATTATGGGGGCAAAGCCATATTTTGCAAATAAACAAAAGAAACTAAGAAAAACTGCGAAAGCTATCGAAACTAGGTTAGAAAAATTAGAGAAGGTTGATAAAATAAAGGATGTTCCCCCAGTAAAAATGAAGCTTCCTAACGAAGAAGCTTTTAAAGGGCGTACTGTTTTGAGGATAAAAGATGTTAGTGGGTCGGTCCCAAATCGATTGCTTTGGAAGAACACTAGCTTTGATGTAAAAGGTGGAGATAAGCTAGCCATCACCGGGAAAAACGGCAGCGGAAAGACGACACTAATAAAAAAAATAATGGATATTGAAGATGGAATTTACCTCTCCCCTTCCATGCAAATTGGTTACTTTAGCCAAAATTTAGATATTTTAAATGTAAATGAGTCAATTTTGAGAAATGTGCAATCCACATCTGCACAAGATGAATCTTTTATTCGAACAGTACTCGCAAGATTACGATTTTTTAGAGATGATGTTTATAAAAAAGTCAGTGTCTTAAGTGGCGGTGAACGGGTAAAGGTTGCTTTTGCTAAAATATTCGTCAGTAATATCAACACATTAATTTTAGATGAACCGACCAATTTTTTAGACATAGAATCGGTGGAAGCACTAGAATCACTTCTGCAAGACTACGAAGGAACAGTTTTACTCGTTTCCCACGATCGAAGATTCATTCAATCAATCGCGAATCGGATTTTATCGATTGAAAACGAGGAGATTCAAGTTTTTGATGGGACATATGAGGAATATCAACAATATAGTCCGACAAAAGACCGTAATACTAAAGAAGATGAGTTACTTTTATTAGAAACGAAGATTTCAGATGTATTAAGTCGTTTAAGCATTGACCCTTCAGATGAATTGGAGTTGGAGTTTCAAGCCTTAATTACTGAAAAAAACAAAATAAAAAAGGGATGAGGATTTATCTCCTTTCCCTTTTTTTTGACCAATTAATCCTAAAAGGTTAAAAACTTCCTTGGAGTGCCATAGTTTTTGATTAATCTCAGCTGTTGGAAATTTGATACATATTCGATCAGGATTGGTGCATCAAGGAGCCATGGAACATGTTTAAACAGGTCGTAATCGGATTTAATAATATGGGATATCATTTCCGGTAATATCGAATGTAAATGATTAAATCGATTTATTGCTTGTTCTTCGTCATATTCCCCACCACTTATATAAATTCTTCCGGAAAATACGTATTCACCAAGTTTAGATATCTATTCGGCAGTGAAAATATCTTCACAATTTTTATATATGCTTACATTGTATTTTGTACCAATGGTTAAATGTTGGGAATTACCTGTATCCGAAGTACTAAGTGTGTATTTTCTTCCATCTACTGGCCCATATGAAGTGGCGGGTGGTGCAATCATTACGGTAAACTGGTCGGTTTGCAGCTTTTCCATTCTGCAGCTCCCCTTTTTACGTGTTTACTGTATTATATGGCAAATGCCTATTTAGGTGAGTTGAATTGATTTATTTCATATTTATATGATATTTACGATTCAATGAACAATTACTTTAAAAAGCGGAACCAACCAAAATCAAAATTAGCCCCTGGCAGAAATATAAAAGTTAACTTTTGTATTCCTTTTATCCTTTCTAGTTCAAATACGCGTTCTTCATACTCTTTCGACTGCCTAAATTCAATAATTTGGGTACTAACTTTTTTATCGCCCGAAAGTTTCAAGTGAATCGTATTATTATCAATGTTCGATCTTCCGAAAATGACCAATTTAGAGGCGCCTTCGTTTGTAAAATCCATTTGATCAAATTCAATAGATACATTATTTCCTATAGATTCCACGTATTGTCCATTTCTTTCAAAGGTATCCCCATATATATTGTCGCAAGCATTAGCAAAATTTTGTTCAAACGCCCTGTTCTTTTTTTCAAAAGAGAATCCTTTAATATGCACCTTATTATGAAGTACAAAACAAATGGAAGTTATACCACGTAGTCTTTTGGATAATTGATAAGTTTCTTCTTGGTATACATTCCACTTTGATTCTTTTTGATAAATAACATCGGCCAATCGTTCACTTCCTTCTTCACCAGGCATTCCTTCCCATATATGCAAGGAGTATTCCTCATTTGTGAGGGAAAATATCGGTATTGTAATAAGATCTGAACCATATGGGTCAAAGTCGATATCACGAAACCCTACTTGAGTTTCACCATCTCTACTTGTTGCTACTCCTCTTTCATTTCCATTTCCAACTTCCCCTTTACTGTAGTCATACAGTCCACCAGAAATAAATCCATACGGGTCCTTATAGGCGGTGCCTAAGTTGATCACTTTAAACTCTAATTCAGAAATTAATTTTGTTTTATCTGTTCCGTTCTTACTTGTACAACGAAGTCTAAATTCTCCATCCCCGAATGCGCTGACCCTTGCTTTATGACCATCTGCCATTACTTTCGCAATATTGGATTCAATCCCCGTATCAGTTACGACACTCCACTCAATTTCTTTGTAAGAGGTATTCGTCGGGTATAATTTAGCTTGCACCTCTATTTCTTTTCTTGATTCATTGAAAACACGATTGGAATCACTAATAATTTCAATCTTGCGAACAGGTATTTCATCTGTCTTCCCCATAATACACGGTAATTCATGATTTCTATCATTTGTTGTTATTCCTTTAACGGCTCCAGCCTTGCTGGAGATAGATTTGAAGTGTAGTGTTTTACTTTGAAGACCTGGAGAGGTAACCTCGATTTTAATATTTCCTGATTCTAAGGTGGAACCAATGATGGCCATTAATTTACCACTGAATAATCTTCTGTTTGTTCCTTTATATTGATCATAATCGGTGCTATCCCCATTATCTAAGCCTAGTAAACGTCCCGCTCCCGATACATGAACAGAAACTCGATTATTAGCATTTTCTACTTTACGACCATTTTCATCTTCAACATTGATCTCAATAAAAATCAAATCTGTCCCGTTTGCAATCATTTTTTCTTTATCAGCAAGCAAACAGATCTTTTTCGCATCACCAAAGGATCTTCTTACATCTATCGCAATTATGTCGCCTGTTTCATCATAAGCTATTGCCTTTAGTTCCCCTTGTTCATATGGGACCTTCCACCATCCAACAAGCTCTGTACCATGTTTATGGTCAATATCATGTGTTCCAATGGAATGACCGTTTAACAGTAATTCAACTTTTGGAGCATTTGAACAAACTCGAACATCAATCATTTTCCCTTCATTAAAATCCCAATATGGGAATATATGAACCATAGGTTTTTTCTTATAATCTGTCCATGCCGCTTGATAAACAAAATATGAATCCTTCTTAAATGTTGCTGTATCAATTTGCCCAAAATAAGAGTTCTTTGTATGGTAGGGAGTTGGTTCACCTATATAGTCAAATCCAGTCCATATGAACTGTCCCAGGGAAAAAGAAGTATCTCTTTCTGCTAAAATGCAAGCTTCCGCCGACTTTGCTCCCCAGCTTGTTGAACTATTTCCAAGAGCGGAGCATTGTTCATCATCATCAGCTAGTATCGATTTTTCATAAGGAAAATGGTAAATACCTCTACTTTGTACGACAGAAGATGTCTCACTTCCATAAATAATCCAATCGGGATGTTCTTTATGGTGTTTTTCATAATATTTTTCTGCATAATTATAACCGGCAACTTTCACAATATCCGCGCATTTTTGTGCATTTTCCCAAGGCATATAGTTTGAACCAATGGTAACAACAGCATTCTCCTTTGGATCATATGTTCGGACAGTGTTAGTAAGTATCTTTGTTATTTCTTGTCCTCTTTCGTCCGCGTGTGTATCATAAATTTCATTTCCGATACTCCACATTAATAAGCTTGGATGATTCCGATCTCGCATGATCCAATTTTTCACATCGATTTGTGCCCATTCTTTAAAAAATCGAGCATAATCATAAGGTGTTTTTGGTCTCTCCCACATATCAAAAGCTTCAGAAACGATAAGTAGTCCCATCTCATCCGCTAATTCCATCAGCTCTTTTGCGGGCATATTGTGTGCAGTTCGGATCGAATTGACACCCATTTCTTTCAAAACATTAAATCTTCTCTTTAAAGCTACCTTGTTAAAAGCAGCTCCGAGTGCCCCTAGGTCGTGATGTTCACATACTCCATTTAATTTCATCTTTTTGCCATTCAGTCTTAAACCGTCATTGGAATCAAGGGTAATATGCCGAAAACCAATACTCTGAGTTATGGACTCTACTTTTTCACCTGAATCAGCTTTAAATAATTGTGTTTGAAGCTCATAAAGATTTGGATCATCTGTACTCCATAACAAGGGGTCTTTAACAAATAATGTTTGACGACTTTGGGAAGGAGAACTACTCATAACTATTAACTTCTCTGAAGAAGTCGTCACTGCTTGACCCTTATAAGAAATAATGTGGGTTAATTCAACATTCTCAAAAATGTTTACATCAGTATCAACTTCAACTTGCCATCCGTCCTCTAGAAGTTTAGTGCTCACATAAATACCGTCTGTTATTATATGATTTTTGTCTCTTGTCTTTAGCCACACATTCCTATAGATTCCAGCGCCAGAATACCATCTACTATTGGGACTCTGAAAAACTACTTTCACTAGAATTTCATTTTCTCCTTCTGTGACGATATTTGTAATTTCGTGTTCAAAAGATGAATAACCATTTTTCCATTCTCCAACAAACTGATTATTCACATAAACAGAGGAATCCATATAAACCCCATCAAAACATAAAAGAATCTGCTTTTGTTCTTGCATATATGTAAATTTTTTACGATACCAACCTATACTGTTTTCATAAAGGTTCAATGTATTAAAAATAAGCCAATCATGAGGAAGGTCCACCGCTCTATATTCCAAACCCGTTGGATCTGTAACTTCTAGATTACTTTTGGCGAATTCCCAACCTTCGTTAAAAAGTGGTTTTTTATTCATGCTTATATATATCCCTTCTCCAATTCATCTCTCCATGGTCATTATAATATTTGGAAAACTGGTTTTTCCTCGATAAAATGGACAGGTATATTTGGAAAAAGTGATTGTATATTCTGTGCTAAGTATTCCATACCTGCTTTCTCACTTTCTGCATGCCCAAGGAAAATTAAAGCCTTTTTTCGTCCTTGCTGAACAGCATCTCTTACATATTCCGGCGTTTCCCATTCAGGTCCTTCTCCTGAAATAAGTAAATCAAGCTGAGTTTCGTGAAAAAAAGGAATTGAAATTTCGCTACCTCCCCTATAGCCGACCGAAACTCCTACACGCTCACAAACAAGTGATAAATCACCAACAACACGTACATATGGAATATTTAATTTGGATTTAATATAGTACACAATTTCACGTAACGACATGGCAGGTAAAGTAAGGATAGAAGCCGCGGCATCATCCTTCTCAACAAAAGATTCCCAGTTTAATATACGAATCAATCCAGATGTAATACCATCAGGCTTATACTTATGAATATAATCATGGAGCCGGAAAACGGCTATTTTTGATTGTTCGATCAAATTCTTTTTCTCTAAAAAAATGAAATCATGCTGCCATTTTTCCGTTTTATCAAAGTGACTATAGTACAGCCCTTCATGGATAATCAACAGATTCACACCTAGTTTTTTTGCTTGTTGTATTACATTAGTCGTTGCCAAAAATGTTGTTGCAATTCCTTTGACATACTCATCTTGATATCCTGTTATTAGCATATCTACAGTATTTTCTATTTTCGGTACAGGCTCTTTCAATTTATCCAATACATCTTTAATCGTAATTGTCATTTAGCTATCAGCTACTTTCACGCTTATTTTGTATAATTCATTTTAATATCGTCTATCACCTCTCTGCTATTTAAAGTTAATAGATAACTAAGGATGCTGGCGATAAATAATAAAAGAATATCTGTAGTTATAAACGTGAAAAATAAAGCAATTATTATTATCCCGATATTGCCAGTCGCAATTTTCACCTTTTTAAAACTGTAGTAGATAGATAGCTTATATGTGTCTCTAATTCTAAATTTGTATTTAGCTGTAATTGGGAATACATACAAAAAGACACAAATCAGTAATCCAATCGCAACAAGAAACACTATTGCCATGATTTGGTTGATTTTCGTACTATCCTGATTAAAATATTGCAAATCAATAATTAAGATAAATATTACAGCAAGCAAAGGTAGCCAAACCTTTAATGTATCTATAAAATTTATTCTATAACCGTAGAAAAAATCTTTTGTAGGAGAAATATCTTTTTCACGTACTAATTTATCCATCACATAGCATAATGCCGTAATGGCGGGCCCCGTCGGAATTAGCGTCAAAAAAATAATTATAATATTTGAAATAACAGGCTCTAGTGTAATGAAGGCAAATAAAAAAATAATATTGCAAAATATAAAGTAAATATTGGTTAGCATAAACCAATAAATATAACTAGAAATTACGAAAAATATGCCTTGGCCAAATTCTTTGCGTTTATCCATCGTCGTTCATCCTTATTAGTTTTGTTAACGCATTCAATTGTAAATGTTTTAAAATATGTAAACTACCCACAATAAATTGCAGGTAGTTTCTAACATTTATCCTTATTTTTTATAAACTTTATTTGCTAAATCTACGTAATCATCCATTCCCATATTTTTCAAGTCTTTAACATAATCATTCCATTTTGCTAAATCACGATCGCCGAGAATAAATTCATAAGTTGCCGTATTGACAAAGTCTTTTAACGGTGTACTTAATAGGGTTGATTGTTCAAGTTCCATTTCATCATATTTAATTGGTGGGTCAGGTAAAATAAGTTCTTTCGTCTCATGCATCGCTTCTTGGAATTCGATCTCTTCCTCACTAAACATAGAATGAAGAAGATCCGTTGTCCCACCGTAAGCGAAGTTTCCTCCTGAGAATCCAAAATCAGCATTCAACGCTTTTGTACCTTGTGGATTTAGACCAACATAATTCACGTCCTCGGCAAGTACGCGTTTGCCATCTACACCTTTCTCATACGTAACTCCTTCTACTCCCCACTTAGTGAATTCTTGTCCTTCATCACTATACCATAACCAATCAATAAACTGTAAAAGCGCTTCAAAGTTAGGGTCATCCTTCGCCTTTGCAGAAATCATAATTCCATTTTCTAATTTAGATCCTCCCATTACCTGTCCAACCGGTCCACCTGGGACAATGATTTTCTTAATAGAGAAATTACCTTCTCCTAAGATTTCATTCATATCTTTACGATAATCAACAATTGTTTGAGAGTTCGTGCCAATGACAAATGACTTCCCATTAACAAATTTCTGTACTGCTTGGTCATCTTCTTGTGTGACACTTTCTTTATCAAGTAACCCTTTTTCAACAAGACCATGGAAGTAAGTTAGCATTTGCTTATAACCGTCAGATGCTGGACCAAAATAAAACTCATCTTTTTCTTTATCAAACTTTAAAGCTGATCCTAAGCCCCAACCAGCAGAAGTGCCGAAACTTGTCGCTGCGACATTAAGTGTACTGCTGAATGTCCATCGATCAGAGAAAGGAGTAGAGTCTGGATATGCTTGTTTCATTGCAACTAGTATTTCTTCAAGTTCATCCCAAGTCGTTGGCATCTCAAAACCCAGTTCTTCCACAATATCTGTTCTAATTGCTAAAGTATAGTCTGGCCAAACATCTTCATGAAGACCAGGTAATACATAATATTTACCATCATCATGACGCAACCCTTCTAAGAAAGGCTCTATATTCCACTTTTCTACTTTATCCTTATAGTTTGGCATTAGGTCAACGTAATCACTTATAGGAAGAATTGTGCCTGAAGCAACAAATGGAGTTTCTTCACCAGGATATGTTTTCGGAATAATATACGGTGCATCCCCACTACTTATAAGCAAACTTCTTTTTTGGCTATAATCACTCATTGGAATGATTGTCATATCTAAATTTACATTTGTTCTTTTCTTTATTTCCTCTATTAATAGCCAGTCTTTTTTGTATGGGTAATTCGGGTGATCACTAAATGACATAGTGAAGGTCAATTCGTTTTTTGCTTTAAATTGATCTCCCAATCCGTAGTTTTCCACAGCGTTTTCACTCTCTGGTACATCAACAACCTGTTTGTCTCCTTCTTTTTTCCCTTCTGTTTTTTCAGAGTTATTACAGGCAACTAATAAAAAGCTAAAGATTGTTAAGCTAGCTATTAGGAACAATAACTTTTTAAACCGTTTCTCCATAACATTCTCCCCCTTATTTTTTCCATTAACTTTAGGAATACATTTGATAAATAAAAAGTGAGTGATCCACCTCCTTAAAGCTTACTGGATCGTATTCTTACTTTTTAACCTTTAACAGATCCCAACATTACACCAGAGACAAAGTATTTTTGCACATACGGGTACACACATAAAATGGGTAGGACTGTCAATACCATTGTTACCGCTTTAATATTTGCAGAAATTTGGGTTAGGTTATCTGCACTCGTTGCTCCTGACGAAAGGCTTCCTTCTGCACCTTTTATTAAATTCCTCAAATAAATTTGTACGGGAAACAGTTCTTTGTCATTAAGGTAGATAAAGGCTGGAAACCATGAATTCCAATTGCCTACTGAATAAAATAGGATCATTGTTGCAATAACGGGCAAGGAAAGCGGCAGTACGATTTTCAACAATGTTCCGTATGTACTGGATCCATCCATAATGGCCGCTTCCTCAAGTTCCTCTGGAATATTTTGAAAAAACGTTTTCATAATTAACATATTAAAAACACTAATCGCTCCAGGAACGACAATCGCCCACATTGTGTTGCCAAATCCAAGCGATTTTACTAAAACATAGTTTGGAATTAAGCCGCCGCCAAAGAACATAGTAAAAACCGCAAACATCGTAAAAAATTCTCTTCCTAAAAGACGTTTTTTCGATAATGCATAAGCAAACATAGTAGTCATGACCATCTGAATAGCTGTTCCTACAACTGTATAAACAACTGTGTTTTTATAATTAATCCAGAACATACTATCTCTAACAATGATTTTATATGTCCCTACATTAAATCCTTTTGGCCATATGTTTACTTTTCCCGCATTGATATACGCTTCTGAACTAAATGATTGTGCGACAATATTCAAAAAAGGATAAAATGTCAATGCGACAATCAGAATTAATAAACTAACATTAAAAACTCTAAATACTTTATACTGTATGGATTCTTTCAAAATACTTCCTCCCTTCTTACCACAAACTATTATCAGTCAGTCTCCTTGAAATATAGTTAGCCGAAAATACTAAAATGAGTCCTATAATTCCTTCAAATAACCCAATCGCAGTTGCATAACTAAAGTTACTAGATTCTAGACCGACTCGAAAAACATAGGTAGCAATGACATCAGATGTCTTATAATTTAATGGATTATATAAGAGTAATATTTTTTCAAATCCAACTGCTAATAAGTTTCCTATATTCAATATTAGTAGTGTAATAATCGTGGGAAGAATTCCCGGTATAGTAATATAAATCGTTTGCTTCCAGCGATTGGCACCGTCAATCTTAGCTGCTTCATATAATTCCCCATTAATGCCAGTTAGTGCAGCTAGATAAAGTATCGCTCCCCAACCTAAGCCTTGCCATATTTCAGATCCAATATATATCGTTCTAAACCATTCAGGTTTCTGGATAAAACTTATCTTTTCCCCTGTAAAAAATTCAACAATATTATTAATCGATCCATTGAGGGCTACTAGTTCCAAAATCATCCCTGAAACAATAACAATAGAAAAAAAGTGCGGTAAATATGAAGCAGTTTGAACAAACCTTTTAAATTTCATTGATTTTAGTTCATTCAATAAAAGCGCAAAAATAATTGGTGCCGGAAAAGTGATAAGTAATGTCAAACTACTAAGAATGAGAGTATTTTTAAAAACTTTTAAAAAGGTTGGATCAGATATGAACATTTTTACATAATGTAAACCTACCCAATATTCTCCAAATATACTTCCTCCGGGTACAAATTTACGAAAGGCAATAATATTCCCTGCCATTGGTCCGTATTTAAAAACAAGTAAATAAATGATTGGTAGGATTAATAAAGAGTACAGCTGCCAATCCTTCCTAAGCGTTCTAAGAACTGTCAATAATTTCGTTGTTTTTTTATTTGATACTTCAACTTGCGTCTTTTTGCCAATTTGTTGCACATACATTCCCCCTATGCATCTCTGTCAAGTTATCATGCATAATCAAGCGCTTTCAATATTGAATAATGATCATTAAGACCTATAACTAACCTACTAGTATGGTACATTGTGAAAAAAACTACTAACCTACTAGTATGTTAGTTTTATCTATATAATAACTTTAATCATTAAAATAATCAATACATATTTTTTAATACCTTTTTCCTAATTGTTTTGGCTTATACTAATTAAAGTATCATTTATTTGTGTTGATACGCATTTCTGTTTTCTTCCGTTCTCTAAAGAATCCCATATTCCCCAGAGATACATAATTCCTAATGCTCTATCGTATAAACCATATCCGGGTCGACATTCCTCATCCCAAATATGTCTTCCGTGATCGGGACGGGCATACCCAGTAAAGCCGTATTCATGAAATGCTTCTACAACATTGGTAATATTAATCGACCCATCTTTCGTTCGATGCGATGTTTCAATAAAATCTCCATTTTCATAGATTTTTATGTTTCTTATATGAGTAAATGGAATGCGATCCGCAAATTCCCTAATCATTGCTGGGATATCATTTCTAGGATTCGCCCCTAAT
This sequence comes from Lederbergia panacisoli, assembly GCF_024626525.1. GTDB lineage: Bacteria > Bacillota > Bacilli > Bacillales > Bacillaceae_C > Lederbergia > Lederbergia panacisoli. Next base: position 108,715 of record NZ_JANJGU010000011.1, read on the forward strand.
GAGCCGCTGCATAAAGTTAAACAATTGAATGGGCTATCAACTAGTTTTAGCAGCTTTCGAATATTCTCTTGAGATGTAATTATTCTTGGCAAACCAAAAATCTCCCATGGTGGATCATCCGGGTGAATCGCCATTTTAATATTATGCAATTCAGCAATAGGAATAATTTTATTTAAAAAGTATTCTAAGTTATCCCATAATCCTTCTGTAGATACATTACTATAAGCAGCAAAAAGTTGTTTTATCGACTTTAAACGCTTAGGTTCCCAGCCAGGCATTGTATATTCTGGATTATGGGCAATTTGTTCAATTAATTCGAATGGATCCATGCCGCCAACTTTAGCCTCTTCATAAAATAAAGCAGTGGAACCATCTTCCAATTGTTTATACAAATCAGTTCTTACCCAATCAAATACAGGCATGAAATTATAGCAAATTACCCTTACGCCTACTTGGGCTAAGTTTTCAATTGTTTTAATATAGTTTTCAATATATTTATCTCTAGTCGGTAGACCAAGCTTAATATCATCGTGAACATTGACACTTTCAACCACTTCGATATGAAACCCACATTCTTCTGCTTGTTTTTTCTGTTCCAATATGCGGTCCAAAGGCCATACTTCACCCGCCGGTATATCGTGAAGCGCCCAAACAATCCCCTCTACCCCAGGGATTTGTCTAATATGACGTAAACTTACTCCATCATTGCCTTTACCAAACCATCTAAACACCATTCTCACTGCCTATTCCTCCGATCATGCATCCATCAATCATCTTCTTAATATATAATATGCTGAAAAAGGAATTTCCTAGGAACTCCTTTTTCAAACACCATTAATATATTGTTCTATTTTTTTCATCTGCAATACCTGATTTTCGATAAAAGTAAGTATTGATCTGATCACGCCAAGATTTTGCATTCTCCAATTGAAGATTTAAACGTTCCTGTACATTTACATATCTTATTTCATCAATTTTGTCTTTCAATTTATTCCAATTATTTATTAGCTCCTCAACTTGTTCTACGCCCCTAAAATGAGTGTTATAAATATGTTGAATAACAGTTTCCCCTGATTTCAATTTATGCGTATAGGGGACATGGTGGAAGAATAATAATAATTCATCTGGACATGTATTCAGTGAGTTATATATTTCTTTATTAGGAGAGAAATATTGATTTGCATATCCTGTTCCTGTTTCGATTGTTCGATCTACTCCGATTCCATCCCGATCGGCAAAATGATATGTGCCCCATACGGAATATTCGTACCCATCAATATTCGGTCCATAATGGTGTCCAATATTTACCATCCAACCAATTCCTAGAGGAGCGGTATAGTTTTCATATATTGGCCATGATTCTAATAACATGTTGTTTATTATCTCAATAACAACTGGATCGTGGCCAAAAGTCATACGGATCCAATCCTCCGCTATGGTCTCTGATGCAAGCTCGGGATCCCAAATGAGACGACCATACCCATATAAATTTGCTTGGGCAAGCGTATGACCAGTCCAGTTCATATCATTTCCTATATTGGAAACTGCACATATACCGCTATACTTATACTTATATAGAGACCCATTGACGATATTTTTAACTGTTGATCCTTCGCCCTTTGCATACGTGTCAAATTCCAATACTTCTTTCCATTGCGGGACAAGGTAGCATAGATCTTTTTGCTGTCCTGTATATTCTTGTGTTACTTGAAACTCCATCATTTGATTTGTTTTTTCAAGTGCTCCAAATAAAGGAGAAACTGGCTCCCTCACTTGAAAATCCATTGGGCCATTTTTCACCTGCAAAATGACATTATCAAGAAATTTACCATCTAATGGTTTAAAGTGGTCATATGCAGCTCTCGCTCTATCCGTAGAACGGTTGCGCCAATCTTGTAAGCAATTATAGACAAAACATCTCCAAATAACGAGTCCCCCGAATGGTTCTAAAGCTCGCCCTAATAGATTCGCTCCGTCAGCATGGTCGCGATTATATGAAAAAGGACCTGGTCGATGTTCAGAATCGGCTTTAACGACAAATCCACCAAAGTCTGGAATATATTGATAGATTTCTTTAGCCTTATTTTCCCACCATTTTATGACATCTGAATCAAGGGGATCTGCGGTATCCAACTGACCAATTTCGATTGGACTAGCAAAATTTATACTTAAAAAAGTTTTGATTCCGTAGGCTCGGAAAATATCCGCAATTTTAGCTACATCAGGTAAAAACTCGTCGGTGATTAATTTCGTTTCTACTTTCCAGACGTTAACATTATTAATCGAAATGGCATTAATTCCAACTGAGGACAGAAGTCTTGCATAATCTTTAATTCGAGCTAGGTTTTTAGTTATTTTATTATCTTCAAAAAAAATAGACTGCCCTGAGTAACCACGCTCAATACTAGCGTTCATATTATCCCATTGATTTAACATTCTTATCTGATTTTTCGGGGATTCAACGATTTTTATCTTTTTGAGTGAATCACCAAGTTGAATCATACGCAGCAAATGATGAGTGGCATAAAGCACAGCTTTATCCGACTTCCCAAGAAGTAAAAGGCTTTCATTTTCACCATTATTTACTGACTGAATGATATAACCTTCATCATTTAATTCATCTATTTTATATGTATCTATTCCATAGTTTTGCCAATCAATATCATTGTATATTCCGAGAATGATTGAAGCGTCAATTGTCTTATCAGAAACGATTGGTTCTTCCCCAAGCATTGATTGAATGCCTTGTCTCAATTCATAAAGAGAAGATTGTAAAATAGGTGAATTTCCTATTACTGCTATACTTCGACAAAGTGAAGAATGATTTTCATACCATTCATTGTCTGTAATTCTTTCATATTGGAGCCAGCATGCATAACTTTTCTTCCATGCAATATGTTCTTTCAGACTAGTTTCCATACTTAAATCTCCTCCATATATTGATAGCTTGATGATAACGATTACAAAGGTATAATTACAATGAGAGCCAAAACATATTCATATTGTAACATTAATTTAGAGTTTTGTATACTAGTATGGTAATTTTATGTGAATAAAAAGATACATACTATCAATAATAGCATGCATCTTTTTTGACTTACCCCATTAAAGCAACCATCAAAGCTTTCTGTACATGAAGACGGTTTTCTGCTTCATCAAACACATAAGATTGTGGCCCATCAATCACGTCCGTTGTTACTTCTTCCCCACGTTTTGCAGGTAGACAGTGAAGGAATATTGCGTCATTTTTCGCAAGTGACATCAATTTGCTATTCACTTGGAAGGCTTTAAAAGCTTGTAGTCTGACCTCTTTTTCGTCCTCCCATCCCATGCTCGTCCAAACATCCGTATAAACTGCATCTGCACCGCTTACCGCAGCTAGGGGATCATTTAACACTTCGACATGTGCACCTGTTTCTTTTGCGATCTTAAGGGCAAGTTCTGTGATTTCCTTTTTAGGTTCATATCCTTCTGGAGAGGCAATGGAACAATGTACCCCAAGTTTTGCGCACGCAATCATTAATGAATGGGCTACATTATTTCCATCCCCTACATAGGCTAGTTTTTGGCCAACCAATGTTCCCTTCACTTCATAAAGGGTCATTAAATCCGCAAGTGCCTGGCAAGGATGAAAATCATCCGTCAACGCATTGATGACGGGTACACTTGAATTGGCAGCCAATTCTTCAACAGCTTTATGTTCATATGCACGTATCATAATGCCATCTACATATCTTGAAAGTGTTTTAGCAGTATCGGGGACCGTTTCTCCTCTTCCAAGTTGAATATCATTACGACTTAAGAAAAGTGCATGACCACCAAGCTGGTTCATTCCGACCTCAAAGGAAACACGCGTTCTTGTTGAAGATTTTTCAAAGATCATCGCTAATGTTTTCCCTTTTAGATATGGATGGAGTTCTCCTTGCTTCTGCATTTTCTTTAAACCAATAGCTACATCGATTAATTGAGTGATTTCTTCTGTCGAAAGCTCAGATAAGCTCAATAAGTGTTTTCCTTTTAAACTATTAGCTGTTGTTGTCACCATCAAATCACCCTTTCTTTTTTTGTTAATTGTCCATGCCATTCCTGCATAGAGAATGGTTTTTCATTGCTTTGTCTATAAGCAGCAATTGTCGTTAGCAATGTTTCCATTTCTGTTATGACGGAAAGCTGTGAATTAGATGCTTCCATCCGCATTTCTTTCGATTTTTTAGAAGTCCCAAGACTTAAGAAAATGGATCCGTTGCTTTGTTTCAACCAATCAGCAAATGAATAGTTTTCATTTGCAATTGAAACTCCTTCTTTTAATAAAATATCTTGGATAAGTGCAAACTCATTTTCTTTTACATCAATATATACTTCTAATTTTAGCGTTTCTTTATTTGCATTCCACTTAATTGCTTTCGCCAACGCTTCATCAAATGTTTTGCCAAATGCAATGAGTTCCCCTGTTGATTTCATCTCAGGAGTTAATCGTGGATCGACTCCATCCAGCTTCCCTGTTGAAAAAACAGGATTTTTTATCGCGTAATACAATTGAGATATTTCATTATCCATAACTTTTCCACCTGTTAAAATATTGATACATTCATCTATAACATTGACGCCTGTCATTTTACTAATAATCGGAACAGTTCTTGATGCTCTAGGGTTTACCTCCAACACATAAACTGTTTCATTGTAAATAACGAATTGAACATTAAAAATTCCTTTAAAATGAAGTTTTAGTGCAATTTTTTTTGAATACTCATAAGCTTGCTGCTGATAGTTATCACATATCGAAACTGGCGGTGTAACAGCCATACTATCTCCAGAATGGACCCCCGCTTTTTCTATATGTTCAAAATATCCGGGAATAAAAATATCTTCCCCATCCGACAATACATCTACTTCCATTTCTGTCCCTTTATAATAAGCGTCAATTAGAACAGGATATGCAATTTTATTAAGATGTTCATGTAATTCTTGCTCGCTGTCAATAATCAACATCCCTTGACCACCAATGACATACGATGGTCTCAGAAGTAGAGGAAAACCAATTTCAGCAGATTTTGCAACTAAATCCACCTCATTTAATGCCGTTAATCCTGGGATATGAGGAATATCCAATTCTTTCAGAAGCGTATAAAAACGTTCACGATCTTCAACTATATCAATTTGGTCTTGAGTGATCGAAAGTAATGGGATTCCATTCTCTTCTAATTCTTTAGCAAGATTAATGGAAGTTTGCCCGCCAAATTGAAGGATGACACCATCTGGCTGCTCGTATTCGAGTACATTTAACACATCTTCTGCCCGAAGAGGCTCAAAATATAAGCGGTCAGCAATTTGAAAATCAGTACTAACCGTCCCGGGATTATTATTGATCAAGATCGCTTCGTAGCCTGCTTTCTTTAAAGCTAGCACTCCATGGACTGTACAGTAATCAAACTCTATTCCTTGACCAATTCGAACCGGACCGGAACCAATAATAGCGATTTTTGGTTTTTTTCCTCCGGATATTAAATCTCCTTCACCTTTCCATGTGGAATAAAAATAAGGAGCAGCTGCGGGGAATTCTCCTGCACACGAGTCAACCATATTATATACAGGCTTAATCTCAAACGTTTTTTGTTTTTCTCGTACCTTTTTTAAATTAGTATTCCAAACATATGCAAGCCACTCTTCTGAAAAACCCAGTGTTTTTAACTCTTTTAATAAATCTTGTGAAATGGTGTCAAGATTGACAGCCTTCGCCTTTTTCTCATAATTCACTAATAATAGTAATTGATCCAAAAAAAAGTACTGAATGTTAGTTGCTTTATGGATTTCATCTGTCGTTACCCCACGTCTCATCAATTCGAGTATGGAAAAAAAGCGAATGTCATCGGGTAAAGTTACAGAATTCCAAAGCTCAGCATCACTGTAGGACGATATTCCTGTTAGCTCAAGTCCGATTGTTTTAATTTCAAGGGACCTGACTGCTTTTTGTAATGCTGCAGGCAGATGACGTTCAATCGCCATGATTTCTCCGGTTGCCTTCATTTGGGTGCCTAATTTTCGGTCTGCTTCTATAAACTTATCAAATGGCCACCTAGGCATTTTAACGACGGTATAATCGACTACTGGCTCAGAGCTTGCAAAGGTCGTACCTGTTACTGGGTTGATTAATTCATGCAAATGATAACCAAGTGCAAGCTTTGCTGCCATTTTAGCAATAGGATAGCCTGTCGCTTTGGAAGCAAGGGCTGAAGATCGACTTAATCGCGGATTTACCTCAATTAAATAATATTGTGAGCTATCGGGATCCTGGGCAAATTGAATATTACAGCCTCCGACAATTTTCAATGCCCGAATAATTTTTACTGCAGAAGTATAAAGGGCTTCATATTCCTTATCCGTTAATGTTTGTTGAGGAGCGACCACAATCGAATCACCTGTATGGACCCCTACAGGATCAAAGTTCTCCATGCTGCAAACTGCGATGCAAGTATCATTTGCATCTCGAATCATTTCGAATTCTAACTCTTTAAAACCAGCAATACTTTTTTCAATTAAGCATTGTGTTATTGGACTTGCTTCAAGTCCTTTTTTTACGACGGATATTAATTGTTCTTCTGTAGACACAATCCCTCCACCACCACCACCTAATGTATAGGCAGGACGGATAATGACCGGATATCCGATATGATTGGCAAAATCAATTGCTTCCTTGACGGTATGAATAATAGAGCTGTCAGGAACGGGTTCCGACAATTCATGCATTAACGATCGAAAAGCCTCGCGATCTTCACCTTGCATGATTGATTCAGGTGTTGTGCCAAGTACTTGAACATTATACTTTTCTAGTACGCCTTGCTCATACAATTGAACGGTTAAATTTAGTCCTGTCTGGCCACCAAGCGTACCTAATATCGCATCAGGTTCTTCTTTTTTTATAATTTCTGTAATGGATTGAACAGTCATTGGCTCGAAATAAACGATATCTGCAAATTGTTCATCCGTCATAATCGTAGCTGGGTTATTATTTACAAGTACAACTTCAATTCCTTCTTCTTTTAGTGCCATACATGCTTGCGTACCAGCATAGTCAAACTCCGCTGCCTGACCAATTATGATTGGACCCGAACCAATAACCAAAACTTTTTTTAAATCTTTGTGCCTAGGCATATATGTTTTCTCCTTTAGATTGCTTCAGCTGATTAGAAAAAGCATGTTTGATGAGCATTTCAAGTTTTTGGTTTTTTCCATCGGGATGAAATTGATATGTCGCAATTGAATAATTATTATGGGAAAGACCTTCAATGGATTGATCTTGAATCGATTGAAAAGAAATTTCAAATCCAGCTGACTCAAGACCTTCTTCTAAAACTTCATATCCATGATTTTGATTCGACATATACACTTCATTTGTTTCCACATGCATAATAGGATGTTTAAAGCTTCTATGGCCCCATTTCATTTTTTTAATATTGGCCCCGAATGCTTCTGCTATTATTTGATGACCTAGACCAAAACCAATAGTTGGATATTCTTTCGCAATTTCTCTGTATTGAGGAAAGAATAATTTCCAGTTTGAAGGATTTCCCGTCCCTCCTGAAAATACGACGCCATCTGGGTTTAATTTTATAATATTAGCTGCATTTGTGCTATTAGGGACAATTGTAATCTTGTAATCTGATTCCAACAGCCATTTTATTAAAGAATTTTTGACAGCAAAATCTATTAAAGCAATATGTGTTTTCCCATTTGGATTAAACGTTTTATAGCCAGGGGATGACATTGACGTATGTTTTTTCGATTTACTCGTAATATCAACTTCTTTTGCTCTCATGGACACCAATGTTTCCCCTTCTTTTAAGAGCTGCTTAATGATTGAACGTGTATCCATTCCCGTCATAACTGGGATATATTTTTCCTTAAATATGTTTAACCATTTTCTAATCGATAAGGAGGCTTCCCCGTATTCTTGCTGAATCACTAGTCCAGCAAGCTGGATATCCTCACTCTCAAGCTTTTCCTTATCCATAAAACTGTTTAGGATACTAGGATAAGTTGCTAACACAATTTTCCCTTTTATAGCGGGATCAGAGATGAATTCTATAAAGTTGCCCATTCCCGTGTAAAAAATCATTTCGCCAGAGCATTCCGTTTTCTCTCCGTGCCAATGGCCGGTATATGTAACTCCATTAGCCAGCTTGATCATACCTTCCATCATGCACCTTCACCTCAATGTATTTTTATTTTTTCGTTTGTATTTTTATACAATATAATCAAAAAAATTTAACTTATAACTAGTTTCGTATTATGCAAAGTACTGCCAATGATTTCAAGTGCTGCATCCAATTCTTCATATGTGACTGTAAGTGGTGGTAAAAATCTTATGACATTTGGACCAGCAACTAATGCAAGTAGCCCATTTTCTCTTAATAAACTGATCATTGAACCTACTTCAACGGAAAATTCTATTCCAAACATTAAGCCTTTATGGCGAATAAATTTGAAGCTTTCTAATGAAGATAGTATTTCCTCAAGCTTTGAAGTAAAATATTCACCTTTTTCGGTTATTTCATTTAGAAATTCTTCGTCAAATACAAGATCTAATGTAGCATTAGCAGCTGACATGGCAAGTGGATTTCCCCCAAAAGTTGAGCCATGGCTGCCAGGAGCGAATGCAGATTTTAAATATTCCTTTCCAATCATTGCACCTGTTGGAAAGCCATTTCCAAGCCCTTTAGCTGATGTAATAATATCTGGGGAAAGATTAAAATGCTGATAAGCAAAAGGTTTGCCTGTACGACCGATACCTGTTTGCACTTCATCGATAATAAGAAGGGCTCCGTATTCTTTACATAATTGTTCAACAGCAACTAAAAATTCCTCAGTTGCTACGTGAACCCCACCTTCACCTTGAACAACTTCAAGCATAATGGCAGCAGTATCGTTATCTATTTCCCTTTTCAACGCATCTGCATCATTAAATGGTACATGAACAAAGGTTTGCAGCATTGAGCCAAAACCCTCTTTCACTTTATCCTGACCTGTCGCAGCCATTGTCGCGAATGTACGTCCATGGAAAGATTGAAGGAATGTAATGATTTTTGATTTCCCCGTATATTTTCGAGCTAGTTTAATAGCTGCCTCATTCGCTTCCGCCCCACTATTACAGAAGAAAACAGAACTTCCCGTTGAATGTACTGTAAGCTTTTCAGCAACTTTTTCTTGCAGTGAGCTTTTAAATAAATTGGATGTATGCCATATTTTTTTAAGTTGATCCGTTGTGGCCTCTACAACAACAGGATGGCAATGTCCTAGATTACATACACCAATTCCTGAAGTAAAATCCAAATATTCTTTTCCGTTAGAATCAACTACATTCGTTCCGGAACCAGAGACGATTTCAACGTCCCATCGTGCATAGTTTTCAAATAAATGGCTCATTCTATTTCACTGCCTCCAATTCCTTATTTATCGTTGTCCCGATAATATTTTCTCCATCCAATAATGGTCTATGGCCACTGACAATCATTGCTTCCTTCATACCACCACGAAGGCTATGTATGGCTGCCATTACTTTCGGAATCATTCCTCCCGATATGGTGCCATCTTCAATAAATTCCATTATTTCAGAAGTAGTCGCCTTATATATGATTTCGTTATCTTTTAATACACCAGGAACATCCGTTACAAATACTACTTTCTCCGCATTCACCGCCACGGCAATTTCAGCGGCTGCTGTATCAGCATTGATATTAAAATAATCTTCATGATTCATCCCCATTGCGATTGGAGAAATGACTGGAACCATGCCGATTGATATTAAGTTTTGTAAAAATTGTTGGTTCACTCTAGTTATCTCACCTACTAAACCTAAATTCTCCAAATCTTTCGGTTCAGCATACATTAGCCCACCGTCAGATCCGGTTACACCAATAGATGAAATGCCATGTTTTTGAAGCTTGCGCACTAATTTATTTGTAATGGTTCCTGATAAAACCATTTCCACGACATTCATAATTTCATGAGTTGTTTTTCTGAGTCCATTCACGAATTCAGAATTAATCTGTAAATTTTCAAGCAGCTCATTGATGGCGGGACCTCCACCATGGACGATGATTGGATAGAAACCCGCCTCTTGCATGTTTTTTATCCCTTTAAAAAAATCATCGGATAAAGTGTCAATCATGCTTCCTCCGCACTTAATGACGATAATTTTTTTCATTGGAGAATCCCTCCCTTCATGTTCTGTAGCTTGCATTGATCCGGACGTAGTCATACGTTAAATCGCAGCCCCATGCTTTTCCATATCCAGAACCAATATTTAAATTAATATTCATGATAACTGTTTCGTTTTTTAAATAATCGCTTAATGTTTCTTCAACATAATTTGCTGGCTGGCTATTTTCTAAAAGTGAATATGGTCCAATAGCGATATCGATTTTTTCAGGGTCTAGAGTCATTCCACTTTTTCCGATTGCCATCATGACCCTTCCCCAATTAGGATCGGAACCATATACCATTGTTTTGACAAGATCAGAACCAACGACTGTTTTGGCGACCTTCCCTGCTTCTTCATCAGAAACTGCCCCATATACATTCACTTCTATTAGTTTTGTAGCCCCTTCACCATCTCTTGCAATCATAATGGCTAAGTCTTCACAAACTTTTTCGAGTAAATGTACAAAATGTTCCCATTCCTCGTGATCCGGAGTAAGGGATGTGTTTTCTGCTAATCCGCTCGCCATGACGATAACCATATCATTTGTCGATGTATCGCCATCTACTGTAATGCGATTAAACGTTTTATTTGTCACTTCACTTAAAGCAGCTTGTAAATGATTGTGCGAAATATTCGCATCTGTTGTGATGAAACCAAGCATCGTAGCCATATTCGGAGCAATCATCCCTGAACCTTTTGCAGAGCCTGCCATTGTAATTTTGGCACCGTCAATAACAGTTTCATAACAGGTCGCCTTCATACAAGTATCAGTCGTTAAAATGGCTTCATTAAATTCGTAAGCAGACTGTTTGTTTTTTTGTGGGACAAGATGTTCGATCCCAGGAATTATTTTATCCATCGGCATTTTTTCACCAATGACACCTGTGGAAGCTACGGCTACATAATGATTTTTAATTGACAACAAACTTGCAACTGCGTTTTTCATTGAATGAGCATCGAATAATCCTTGATTTCCTGTACAAGCATTCGCGTTTCCACTATTTACGACGATGGCTTGAAGTTTTCCTTCTTGCTCCAAGCATTCTTTCGTTACTTTTAGAGGAGCGGCTATAATTTGATTTAATGTGTATACGGCAGCAGCTTCAGCTGGGACATCGCAATATATTAATCCTAAATCATTGCGTTTTCTCTTGACCTTCGTATGGAGTCCGGCTGCCGAAAAGCCTAGTGGGGTAATGATGGTTCCTTCTTCCACTTTTACAATGTCTTCTTTACCCGTTATTTGCAATTTAATCACTCCTCTTTTGATGTTTTAAAAAATTTATGGATACATAGGGCTGAATTTTAGACCAGCGGACTCCTCAAACCCAAACAAAATATTCGCATTTTGCACCGCCTGACCTGCAGCGCCTTTCATTAAATTATCTATGACAGATACGATTGTTATTCGTCCAGTCCGTTCATCACATGCGATCCCAATGTCACAAAAATTGGATGCAGCCACTTCTTTCGTAGCGGGGAATATTCCTTTATCCCTTACTCGTACGAAGTATTCATTGGCGTAAAAATCATGATAAAGCTGCCACAATTCATCTTCAGTTATTTTCCCTTCGACTGTTCCATAAATGGTAGTCATAATTCCCCTAGTCATCGGTACGAGATGAGTTTGAAACGTGATTGGAGATTCGTAGCCCATTTCTTTAAGCATTTGCTCGATTTCTGGTATATGTTGGTGCCCGTTTACCTTATATATTTTCAAATTTTCATTGAGCTCACTATATATGTTTCCTAGACTTACAGTTTGGCCAGCACCAGATATCCCTGACTTTGCATCAATAATGACTGATCCTTCTTTAAGTATATTTGCTTTAGCCAATGGGGCTAAACCCAAAAGTGCGGCTGTTGGATAACAACCCGGATTGGAAATAAATTGGCTGCCTTTTACGGAAGTTCTGTTCAATTCAGGTAATGAATATACAGCTTTTTCTATCCATTCCTTAGGTGCTGCCTTGCGCTTATACCAATATTCATAGTCTTCAGTATTTTTTAAACGGAAATCACCCGTTAAATCAATGACAACACATCCAGCAGTTAAAAGTTCAGGCGCCAATTGTGAAGCAATACCGGTCGGGACAGCCAAGAAAACAACATCCGTGTCTTTTGCCATTTTTATAGGATCAATTTCTTCTAATGTTAAAGGAATAATTCCTGTCAAATGTGGATAATGATTATGTATGTCTCTGCCTTGCCTAGAAGATGTATATAATGCTGCAATTTCAAATTTCGGGTGGGATTGCAAAATGCGTATTAACTCTGCCCCTCCGTAACCAGTTGCGCCAACAATTCCTACTCTCATTCATTTCACTCCTAAAAAGACTTACAATTTTGGAACTTGCATATTAGAGTATAAAGTTTAACTTGTTTATATTATTAAGGCGTTAATCCATTTAATTATTTTAGATGTTTTCTATTATACTGTGAATAAAAATAAATACAATAGTATATTTATAAATTTTTTAATAAAAAATAAACCTTCGTTTATTCAAGGCACTTAAAGAGTCTTTTTTATAAAAGAATTCCATGAAATACTGGTTGATTTCCGCTTCCAGGCCGAAGCTTTCCGGGGGGCGTGCGGTGAGTTTCCTTGTCATTACGCTCCTACGGGATCTCACCTGTCACACTGATCCCCCGACGGACAGGAGTCGCCGCCTTCCGCTCCAATCAACGGCAACTGCTAAAAGGCAAGATAAATCTTCCTGCATATAACCTAAATATCACACTGCAGTTTCTCGTCTCTTTGGTATTAGATACACATATCGATATAAAGTCCCTTAGTGTGTAATTGGGAAGTTTCACTGCAAAATAAATTTGACAATAAAAAAGGCATAAAATCCTTATTTTATGAGGATTCTATACCTATATTTTTTGGTTTTGTTAAAGGAAATAATAAATTATACAACGCCGTTGATTGGAGCGGAAGGCGCGAAGACTCCTGCGGGAGTACGGAACAGGGGAGACCCCACAGGCGCTTGCGCCGAGGAGGCTCCACGTACCACCCGCGGAAAGCGAAGCGCCTAGAGCGCAAATCAACAACTAAGTTTTTAGTGCCCTCCATTTATTGAAGGTTTATTTTAATTTATTTCTCTTCCGTCTTTTCCCCAATTTGTTCATTTCTAAACAATCCTTTCGCTTCACCACTTTTGGCTACATCCATTATGAAGGAACCATTGGAATAGCGATCATTGAATCTAATGTTCCCACAATTTATCACTTCTTCTTGCCCTTTTTCGGTTATAAGCGTTAATTCATCATGATTGCTTACACTTTTCATACCAATGATACGATGTGGATTATTTTTCAATTCCCTTAATAAAATAACACCTCGTTTTGCTCTGCTTGCTTTTTCAAATTCAGACAGTTTCATCTTCTTGATCGCACATCTATGAGTAGCTATAAGGATACTAACATCACTTTCGCTTGCGGAGAATACTTCACCATTAACGACAAAATCATGGTCCTTTAAATTAATGGCTTTTACACCCGCTGCCCTTGCACCAACTTGATTTACTTCATCCTCTGAATACCATAAGCCGTACCCGGTGTGTGTCGATATAAATATATCTTTCGTTCCATCGGTAATATGGACATCAACAACTTGGTCATCACTCTTTAAATTAATGGCAACAAGTGGTCGTGAGTATCTTTGCGCTTTGTATAAATCTAGCGAGCTTTTCTTTACCATTCCTTGCTTTGTGAAAAAGATGAGAAATTCATTTTCGGAAAACTCTTTAACCGGAATGGCTTTAATAATCTCTTCGTCACGTGCTATTGGCATAATAGCTGCAACATGTTGGCCTAGGTCTTTCCAACGAATATCTGGTAATTCATGAACAGGCATGAATAAATAATTACCTTTATTAGTAAATAACAATAGTGTATCTGTTGTATTTATTTCTTGCATAAGAAGAAGCCAATCCGATTCTTTCATTGCGAGTTCTTGACCATTTGATGCAGAATAAGAACGCAGACTTGTCCTTTTTATATATCCTTCCTTCGTCACAGTTACGATGACATCCTCACTTGGAATCATGACTTCAAGATTAATCTTAATTTCAGAAACCTTTTCTTCGATAACCGTGCGCCTCGCATCAGCATATTTCCTCTTTATTTCTTTTAGTTCTTTTTTCACTAAATTTAAAAGTTTCTTTTCACTTTCCAAAATTCCTGTTAAATATTCAATCGTACCGATCAACTCGCTTGCTTCGCTCTGAAGGGCTGTAATATCTGTGTTCGTCAATCGATATAATTGGAGTGAAACAATCGCTTCCGCTTGCTTTTCAGTAAAATCATATTTCTTCATGAGATTATCTTTGGCGTCCCGTTTATCTTTCGATGCACGAATGGTCGCAATCACTTCGTCAAGAATGGAAAGTGCCTTCATTAGCCCTTCAACAATATGATGTCTTTCTTTTGCTTTCTGAAGCTCGTATTTTGAGCGATTCGTCACTACCTCTTTTTGATGACCAATATATGCATCAAGAAGGTTAAGAAGTCCCATTAATTTCGGTCTGCGATTATCGATGGCGACCATATTGAAATTATAAGTTACTTGGAGATCGCTATTTTTAAATAAATAATTTAATATCCCTTCAGCATCGGCTTCTTTTTTTAATTCTACAACAATCCTAAGACCTGTTCGATCCGTCTCATCACGTACTTCTGCAATCCCTTCAAGCTTACGATCCAGCCTAAATTCGTCCATTTTTTTTACGAGATTCGCTTTATTAACATCATAAGGAATTTCCGTAATGACAATTTGCTGACGTCCTCCGCGAATGGATTCAATTTCCGTTTTTGCTCTTACAATTGTTTTTCCTTTACCAGTTTCATACGCCTTTTTGATGCCATCGACCCCTTGAATAATCCCACCTGTCGGGAAATCAGGACCTTTTAAAACAGTCATCGCATTATCTACTGTACAATTCGGATTCTCAATACGCATTATGACAGCATCAATGACTTCTCCTAAATGATGAGGAGGGATGTCAGTTGCATAACCGGCGGATATACCAGTTGATCCATTCACCAACAAGTTGGGGAATCTTGCTGGTAAAACAGTCGGTTCCGATGAAGTATCATCAAAGTTAGGAACAAAATCAACGGTTCTTTTATCAATATCACGTAATAATTCCGAAGCTACATGAGAAAGCCGAGCTTCTGTATAACGCATGGCTGCAGCGGGATCTCCATCAACACTTCCGTTATTCCCATGCATTTCAACAAGCATTTGTCGGCCCTTCCATGGCTGACTCATCCTCACCATCGCATCGTATACAGATGTATCGCCATGTGGATGATAATTGCCGATAACATTACCGACTGTTTTTGCTGATTTACGAAACCCTTTATCGGCAGTATTTCCTTCCATATGCATGGCAAATAAAATCCGCCGCTGTACAGGTTTTAAGCCGTCCCTTGCATCAGGCAACGCCCTTTCTTGAATGATATATTTACTATAGCGACCAAACCGGTCTCCTATGACGTCTTCAAGCGGTAAATCTTGAAATTTTTCTTGTAAACTCATGAGAACGGATATCCCCCTTCCGTTGTCAAGTTATCATTTTCTAATATACTTTGGTCATCTTCTAGTCCAAATTGGACATTGCTTTCAATCCATTTTCTACGCGGCTCTACTTTATCACCCATGAGTGTCGTCACTCTTCTTTCTGCCCTCGCCCCATCATCGATCATGACTCGAATCAATGTTCTTGTTTCTGGATTCATCGTCGTTTCCCACAGCTGGTCAGCATTCATTTCTCCTAACCCTTTATAACGCTGCAGCATATAGCCTTTTCCAACCTTTTTTGTAACCCCATCAAGTTCATCATCTGTCCATGCATATTCAATCACTTCTTTTTTCCCGCTTCCCTTACTTACCTTATAAAGAGGTGGAAGCGCTATATATACTTTCCCCGCCTCAATTAATGGCTTCATATACCTGTAGAAAAAAGTCAATAGTAAAACTTGAATATGAGCCCCATCCGTATCAGCATCTGTCATAATGACAATCTTGTCGTAATTCACATCTTCCAAACTAAAATCTGGCCCTACCCCAGCACCAATTGTGTGAATGATCGTATTAATTTCTTCATTTTTAAATATATCTTGGAGCTTAGCCTTTTCCGTATTAATGACTTTACCGCGAAGAGGCAACACTGCCTGAAATTTCCGGTCTCTGCCTTGCTTTGCAGATCCACCGGCAGAGTCACCTTCTACAAGGTATAATTCATTTTTTTGCGGATTGCGTGATTGTGCGGGAGTTAATTTACCAGATAAAAGTGCATCTGTTTTCCGACGCTTTTTCCCGCTTCTTGCTTCCTCACGTGCTTTTCGAGCAGCTTCTCGAGCCTGAGCTGCCTTTACAGCCTTTTTTGCGAGTAACGAACTTACATCGTGATTTTCGGCAAGGAAATACGTTAAATGCTCTGTAATCACCGTATCAACAGCTGATCTTGCTTCTGCCGTTCCGAGTTTCCCTTTTGTTTGGCCTTCAAATTGAAGCATACCTTCTGGAATTCTGACAGAAACGATGGCGGAAAGTCCTTCCCTTATATCAGTACCTTCAAGATTCTTATCTTTTTCTTTTAATAATCCAGTTTTTCTTGCATATTCATTAAAGATTCTCGTCATGGCGGTTCTAGCGCCAACCTCGTGGGTCCCTCCGTCTTTAGTTCTAACATTATTGACAAAGGAAAGCATATTTTCAGAAAATCCATCGTTAAATTGAAAAGCAAATTCTACTTCAATATCACTTGCTTCACCTTCAAAAGATGCAACTGGATGTAGAACGTCTTTTTCTTCATTTAAATATTCGACAAATGCTTCGATTCCATTTTCATAATGAAACACGTCTCTCTGATCATGGCGAAGGTCGATCACTTCGATTTTTAATCCTTTTAATAAAAACGCGGATTCCCTTAATCTCTCACATAATAAATCATAATTAAAAATCGTTGTGCTAAAAATGGATGGATCAGGTTTAAAATGAATTTTTGTACCTGTTTGCTTTGATGTTCCAATCTTTTCAAGCGTAGTCTCAGGCTTACCACCATGATGGAATTTTTGTTCAAACATAAAGCCATCACGTTTAATAGTGACTGTGAGCCATTCAGAGAGTGCATTTACAACCGATGCCCCAACCCCATGAAGTCCACCACTCGTTTTATAACCACCTTGTCCAAATTTTCCTCCAGCATGTAAGATTGTAAAGATTACTTCTGTTGTCGGTTTGCCAGTTTGATGCATTCCGGTAGGCATCCCCCGACCTTTATCTTCTACACTGATGCTATTGTCTTTATGAATTTTTACAATTATTTCGTTTCCATGGCCGGCAAGCGCCTCGTCAACCGAATTATCTACAATTTCGTATACTAAATGGTGCAGTCCTCGTGAATCAGTTGATCCAATATACATTCCGGGACGTTTTCTTACTGCTTCTAGTCCTTCTAGAACTTGTATTGAATCATCATTATATTCAAAGTTTGTAATATTTTTCGTCACTTAAATACCCCTTTCAACAACTAAACGAAAAAAACAAGCAATCAAACAGGTGTTCGCCCTATAGTTATATTTTATCAGAAAAAAGCGCGTATGTCTTATTCTATAACCCTTTATCCGTTTTTGGCAAATGCGCAAATATTTATTCATTAAAAAACAAGCACCGTTTAAGTGCTTGCGTTGGAAAAATTTCATTTCGTCATAGCATGTTCTACCTTTATGCATCGGTCCATTATGACGGTATATCCTTTTTCTTTCAAGTACTGATAAGCTTCCTCATTTTCTATTCCTAATTGTGCCCAAAATACATCGGCATCCATTTCAGTAAATTCTTTTGCGATATCTGGCAAAAACTCAGGTCTTCTAAATATATTTACAATATCTACATGCCCCTCTATATCTTTTAATGAAGCAACAGCTTTTGACCCCAACACTTCATCGATGAGAGGATTAACTGGAATAATCTCATAACCAGCTTTTTGCATCGCCTCGGATACCGTATAAGACGTTCTTTCCGGATTATCACTTATTCCAACAACAGCAATTCGTTTCGCCTTTTTCAAAATTTCTCCGATTTCTTGGCGACTTGGATTTTCAATGGCCATATCAAGTTCCTCCTTTAGTGATAGTGTATTCCTGGCATTCATCGATTAATGGAATTGCCTAATTATCATTGAGCGAGATAATAAGATACAAACAACGCGAGAGCTAGCCACCGTTGATTTCCGTTCCAGGCGGACGCTTTCCGGGGGGCGTGCGGTGAGCCTCCTCGGTCGCTTCGCGCCCTGCGGGGTCTTACCTATCACGCTAATCCCCCGACGGACAGGACGTCCTAGTGTCGGCGTTGGCCACAGGACGTGGCCGTCTTTAGCCGACCAGGAGTCGCCGCCTTGAAAGTAGATCAACTGAGATATTCTTTTGATCATAGTAGAGCAACTGTAGCGGAAATCAACCAAGCACTATCTAGGTAAACATTAGGTAGCATTAAACTTTTAGAAATTCAGCAAATTAGATTTTAAGTGTTGAATATAATCGTAATTCAGTATGTGTTTTGTTGCAAGCTAAATACTCAGAATGACATTTTCTGCAGAATTTGTTTTTTCTTCTCAGAATCTTCATGGTACAATGAATGGGCACAACTTTATAAAGGAGCAATGCTTATGCAATACGCACTCATACTACTTGCAGCTTATTTAATAGGATCAATACCTTCAGGCTTAATAGTAGGGAAGGTCTTTTATGGAATAGATATTAGACAGCATGGTAGTGGAAATCTAGGGGGTACGAATACTTTTCGTACATTAGGAAAAAAGGCTGGAATCACCGTTACTTTAGCCGATATTTTAAAAGGAACTATCGTCATTTTGTTAGTAAGACTATTTGGAATTGATATGCATCCACTTATTGCAGGGATTTTTGCAGTCGTCGGACATATGTTTCCAATTTTTGCAGGTTTCCGCGGTGGAAAAGCTGTAGCAACATCCGGAGGGGTCCTTTTAGGTTATGTTCCTATTCTTTTTATATTATTAGTAGCAGTATTTCTATTAAGTTTAAAATTAACAAAGTATGTGTCATTATCATCAATTATAGCAGGGGTATTCGCCGTTGTTTATTCACTCTTTACAAGAGACATACCACTTATTCTGGTTGCCTTAGCATTAGCCTCATTTGTAGTGATCCGGCACCGAACGAATATAAAAAGGATAATGAATAAAACAGAGCCAAAAGTGAAGTGGATATAAAATATTTTATAGAAAGATTGAATGCCAATGAATAGAAAAGGAATATTATTTGGGGTCATTTTGATTATTTTATTACTATCAGGCATCAGTACTTTACTTTTATTCCAAAATAATCAATCTAAAGAAACGCGATATAAAAACGTTAACGTACAAAATCAAAGAAACATTGAAATTGAACCTAAAGGGTACAAAACAGAGGCTGTTATTGGCGGCATAGGCGATATTTTAATTCACGATTGGGTATATAATGATGCTAAAACAAGTAATGGCTATGATTTTAATCCGATGTTCGAACCCGTTCACTCCATTTTGCAAAAACCCGATTTTTTAATTGCCAATCAGGAATCCATTCCTGGAGGCTCTGAAATTGGAATCACGAGCTACCCATCATTTAATAGCCCTCACGAGGTAGTCGATGCTTTAATGAATGCTGGAGTAGATATGGTGACAACTGCAAATAATCACTCGCTAGATAAAGGTGAACGTGGTGTTTTAAGTGCCATTGATTACTATGAAAAGAAAAAACTGCCTTATACAGGTACATACAAAAGCCCTGAAGATAAGGAAAATATGCGAATTATGACAGTAAATGGAATACGAATCGCAGTCCTTTCCTATGCAACACACTTTAATGGAATTCCAATTCCACATGGCAAAGAATATCTTGTAAGTCAGCTTGATCCTAGACAAGTTGTGGCGGATATAGATGAAGCAAAGACAAAATCCGACCTGGTGTTATTAGCACTACATTGGGGAGATGAATATATCAGGCAGCCAAACCAAATTCAAAAGGATCAAGCAGCTGAATTTATGGATGCAGGAGCAGACATTATTTTAGGACACCATCCACATGTTCTTCAACCGATGGAGTGGGTGAAAAAACCGGATGGCAAAAAAGGGCTTATTATTTATTCATTAGGAAATTTTTTATCGGGGCAAATCTGGGATTATAAAGATATAGGCGGGATGGTTGAAATCACTGTTAAAAAAGAAGTTAAAGGGAATGACTCCGTTGCTTCGATTGAAAAAGCAGTCTTTCACCCAACATTTTCAGCAAGTACACATTTTCGAACGTATCGCGTATACCCGCTCGACGTAGCGAAAAACAAAGGTTTTACAAATCATAGCAGCAAAGAAATACAAAAATTCTTTTATAATAAAAAATAACGGTGCAGTTCAACCGTTATTTTTTTTATATTCGTATAAAGGTTCATCTAGTTTTTGATTATAATCAACGTATAAATCATGTCCATCAAAATACCACGTATCACGATTCTCAATAAAATAATTAATCCCATCTCTTTCGTACAATATACCTACATCAATCGGTTCCTCTTTATTTACACCTAAAGAAAAACCTTGTTGAATTGGACTTGATCCACCATATCTAACATAAAAACGGACATAATCCCCTTTTGTTAAATACATCTCATCGTGGAACCATTCTGCAGCCTTATCAGTTAAATGAATTTCCATGAAATGGACCTCCTTTTTATGAATGTAAAAGAGAAAATGATTGCAATTGATCTTCTAAACCTTCCTTAACTAGAACTTCCAACTGCTTCTGACCCAATAAATCAAAATGGGAATAACCATCTTTTCTATGATGGATCCATTCTTTTTTTAACCCATATTGGATTCCCCAATCCGAAAGTATTTTTAAATCCTTGCAACCTACCTTTGTAACCGTGTGACAATCTGGAAAACGGTCATCTAGCCAATAATGAGTAATAAATGCTATTTTACCTTCATCAATATCGCGTTTCCATTGAAGCAACTCTTTTCTATTTATTCCAAAAGCCATTGCTTATTTCTCCTCGATTTCTTCTTGTCTTTTAGCATTTTCATATACCCGATGCCAATCTGGATATAACTTACGAAGTGATATTGGTTTGAAATTTTCTTTTCTAACGCAAACATGCTTAGTAGATCCAGTAACTGCCAAATCTCCATTGGATGATAAAATCTCATAACCATATGTCGTTCTTAAGCCATTATATTCCTCTATCCATGTTTTAACTGTAACAATATCTCCATATTTAATTGGATGTATATATGTAGCTTGTACATCTATTACTGGAGCCAAAATGCCATCTTTCTCCAAATCCGCATACTTAAAACCTAACTCTTGGATTAATTTTGTACGCCCAATTTCCATCCAAACTAAATAATTTGCATGATAAACGATTCCCATTTGGTCTGTTTCAGCGTAACGTACTTCAATTTGCGTTTCGGAAATTACCATTCATTTTTCCACCTTAACTTATTTATATGTTCATTTTATCACATTGTATAAAAAGGTTGAATTAATATGATTTTGACTTCGAAAAGCGGAAGCGCCTTGCCCATCGACGTTCAAACTTCCGGGCCCAAGACTTGCGATAAAGGAAACACGACGAGGTACGAGTCTGGCTTCCTACGCAAGAGAAAAGGACAGGAAGTTTGCTAGTCGATAGGCGCTGGAGCTAGACAATGTGAGGTGGAAAAAAACAAGAAAACCGGCATTAGCCGGTTTAATAATCTTGATTATGTTGAGCCGCTGCCTCGTCTTTTATTTCTTCACGCATTCCTTCAATACTTTCACGGCGTCTTTCATTTTTTTCTTTAATATGTTCTTGGTCTTGGCTGTCAGAGAAATCCATTGTTGCCTCTGCTTCTTCCATATTTTCTATCGTGTTATGCACCATTTCTTGTAGCTTTTTAGCATTATCACTGCGATCATCAGGTTTTGGTTTATTATTATTCACATATTACACCCTTCCTCTTGATGTTTATTCCCCTTTTGTTTGAATGTATTGGGGGTGCTGTCCAGATTTATCTGCCATTTTTTTACCTTTGTTCGCATCTACAGCAACTTGTTGTTCACCTAAATGATCTGGAGTAAAATTTTCTGGGCCTCTTTTCGGTTTACTCATCATACTCCTCCCTTCCGTATTACTATTTCCCGAAAGAAAGGAATTATGATGAAGTTATGCTCTTCTCATATGCTTTTCATCTAGCCTATTTTCAATTCTTTCCAAGGCTTTAGAATCATTTAACAATGCCTGTTTATTTTCTTGAACAAGATCTGAAAAAGTTTTCTTTCCACGTCTCCTCATATCAACCACTCCTTGTCAAATTCTACTATTACTATTGTCAAAAAAAGGCTAGATTAAACCAAATTTTCAAACTTTTTATAATGTAAAAAAGCTTTGCCGAAATTAAATGGCAAAGTTTTTTTTCGTCTAGCTCCAGCGCCTATCGACTAGCAAACTTCTTGTCCTTTTCTCTTGCGTAGGAAACCAGACTCGTTCCTCGTCGTGTTTCCTTTATCGCAAGTCTTGGGCCCTGAAGTTTGTACGTCGATGAACAGGCGCTTTCGCTTTTGGATTTATTCAGCTAGCTTGCCGCGAAGCACCATTTGTAGAATACCGCCATTACGGTAGTAGTCAATTTCCACTTCGGAATCAAAGCGAACGAGTACTTCGAATTCTTTCTTCGATCCGTCTTCAGCAACAGCAGTTACCTTAATGATATCACGAGGTTTTACTGTTTCATCAACATGAACATTGATGACTTCCTTACCAGTTAAACCAAGAACATCAGCATTTTCACCTTTTTTAAATTGCAATGGAAGAACACCCATCATCGCAAGGTTGGAACGGTGAATTCTTTCAAAGCTCTCTGCGATAACTGTTTTAATGCCCAATAGATTTGTACCTTTTGCAGCCCAGTCACGTGAAGATCCCATTCCATAATCTTTCCCAGCAAAAACAACTAAACCTGTACCATCTTCTTTATAACGCATGCAAGCATCATAAATGGAGCTAACTTCTCCAGTTGGCCAGTATGTTGTGAAGCCGCCTTCTGTTCCAGGTGCTACTTGGTTGCGGATACGAATATTAGCAAATGTACCGCGCATCATCACTTCATGATTTCCACGTCTTGATCCATAGGAGTTAAAATCACGAGGCTGTACTCCTTTTTCAAGTAAGTATCTACCTGCAGGAGTATCTTTACCAATTGCACCCGCTGGTGAAATATGGTCAGTTGTGACTGAATCACCAAATTTACCAACGACACGTAAGCCTGATAATGGTTTTACAGTTTCTAGTTCATTTGATAAATTCTCGAAAAACGGTGGATTTTGAATATATGTTGAATCATTATTCCACTTATATAGTGGATCATTGCTTGTTTTAATCTCATTCCAACGCTTATTATCATCAAATACATGCTCATACTCTTTACGGAACAGTTCAGGAGTAACTGTTTTATGAACAACATCAACAATTTCTTCTCTTGTTGGCCAAATATCTTTCATAAATACATCATTGCCATCTTTATCTTTTCCAAGCGGCTCTTTATTCAGATCAATATCGACTGTTCCAGCAAGTGCGTAAGCAACAACAAGTGGAGGAGAAGCTAAATAGTTTCCACGAACAAGCGGATGAATTCTTCCTTCGAAATTCCGGTTTCCAGAAAGAACTGAAGTTACAAGCAGGTCATTTTCCATGATTGCTTTTTCAATTTCATCCTTTAATGGACCAGAGTTTCCGATACATGTTGTACAACCATAACCAACTAGGTCAAAACCAAGTTGAGACATAAATGGCATTAAGCCAGCATCACGAAGATAACCTGTAACTACTTTTGAACCAGGAGCGAGTGATGTTTTTACATACTTCGGCACTTGCAATCCTTTTTCAACCGCTTTTTTCGCTAACAATCCAGCACCAAGCATAACATAAGGATTGGAGGTATTTGTACAGCTTGTAATAGCGGCGATTACTAATGCACCAGTCTTCATAGTTTCTTCGTCGCCGTTTTCAAACGCAACTTTTACCTCTTTTGTAATCTCAGCAGGATCAAGTCCAAACCCTTGGTTTCCTACAGGTGACTGCAATGCTTCTTTGAAAGCACTTTGCATCTTAGAAAGAGGAATTAAATCTTGTGGACGTTTTGGTCCGGAAAGATTAGCTTCAATTTCTGATAGATCTAGTTCCACAATATCTTTATATACAGGATCTTCTTTTTCAACATTGAAGAACATGTCATTTTCTTTCAAGTATTTTTCTACAAGAAGAATCTGCTCCTCAGGACGACCAGTTAAACGCAAATAATTTATTGTCTCGCCATCAACCGGGAAGAATCCACAAGTTGCTCCATATTCAGGCGCCATATTAGCAATCGTTGCGCGGTCTGCAAGTGGTAGACTAGCAACACCTGGGCCGTAGAATTCAACAAATTTACCAACGACACCATGTGAGCGAAGAACTTGTGTTACTTTAAGTGCTAAATCTGTCGCTGTAGCGCCATTTGGTAAATCACCTGTCAATTTAACCCCAACTACTTCAGGAATTGGGAAATAAGAAGGTTGACCAAGCATTCCTGCTTCTGCTTCAATACCACCAACTCCCCATCCTAAAACACCGACCCCATTAATCATCGTTGTATGTGAGTCAGTACCTACTAATGTATCTGGATACGCTTCAAAATCTCCATTTGGAGTTTCGATGGCATGAACTACATTAGCTAAATATTCAAGGTTAACTTGGTGAACAATCCCTGTAGCAGGAGGCACTGCACGATAATTATCAAATGCCTTTTGAGCCCAACTTAAAAACTCATAACGTTCTGCATTTCTTTCGAATTCAAAATCCATGTTAACTTGCAGCGCTTCAGGAGATCCGTAAGAATCAACTTGCACAGAATGGTCAATAACTAAATCAACAGGAATTTCAGGATTTATTTTTTCTGCATTTCCACCAATATCTGACATTGCTTTTCTAAGTGAAGCAAGGTCTACAACGGCTGGAACACCGGTAAAGTCTTGAAGGATAACGCGTGACGGTTTAAATGGTACTTCACCATTTGTTACCTCATCCGTTGCCCATTTAGCCAAATCCTCTACATGCTCTTTTTTAATGACGCGTCCATCCATTTGTCTTAGAACAGATTCAAGTAATACCTTAATGGAATATGGCAAACGTGATACCTTTGCAACTCCTGCTTCTTCAAGTGCAGCCAAACGATAATAATGATAACGTTTGCCTCCAACATCGAAGGAAGAGCGAGCTCCAAAAATATCATTTTTAGATTGTGCCATGTAAATTCCCCCTTTTCAAAAAATAGTTTCACAAAATAAAGTAAAATGAGTTATACTTGCCTAACTTTCTCTCAATCCTATCTTATGATAACTTAACTCATAAGTAAATTATAAGAAAGTTATGGATTTCAATAAGGAATTCTTATCAACCCTTTTCGGACAAACAAAAAACTCCACCATCCATAATACCAAAACTTTTAAATAAAGAAAAATAAAATTGTTTAATTTCTATATCTTGTTATACTTTCATCCTCTTATTCCCATTTATTTCTAGCATTCAATTTTATTAAAATGTTTATCCTCATGTATATCAGGTAATAATAACTCTAAGCTCATTGAAAAAAAAGAAGCACCTGAGCTAGACAATCGATTGAAACAATCCTAAAGGAGATGAATGAATAATGGGCTTTTTATTATACCTTATTGTTGGTGGCATCATTGGGTGGCTTGCGGGTTTAATTTTAGGCAAAGATATCCCTGGAGGAGTTATTGGAAATATCATCGCGGGTATAATTGGAGCATGGCTTGGCGGAGCAATATTTGGTGATTGGGGACCAGATGTAGCTGGCATTCCGATTGTTCCGGCATTAATTGGTTCTTTAGTTCTTGTCTTCATCTTAAGCCTAATATTAGGTTCTATGGCTAGAGGTCGTAGAAACTCATAAAAAACAGGAGGCTATCTCCTGTTTTTTTATTGTTCTTTTTTTAGATTTTTATATAGATCAACATAGTACATTACATCTTCTACATATTGATCACTATGGTTATAAGCAAATATGGCTTTTCTAATATCCCCATCAGCCGCTCCACTTTTTGCCAAATAATTGGCTGCGCTAAATATCGCATCTTCGATATCCCACGGATCTGCCTTTCCATCACCATTTGCATCTATTCCATAGCCATTATATTTGGCAATTACTTTAGGATTTATTTTCTCATCTTCGGGAATATTTCCTTGCCCAAGATCGGTACAAGTTGGATGAGACCAACCTACAAATGTACAAGGCATGAATTGCATATGGCCTTCAGCCCCTACTGGTGATAGCATGGGGTCCATCGAAGAAAAAATTGTTTCAACCCTATGGATGGCTGCAAGCAAATACCAAGGCACCTCAAATTTTTCTTCCGCCGCGAAATAGATTGGTATATATTCCTCAGGTATAAGCGGCTTTTCAGGTTGAGGCTGTTGGGGCTTATTTGAATAAATCCCAACAATTACTAAAACAATGATAGGAGAAAAAAGAATAAGCAAAACAGTTCGCCTTCTTTTTGATTGGTTCTTGCTAGATTTAAACTTTTTGCTTATTTTCTTCACCTAATTTTCCCCTTCCAAGTATAAATAACAAAGTTTCAACTATTAATAATGGATAAATTATCACGCAAATAATGGATCGCCTGATAAAGATGAGCAAATGTTATCATGCGAGAGAAGTCCAACCCCAAACTTATGCTCGTTTGTGCAATTTCTGGACGCATTCCAGTAATGATCATTGCTATGTCTAGAAGACGGAAAGTTTCTCCGAGCTGGAATATTTGATTTGCCACCATCGTGTCAATTACAGGGACACCTGATAGATCAAGAATTATCCATTCTAACTCCATCTCACTAGCTTTATTCAAACTCGTCTCAAGTATTTTTGAAGCACGGTATGTATCAATTTCTCCAACTAATGGGATTATACCAATATTTTTATCGATTTTAATCACTGGTGTACCCAATTCAAGAATTGTTTCTTGTTGAGACGAAAATATGTATTCATAATCATCCATATATTTTTTGGTAACTAATTGTATAGCCTCATCAAATTTATTACTAATGATTCGTATCCATTTTATCACCATTTTACCGGACACTGCGTTTCCTTGCTCCTCAATAAAACTTTCAATATATGAATAATAAACGCCTCTAAATATTGAAAAGTTCACTATAACATCATAAAGTGGTGTTGCCGTGAGTGCCCTAGTTGATGCAACGGAGGATGCCCATTCATGTAGAGCAGCATCCTTTCCAAATATACTATTTGTTAACGCAAAAATGAACTCCTTATTCATTAAGCGCATCTGATAGTAAGCCTCAGAATCCTTGGACTGTGCATAAACTCCGATTCCTCCAGTATAAGCTTGCCCAATCCAGTCAGCAGTAATATTCGATACGTTATTAATCAAAAATTCACTAATTTTATTTTCTATCTGTTGATCCGTCATGACGTTAATTCCCTCCTTAACATCTTCATCCTATGATATGTATTATGTTTATTATGTGAAAAGTAGAGTCATTTCGCAAGTTAAGCGAAATGTGCAAATAAAAAAGCACCAAACAAGGTGCTCCTTTAATTACTCTTCTATAAAAAGAATAATTTTCCCTTCATCCAGCTCTTCCATATACCGATCTGCTAATTCATCGTTTCCCATTGATAAGAACATATTTCTTAAATCCTCATTATTCCCAGCGAAAACGGAGGCCATTGGACCCGCTGCCATGTAAGGCCCTGTCCCGGGAGTTACCATTCCCGGCACCGCTATTCCTCCTCCTATTCCTGCTAGAAAACCTCCCAAGATACCAAATGCCCCTTCACTAGCAGGTTCTAGCTCTTCCACGTCCATTTTCTCGGTTAGGAAATCTGTTTTCTCTTCGTCTTTTGCTAATACTGAGAACTTACTTCGATCTATTCCTTCTGCTTCATATTTTTTAATCTCATTAACCACTTCTTGCTGACTGTCAAAAATTCCAATTACTCTCGTATCCATAAGTTAACGCCTCCTTATTCTTTATAAATTACCCTTTTCAGAGATAAATAAAACAAAGAAACAAAACTTGACCACATACAATGCAATGCCTCTAGGAAAAAAGTTTTATTTTTACTTCTTGTCTACACAATGTTTTTTACATGTACATAGTATGTTTATGGTAGTGTCAAAAGTTCTATGAAAACTCAATAGATACTCAGTTCCCTTTCCAGTTATTAGTGGAATGACTCCGCAATCGCCCTTGACAAACACGCCAATGGTTTGAATTCAGGGTAACAAGGGCGAA
>NZ_JANJGU010000012.1 GCF_024626525.1 Lederbergia panacisoli
TTCGCCCTTGTTACCCTGAATTCAAACCATTGGCGTGTTTGTCAAGGGCGATTGCGGAGTCATTCCACTAATAACTGGAAAGGGAACTGAGTATCTATTGAGTTTTCATAGAACTTTTGACACTACCCATTATGCTGATTTACGTTGTTGTAAGCCTGATTTTATATCTTTATTTCTTATGTTGATAAAGCGAATAAAGTGGATGGAAAAGATCGCAACTGCAATAACCGCAAAAACTCCGGCAGCCGCTCCGAATAAGGCCGGCCCCATCCATTCTGGAAAATGAGTAGCCCATCTTCGCGGTGTACTTATGGCACCCGACACTAAAAATCCGCCGCTGACCCCGATAAGGGAAAGCGCATATAAAATAACCCCAATTTTATCTATAAAGGTCGTTTTTATCTCACTATCTGTTTTGGCCAGATAGTACATGAAGCCGAAAATCATCACTAAAGCCCCAAGCCCCATATACATATGAAAATGGCCCGGCACCCATTTTGTGTTATGCATAACATGGTTTACAACAATTGTTGCATCGACAATGGCTGGAACTACCCCAACAACCCAACCAAACATAGATAAAAAGATTAAGGAAGACGGAACATCCCATTTAATCCCTGATTTATATACAATCATGAGCGCTCCGTAAGCTGTTACAACAAGAACAGGCAGCCCATTTGCATATGATAAAACCTGTCCCATAATTAACATCCATTTCGGCATGACGGAGTCCATTAACATATGATGAGTATAAATAATCAATGTGAATACGGTTGACATGGTCCACGCAACTAAAAATACTTTATTTGCTTTCCAAGGGCGATTCGTATATTTAGGTAAAATTTCATAAACGGCAATAACGCCCATATAAATAATCGAGTTAGCAAATATATGTCCGAAAGCATATGTTAAATTTTTTGCTAACAGCGGATCAAATGAAAACGCGGGATTGATTGTATTGATTGCATTCATAATCAGGACAACTGCACCAGCTGTAAGCGCGGTTATATTCACGATCGTCACCATTGTACTTGCAATAACGGTTGCAGATGGCGCATCTTTTTCCGCTTTTTTACCGGCAATAACATCCCAGCCTAAACCTTTGCCAAGACTTCCATACTTTTTAATGATCGCCCGTCCCGTTTCGATGTAAAATAATAAAAACCCAACACCGAGAATAAGCATCCCAGCAAGGTATAATAACGCCCCCGCCATTCCCCATGCACCTGCGGATAAAGCTGGTAAGGGATATAAAAATGTCCACGCACTCGCATATTCAAATGAAAAAACGCCAATGATCACCATTAAAACGCCGATTAAAAAGAAAACAAGATGCAGCATTAACACTTTTTTAGACAAATCTACATAGTCCCGTAAAAAGTACCACATGACAGCCGTCCCAGCTAATGCCGCTGTTCCAACCATCCCTGTACCATGAATCGTTAAAAATTGATAGAACCTCGCCGGGGATAAATCAAGCCTCCCCCCTTGAGCCAGCAGCATTAAAACACCAAATACCATCATGACACCGACGACAATAGCACCTATCGTTAAAAAAATGATAATTTCATTATTCTGATTCGAATTTGTCTTTCTTGGATTAACTGTCATTTCCAAATATTCCACCCCCATTCTTAATTTGTGACTGTTATTTCGTCCACCATCACGTGATGTCCCAAACCGCAGTATTCTAAGCATAAAATTTTATATGTACCAGGATGATCAAATGTTATAAACACTTTATTCGTATACTCCGGCATTGCTTGCGTTTGAGCAATAAGGTTCATGTCCTCATCATAAATTCCAAATCCATGATTCACATCCGAACTCGTCACATGAAATTCGATTGTTTCCCCAGCCTTAAACTCCCGCGCGCTTAGCTTATACCCGAATTGAAGCGCCTCCACATCAACGATCGTCGGCTCTTCCCCCTTTGCATATACCGGCTGATTATACGGAAGCTCCCTTAACGTATAAATAGTCACAACGAGCATCAAAACGACAAGCGTAATCCCATAAAACGTCCTTGCTTTATACCACTTCTTCTTCACAACCTCATACTCTTTCCTCTTTGTTGAATTCATGGCTACAAATAAAAATACTACCGCAATCAGTAACATAAAAACTAAACTCACAATCCATGCCACACTTTGAACCATACTTTCACACCCTCCTTTTTTCAAAAAATAACCATTAACTTTAATGTACCTTATGGAAGGAAGCGTGAAAGTGATGGCTATCACAGAGAAGGACTTTTAAATTAGAAGATGTTTTTTTGGAGGTGGTGGAACGCAGAAAAAAAGCCACTCCTTGAAATAGCTGAAGTGACTTTTCGAATTAATCTTTTTTTAAAAACTTATTTAGAATCTGCTTCTGGAATTCCAAAGTTCGGAAACCCGTCCCCATTCCACGTAAACACCTTCGCACGTGCATGACGATTCGGGTCCCAAAGCGGGTCGCCTTCGATTTCCTTATAATTTCGTGCATGGTAGATTAACACGTCATGCTTTCCATCCTCTGAAACTGTGAAACTATTATGCCCTGGTCCATATTGACCTGTTTCTTCATTAGTTTTAAAAACCGGCTGCTCGGCCTTTGACCAAGAGGCAGGATCCAATAAATCACTATCCTCATCCGCCCACAAAAGTCCCATACAATAGTTATAGTCTGTAGCGCTTGCAGAGTAAGAGATGAAGATTTTGCCATTTCTTTTTAAAACGGCTGCCCCTTCATTTACTAAAAGCCAATTACTTCCCATGGAAATTCGGGTTTTGTAATCATAACTTGAGGAGAGCTCAACGTCCATTGATTTTCCATTTTTGCGATATACAAATTGGAGTTTCCGTTAATATTCGGATCCTTCTGCGCCCACACATAATATCTCGATCCTCTATGTTCGAATGTGGTCGCATCCAAAGAAAAAGATTCCCAATCTGTTTTAACTTGTCCTTTTTCGACCCAATCCCCTTCAAGCGGGTTTGCAGATGCATTCTCAAGCACGTACATCCTGTGATCAAAAATTTGATCTGCTCGTGCCGCCGCAAAGTGGATATACCATTTTCCATCGACAAAATGGATTTCAGGAGCCCAAATATTCGCACTCATCGGACCACTCTCATACTTTTTCCAAACTGTAACAGGTTCCGCCTCACTCAAACCTTCAAGCGTTTTCGCCCTTCTCACTTCAATTCGATCATAAGCAGGAACGGACCCGGTAAAATAATAAAAACCGTCCGTATGCTTATACACCCACGGGTCTGCCCGCTGTTCAATAAGCGGGTTTTTATAAGTTGTGATTGTTTCCATCATCATTCTCCCACTACACTAAATTTAAATGTTGTGACTGAAGAAAATGGCTTGTCTTTTTCTAATACCCATGAAGGGAAATGATTATTGTGAACAGCATCAGGCAATCCTTGTGTTTCCAAGCAAATTCCAAGATGCTTCCGCGGCTGAACGCCGTATATTTCGTCATCGCCCGCAAGCTGATTGGACGTATATACGACAACGCCCACCTCATCTGTTTCAACGATCATTTGACGGCCGCTTTCCGGATCTTTTAAAACAATTTCCTCGTTGCGGTTCTCGTTCAATATAAACGGATGGTCATATCCGCCTCCAGCAAGCTGGTTTTGTGGATGGTCTGCTTCCTTGCCGCTGCGAATGAAACGACCTCGGCGAAAATCAAATGGAGTTCCTTCCACATTAGCAAATTCCCCAGTCGGCAATAAATTTTCTTGCAGTTCAAGGTATTGATCACTTTTTAACGTAAGCTCGTGATCAAGAATATCGCGCTTTAACTCACCGCTTAAATTAAAATAAGAATGATTCGTAACATTTAAAAGCGTCGCTTCATCAGATATCGCTTCATATTGAATCTTAAATTCATTATCGTTGTTAAGTGTGTATGTAACGTTCATTTTTAAATTTCCGGGATATCCTTCTTCGCCGTCCGGACTCATATAAGAAAATTTTACACTTACTTCATCAGCCTTTTCTTCCGTTTCGGCATCCCAAACCACTTTGTCGAACCCTCTTATCCCACCGTGCAGATGGTTGCCATTTTCATTTTTAGCAAGAGAATACGTTTTTCCATTTAGCGTAAATTCCGCGCCGCCAATTCTTCCTGCAACTCTCCCGACAACACAACCAAAATAAGCGGTATTATTAAGGTATCCTTCCAACTGGTCGTAACCCAAAACGATATTTTCGAGTTCTCCGTTTTGATCGGGAGTGTAAATTTTCGTAATTGTGCATCCATAATCTAGAGTCGTCACTTTTACACCATGATCATTCTCTAAAGTAAAAGCAGTTACAGTATTAGCATTCAGTTTTCCAAATTCTTCTTTTTCTATCTTCATTGGATCTCCACCTTTCATTCTTCTATTGTCATCATAGTCCCGATGTACGTACATGTCAATTTCAAAATTCTTATTAAATAGTGAATTTAAAACATACAATTTAGTTTCTTTATCGTGTATAATGGGAATAATTGTACGAATAACTATTTAAAAACGAACAACTTGAAAGCAGGGATTTTATGGGTAAGCCCGCAAAATATATGATGGTCATTGATACAATAAAAGAATGGATTGCAAACGGCGAAGTGAAGCCTGGTGAGAAAATATATTCCGAAAATGAACTCGCAAAGATGTTCAATGTCAGCAGACATACGATTCGTCAAGCTGTAGGTGAACTCGTCCACGAAGGACTACTATATAGGGAACAAGGTGCTGGAACGTTTTGCACGAGTCAAGCAGAAACAACGAATATTTCCGGCCAACCCGCACCCATTTCCGGTAAAAATATTGGAATTATCACAACGTATATTTCAGACTATATTTTTCCAGCCATCATTAGAGGAATGGAATCATATCTCACATCAAAAGGCTATTCACTTATTATATCCAGTACCGATAATGATATCGATAAAGAAAAGCAATGTCTTGAAGCGATGTTAAGCAGAAATATTGATGGTCTAATTATTGAACCGTCAAAAAGCAGCGGATTCAATCCGAACATTCATTATTATCTTGAGCTTGAACAGAAAAACATTCCTTATTTAATGATAAATCAATACTATTCTCAATTAAATCCTCCATATATGATTCTTGATGATGAAAAAGGCGGATTTATTGCGACGGATCATCTGATTGAAGCAGGCCACGAAAAAATCATCGGTATTTTTAAAACAGATGACATGCAAGGGGTCTATCGGATGAAAGGCTTTATCCGTGCGTTTCGTGAGCATAAAATTCCATTTTTAAATGATACGATCATTTCTTATACGACCGAGGATCTCGCTAGTGGATTTGAGAATAAAGTTAAAGAAGTGTTGGCCGATCCGAAAAGGGTGCCAACAGGCATTGTTTGCTATAACGATGAAATCGCACTTAAAGTCATAAATATTTTACGTGAGGAAGGCCTAAGTGTCCCTGACGATATCTCGATTGTTGGTTACGATAATTCATCATTAGCAGAAGCCTCCGAAATAAAATTAACCTCCGTCAACCATCCAAAAAGTAGAATGGGACTTGATGCAGCAAAGTGGATCATCGATGCCGTTGAAAACAATGGAAAATCGGACAAAAACCATATTACGTATGAACCAGAGCTTATTATCCGCAGCTCCACAAAAGTGGTAGTTCAAAAAGAAGCGTTAGGTTCATCGAGATAAGAGCTCTCTTGCAGAGCTCTTTTTTTGAAGGCTCTTTTCCCAAACATTGTTGCTGATTGATATAAATCTAAATAACGAGAAATAGATTTTATTCTTGTAACTGATATAAAATGGGAAAAGAGCTGCGAGCTGCTAAACTTCCAAATTAGGAGTAAAATCCGGTTCTTGGGCTTTTACAAAAAACAAACTTTAAAGAAATAACCTATATGAAAAAGATCCCTTAATTAAGGGACCCTTGAAAAGATCATTTCAATTGTTTGTCTGATAGCTCCCCGAGGATAGGAAGCTTGAAATACTTGCCCTGGTATGCTTGGTACATCAAGATGATCCATAGTATTACCATGACTGGAGTTAAAATTAGATTCATAATCCAGCCGATAAGTGGAATAACCGTTAGGATAATGCTTAGTACAAAATATACAGCCGATAATGCAATGGATTGCATCGCATGGAAACGAATGAATCTATTTTCTTTCTCAACTAATAAAAATACGATTCCACCAACAAACCAGAATAAATAACATAATAAGCCCGCAACATTCTCCGATAAACCTGTTGAATTAACTGTATCATCCTGTTTTTGCTTCTTCACCTGTGTTTTCGGCTCATCAACGACGTCCTTAAAAATCGGTTTTTCGTTCGAATTCTTGTCCTCCATTCCACCTTCCTCCTTCCGCTCTTAGTTCACAATTCACTGTTATTTTATTCACGAAAAATAAGAATAGATTACCTTTTCAAAAAATAATAATGTTGCAACAAAGATTGAAGGTTCTATTTCATATTAGATCTGAAATTTTATCAATTTAAAGGGTTGGAACTTTGAACGGGAATTGGAGCCGGTTGAACGAGAATTGAACCTTGATGAACGGGAATTGGACCTTGATGAAAGGGAATAGAAACGGGATGAACCTTTGAACGGGAATTAGAGCCGGTTGAACAAGAATTGAACCCTGTCAAAAGGGAATTGAAACGGACTGAGCGGGAATTTGACCTTGATGAAAGGGAATAGCATCACATTAAAGGGCAATAGAACGGACTTAAACGGAATATGCCCTGCGAACCACAAACAAAAAGCCAATTCTCCGGACAAATTCGAGAATTGGCTTTCATCTTAATTTTTTACTAAGCGATCAACGAGCTCCATTACTTCATTTTCGAGTCCACTTATCTTATTTGCGCTATCGTCCATCGATTCGCCTTTAACGGCAAAGTAGAATTTTGCTTTTGGTTCAGTTCCGGAGGGTCTGACGCAGAACCAGGAACCATCGGCAAGTTTGAATTTTAATACATTCGATTTTGGCAACTCGATCGTGGTTTTCACACCATTCGCAACATCTAGGCTCTCGCTTGTTCCGTAATCTTCAATTGTTGTCACGGCAATTCCGTTTACTTCCTTTGGAGGATCGTTTCTGAACGTTTCTATAATGCCGGCGATTTGCTCTGCACCATCTTTACCTTTTAATGTAAGTGAGCGCAGCGATTCTTTATAATATCCATACTTTTCAAATAGCTCCATCAAGCCGTCATAAAGTGATTTTCCTTGCATTTTATAAAAAGCCGCGACTTCTGCAGCAAAAACTGCCGCTTGAACCGCATCTTTATCACGGACAAAATCGCCGATCAAATAGCCATAGCTTTCCTCATATCCGAATAAAAACGTATGGTCACTTGTTTCTTCAAACTCTTTGATTTTTTCACCGATGAACTTAAATCCTGTCAGCACATCCATTGTTTCAACGCCGAAACTTTCAGCTATGGCACGGCCAATTTCCGAAGTTACGATTGTTTTCAAGACAACACCATTTTTAGGAAGTGTTCCATTTGTACGTTTCTGCTCGAGAATATAGTGCACCATGAGTGCTCCAACCTGATTACCTGTCAATACCTCGTAATCGCCGCTCTGATTTTTTACCGCGACTCCAAGACGGTCTGCATCGGGATCTGTTCCCATCAGCACATCTGCATTGACTTCCTTCCCGTAACGAATCGCCAACTCAAATGCAGCATGTTCTTCTGGATTAGGAGAGGCCACCGTTGAAAAATTAGGATCTGGAAGTTCCTGTTCTTTCACGACCGTCACATTTCCAAAGCCAAATGCGAGAAGCCCGTTACGAACCGAGTGATTGGCGGTTCCGTGCAATGGAGTGAATACGATCGCTAGATTCTTATCTACTTTATCACTAAGATGGATTGATTTCATCACTTCTGTATAGGCATTATCCACCTTTTCGCCAATATATGTAAGCAGCTCTTTTTGTAAAAGTTCCTGTTCATCTGCAACCTCAATGTTCAATTCGCTGCCGGCATCCTGAACATAACGGATAATCGTATCAGCTTCTAAAGGCGGCAGCTGTCCTCCATCCTCGCCATACATTTTTAATCCATTGTATTCAGGCGGGTTATGGCTTGCTGTAATGACAACTCCTGCATATGCATGTAAATAACGGACGGCAAAGGACAGTAGCGGAGTTGGGCGTAATTCTTCAAACAGATATGCCTTTATTCCATGCTTTCCTACCGTTTTTGCCACCTCAAGCGCAAATTCAGGAGACATATGCCGTGAATCATAAGCAATCACGACTCCGCGCGCCATTTTTTCTTCGCCTTGCTCTGCTATAAAACGAGCTAAGCCTTCCGCCGCTTTTCTAACCGTATATATATTCATCCGGTTAATCCCCGGCCCAATTTCGCCGCGCATTCCACCTGTTCCAAACTCTAATTCCTTATAAAAACTATCTTCAAGCAGCTTTTCATTTCCCTGATTGGCTGCTAATGTTTCCTGTAAATTCTTATCAAGCGACTCAAATTCCAGCCACTCATTCATCTTTGTCTTCCAAGACATCGTGCCTGTCACCATCCTTAATTTGTCAGTTCAAATCTTTTCTCTTCTATTATATCTTTTACAATATCGGCAGGTTGTTTATTGGTCGTATCGTATAGAAACGGCTCATTGAACGGTGTTTCATTTTCCAACTGATTTAGTAAAAATAGCGATCGATCAATCATATATGTATCCCCGCGTCTGGTAATGCGATTTACCAATATTTCCTTGTCTGCCCGAAGAACAACGTATTTAAACTTTATTTCCAAATGGGAAAAATATGCGCAAAACCACTCTAATTCATCTTCCACAACAAAGTCAATCACGACGTTAAGCTTATGCTGCAAAAGATTTTTCGTCACATCGACAAGGTTTTTCCATGCAATCCACAACCGCTCCTCCCATGGAAGCATTGAATGATCATCATAAAAATGAAGAAGATGATCACCTTCTACAAGAGCACAATTTGGAACTAGCCTGGCAATTTCTCGAGAAATAGTTGATTTCCCAACGCCGCAAGGTCCGGAAATGATGTAAATGTATTGCAAGAACATGTCACCCCCAGTAATATAGGTGGTCCCTATCTATAAACGCCATATCGATTATACCATTTAATTTGTAAATTGTTTGTTGTTAATTGGAGGATTTAATAAGCTATAATGATCAATAAGAACACTGATTAAACTAAAAAAACTCGAATCCTATTAGAATTCGAGTTTTACAGCAAATCAAACTTCTGGAATCACGATATCCACTTCTTTACCAATCTCCGAAGATCGCAAAATACCATCAATAATTGCTTGATTGATTAAGATTTCCTCACCAGGAATTGGTGCTGGTTTTCCTTCCTGAATCGCAACGACAAAGGCACGGACCTTTTCATAGAAAATATTAAAGTTATGTTGTTGGATTGGAATTGGGCTTTCTGTATGATGCCCTTGGATGTCATGGAACAATGTGATCGAGCCGATTCCACCATCCCAGACACCGCTCCACGGACCGCTTCCAGCAGGTGTCAGTTTCAAACCTGCATCTGTTCCTAAGAACAATGTTGGCCCAAGGGAATCCATATGCATCGCCCATGAGATTTTAAAATTTAGAACCTTTCCACCCTCGAGTCGTACAAGTGCTACACCGAAGTCTTCCACTTCAAATCGATCAGCTTGTGAATGATATGTAGGACTTGTTCCGAAATGGTTCGATGTAAAAGCTGATACGCTTAATGGTTTTGGATAGCCAAGAGCGTTTAATGCGAGATCAAGAGAATAACAGCCAATATCCGCCATCGCCCCAGCACCTGCAAGCTCCTTATTAATGAAGGTTCCGCCCGGCATTCCACGCCTGCGTCCGCCGCCTGTTTGAACGTAATATACGTTCCCAAGCTGTCCGGATTGAACGATTTCTTTTACAGCTTTCATATTAGGATCATATCTTGGCTGGAATCCAACGGTTAAGATTTTTTCCGCCTTTTTACCAGCCTGAACCATTTCGACACCTTGCTCCAACGTGACGGCGAGCGGTTTTTCGACTAGTACGTGCTTCCCAGCGTTCAGTGCATCGACACTTGTCCGATGATGCGCCACATTTGGTGTACAAACGCTGACACCATCCAAATCCAATTCTAATAATTCCAAGTGACTGTCAAAGGCTTTCGCATCAGTCAGGCCAAGCCTTTCGATAAATTCAGCCGCTTTTCCAGGAATAACATCCGCTACTGCCACAATTTCAACATCCGGCATTTGCAAATATGATCTTGCATGTGCCCCAGCAATTCCACCACTGCCGATAATTCCGATTTTAATCGTCTTCGTCATAATATCCTCCTCGTTCAACCCTTACTTAAGGCTGTTTGCTTAAAGTTTTTGTAAAAGCTTAAAAGCCCGCTTTTACACTAATTCGGTTCTTATGAAGATACCCGCTCTTTTCTCAGTTGGATTATTCATTTTGAATAAAGATCCACTTTTAGGATGAGAATAGAGTCTTACTTAAAAATTCTTTCCAAGTTTTCTTTCGCTTTTATAATGCCTTGCTGTTCTTTTTCAAGCGTTCCCCAGTAACGATGATCCTCTAGTTCGATACTGATTGGACCATTGTAGCCAAGCTGATCCAAGCGAACCGCAACTTTTTCCCACTCGACAGCGCCATGACCTGGAATTGTATATCTCCATGAACCTTCTGAGAAGCCATATTTTGTTCCGAAAGTAGCTGGTAGAATACCAACATCATAGAGATCATCTGTCAAAATTTCCGTATCTTTTCCGTGAGCGTAGTTTATTTTCTCGCCAAACTCCGTTAAAAAGCGCAAGTAGTCGATACCTAAACGGACAAGATGAGATGGATCATAGTTTAGTCCAAAATGCTTGGATGGAATCACTTCGAACATTGCA
Organism: Lederbergia panacisoli; assembly: GCF_024626525.1. Lineage (GTDB taxonomy): Bacteria > Bacillota > Bacilli > Bacillales > Bacillaceae_C > Lederbergia > Lederbergia panacisoli. Next base: position 10,886 of record NZ_JANJGU010000012.1, read on the forward strand.
CGCAGCATTTCTGGTGTGCATCCAATCGTTGGATAATGAGGTGCAGGGCCTGGCCAACCTTCAAGCGCAAAGTATACGCCAGTTTCTTCGGCATGCTTCACGATATCTGGAAACGTTTCTTTCCAAATATCAAAGCTCTTAGAGCGTGATTGCGTAACATCTGTTGGTCCTAAGCAAATGAAAATAGTTTTGCCGCCGATTTGAGAGATTTCAGTAATTTGATTTTTCAAGGCGGAAACTGCTTCACTGCGGACAGCTTCATCTGCGTTCAACAAGTTCGTCAATCCTACAGCTCCAACTCCATCAATGGAACCTACTTCCAACCCAGCACTTTCTAAAGCGTTTTTTACCTCTTCGTTATAATATGGGACATCAATTACATCTATTCCGGAACTTTTGGCCCAACTGCTAAGTTTCTCCATTCCTAATGCCCCGAGCTTTGGCGGGATGCGCATACCTATTTGAAAAGCCATTTAACAAACCTCCATAGAATTTATTTTTTGAAATTTCATCAATTTAAACTTGAATTTCATCAATTAAATCAAAAGTTTCATCAATCAGGACAACATTTTCATCAATTGACCATCAATTTTCACCAATTAAAGTAATAGTTTCATCAATCTGCTGTCCAATTTTACCAATTAAATCAATAGTTTCATCAATCTGCTGTCCAATTTCATCAACTAAACTTTCATTTTCACCAATTAACGAATGAATTCTATCAATTCATCCTCGGTTGCAACAACCAAAATTACTTAATACCACTAAACGTAATCCCTTGAATAAACGTCTTTTGCATAAAGAAGAACATGATGATAATCGGGAGTGTCATCATAGTCGAAACTGCCATCATCATTCCCCACTCCGTACCCATTTGGTTTTGGAACTGTTGGAGTCCGAGTGATAATGTATACTGCGTTTCATCAGTCAAGTAAAGCAAAGGACCAAGGAAATCTGTCCAGCTGCCCATGAATTGGAAAAGTCCTACTGCAAGTAAAGCGGGCCTCGCCAAAGGCAACATAATTTGTAAATAAATACGTAATTCAGATGCACCATCAATTTTGGCCGAATCTCTTAACGTATCCGGAAGTCCTAAGAAAAACTGACGCAATAAGAATATGTAAAATGGCGCTCCGAAAAAGGCTGGAATGATTAATGGAAGTGGAGTACCGACCCATCCCATTTTATTGAATAACAAGAATAACGGAATCATGGTGACTTGTCCTGGAATCATCATGACGGCAATCGTAATGATAAAAAATGCATTACGTCCCTTCCAGCGGAGCTTCGCAAAGCTATATGCCACTAGCGGACAAGAAATAATGATTCCTATCGTACTAAAAATCGTAATGACAACCGTATTTTTCAAATAAGTGAAAAATGGTATATACGACATCGCTTCAATATAGTTCTTAAAGCGAAACGGACTCGGAATCCATTCAGGTGGAAATGTATAGATTTGTGTGATCGGTTTCAATGAAGTCGACACAAGCCAAATGAATGGAATGATGAAAAATATAGACGCAATAATAAGAATTAAATGTGCTAATGAATATTTAATCCTCTTTCTAACAATCGGTTGCATTCGACACACTCCTTTCTACTCACCTTGATAGTGGACCCAACGTTTTGATGTTATGAAAATCAATGCTGTTAATGCCATGATGATGACAAATAGAATCCAAGCCATCGCTGAAGCATAACCCATCTTAAAGAACTTAAATCCATTATCATATAGATACATGACATAGAAGGTCAGAGAATTCGCTGGAGATCCTTGTCCGGCAGTCATCGTATACGGTAACGTAAATTGTTGGAACGCCCCGATGATTCCCATTACTAAGTTAAAAAATATAACTGGCGTTAGCAACGGAATAGTAATATGACGCGTTCTTTGTATCCAATTCGCTCCGTCGACCTCGGCTGCTTCGTAAAATTCCTCTGGTATATCACCTAGACCAGCCAAGTAGATAATGACCGCTTGTCCAATTCCCCAAAGCGACATTAATATCAATGAAGGCTTAGACCACTTCACGCTACCTAACCAGTTAGGTCCTTCAATTCCAAAAAAGTCTAATGTTCCATTAATCAAACCGAATCCAGGGTTCAATAGCCACATCCAAAGTACTGCTAGGGCAACGTGTGGAACAAGTGTCGGCAAGAAATAGATTGTCCGATAAACCGCAAGTCCCTTGACCTTCATATTAAGCATCATGGCAAGGGCAACCCCGAAGATTATGCTGAGAGGAACAAAAAAGACGGCGAAATAAACGGTATTATAGACTGATTTCCAAAACAGATCATCGTTCATTAATTCCTTATAATTATCTAGGCCAACAAAATCTCCCGGTTGTAATATACTATATGTTGTAAAGCTAAAGTAAATGGAAGAAAATAGTGGAATGGCAAAAAACACAATCAATCCAATGACCCACGGAGATGCAAATAGCCAACCAGTTAAATTTGCCTTAAAACTTATTGAACTTTTCTTTTTTGGTTGGACTACGACACTTGAAGTTTCAATTTTCGCCAAAATTAGCAGCCCCTTTCATAAATAAAAGGGAGGTATAAGCCTCCCCTTTTATTATTTTTTCAATGCTTTATTTACAGCTTCTGTCGCTTTATCTAAGTTTTCCTGAGCTGTACCATTACCCCTTGTTGCATTCTCAGTAGCTGAAGCAAGTTCATTCCAAAGCAATTGACCTTCAGGAATAACAGGTCTATGGTGAGAGTTTGGAAGGATGTCAACAAATTCTTTTAAAATTGGATGTTCACTGCGTCCTAGCTCTTCGTTTACAGCAGGTTGAACAGAGAAGTCACCTTCAAGCTTAGAATAATAAGCTTTTGCACCCTCAGGGCCACCGAAATATTTCAAGAATTCCCAGGCAGCTTCAGTATTTTTAGCTCCTTTAGGAATAATAAAGCAGTGTCCACCGGACCAAGTAGTGAAATCAGTTCCAGTTGGTGTTGGAATTGGCGTTACGCCGTAATTTAAATCTGGCTTAAATTTATTAATTCCTGTAACAGTCCAGTTTCCATCAATTTTCATACTAAGCTGTCCTGAAATAAATGGATCCAACGCATCACTACCTGCAGAACTTTCAAATCCAGAAATATCTTCAACATTGTATTTATTACCGAAATCAACCATCCATTGCAATGCTTCTACAACTTTAGGATCGTTAGCTGTAACTTCACCTGTACTTTCATTGAAGAATTCACCGCCGAATGACCAACCCCAGCTGTAAAGCCATCCTTGACCATACCAAGGAATAAATCCAATACGTTTAAAACGGTTACCTTCTTTGATTGTTAACTTTTCAGCCGCAGCTTCTAGCTCATCAATCGTTTTAGGCGGGTTCTCAGGATCTAGTCCAACTTCTTTGAAATGATCCTTGTTGTAATATAACAAACGAGAATCCGTGGAGTATGGAATCGCATACAATTTATCTTGATAACTTGCCTCATCCCATGCATATTGATAGTAGCGGTCTTGAGAAATGCCATCTGCTGCAGCCATATCTGTTAAATCTGTTAATGCACCTTGGGCTGCCCATGATCCAACTTTAAATCTGTCAAATGCAGCTACATCTGGAGGATTACCGCCTGTTACAGATGTAAGTAGTTTTTGGTCTGCTCCTTCATTAGCCTCTGTATAAACCATCTTGATTTTTATATCAGGATGCGATTCTTCAAAACTTTTAACCATATTTTCCAACGCTTCTAACCCGATACCTGTACTACCATGCCAAAACGTAACTTCTGTCTTGCCGCCTTCTCCGCCTTTATTTCCACCAGACGCTTTATCCTTCGAAGAACAGCCAGCTAGAAATAACGATAAGGAAAGGATACTAATAATCACCATTTGACCGAATTTCTTTACGCTTTTACTCACTTTTACACCTCCGGTTTTTTTGAAAAATAGTAAACTAGCAAACACTAAAACACCACACCCCCTATCAACCGCTTACATTCAAAATCTATGTAATTTTCTAAGATGTCTATATATTCAATGTAATCAACATAATATATTATCTTATATCAACATGTCAATCGTATTTTTACAAAAAAAAAAGAAGAATTTTCTCAATTCTTCACTGAAGCCTTTAAAATCGCAGTTGATAACCCTTCAACCAAATCAAAATTTAATAATTCCGTTTTAATTTTTTCCTCACCGTTAATCTGAGATATTAATCGTCTGACCGTTTTTGCCCCCATCTCTTCTTCTCTTTGCTTAATATGGGTAAAGGCATGCTTGCCAATGATTGAATGAACCGCGTCGAAACAAACAAAAGAGTAATCTTCCGGGACTTTTCTACCAATTGATTGGATGACATGTGATAGGATCGTTGCAAAGGCATTTCGGCATGCAACGAACGCTGTGATTTCTGGATGATTTAAAATAAATTCCCGCATATTCTCAATTTCCATTTCATATTCTGCTTTCATCGACTCATCGAAAGCTAAATCAGATCCATTATTCATAAAAATATAATCTGGATTTATTTGTTTATGCTGCTCTGTATGCGCTAATTGGAAACCTTTTATACGATCCTCTAGGACGGTAGTCCCATCATAAGGGGGCGTAATATAAGCAATATGCTGATGCCCAAGTGACATTAAATACTCAGTAGCCTCTTTGGCAGCCCTTTTATTATCAGTTAAAATGGCACTAGCTTGAATTCCACGTAAATAGCGGTCAACGAGGACAATCGGAAACTTTTTTAAAACAAGTTCAAGTATTTTACGATTATAATGTTCACCATGGATAGGCAAAACAATTATCCCATCGACCCCTGCATCTACAAGCTCCTCAATCGCATTTTCCTCATCTTCGATTTGATCCCGAGTAAGCTTCATTAAAAGATTCGCACCATATTTTGATGCATGGTGCTCAATCGCTTGTACTAATTTTGTGCCATAGCTATCCGAAAACCCTGGAATAACTAGGCCTATCATCAATTCTTTTTTTATTCCAGCCGTTTGTACACTATTGAGCATATTATCCGGCTCTTCGACTGAATAAGTAACAAAGGATCCTTTCCCTTGAACTCTCTCTATAATTTGGTCCTGAGCAAGCAAGTCCAACGCTTTTTTGGAAGTAATTCTACTTACTTGAAACTCATCGGCCAACTCTTTTTCAGAAGAAATTTTGTCTCCTTGTTGTAATTCCCCGCTTCGTACCTTTTCCAAAATATTCTCATAAATTTGTTTATATAATGGCACATTCATAGTCGCATCACCTTATAAGTTGATATAATCACTATATCAACTTTTTCTAAAATATCAATAAAAAGTTTTAAAAATTTTTAAAAAACCGTATCCATCTGACTATTACACTAAAAAACCTCCGAATCAATTTCCGATTCGGAGGTTTCTTTTAGAAAATTAAGCAAATACTTCTTCAAGATACACAGCTTTACCTGTTTTAGCAGATTCGTAAATCGCTTCAAGGATTTGTGTAACAACGAATGCCTCTTCAGGTTTTACTAATGGCTCAGTATCGTTAATGATACTTTCGATCCATTGACGAGCTTCGATGTCCGCATCAGATTCAACGCTGCCATCATAGAAAGCTACTCCACCAGGACCTAAATCAACTTTAGTTGTGTAGAGCTTGCTATTGTCTTCACCGTTAATGCGAAGGCCTTCTTTCATATCCGCTCCAGCTTCAGTTCCACTTAAAGAAACTTTTGCTTCATCCACATCTAAAGTATTAAGTGCCCAGCTTGATTCTAGAACGATTGTTGCACCGTTTTCCATTGTAATGAAACCAAATGCAGAATCTTCTACTTTAAATTTCTCTGGATCCCATGATCCAAATGCGTTAGCTGCATTTTCTTTTTGACCTAATTTATGGTATGTCGTACCAAGTACAGCTTTTGGCTTGTAGTTATTCATCATCCATAATGTTAAGTCAAGAGCGTGCGTACCGATATCGATTAGCGGGCCGCCACCTTGTTTTTCTTCATCAAGGAATACGCCCCAAGTAGGAACAGCACGACGACGAATCGCATGAGCTTTTGCATAGTAAATTTCACCTAGGTCACCGCGCTCACACAATGTATGTAAGTGTAGGCTATCAGGACGGAAACGGTTGTTATAACCGATAGTTAATTTTTTACCAGTACGCTTGGAAGCTTCAACCATTTGACGAGCTTCTTCAGAAGTTTTTGCCATTGGCTTTTCACACATTACATGCTTTCCAGCCTCCATAGCAGCGATGGAAATTTCAGCATGTGAACTATTTGGAGTAAGAACGTGAACAACATCAATTGATCCGTCCTCAAGTAATTCTTTATAATCAGAATATACTTTAGCACCTTCAGCTCCATATTGAGCTGCCGCTTTTTCTGCTTTTTCAACTTCGATATCGCAAAATGCTACCAATTCTACTTGCTTAAGTTTGGACAAGCTTGGCATATGTTTACCATTTGCAATACCGCCGCATCCAACGATTGCTAATTTTAATTTCTCTGACATCTCAGCATCCCCTTTTCTAGAAACTTCGCTTTAAATTTAAACGTTTTCAGGCAAATAGTCAATATAAAAGTTGGGACATATTGTGTCCTTATCAAAAAAAATATATTTTTATAGATTCCCATGGATAGGAAAAGACAATTATAATTCGCGAAGAGTGACCATCTCATACCCTTCATCATGCAAAAACTTTATTACCGGCTCCACTGCTTCCACCGTAGTTGGGTGGATGTCGTGCATTAGAATAATAGATTGATTACGTACTTCTTCTTTTACAATTTGCAAAATAGCTTCAGGATCACGGGATTTCCAGTCTAGTGTATCGACGGTCCAAAGTACCTCGGTCTCGCCAAGTTCTCTAGCAATCTCTTTAACCGATTCATTTGTGTACCCATATGGAGGACGGAAATGGACAGGAGCTTCCCCGATTACCGTTTTAATCGTCCTTTGTGTCGTTGAAATTTCCTCTTCTACTAGGTGATCTTCCAAAATGCTTAAGTCAGGATGATTCCATGTATGTGAAGCAATTTCATGACCATTTGCAAAAACTTCTTTCGTTATAGTAGGAAATTCATCTACAAGTTTACCAATCTGAAAAAATGTTGCCTTCACATCATACTTTTCAAGGATTTTTAATATTTTCTGCGTATTCTCTGGGTGTGGACCATCATCAAATGTTAACGCTACTCTTTTTTTAACATTTTCCATTACGCGTCACCTACTACAAACATATTTTGAAAGCCTTGTCCTTTTAATAATACTAAAAATTTTGAATACTATCCATAAATATTTGCTAAAGAGAAACCTCTTCGTTTTGAAGAGGTTACTTAAACATTTGTTTAATTTTCTCTACCTTTTTTTGTTCTATCTGCTTCATAAAACTATTATCCTCCCTCACTCCGGAGCCGAAATGGATTTCAGTTGGACGAATATCATCGTAAAATTCCTTAAATGTTTCAACGCGAAGACCATACCCAGGCATAATGTTAAGATGGGTATTTTCCGCTAGTTCCATGAGGCGTTTGATCGTTGGAACAGACTCTGTAGCAGGCTTTCTTCCTCCTGCTGTAAGAATCCTTTTCACTTGTTTGAATTGGGTCAACACTTCCAATGTTTCTTCAAGATTCCGCGAAAAATCACTGGCGCGATGAAATGTAACATCCAGTTCTTCCGCTTCGTTAAGAAGCCGCTTCATCACTTCAACATCTACTCGCCCATCTTCTGTAAGCGCACCGATGACAATTCCATTAGTCCCCAACTTTCGAACCATTCGAATATCACGCACCATCGTATCCACCTCGGCAGGTTCGTAGAAAAAAGACTGGCTATGCGAGCGAATAATGACATTAATCGGAACGGTCGCAATCTCCAATGCCGATTCAATCAGCCCGAAGCTTGGCGTAAATCCTTCCTCTTTCATGCCAACACACAATTCAATACGATCCGCACCATATTCGCACGCCGCTTTTACATCTCGAATATGGGTAGCGATAATTTCTAAAATCACGAGAGACTCCCCCTTTCAAATTCATTGTACGTTATTTGCGGTTGATATTCGATTTTTAGAAAGAAGCAAGATTTTTATTGAGGAACTTCGTTGATTAATTAAGGAAGTTCCCGTTTGAATTGAATTGAGGATATTTGGACTTAATTGATGAAGTTTTAACGTAATTGATGAAACTTTGCCACTAGGTGAAATTTCAAATCTAATGAATGCAGTTCAACGTAAATTGGTAAAAGTCGACCCTTAATTGATGATAATCCGAACGTAATTGGTGGCAAGACTTGAGATCTGATTGATGAAAGTTTGATCTTAATTGATGAAGCTTTTGACCTAATTGGTGAAATTCAAGACTTAATTGATGGATTTTTAACTCAATTGGTGATTATTAAGACTTAATTGATGAAACTTTTATCCTATTTGATGAAATTCACAAACCCTTCGTCAATAACGGGATTCTAGCTTCATATTTCGACACCAACTCTTTATTGTGGTCATCGGACCCTTCAATATTGCCACTTAAAAAGATTGGCGGTTCGAATCCAGCCTCTGCCATTAAGGCAATCGCTTCCGCAAAAATAGCATTCAAAATAGCGGCGCCTACTACGGTCGAAGTTGGTGAAAAGGGCACCTCCACTTTTTCATGGGTCAAAACAGCATCGCCAATCGGAGAGTGATTATCAATTGCTAGATCAACCGCGTCGTACAAGCGTTTTCCTGATTCGTGGCGTGAAGTCTGACTATTGGAGTATTCAAATGAGGTGATCCCAATGACAAAAGCCCCCTTTTCCTTCGCAATTAAAGCGGCATCAACCGGGACTGGATTTCTGCCTGATGTCGATAGGACGATCATGACATCATGATCTCGAATATCCTGACCATCCATAAAAGAATGGGCATAATGATTTTTTCGCTCCAGCTGTGATGATAGCATGGCCCCTTCGTGCAGCATGAGCAGTTCATGGAAAATCGGCTTGATTGGGACCAATCCGCCCGCTCTGTAAAAAACTTCCTCCGTTAAAATATGAGAATGTCCACAGCCAAAAAGCTGCACGATCCCGCCTTTTTCAATAGCCGTTGCAATGTTAGAAGCCGCTTCTTTCATCTTTCCGCGTTCAGAGTCTAAGACTACCATGAATTTTTCATTAATTTTACCAAAATAAGCATCAATCATTCGTCTTTCCTCCAATCAACATGTCGACCATTTTTTCCAAAGCCGTCTCAACAATTTTCCGTCCTTTTTCCTTTGTTGCAAGCGTCGCATCTCCTAGCACCGCACTTTTTGTAAAAGTTTCCCACGGTGTCGGAGTAAAATCCGCCGCCTCCCCAATCGTTGGAACATCATTCAGGGCTCGTTCCATATCTACAAACTCCTCAGCCAAATAAAGCATAATGCTTGTCTCAATTTCGCAAGCATGAAAATAAGTACCATGGACTGATTTCGTCTCACGAATATCTTTTACAACTGCATTCATCCCTGGATAGAAAAAATAAAACACTTTAAATTCAGGAATCTCGTCATATAAAACCCTCGCTGCTTCTTTTAACGCCACTTGATTTCCGAGATGACCATTCACCATCGCCCAAGTTCTGAAGCCCTGATCATAAAGACTTCTACCTATATCAACTAAAAAAGAAATCAATGAATCATTGGAAATATTGATGCTCCCCGGAAAATTCCGTAAGCTCCACACTTGCCCATACGGAAGGCTCGGCATTACAAACGCACCAACTTTTTCAGCAAGCAGTGTCGATAACCTTTCCGCTAAAATCGTATCCGTACTAAGGGGGAGATGAGGACCATGTGCTTCCACTGCACCTATCGGCAAAATGGCAATGTTCGATTGTAAGATTTTATCCTTCACTTCATATGAATTTTCCATCTCAAATTTCACAAATCTCACCTACCCTTTGAACGTAAAACAATGTTTTGGATTTTCCACAAAAAACAACTGAACTAATTTTTCACCGTCAAAACCTGCTTTATTGGCTTCGTCGATAAATCTCGGGACCCATTTTGCGATAATATATTCCAATCCTAAACCGTAGTCATAATGTTTATAATACGTTTTACGCGCTGTATCCCCACTCACCAAAATCTGTTTCTCATATCCTTTTTTAACGAGTTCCAAAATGCACGATATCCTCGTGCTTTCGGGTGCATATTTCACCTTGGCGATTCCGTCGAAACATAAGTAACTCCCCATTGACGCAACTTTTTCATGGTAATAAGGATCGGGATTTCGGTCCATATGTCCGAAACTGACATAGGATAGATCGATATTTTCACTTTTTAAAATGTCGATTTGTTCAAGCGCCATCGTTCCCACTTCCGTATGCGAATGGATGGGTGCCTTCGTTTCATGATGGGCCCTCGCAATCGCGCGAATCGTTTTTTCCTCAAGAGGGGTAATCCGGTTATAAGCAGTTCCAAATTTCACTTGCCCCCCCTTAAACTTTGTACCTTCGAGACCTTCCTCCACTTCCCTCACCACGTACTCAGTCAAATCATTAATTTGAGACCCGTCTATCCAATCTTTGTACGTATGAAAATTCCCGCCGATGACCTCATGAAGGTGAGGAGTGATCGCTGCATCCCATAAGAAACTTTTATTAAAACCAGCAGTCCCGATAATATGAATGCCTGCTTCTGTTGCAATATCTGCGACCGCTTGAACATCGCGCCCATAATCTACCGCGGTTGCGTCTACAATTGCTTGCCCGCCATGGCTTGTAAAATCGAGAACGTCTTTCAATGACGCTTCTTTATCATCCAAAAGCAAATCATCTTCCCCTTTTTCCACCCAAAAAGGCGGCCGGCAAACAATATGTTCGTGAGAATAAGTGAATCCTAATTCGGAAGGCTCAATGTCTCCATGGAATGTACGAATAAAACTCATCGTTGTCACCTCTAGGTTAATGTTTTATGGAAAAGCACAAGCGCCCTTGCTAGTCGATAGACCCTAGCCTAGACATTTAAAAAGGTCAGTTTCCCGACCTTTTTATATCCCATGTAAAAAGGCGGTTACCCGACCTTTTTGGAATCATTTTTTTATTAAAACAACACTGCGGCAAGTGCTCTTATGATTGGTCCCAACACAAACATGTCAGAGTCTGCAGCCCACATTGCCGTATCAGGAATCGTATTTGGCAATAACATTTTTACCGTAATGTACTGACCCCAAGCTACAACCGTTGAAGTGATAAATCCTCCTAACAGCGCACCTCTTACTCCACCAGTTGCATTTCCGAAAACACCAGCCGTTGCACCGTGAAAGAATAATACAATCATCGTCGGTACAAACACATATGCGACTGTATTTCCAATAACGATCAGCCATAATAAAGCACCGATAAAACCACCTAAAAATCCAAGCACAACCGCGTTAGGTGCAAATGGAAAGACGACTGGACAATCGAGCGCAGGCTTCGCGCCAGGAACAATTTTTGTTGCGATCCCATTAAACGCCGGAACAATTTCCCCAATAAACATCCGAACTCCCATCAAGACAACAGCGATTCCACCAGCAAATGTAAAGGACTGAATAATCGAGTAAATCATGAAGTTCTGGTCACCCGCTGAAGCTACAAGCTCCGCGGCCCCGGGTGTATTTTTAAAAGAAATAATGATAGCTCCAACGAGGAAGAGGATTCCCATTGTTAAAGCGGTGATAACGTTTGAATCTCTTAAAAATTCCAGTCCTTTCGGCAATTTGATTTTCTCGGAATCATTTTCTTTATTTCCAAGTATTTTTCCGAGCCATGCCCCAAGTAGTGCCACGGAAGCTGAAGTATGGCCAAGCGCGATGTTGTCATTACCCATTATTTTTCTCATAATCGGCTGGGTAAGGGCCGGTTGGAACGTCCAATAAATCCCCATAATGATCGATAAAAAGATGACCAATTTCCAAAATGAAACGTCACCTGCCGTTTGAACTACAATTCCAGCAAAAATTGTCGTTGTCCAGAACATCATATGACCGGTTAGGTAGATATATTTAAATCTCGTAAATCTCGCAAGCAGAACGTTAATCAAAAACCCAAGTGTCATCGCTAATGTGACCGCACTTCCAAATTTCCCATTAAATTTATCCTGCCCCATAAAGTCACTTAACGTCTCACCTTGGAGATTAAATACCTCTTTCCACAACGGTTCAAAAACCGTTAGAGCGCCGACAATAATATTGGCGCCTGCACTAATAATCAAAAAGCCGATGATAGCTTTGATCGTTCCGCTAATGACTTGACTGGAATTCTTTTTTTGTAAAAGTAATCCAATCAGAACAATCAATCCTAACAAAATAGCCGGAGTTCCAAAAAAGTTAGTGGCAAGCCATTGAATTACTGCCATCGATACTTCACCCCACTAATTATTGTAAATTCTCTTCTAAAGCACCTTTGATTTCACCCTGGTCAAAATAATTATTCACTATGATGATTTTAGCGTCCGTCCCTCCCAAAGATTGTGCCAGCTCATTGCTCGTCACAATATAATCCGCAGCCATTCCCGATGCCGAAGAAACGTCCATATGCTCAACATCCGCGCTAACACCCATTTCACGCAAAACCGTTTCCACATTCATGCGTAAAATCAAACTTGTCCCTTGTCCCAACCCACACACACATAAAATTTTCATGAAAATCCACTCCTTTTTTTTATTAATAGTACGCTACGACTCGATTGGATCCCTATCGAGACTGAAACTACTGAAAAAACCGGATTTGTGTCTCGATTCGAGCACGATAGAGACTGTAATCATGGTAAAATCGGATTTGCGATTCGATTCAAGCCCAATCGCAACGGAAACTACGGGAAAACTGGGTTTACGGTGCGATTCAAGCCCAATCGCAACGGAAACTACGGGAAAACCGGATTTGCGGGGCGATTCAAGCCCGATCGCAACGGAAACTACGGAAAAACTGGATTTGCGGGGCGATTCAAGCCCAATCGCAACGGAAACTACGGGAAAACCGGATTTGCGGGGCGATTCAAGCCCGATCGCAACGGAAACTACGGAAAAACTGGATTTGCGGGGCGATTCAAGCCCAATCGCAACGGAAACTACGGGAAAACCGGATTTGCGGGGCGATTCAAGCCCGATCGCAACGGAAACTACGGAAAAACTGGATTTGCGGGGCGATTCAAGCCCAATCGCAACGGAAACTACGGGAAAACCGGATTTGCGGGGCGATTCAAGCCCGATCGCAACGGAAACTACGGAAAAACTGGATTTGCGGGGCGATTCAAGCCCAATCGCAACGGAAACTACGGAAAAACTGGATTTGCGGGGCGATTCAAGCCCGATCGCAACGGAAACTACGGGAAAACTGGGTTTGCGGTGCGATTCAAGCCCAATCGCAACGGAAACTATGGGAAAACCGGATTTGCGGGGCGATTCAAGCCCGATCGCAACGGAAACTACGGGAAAACCAGATTTGCGCGGCGATTCAAGCCCAATCGCAACGGAAACTACGGGAAAACTGGATTTGCGGGGCGATTCAAGCCCGATCGCAACGGAAACTACGGGAAAACTGGATTTACGGTGCGATTCAAGCCCAATCGCAACGGAAACTATGGAAAAACTGGATTTACGGGGCGATTCAAGCCCGATCGCAACGGAAACTATGGGAAAACCGGATTTGCGGGGCGATTCAAGCCCAATCGCAACGGAAACTACGGGAAAACCGGATCTGCGGGGCGATTCGAGCCCAATCGCAACGGAAACTACGGGAAAACCGGATCTGCGGGGCGATTCAAGCCCAATCGCAACGGAAACTACGGGAAAACCAGATTTGCGGGGCGATTCGAGCCCGATCGCAACGGAAACTACGGGAAAACCAGATTTGCGGTGCGATTCACCCCTGATCAAGACTGGACTTGCTAAAAAGTAGCATTCAAGACCGATTCAAAGGAAAACCAAGCTTCAATCCCGTATTACCCTAAAATCATTCTCCATATTTCCCCATCACTCAATCAAACCCCTAATACTTTCATACGAAGTAGCCGCCTTCAATTGCTCCACCGCTTCTTTATTCCCTAGCAAATTCATTAACTTTTTCAACACTTTCAAATGCTCTTCACTATCCGAAGCGCCTAAAGCAAAAACAAGTTTTACTGGATCATTTGGTGTGCTTCCGAATGGAATTGGCGTTTCTAGTTTTATCATGGAAATACATGCTTCTAGAACTCCGTCTTCAGGTCTTGCATGCGGCATCGCAATTTGAGGGGCGATTACAATATAAGGACCGTTTTTTTCAAAGGATTCTACCATCGCTTCGACATAACGTTTTTCGACATATCCATTGTCTGCCAAAAGATTTCCTGCTATTCGAATTGCTTTTTCTGGAGTGGTTGCCTGAACGTTAAATGCGGTTATGTTCTCTTCAATAAACTTCATTTTGGCACTCCTTGTTCTTTGTTTATTGTTTGTAGTATGAACCATACCTCCTTTACCGATTCCCAAACTTTCATATTAATATCCATTACAAATAATATGCTCGTTCTATTAGAATCAGACTTGTTCATATAAGAAATGTGGCGTTCGCTATTTTTCAAACCTTCCACGTTTCCAATATCTTCAAGAAAAATTAATGCTTGCATTTTTTTTCAGCCCGGCTTATAATCAATTTCAATCACATATGCTTTACCTTTTTTAAAGACGATGAAGAGAAAAAGTAGGATTATTGGTTTTACACAGAGAGCTTCGGTAGCTGAAAAGAAGCAAAAATCACGATCTGAACAATGGCCTCCGAGTTGCGAGCTGAACGTCCGGTTGCGGATTAGTAGGTGGCGTCGAGATTTGGTACTCGTTATCAATACCACAGTATTACGAGCAAAGATTTATTTATGCTCCAGTACTTGCAGAGGCTGTTTTGTGTGAACAAACGGCGAAATAAGGTGGTACCACGTGAATTCAACCACGTCCTTATCTTTTTTATAAAGATACGGGCGTGGTTTTTTGTTTTTCTAATTTTTTTACAGATGGAGGAATTTACAATGACAAACAGTTTAGTAATCCAGACAGATTTCGGTTTAAGTGACGGTGCGGTTAGCGCTATGTACGGAGTGGCGACTTCTGTCGACCCGACACTTAGAATTTTTGACCTAACTCACGACATTCCGCAATATAATATATGGGAGGGCTCTTACCGCCTCTATCAAACTATTTCTTATTGGCCGGAAGGAACGGTATTCGTTTCAGTTGTCGATCCGGGGGTTGGTTCTGATCGCCGCAGCGTTGTTGCAAAAACAACTGAAAATCAATATATCGTTACCCCTGATAATGGAACGTTAACACATATAAGAGACGCGATTGGAATCCAAGAAGTAAGAATCATCGACGAGACAGTCAACCGCCTGCCAAAATCAGGAGAGTCGTATACTTTCCACGGCCGTGACGTGTATGCCTATACTGGGGCAAGACTTGCATCTGGTGTCATCTCATTTGAAGAAGTAGGTCCAGAAGTTCCCGTCGAGTCGGTAGTAACACTTACAAAATTTAATCCGACAATCGACGAATCATCCGTCACAGGAAATATCGATATTTTAGATATTCGTTTCGGAAACCTATGGACGAATATCGATCGCACACTATTTTTACAATTAGCGGTGGAATATGGCGATAATTTTGAAGTCACCATTCAAAACGATACACGCCAAGTGTATAAAAACATCATGACATATGGTCGTTCCTTTGCTGATAGTCATTTAGGCGAACCGTTAATTTACGTAAATTCGCTAGATAAACTTGGAATTGCCATTAACCAAGGCTCATTTGCAAAAGCATATCACATCGAAACCGGCGCAAATTGGAAAATAGCACTCCGCAAAGTGCCAAAAGTCATATATAATTAAATTTATATTATAAAAATTAAATTTTACAAAAAAGGGAGAAGGGTCAATATGGGGAAGAATTTAGCAATTAAAACAATAGTCGCGATTGGGATTGGAGCAGCAGTGTTTGTCATTTTAGGAAGATTCGCATCGATTCCGACTGGAATTCCGAACACGAATATCAACACATCTTATGCATTCTTAGCGTTAATGGCGGTAGTGTTTGGACCAATTGCCGGTGGTCTTATCGGATTAATTGGTCACGCATTGTTAGATTCCATTATGTGGGGCAGCATTTGGTGGAGTTGGGTCATCATTTCAGCTTTTGTTGGATTATTAATTGGCTTTACGGCAAAAAGAATTAATATTGAAGCTGGAGAATTTGGCAAAAAACAAATTATTTCTTTTAATATTATTCAAGCTCTCGTTCAAATTGTCGGATGGGGCATACTTGCACCGACTCTTGATATACTTATATACGCTGAACCAGCCAACAAAGTATGGACACAAGGTATTGTAGCCGGTCTTGCGAACATTGTAACAGTTGCAGTCCTAGGTACAATTTTACTCGTCGCCTACGCAAAAACTAGAGTGAAAAGTGGAAGTTTGAAAGCAGAATAAAAGATAAGGTGAGGAAATCGTATTCGGTTTCCTCGTTTTACATGTATTTGAGGAGAACAAAATGAAAAAGCCCGTTATTCAATTTGAACAATTTAATTTTAAATACCGCACACAAGTCGATCCAACTCTTCATGATCTTAATTTAACAATTTATGAAGGGGAAAAAGTGCTCATTGTCGGTCCTTCAGGTTCGGGAAAAAGTACGATTGGCCATTGCCTCAATGGGTTAATTCCGTTTTCCTATAAAGGGGAGATAACTGGGAGCCTAAACATAATGGGTCAGGAAACAAAAAATCTTGATATTTTTTCCCTATCTAAAATGGTCGGAACGGTATTGCAAGACCCTGATGGGCAATTTATCGGACTTACAGTTGCCGAGGATATTGCGTTTGCCCTTGAAAATGATGTGCGGGCACAAGATGAAATGGTTTCAATTGTAAAAGATGTTTCGAGCATGGTCGATATGGATGATTATTTGCAGTCATCCCTCCATCAATTGTCAGGTGGGCAGAAGCAGCGTGTTTCTTTAGCTGGCGTTATGGTGGATAATGTCGATATTTTACTATTCGACGAACCGCTCGCTAACCTCGATCCAGCAACTGGAAAACATGCGATTCAACTAATTGACCGTATCCAAAAAGAAACAAATACAACTGTCGTCATCATCGAGCATCGCCTTGAAGATGTTCTCGAATGCCATGTTGATCGAATTATTGTCGTCGATAAAGGCAAGATTGTAGCGGATCTTACACCTGATGAATTGCTTGCTTCTTCGGTTCTTGAACAATGCAATATTCGTGAGCCACTTTATGTAAAAGCAGCAAAATACGCCGGAGTTAAAGTAAAACCCGAGTCAAAGCCTTCACATATCAAAACATTTGCTGTTGATAAGGACAAGCTGCTCACCTGGTTTGAAGCGACCAGTCCTCCTTATCTAAAAAAGAAATCTGAACCAATTTTAGAGCTGGAAAATCTGCATTTTAGCTATTCGCCGGGAAAGGATACGATTCACAATGTATCTTTTTCCATTGATAAAGGCGAAATGCTCAGCATCGCTGGGAAAAATGGTGCAGGGAAATCGACTCTGGCTAGTCTTATTTGCGGCTTTAACAAACCTACTAGTGGTAAAATCCTTTTTAAAGGTAAAGACATTACGAATGACACGATCAAAGAAAGAGCTGAGCGAATTGGGCTCGTCATGCAAAATCCTAATCAAATGATTTCAAAGCATATGATTTTTGAAGAAGTGGCGCTCGGATTGGTATTGCGTGGAGTCCCAGAAGATGAAATTAAGGAGCGAGTTGAAAAAACACTACAAATATGCGGACTGTACCCTTTCCGAAACTGGCCGATTTCAGCCCTTAGCTTCGGACAAAAGAAACGCGTCACGATTGCTTCTATCTTAGTATTGGAACCAGAACTCATTATTTTAGACGAGCCAACCGCCGGACAAGATTTCAAACACTACACTGAAATCATGGAGTTTTTATCCAAACTAAATGAAGAGGGCATCACAATTTTAATGATCACACATGACATGCACTTAATGCTCGAATACACACCAAGAGCGATCGTCATTGCTGGCGGGGAAAAAATTGCCGATGACACTTCTGCGAACATTTTAACAGATCAAGATGTGATCAAAAGAGCGAATTTGAAGGAAACTTCATTATTTGATCTTGCCGTTAAAGCAGGAATCGAAGAACCGAGAGAATTCGTTGGACGATTTATCGCCTTCGACAAGGGGGTGCGAACAACATGGCAGTAGAAATGCTTGCATATATTGACCGTCCTTCGCCTATTCATCGGCTGACTGGTGCAACGAAACTCATTTGCTTTATCTTATGGTCGACCACAGCCATGCTTACGTATGACACGCGCGTTCTCCTATTTTTATTTGTCGCAAGCATCACTATTTTTATCGCTTCGCAAGTAAAGATAAGAGAAATTTCCTTTGTGTTATTGTTTATATTAGCGTTTTTACTGCTCAACAATATCGCCATCTATATTTTTTCTCCACAAGAAGGGGTAAAAATTTACGGGACAAGCCATGTGCTGTTTGAAATTGTTGGCCGATATAACGTAACGTGGGAACAGCTATTTTACCAGTTTAATATTACCATTAAATATTTCACGATTATTCCAGCAGCTCTTTTATTTATTGTGACGACACATCCTAGTGAATTCGCCGCGTCGCTAAACCGAATCGGGGTTAGCTACCGAATTTCATACGCTGTTGCATTAGCCTTGCGCTATATTCCCGACATCCAGCGCGATTTCCGGAACATCGCCATCACCCAGCAAGCGCGCGGAATTGACATGTCAAGGAAAGAAAAGATAGGGAAGCGAATCAAAAATATCGCCTCTATCATTATTCCATTGATTCTATCGAGTCTAGATCGAATTGAAGTTATTAGCAACGCCATGGAACTGCGCGGTTTTGGAAAAAATAAAAAGCGCTCATGGTACAGCGCGCGACCGTTTAAACGTATTGATTATATTGCCCTTATATTAGTAGGGAGCGCGTTCGTATTAGCAATGGTTATTACGTATTATGACGGAAGTCGATTTTATAACCCGTTCGGGGCGTTGTAGGAACGCTCCGAATGGGCTCTTTTTTTAAAATAACCTCATCTGTTTATAACTATCTAGATGTATGAAAAAACGTCGAGACTCTATGTCCCGACGCTTCTCTACTTATTTCAATTCCAAATGCTCTTTCAGTCTATTCTGTACCTTCACTTGTTCCTCTTCAGGCACTACATAGTACCAAAGGCCATCGATGGTTGCCCCGCTGCCTTCAATTTGGATTTGATCAATATTATGACGCGCATCTGCGTAATTTTTTTGAATAGATTTCATTTCATCAAAAGAAATATTTGTTTCAACGTTTTTACTCAATGCTTTTAGAACGTCATCATATTTCCAAAGAGCAGAAATATTGGCACCTTTATTGATAACGCCTTGAATCACTTGACGTTGGCGCAATTGCCGGCCAAAATCACCACGAGCATCATTTTTACGCATACGCGCATAGCTTAATGCTTCTTTACCATTAAGATTAAGTTCTCCAACTGTAAAGTGGTGTCCATCTTGAGAAAAATCAAGATCATTATTAACCGTCACACCACCGACCGCATCTACAATTTCCTGGAACCCTTCCATATTCATCTTTACATAATAATCAATCGGAATATCAAGGAATTTTTCAACAGTATTCATAGACATTTCAACACCGCCACGCGCATAGGCATGGTTAATCTTTTCTACCGTTCCATTTCCGACAATTTCCACTCGTGTATCACGTGGAATACTGAGCATTTCCATTGACTTATTCTTAGGATTTACAGTTAACACAATCATCGTATCCGAGCGGCCTTTGTCACCTTTCCGCTCATCCACTCCAAGCATCAATACTGAAAAAGGTTCCCTCTTACCAAGTTCCAAATCCGAAGGCCGTTTAACTTCTGGAGTGCGGTCAATCGGACTATGAACAGCATTGGCTGCTTTAGAAAGATTATGATAAATTGAATAACCATATGCCGCAATACCAGCTACAAGCACAAGTAAAATAATAAGGAATATTTTTAATCCTTTTCTTTTCTTTTTCGGTTTATGTCGACCCATGTTTTTTCCCTCTCCCATAATACACTTTAGATGCCATACTATAATAGACGTTATATACATACAAAAGTTACAACAATCTATATTATACTCATTCTCTATCAACCATTACAATAGTATATATATAGAAATTTTTAGGAAAGGGATGGAATATAGATGCTTAAAATAACCCCATTATCTTCCTTCTCTTAATTCTCTTAGGGATATCACGGTAAATATGATCGCCTTTTACCACCGCTTTTGCATTATTTTGAAAATAAGATATGTGATCGGATCCGTATTTCTTCTGTATGACATCAAAAGCTTCTTCCATTCTAAATGATCGCTTTTTCGCATTATGAGCATTAGAAGCGACAAAATGCGCTAAATTTCCATCTACCAAATCTAATGCAAATTTTTGGACTTTTTTACCAAAATGCCCTGTCAAGCTGCCTGAACTAATTTGAGTCGCTGCACCATTTTTAACAAGACTATATAAATGATCATGCTGTTCAATAAATTCAAGATTTCGCTCCGGATTTGCAATAATTGGTGTAAGCCCTCTCATTTGTATATCAAAAAAAAGTTGGCTCGTATACCCCGGAACATGACTCTTTGGCAGTTCAATTAGAACATATGTAGACTGATCCGCAAGCGTCATGATTTTCCCATCTTCATAATCTCTAAGGAGATCGCCATAGATTTGTATTTCCTGACCCGGTAAAATATTTACCTTACAGTTTTCAGTCTTTAAGTAAGCATTTAGCTCTTCTATTCGTGATAATATATTAATTTTCTCATTAAAATATGTCCCGTTTTGGTGATGCGGCGTGGCAATAATAGTATGAATCCCTTCAGCCTCTGCCTGTTTGGCCATTAATAGACTATTTGCATAGTTAGGTGCACCATCATCCACCCCAGGCAAAATATGGCAGTGAATATCTATCATCCTATTTCCTCCAATTAGATATTTTAAAAAAACAACAATTTTATTATACTAGTAAATTATACCTAATTAAAAGAGGTTATCTCGCTATTTCTTTAAAAAAGTAAACATTTTTCCCTTGTTACTATTGGCTTATAGGTATTTCGTCACATTTTGCTAAAAAGTGATATTATTCGACAAAATCACAGATCTAAAGTTCTGCTCATTTTGAAAATTATGGTATATCTATCAATTGGGATACACATGTATATTTCCTCATATATTATATAAATTTAAAGACGAAGGCTGGAATGCCTTCGTCTTCACGTTGGATTGTATTCAAGTTATGATGAAAAATTGTTGAAATTTATGTATGCTTGTTCATGGTGTCTTTTTTTCATTTCTAACCTCTGCTTATAGCAGGCGTCCAAGCAGTCAGGAATTAGCACAGCTAGCTCTCTAAACTTCAGAATATGCCAATAATACCTGAATCGAAAATATAATTTCTTCATCCATATACATCCTCCGTTAGTCATAAATCGTCGGATGTCGTGTTCGGAAACTGGCTGGCATAATCAAACGATCTTAGCCCCTATAGTTTTGCGTCATTACTTTTCAGTAACTTTGCCGATTCGTACGATTTATGGGTATTCTCAACTATATAATCGTATAGAATCGCAATGATATTAATAGGTCCAATATCTCATTTTCTAGCATGACCTAAAACATTAATAGAGGAGGAAGGAACTATGAAATCAACATTTCCACTTTCATCAAAGATCTCCTGTTCAAGGAAAAGTTCGGTTCTCACCAATTCCATAAACATTTTCAACATTTAACAATAAATTATCATCAATTTCCGACCAAACTTCACCAATTCTAGTATTAAATTCACCATATAGCTCAGAATATCCACCATACCTAATCTAAATTCCATCAATAACCTTCAAAGGAACATATGAAAAAAATCATCATATGCCCTCTCAAAACTTAATTCAATCTTCTTCTTGATAGCATGTACCAAACAGTTCCGATAAGAACAATCATTCCACCTAGCAACATCAAATTATATACATTTGTTGAGGTATTTGGAAGTTGACTTGGTTTTTTTGATGTATCTTTTTTCGTTTCCTTATTTGGATCATCTTTCTCTTTTTCTTTCTTTTCATCATCCTTAATTGGATCTTTTGGTTTCGCTGGATCATCTTTTTCTATCTTATCGCTATCCTTAGGTACTTCATTTTTCGGAGGATCATTTTTTTCTATATTTTCATCATCTTTTATTGGATCATCCTTATTTTCCAATATCCATTTTGCGTAAATCGTAATATCTTTTGTAACAGCTGTGTTAAAATCATAAGCTTCTGAAAGCCGATTGTCACTGAACCAGCCTGCGAAAATGTATCCTTCTTTTATCGGTGCTTGAGGTTCATCTACTTTTTCTTGGTATTTAACACTTTCAGCCGCAATAAGACTGCCACCATTTGTGTCAAAATCTACCTTATATTCGTTCGCAGACCATTTAGCATAAAGAGTGATGTCTGATTGTACCGGTGCATTGAAATCGTATAAGTCATTTAGATTCGAATCCGTATACCAGCCTGCAAACGTATGGCCTTCTTTTGTCGGATCTTCCGGCTTGGTAACTTTCTCCTCATAGTTCACATCTTCAGATGAAACATTGCTGCCGCCATTGCTTTTAAAGCTTATTTTATACTCATTGATCGTCCACTTCGCATACAAAGTAACATCCGATACGATACCAGTTTCAAAGTCATATAGCTCTGATAAAAGATCATCCGTATACCAGCCCGCAAACGTATGGCCTTCTTTTGTCGGATCTTCTGGCTTAGTAGTTTTCTCCTCATAGTTCACATCTTCAGATGAAACAATGCTGCCGCCATTGCTTTCAAAGCTTACTTTATATTCATTGATCGTCCACTTTGCATACAATGTAACATCCGATACGATACCAGTTTCAAAGTCATATAGCTCTGATAAAAGATCATCCGTATACCAGCCCGCAAACGTATGGCCCTCTTTTGTCGGATCTACTGGCTCAGTAACTTTCTCCTCATAGTTCACATCTTCAGATGAAACATTGCTGCCGCCATTGCTTTCATAGCTTATTTTATATTCATTGATCGTCCACTTCGCATACAAAGTAACATCGGATACGACACTAGTTTCAAAGTCATATAGCTCTGTTAATAGAGCATCCCTATACCAGCCTGCAAACGTATGGCCTTCTTTTGTCGGATCTTCCGGCTTGGTAGCTTTCTCCTCGAAGTTCACATCTTCAGATGAAACATTGCTGCCGCCATTGCTTTCATAGCTTATTTTATATTCATTGATCGTCCACTTCGCATACAAAGTAACATCGGATACGACACTAGTTTCAAAGTCATATAGCTCTGTTAATAGAGCATCCGTATACCAGCCTGCAAACGTATGGCCTTCTTTTGTCGGATCTTCTGGCTTGGTAGCTTTCTCCTCATAGTTCACATCTTCAGATGAAACAGTGCTGCCGCCATTGCTTTCATAGCTTACTTTATACTCGTTGATTGTCCACTTTGCATATAGTGTAATATCAGTTACGACACTAGTTTCAAAGTCATATGACTCTGTTAAAAGAGCATCCGTATACCAGCCTGCAAATGTATGACCTTCTTTTGTTGGATCTACTGGCTCACTAGCTTTCTCTTCATAGTTCACATCTTCAGATGAAACGTTGCTGCCGCCATTGCTTTCATAGCTTACTTTATACTCGTTGATCGTCCACTTTGCATACAATGTAATATCGGATACGACACTAGTTTCAAAGTCGTATAGTTCTGTTAAAAGAGCATCCGTATACCAGCCTGCAAATGTATGGCCAACCTTACTTGGTGTTTTAGGAGTCATTGCTTTATCCCCAAAATTGACAGTCTCATCCGACACAGTACTTCCACCATTACTTTCAAAACGTACTTTATATTCTTTGATCGTCCATTTTGCGTACAATGTAGTGTTATCCATCACAGGAAGATTAAAATCGTAGGTGTTAGTAAAAAGTGAATCGATGTACCAATTGTTAAAGATATATCCTGTTTTTGTCGGGTCTTCTGGCTTTGTCACTTTGTCATTGTGATTGACATTTTCCGATGCGACCGTATTTCCCCCGTTCGAATTAAATTCGACTATATATTTGTTAATATTCCATTTCGCATATAACTCAATATTGGAAGTTACCGGTTCATTAAAATCATATAATGTTGTAAGCAACCCATCACTGTACCAGCCATCAAACTTGTAACCATCCTTAATCGGCGTTTTAGGGCTTGCCACCTTATTCCCATGATTGACGTCTGCATTCTCAACATCGCTGCCGCCATTACTATTAAATCCAACTGTATACTGATTGATTGTCCATTTTGCATACAGTGTAACGTTAGAGATCACTTGCGTACTAAAATCATATAATGTAGTTAGCGAAGAATCACTATACCACCCTTCAAACGTGTAACCCACCTTACTTGGCGACTTAGGACTTACCACGTTATCCCCATAATTGACACTAGCATCCGCAACGGCACTTCCACCATCACTGACAAAATTTACATTATACTGGTTGATTATCCATTTTGCATATATTGTAAAATCCGAAGTTACTTTCGTATCAAAATCATATGGTGTAGTAAACTCTGTATCACTGTACCAGCCATCAAATTGATATCCTGTTCTCTGCGGATCGATTGGTTTGTTTACTTTTTGATTATGCTTTACAAATTCATCTTCTTTTACATCATCAAAATATTTAAATTCTACTTTGTAGTTCTGAATAGCCCATTGTGCATAAAGAGTAATATTTTCGGCTCCGACTTCAAGCCTATTAGCAGGAGGGTAAGCAGTTCCACTGCCATCTGATTTCGTATTCCAACCTACAAATATAAAACCTGCTTTCGCTAGATTACCAATATTGTCTTCTACAGTTACAAAATCACCACTTTTATAATTTATTCCATCAGCCGGAACACTTCCGCTTGTTGCTCCATTCGCATCATACGTTACATGATAATACTGAATTTGTGGGATAGCTCGTAAATATGGGTATCCACCTGGGTTGATTCCCCATATATTAGTAAAATCCCAACCGGCATTTGTAAAAGTAGAGATTTTCTGCATATCGGCTGTAGACATAGGTGTTCCTTTTCCTATATCCGTTTGTTTAGTAGTATCTTTATCATAGAAACTAGCATTAACTGGATTCCAGCTTTTAAATCCGACAAGACCACCAACAAAACTAGAACCTGTTACTTTTCCGATGGCATAACTCTTAGTCACCTGCGCTTCCATATTATAACCAACAAGACCGCCAATCCATCCTTGTCCTGTGACATCCCCTGTTGCATAGCTGTTGCTAATAATACCTTCATCAATCATTCCCATGTCCCCACTATTACTTCCAACAAGGCCGCCAATATTATTATTTCCACTTACATTACCAGTTGCATAGCTACCATGAACCCTACTTTCGTTTTGACCAACAAGGCCACCTATAGAATAAACTCCCATTACTGTTGCGGTAGAATAACTATTCTCAATAGAACCTATAAAGGTATTATCTCCCACTAATCCACCAACATAACTATTACCTTTAACTTGACCAGTGCTATAGCTTTTCTTAATCGTTCCATAATTGAATCCGGCTAATGCACCAACGCCGTTATTACCGTTTATATTCACGTCAACTAGACCAACATTTTCGATTAGCGCATTATAGCCAATAGAACCAAATAAACCTACTACTTCCCTAGTGCTCGCATCGTTAATTTTCAGCCCTGTTATGACATGCCCAGCTCCATTAAGTGAACCCATGAACTGTTGCATTCCGTTTCCTATCGGTTTCCAGTTCGCATATCCACTTAAATCAATATTATTTCCTAATTTATAATGGGCATTTAGAATATTTCGAACACTATCAAGTTCATCCGCGGTTGTGATGATATAAGGACTTGATTTCGTTCCCGCTCCCGCCATCGGTCCCATATCTGCTTTACTATAGATAGGTGGCTGCAGTAAATAAAACAGCATTAAACAAATTAGTCCTACTGAAACTTTCCTTAACATAACTTTCGTCCCTTCTTGCTATCATTTTAAAATTAATTTTATGAATCTACTAAAAACCCCTAAATTAACCGAATATGCATCCCACTCCACATCATTTTTCTACATGATATGACATAAGACCTTAAAAAAACCTTAAAGACTACATCATTAAAAAATCCTACTTTTTTTCACCATTCGCTTTCACATTTCTATCAATTTCATATTCCATCCTTCGCAATCATCTTTAACCACAAAAAAACCAGATTTCTCATCGTAAAAACGATAAAAAATCCGGTTCATCCTTTTATGCCAGCTCAAATGGAATTCGTACAGATATTTTTGTACCTACCCCTTGTTCGCTCCAAATATCCAATCCCGAGCTATACTCATATTTCATTCTTCTACTTATATTTTTAAGCCCAACTCCTCCAACCTCTTCTTTCGTATCGCCGTCAAAGTTCTCGGTCTCTTCCAGCGACATGCCTACTCCATTATCTTCTACCTCTATACAATAATAACGATCAGCGATGTATGCAGTTATTTTTACCGTTCCTCCCTCGATTTGCTTTCCGATGCCGTGCCTGATGGCATTTTCCACGAGGGGCTGGATTAAGAGTGGAGGAATTTCCACACCATACATGGCCTCATCAATTTCGTATTCTACTTGAATTCTATCTCTAAATCGCGCCTTTTCAATCTCCACATAAGAACGTATTAATTGTAATTCCTGCTTAAAGAATACTCGTTTCTCCACGTTGCTAAACTGAAAACTTCCCCTTAAATAATCAGCTAAATTAAGAGTCAGCTTTCGCGAGCGATCAGCATCAGTATAACTAGTAGCGATGATGCCATTTAATGCATTATATAAAAAATGAGGTTTAATTTGCGATTGTAAAAATGCCAATTCAAGATTAAGCGCCTTGTTAAAAGATTCTTTCATCGCAAGCAAACTTCCAATCCTTGCTTTTAGCTCATCCAAATCAAAAGGCTTTGGTAAAAAGTCATTAGCTCCTGCTTCAAATGCGGCCACCTTATCCTTAGGTTGAATAGCTGCAGTTACCATTAAAACCGGAAATTCCGTTAATGAATATTTTTTGCGTATTTGCTGGCAAACCTCATAACCCGACATCCCCGGCATCATTAAATCTAAAATAACGAGATCGATCGAATTCGGTTTGTTAATCTGCTCCATTACCTCGTATCCATTTTGGACGGCAATGACATTACAATGAATCGTTTGCAGTGTATCCATTAATATTTTTAAATTTGAAAAATTATCATCGGCTACTAAAACAGTATATTTCCCTTGTTGGTCAAAGTAATAGGGTGTCGGAAACATGTATTCCGGCTGCTTGATCCCCTTTTCATATTGGGGATTTCTTATGCTTTGAATGTCAACTGCCTTTGAAATCGGAAGGCTAAACGTAAAAGTCGTTCCCTCCCCTTTTCTCGATGATACAGTAATATTCCCATCTTGCAGCTCAATTAACTGCTTGACTATAGAGAGCCCCAATCCCATCCCCCTCTGTTCTTCTGTAGGTGATTCAAGAGATCGGAATGGCTCGAAAATATAGGGAATTTCCTCCTCCGAAATCCCCGCCCCCGTATCGCGAACCGATATAAATATCCTACCATCCCGTGCTTCCGCCAGTACCTCCACCACGCCTTTTTCAGTATGCTTGATTGCATTATCCAATAAATTGCTAATAATTTGTCCTAAACGACTTTTATCAGCAAGTGCATATGGGAATTTTTCAGGGATTTTATTATCCAAGCGAATGTTTTTTCCCATCGCAAGGAAAGAATAAATCCGCAAATTAACGTCAACAGTAGAGCGGACATCAACAGGCTCCAAATAAATCGTTAACTCCCCTTCTTTAAGCTTGGAAAAATCTAAAATATCGTACACTAACTGAGAAAGCCGTTCTGTAATATTCGTGATTAACTGCAACTGCTCACGATGTTCCTCAATGACAGGATTAACCGTATCTCCTAACACCGATCTTGAAATATTCATAATACCATGCAATGGAGACTTAAATTCATGGGATGTTCTTGCTAAAAATTCGTCTTTTAACTTATCCGCCTTTATCAATTGAACAGAGAGTTCTTGAATTTTTTTATAAGCGTTTGAAAATCTTAAAGACATTAATAAAGCAAGCATAATTAAGAATAAAAAAGGTTCAAAAGGAATTACTTTATAAACGGAAACTGCAAAATATGAATAAGCAGTTTGAATGAGAGCATATGCACTCAAAGAAACGGCGGCAACTGCGAGATACACACTTCCTGCTATTTTATGAAGAGCAGTAAGGACAAACACATATGTTACGTATAATAAGGAAAGCGTGATATAAATGGAGGTGATTGGTAAAAGTATTTCTGTATTTAAATGGGTTATGAATCCAAACGTCATAATTGCCATAATGGCTCCTGCACTGATCCCGATAAAGACAATTCCTTTAGAAGTATATGGCCGAAACGCTGTATAAACGAATAAAAGCAATCCCATCCCAGTGAAATAAGAAGAAAGGATCTGTATACGATAATGCAGCCAAAACGGAACATGGGGAAAAATATTAAATAACACTCTTTCACCACTAGCTGTTGTATATAATCCG
The DNA here is from genome assembly GCF_024626525.1 of Lederbergia panacisoli. Taxonomy (GTDB): domain Bacteria; phylum Bacillota; class Bacilli; order Bacillales; family Bacillaceae_C; genus Lederbergia; species Lederbergia panacisoli. Next base: position 39,559 of record NZ_JANJGU010000012.1, read on the forward strand.
GTAAAAATACATACGAGACCAAAAATAATTAAGGATGAATCTTCCTTGCGTTGAGTAAATAAGCCAATAAAATATAATCCCATAATCAAGAAGCATGAAACAATAATCCAATCATGGGCGAGCGCCTTATCATTCAAGGCAGTAATTTGCTCTGCATACCCCAAATAGATCGAACCAATAATTCCTCCGCCACCGATCAAGTCATAATTTGCAACTTGGACAATGATTTCATTCCAACCTGGTTGTAAATTAAAATAGCTTGTATATGGCTTATTTTTCGCTATGTAATCTGCCTTTTCTGCTGGATTTCCACTTTCCCCGATGGTTTTACCATTAATCATAATCCGATTTGCTAACTGGATAGATGAAATTTTCAAGCCATATACATGCTCTGTGTCGCTCACCTTAATATGTAAACGATATGTCGCTACACCCAAATTTGGCATGATATCGTGAAAATTTCCAGGCACATGAATATATTGGGAGCTGGAGTCTTTAATATTTTCTTGAGACACTAATTGATTCGGGTAGAATTCCCACTCCCCATTCAAAGGAATTTCATGATCCGCATAAAAATTCCAACTAGTCAGATCCATATTTCCATTTATGGCTTTAGGAGGCTGTTTCGCTTGGTGGGTAAACACCGCATATAAAATTACACAAATGGCAGCAAAAATAGTAAGCGTTATTATAATGGACTCAACATTTTTTTTCATATGTGGTGCCTCATAGATTCATTTTTTCATATAGATGCATCGTTTCTCTCTCTAGTTCAACGCCCAAATCATGAACAGCTTCCTCTAACAATCTATAAATAGCCATCGCTTCATTTCGTTTCCCAGAATCGATATATACCTTTATAAGCTCTCGACCATCTTTTTCAGAATCAGGAATGATGGTCAGCACACGCTGCAAACACTCCTCGGCGATTGAGATATTGCTTTCCTTGAAAAATTCATACAATCTGCGCAACGCCTGAATATACATATTTCTTAGTTCCGTCTGCGTAGAGTGTGCCCACTGAAATCCACACCCTTCCATATACTCCCCTTTAAACAAAGCAACCACTTTATGATATATCTCGACTCGTAATTCTTCTTTTGAATTAATCTCGAGTAAAAGCTTTCTCAACTTTTCTTCATCCGTTTCGAAACCTTCCAACGAAAAGACAAACCCTTTGCCAAATTTGGTTATTTTTGCTGGATGCCCATATTCTGTCAGTGCTTTTCGTAAGTAGGATAGACAAGTATATAAATAACTTCTCGCCTTTTTCACATCATAATTCGGCCAAATCGCCTCAATCATAACATCACTATCAACCGGCTTATCATGGTGGTGAACTAGAAACGCGCAAACCTCCTTTTCCTTTAGCGTTTTCCAAGGCAATGTACGCTTCAGGTCATCAAAAAGGAAAAAGCCCCCCATACACTGAATGTAATTCATAGAAGGAATGTCACGCTCTTTAAAACGAGAAATACATAATTGCAATCTCTCCAACGTAATTGGCTTTAGCAAATAATCACTTGTATGAATTTCAAACGCCTCAACAGCATAATCCGAATAAGCCGTCGTAAAAACAACCTTCAAATGTGGATTCTGTTCTTTCAGCTTTCTCGCAACTTGTGTCCCTTTCATCCCTGGCATTTCTATATCAAGAAAAACAAGATTTACTTCCGTCTTCTCGATCGATTGTAGAGCCTGAAAAGGGTCCGTAAATCGTCCAACAATTTGAACATTCCCAATCTGAGATAATAGTATTTCTAAAAGATCTAGAGCATCCTCTTCATCATCTAGAAGCAAAACACGCAACATAACGAATCTCCCTCAAAACATGAATATTAATAAACGACTTATATAATAGTAAAAAAGTCCCGGTTCAATCGTATAAAAAATAGAAGTTTCAAAAACTTCCACTAGTTCATTTATATTGAATCATAAAATTGACGAAAAAGGTAGAACAAACTTTAAGATTCACAGCATCATAATCTTGAGGGAAAGTTTCACCAGTTAACATTAAATTCTCATCAATCTTGACTTGAATTTAAACAATTCACTTTAATTCTCTCGTGAAATTGCAACTCTGAGATTCTCATCAATAAATCCGGAATACTCACCAATTCCCAAGGCATTTCCAACAATTAATCTTAAATTCTCATCAATCTCAATGCTAGTTTCTCCAATTAATCTTAAATTCTCATCAATCCAAGTAATATTGGACGAGGCTATCTTTTCGGATATAATAGTGGAAAATAGTTAGCGACGGAGGTCAACATTTATGCTGAGCAACCGCCACGAAGCGTTCCGATACATTTTTTCACCACCGCTTCAATGCCAATTTAATATCGCGATTGAAAATGAGCCTGACAAAGTTAGCCACTTTGGTCATGCGGAGATTCATAACATCAGCCCTCATGGCATCATGTTTTCAAGCAAATTTAATATCCCCCAGAACCGTGATCTAGTAAGAGTAAGCATTAAATTCACATTGGAAGAAATGGACTTTTTCGTATCAGGTCACTTTCGTTGGAAAAAAACACACGCAGAAGAATTTATGTACGGAATCCTATTAGACAACGACAAAGAAGTAGAAAAGAAAATCATCAACCAATTAAAAATAATATCCAAGAAAAAACATAACCTTCAATAGGAATTGTTTGAGTGCCAGGCACTCAAACAATTCCAGTTCAATTCGCACTATTTTGAATTATACTTAAGTTGTGTCGGTGCCTGGCACTCGCACAACTTTCGCACAATTTACTTTTTCCCGGTCCCGTTGTTAAAGTTCTTTTTTAATTCTTGTATACGATCGATTGCTTGGGTAAGTTTTTGATAGTTGATGATTTGTTGTCTTGATGTTGGGTGTAGTTTGTTATAGGCGATTTTAATATCATTGACAGTGTGTTTATCGCCCAATGTTAATTCGTTCACGTCTGGTAGATTATTAATTTGTTGAATGACCATTGTGACCTCTTCACTTAAGTAAGCAGTACTATATTTGAGACTTTCTCCAGTATCGGGATTTTGAACGGTATAGTAGAGTCTTCCCGCTTCGGGACCGAGGTCCAAATCCTCAAATATAACGGTACCATCTTTTTCTGCCAGCTTTTCCGCCAGCACTTCTTTTGTATCTAGCGATTTATACAATCTAACCATTTGGCCTTGCTTAACTTTTTCCAGAATAAATTTGTCATAGGCACCTGAATTATTCTCCGCAGTCGCAAAATGCATCATGATATTTTCTGTTCTTGGTAAAATATCACTTTCAAACATTTGCCACTCGTAAATTCGAATTGCTACCCATGGGGATGAACCGCTATTATGCACTTGAAGTTTAAATTCACTGGCTGTTATAGGCTCGTCCAATATGATATCAGTAACTGCTTTATCATTATCTCTTATCCGTTTTGCGCTAACCCATTCACCTGATTGATCCTTGTAGAGCAATTCAAAATCAATGGTGTTCATGTCCTTTGCTTCTCCACCGTATTCGGCATGCTCAACCCGCCAGCGTTTTATCGTTTTAGGCTCGCCAATATCAATGGTCATATAACCATTTCTTCTATTTGTTGCGGCCCATTTACTATTTCCTGTTGCAGTACCATCCAATACTCTTGAAGCAGGCTCAGCGTCATTTTCAAAAGAAACATCGGTTACAGTTGCATTAAGTGCTACATTTGAAGATGGCAGATTTTCATCTATTTCCGTTGCATCTGTACCCATGCCCCATTCAAAGCCCACCTCAGCCATTTCTCCGCGCATAAAGTTTTCATTAATTGGTACAATTTGCAGGTTTGTCATATTAGTAGATGATGCATTTTCAATCGTTCTACTAATATTTGGAGTATAGAAATGATTATTAGGTGTAACGCCTAATAATGTGACTACCCCATCAGCATTTTTTTGGTATATCTCATAATAAAGTGCATTTTTATCAGCAGACCAATTCATACGTGCTTCAGCTTCAAATGCCGTTTTTAACATTTTTTCCGCAATTTTTATATTCTTTGGTTTTGGTAAAACGGATTCCGCTGATTCGTAAGCTGAAATCTGTCCTAAATTAAAATCATAGTCATCTATTTTTTCTGTGTTAGTGACTTTTAGACTTAAAGCATAAGCTGTTTTTCCATCGTCGTCTCCTAAATCAATCACTGTTGACTGCCAGCCATCCTCCGTCTTCGGAAGGGGATAATATTTCATTTGATCCGTAGCGTAATCCTCACTATAAGCAACACCAAGTGAAACATCAGCATCAGCATGATTCTGATAGACTAAACGCAGCTTCGTCGTTTCTGATACAGGAATTTTAGTGCTATAAAGCATTACGTCATTAATAGAATTTGCTTCGAGATCACCACTAAATTTGAGTGAATTCCCACCGTTAAACGCCTTTTCAAAATCATATGAAACATTCATTCTACTTCCTTCCGTGCGTATCCACCATCGCCAAGTTGGCATAATATCCTGTATAGAACGGTTATTCCACTCTTGGTTGCTCACTATTTTTCCATCTGCAAAATACTTTTTCCCATGTCCACTGTTAAAATTACTAGTAAATGGCAGCTTTTGAATGACGGAGGAATCCGTGACAAACCGTGCCATTCCCTTCCAGTTTGCAGAGTCGTCTGCCATTGTCGGATCTCCCTGCGGCCCCGTCCAGAAATACTTTTCTTTTTCATGAAAATCAGCCGGATCATCCGCTAATCCCATAGTAGAGTTCGGAGTATAAAGTGCTATTGATACTTTTGGCTGCATCTGTTCATTTAAAAGTGCACTCGTATTAATTCTAGTATTATAGGAATTTTGTTGAACCTCAAAACCAGCGTAGGCATCGTACGGATCACGGTTATGGGTTTTCATCGTCGCAACAGTCGTATTAATTTGATTGACTCCCCAATTATAGTTCAAAAAGAACTCGTCAACTGCATATTCTCCATCGTCTGCTGCTTTAACGTACATATCGTTGTTGCTATTGACAGCATTTTGATGAGAAACTGCACCGTTATTCGCCTGGGCATCATACCAACCGAAGCGGAGATTTGAGTTCAGCTTTACATAACGCATCATTTCATTCATTCGTTCAGCAGTCGCCCGGCTAACGCCATATGTTTCTTGATTCATAAAATAACCGTCGAACCCGAAGTATTCAGCAATCTCAATCATTTTATCAGCTACAGGAAAAGATCCGTCCTCTGCCTGCTGAGTGAATGCTTCAATTTCTGCAAGCGCAGCGGCAGACCCCGGCCCCCATGGAAAACCGACAGTCGCGTATACTGGAACCCCATTTCGATGGGCAGCATCGACAATATCAGGAGTAGGAATGGCAAAAATTCCTTCATCCGTTCCCGCCCAATAAATATAAGAATCTAGCAACTGCCAATTATCAAAAGCATACACATTAAATTCATTGCTTCCGACAGAACTGGCCTCATCATGATTCCATGTCGTAATCGCAGCTGAAGTAATCCCGGCTTCCGGGTGAGCAAGCGGATTAATTGGATGACCTTTAAAACGATTTGTGTTTAACGAGACGCTAGCACGATTAAGTTCAGCATCCGGATCAAGTTGAGGAGACCACTTAAGGAGAGTTTCAACCCTAAAAGCAGGAGCTAGCGGCTGCAGACTTAGCATATTAGCATAATTCTCATTCACTGCATCGGTTCCATCTCCTTCTACAGCAGCATAGGCATCTGGAGTAATCATAGTAGTTAGGAGAAGTAGAAACATAACAAAATACAAAACGCGTTTATTTCTTTTACTAACTTTCACAAAAATCCCCCTTTGTTCACTTAATAAAAAAATAGAAGCTGCACCTTACCCTACTTATTACTAACCGATATTTCTGCACCTTGCCAAAATTCACATTCAAATCCAGCCAGACGCAGGTGAAAGCGCTACACTAAACAAACCATAAATCTACAAAATTATCCACAGCAAATCCCCAAACCCACATAAATTGAGCCGAACTAACTACCACCCCCAGTGCACCCATGGGCACTTATTCCTGAATTGTGTCGGTGCCTGGCACTCACACATTGTGTCGGTGCCTGGCACTCACACAACTTCGAAACTAATCACACTATTTTGAATTGTACGGAAGTTGCGCGAGTGCCTGGCACTGTTGCATATATCGGAAACTATGATTATGATAGGAGGTGAAGGAAGATTCAGAATATAATACTAGGAGGGATTTATCATTCAAAATTTATTAATGGACGGAGAACTCAATAGAATGAGTTTGATGGTTTTTAAGAAAGCCGCTATTAGGAGAGTAAGAATTGATATTTTTAGCGTATGGATGAGAGGTGGAGAGAGAAATGGCTAGACCAATGCGAACTTGGCATCCTAGCAATTACTATCATATCTCGATCCGTGGAAATAATCGTCAAAGCATTTTTCAAGGGGATCCGGACGTGTCAGAATATTTTCGTATCCTAAGGTATGTCTATGAAAAGTATCGTTTTGAAATATATGCTTACTGTATAATGAATAACCACACCCACCTCTTGCTTCAATCCCACGAAGTCCCTTTAGGAAAACTTATGGCCATTCTCAACAAAAGATACAGCGATTATTTCCGAAAAAAATACGAGTACACTGGGCAAATCTACGAAAACAGATACTATTCAAATGAAATCATCGGCTTTATGAGTTTACTAAACGCCAGCGCCTATATTCACCGCAACCCCCTTGAAACTAAAATACCTATTGTACAAACAATGGAACAATACCATTTTAGCTCATACCAATACTACTTCCACAATCGGCAATCACCCTACCCTTTCCTTAACCTCACACTGCTCCCAAACCTAATTCCCGGCCAACCACCCGACAAATTAACAGCATATACACAATATTGCATACAATACAAAAGTGCCAAGCACCCGAACAACTATTGAACAATTCTGAATTGTACCAGAGTTGTGTGGGTGCCTGGCACTCATACAAATTCCCGGGGATGGCGCCTCATAAGTTCAGGCACGGCATCTGCTCTACCTGTTTCTTCTAATCGTTTCACATAGTCTTTTAGATGGCCTTTTGCATGGTATGGGCCGCCTTCTTTTATTACAGTCCAGAGTGGGTCGACGTCGAATGGCATGGTGCTCATCATTTCGTCGTGCCATTCATTTAATTGATAGACGGCTTCCTTGCATAGATCAGGTCTCTCTGACGCCAAATCATTCATTTCGAAAGGGTCCTCTTTTATGTTGAAAAGCATTTCCTTATTGAATAAGTGGTAGCCATCGTGGTATGTCCGAATATATAACCAGTCGCCGAATCTCACACTTCTCTGGCAAACGTGTGCACATTGCGAAATAACAAGAAAATCCCGTCCCGTATCTTTGCCATCCGTTAAGCTACTTGCAAAACTTCTTCCATCCCAACTCTCAGCAGGTTCCTTACCAACCAGCTCGGCAATAGTCGGAAGGATATCTAGATGATAATGAAGCCCTTTATCAACATGCCCCTTTTGACATCCCGGCCAACGAATGATCATCGGAATTCGGCATGTACCTTGGTCTGCCGTACCGTGCTCACCGTATATCCCCAATTCTCCCATATTTTCACCATGATCCGCCGTAATAATGATGATGACTTCATCCATGATCCCTTGCTTTTCAAGCTCAGCAAAAATCTTGCCAACATGATCATCCATATGCTTTATTCCACAATCGTACCCATCGATCATTTTTCGCAAATCATTTCGATCCTTTATTTCGCCCGGATAACGTGGATACTCTGGATTCGTATTGCTATCGTACATATTTATTTCATGTACACTATGCGGACCAACTTTTTCCTTATGCTTTTCAAAAACTTCATCTGTAATCCATTCAGGGAGAGGCTCATCTGCAAATGGATTCCCAAAAGATTCCGGAGCGCGATACGGAGTATGCGGATCCCAATAATTCACATATAAAAACCAATCATCCCTACTCGCGTTATTTTCTAGCCAATTCATGACGGTAGGAGTAACTTCTTCGGCTGATTCCATTCCGCCTTTTCCCGTATTATGAATTTCATTGAATCCGGCATAAAATGTATAAGCAGAATGCCTTTCACCAAAAGGACTAATCAATGTTGTTTTCATCCCTAATGAACGAAAGAGAGCCGGAAAACTTTCGGAAGCCAGCTTATCCCGAAATTCTCTCGCTTGTCCCTCATGTCTAACGTCAGCCGCGGTTCCGCCATGTCCCACAACTCCATTATGTATTCCAAACTTTCCCGTCATTAACGCAGTCCGCGAAGGAAAACATGGTGCATCAGACGTATAATAATTTGTGAACTTTACACCTTCTGCTGCAATTTGATCAATATTAGGCGAAGTATTGCGATGGTAGCCATAGCACCCTAAATGCTTCGGACTAGTGGAATCTAAATCGAGAAAAAGAACTTTCATACATTTACCTCTCCTTTAAAATAGTAAAATCCGACTTTATATAGTTTTCGACAAAAACATCTAGATCCCTTGAAAAGATTTTAATGCATAAAAAAGAAATGTTAACAAAAGATAAATGGAAAATCAAAAGGGAGTGAATATCGTGGACGCAAACAGAGTAAAACAAATTTTATCATCATCTGCCGAAATTACCGTTAACTATCACGATGTTCCAATATGGATCAATAGCCTAAACGAGGACGAGCAAACAGCAATTGTTCAAACAATTGACAATCGGAAACTGGGAGAAGAAACCACAGTGAAGATTGACGAATTAAAGGAAGTCTAAATTGTACGAGTGCCTGGCACTCGTACAATTCTAATTATTCACAATTGCACCTGAATTGTTTGAGTGCCTGGCACCCAAACAATTCCAAATCTTCCCTCTAGCAACATGCTTTCAAAGTTAAGTATGCTAAATTATAATGGTAAAAAATAAAAGAAGTAGCAACCCATCTGCCACAGAAGGGTTGTTACGTCATTTTATTAGTGTCTAGTGGGAGGTAAAGGTTATGGCAATAGCAGGTTACTCAAGGTTTCACGATTTTAAGAATTTGATTCAATCGATCCCAGCCTCACATTTAGAGGAAGAAATGCTAGATGAACAGTTTCTATTAGAAAAAAATGAAAAGAAAAAGCTTGAAATATATTACGCCCCATTTGAATATGTAAATCCAATAGCTAGAATATTGATTGTCGGGATTACTCCCGGTCTTCATCAAATGAAAAAGTCTTATACTACTGTAATAAACGCTAGAAATCAGATTGAGAATGATGAGGAAATTTTAAGGCAAGTAAAAAATAATTCTAGCTTTGAAGGGCCGATGAGGAAAAACTTAGTTCAAATGTTAGATGAACTAGGTTTGCACGAATATTTAGGATTAACTTCAACTATGAGTTTTTTCAACGAGTCTAGTAATATAGTACAGACAACATCAATTATTCCTTACCCAGTATTTTACAATGGAAAGAATTTCAATGGCTCAACACCAAACATATTAAAGAACGAAATCTTGAAAAAATATGTTACAGAGTTTTTTGCTTCAGAAATGAGAAAACTTAACAATCCACTCATTATCCCTTTAGGTGTGAACGTATCAAATGCATTAAACTACTTATCTAATAACGATCTCCTAGATGTAAAGAACTTTCTTTCAGGGTTTCCACATCCCTCAGGTGGAAATGGTCATCGACACAAACAATTTGCCGAAAACAAAAACCATATGCAAGAAATATTAAAAACTCATTTTCAAAACGAAACAATCGCTACACTTTAATATAGACCCTTCAATTTTGAATATTCACAATTGTTCCTGATTTGTTTGAGTGCCTGGCACTCATTCAATTTTAAATACTCACAATTGTCACGGAATTGTTCGAGTGCCTGGCACCCGTTCAATTTTAAATACTCACAATTGTTCCGGAATTGTTCGGGTGCCTGGCACCAAAACAGCGCCTAAACAGCACCCAAACAATTAAGAAGTTTTCTCCTTCCTCTGTAACAGCACCGCCCCAATGACAATCAGCCCTTTGAAGGCCTCGCGCAAAAACGGTGGCACACCAAATAGATTCAGCAAATTGTTCATTACTGCGATGATCAGCATCCCGTATACGGTTCCGAGGATAAAGCCTCTTCCGCCCATCATGCTCGTACCGCCAACGACCGCTGCGGCGATGGCGTCCATTTCCATTCCCCTTCCGGCGTTGGAAAAGTCCATGGAGCCGATACGGGAAACTTGGATGATGGCGGCGATCGAAACGAGGACGCCCATCAGCGCGTACACTCGCAGCTTCACCTTATTCACGTTCACACCGGAAAGTTTAGCGGCTCGCTCGTTCGATCCAACCGCAATAATGTGCCGTCCGAAGGTTGTCCGCTTTGATACATAGTACAGAATATACGCAATGATTGCCCAATAAATAATCGGCATAATCATATAATTTCCTAATTTAAAACTAGCAATCTGTAAAAATTCCACTGGCACCTTCGGATTATACCCTTGCATGAAATGCTGCGTCACACTTCTGAAAATCATCATTGCTCCCAATGTGGCAATGAATGGAGGCACATTCCCTTTCGTAATCGTGACGCCAACCAATGAACCTAGTAAATAGCCAAAAAACACGACCAACAAAATCGTCACAACAAATGCAGGAAATCCTGTCATCCCTATCATGCCCAAAATCCCTTTTGTGCCCGTATCAAGAAGGATCATCGTCAAAGCACCTGTCGCAACCAATGTGGAACCGACAGCTAAATCGATGCCTCCCGTCATAATGACCAAAGTCATACCTAGAGCAATGATTCCGACTCCTGCATTATTTCTTAAAATATTGATCCAGTTATTGATCCAGGACTGGAACCACTCGCCAAACGAATGATAATCGAACCCCAAAACCAACGTCTGTAAAATAATCATGATAATAAGAGCGATCGCTGTACTAAAAATAGGGTCATTTACCCATTTATGTTTAAACCACACGAAAAAATATCTACTATTTTTCACACTGGCATTTTCCATCATTGGCGTTCCTCTCTTATTCATGAGTCAACCGCCCACCAGTAGCAAGACTCATAATATTTTGCTCAGTCATATCCTTTCCGGTCACTTCGCCTTGAATAACCCCATGATACATAACGAGAGCGCGATCACATACACGAATAATTTCAGACGCTTCACTAGAAAGGACGAAAATCGCGATATTGCGATTGGCAAGCTGCAAAATAATATCATATATATCCTCTTTTGCGCCTACATCTACGCCTTGGGTAGGGTTGTCTAAAATAAGCAGTTTCGGATCTGACGCTAGCCATTTAGCGAGCACCACTTTTTGTTGATTTCCTCCGGACAAACTCGTAATACTATCCGTCAGCTTGCCCATTTTTAACTGCAATGCTTTTCGTTGCTCTTCGAACGTCAACTGATGTTTCTTCACATCGATAATACCTAGCTTAGAAAACTTAGACCATGTGACGATTGACGCGTTCTCAAATATATTCAAATCTTTGATAATCGCATTTTCTTTTCGGTTGCGCGGTAAATACGCAATTCCTTCTTTTATCGCCTGTGTGGTACTTTTAATCGCAATTTCTTTTTCATATAAAAATATTTTCCCCTTCGAAACTTTATCAGCTCCGAAAATCGCTTGAAACAGTTCACTGCGCCCATCACCGAGAAGACCAGTAACACCTACTATTTCGCCAGTTTTAATAGAAAAATTAATATCCCTAAAACTATGATCCGACGTTAGCCCCTCTATCCGTAAAATCTCCGCCCCTAATGTTTTCTCCCTAGTTAACGGCTCCGTGCGCACATCAAATCCAACCATAAAACGTGCCAAATCATTCATTGTGACAATACCGACATCGCCTTCTGCCACTCGATGTCCATCCCGAAGCACGACATATCGATCACAAATCTCCATCACTTCATTTAATTTATGAGATATAAAAATAATTCCGACATTGTGGTCCTTCAACGTTCTCATCATTGTAAAAACACGCTTAATTTCTTGATCCGTAAGTGAAGTCGTAGGCTCATCCATAATAATAATCGACGCATTCGTCATCATCGCCCGGCATATTTCAACGATTTGCTTATAAGAAGCATCCAAATCGCCAACCATCGTATTCGGATCGAGATTTACGTTCATTTGCCGAAACATTTTTTCCGTTTCCGCAAACATTCTTTCTAAGTCAAGACTCCCCATCTTCGTTTTAAGCTCCCGACCTAGAAACATATTTTCAAAGATTGGCAAATCGTTGATCAAATTCAGTTCCTGATGGATGAAGGCAATTCCCGCTCTCTGTGATTCCGCCGGCGTGTTGAATACCACCTGCTCCCCGTCGACCGTAATCTGTCCAGAATCAGCAGGTAAAACTCCACCCAATATATTCATGAGTGTTGATTTTCCGGCTCCATTTTCCCCGAGCAAAGCGCAAATTTCACCGCCACTAAGTGTAAAAGATACATCTTTAAGCACATGATTACTTCCAAAGGACTTGCGGATGTTTTTCATCTCAATGATCATACCATCACTTCCAACTACTTTTTAAAAAGGCTATTTTGTTTTTTTGTAAAAGCCCAAGAGCCGACCTAATAAGGAAGTTTAGCTCTTCTTATTAAGCTAGTAGCTATTTTCCCAGTTTTAATATCAGTCTCCAAAGGTGAAATATTTCTCGTTATTTGGATTTACATCTAAAAGCAACAATGATTTTGAAAAGTGACTTATAAAAAGGAGACCATAGCTAAGCCATAATCTCCCTTTTCTTCCTGACTTCCTTACTTAATACGGTGAATTTTCGTCGAGGAAATCAGTATAATTGTCACGGTCTACAATCGTTGTCGGAATCACCTTAACCTCTTCAACGCTTTCACCATTTAAAAGTTTAAGTGCAACATCTACCGCATCCTTAACCATCGCTGGACTGTAAAGGGCAGACTCAATCCAAATATTTTCATTTTCAGGCATCATATTAAAATATTCCTGCATACCTCCCCCGCCAGTTACAACTTTTATATCTGTTCTTCCGGCTTCATCAATCGCTTGCAGGACACCAATTGACGTTTCATCATCCATCGAGTAAACAGCATCAATCTTAGAAGTGCTTGTTAAAATATCGGCAAAATCCTTCAATCCATCTTCACGGGTAAACTTCGTAGCATACGTCGAGATCTCCATATCGGGAGCAATTTCTTTCATCGTATCAACAAAGCCCTTTTTCCTTAATTCAGAAACAGATCCTGAAGTCGGAACTTCAAGCATGACGACATGGCCTTCTTTTCCAATTTTATCGACGATATATTTCGCTCCTTGAATCCCCATATCTTCATTGTCACCAGATACGCGGTACACACCGTCCGCGTCAATAACAATATCAAAGTTTACAACCTTTATATCTGCATCAAGCGCTTTTTGGATCGGAACTTCCATTCCTTCCCATTGAGGGAATGCCACAATCGCTTCGGCTCCCCAAGTCATCAAGTCATCCAATTGTGACGTCATTTCCTCCGCATTAGAACTCGTTTGAATCTGATACTCAATCTCATTGGACAGTTCCTTCGCACGAGCTTCCGCGTGATAAGCAACCGCCGCCACCCAACCATGAGTAACAGCTGGTGCTAAAATACCAATCTTGTGTTTCTTGGCACCTGAATCAGAACCATCCGAATCATTGCCAGGACTATCTCCCGAATCCGTTGACTTCCCTCCACAAGCCGTAAGAAGCGGAACTATAACCAATAACAACAAAGCAAACACACGAAACACCTTTCCCACCGAAATACCTCCCCTTTTTACAAAACTTATAATCTCTTTAAAATCCCCAAAACCACCATTCAATGATGATTATGTCCAACAAATCAAATATATGAATTATAAATTTGCTTGAGAGTTGTGTGAGAGTTGTGTGAGTGCCAGGCACCCAAACAACTTCAGAACAATTCAGAATTGTGTTGGATTTGTGTGGGTGCCTGGCACCGTTCATTACAATTGTTACATTTTCTTGTTTTAGGGCGAATTTTGGTGCATTTTATGTATAATAAGTAGGGAATAGTTTTAGGTAAGGGAGGATATATAATGATGGAATGGGTTTTAGCCATTTTGATTGGTGCAGCAGTGTTGCTGCTCATTTTGTCGTTTTTTAAGTCGATGAAATCATCATCAAAATTGGAAAAACAAATAGATTTGCTTTCAAATTCTTTTATGGATGATGTATATCAGCTAGAACAGAAAATGAGGAATATTGAGTTAGATGCCGAAATCACGGCACATGAAGCAGGTGTATTACCGGCCACTTCAAAGCAGCGCCTTTTGTTGAGGGACATGCTCGACTTACATAAACGCGGGTACTCATTTGATAGTATTGCAGAGAAAACACAATTGACCAAGAATGAGGTTGACCGTTTTCTCGCGCCTTACTTAAAAGCGAAAGATGAAAGGAGCAAGGTAGCCCAATGACAAACAATTCAATTCGCAGCTTTGCCATTGGACTACTTGTCGCGGCAAGTATGTGTGGCGCAGTATACTATTTTGGTCCCAGTGAAGCGGAAAGTGCACAGACGGCAGAAAAACCATCGATAGATGAGATGAAAAGCCTGCTAATTTCTGAAGGCTATGTACTTCATTCGGAGGAAGAGTGGCGTGAGCAAGAAGCTGCCATTAAAGCAGCGAAAGATAGCGAAAAAGAAAAGACCGAAAAAACAGAAGAAAAAGTAGAAGAAAAAGCAGAAGAAGTAAAAGAAAAGATTATATACCGTACGATGATAACTGTAACCCCGGGCATGACAAGTATTGATGTTGGCAAAGCCCTTGAGCGAGCAAACATCATAGACAGCGGAATGAAGTTTTTTAAAGAAGTTGAAAAAAAGGGCTTGTCTAAAAACTTACGCCCCGGCACATATGATGTTGAAAGCGGAATGACGATGAAAGAAATAATATCGATCATCTTTAAATAGCCTTATTTCAAACAAACGACTAGAAGCCACATAAAGAGTGCCAGGCACCCAAACAACTTAGAAACAATTCCGAATTGTTTCTGAATTGTTTGGGTGCCTGGCACTCAAACTATTTCAACTATTTCAACTATTTCCACTCAAGCTTCGGCAAGATTTCCTTTTGCAGCTCGCACATTTCGTCGATCATGGCGCACGCTTGGTAGTATGTAGGTGCTTGTGGGTCGAGCAGAATTGCTTGTAGTAGTTTTGTTTTGGACTGTTCGACGAAGGCTTCGAGTAAGAGTTTATGGATTGTGCCTTGGATGTGTATCGTTCCGATGATGGCAGTCGGTAGTTCGACGGTCATTGGGATTAATTGAATTCCTTGTCCATTGACGATGGCTTGGGTTTCTACGACCATGTCATCCGGCAACCCTTTGATCGCACCATTATTTTGCATATTGACTGAGTTTAACTGCACCTCGTCATCAAAGAAGATCGCCTCGATAATCGGAATCGCATATTCATTACTTTTTTGAACCTTATCTTTGTCGAACTTGAACGTCTCTTTTATCCATTCCTCTTCCGTCATGTCGTCTGAAAATAATCCTTTATCCAACGTATGCCCGCTCGCACAATAAATAAAATCCGGTACTCTTGAATCTTTTTCCCATAATTTTTCTTTTATCGGATCATAGCGATATTGCAGAGACAACCCAGCGTAGAAATCTGCAGCATATGAAACATATTCACCAATATGGTTTGTACCCGGGTAAGGATAATAGCCGTACGTATGATACATCGTTCTCGAGAGTCCGATATGATCAAATTGGGCGAGTCGATCGGCTTTTTTTTCTTTTTCATGAAATAACGGATATAAATCCTCTCCCGTTTTCTTATTCCAAATTTTCGTAAAGAAGCCAAAGTGGTTTAAGCCTCCACCTTCAACTCCGATTTCTTCAATATCCATTTCTAAAAACTGAGAAATCTGATCAATTCCCATATCTAATCCATGGCAAAGACCTACGATTTTAATGGATGTTAATTTGGACACCGCTTCTACTAACTTAGCCTCTGGATTTGTAAAATTAATGAACCAAGCATCCGGACATACCTTTTCCATCGTTCTAGCAATCTCTAACATCGGTCCAAGATTTCTCAATGTATGGAACATCGATCCGGGTCCACCATTTTCACCATAAATCTGCTTGCTTCCATAGCGGCGAGGAATATGAAAATCTTGGGACCAGTAAAAATATCGATTTACCTCAATCGCGACAATGACAAAGTCAGCCCCGGTCAGTGCCTCTTCTAGATTCGACGTCCGAGTAATTTTGGCGGGATGGGAAAATGCCGAAAACATCTCAGCAGCATATGTATACGTCCTGTTCACATTTTCCTCGACAATATCCATCAAAGCGATTTCAAGATCTACTTGATTTTTCAATCGATCCGACAACACGATATCTTGAAGTGCTCCTAAAGCAAAAGATAAACTTCCTGCTCCTACTAGCGTTACTTTCATTTTTTTCATCATCATCATTCCCCTTTTTTTACAAACTTTGCCGCAGCCGCATCTAAATAGAAATCAATATGCTCATAACCAAGCAGCTCTTGCGCTGGCAGTTTCATTTCTTGATTCGAAAAGATTTCTTTTACGATGCTTGCCTTATGCTCACCAGTGATTACAACAACTACTCGTTTGCTGTTGATAATTTGCTCTAATCCGAGTGTGATGCCTTCCTCTAAATCCGTCGGTTGATTAAAATATTTCTGCGCTACGAGCTTAGTCGTTTCAGATAATTTTACAACTGAACTATGATCTAAAAGAGGACAACCCGGTTCATTCAATCCGATATGTCCATTCATCCCAACGCCCATTAAACTGTACGTAATCGGCTGCTCTTCAATAAATTTATCAATTCTTACACACTCTTCTTGTATGTCTTGTGATGTTCCATTGAAAAATTGAATTTGTTCTTCATCCAGTTGTAAAAGCGAAAACAAATCCTTATTTAACATTTGATAGCAGCTGCCTTCAGAATCTCGATTAATCCCGACCCATTCATCTAAACTCACGATTTTTAGCTTTTTTATTTCCTCATCAACGTTTTCAGCAAATTTTTGATAAGCTTTTTGTGGTGTGCTTCCAGATGCCAAGCAAAAAACAGGTTTATCGTCATGAATTAAATGCTGCTTCATTTCTTCTGCTATTATTTTTGCTACTTCCTCTTCACTTTTAAATATTTTGATCATTATGTCCACTTCCCGAAATGACTTTTTGAATTTCCTGTTGCAGCATGAGAATAGCCGCTCCCAGTGCAGTTGAATGTTTTAAATAACTAACCGAAATATTCGGTGTCCATTCCGTATACTGTTCAACATATTTTTTCGTACTTTCCAGAATAGCGTCCGGAAATAACATGGTTGTCTTTCCACCGATAATAATGTCATTGATATCTAAAATACTGATAATACTCGTAATCGTTAAGGCAAGTTTTTTGGAAATAAAATCGATACAATCTTCAGTCCCGACATGCAAATCAAATGTATTAAGTAGATTCTTGTTCCCAATCTTACTTTCCAGCCATCCTACTGATGATGGTTCTTTTCGATAATCCCCATCAAAACACATATACTCTAACTCTCCTGCACTAGAATTAAATCCTCTGTGCAGCTTTTTGTTAATAATAATACCGGCGCCAATCCCGTCCCCTAAAGTGATATGGACCAAATCGGTTGATACGGTTCCGTTATTTTCTAAATTTCTGAATTCCGCAACCGCAGACGCGTTAACGTCGTTTTCAAGAATGATCGGCAACTGTACCGTGTTTTTTAGATTCTCGATCATTTCCTCGTAAAAAAAGTCTTGTTCCTTATACTCTTTTGTTTTCATTCTTATCGTCTTTTTTCGAGTATTAATTGCACCGTCAACACCAATCCCAATTCCTAAAACAACGCTATTTGTTTCGGATGCTTTCGCCTTCATCCTGTTTATAATTTTTTCAAGCATCTTTGTAAAATCTTTATGGTAAAAAGGAATTTCCGTTTCAGTCAAATACGCATCAATCACGTTACTATGTAAATTTACAAGTACAGCCGTAATCTTATTTCCAATGATTTCAATGCCAATGGTAACGTAGCTATTTTCAATGAATTGATAAACCGTTCTTTTTCTGCCTAGACCTCCCGACCCTTCGCGGCTTTCGCCAGTCGCTTTCAAAATCCCAACGGTTTCAAAGAAATTAACTATTTTACTTACAGTCACAAAACTAATCGCTGTTTTTTCGGTAATCTCTACCTTCGCCAGTTCAGGATCATGTAAAAGTATGTCATAAATGATTTTTCGGTTTTCATCCTTTATGTCATTAGGTAAATATGACTTCATTTCGGTACCCCTTACTATTAAACTACATTAATTAATAAACTTAAATAATTAAACCTATTAAAAAATAGTATTACATACTTTTCTGGGTGTCAATTCATATAAGAAGGAATCTGTTTGAACTTCAAAGATTCATCTCTAGGATGGTTCGTGATGAAATTAAAATTGATTTCATCACGAACCCATAAATCACCCCACAATTAACGACTATATCAGTGTTTTCGTTCTATTCATCGAGAATGTGAATTTGTATTAACGACTATATCTGTTTCCCTATTTTTAGTCGCGAATTAACAGGGAATTATCGACTAAACCGGTATTTCATTTCTTTTACTCGAGAATTACCACCGAATTATCGACTAAATCAGTATTTCCATTCTTTTAATCGAGAATTAAACCGGAATTATCGACTAAACCGGTATTTCATTTCTTTTACTCGAGAATTACCACCGAATTATCGACTAAATCAGCATTTCCACTCTTTTAATCGAGAATTACCACCGAATTATCGACTAAATCAGTATTTCCACTCTTTTAATCGAGAATTAAACCGGAATTATCGACTAAACCGGTATTTCCATTCTTTTAATCGAGAATTAAACCGGAATTATCGACTAAACCGGTATTTCATTTCTTTTACTCGAGAATTACCACCGAATTATCGACTAAATCAGCATTTCCACTCTTTTAATCGAGAATTAAACCGGAATTATCGACTAAACCGGTATTTCATTTCTTTTACTCGAGAATTACCACCGAATTATCGACTAAATCAGTATTTCCATTCTTTTAATCGAGAATTAACCCGGAATTATCGACTAAACCGGTATTTCATTTCTTTTACTCGAGAATTACCACCGAATTATCGACTAAATCAGTATTTCCACTCTTTTAATCGAGAATTAAACCGGAATTATGGACTAACCCCGTATCTCTGTTCTTCTAATTGAAAATTACCAACAAATTTTCGACTAGCCTAGCATTTCCATTCTTCTAATCGAGAATTACCACCGAATTATCAACAAACCTAGCATTTCCATTCTTTTCATCAAACATTAACCAAGAATTACACATCCGCCGAATAAACAGGCCGCCCCGCTTTATACGTCTGCACCACTTCCACCTGATTTTCCCTCCATCTAAAAACAACCAAGTCGGCTGGTGCATTCTTGCTTAGCCCTTGCTTTGTCGGTAGTCCCATAAAAGATGCCGGCCGGATGGATGCCATTTCCCATGCTTCATGCAAGGTCGTTATTCCACTTTTATAAAGATGGGCAATTCCTTCCTTTAACATTTGTGCGGAGCCGGCCAAAATGTTTGGATTGTCTTTTGTATGAAGTTTGCCTTCTGGTGTTAAAACTACTTGCCCGCCAATATGGGTTTCATATTGTCCAGGTTCTAGCCCGCTCAAATATACGGCATCGCTTACTAACATGGCACGCGGACCTTTCACTTTCATTGCAACTTTTAAAAAGGATTCCGGTAGGTGAAATCCATCGGCAATAAGGCATGTCCATAAATCATCTTGCGCTAATTGCTCCCACATATAATTCGGATGACGGGGCAGCATTAAGTGAGCGCCATTTCCTAGGTGAGTAGACATCACAGCTCCAGCAGCCACGGCCTCTTTTATTTGTTCAGAAGTGGCTGCAGTGTGTCCAATCGCAACGATAACGCCGCTCTCCACGCACTTCTCGATAAATTCAACCGCATTCGGCCATTCCGGTGATAATGTAAGTATCCTGATTCGTCCACCCGCTGCATCCTGCCATCTTTGAAACAACTCCCAATCAGGTGCTTTGACGAAATCTTTTCCGTGCGCTCCTCTAGGTCCGTCCTCCGGCGATATAAACGGCCCTTCAATATGGATTCCAGCGATACACGTATCGGTCATTTCATCTTTTTCACAAGCTAGAGCGATTGCTTCTACCGCTTTTTCAATAGCTTCGTCACTATTCGTAATGATGGTGGGATAATATGTCGTTACCCCTTCGGTCCATAACGCCTTTGTCATTTGTTCAACAAGGCCTTCTCGGATCGGCAGCGTATTAAAATCATAGCCTTTATAGCCATTAATTTGTAAATCAACGAGCCCTGGAGCAATGTAAAAAGGAGATTCGCTCCGTTGATTTAGTTCAATATTCGTTATCATCTCATCTTCAACCGTGACGGAAATTGCTTCACCTGTAACATAGTGGATTCCTTTAATCATCATGATCCACCGTAGGAATCCTTATCTAAATAAAGAATACAATTTGGATGACGGCGTAAAATCGTAGCCGGATTATCTGTAGAAATTGGACCTTCGAACACACCTCGCACTGCTTGCCTTTTTGTAGGTCCAGGAACGATGCAATATAAATACTCGCCTGACATCAATGCCGGGATCGTCAGGGTAATGGCATGCGTCGGCACTGCATCAAAGTTTAAAAAACAGCCGTCGTTTACTTGCTGCTGCCGGCAAACTTCATCCAATTCCACAATTTTAATCACTTCAGGGTCGTTAAAATCAGCGACGGGAGGATCGTTAAATGCGAGATGCCCATTCTCTCCAATCCCTAAGCAAATAATATCGATAGGTTCTTCCTTCATAAGATTTCCGTAACGTGTAAGTTCATCATTCACATTCCCTGAGCTATCCATTAGATGAACTTTTCCCGGTTTCACTTCATCAAAAAGGTGATGTTTTAAAAATTCCCCAAAACTTTGAGGTGCGGAAGGCTCCAGTCCAATATATTCATCCATATGAAATGCAATGACACGACTCCAATCAATGCTCGCATCCTCCTTCAACGCATCAAAAAATTCACTTTGCGAAGGAGCCGCTGCAAAAACCATGCGAATCGTTTCCTTATTTTTCAATAGTTCTTTTATTTTTGCCGAAACTTGCAACGCTGCTGCTTTCCCCAAATCCGCCCGGCTCTCATACACCTGAACGACTAAATTTCCCACTTGTTCCTCAAGCTTACTCATATTTTACCCTCGACTCCCAATATATTTTGCAAGCCTTTCAATGTCATCCCGGTCCCATCTTTTGCTGTTCCACCTTCTGGGATATAATGCGTTTCAATCGTAAAAAGTCCTTCATATCCATCATCTTCTAGTGCTTGTAGCTGATCGATAAAAGGTACCATTCCTTCCCCGATTGGAACACATTTATCAACGAAAGCATCTTTTAAATGAACATGGCCGATCAAACCTTTTACCCTATCATATCCTTCTGGAAAAGCAGATCGTCCACCATATTCTTCATTCCCCGGATCCCATAAGACCTTTAAATTCGGTGAATCTACCTGCTGAACGAAATGAGCAACTTCAGATGCGTAGCCGCCATTACATGAATTTTCGTTTTCTAGTAATAATAAAGCATCGTGTTCCGCAGCCGCAGTAGCAGCCTTTTTCAAATATCCGATAATCTCTTCTTCATAATCTGAAGGATTTTGTTCTCTCCAGAAGGAAAAAATTCTAATTTTATCAGCCTTTAATCGCTTACAAATCTCTATCACTCTTTCTAGTTTTAAAAAGTGATGTTCAACACTTTCTTCTTCCTGTCCGAACGTGTCCCCGGAGGCAACCGCTCTTGAAGGATTGAGTGCACATTTAAAAATTGGTGAAGCGACGGCCGAAACATACAATCCTCTTTTTTCAACTTCAAAAAGCAATTGATCTAATTCCTGATCCGAAAAATCAGCGATATTTTTCCCACCGACCATCCGAATTTCTACATGTGTCATACCATTACATTCCGCCCAATCCAACGCTTCCGCAAAGTCTTGAGACACCTCGTCTGTTAATACTCCTAATCTATCAAAAATCAAATCGACCACTCCTTATAATGTCACCGTTTTTCCCGTTTCGCGACTTTCTGTTGCCGCCTCTAAAAACCTAGTAATCTCCAATGTCTCTAAGTTGTTAATCGGAGATACTCCAGATTTGAAAAATACAATGATTTCCTCTAAAAGAGACGCATAATACGGTTTTTCATCGGCATCTACATTAACAAATTGCGTACCTGTTTCACGATGAATCAACGCTCCGAATGAATGATTGCCTTTTCGGTTTCCACGGATACTTCCAATGCGCCCATCTTTCCATTCCCCTACAATCAGATCATGATCTTCATTTTTCGTAGCCGTAACTTTCGCGCAACCTGCACCAAACACGCGATAAAGCATTTCAACCGTATGAATGCCATACCAAAACAAGCCGTGAGTGGGCTCCATTGCTAACGGTCCATAACAGTCAACGCCATAAATGGCGCCGCTTTTAGTGAGCGCTTTAGACAACCCATCGGAGTATCTAAGCGAGGAACAACTCATTACAGGTGTCCCAAATTGCTCAGCTAATCGAAAAATCTCTCTCGCATCCTCTGATGAAGTCGCAAACGGTTTATCAATAAACGTTGGCTTTCTAAACGATGCAATTTTACTAAATTGTTCAAGATGAACACGGCCATCCACAGACTCTAGCAATATCGCATCACATTCTTCCGCAACCTCTTCAGGAGACTGAACGATTTTAATGCCCTGATTACGAACTTCCGTTGTAAACCCTTCCACACGAGTGTAACTAAATTCCATATCGCTAGACCCGCCCGGGAACGCAACGACAACTTCCCCTCCTGGGACATCGTGTTCATTTAGCAGCTTTGTAAAAGCAATCACATGTGATGTATCCAACCCAATCATTCCGATCTTCACTCAACCATCCTCCTTTTAAACATTCACTTTTACTTCTTTTCCTGTTCTCGAAGATTCATAGATCGCAAGTATCAAATCAACTGCCTTTCTCGCTTCTTCTCCAGAAACAAGAGGTTCACGATCCTCACGAACAGACTGAATGATATCCTCAACAAAAGCATAATGCCCTTCATCCGAAATAGCCTTCGGATCACTGCCCCCGCCTTCACTATTTCCAACCTGAGGGATTGTTTCATCCCCATCAAGGAACTTCCATTCTTTAAAACCGCTATCCGCAAAAATTATCGAACCATGTTCCCCATGTATTTCAAATCTTGTCTCCTGCCCCGGGTAAACAGACGTTGTGCCTTGAATGACTCCGAATGCTCCATTTTTATATTTAACAGCGATTACAGCAGTGTCTTCGACTTCAATATTTCTGACTAACGGTGCAGTATAGGCAAAAACAGACTCAACATCTCCGACCATCCACTGAATAAGGTCAATTCCGTGCACCCCTTGATTCATCAACGCACCACCGCCATCCAACTCCCAAGTACCTCTCCACCCAGCACTTTCGTAATACTCCGGACTGCGATAATATTTTAAATAAGCATCCCCTAAGACAAGTTTCCCTAATTTCCCGTCCTGAATGGCTTTACGCGTGATGATCGCTGCATCCAACGTCCTTCTTTGGTATACACAACCCAATTTCACCTTATTGTCTTTACAAACCTCAATCATTTCAGTCATTTTGTCGCGTGTAATATCTAAAGGCTTTTCACATAATACATGTATTCCCGCTCTTGCCGCAGCAATCGTTACATCCGCATGGAGCCCGCTCGGTACACAGACGGATACGATATCAATCTCTTCTTTTTTAAACATTTCTTCATAATCGGTATACGTTTTCAAAACTCCATATTCAGCAGCCAGCTTTTCCGCCTTCTCGATTCCAGTATCACAAATCGCCACTAATTCAGCTTCACTGTTCGCACTAATTGCTTTTGCATGAAAGGCAGAAATTATACCAGCACCTACAATCGCGAATTTCATTTTGTTTGTCATCGGATACACTCCTCAATCTTTTTAAAAATTACCTCATAATAAGACATTCTATGTTAGGAATTAATCTCCTCTTTTATTTTTTATATGTACTTTTAAAAAAAAGAAGGAGACTGACCCAAATACTAAGTCAGTCCCCTTGTCACCTTCATTCAGCCATTTCAGTTGAATGTGGATTTTTTATATTAAAATAAACTAAGCCCGCAATGCCAATTAAAGTAGAAGCAGCCATAAGGAAGTATAAAGTGGAGCCTCCGAATGTTTCAAAGATAAACCCACCTGCAAAGGAACCAATAATTCCTGTCACGCCAAACACAATGATCATAAAAGCCATATGACCCGTTGCTTGCATTTCTACCGGAAGCCGTTTATACAAATACTCAATCGCTCCCATAAATAAAATCACATAACAAACGCCATGTAAGGACTGGATGAAGAGAAGGAGGACCGGACTGGAAATAAAGCCAATGACGATCCAACGACCCATATATAGAAATCCAGCAAGGATGATATAGTGGATTGGTTTTTGGGAACGGAACCAAAGAGTTGCGGTCAAAAACATAATCGCTTCACTCGATACAGCTATAAACCACAACCAACCAACGAGTGTCTCATCTCCGCCAATATCAAATAAATACAAGCTAATAAAGCTGTCATTCATACGATGGGTTAAGGTAATAAACGAAACAAAAAAGAAAAAAAGCAATAAGGTCGGGTTTTTGAAAAAGGCACCCATCTTTTTGAAATCCATTTTTTCTGTTCCCGTTTTTGCATCTGTCAGCCCCAAGCTTAATAAAAACAGCATAACTCCTATGAAAATCATTGGAAAAGCAAGGTATTGAATTCCTACTTTGGCAAATAAGAATCCGCTCATTAGAGAAATTAAAGCAAACCCGATGGCAGCCCATGAACGAATCGAGCCGAAAGACACGCCGTTCTGGTCCGCAAGCCGTTTCGTTAAGTTTTCTGATAAGGGAAAAAGGGCATTATAAAAAAGAAAAAAGAATGACCCAGCAATAAAAATCCAGCCAATATGGGAGAGCTGAAAAATCCACACAAGACCAAGAACACTCCCAAGGACAACAACAATCACGATCTTTTTTACCGTTTTGTATTTATCGCTGATCAGTCCCCAAAACGGCTGGCCAATAAGACCGGCAAAAGTACCAAGCGCCAGAAACATTCCAATTTCAGAAGTAGTTAATCCCAAGTTCTTAAAATAAAGCGGTAAATAGCTGATGACAAAGGTATTCATCGACCCAACTAAAAATAAAAATGCTTTTAATTTCCAAAATAACGGTTTTTGATTCATGTGTACGCTTCCTTTTCTATGATGATTCTACTTGGTGAAAATACGTCCAATCCAAAAAAGACCTTTTTCCTTGAAAAGAGAATAAACCCGTTTCAATTAAAGTGTTAATCTATTAATCACGTTGAACTGAATGGTGTCTTAATTCCCAATCCGGCAAAACAAAAAAGCTGACATTCAGCTTTTTTCAATTCAGCAGTTTTCATTCTTATTATTTTTGTAAACTTTAGTGACTCTTCACGAAAAAGCGCCATCATCATAGATTTTACACTGAATGTTCGAAATAGGCTATTTTATACATACTTTATAGGTAGAGTCTATATAAATTCGTTTCAATAAACCAAAATAAGGAAGGAAGAACGTAAATAAAATGATAGAACAACTTCAAACCGAATCTAATCTAATCATAGCGGCTCATCGCGGCTTCAGTTCTAAATATCCTGAAAATACGTTAATGGCCTTTCAAAAAGCAGTGGATGTTGGAGTGGATATGATTGAGTTTGATCTCCGGCTATCTAAAGACAATGAAGTCGTCATCATCCATGACCGGACGGTGGATAGGACAACGAATGGTTCGGGAAAAGTAAGTGAGTTTACGTTAAAAGAATTAAAAGAATTGGATGCTGGTCTTGGACAAAAAATCCCCTCGCTTGAGGAATTTTGCGAACTGCTTCATCCATATTCCGAATTACTTTTTAATGTTGAAATCAAACGTGGCTATAAGGCAATCGAAGTTGCTGACCGCGCAATCGAGATTCTAAAAAAGTTTAATTTCCTTGATAGATGTGTATTTACAAGCTTCGATGCAAATATAGTTGCGCATCTTCATGATAAATATCAGTTAAAAACACAAGGGTTTCCGCGCGAGCAAATGTCCAATTATATCCCAGGCGAAGAAGGGACCTTTTCCAAATTGTGGGCAATTGGGATTGATATGAACATATTGAATCCTAAGATTGTGCAAGATTACAAGAAAAAAGGAAAACTGGCATGGTGCTTTTGTCCAGACGATACGGATCAAGTTAAATATTCATTGGATTGCGGCGTAACCTTGATGACATGCAATAATCCATTACCGGCGTTACAGTACGTTGGACGATAAAAAATGTATTTTTTTTAAAAAAAGCGCTGGTAACACTTCTCCCTGCAACTGTTGCAGGGAGGGGGATACCGTCCCGTACGATCCCTCCTTTATTTCACGAATATTTTTTATGTTCATGGATTTCTTAGGGGAAGAACGAATTCTATTTATGTACAATAAAAAATGCACCAATTAAAATATTGAGTGCATTTTTCATCAGTATTTATTAAAGTTTAAACCTATTAATTAATCCATTCAAATTTTCAGCCAACTTCGCAAGATCTGCAGAACTTTTCGCCACTTCTTCCATTGAACTGCTTATTTGTTCCGATGAAGCAGAGGTCTGTTCCACGCCAGCCGCGGATTCTTCAGAGATTGCTGCAATTTCAGTAATGGATTCTTGCATTTTTTCACTATTAGAGGAGATTTTTAAGATATTTTCCGATACGGTTTTAATCGAATCCGCCATTTCATTAACGAATGAACTGATGTCATTAAAGGTTGCTCTCGTCGTTTTAATTTGACTCGTTCCTAGAGCCACTTCTTTATAGCCAATCTCAAGTGAATCCGTTACAATGCTGGACTCATTTTGGATCCCCGCTACAATGTCAGTTATATCTGTAACCGAATGGGATACTTGTTCCGCAAGCTTCCTTACTTCATCAGCCACGACTGCAAATCCTCTACCTTGTTCGCCTGCCCGCGCTGCCTCAATTGCTGCATTTAGAGCAAGTAAATTTGTTTGATCAGCAATGGCTTGAATAACATTAACCAATTTAGAGATTTCCTGAGATTTCACGTCCAAGCCCCTCACCATTTGAACGGCATCCTGAACGATCTGGTCAATTTTCCCCATTTGCTTACTGGATGTTTCCATTAATTGGCTGCCTGCATTAGTCATATCCAGAACGTTAGTCGACACTGTTAAAATTCGATTGCCGTTATCATTCGCTTCTTGAACAATTGTAGAGAATGAAGCCATACTTTCCGCCAAATCACCTGCGATTGATGCTTGCGACTCTGTTCCGACCGCCAATTCTTGCATCGTTCCTACGATTTGTTCAGACCCCGTATTTACCTCGTTCGCGGATTGCGTTAATTCCTCACTATGACTTGAAATCGTTCCAGTAACAGTGTTAATTTCACTAATCAATTCACGGATTTTTTCATTCATTTCATTTGTAGCATCAACTAGTTCTGCAATCTCATCCCTTGAGGAAATTTGCAGCGATTCCTGGCTCAGATCCCCACTTGCAATCACCTTCATCCTCTCCATCACTTTCTTGATCGGACGAGTAACAAAATTAGAAGTAATAAGAGCTGCAGCAATGCTGACGACGATTACTAAAAGAACAAAAATGGATACTACGTATAACGTATTTTCTCCATTCGATATGATGTTGTCGCCTTTTTGGTGAATGATGTTTTCTCTAGCAGAAGCAATTTTTTCATATTCTGCAATGATCGCCTCAGCCTCTTTTGTGGATGCAGCATGATTTCGGTTTGCCAATGTTTTTTGTCCTTTGTCATACATGGCAAACACATTCGTTTCAATATCTTTTTTCCAAGCACCCGAACGCTCAACAAGTTTTTGAAAATCCTTCGAAGCACCTAAATCTATCGCCTTTTTTTCATCTAAAATAGCTTTTTTCGATAATTCGTTAAACTGCTTCCGATATTCATCATCTTCAAATAACAAGAATCCTCGTAAAGCCGATACCCTCTTATCGATATTTGCCGCCAATTCATTATCAATAATTAAAATCTGCAGTTCTTTATCAAGTATATTTTCAGTATCCTGATTCACATTCTTAACAGAAATAAAATTATAAAGCCCAAACATAACAAACAACAAAATCACAAGCGAAAACCCACTCAATATCTTCGCCCTCAAACTCCTAAAACCAACCAATCTCCCCACAACTACTAACCTCTTCCCATATGTATTTTCCCAAGATGTCCAATCTAGATCCCCAACATTTCGACACTCTAAATATACAATATTTAAAACAAGAGTGCCAGGCACCCGAACAATTCAGAATAGTTTCAGAGTTGTTCGAGTGCCTGGCACTCACACAATTTACTTTTTTCTCCCTCTCAAGATAAATGCTACAACCATTCCTACGGCCAAGCCTATTCCTAGAGCTGTGGAAATTACGTATATTGGGTTATTGTTGTCTTGTTTTTCCGGGGTTTCTGATTTTTTTGCTTTTTCTGTGTCTGATGACGGTACTTTTACAGGTTTTTGGCCTTCTCCTAATTCATTAAGGTCTTCTGTTGCAGCTGTCAATTGGGCTGTTCTTGAACATAGATTCACTCTTAGCTGCCCGTCTACTTCATTTGCATATACGATATACTCTTCATTTAAGGAAAATTCGAAGCCACAGCTTGCAGAATCTCTTTCTGTGTAAACAATCAATTCTGACTGATTACTTCCTTTCCACGATTTATCTACTTCAAATTTTACCTCGAGTAAATCTGCAGAAGATTGATTTTTCTTGTTTTTATTTGAATCAACAATTTCAACAACCTTCCCTGAAAAAACATCAGTACTACGATCCACCTCTTCTTGAACAGTGCCAACTGGTATACAGGAACAAGCTAAACTTTTAATTGGTGATATGGTAAAAAATAAAAATGTGATCATTGTCAAGCTAACAAACCAGTGAAATATTTTCATTTTTATAATGCTCCTTTTTCTTTTTTAGACGATGGGGAATGAAATTCGTTACATGTAAAGCAACGATATTTTACTCAAAAAAACTATTACTTTTAATTACATTAGACAACTACAATCATTTAAAAAAGTTAATCCATTCCATGACGAAGTTTCATCAATTCCCTTTAAAATTTCATCAATTTCCTACCAGACTTCCAACAATAACTCCAAAATTCTCATCAATTCCTTCGCAATTCTCATCAATCAATCTAATCTTTTCACCAATCCATTCAAAATTATCATCAATTATTGCAACTCTTATTATCCCATTCATGAGTCCTTTCAAAAACCCTCCTGAAAATCTGCCAATATTATTTTCAATATCAATAGTAAGACAACGATGTCCATTTCGGTTGAACGACTGTTACATATTATAAGGGCATATTAAAAAAAGCAGATGCGCATAAAAACCGCTAGCCAAGATTTAGGTAATAAAAAAGAAGTAACATACCCACCAGAGGGCAGTTACTTCTTTTTATTAGTGAGCAGTGCCGCAATCACAACAATAAATATGCCGAATCCTAAGAGTCAATTCATTTCCTCGATTGCTCTAAAAGACTATCAAAAGGATTCTACACTTACGATAAACATTTCCGAGTACACTGTCACACTACTTTTTACGTTTCGTTACTTTCCTTTCAATGCCTCTGGCGAAACATAAATAAACCTCTCAAACCTCGCACAAACATGGCACTTTTGCATTGGATAATTTTCATAAAAGTAGTCGATGATTCTACCAGGCTTTTCCGAATTTCCGGCAAACATATCATAATGGAGAGGGATAACCGTATCTACGCCAGCTGCAACCGCAAGTTCAGCTGCCTCTCGTACGTCCATATTCCCTACTATATCCCGCTCATTTCTAAAAAAGTCTCTTCCATTGATTGGAAGAAGTGCCAAGTCAATGGATTCCTTTCTCAATGTTTCTACTAAATTAGGATAAATTACTGTATCCCCTGCATGATACACTTTTACTCCATTCCAATCCAAAATAAATCCAACAAAACGGTGGCCGTGCTCCTCAGAGTATTCAAATTCCTCATGCGCAGCAGGAATGGCCTTTACTTTGACATCGGTAGTGCACCAGTCTAGATTTGTATCAGCCTTCACTAGATTTTCAGGACTGACCCCACACTCCAGCAAACCTTCATGACAATATGCAGGAGCGATAAATTTTGTTTGATTATTTGCTTTAGCAATCGCCTCCACTGCATATGGATCCAAGTGATCACTATGATCATGCGAAATACAAACATAATCGATATTTGTTAACAATTCTGCCTGAAAAGGAGGAGCGAATGCCCGATAAGGAGCCGGTTCCAAATAAGGATCGATGCAAACAATCTTATTCCCTTCACCCTTCAATAGAACACTATTCTGACCTAAAAACCAAACAGCAAGCATTCCCCTTGGGACTTCCGTTTCCTTAAGTTCCTTTAATATCTCCAACCCGCGCTCTAAATTTGTCATTTCCTCTTTACTCATTTCCTTTCTTATTTAACGTCAGTAATAAGAACTTGCCACCCAAACAAACAATTCTGAATAGTTCCAGAGTTGTGCGAGTGCCTGGCACCCACACAATTCCCGGCACTCATCTTCTTATCTTCTTAGTCCTAATCCCCCATTAATATGTAGTTCTGTACCCGTAACCTGACTTGATTCGTCTGATAATAAGTATACAACACCGTATGCCATATCCTCAGGTGTTTGCATTTTGCCTGAAGGAATTGCATTTTCGGCCCATTCTATTAGTTCTTCTTTGCTCGTTCCCATACCTTCATGCAGTTCGATTTCTCCTTCT
This sequence comes from Lederbergia panacisoli, assembly GCF_024626525.1. Lineage (GTDB taxonomy): Bacteria > Bacillota > Bacilli > Bacillales > Bacillaceae_C > Lederbergia > Lederbergia panacisoli. Next base: position 70,472 of record NZ_JANJGU010000012.1, read on the forward strand.
GATGCGACCCATCCGACTGTAATCCAATTTGAACGAATTTGCTTTTTCGCATAATGAGTGGCGATACTTTTATTTAACGTTAGCATCGCCCCCTTCGCACACGAGTAGGCAACTAAATTTTCTCCACCTGCATAGCCGTTTGTTGAACCAATTTGAACGATCGACCCTTTTCCGGTTTTCAACATCTCCCGTATAGCATATTTGGAACAAAAGAAAGCCCCTTTAATATTCACATCAAAAATAGCGTCGAATAAGTCTTCTGTCGTGTCAAGAATGGTTCCTCTTGGAAAAATTCCTGCATTATTAACCAAGCCGTCAATGCGACCAAAATGGGCAACAGACTCCTCAATTAACTCCATACAAGCCTGCTCAGAAGAAATATCCTTTTGTATAAAAATCACTTCCGTCCCAAAACGAGCCTTTATCTCTTCAACAACCGCATTCCCCGCTTCGTAGTTTCTTCCACTAACAACAACCTTAGCCCCTTCTGCTGCACACATTAACGCAATTCCTTTTCCAATCCCTTTTGTAGATCCAGTCACGACAATTACTTTATCTTGAAGACGGCTGCCCATACACATCACTCTCTCTTCCTTTTTAATTAAAGTGCCAGGCACCCGAACAATTCAGAATAGTTCCAGAGTTGTTTGGGTGCCTGGCACTCACACAATTTAAACCCAACACACAATCGTTTCACCCGTCAATATGTCAGCGGATGGACCACATAAGAACATGACAATCCCGGACATGTCTTCGGGATGGGCTATTTTTTGCAGGCGGGGTTTTCCTTCTTCTTTTTGGACGGTTCGCGTCGCTAGGAATCTACCAGTATAGGTTGGTGCTGGTGAGATAGCGTTTACATTTACATTGTAAGGACGAAGTTGCTCTGCTAAGCTTCTCGTATAATAGGAGATTCCAGCCTTTGCGGTTGCATAAATGATACCCTCTTTTACGGGTATATGCCCAGCAATGGAGCCGACATTTATGATTTTTCCTGATTTCCTCTCCTTCATATGAAGTCCAACGTATTTACACATATACATCGTGGTAAGGAGATTTCGATCGACGACAGAGCGAATATCCTCCACTGATATATCCAGCGCATCATTCGGATTAGGGCGAGGTGTGGAAAATCCGATATCACCACCTGCATTATTCACAAGTATATCAATTGTTCCTAATCTCTCAATCGCTTTTTCTACTACATTAGCAGCTTGCAATGGATCGGATAAATCACCGGCAAAAAATTCTGATGTTACCCCGAGGGACCGGATTTCCTTCGCTACTTCATGCCCCGATGCCGCTTCATTAAACTCACTTGCTGCATCCTCAGTAATATCATGAACAATCACATTAGCTCCCGCTTTCGCTAAATCAAAAGCATATTGTTTTCCCAATCCGCGACTCGAACCTGTAACCAACGCATTTTTTCCTTTTAAATACATACTTTACCTCTATTCTTCATCAAATATGATAAATACGCCATCCCAACCGCCATTTCCTCCATTTCATATGTGGCAATCGCCTCTGCGGATTCTCCTTTTTCATATGGAGTCCGCCAGTCTCCCTTAGTAAAAGCATGATCCTCTACGAAACGAAGAAGACGTGTCAACTGTTGGGCTGTCCGATCCGGATATTCCGTCCAATAATCTTCCTGCAACACTCGAACATGCCTTGCTTCCAACGCCCCATGCTCAATCGACAACGTAATATTCGGATTCACGTTTTCCATTAATGAAAAAAGAGCAGGAAAATCAATTACACCTTGTCCAACAGGGCAACGAGCGAGACGGTACCCTTCATCTGACCAAAAAATCTTGTAATCTTTTAAATGTACATTTTTTATATGCGGAGCCATTTTCACAAAAAAATCCATTGGAACTTCAGCTGTTGCAAGTGGGTTCCCGGCATCTAAAGTAATGCCAAAATAGCTGGAATCGATCGTTTCACATAACCAAAGCAATTCTTCGGAAGCTAAATCTTGGTGATTCTCAACGGTTAAATTGACTCCTACTTTTTCAGCAGTTTTAACAGCCTCTCGAAAGGATACTAGTATTTCATCAAGGAAACTTTGCCATCTGCCATTCATTTTTCGACGGTCGCCGCCAAAATCAGCTCCGCCCACTACCGTTCTTACTGTACGCGCGTTTATTTTACCCCCGAGTTCCAAAACAGATTTTAAATGTTCCGGGTCGAAACCGCCTGCAGCGATATTAATAAACAAACGATGGTCCCTGGCATACTCTCTCACTTCACCCAAATCGGCATCTACTAAAATATCGTATGGCAGCTCTACCCCTTCAAGTCCATATTCTTCTGCCATCTTCATTTGCTCGAGTGCAGTGATTCGGGGATTCTCCGCTTGTGGATGCAACCCCATATAAAAAACCGTCCCATATGCTGTAAGTCCAAACTTCATTCATTTTCCTCCCTTTAGTGGCCTCCAAAAATATCAATCATTAAGAAAAACCAAATTTTTATATGACTTCGTCCCTATTCCACTGTCCAGCCGCCATCAATGACAATCGACGAACCCGTCATAAAGCTCGAAGCTTCAGAAGCAAGATAAATGATCAAGCCTGCTAATTCGTCCGGTTTTCCCCATCTTTTAATAGGCAAATGATCCATGAAAAATTGATTGGCTTCCGGATTATTAATGACAACTTGGTTTAATTCAGTTGCAAATGGCCCCGGACAAATTGCATTTGCCGTTATATTATATTCAGCCCATTCTAGCGCCATGACCTTTGTTAATTGAATTAGTCCGCCTTTACTAGAACAATAGGCGGAACGCTCAGCGAGACCTACCATTCCTAGCATCGAAGCAAGATTAATAATTCTTCCATAACGTTGCTTGATCATGTGTGGGGCAACGGCTTTCGCAACGAGAAATGGAGCCTTTAAATTCGTCCCCTGCACCAAATCCCAACTTTCCTCATCATATTCTAATAAAGGTTTACGAACATTCACTCCCGCATTATTAATTAAAATATCAATACTTCCGTGCTCACTGATAACGTCATCCACTAACCCATTTATTTGCCCAGCATCCAACACATCCACCGCATGCCCCGTAATATTTGTTTCATACTGACTAGACAATACCAGCGCAGCACTTTCAGCCTTTTCAACATCCCTACTCGTAATCGCAACATTCGCACCCGCTGATGCAAGCGCCCTAGCAAATTCCAATCCAAGCCCTTGACATCCACCTGTAACAAGTGCGGTCCTTCCTTTTAAAGAAAATAAATTAATAGACATAAAACAATCTCCTTTCGAGAATAGTGTGAGTGCCAGGCACTCAAACAACTTAGACACAATTCAGAATAGTTCAAGTACATCATGTTTAATAAGGTATTGGAAGCATGACTTGGAATTCATCCCATATAAAAGCAGTCGTTTTCGAGTTGATTATTTTCAGGTTCGACACCCCGGCATCATATTCTTTTTACTTTATGCGAAGATCTAGCCACTTCATTTCCTCTTCGGTTAAAGAAATATCTAATGCTTGTCTGCAAGATAAGATTTCCTGCTCGTTTTGCGGCCCAATAATCGCGGCGGTCGGGAATGATTGATTCAAAACATATGCCAAACTGATCTGAACGGCATCCACACCTTTTTCCTTCGCCATCTGTTGCGCGCGTTGATACCGCTTCCAATTTTCATCGCTATAGTAGACTCGAACGATATCTATATTAGAACGATCCTCAGGCGTAAATCTTCCTGTGAAGAATCCGCTCGCCTGCGATGACCACGAAAATAGTGGCATCCGATTTCCTTCATGCCACATGAGCATTGGATCATCAACAGATACACACCCTGCCCAAAACGGTTCATTAGGTTTGGCAAGACTTAAATTGGGACTGCTAAATGAAAAACCTACTAAACCATGCTTGTCCGCATATTCATTCGCTTCCTGCAGCCTTTCAACAGACCAATTGGAGCCCCCGAACGCACGGATACGCCCAGCTTCCACATGTTCATTTAAAATTTCAAGGATTTCCCCAACATGCACTTCTGGATTATCACGATGAAGCGCATATAATTCAACATAGTCCGTCCGCAGTCTTTCCAGGCTGATTTCCAATTCCTCGTCAATCGCTTCTTTGCTGACACGCGGACCATCAGCATTGTGATGTGCACCTTTTGTTAAAATAATCACATCATCACGCCGCTTATTTTCTTCCATCCAAATTCCAATCGCTTCCTCACTTCTACCTCCAGAATAAATGAATGCCGTATCAATCGTATTCCCGCCAATTTCCAAATAATGATTTAATACATCCGTCACACGATCAATATCGTCCGGCGTAAAACCACCCGACCCCATGACGAGGCTAGAAATCTCCCTGTCTACACCATTAACTTGAATACCCTTCAAAACACCAACACCATCCTCCACATAAAAAATAAGATAATAATTACACTATTCGTTACAATAACAAAATACCCTTTTAAAAAAATTGTTTGAGTGCCAGGCACTCAAACAATATAAAGGGAATTCTGAATATTAAAGTGCCAGGCACCCAAACAATTCTGAATAGTTTCAAAGTTGTTCGAGTGCCTGGCACTTACACAATTTATTCCCTTATTAACTTTTCGCAGTAATTTTTTCAATTGGTTTTGCGTTGCCGTAAGCGGGCTTTTTACGATTGAGTGGCGCTGCCCATTTCACGGCGTTGGTGATGACTTTTTGAATTTCTTTGTTGTGGTAAGTTGGGTATGTTTCATGTCCTGGTCTGAAGTAGAATATCTTTCCATTTCCTCTTGAGTATGTGCAGCCGCTGCGGAATACTTCTCCGCCTTCAAACCAGCTTGTGAAGATCAATTCATCAGGTGCAGGAATATCAAAATGCTCACCATACATTTCTTCCTTTTCTAATTGGATATTTTCCCCGATTCCTTCTACAATTGGGTGCCCTGGAGCAACAACCCAAAGGATTTCCTTATCATCTGCTTCACGCCATTTCAAGTCACAGCTTGTCCCCATAAGTGTTTTGAAAATCTTTGAAAAATGGCCGGAATGAAGGACAATTAAGCCCATTCCATCTAACACTCTTTTTTGGACTTTCTGAACAATTTCATCCTTAACCTCATGATGTGCAAGATGTCCCCACCAAACCAATACATCTGTACTTTCTAATACTTCATCAGTCAAGCCATGCTCTGGCTCATCAAGTGTCGCCGTTCCCGCCTCAAATCCTGCTTCATTTAAAAATGCCGCGATTGCACCATGAATACCATTAGGATAGATTTCCCCAACGACTGGATTCTTTTGCTCATGACGATTTTCATTCCACACTGTTACCCTCATCATTTTCCTTCCTCTCTATTTAATTTTACTGACTGCCCTTTTGCAGCTGATTGAATTACACTTTCAATCACCGTTTGATTGATATAACCATCAGAAAAAGTAGGTACATTTGAATTTTCCCCGTCAATGATTAGACTTGCAAAATCACGTAAAACCGACTTGTTTCGATGACTTTCCGGTACTTCCACCGTTTTCCAAACTGGATCTTCATCTGAATTCTTAATACACAATCTAATTTCATCTGGTCGTTCAATATTCATATTTAACGTTCCAGCATCTCCGTAAATCGTTACTTCCAGCTGATTCGCTGATCCGACCGCATTCCTAGTAGTTACAAAATTCCCGACTACATGATTCCCAAGCTCTGCTTGAAAGCTTGCAAAATCATCTACATCTACTTCTCTTTCTTCGCCACTAGTTGAATCAATTCTTTTTTCGATAAATGTCTTCATTAGTGCTGCCGAAACCGTCTCAAATTCCCCGACAAAAAAACGTGCAATATCAATCATATGGGCGCCTAAATCTCCTAAAGCACCTGTACCTGAAATCTTTTGATCATAACGCCATAAATAAGGAGTTTCATAGAAAGGAGCTCCGAATGATTGCTGATATTTCACATCAAAATAACGAATTCGACCAATTGCGCTTTCATCTATCAGCTGCTTGGCATATTGAAATGATGGTGTATAGCGATGAATAAAGCCGATTGCAAAAGGAATAGGACTTTCTTCGTATAATTTTTTTAAATGATCTGCCTCATCCATATTCATTGTAAAGGGTTTTTCCGACATGACAGGCTTCTGATTTAATATGCATAATTCTACAATTTTGGCATGTACATTATTTGGTACAACTGCGAGAATTGCATCGATATCAGGTGATGCGATGATATCTTCAATCTGAGTGAATCGTCTCTCTTGCCCAATCGCTATCTCTTCACCTAATTTGTCAACTAACTCCCGATTCACATCGCAAATCGCCGCTATACGAATGGTCTCGATTGTAGAAATGAGATTGCGGTAATAATTAGACATCCCACCGAGGCCAATTAAGCCGATATTCAGAATCTTATTTGTTTCCATATTGCTGCTCCCTCCATCATCAATTCAAACTTCATATTTACTAAAAACCTTACTAAATAGATACGCATTAAAATAAGCTATTAAAGCAAATCCGCCAAAAGTCCCGAAATATATCCCCGATAAAAACCCTAAATCCGAAGAAAAGACAAAGAAAATGATTAAGCCATTCATCAATAATAGCGCTAACAAATATGGGAAATTAGACATTCCTATCAGCAATGAATTTAATATCGATTTTTTAATCGTATCTTCATATCTTGCTGTATAAGGAAAAATAAAAAATAAGCTGCATAGATATACAAATCCAAATATAAAAGCCATGCTTGTAAAAAGAAATCTAACGAGCCCCGTAAGATTACCTAAAAATAAAAAGTCTAGTAGAACAATGATTCCAATAACGGCCATAATTAGCCATAGAATCGTACTTTTGAAAAAGTTCCTTCTAAAAGAAATCAAAAAACTTTGTATTATGTTCCTCTCTTCATGTTTAACCATTTTCAGTAAAACGGAAAAAATTGCTGTAGAGGATGCACCAATCGTAATGATAGGGAGGCAAAAAAGAATAAATAAAAAGTTTAAAATAACGATATCCACTATTCTTGACAATAGTTGAGAAAAGGGACTTTTCACACTAAAAAGTTGGCCCACGGACGTGTCCCCCTTCATTTTAAGAAGGACAGTCGGCCATCCATAATATTAAAAGACCGACTGTCCTAACATCTTATTTAAGTGAATCTTGATATCTTTCAAATGCTGTATTCTGGATTTCTATAAATTCATCATATCCCATCTTTTTCAACTGAGAAATGTAGGAATCCCATTCTTTTGCTGCTCCGCCTTCCACAATCCATTTTGATTGCATGGAAGTAATATATGAATTCAGATCTGTATTTAATGCACTAACACGATTCATTTCTTCTTCTGTAAAAACAACATTTGGAAATTGTTCTTTTACATACTTATTGATTTCCTTGTCAATTTCCAGTTTTAAGCCATCCCCACCACTCTTAGGTAATGTGACTTTTTCATTGAAGCCTTCCTCAATGTACTTTGGCCCGAAATCACGGAATGAATTCACCCATGCAAATATATCGGCTGACTCACCTTCAGGAGCATCTAAAACTGTGTATGTTCCATCCGCGTTTTTCTCAACTGCTACACCAAAAGATCCGTAAAATGTTTGAATACTTGCATCCTCTGTATAGAACTGATCAATCCATTTTAATAATTTTTCCGGTTCTTTTGCTTTTGTAGTAATCATAAATTCACGTCTTTCATAAATAGCCGCATCTGTCATTACATATCGTTCTCCATCAGGACCTTCTAGCGCCGGTAATGGAGCATATTGATCAGCATTTGGTCCAAATACAGCATCTGGTGTCCAACCGGAAGATACACCAACTAAAGCTTCATCTGGATTTTTTCTTTTTGCTTCAGCCATTGACTCGTCTTGTGTAAATAATTCTTGATCAATTAAACCTTCTGAATATGCTTTATGCATCCATTCAATTCCTTCGCGATACTCATCCGTAGTTGGCATAAAGACAGGCTTTCCATCCTTAACAGTCATATTCGAAGAGTAGGCCCCTACAGGAAGACCGAACGGTAAAATGTACTGCATAACTCCACCTTGATATGGAATTTCATCATTCGGATCACCATTTCCATTGGCATCCTGCCCTTTAAATGCCGCTAATACTTCATAAAATTCATTATATGTTTGGGGCATCTTTAAATTTAAATTATCCAACCATTTTTTATTAATGAACAAAGCATTTCCGGCAATAGGTCTCATTGGTAATTTTTTTGGCAAACTATAAATATGTCCATCTGGTGAAGTGACCATAGCTCGTAATGCAGGGTCATCTTCAAATGCCTTATTTAAGTTTGGCATATATTTATCGATTAAATCTTCCAACGGAATAAATATTCCTGCATTTTTAGCTATATCTGAATCACTGAGTGCTAGCGAACCAAAAAATGCATCCGGATATTCTCCTCCTGATAAGAGGATTGATTTTTTATCTCCCCATTCAGAATTTACGTAAATATCCCAATCAATGTTGATACCTGCAGCTTCCTCCGTGTCTGCCACGAACCCTTTTAAAAAGTCATCTCCCCATTCTGCCCAACGAACTGTAGCAATTGAATAAGATCCTTCTTTTGCAGGTTCTGGACTGGAAGAGTCTTTACTGCTGCACCCAACAATCAAACTTGAAGCTAAAGCTAAACTTGCAATTATTTTTAATTTACTTTTAATCATATTAATTCCCCCTATTCCTTAATGGATCCAATCATAATCCCTTGATTAAAGTACTTTTGTAAAAATGGATACAGTAACATTATTGGAAGTGTCGAAACAACGATTGCTGCATATTTCATCATATCCGAAAGATTTCTTAACTCTGATGCAAGGTTGCCTGATGCCATTTCAAAGAGCGTTTCATTCATAATTAAAATTCTTCTAAGAATGAGCTGAAGCGGCTGCAAATTTTCGTTTGAAATATAAATCATAGCATCAAACCACGAATTCCAAATTCCGACCGCCGTCCATAAGCCAATAACAGCAAGAACCGCTTTCGACAATGGCAAGACAATAGTGAAAAAGTATCGAATCGTACTGCACCCGTCCATTTGCGCTGCTTCCCATAGATCCTCAGGAATACTATTTTTAAAGAATGTCCTAGCAATAATAATATTAAAGGCGGAAACGGAAAAAGGTAAAACCAATACCCAAAATGTATCAAGTAGTCCAAAGTTTTTCACCGTCAAATAAGTTGGAATTAATCCTCCACCGAAAAACATTGGGACAATATAAAAGGTAGTAATCCACCCTCTTCCCATTAGGTCAGGTCTTGATAGAGCAAAACCTGCAGGAATGTTTACACATAATGCAATGAAGGTTCCTACCACTGTATAGATAATCGTATTTAGGTAACCACGCCAGATTGCTTCGTTCTTTAATAATTCAATATACCCGTTTAATTTCCATTCTTTCGGCCAAAACCAGACAGTTCCATTTGACACGTCTGTTGGGCTACTGAAGGAAGCAATGATAATAAACCATAGTGGATATACAATCATAATAATCATCATAATGGCTATTCCATAGACTGAGAAATCAAATAATCGGTCTTGCCAATTCGATTGAATTCTTGCATTTTTTTTGCGACTCTTGTTTCTTATTGCAACATCCAATTTGCCTCCCTCCCTTCTATAACAAGCTTGTTTTCGTCAATTTCTTAGATAGCCAATTCACGAAGAGTAAGACAATCACATTTACGACTGTATTAAATAAACCAATTGCAGTTGATAAGCTGTATTGAAAATTCTGAAGACCCATTTTATATACATACGTGGAAATGACTTCACTTCCAGGTAAGTTTAATGGATTTTGCAATAGCAGGACTTTTTCAAAGCCTACACTCAATATACCGCCCGCACGTAAAATTAATAAAATCATTGCTGTAGGTAAAAGCAACGGTATATCAATATGGAAAATCTTTTGCATTTTGCTGGCTCCATCCACTGTTGCAGCTTCATAATAGGTTGGATTAATGGCAGATAAGGCAGCTAAATAGATAATGCTATCCCATCCAACATGTTGCCATACATCACTCCATACATATATGCTGCCAAAAAATACCGGTTTTGCTAAAAGATTTGGCATTTCAATACCAATTAATTCTAGTAAATTTGCTATTAATCCACTACTAGGGGATAAGAATATCAAAATCATCCCACACATGACCATCGTTGAAATAAAATGCGGCAAATAAGTAGTGACCTGGAATACCTTTTTAAACATTCCAACACGCATTTGATTACAGAGGATAGCTAGTGCAATTGGTAAAGGAAACCCTACCAAAATACTGTATAGACTAATAGTCAGAGTATTTTTGATTGTTAGTTCAAATTGATAAGAATTAAAAAATTGAATAAAATGCTTGAATCCCACCCAAGGGCTCCCCCAAATGCCTAGTACTGGGGAATAATCTTTAAAGGAAATGATCACTCCATACATTGGTATATAAGTAAAACAGATTAATAAGATAATGGATGGGAGTAATAATACATACAGTGGAATACTTTTCTTTACCTGTTTCAGCTTTTTATTTTTATTTTTCACCCTTAGTATAGTAGAGGGTTCAGCCGCCAGTTGTGTACCTATTTTATTCTCCAATCTTCCTCCCCCTTTATTTGATTTTCTATAAAGAGATTTCCCGTGCACGCAACCTCCTTGGAATTTTTTCAATTCCCTCTCATTCTTTCAAGAGAGCGTTAACAAAACAAAATCTAGCAGCCTTTTAAAATGGCAATCCGTTAACTGTATTTATTATATGGCAACGCATTCACGACTTTATATAAGAAAATCGCTATAAATCATTACGATTCGGACCTAAATCATGTTAATTTAAAAAAGGGAAATTCAAAAATAGCACTATTCAGTCCTAAGCAGCTGTTTTTCCACACTTTCCCACGTTTTGTGCTATTAAACAAAAGAAAAAAGAGATTATAATTAAAAGTAAGGGGCGCTCAAGGGAGGAAGTAATAAAGGTGAAGTTAAATATAGGAAAACATCCTTCACGATCTGTAAATTATTATTCAAAAATACTATTCATTATATTAATTTCCATCCTGTTAATAAATCTATTCGTTACTTTTTTTACTATCTGGATTACAAGGCAACAAAGTGTCGAATACATTACAAATACGATTAATCTTTATTTAAAAGACACCCGCTTAAAATTTAATGCGGTTGATCACTTTATGGTATGGACAATAAAAAATGAACCATTAATTGAAGATATTGAAAAAGCAAAGGATATGTCGGAATTACCTAAAAGCATTCATAATTTCAGAACAAGGGTAAACGATTTTCAATACTCGACAGGTAAAGAATATCAGTTCTTTTTAGCATTAAAAAAAGAGAACTACTTTTTTAACAGTTCCCCCATCCAAATGGACTATTCAGAGTATTTGGAGATAAAGAAATTTTTTCTATCTGAAAAGCGAAATATAAATATGTATGAAAATATCGATAAATGGAAACCTTTGAAAATTGATAAAAACTATTATTTATACCATTTACTAGAATACGAAAATCGAATGTTTATTTCCTTGATTGCAATGGATGATATCCTTTTGCCACTCCAAGAAATTAATCTTGGTGATAAAGGTATGCTCATGATTGAAGATGATGCAAACGGTTTTTTATCTGGATCAAAAGAAGGCTCAAGTAATAGAAAATTAAAATCCATTTTTACTAGTTATCTTCTTTTTCCTCAAGAAGATACTGGTCTGCCATTTTCACTACATGTATCAGTTGATTATTTTAGTGCATATAAACAGGTGGCGATTGCTCAATTTGTTCTTGTTCTAGCAACCTTTCTAATTAGTTTAAACTTATTCCTCATCTTAGGGTTTTTACGGAATAAGGTTCTATCACCCATTCAAAATTTCTCTAAAAATCTCTCTGAAATTAATAAAAATAATGAGAAGATTGATTTTAGGAGCAGTATTATCGAACTAGAACAAGCGAATGAACAATTTAAAGGTTTAATGAGCGAAATTAGAAAACTGAAAATCGATTATTACGAACAGGAATTTGAAAAGAAGCAAATTCAAATGGACTTTATGAAATTACAAATAAAACCCCATTTCTATTTAAGTTGTTTAACGACCATTCACAGTATGGCCGAAATGGAGATGTATAAAGAAATTAAAAAAATGACGATTTCCACCTCTAACTATTTCAGGTACTTATTTCAAACAAACCAAAACTATGTAAAACTTGAAAAGGAATTGAATCATATTCAAGATTACCTTTCAATCCAAAAATTATTGCATGCGCATTCATTTAAATTTGATATTCAAACAGAACCGTCGATTGAGAAGGCAATGGTTCCTCCCCTAATGATTCAAACATTTATCGAAAATACAGTAAAGCATGCCATTTCATTGGATGAGCAAATTAACATTAGACTACATATTCGTTCCAAAAAAGTCGAAAACAGAAAATGGATCATTATAAATTTACTTGATAATGGACCAGGTTTTCCCGCTGATATTTTAGAAACACTTCAAAATCAAATGCTATTAACAACGAAAAACGGAAACCATATTGGTATTAACAATGTAACCCAAAGACTTCGCTTGTTATTTGATGAAGATTTTCAGATTGAATTTTCAAATATTCCAGATTGGGGCGCCATGATACAGATCACGATCCCTTATATTATCGACGAGGAGAGGGTAAATAAATGAATATATTAATCGCGGATGATGATCGCTTTGTTGTTTCTGCCCTTGAAAAAAAGATAAATTGGGTTACATTAGGTGTTGAAAAAATCTACTGTGCATACAATATTCGCCAGGCAATGAAACTCTTTACTGAACATCCGATTGACATTCTTATTTCTGATATCGAAATGCCACAAGGAAGTGGCCTTGAATTATTGGCTTGGATCAGGTCGGAGGGGTATAAAGTCCAAACAATTTACTTAACCAATTTCGCTGACTTTCACTACGCCCAAAAAGCAATTGAGCTGCAAAGCTTTGAATATTACTTAAAACCAATCGAGTTTGACAAGCTTGAATTAATCATCAAAAAAGCAATCAAAAATGTTAAAGCGAGTCAAGACAATGAGGAAGCATTAAAGGTTGGGCAATATTGGCAGGAAAACAAGGAAGAACTTAAAGAGCATTTTTGGAGTTCGCATATAAAAAGAAGTGATTTTCCATTTACAATTGAGGAGTTACAGGAAGAGTTAAATACCAAGCATATTGATTATTCCATTGATGACCAGTTTTTACCTTTATTAATAGAACTTTTTCCTTATAAGTTGATAGACAATAGAGAAATACAATCCGTATTCAATCATGAAAGCAATCTTAGAAATCAATTAAATTCTATCATTGAAACAGTTTTTCAAAATCATCCGATTCAATTAGATGGGTTTCTACCATTACAGATGAATAACGAAAAATACCTAGCTATTTTTAAAGTGATGGAAACGCTTGATATAGCATCATCCCAGGCTGCTTGTAATGAACTGATTGAAACCGTCAACAAACAATTACATTGTGATATTCAATGTTACCTAGGAACAGTGGAAATATTAGCTCAATTTAAATCCGAGGTAACGAAACTCCAAGCTGCTAGAGATGAAAATATTAATTATAGAAACAAAACGTTTTTGCTTCTTAATCATCAAAACAAAACAGCTAAATATGTAGAGCCGAATTTAAAATTGTTAGAGGATTATCTTCTAACTAAAAATCGTGATAGTTTTATAAATAGATGCCAACAATATTTAAACAATTTAGTAGAAAAAAGTGAAGCAAACCAACATGTAATTGGTAATTTTAAAATTGACATTAACCAATTAATCTATACTCATTTAAAAAAGAAAGAAATCCTTGCACATCATTTGTTTCAAGGAAAAGTATTTGATTTCTTACACGAACATTCGAATAGATCAATAGAGGATCTAATGAACTACCTAGCTTATTTAGTTGATGTTTCTTTTAATTATATGACATTTACAAATTCTCAAAAGTCAGTCGTTCATAAGGTTTGTGACTATATCGATCAAAATTATCACGAAAACATTACGAGAACCAACCTAGCAAGCACCTTATACCTAAGCCCTGACTACATAGCAAGAATCTTTAAAAAAGAAATGGGCATCTCACTAATCAATTACCTAATCAAAAAAAGAATCGAAGTCGCAAAAGACTTACTAACCAATACAGATCATCCCGTTCACCTAATTTCCGACAAGGTAGGCTATGGAAATTACTCTTATTTCACAAAAATATTTAAGAAAGAAACCAATTATACTCCAATGGATTACCGAAAAGAGTGCCAGGCACCCAAGCAATTCTGAATAGTTCCGGAGTTGTGCGAGTGCCTGGCACTCATACATTTCATATCTTCCGAAATAAATTCTGTTTTTCCAATCAGGTTAAAAATGCATCGAGAGAACAGATTGCCATTCTACTACATGAACAAGACATTGTATCGATCTATAACACTTTATCTAAGGCGAATATCTTTGATCAAAAGATTAGAGAGGAACATACGAAAGGATTAAAAGCTCAAATAGAAAAAACAAGCGTTCTATCAACCCGCTCTATTTGCAATCAACCTGTTACAGAAAAAGTTAAGTTATATTGCTTGGGCAATAAAAAATTCAAAGGTAAAATCTACTGTTTTGAACATCAAAAAACAATTCACGACCAAGCTCAGTAGGGTACAATCCTGGCGAGATAATCGACATACAGTGAGTCCGAAGGGCGACCTGACGTTGACTAATCGTAGTAAGCAACCGGAAGCTTACTAAGCGGCAAAGTAAGATGAGTACATTTTACATTTAAACTTATCCATAAGGTACAATTTAAAAAAAATCTTCCTTAACAATAAAAACATCGAATAATCCGCGAGTACTCGCCTCTCTAAAAAATGAAGAAAGCGAGACACTTATTAAAAGCAGAAAACCTCCAAGCTATAAAAATAGCAAGGAGGTTTATTTCACATTACTTCCTATTGATTCACAACATTTACAGCCATTCCTTCAATAAAACTTTCCACATTGCTCACTGCAATTTCCATCAAACGTTCACGTGCTTCTTTTGTCGCCCATGCAATATGCGGGGTGATGACGCAGTTGCTTGCTGATAAAAGCGGATTGTCAGCCGCCGGTGGTTCAGTAGAAAGAACATCAACCGCCGCTCCGGCAATGCGGCCTTCATTCAATGCATCCGCCAAAGCTTGCTCATCAATTAACGGTCCTCTTGATGTGTTAATTAAGAATGCAGATTGCTTCATTAGAGCAATTCGTTCGGCGTTTATCAAGTTATTTGTATCAGGTGTCAATGGACAGTGAAGGCTAACAACATCAGATCTTTCCAATAATTCCTCAAGTTCCACCCATTCTACCCCAGGCATTTCAGTAGGTGTCCGGCGTCCGCTCCCGACAGCTAATACACGCATTCCAAACGCTTGGGCAACCTGTGCTGTCTGCATGCCAATTCTCCCCAATCCAATTAGCCCGATCGTTTTGTCAGCTAATTCAATCAGCGGGGATTTTGTAAAAGAAAAATCAATACTGCGTGTCCATTCCCCTTCGTGAACAGCATCACTATGCCGCCCTACATGGTGACACAGCTCCAAAAGCAATGCAAATACTAATTGCGCCACCGATTGCGTACTATACGTCGGCACATTCGTAACAATGATCCCCCGTTCCTTCGCGGCTTCCGAATCAATAATATTATAGCCGGTCGCAAGTACACCGATATATTGCAAATTAGTTAATGCTGATATTGTCTCTTTCGTCATTGGCGTTTTATTCGTCAACACGATGTGTGCATCTGCCGCTCTCGTAATAATCTCATCTGCATTCGTTCGCTCATAGATAGTAACATTCCCCAATCTTTCTAAGCTCGCCCAGTCCAAATCACCTGGGTTTAATGTAAAGCCATCTAATACGACTATGTTAAGCATTTTATTTCCTCCGCTCTTATGTATTCTATTCCTCTGTTTATATTATACAACATGGTTATATGGGGCGATTTTTATATGTGACACAACTGTATTAGTAGTAGGATAATTTGCAGATTTAAAAATTCGAATTACTTTTCTAAAAACTCGCTTCTCTCTGCAATCATCACATCAGGTATATTAGTATTCATCGCATCTATACCCCATTCCAAAACCGCTTTCCAAACATTAATATCATCACTCATACTGGCATGTACATAAAATCCTTCATGATGTAGTTCTTTTACTAAATCAGGTGATAAATGAATAATAGGAGTATTGAGTACTTGGGCTTGGATCGATCGCAGATATTGAATTGGATTAACGATTCTTGCACCACAAATTACATTAGTCATCATTCTTTTACTATAATTTCTAATTTTAACTAATGATGCATGATTAAATGACATCACCTGAACTTGATCTTCCATTTGATAATGCTCAATTAATTGAACTACCTTTTTTGCTAGGGGTTCGTGCAAATGCTCAAACTGCTTCAACTCTATACTAAGCCAAACTTTGTCTCTAGACCATGTGAGAACCTCTTCCAAGGTAGGAACTTTTTCTCCGGCAAACTCTTTCGCGAACCAAGACCCAGCATCCAAGCGTTGGATTTCAGCCAATGTATGCTCGAAAACAAAACCTTGACCATCTGTACTTTTATTAAGGTAAAAATCATGAAAGACAATGACTTCCCCATCTTTTGTAAGTTGGACATCTAGTTCCAACGTATCAGCCTTTAATTCTAATGCTTTCTTAAAGGAAGACATCGTATTTTCCGGACAATATGCCGATGCACCCCGATGTGCTCCAATATAGCTCACCTGATTCCCTTGAAAAATACTAGCCATTTTCGCCACCTCATTATTCATTTACATATATAGTTTCGCGCTCTGTATTTTTACAAAGAAAAAGTAGAAAATCCTATCATAAGTTTAATAGTTTCATCGCATCGGAATGCAATTTTAACCTAATTGCGCATTAAGCCTTTCTACCAAATCTATTAACTCAAGGGGTTGGCTAATGATATAATCCGGCTTTTCACTATCCTCTACATGATCCTTTGGATATCGGGGCGACCAACGTAAAAATATACTTGTAATTCCCATTTCATTGGCACCTTTAATATCCCTGCTTAAATTATTTCCTACCATAACGATCCTAGAACAATCTTCAAAATCGAGGTCCAACGCACCGATAGCAGCCTTGAACATTCGAGAGCTTGGTTTGGAAGCTTTAATAGTTTCCGAATAAATCAAAGTAGTAAAATACTCATACAACCCATTTTGCGTCAATAAATTTTTAAACGATTGCGCATCTCCATCCGCTACTAAAGCAAGAGTATAACCCCGTTCCGCAAGAGTCCTAACCATTACATCCGCCCCCGGTATCAAATCCCCCCTTATAACAATCCCCTCATCATCCCTAACCTCAGTTCCCTCATCAATTATCGTGTCCCCACAATCTAAAAATACAATTAGCTTTTTTCCACTTTCACCAATCGGCCTCATAACCCTTTTCTGCCTCCTTCTCTCCCTAGCACCAAACAATACTTCTATTAAACTTTCACCAATTCCTGCTAAGTTTTCATAGAATATTCAGTGCTAGGCACTCAAATTGTGTGAGTGCCAGGCACCCAAACAATTCAGACACAATTCTGAATAGTATCAGAGTTGTGTGGGTGCCTGGCACTTATATTAAAATAGCAAAAACGTTTGGGCGACTGGCACCCAAACGTTTTTGGAATCTTTAATTCTATTATTTTTTATGGTGTTGATCATCGTTGTCTTTATCGGGAAATATTTGTATGATACCATCTTCAGTTTGCTCGAAGTGATATGTATTTTTATTTTCAGCCACGTTGTCCGCTTTTTTTCGTGGATTATATGTAAACTTTATTCTTGGGTCTGTTCGTTTATCGTATATGTTTTTGAGATAACGGGCACGATATTCCTTCATTTCAAAAGCTTTTTTTCTGATATTTACGGTAATCGCATCACCAAATTCTAAAACAACTTTCGATTTAGATTTACCTACCGCAATGATCTCCTTAATATGATTTACAGAAAACCAAACACAATCAGCATTCTCTGTAGACGTGCTTGGAAACCAGTAAATACCTAAACTGCCACTTATTTTAATTGGCGGCATCTCAATATCTCCTAGAGCAGCTTTTGAAGCATTTTCCGCACCCTCTAAATCATTTCCATAATAGAGCAAACTGGTTTCAAGGATTTCAGTCGGACTCAAATTGACTAAGAAAGTCTTTTTCCCTTCCATGACAAGTGAGTAAAAATACCCATTTTTAAGGTAAACTCCCATCAGCGCGATGGTAAAGCGATTAATAATATAACGATCAATCAATTTCATACATCTGACTCTCCCCCAATTTATTTTCCGAACAGAGATAGCACACATGGATGACATTAACTAAGATGCATTAACATTATTAAAAACCTTCACCGCCCTATCGCATCATTCCCCTTTCAAAAATACAATTTTCACATCTTTCTATATTATTACACATTTAGGACTTTTTGTCTACCATTTGACAAAATATTATAAAAAATTCGACATTTTATTATAAAAAAACTTTTAAAAAGAATAGAATTAGTAAAAAAGTCATGTTTTCAGAAAGTAATTTTATAGAACAATATTCCGGTATTTTTCCACATAACTTGAATCCAGCATCAAGGTACATTCTCTTTATTTGACACATGCGATATACAAATAAAAAGCCGTCCCTTTTCCAAAATAAAGTGATGGCTTTTCACTATTTTAGGCCTCATCTATCCTCAGGATCACAATAAGCTCTTTTCCTAGTTCTAACAAGGTATTTTTTAATAGTATGCACTAACACTTATCTGCACTCGATTTTCATCAATTAACCTTATTTTTTCATCAATTCCCAAGCATTCTTCACCAATCACAGATAATATCTCACCAATCAGCTCGAAATTTTCAACAATTATCTTTTAAACTTCAACAATTCCAACCGAAATATCACCAATAAATTAAACATCCCCAATATAACATCAATCTATCACAAACCGCCCCGCTCAATTCACTAACATTTTTCCCATCCAGTGTGTCCATTTCCCTAACTCCCCTATATATCAAAGCTGATGACAATGAGCGTATGCAAATTATCAAATTCCAATTTAAGCAAATATTCATTAGTAGGAATTCACTAAAACCCCCTCTACATCCTATACTCCATCGGGGTCTTCTTTTCATACTTCTTAAAAGTCTTCGAGAAATGAAACTGGTCGGCAAATCCGGTCATTTCTGCGATTTGATACAGAGTTAGATTGGTAAAAGCCATCAGTTCCTTCGCCTTTTGCAAACGATAGTTGATAAGGTACTGTTGGGGCGACACATTGAATTTTTGCTTAAATAAGTAGGAATATCGACTTACGCTCCAACCGGATATGTCTGCTAGTTCAGGAACGGTGATGTTGTTTTTGTAATTTTTGCGGATAAAATCTACCGTTTCTACGATTCGTGAGTCGATTTGGGAATTTTCATTTATGTTATTGACGTGTGCATATTTCCTGGAAATGGTAAAGAACAGTTGCTGCAGAAGAATGGAGGAAATATGTTTAAAGTTTACTTGTTTACGAGAAATCTCATCGATAATCGTGTTAATTAAATGCGGAATCTCCTCATTAACAGATACATGATAGACTTGATCCGCCTCCAAGTTGGCCTTAAGCAGCAATTCTTGAATGCCGAAACCAGTGAAGTGGACCCAGTAATTAGAAATAAGTTGATTATCCACTTGCTCATAAAATTGCTCTTGATAAGGGGAATAAATAAACACCGTACCGGGACCGATTTCATATTCTTTGCGATTGATTTTAACAAGCATATCCCCGGAATGATTATAGGATAAATAATAATCGGCTCGGCCATATTTTCGATACGTTAAACCGTTGGGTGGATCAAATTCGTAGTAACCTGCACTATTTACAAGGGCATACTCATCTTTATTCTCGTAACCTCGACCATGATATTCATCAGATTCGTAAGTAGAAGCGTAAGTCATTCCATCACCTCGCGAACTCATATAGTTGATTTGTACATATTATCAGTTTATCTAAACATTCTTAATCCTTTTAATTGCCTATATAATAGCACTAACTATATATAGTGACAACAACATTTACGAAGTAAAAGGCAGGTGATAGGTCCAGTGGGTGAAAGCCAACAAACCGTTCTAGGCATCGATGTTGGAGGAACTAAAATCCTTATTGGCCGCATTACAAGGGATGGGCTCTCTTCAGAATGTAAGCGTTATCCAATGGATCGTTCCACACAAGATTCAGCGCTAAAATCAATATGGCAAGCGGTTGATAGCTACATAGCAGATACTCAACACCTTCCGCAACCTGTAATGGCCGGGTTAGGACTAGTCGGGAAGGTTGACTCTGAACGCGGAGTCTGGGTGAGTGCAGTCAATATTCCTATTCGCCATTCCGTAGAAATTGCTAAAGAGTTTCAAGAGAGATATGACCTTAATGCCGCACTCGCCAATGATGTTCACGCAGCGACGATCGCAGAAATGCGATTAGGCGCTGGACAACAATGGAGTAACTTTGTTTATATTAATGTCGGTACAGGGATAGCAGCAGGAATAGTTAACAACAGGCAACTTTTACTAGGTTCGAATTTTTCTGCAGGGGAAATTGGTCATATGATTGTCGGATCCGAGGAAGTCCGGTGCAAATGTGGGCAAACTGGCTGTCTGGAAATGCTCGCGTCCGGCGGAGACATGATTGCGCATGTTAAGAAAATTGCGCCCGATTATCCATCCTCTACCTTGCAGCCATACATTCAAAGTGGTGTGCTTTCGGTAAAACATATTTTCCAAGCCGCTCAGTCTGGGGATGCGCTAAGTGAAGATATGACTAAGCAAGCAGTAAAAAGCCTAGGGCAAGCAATTATTAATATTTCAGTCATGTTGGACACAGAAGGAATTATTCTAGGCGGCGGCTTATTTCAAAATGAGTGGTTTTACGAGCAACTCCTCAAATATGTACAGGACCACTCTGGACTGTTTGCAAAGTCCGCCAAAAATCTTCAGCTATCCACACTAGATCCGAAAAACGTTGGGTTACTTGGAGCAGGATGCGTAGCATGGAGGAAGCATGAGCAGCAGCTGAAAGTTAGAAGTCTGAATTTATAAGGGGTGTATAACAATATGAGGAAAAAAATCGTCTTAATTGGTGCAGGAAGTGTCGTGTTTACTCGTGGATTAGTAATGGATTTAATTCAACAAATGAAAGAGCAAAAGTGGCATATAGCACTGGTAGATACTGATCCCCAAGCGCTTGAAGTGATGCAAAGACTTTGCGAAAAGATGATTGCCGCAAAGAAAAGTGATATCGAAATCTCTTATTCTACTGATCGTACGCAGGTGTTAGATAACGCGAATTATGTTGTTTGTACGATCGGGGTTGGAGGTAGAAGAGCATGGGAACAGGATGTGTTTATTCCGCGGAAGTACGGCATTTATCAACCTGTAGGCGACAGTGTAGGACCTGGGGGAATCTCACGAGCTATGAGAATGATCCCTGCTGTTACAGGCATCGCCCGCGATATCAAGAAATATTGTCCCGATGCTCAATTCTTCAATTATTCGAATCCAATGTCGACGATCTGTCGGGCGGTTCGAAAAGATACAGGTGTTCCAGTCATCGGATTATGTCACGGTGTTAAAAATGGGCATCGCAGGCTTTCAGAATTTATGGGACTTGACTATAGACAAACATCGTCGATTGCTGTTGGCGTTAACCATATGGTCTTTATGTACGATTTTCGCCATGATGGCAAGGATGCGTGGGAGCTTGTTCAAGAACAAGTGGAGCAAACGAAAAATGATCAAAATAGCAAAATTGGCCCTCTCTCAAGGGAATTAATAATGACTCACCAAGTGTATCCCGTTTCGGATGACCGACACTATTCCGAATTCACCGTGGATGCGATGTTAGAAAATAATTACTCTGGAAAAACGTTAGGGATAGATGCTTACTCGTTTGAAAAGACGATAGAGCATGGAGACGAAAGTTACGCAGAGACGAAAAAACTTGCTTTTTCCACTGAACCATTACCAGAGAATTTCTTTAATCGGGTAGAGGGTGAGCATGAACAACTGATGGAGATTATTGATTCAATAGAACATGATCACAAGCGCCTGTATGCGGTCAACATGCCGAATAATGGTGCAGTGCCCGGCCTGCCTAATGAAGCCATCATTGAGTTGCCGGCAGTCGCTGCGGGAAGCGGGTTTAAGGCTTTGCGGATTTTGGACTTCCCGGAAGGCATGCTAGATGCATTAAACAAACATATCAAAATTGGCGAGATGACCGTCGAAGCAGCATTAAAAGGAGATAAACAACTTTTTATAGAGGCGATTCTAGCGGGTGGATATATGACTGATTCGGCAGCAGCATCTCGAATGGTCGATGAACTGATCAGCGCACAACGCGCACATTTACCCCAATTTTAATGAAGGTAACCATACTAACACTTAATTGAAAAATACAAAACGGAGGTAAAGGCATTGATCATTCATATGAAGACTCTTCCCGCGGAAGTTGATCGTTTTGCAGCATTATTTGTAAGCAGAATGGTCATCACCAAACCGGATCTTGTTTTGGGGCTTGCCACAGGGAATACAACCGAGGGATTGCACCGTGAATTGGTACAATTACACCTTAACGCGGGTATCGATTATTCCAAAGTATCTACGTTTAATCTGGATGAGTATATAGGTTTGGCTCCAGATGATCCGACAAGCTGCCGCGCGAGGATCAATCAAGATTTATTGAAACAAATAAATATAAATATGAAAAATACGTTCGTTCCCGATGGATTGGCAGATTCACCTGAAAAAGAGTGTGAAGATTATGAAAAAAAAATAACGCAGTTAGGAGGAATTGATCTTCAAATACTTAGTATTGGTGAAAATGGCCACATTGCTTTTAACGAACCAGGCACACCTTTCGGCACGATGATGCGAATCGCCGAAATTTCCGCGTCCACTGTAAAGGCGAAAACAGAGTTATTCGGTTCTGCCGACAATGTTCCAGCTCAGGGAATCACGATGGGCATTCGCAATATTATGCATGCAAAACAGATTCTTTTAATCGCAAAAGGCAAGCACAAGGCAGATATTATGCAGCAGGCACTATTCGGTCCGGTTACAGAACGTGTCCCTGCATCGGTATTGCAATTGCATCCGTATCTTACTGTTGTGGTGGATGCAGATGCAGGGAGTAATTTTGATATAAAACAAATCCAAATTTAAAGGAGTGTGCAAATTGAGAGCAGAAAACAGGTCTTTTTCAAGGCTATTTGTCTCGATCTCGCTAATTTTAGTAATGGTGGTTATGAGCGCATGTTCCGGAAGCAGTAATAGTGGCAGCAACAGTGATAGTAACAGCGGCAGTAATAGTAGCAATGGCGATAGTAAAGAAGAAGTAACCCTTACGTGGTGGGTCCATCAAAGCCCAGCTTTTAATGAAGCGAACAAAGCTATGATTGAAGAATTTGAGGAAGAGCATCCAAATATTAAGATTAAAATGGAAATATTCCCATGGGATGCCATTATTCAAAAGCTTCGTGCGGCATTCGCTTCCAAAAACACACCAGATGTTGTACAAATGTTTGGTTCCTGGGTGCCTGAGTATTCCAGCAATGGACATCTTCTGCCTGTTACAAACGAAGATTTGATAAACGACGTTTTCGATGTTGCTTTAGGATTCTATAAGCATGAAGACAAAGTGTATGGAATCCCTCGGGAATCTAGTATCGAAGCTGGTGCAATGCTTGTCTCCAAGGAAATGTTTGCTAATGCCGGGCTAGATTATCCAAAAACATGGGAGGAATTAAAGGACGCAGCTCGTAAGTTGACTGTAAAAAACGGAAATAACATAGCGGTTAGAGGTTTCGACTTTATTTCTCGCGATTCGGTGAATTATCAGTTTTTGGCCATGATTCTTCAACAAGGAGGCGAATATTGGGACGGTGATAACAAGGTAAACTTCACCTCTCCAGAAGCCGTAAACGCGATGACTGAACTCGTTAACTTAGTTAAAGAAGACCAGGTTACTGATTTAAACTTACTTGATGTGCCTGGTGCAGAAACTTATATGACTTTCTTCAAAGGCGAATCGGCCATGACGATTATAGGGCCTTGGGCAATTCCTGCAGGGGCCGAGGAACTGAACGTTAGTGACGATAAATACGATTACGTTCCTTTGCCTTCATTTGATGCTGCGAATCCTGCATATTTTGCTGCCAAATCTGGTTGGGGCGAGGTCGTTTCTAGTTATACAAAACATCCTGACGAAGCGTGGACATTTGTTAACTTCATGGCTGAAAAAGAACGGTCTAAGCAATGGAACATCTCTACATTTACAGTTCCAGCTTTAAAGTCAGTAGCTCATGATGCTAATTTCCAAGAAGAAGTGCCTATTATGAAGACAGCCCTTGAGGCGCTAGAGCATGGTAAAACCATAGGAAGAATGAAAGATGATTCTTTCTGGTTTAAAACAGTCTTAGACAATTTCCAGGCAATGGTTAGAGGGAATGTATCCGTGGAAGATGGACTTAAACAAATCGAGAATGAAATCAATCAAATGCTACAGAGCAAGTAAATTGACATTAATATCACGCGATGAAGGCTAGGATTGATTTGTGTTACGAGGAGGTAAACCATGAATAAAAAAGGTTTATTATCTAGCCAAAAAATACATGAGAGAAGGTTTGTCTTCCTTTCACTTCTCCCAATCTTAACGTTATATATCATTTTTCAGATCATTCCCATTTTCGCCGGAACATGGTTAATGTTTTTTGACTATACTCCGCTTAATGCGTCGTCTAATTTTATTGGTTTAGATAATTTCGTAAAGCTATTTCAAAATGAGATTTTCCGTGAAGCACTACTGAACACAACCATTTTTGTTCTAGTAGCAATACCTTTAAATATCATTTTCACCCTGTTCCTTGCTGTCTGTATCAATAAAGTGAGGCATCGCGGCTTAAAAAATACATTTCGCACCTTTTTCTTTTTGCCATGTATTGCCCCGTTGGCTGGATCAGCGATTGTATGGGCTTCGATCTTTAACCCGCAAGCAGGATTGTTAAACATGATATTAAACAAGCTTGGTTTTGAAGGGATTAATTGGTTAACAGATCCAAAAGTGGCCCTGATATCTATCATTATCATGACTCTGTGGGCAGATATTGGATATAATTTGATTATTTTTATGGCAGGCTTGGACGCAATCCCCTCTTCTTTCTATGAAGCTGCGGAGCTTGATGGGGTTGGAAAATGGGGAGCTTTCCGCTATATCACATTGCCGCTCCTCAGTCGTACATCGCTATTTGTATTCATTATGACGACAATTGCCTATTTTCAAATGTTCGACCAGTTTCAAATCATGACAAGTGGTGGTCCAATGAACTCAACTAGGGTCCTTTCCTTGGAAATATATGACCAGGCGTTCACTTATGCCAATATGGGATATGCTTCCGCAATGGCCTTCGTGTTGTTGATTATCATCTTGGTGATTACCGTTATTCAGTTACGCGTAGGTCGCACGAATTGGGAATATTAAAGAAATATTTTTTTAAAAGATCAATAAGGTGCTGTATGAGTAAATAATACAGCACCTTATATTTTGAATATTCTTTATGAATCTAGAGCGAATTTTTAAGACAACTGGAAATTCTTCTAGAAAGAGCCCTTACGACTAATATACAAGGGGGATTTCAATGAGAAAGAAACTATCTGTAACCTATATTGTATTAATCATTTTCCTTTCAGTAGCATCGTTCATCATGTTTATGCCCTATTTGTGGATGGTGTTGTCATCTTTAAAAAGCAATATGGAGATTATTCAAAGTAAACCATCGCTGTTACCAGCAAACCCTACTTTTTCCGGTTATGAGAAAGTAATCAACGATGCTCCATTTATTCGCTGGTTCTTTAACAGTTTGTATGCAGCTGTATTAGTCTGTTTAGGGACGTTATTTTCCAGTGCGTTGGCAGGATATGTTTTTGCTAGTTTTCGATTTCGAGGGAAGCGGATTATCTTTGTTGCCATCCTGGCTACGATGATGATTCCATTTCAAATTATTATGATACCCACCTATCTAATCATCTCGAAACTTAACCTAATCAATAATATCCATGCCATAATCATTCCTTATTTAACAAGCGCATTCGGGATATTTTTATGCAAACAGTTTATTGAAGGGATTCCGCGCGACATTATCGAGTCAGCTAGAGTGGATGGCGCATCGGAGTTTCGGACTTTTCGTTCGCTCATTATTCCGCAGATCACACCGGTTTTGTCGGCACTAGGAATTTTTACTTTTATGAGCTCATGGAACAATTACATTTGGCCCCTAATTGTATTAAATGAGGAGACTAAAATGACAGTACCACTAGCTTTGGTCTTTTTTAACAGCCAAAACACAACAAACTTTAACGTAGTCATGTCTGCCGCTGTGTTAATCATGGTACCCGTGTTTATCGTTTTCCTCATCTTCCAGCGTCGCTTTGTTGAAGGATTAGTGATGACGGGGATAAAGGGATGAGGGAAAGGTCGGTTCTTCTTACTTTATTCATCTGCATTAATGGAATGTATTAAATAGAAGATAGTTTAATTAAAAGCTTTTAAAATCTATGCTCAAAAAAGCAAAAACAACAGATTGACCAATATCCGTTTGGTTACATCTTTCTAATTGGTATCGAGTTATTACAAAATGAATTTTATATTCTCAAATATGATTGGTGCTAGATTGCGGAAATGAACGTTATAAAGGAAATATTGTATATGTGCCAGGTTCTTAAAAACTTTCTTATTCTTATTGGAACCTGGCACCATAACCTTATTATGTATGACTATTAATCCCCCACCAAATTAATTGCACATGTTTGCAAATAATGTTTTCCCTCTAAACCCCTGACTACTATGATAAAAAAATCAATTGAATTACTCTGACCACATTACTCACATTTCTGAATGTATCTCAAAGTTCGAATGTACTACCTTTTTTCGTTTTCAAACTAAAGAAAGTGCCGCAAAAGTTATAGCAAACCCGCAACACCAATAAGTCTTTATAAGATTGCTATTTTTATTAAAAAAATAAGCACGTTAATTTCGAATCACCTATAACAGGTTTCTGGAATAACGTGCTCACTTAGGGGAAACTAAGTTCTTTACGTTCCTCCTTAATTTCAACATCTTCCTCACTAACATCAGTTGGCGTGTTCCCCGGTTCTTGTGGTTTAATAGGATCTTGTTCAACTGGTTCATCTAATCCTGGTGGTTTAGTTGCTTCTGGTGGTTTTGGCTCCTTTGGCTCTTCAACTTTTGGCTTATCGCTCTTAGGTTTTTCTGTTTTTCCTTTATTATCTGTGTACTTATCCTTATATGAGTAGGTGATCCCCAGACGGGAGGTTTGCCGCTAGCTTCCTTCAGATTCCACTTCACTATGGATACCCTTAACTACTACTTCTGACATCGCAGTTCGGAACTTTCACCCTATAAATACCCACTGATAGGCACACATGCTAATTCCCCGCTCTTATAATAAGAAACGGGGAATTTTCAATATAATTATTAAATCCAATATTTATTTAATGAGGCTCTACGTATAGCTATTTGTATTTAGATCCTTACATTGATAATACTTTTGCATATAGTCCTAGTCTTTTATATTGTTCTTCTGGGGCATCGCTTTCCTTCATTAGTCGGACTAGATGATTAATCATGTATTCTTCTTTTTCTTCGTCATCAATCGGATCATTTTGATGTGGATCTTCTTTTAAATCAAAGAGCATTGTTTCCAGTTGTTTCGGTATCTGCTCCCAACTACCTTTAATTTTTAATGGCTTGATTCCTTTTGTAAATGAAAATGGTTCAGCCAGTTCTGCAGTAGCTAGTTCTTTTATATCAAATAATTTTCTCATATGAGAAGGCATTAAAGTGTAATTATATAATGGTTCATTATTAATAGATTCGGGAGCACGCATATATACGTGTTTACCGTCTGTACAATTTACATGTCCTCCGTGAATTCCAAATAATGCTGCTTCCCTTACAGGTTTGTCATTATCAATAACCTCTTTTAAAGGAGAGCCTTGCATATCTTTAGGTATTTCAACTCCAAAGTACTCCAATAATGTAGGAGCCATATCAATCATTTGTACAAGACTGTTTCTCCTTTCACCTGCTTTTCCAATCCGAGGGTCCCATACGAATAAAGGCGGATGGGCAACTTCATTATAAAACGGTTGGACACATTTAGCCCATTGATCATGCTCACCTAACAAGAAACCGTGATCAGTGTTAACAATTAACATCGTATCTTCCCATAAATTTAGCTCATCCATCAAATCTAATAATTTTCCTAAATATGCGTCACACATACTTAGTAATGCTGCATATTCATAACGGACATGGTCAATCTCCTCTTTTGTTTCACTAACAGGACCGTAACTAGGCCAATCAAAATGTTTTCCATCGTATTCATGTGGGTATAAATCTCGATATTTTTGTGGTGCCATAAACGGTTCATGAGGGTCAAAAGTTTCAATTTGTAAAAACCAGTTATCTTCTTTATAATTTGTTTTGATAAATTCCATCCCTAATTGAAATGTTTGAACCTGTGGATAATCTTTTTCTTCCTTAATATATCCTCTATTAACCCAATCCTGACGAACCAATGGATTGTACTTCATCCCAATAGATGGTGGAACATTAGGCTCATTTACAGATCCTTTCCAATTGTCGCCTTCCTGTCCGCGAACAAATTCAAAAGTATTGTATCGTTGATGGTATGTAGCTCCTCCATCCTCCCAGTAGTGACAGTGGTCTGTAACCATATGGGTGTACACACCATTATTTTTTAAAATTTCTGGCATAGAATTATCAAATGGCTCAATTGGTCCCCAGCTTCTATGTAAGAAATTATATCTTCCAGTATGCAAATCCCTTCTTGCCGGCATACATGGCATACTCCCTACATAATAGTTGTCAAAGGTTACTGATCTTTCAGCTAGCCTTTTAAAGTTAGGTGCGTGTGTCCAGTCGCATCCATAAGGCGGTAACATATGACGATTTAAAGTATCAAACATACACATGATTGCTTTCATTTTTATACATGGCCCCTTTATTATTTTTTATGCATAAGTATATCTATGTGCTCTCATCTCGGTTGACTCTATCTCATCCAAAAGATTCATTAGTAAATTTTGCTTAATCTCTTGGTATGACGAATCATGATAAAGATTTTTAAGTTCTCCTGGATCATCTTGCAAATCGTATAATTCACCATACGATTCACCTGAATAGTAAGTCAATTTATATCGGGCAGTAATGATTGTTTTTAGTCGCAACTTTTGTGGTTCATCAACATATTCAATAAGCGCACGTTCCCTATGTTCTTGTAAATTTCCTATCCACACTTGGGAACAATCCAATCCGTTCCATTCATTTGGAATTGGTATTTCACATAATGAAAGGAGGGAAGGGGCAATATCTACTAAACTGTTAATTGAGTTTATTTTTTTACCAGCCGGTAAATGATTCTTCCATTGTATTAATAGGGGCACATTTACTAATTGTTCATAGTGGAACGGTCCTTTCATCCATATACCGTGATCCCCAAGTAATTCCCCATGGTCAGATGTAAATACAACGATTGTGTTTTCTGATAACCCTAGATTATCAAGTGTCAAAAGAATTTCACCCATTGCTTCATCGACCATCTCAACCATTTTATAGTAATATGCCTTTCCAAGCTTAGCATCTTGATCCTCAATATTTCTATAATCAAATCCACTTGCTTGTCCTGACATCCAAAAGTTCCCTTTTAAAGCATCATCATTCCATCTTCCCTCTCTTACGGATTGGAAATGAGGAGGTTTATCATCCAATTCCCCTTCATTATATTTAGGTAAAGGGATTTTTTCGGGTTGGATTTCCTCAACTCTTTCCTTAGGAACAGCATGGGGATGATGCGGGTCCTGAAAGCCTATGCTTAGGAAAAAAGGATTCTTTTCATTAATACTGTCTTTTAAAAATTCCTTAGTTCGTTCTACTATCCAACTATTATTATGAAGTTCCATTGGTAAATCCCAATCATAGGCTTCTCCCCCAAAAGACCTCTTAGCTTTACGTACACTCTCATATTCGGTTTTTCCTGATTTATCTTTAACCCATAATCCATAATGTCCTTTAACCCCGCCTAATGTATGGGCAACAGTCAGTTCTACTTGGTCAAAACCATAATATGGGCCATGGAAGCTTCTGAAATGATTCTCCCAATCCGAGTCTGGTTCTTTAGAATTTTCCGATGTACTATTATAAGCGTTAAAATGGGCTTTCCCTATTAAATGAGTTTTATATCCACTTTCTTGGAAACATTCAGACAGAAATGGTTGAACCTTAGGTACATTCATACCAATATTCCATGCACCATGTTCACTGGCATAGCTTCCGGTATATATTGTGGCCCGGCTTGGCGTACATACTGGGCTGGTACAATATGCCCTGTTAAACAATATACCCTGTTCAGCCATTTTATCTAAGTTAGGTGTGGTTACAAAATCTGATCCATAACACCCCAACGAATCTTTTCTTTGCTGATCTGTTGTAATCAAAATTACATTGGGCTTAGGTTGCATTTTAAGCCTCCTCGTATATTAATTGTAATAGCACTTCCAAAGGAGTTTTCCAGTTATTTCGGATTCTCTTTAATAATACTCGTATCTCCAGCGTACTTGATACTTGATTGGTAAAGGTCCACTTATACTTTTCTATAAAGATTAATTAAATACACAACAATGCTTTGAGTATTTTTTTAACCAATTTTAATTAGCACTAAAATTGCTTATCCTTTTACTGCTGATGATAATAAGCTTTGAACAAAATGCTTTTGGAAGACAAAAAACATAATAATTAGTGGAATAGAAATAATAAGCGTTGATCCCATTAATAAATTATATTGAATATTGAATTCACCTTGGAAAACCTTTAAACCAAGTTGAACTGTTCTCATCGCTGGACTATTTGTATAAATTAATGGATTAAAAAAGTCATTCCATACATGGACTGTTTTTAATATTCCAAATGCAGCAATTAAAGGGCCGCTTAACGGTAAATAAATTCTAATAAAAGTACCGAAATATCCTGTACCATCTATATAAGCAGCCTCATCCAATTCCTTCGGAAATGATTGAAAAAATTGTCGCGCCAGAAAGACTCCAACTGGTGCTGCTAATTGCGGAATAATTAAAGCATAATACGTGTCAAGCCAGCCCGTTCCTCCACTTCCTAAAATATTATTCCCGCCAAAAAAAGGAATACTTTTCATAATAATAAATTGGGGAATGATTGTTACCTGGGGAGGGACCATTAATCCAAGTAATAATAAAATAAATATGATATCTCTTCCTTTAAATTGAAGGCGTGCAAATGTATATCCTGCTAGTAAACTAACTAAAATACTTCCTCCTACTGCAAATAGAGTGATGATAATGGAGTTTTTAAAATATGTCCCCCAATGAGTTGCCTGCATAGCTAATATATAGTTTTCAAATTTCCATTCTTTCGGGAAAAACGATGCACTTCTCGTAACAAATTCCGCATCACCTTTTAAGGAGGTAAATATAATTACAAACAAAGGTAATGCCATAATTACTGAAAAAAGCGTTAGGACAATATATGCGATTATTTTATTGCGCTTTTCATGTTTCATTTGTAGTTTCCTCCTAATTATGAATCGCTTTCCTTTGGATTTAACCAATAATTTATTAATGTAAATACAAGTGTAATTATAAGTAAAGCAATAGACATTGAGGAAGCGTATCCCATATTGAAGGTTTCAAATCCAGTCTTAACAATTTCGTTTACAATAGTTGTTGTTGCATTTGCAGGTCCTCCACCTGTCATAATATAAACGATGTCGAAAACTTGGAAAGAGGTAATTGTGTTCATAATAAATAGAAAGAAAGTAATCGGTCTTAATAGTGGTACTGTAATAGATAAAAATTTTCTTACAGTATTTGCACCATCTATACTTGCCGCCTCATATAACTCCTGAGAAATCCCCTGTAAACCTGCCGTATATATAATCATCGAAAAGCCAATAGCCATCCAAATTCCAATTATAATAATAGCCGGCAACGCAGTTTCCGGATTTCTTAGCCAGTGTTTTCCTGTACCACCAAATGCCTTTAATACTAGATTAACTGGTCCATTTTGTGGATCATATATCCACAACCAAGTCATCGCTACCGCCACGCCTGACATTACCCCTGGCAAATATATAATTGCTCTGAAAATACTTGAACCTTTTATCTTTGTATTTAAAAACGTTGCTACTAAAAGGCCTATTATCATACTTGGAATAACAGTAAAAATCCAAAAAAGTCCAGTATTACGTAGAGCAGCTTTAAATTTAATATCGTTAAATAATTTTTCGAAGTTATCAAAACCAATCCAATTTCCCGGATTCATGGGGGTGTAATTGGTAAAACTAAGATAAAAAACCCATATTAAAGGAATCAAAATAAATATCCCATATACTATTAAATAGGGACTGATCATCAAATAGGGTAATGTTTTATTCCATTTACTGTTCATAGTGATCCTCCGTTATTACCGTAGTGCTACCTGGTATTCTTTAAATCCGCTTTAAAAATCATTAATCCTATTAATTTCCGTTTACTAAACAATCTTCCTCTTTAATTAACTGGTAAGAACGGATAATACTCTTATAAAATACTTCAATTAATTATTAGTAAAAGAATGATATTTTAATTTTATGTATAAGCCCTGCTATATTTATAATATAGAGGGCTTATAGGAGGTTAACTTTATTCTAGACCCAATTCTTTTCTTAATAGTTTGGCATTTTCCTTAAATGCTTCATCTACAGGACGTATTCCATTATATGATTCTTCCAACGCTAAGCGTAAATAATCCATGTTCTTACTCCAGTGTTCTGTCGGTGAATATCCCCTAGCATCCATTAGTGCTTCAAATACAATTTCATTTTGTGGAGCCAACTCTTTAAAATCATTTTCCAATGATTTCAATGGTACAGCAAAACCGGTCTGCTTCGAAAAGTCTAAGGCATTTTCGGCATTAAACCAAAATTTTATTAGCTCCCATGATTCTTCAGGATGTTTAGTATTTTTGTTCATTGTTAGGAATGTCCCCAACATTAATGCTGTTTGATCACCATTAGGTCCTTTTGGTGGTAGGGACCAACCAATATTATCGTGACCGACAGCATTAGCAAGTGTCTCAATAGTAGGAGAAGATGCAAACGACATTGCAGCTAAATCATTTTCAAAATTTGAACCTTGCAGTTGTTGTTGATGTGATGGGATTATCGCTCCATCATTAAATAAATCAACCATTTTTTTAACTAATTCAATTGATTCTGATTCGTCAAATCGCGGATTTCCGTTTTCTTCATAAATATCTATATCCTGTCCCAATAACATTAATAAAGAAAAATAAGATTGCTCACCATTTTCAGTTTGAATATCAATTCCTGCCCTTGTTGTTTCTCCATTTTCAACAACTTTCAATTTCTTAGCATATTCAAATACCTCATCTAATGTTTGAGGTGGTTGTTCTGGATCAAGACCGACTTCTTCAAAAAAGTCTTTTCTCCATACTAAGGGGCGTACTTCTGGAAATAATAATCCATACTGTCCATCTTTATATTGACCCGCTTTTAAAATAGATTCAAAAACGTCATCTTTACCTTCCCAATTATCTTTTTCTATAAATTGATTTAAATCCATGTACTGATCTTGCATAACTGTAAAAATTAATTGTCCATAACCCAAACCATGCACATCGGGAGCTGTTCCTCCCGCATACCCTACTGATAACTTTTGAAAGTATTCGCCCCAAGGGATTGCTTCCAATTCAACCTTTATATTTGGATTTTCTTCTTCAAATTTATCTAAAATATCTCTTACAGCTGTTTCAACTGTACCAGTTCCAGGGAACCAAACATTTAAAGTAACTTTTTCGTTTTCATTACTCTTTCCTTTGGATCCGGTTTCAGAAGATGGAGAACCGCATGCAGTTAATAATAGTAAGGAAAAAACTAACGAAATCAGGCATAAACTTTTAATCTTTCTCACTAATCGTACCCCCCATTATGATTTGAAAGCAGTTACATAACTTTTCAAAAAAATCTATAACTCTATTACCACTCTATACAACTTTTACCTCCTCCAATAAGCGCGAATTATTTCAATATTCATTCCTTGGAAATATCCTATCATCATAACCTGCTTTTGAGAATTACAACAATATCATATGGTATAACCAAAAGTTATAGGTATAAAGTTTGATAGAATTTGCTAACTTTTTATTCCAACTATATATAGATTTTCAGTCATTTCCTTTCCTTTACAAACTGTATAAATTTCCCAAGCCCAATCTTCCTGAACCTATGATTTTTTTGAATCATATATAGATCCCTGGATAAGTTAAAATTTGAAACCTTTACCTCTCGTAATAATCCAAATCTTAATTCTCTTTTTACTGTTTGTTTAGGAATAAAAGCAATACCTAAATCAGCTTCAACTGCACTTTTTATGGACTGGATGCTTCCGAGTTCCATAAACCAATTAATATTTTCAATAATGCCACGATCTTTCAAGGCATTTTCAATTAATCGTCTTGTGCCAGATATTTGTTCTCTCCAAATCATCTTTTCTTCGGTCAACTCCCATACATTTACTTCCTTCCTTTCCCTCCAACGGTGGCTAGGTGATGTTATTACTATTAATTCGTCTGTAGATAATTTATCAATAATGATGTCCTGATCTATAAGCTTCTTTTCCTCTTCCAAGATTCCTTCTACCAAACCAATATCAATAATGTTATCTCTTAGTTTTGATAAAATCTCCGGAGTATTTCCTATCGACAGATTAAATCTTATATTTTCGTGATTTTTTGTAAAGTCTCCTAATAATTCCGGTAAAGTATATTCTCCTATAGTTTGACTGGCTCCAACATTAAGAAAAGTTTCAAGTTTGCCGTTTATATAATCCACCGCTTCTTGGGATCTTTTATAAAATTGTACGATTTCTTTTGCATAATCATATAAAGTTGCTCCTGCTTCCGTAAGAGATAATTTATTTCCCGCCCTATTAAAAAGCAATGCATTATAACGATTTTCCAACTGGCGAATCTGTTTGGTTACTGCTGGCTGAGATACATATCCAATACGTGCAGCCCCACTTATTGTCCCCTCTTCAACAACATGACAAAACATTATTAAACTTTCAATATTCATACTATCTCTCCTGATAATTTAATATATTTCATATTATCACGAATATTTAGAAATTAGTAATCAATAATTTATTATAACTTTAAGTTATAGACCATGCATTTATTTAAATTTACCCTTGTTAATTTACATGCTACTTTAAGTTTAGATTAATTTTACCGGGAGGACAGTATGCTACATGCTTTTTTAATTTTCATCATTGCACTTTTAACCGGAACCTTTGGCGTTATTATAGGTGCTGGAGGAGGATTTATATTTGTTCCTGCTTTACTACTTTTTTTTAATATGTCACCCGTTGTTGCAGCTGGTACAGGGATTGTAGTTGTAATGATAAATTCTTTATCAGGGATTATTGGATATGCAAAACAACATAGAATAAATTATAAATTGGGAATTGTTTTAGCAGTAGGAGCAACCCCAGGTACATTTATAGGGATATGGTTCAATCGAACAAGTCCGTCACAAATTTTTTATTTAATTTTTTCAATAATGATTCTTGCTTTAGGATTATTTATATTATTTAAAAAAGCTCCGGAAGAAAATCTTGAAATAAAAGCAGAAATAGCTGCTTCACTAGATGATTATTCTAGTGATTCGGACCTTTTTAAACAATTTAAATTTTATACATTTTTAATAGTTGGCTTACTATTAGGTGTGGTTTCAGGTTATCTGGGTATTGGTGGAGGTTGGTTGCTTGTACCAATATTGATATACATATTTGGAGTACTACCGCATAACGCAACTGCTACCTCTCTCTTTTCACTTTGTTTGTACTCCACAATCGGAGTTATGATCCAAATAAATTATGGCAATATTGATTGGGCAGTTGTATTGTGGGGAGGTATAGGGGTATTATTTGGAGCCCAGCTTGGTGTTATATTATCCAAAAAACTATCCGGTAAATGGATCGTTAAAATGCTTTCCGTTATATTAATTGTGGTTGGCATTCAATTACTTTTTATTCATTAATTTTCAATTTAGCAGGAACCATGCAACCCCAAACGAACACTTACTAACGAATTATTCATGATGAAACCGCTAAGTTCAGCTTGGAGAGTGATGAAGTGAAGCGGTTGGATCTTCGGATTAGTTAAGTAGATTAAAAAAGTATGATCAAAAAATCCCACCTTCTTAATAGGTGGGTACTTTGCTATTATTTACTATTTCCTTTAACTGAAAAAAGTGCTTTTATAAGTATAAAATTAATCTAAATGATATCGATCATGCGTCTTTCTCAACCGGCATGAGAATGTATCGGCGTCACTAAGTGGACAGCATCATACTTACCAGAGTTTAGAACTTGATCAAGACTAGTAAAACGTTCATCAAATCCATATTTATCTCCATATTCATTCAGCAGAGTCTCATTAGTGTCGCAGATGCCTACCTCTTCCACATCGAGATGTAATTGGAAGATTGGTGCAAATTGCCCTCCAAATTGTAAACCGATAACAGCTATTTTAACTTTTTTGCCCAATAAACTTTCCCTCCCAGCATCTTCTATAGTTTATACATCTATCGAAATACTCATTTGTTCATAAGTCTTTTTTTCTGATACGAAAGACCTATATCATAATCAGTTTTGTGCCATTCCCCAACATAGTTTCCTATTTTGGTTGAATCTCATTTCTTATAGCGGCAAAAATTGTTCTGCTAATTTTTCTGCCCATAGTTTATTGGCATCAATAGTTCGCCCTGCGTTATGTGGTGTATGAACTACATTATGTCTGCCGAGTAAGGGATCAGTAAGTGGTAGTGGTTCAATATCAAAAACGTCCGCGGCTAAACTTAATTCATCAGCCAATACCCTTTCCCTTAAAGTTGGCACATCACATACTCCTGCCCTAGTAGCAAGTATGACTAAACAACCTTTTGGCAATGCCCGTATATGATCTGCAGTAATTAATCCTTCGGTAGATTTAGTCAAAGGCACCATAGGAGCGAAAATTTCTGCATCTTTTACTAGTTCTTCTAAGTGCCATTCTTTCCGCGAACCTGAACGATGGAAACTCGGTTCACTTGCATAAGGATCCCAACTAGCGACATCAGCCCCCAAAAAGTTTACAAAACTTGCATAGCGACTGGCAATATTTCCTGCACCAACTATACGCACTCTTTTACCTTGAATAGTACCATTAGAAAAATTAGGGTTATCTCCAAATTGATGTCCTCTAGCACCAGGACGTCCTCTATTTTCAGGGGCGTCATAGTCCCATGAATCTAGGTTTGTAATTATTTCATGGTGTGTTTGCGGGATCCGTCTTAACCCACAAATGGTTAATCCAAGTGCAAATTCCGAAACTGACTGTCCCCAGAATCCCTCACTAGGCTGATTATAAATGCGTACTCCTTTTTGCTCGAGTTGTTCCTTGCACACATCTGATAATTCACTGCC
The DNA here is from genome assembly GCF_024626525.1 of Lederbergia panacisoli. Lineage (GTDB taxonomy): Bacteria > Bacillota > Bacilli > Bacillales > Bacillaceae_C > Lederbergia > Lederbergia panacisoli. The sequence continues at coordinate 108,160 of NZ_JANJGU010000012.1, forward strand.
ATACCCGTGTGTAATTACAGCCTCTTTTAAAGAGCTAAACAGTTGGATATCATTGCTCGTTACTGGAACACATAGAGAAATCAAACGTGTAACACTGTCTGGATTTGGAGCAATTTCCCCTATACTTCGTTCATCATTATCATTTAAACGGTAAAACTCAACTTCTCCTTGCCTTTCCATTACTTTGCGAAAATGATCAGCTGCAAAGGGCCATACTGCATCAAAGTCTGGATGTACAACAAATACGGTTCTCATAATACCCCTCCCCTTTTTTGTAAACGCTTATACTTTTTTGATCATTACTTCCAAATCCCACCGCCGAATGTTCTTCATTCATGCTAAATTGCAACGGTTTATTTAAACACAGGCAACGGAATGTGCTTGCCATTCATCATTGCAGATTCATGTGCACAGAGCCCAGCGCTAGTCCAGTTTGCAGATGTATATACATCAGGAAAAGGAGAGCGATTTTCAATAATACTCATAACAAATTCGTGTGCGAGATGCGGATGGGATCCTCCATGGCCTCCTCCTTGTGTAAAAGATAAATGCTGATTACCCTTTGAATCGTATACACCCTCTGTTGTGAATCGTTGTATGGATTCCGGCAATAAGTATGCATAATCAGGCACATTTACACGTTTGCCATCTTCACCAATGAAAACGATAGGATTTTCACTCAACAATTGTTGCCATTCAAAACTTGCCTTCTCGCCATAAACATCAAAACTCTCAATATACTCTCTAGATGTTTCAAAAAGAGATCTAGTAACTTCCATCGCCAAATTAGAATTTCGTATTTTAAATAAAGCCGTTTCAACTGCGAATGGAGATCCGTATTTTTCTGTTAGGTTTTCCGCTATTTGTCCGGAACCAAAACAGGATACATATTCTGCCTCATTTTCAGCAAGAGCTAATAAGGGTGAGATTGCATGTGTGGCATAATGCATAGGAGGCAACCCTTCCCAATAACCTGGCCACCCCGCCATCTCCTGTTGATGCTTTCCTCTTAAAAATTGGATTCTTCCGAGTTTGCCAGTATCCCTTAACTCTTTTACATATAAAAATTCCCTTGTATATACCGCAGTCTCCATCATCATATATTTTTTCCCCGAAGCTTGCTGCGCCTCAACAATTTGCCGACATTCTTCAATTGTCGTAGCCATCGGAACTGTACACGCTACATGTTTGCCGGCCTTTAGCGCAGCAATACTTTGCTTAGCATGCAAATGGATGGGAGTATTTATATGAACAGCATCTATTTGATCATCTTCCAATAATTCCTCAAAACTGGTATAACGTTTTTCAATATTAAAGTAGTCTCCAATTTTGTTTAAATTTTCTTCATTTCTTTGGCAAATTGCATACATTACAGTATTAGGATGGTTTTGATAAATAGGAATAAACTCAGCTCCGAATCCTAAACCAACGATTGCTATGTTTATCTTTTTTTCGTTCACCACATCACATTCCTCCTAAAAAACAGTTTCTTTTTATAATTCCAAGATATCGTTGACGAACAATCAATTTATTCTTTTTTCACTTACTCGTAGCACTAAAAAATCAGTCGCTAATCCATAATTTGAAAATGACCAGTAAGATAAGGGAAGATAACTCCATTATTCATATGTTTTTTTACAATCCTACTCACCTTTCCTTTCCACTACTATTTGAAATATTCTAAAATCATCTTTACTTCAGAGTATATCCGATGTTTTTTTGTTAGTCTATGAGATTTCTTATATTATAAATTGAGTTTTTTTACATTGCTTAAGATATTGAAACCCTTATTTATTACTGATATATTCAATATAATTGATACAGCAAACATAATATCGAAAGAGGGATTTGAAAAATTTGACGAAGGTTAATTATTTTTCTAACTTTAAAAATCGAAAACAAGTCGCTTTAATCATTGAAACTTCAAATGAATATGCCCGAGGATTATTATTTGGAATTAGAAAATATATTCGTGAAAACAGGGGATGGTCTGTCTATTTAGGAGAATACGGGAGGTCCAATACAGATTTAACTTGGCTGCTCAACTGGGAAGGCGATGGAATAATAGCACGTATAGAAAATGAACATATTGCCGACTATATTTCAAAAATTAATCTACCAACCGTAGACTTGAGCGCTGCGCGATTACTTCCCAATTTACCCTTTGTAGAAACTAATGATGAGTCTTTTGCCCAATTGGCTGCTGATCATTTAATAGAGAGAGGTTTCAAATACTTTGGTTTTTGTGGAAATTCCAGATATAGCTGGTCAGATCAGCGTAGTTTACACTTTAAAGAATACATACAAGATTTAGGATTTCCATGTTATACGTTTGACTCGTATTCCCATCAGGATAAATTTCGATATGTAGAGAGAAAAGAGATGGCGCATTGGGTCAAAACTCTTCCAAAACCAATTGGCATCATGTCTTGTTTTGACTCGCAAGGCCAGCAATTACTAGAAGCTTGTCGAATTGCAAAAGTTTCAGTTCCCGATGAGGTTGCCGTAATCGGTGTAGATAATGATGAACTCCTTTGTGAGTTAGCTCAGCCCCCATTATCTAGCGTTATCCCAAACTCATTAAAAACAGGATATCAAGCAGCATTCCTGTTAGATCAAATGATGAATGGAAAAAATTTCGAAAACAAAAAGTATCTAATTGAGCCATTGGGAATCAAAACACGCCAGTCAACTGATGTCTTGGCGATTAATGACAAAGTTATTGCAGACGCCCTTAATTTTATTCGCAACCATGCTTGTGATGGTATAACAGTGCAAGATTTATTAGAGGTTACCCCACTTTCACGGAGAATCTTTGAAGACAGGTTTCGAAAAATAGTTGGGAGAACACCGCACGAAGAAATAATATCCGTTAGACTTAAATTCGTTAAACAACTTTTAACGGAGACAGATTTACCATTGTATGAAATTGCTGAAAGGGCAGGTTTTAAACATACAGAATATTTAAGTGTTGTATTTAAGAGGGAATTAAATATGTCTCCAAGTGAGTACAGAAGTAAGTCAAAGTAACAGAACTCATTTTTCTAGATTAAATATCAAAGGAAGAAACTATAAATATCCCAATTTATTTGATAGAACAATTATGAAATGTATCGGATATTTAGTTTTATCCAAAAAAAACGAATCTGATTTCGCTGCTAAAATAAAATAGTTCGAATCATGGCGAAAACGTAATTTTATTCAATAATTCTTGTGATTCTATCTTCATATGAAAGTTAAACTAAAAGAATATAAAAAATAAGCACGTTATTTCCGAATCACCTTATAACAGGATTCTAGAATAACGTGCTTACTCCAAGCTCAACTAAGTTCTTTACGGCCCTTCTTTGCTTTCAACATCTTCCTTACTATCATCCGTTGGCGGGTTCTCAGGCTCTTTAGGTTTGACAGGATCTTGTTCACCTTGTTCATCTGAAACTGGTGGTTTAGTTGATTCAGGTGGTTCGGTTGACTCTGGTGGTTTCGGCTCCTTTGGCTCTTCTACCTTTGGCTTTTCGGTCTTAGGCTTTTCCGTTTTGTCTTTATTATCTGTGACTGGTTTTTTATCAGCATTCTCTTCCTTTGACTTGCCTTTTGGCTTTTCATTATTCGTTTTCGGCTTTTCCGTTTTCGGGCTTGTTTTGGCCGGATTTGTTTTTACTGGATTCGTTCCTTCTGGTTGTGTAGTTCCAGGTTTTTTAGCGGTGTCAGTTTTGCTCTCGGAAACAGACTTGTTAGGGATGCTAGTCTCATGTTGATTATTCGGTGTTGGCGTATAAGTAGATTGTTGGGTATTTTGAGTGACATTAACCTCTTCTTCCGTCTGTGTGTTAAGTGAATCATCTGCTTGTGCCGTTATTTCTTCTTCACTCACTTCATCCAGATTTTCATCAATTTCCACTTCTTCTTCATCCTCAACCGCTTCAAGTTCCTCATTCGAAGCAGTAGAAGCTCCCTTTAACTCTACATCACTTTGTATCTCTTGATGTATTTCTATTTCCTCGCCAACTTGCGCATATTCATCACTTTCAAACATCGAGACACTCTTTTTCCAGTAAAGATTACCACCCACTAAAAAGGCAATTCCCAAAGCTATAAACGATAAAACAAATACAGTGCCTTTTTTCGGCATTCAACTCACCTCAAAAATAACAATATATACAAGCTCTTTAAAATTAGCTTTTTTCTTATATCCTATGAAATTAATTATACCTAATTTTTAAAAAATACCCTTTCTATTATGATATAACGAATGTCATAATATTGCTAGAATTTGTCATTAAGAATAAATTTTTCTAGGAAATTGATAGAATAGCAGGAATTTAATCAAAAATAATATCTATTTTTGGGTACTCACTTGTGCTCTTTTTTTAAGCCCTTTAGAAAGATCAGACCCTATAATTTTCATCTCCCGATCATAGGAATGGCTTCTTATAAACTAGGTGGATAAAATCATAGAAGTGCTCGAAATGGATTCTATTGTTGATGTACTAAGCTTTTGGCTCGATCATAAGGGGATGAAAGTTCAGATACTTTGCACCACCTTTAGGACGTCCATCAGGGTTTCTGTAAACTATTTCTTTTGGGATGAAGAAGAGTTTTTGGGTTGGTGTGGACATAATTAGCATGTATAGTGTAGAAGATGCTTTAAAGTTCGCCCCAAAATTATCATTAGAAGAATTTGAAGAAGAGATACAAGGAAGGAATTTGAAAATACGGAATTCAAAAAGACCTGGGATGAAGGAAGATGTAAGTTTTAAATTCTACGGACGTAACAAGTAGAAAAGCACAATCTTCATAACCCAAGTACGCACAATTGACATTAACTTTATAATCGTATAAACGCTGGTTAGCAAATTAAAGCCTTGAGGTTCGCTTACACATGGTAACACGCACAAATAGATTCTAAGTAATTGGCGGGAGGGCGTCTCCCCTTCTACCGACTACTTAGAATCGAACTTCATGGTAAATGGTAATGCAACTAGACTTGGCACTGCTGAGGTTGCAGTGGTTGCATTTAAATATAAAATATTCAGTTAAATATAAATCTTTATATTCCTATTATTGGATGATACTGGTAAATGTCTGTAAGTACCATGAGTGGCGTGAGTACCTAGTACTCGCCCAAAATGAAAATCGGTGAATTTTTTTGGTCCAAAAAGTCCCCTTCCAACTCTTCAAGAAGATAGATACTGTCTATATTGCCCAGGAGTTAATCCTTCTTCATTCCTGAACTTCCTAGTAAAGTTAGCAACATCTACGTATCCAATATCTTTTACAATTTCTCTTATAGGTAGGTTCGTTTCTAATAGCTGTCTTTTAAATTCTTCCGAACGCAAATTCCAAATATACTGTGTAAAAGTAAAGCCTGTTTGTTCCTTAATAAATCTACTAATATAGGAAGTTGACAAACTAAATGTTGCCGCCAAAAGTTCTAGGTTTAAATTATTGGATTTATATTCGTTTTGGATATAGGCTATAATATCATTCCTCAATTGAATATTATTACTTTCTTTCCTAATATCAACTTCTTCGCATACTAATTTAATCATTTTTATCAAACTAAATTTTAATTCCTCTAAAGATTGAAAGTCCACTATTCTATCAATATTTTGAACCTTATGGATAATCTCCAATTCAGCTAAATATTTTAATACTGTATTTATAATATCGAAACACATACACCTTATTAGTGGAATAGATATTTCTTCATTCCTTAAATATTGAAAAATAGATTCCAAGTTCTCAATGGCTAAATGAAAATCACCCTGTTTCAAACTTTGTGTAAATTTAACTTGGTACTCAGCTGGATACCAAATATTCCTTCCCATTTTTAAAGTAATTTCATCAAAAAACACGATATTACTATTTGTAACTAGATTGAATTCAATGGAAGCAAGAGCCTCTATATAAGAGTGATTAATATTCTCCATTCCTTGGTGGACATTTCCAACACCAATCTTTGGCACTAGACCGCTACCGGCACTCGCTATTATTTCTTTCATTTTTTCAAAATAAAGACTTCTCAATTGTAGATCTTGTTCATCGCCAATACTTACAATTAAAGCAATTGCTTTTTCATGGAAAAGTTCTACTCCATACCCCACGCATCCTTGGAATGAAACCTTTGATAATAAATCAACCATTCCTTCGCGCCCATAAAAATCATTTTCATCATTACCTTTATAAGAAATCACCATGACAAAATAACTATTACCATTAAACGAAAGATGAGCCTCCTCTGATAGAGTTTCCATATCAACTTTTATATTGCCTTTGATCATTTTTAATAAAAACTGGGCTCTAACAAATGGTTTTTGTTCTATTACCCGCTCTTCTAACTTTTTACTATCTTGAAACATCAACTCTATCGAATCTCTAATAATTTCCAATTCATCTTTACTTTTCTTTATAAGCCCCGTTCGTTGATTCGATTTCAAATATTGCGCTATGTTTTCAATGGGACGATATTGTCTTACTGATAACAAGAATGCAGAAATTACTCCAAATACGGCTATGATAGAGAAAATAGATATTATCATTTTTTTCAACGCTGATAATTTACCGTAAAACTGAGCTGTCGGGATAGCGGTTACAAAAGTCCATCCACTTATATCTGACTTAATCCTTACTAATGAATACTTTTCGTTATTAATATTTTCGTTAATTACTTTCGTGTCACTATTCGCGAGACCATATAAAGCACTAGAATCAAGTAATTTACCATTATTATCCGATGCAAGTATTTCATTTTCTTTATTAAAAATATAAATATTCCCTTGAAAATCACCAAGAATATTGTTTATTAATTTAGTTAGAGTCTCCTGCTTAACAAAAAATATAACCTTTCCATATGATATTGAACTACCCGGTGGAACTGGATAAAAATAAGCAATAATGTTTTTGGGACTCTGTTTCTTATCTGATTTAAGTTCAAGGGGGTATATAACAGGTTGTGACTCACTGTAAATCGTCTCTTTGAATTTCGTAATCTCAGACTCTTTTAACTTATGATCATATTTAATAACCGTGTCAACTGTGGTCACACCTTTTGGTGAATAGATATAATCATCTTCGTCATAGTATAAATATAAATCATCAATCAAGGAGCTATTTACTTGGTATTTACTAAGCTCTTGAATTGCCTCAATATTGTAATAAGGTTGCCTTACCATATATGGCGTTAAACGATGATCGGTAGAAATTCTAGTTGCAATGTTTTTTAATTCCTCCATACGGGAATCAGTTAGATCTCTTACCTGCTCTAATTGGGAATAATTCGACTGAATAATTTCCTCTTGCAGACTACTAACAGACATTTGATAGAATATAATACTTATCGTTAAATAAGGGATCAGGAAAATGATAAAATAAGATATTAAATACTTATAAAATAAATAAGGCTTCTTTATTTTAAATTTAACCATTTTATAATCACCCCAACCTTATAAATACAGAGGGTTGCAAATATTCACTACCCACTTAATGTCGATGTCTTCGTTTCCTTGTCTAAATGTTTTTTTTCAAAAAATACTCCTAAGTGAGCTAATATGAATGTTAAAAAGGTCGCAAATATAACAACCCCATAAAATCCCGCACCGATACCTATGCCTACCCCACCAACAAAGAAAATCATCGAGGCTGAGGTAAGCCCCTTCACTTGCAGCCCGTCCTTTAAAATGACACCAGCTCCTAAAAAGCCTAATCCTGAAACAATTTGCGCCGCCAATCTTAATGGATCGACTCGTACATTTTCATGAATGCCGCTATACTTTTCTACACTAACTATTGAAATGAGGGTAAGTAATGTGCAAGCAACCGCAACGTATGTATAAGTTTTTAATCCTGCCGGTTTATGCTTGGACGTACGGTCCCAACCAATTAAAAACCCCAATATCGCACTGATCAATATTTTAAAGTAAATTTCATATTCGACAAACATCGTACTTATATAGTGTAACACAATACATATCACCTTCCTTTCCAACTCGTATTTACGAGAAACAGTACCAAGCGTAAGCTTTCACTTGGTACCTTCAATAAATTACGCTAATTGAAAACGATTAGATAATAGCCCAACTTCTTGTAAGCCACGAACAATTCCATCATTATCTGCATCAGAAGTAATAAAATCCGCGTGTTTTTTTACCTTTTCATGGGCATTTCCCATTGCGACCCCTACACCAGCCGCTTGCAACATTTCAATATCATTCAGTCCATCGCCAAATGCATATACATCCTTCATATCTATATTAAGTTCTTTCACTATCGATTTAATTCCCTCCACTTTAGATCTACCGGTTGGTATAATATCTAAAGCCTCCTTGCCCCATCTGACAAATGAGTAATGTTGCGAAAAGTTATCTAGATAGTCAACCTCATGTTCCTCGGCAAATAGAATAGCCTGAAATATATTTGAATAATCCAATGGAAGATTATTCATATGTGCCTTTTTCCAGTCTTCTAAGCTTTTAAAACCTTTATCTTCATTACGAATTGCAATTTCATCCAAAAATATGATTTGATGATTATTATTTTCAATTTCTTTAGTCAATAATTTTAAATAAGTAGGGTCTAGGTAATTTTTTGATATAGCCTTGTTTGAATAGACTACATACTGTCCATTAAAACCTACAAAAGATGTCATATTCAATTCTTTTGTTAAAAGTTGTATATTATTTGGTCCTCTTCCAGTTGCTATTGCAGTAAAAATGTTATTTTTCTGCAACTCTGCAATTGCCTTTTTAGTGGTCTCAGCGAGAGTACGATTACTTCCTAATAACGTTCCATCAATATCAAAAAATACTGCTTTCTTCATTGTACAACTCCTAATATTATATTTACTCTTTTATTGAACCAATCAAAACCCCTTGTACAAAGTATCTTTGTAAAAATGGATATACAATTAGTAAAGGTAATGCTGCAACAATTATAACCGCATATTTAACGAGTGCTGCCGTTTTAACCTGTTCCACTAAAGAATCTCCTAATGCCGCGCCGCCCCCTGCTGCAGTATCTATTTCATGAATGATTAAAATTTCCCTTAAAATCAATTGTAAAGGATATAAATCGACATCCGATAAATAGATCAAAGCTGAAAAGTATTGATTCCACAAGCTTACTCCATGAAATAGTGCCATTACAGCGATGATGGGCGTGGATAATGGTAGAACAATTTTAAAAAAGATATAAAAATCCGATGCTCCATCAATTCTTGCTGCCTCAACCAACTGATCTGGTACATTATGTTCAAAAAATGTTCTTGCCACCAAGATCGACCAAGCTCCAACAACTCCAGGTACGATAATTGCCCAGATTGTGTTCACCATTCCAAGTGACCTAACAACTAAATAAGTAGGGATTAAACCTCCATTAAATAACATGGTAAATAGTACAAACCAAAGTATTAACTTTTTCCCCATTACTTCTTTTCTCGATAATGCATATGCACAAGGAAGTAATATAATAAGATGCAAAACAGTTCCAAGAAGTGTATACATAATGGTATTTCTATATCCAAGCCAAATTGCATTATTTTCAAGAATAACTTTATATCCTTTCAATGTAATATCAACCGGCCATAACCACATTTTTCCGGTACTTACAGCGGACGGATCACTTATAGAAGCACTAATTGCGAAAATTAGTGGGTAAATAATGACAATCGTTACGATGAGTACAAGTATTTTATTTAATATATCAAATGTTTTATCGGATAGACCTCTGCTAATCATTTATTTCACCTCTTACCACAAACTATTTTCACTTACTCTTCTGGCAAAATAGTTAACTATGATTAATAAAATTAAATTTATTACGGAATCGAATAATCCAATTGCGGCAGAAAAGTCATATTCCCCGCCAATAATCCCTGTTTGATAAACAAATGTTTGAATAATATCGGAGGTCTCTGAGTTAAGCGCGTTTTGCATTAATAGCACTTTTTCAAATCCGATAGACATGAATTTTCCAATATTTAAAATGAACAACACAACAATGGCGGGCATAATGGAAGGGATATTAATATACCAAATTTTTTGTACCCTTGTTGCCCCATCTATGCTCGCTGATTCATGAAGTTCTGGATTGACACCCGCTAAAGCTGCCAAATAAATAATCGTTCCCCAACCTAATGACTGCCATTCTCCAGACCACACATAAATATGTCTAAACCAGCCAGGACTAGTCAGGAAAGGAATGGCTTCTCCACCAAGCTTGACGATAACATTATTTACTAATCCACTAATTGGATCTAAAAAGGCAATTAGCATCCCAACTACTACAACCACTGAAATAAAATGGGGGGCATATGTTAATGTTTGCATCCATTTTTTAAATGCACCATTTTTTAATTCATTTAGCGAAAGGGCGAACAAAATGGGCAAAGGAAACAATGCTAATTGATAAAAACTAATCGCAAACGTATTTTTTATTAATCGCCAAAAGTAATATGAATTGTAAAAGCGTGTAAAATGTTCAAAACCAACCCAAGGACTATCAGTAATACCAAGGGTAGCAATATAATCTTTAAAGCCTATTTGCACACCATACATAGGAATATAATGAAAAATAGTGAAGTAAAGAACAGCCGGCAGCAAAAAAGCATATAGTTGCCAACTTTTCATAAAACTTCTTTTTACAGTTAAAACACGACCCGGAACAGAAATCTTTTTCGAAGGATTAACTGTACTTACTTCCTTGATTTCCAAGCGATAACCTCCTAGGCAATACTATACGGACAACAGAATAGTTATCCGTATAGTATTCATTCACAATAATGTAAACAGCACTGTAAGCAAATTAACTATTAATAAATCTATCGTAGGCCGCCTTTTGAATCTCCATATATTCACTTAATCTCATATCCTCAATCGTTTTAACATATTTATCCCATTCAGAAAATGATACGTTTCCAGAAATAAACTTGTCTCTCATTTCCTCTACATATTTTTCAATATCCGCTGTAAGGGCTGCCATTTTTTTACTTTCTTCACTTGTAAAAGTGAATCCTGGCCATGATTCCTCAATCATAAATGGTTTATTTTTCTCAGCAGCAGTTAAAAGCGCCGGCAAATTTTCTGTTCCTTGGAAAAATTCCTTTTTAATAATACCTGGTGCCCCTCCGTTTGGATATGTTAGATATTTTGAGATTGCTTGGGACATTGTTAACCCATCAGGGTTGTTGATGATTTCATCTAAAAACTTATATCCCCCGTCATCTGTTGTCTCATATGTTTCACCTTCAACACCTAAATAGTATAGCTTCGAACCCTCATCACTATAAAAATGGTCAACCCACCTAACAGTTGCTGCAGGGTATTTATTATCTTTCGTAATTACAAATCCATTGATTCCAGCAAGTGTTGGATAGACATTGGAATATAGCTGATCACCAAAAGGTCCTTTTAATGCTATTCCACTATCATAGTCATCTTCTCCTACTCCAAATGCACTTTGTGTACTCCAGTAAATCGTACTTCCATATAAACCTTCGGAACCATTAGCAAGATAATTACTATGATCAATTGTAAAAATATTTTGTTCGATTAGATTTTCACTATATAACTTGTTAATATATTCAAGCATTGCTTTGTATTCGGGAGATGTTGGAATAAATCTTAACTCGTCTCCCTTAGGGTCCATATCAATATATGGGTGGGCGGTACCTCTATTTCCTAAGCCATATGATCCCTTTAACCAATTTACTAAGTGATTCATACTATTGGCACCGAACGGAACCTCCCTGCCTGATCCATCTCCAAGCAAATCATTTTCTTTAACAGCGACCAAGAAATCATAGAATTCATCCACTGTAGACGGCACATCCATCTTCAACGCTTCAAGCCATTCTTTTTTAAACCAAGGCCTTGCACCAATACGATACGAGGTGAAATCTTCCGATCCAATCGTAGGGAACGAATAAATATTTCCGTCTGGGAATGTAAGTCCTTTTTTAATTTCAGGATTTTGTTCAAATATTTTCATAAGGTTCGGTGCATGTTTTTCAATTAAATCATTCAATGGAATAAAAGTGCCTTGCTCACCAAATTTAAGAATATCTATATTAGGCAACTCGGCCGAATGGAGAGCATCCGGTAACTTTCCACCTGAAGATAATAACAAATTACGTTTTTCCTCTAATCCATCCTGTGGTGTCATTTCCCACACAACATCGATGTTACTTAATTCTTCATACTTATTAAAGATCAATACATCGTTCCAATCTTCGGCTGCAGCAGGTCTTCTCTTCACAAACATATTAAGCGTAATTTGTTCTTTAACAATCGGAAGACCGGATTCTGTTAGATTATCTAAAGACTCATCCTTAGCTTCTTTATCTTTATTTGCAACATTCGCCTTATCGCTATTACATGCTGATAGAACTAAAAAGAGAGATAATAAAATAGCCACAATTTTAAAATTTCTGAATTCCAATTTCAAACCCCCAACTTCTTATTTTTAAAACTAAGTATATCCCACCTAATTGCAGTCTTATAATTTCTGAAACTACCAATCACCCCCGGGAAGAATTAAATACGATGATTTTCACCTTATGTACGCGCTTCCAATTCGCTTCATTAATCCTTTAGAATTTTTACTTTCATCGAATATATAAAGCGCAAGAAGTTTTGTATATATGTAGATGATGTTGTCCCTATGTTGAATTTGACAAACCCTTGGTAAACCTAAGTTTTCGCTTAACCATCTACAATTAACTCCAGAATCTCGCACAGATTAAATTTAGGTTTGATAAAGTTTATGAGGTTTTGGTATGTAAGATAGGCAGTGGTATTAATTAAAATAATGGATAAATGAAATGACATACTTTTCCTGACAAGATCGATCGATAACAATTGATGAAATTCCGGCTAGAATTGGTGAAAGTTTGATTAGGATTGGATGTAGTATAAATAGTGGACGACAGAATTGACGTATGTTTAAATCATAAATAACATACAAAAGGGCGTGTTTCCACATGGCAACGTACAAATCTTATGATGCAGTATTTAAAGAGTATGTCACA
>NZ_JANJGU010000013.1 GCF_024626525.1 Lederbergia panacisoli
TTCGCCCTTGTTACCCTGAATTCAAACCATTGGCGTGTTTGTCAAGGGCGATTGCGGAGTCATTCCACTAATAACTGGAAAGGGAACTGAGTATCTATTGAGTTTTCATAGAACTTTTGACACTACCTTGACAGTCCGGTGCTAGCAAATATCCTAAAACCATTTCCCTAGAAAAATATATATGGGAAATAATACTACAGGTGAGGGAATCCCCCACCTGCTCCCCTGAAATATTCCATTAACGAGAAAGTTCTTTTTTAACTTGGTCTTGTACTTCATCCCACTTCTTAACTGGATCGTCACCTTGTCTTGCTATATCCGTCAATGCCTCTGAGAATATGGAGTTAACCCTTGAAAAATCAACTCCAAAATATCTCGGTTTTACATTTTTTGCGGATTCAGTAAATACTTTAGTTGTTTCTTGTCCACCAAAGAATTCTTCTGGACTGCTCATTTTTTCATCTTCAAAAATACTTGGTGTGGAAGGGAATAAATCCATAGTTGTATAGGACTGCAATTGGTTTTCTGGATTCATCATCCACTCGATAACCTTATAGGCTTCTTCTGGATGCTTAGAACTTTTTAATATTCCAATGAATGACCCACCATTGTTTCCATCTCCACCTGGCGCTTTTGCAATGCGCCATTTCCCAGCTGTATCGGGTGCTGCATCCCTCAAAATATTCTTCATCCATACGGCCCCAATAAAGGAAGCAACCTCACCATTATTCACTGCTGCATTCCACTCTGGTGTCCATTCATCAAGGTTTGCACTTAAACCTTTTTGATGGACAGTAACAGCTCTATCCCAAGCTTCTTTAACCGTTCCACTATCTCCTATGAAATTATCATTCTCGTCAAAATAGTTTTTATCACTTTGACTTAGAGTCTGGTTATACACCCTATTAATCGTATCAAACATTTTTGCATCCGTAGCTGCCCCTAATTTTACGCCAGCTTCGATATAATCATCCCATGTTGCCAATTCCTTTGATACTTCTTCGGGGTCAGTCGGCAAACCAGCTTCTGCAAAGAAATCTTCACGATAAAATAAAGCTGTTGGCCCAGTATCCATAGGAAGGGCGATTAAGTTCTTTTGATCAGGTGTTAATCCAAAGTTCCATTTCCACTCTAAATATTGATCTTTTATTTTATCAGCGCCATAGTCTAATAGATTCACAAACTTATCATGATTAGGAAGAAACTCAGTTACCCAATCATTTAATCCAACGATATCCGGTGCACCCGTTCCTGAAGTAAGAGCTGTTTGAAGTTTTGTTTTATATTCCGAACCATCAATTTTTTGAGCTTTAATTGTTATGTTCGGAAACTCCTCGCTTACCTTTTTAATCATTTCGTCATCAATCGATCGATTCCAGTACCATAGAGTAAGTGTGATTTTTCCATCCTTTTTTTCGCCGGAGCTAGATTTACTACATCCAACCATTGAAAGCACTAACATAATGATTGCCAAAAAACTAAAAACTTTTTTCTTTGTCATCCTCTGCACCCCGTTTTTTTTATTTTAAATTATCATTGACCTCCTACATGAATAATAGAAGATATATCAGCAAAAATCAATTTATTTTTTGATAATTTTGAATATTCGACATAGTCTCACATCAATTGCTAATTTCACTTACTATGCGATTTTTTTCTACAATGGCAAAATAAAAACAAGCATCATGAATAACACAATGCTTGTTCAAAGTATATTATTCTTTTTCTAAAATCTGCTTCGCAAGCATCAGCGCTCCAGTGATCCCCGCGTCATCCCCAAGTGCTGGCGGGACGATATATTCATCAATTTGTTCTGTGATTTGCGGCAGCGGAACGTACCCATTTAATAATTCTTGAACCTGTTTTCGAACGAGTGGAAAAATTTGTGCTTGCTTCATGACCCCGCCGCCCATAATGATTCTTTTCGGGGAGATTGTTAATATGTATTGCATCAGTGCTTGGGCAAGATAAAATGCTTCCATTTCCCAAACTTCTTGTTGATGTTGAAGTTCATGACCTTTTTTGCCCCAACGCTTTTCAATAGCAGGTCCTGCAGCCATTCCTTCTAAACAGTCTTTATGGTATGGACAAAATCCTTCGAATGTATCTTCAGGATGTCTTTTTACTAAAACATGCCCCATTTCAGGATGAGAAAGGCCTTGAAGCAAATTCCCTTGAACAACCGCTCCTGCTCCAACTCCAGTACCGACTGTCAAGTATAAGCAACTGTCCAGACCTTGAGCAGCTCCATGTGTCAATTCGCCTAATGCAGCGACATTCACATCCGTATTGAATTCAATCGGTATATGTAACGCCTCTTCCATCGTTTTGAGGAAAGGAAAATTAGCCCATCCTGGTTTTGGTGTTGAAGTTATATTTCCATATGTAGGACTGTTTTTATCAATATCAACCGGACCGAATGAACCGATTCCAAGTGCTTTAACATGATGTTTTTTGAAAAAACTGATCACTTCCGGCATTGTTTTTTCCGGCGTTAACGTATCTATTTTAACTCGTTCAATGATTGTTCCGTCTTCTGTCCCGACAGCACAAACAAACTTCGTGCCGCCAGCTTCAATAGCTCCCAGCATACCGTAACACTCCATCCCCAATAATTTTCTTATCCACTACAGTTTACCATATGATGGGACTCTTGTTCATAGAAAAAGTCAGCTCGGAGGCTGACTTAAGAATTTTTTATCATGTGGTCGAAAAACTTTTTAAATGCTGTTTGACCTTCGGGCGTTCTTTTAAAAACACCAGCATGTTCAAGGACAGTAGAAAAGACATGCCCTACTTCCGCGCGTAAAAGATTGTGAACATTCGTTTCGTTTAATTGTGGATGCCTTTCAATTACTTTGCAAGCCCAATCAGCGTGTTTATTTGTCATATCATCTTCATAAAGTCGGGTTTTAAAGTCGGGTTTAAGTAGATATTCCCCTACGAGTTGGAGCTCCTCTTTTAACCTTCCAGGTAAAACGGCAAGTCCCATCACTTCAATTAGGCCGATGTTTTCTTTTTTAATATGGTGGACCTCATCATGTGGATGAAAAATCCCGAGCGGATGTTCCTCACTCGTTCTATTATTTCTTAAAACGAGGTCGAATTCGAACTTTCCATTTACTTTGCGAACAATTGGAGTAATCGTATTATGAGGTTCGGCCCCGCTTGTTGCATGGATTTCGACGTTAGGATCACTATAATATTTCCACGAATTTAAAATATAGGCCGCTAGATCAGCAATTTGGCTGCGATCATTTCCGCGAAGGCGAATGACAGACATCGGCCACCGCACAATTCCCGTTTCTATTTCTTCATATCCCGGAAATGTAAAAGTTTCTTCCATTTCCGCTTTCGCCATCGGAAAAATATGATTTCCGCCTTGGAAATGGTCATGGCTCAATATGGATCCACCGACGATTGGAATATCGGCATTCGATCCGATGAAATAATGAGGAAACTGTTCAGCAAAAGCAAGCAGTCGTTCAAAACCAGCTTTAGATATTTTCATCGGACGATGCTCACCTGAAAAAACAATCGCATGCTCATTGTAATAAACATATGGTGAATATTGCAGAAACCATTCTTCACCATTTAAGTTAACGGGAATAATTCGATGATTTTGCCGCGCAGGATGATCGACTCTCCCTGCATATCCGACATTCTCCTTACAAAGTAAACATTTTGGATATGTAGCAGCTTCCTTTTTATTTCTATTCGCAGCAATCGCAACGGGATCTTTTTCCGGTTTCGATAAATTGATCGTAATTTCGAGATCCCCATAAGGAGTCGGCGAAAACCAATGTTCGTTTTTAACGACACGATCTGTTCGAATATAATGAGAATCCTGGGCTAAATGATAGAAGAAACTCGTCGCTGCCTCCGCTCCTTCTGATTTGTAACTGTCATAAAAAGTACGAATGACCGTTGACGGGCGAGCAATAAACTTGCTCATCAATTCAGTATCGAGCAAATCACGAAACG
Organism: Lederbergia panacisoli; assembly: GCF_024626525.1. Lineage (GTDB taxonomy): Bacteria > Bacillota > Bacilli > Bacillales > Bacillaceae_C > Lederbergia > Lederbergia panacisoli. The sequence continues at coordinate 3,985 of NZ_JANJGU010000013.1, forward strand.
TAACCGTATTATGAGGCAGCTTCCCGTGTTCCGCCGCCCAATCCAAAATAGATGCAAGAATCCTTGCGGGCGAATTGTCATCCGGAGTCTGCACATCAACGGATTTCCACTCATCAAGACCTAACGTGGCCAGCAGTTCATTCCGTACAAAATCCACATCCCACGTCTCAATCAGTCTTTTTTTCAATCCATATTGAATCAGCTCTTCCAAAGATTTATATATATGCATGTTGCCGCCCCTTTCGTTTTTTCTATGTCTTCCGTATGGAGAGAAATGCTTTTACGGCTAAAAATACAATGCGGGAGTAATATCCGTTTATTCGAGAGTAAGACTTTTTCATACGGGAGTAAATCCCTCACATGCGAGAGTAAAACCTGACCATACGAGAGTTATGCCACCATACGGGAGTATTGCTCGCTTATACGAGAGTAAAGATTCACTATACGGGAGTAAATCCCTCACATGCGAGAGTAAAACCCGACCATACAAGAGTTATGCCACCATACGGTAGTATTGCTCGCTTATCCGAGAGTAAAGCTTCACTATACGTAAGTAATGCGCCCCCATGCGGGAGTAAAACCTCACCATACGAGAGTATTGCCACCATACGGGAGTATTGCTCTCGTATTCGAGAGCAAACCTACACTATACGGGGATAATGCGCCCCCATGCGAGAGTAAAACTACACCATACAAGAGTAAAGGCCACCTGCAAGAGGATGGCTGCAAAAAACTTCTCTCCCGGGACTTAAATCAGTCCACGTATCCATTCGGATGTTTTTGGAACCATGCCCAGGCACTTTCAATCATGGATTCAAGTGAATCGTGCTTAGGCTTCCAGCCGAGTTCTTTTTTAGCTTTTTCAGACGATGCGACGAGTTTAGCAGGGTCGCCTGCGCGTCTTGGTGCGACGGTTGCCGGGATTTCTCTTCCAGTTACTTTTCGAGATGCGTCTATGACTTCCTTCACGCTGAAGCCGTTTCCGTTGCCTAAATTGTACGTGCCGCTAGTTTCGGTTTTTCGTAATTTTTCAATTGCTAAAATATGGGCATCGACTAAATCCATGACGTGAATATAGTCGCGGATGCATGTACCGTCAGATGTATCGTAATCATCGCCAAAGATGGCAATTTCGTCACGTTTTCCAAGTGCCGCTTCTAAAATAATCGGAATTAAATGTGTTTCGGGATTATGATCTTCTCCGATAATCCCGTTCATATGTGCACCTGCTACATTAAAATAGCGAAGTACGACGTAACGAATGCCATAAGCCCCTTCACACCATTTCAACATTTTTTCAATCGCAAGTTTCGTTTCGCCATACGGGTTCGTTGGATTCGTTATGGAAGATTCAAGAATTGGAATTTCCTCAGGCTCCCCGTACACCGCTGCTGTTGACGAAAACACAATATTTTTCACATTGTATTTGTTCATTGCCTTTACAAGAGAAATGGCTCCCCCAACATTATTATCGTAATATTGCAGCGGTATTTGGACACTCTCTCCAACTAAGGAATCGGCAGCAAAATGCATAATCGCATCGATGTTATTTTCGGAAAAAACAAGATCTAGAAACGGTTCGTCCCTTAAATCGCCATCGTAAAATACTGCACCTTCAGAGAGTGCCGCTGAGTGACCCTTTTGCAAGTTGTCGATTACGACCACCTTTTCTCCGCGGGCAAGTAATTCCGCTACCGCGTGACTTCCAATATACCCCGCTCCACCGCAAACTAAAATTGCCATCCTAATTCCTCCTTAGTTTTTTATTTCTCTCGCTCCGTCACCGATTCCCACGACGTAGAAATCTGCTTTTAGGCCAGTAGCTTCTTCGTAAGCATCTCCGACATTTTTTATAAAATCATCGAGTTTTTCTTTATTAACAAGATTAATCGTACAGCCCCCAAAGCCTGCACCCGTCATTCTTGCACCTAATACATCCTCGTTCCAAGCGGCTTCCACTAATGCATCCAACTCTTCGCCTGTCACTTCATAGTCTTTCATAAGGGATAAATGAGATGCATTCATTAATTTTCCGAATGCTTCGAGGTCACCCTCATTTAACTTTTCAACAGCAACGAGAGTACGTGCATTCTCAGACACGGCATGTTTCGCACGTTTGCGGTCGGTTTCATTTTCAATGATATACTTATGAGCTTCAAATTCATCCACTGTCAAATCGCCGAGTGATTGAATATCAAGTTCCGTTTGTAATTGTGCGAGGGCTCTTTCACATTCAGAGCGGCGCTCATTATATTTCGAGTCAGCCAATCCCCTGCGTTTGTTTGTATTGGCGATGACGAGCACATGATCTGATAACTGCAGGGGGCTATATGTATATTCCAAGGTTTGGCAATCGAGTAAAATCGCATGCCCTTCCTTGCCCATCCCGCTTGCAAATTGGTCCATAATGCCGCAGTTTACGCCTACAAATTCATTCTCGGCCTTTTGGGCATATTTAACGAGCTGGACTTGATCAATTTTTAATTCGAACAATTCATTTAGCATCACACCTGTTGCGAGTTCAATGGAAGCAGATGAGGATAGGCCGGCCCCATTAGGGATATTCCCGTAAAAAAGTAAATCTACTCCTAATGGAAGGGATATCCCTTCTTTTTGAAATACATCTAGGACACCTTTTGGATAATTCGCCCAATCGTCTTTTTCTTCATATAAAAGGTTGTCCAAGCGAGATTCAATCACACCAATATCAGGAAAATTCATTGAATAGAAACGGAGTAGGTTATCATCTCTTTTTCGCGCCAATAACGTTGTTCCGATATCTAGTGCACATGGAAAAACATGGCCTCCATTATAATCTGTATGCTCCCCAATTAAGTTCACCCTGCCAGGGGCAAAAAAAGTTCTGATTTCCCCATCTTCCCCAAAGATTTCGGTAAATTTTTCGCGCAATTCTTTCATGTTTTCCATAACATGTCACCTCTTATTTTATGATGAACTACTTTTAAAAAATTTGCATGAAAAACGACTTTGTTAATTAATTTAATTTACTTATATGGTATTATAAGAATAATTGTTTTGCAACAAATATTTTCAATATTAAGGAAGTGCTTTTTCATGAAAAAAGGTAGCTTTCAATGGATGAAATCTTTGAATCGAACCATTATTTTAAATAAAATCCGTACGGATGGACCGATTTCTCGTGCCCAAATTGCGAAAGAAACAAAATTGACTCCGCCGACTGTCAGTAGCCTGGTGCTTGAGTTGATTGATAAAGAGTTAGTAATTGAAAGTGAGCAAGGTGAATCCGTTGGCGGTCGAAAGCCTACATTATTAGTCATCAACAGTGAACGCTTCTATATTATAGGATTGGACGTTGGAGCGAAAAAGATTCGTGCTATTCTTATTGATTTATCCGGAAAAGCAATCGATAAAACGCAAACGCCTATTCCTTCATCGATTTCTAATGAAGATTTGTTGACGCTCATAAAAGGAACAATCTCCAATTTGACTTCAACACATGAAGCAAAAGAAGTGATCGGGATTGGAGTTGGAATGCATGGTGCCGTTGATGTGGAAACGGGGACAAGTTTATTTGCACCGGGCTTGCATTTAAGGGATATTCCGATAAAAAAGACACTTGAAGAAGAATTTGATGTTCCGGTTAAAATAGACAATGACGTAAGGGCGATGGCTTTTGGTGAATATTGGTTTATGGAAGAAAAAAAGGATGAAAACATTGTAACCGTCAATATCGGAAATGGTGTTGGTGCAGGAATCGTTTTAAATGGAAGGATTTTTCACGGAAAGTACGATTTGGCCGGGGAAATTGGCCATATGACGATTGACCTGAATGGAAATCCTTGTTCTTGCGGTAATATCGGCTGCTGGCAAACTCTAATTTCCGGACCCGCCATTGCGGAAATAGCTGTAAAACAGCTCGAACTTCATTCAGATGGTATTCTTTTTAAAATGGCTGAAGGCGACTTAACTAAAATTGAAGGGAAAACTGTATTTGAAGGAGCCATCGCAGGAGATGCACTCTCAAAGAAAATTTTAGAAAAAACAGGGGAATACATTGGAATTGGACTCACAAATTTAATTCACATATTGAATCCAGCAAAAATTATTATTGGAGGCGGAGTGGCAAATGCGAGTCCCTTTATTTTGCCTAAAATTAAGGAAACCATTTTGCAACGGGGACTGACAAGCCAGGCAAAAACAACTCCAATTTATTGTTCCAAACTAGGGTCATATGGAACAGCCATCGGGGCATGTGCTTTAATTCTTGGCGAAATTTTTGAAGGGGATTATTCTGCTGCGGAATAAATTAAATATCGAATTCAAAGCTCCACTTCTGTCATCTTTCTTAGCTTTTCACATACTACTAAAATGATAAAGGTTTTTTGGAGGGACGCAAATGGAGATACGAGTCCGGTCAGGAGATACACTTTGGCATTACAGCCAGTTATTTTTCATTCCGACAGTTTTGATCGTTGATTCCAATCCGGGTATTAATCCGAATGCTCTCCAAGTGGGGCAACCGATAAAAATTCCTGGATTTACTGAACAAGCTTATACCATTCGCTCGAGTGATACGTTTTGGAAAATCGCGCAATCACACCATCTTAATATCGATGCATTATTGCTAATGAATCAAAATATAAATCCAAGTCAACTTCAGCTTGGGCAAAAAATTCGCCTTCCTTTAAGAGTTACGACACTAACCATGAGTGATAGGGATCATTACGATTTTCAAAAAATGAAAAATGATATTGAAAAGTTATTGACCATCTATCCTTTCGTGCGACGAAGAGAAGCTGGAAAAAGTGTGGACAATTTACCTCTGTATGATTTGCGGGTTGGAAAAAACAATCGCAAAATCCAAATGAATGCCTCTTTCCATGCAAATGAATGGATTACATCGCCTATTTTAATGAAATTTTTAAATGAGTATTTGCTGGCATTAACGAATGGTCAAAATATTAGCGGTGTTTCAGCGTTATCCATCTATCAACAATCCCAACTTTCCGCTGTTCCGATGGTGAATCCAGACGGCGTCAGTCTTGTTTTAAACGGCCCACCTGCCCCAAAACGCGATGAAGTCATTCAGTTGAATCGGGGGAGTACAGACTTTTCAGGATGGAAGGCAAATATTCGAGGGGTTGATTTAAATAAACAGTTTCCGGCAAATTGGGAATTCGAGAAAGAACGAAAGCCTAAAGTTCCGGGTCCCCGTGATTATCCAGGCCCTACCCCATTATCTGAACCGGAAACAAAAGCGATGGCGGGGCTTGTCACGAATGAAAATTTTGCTCGCCTTCTAGCATTGCACACACAAGGAAGAGAAATATATTGGGGCTTTGAAGGACTGGAGCCCCCAGAATCGGAAACGCTCGCCAATGATTTCGCAAGATTAAGCGGTTATACAGCGGTTCGTTATGTGGATAGCTATGCCGGATATAAAGATTGGTTCATCCAAGAGTTTCGCAGGCCAGGATTTACAATTGAGCTTGGACTCGGCCAAAACCCTCTCCCTATTTCTCAATTTGATGAGATTTATGCCCACGTAAAACCATTGTTGGTCAGGGCATTGATCTAACTGGTCCTCCCCTATCGGAGGACTTTTTTCTTGAAAGGAAAGAGGACGGACAAATAGTCCATCCCCTTGAAAAACCTCTTAATAATAACCTCCGCCAACAAAAGCCGTCCCTACAATAATTAACAAAATAAACAGGACAACAATTAACGCGAAGCCTCCAGCTCCATAACCGCCACCACTCATACATTACACCACCTTTATTACAGGATGATTTATCATATGATAGTGGACTGTAATTCGAGTGGACGTTTGGAATGCCTGGGACACGAATTGTTTGAGTGCCAGGCACTCAAACAATTTAGAAACAATTCAGAATTGTTTCGACCAAATAATTCTATATGTACGACGCAATCAACATTGCGTTACCTTTCATTTCAAAGGTTTCTGTTTCAGCAGGCAAGATGAAATGATCTCCTTTTTCTACAGGGTATGATTTTTCTGCCACGGTTAGGACCGCGTTTCCTTCGAGTACACTTAAGAGCATGAATGGTTGATTTTGTTCAAACTTTGCTGTTCCGTCAATGTCCCATTTTTGTACAGTAAAGAATTCAGCTTCAACGAATGTCGTCACGACTGCTCCTGGAATTGAATTTACTTCATGCGAAAAGTCAGGAGCACGGTGAGGAATTGTAGACACGTCAATTGATTTTTCAATATGAAGTTCCCGTGGTTTTCCATCCTGTCCGGGGCGATCATAGTCGTACAACCTATATGTAGTGTCGGAGCTTTGCTGTGTTTCCAAGACTAACGTTCCTTCTCCAAGAGCATGGATTGTGCCACTTGGTACATAGAAGAAATCACCAGGTTTAATTTTTACTTTGCTCAATAGCCTGTCCCACTCATTATTTTCTATCATGGAAACAAATTCTTCTTTTGTACGAGCAGTATGACCGTAGATCAACTCCGCTCCTTCTTTGCAGTCAATAATATACCAGCATTCCGTTTTACCAAGCTCGCCATTTTCATGCTCATTCGCATATTCATCATTTGGATGCACTTGAACAGACAGATCGGCATTCGCATCTAAAATTTTCGTCAATAAAGGAAAAACTTTCGATTCCTGATTTCCAAATAGTTCGGGATGATCGCTCCAAAGTTCGATTAACGTTTTGCCGGCAAATCGACCATTTTTCACAATAGAGGGTCCATTTGAATGCGCTGAAATGGCCCAGCATTCTCCGGTATAGTCATTCGGAATATTATAGCCAAATTTCTCTTTTAATGCAGTTCCTCCCCAAATCCGCTCCTGAAAAACAGGTTTTAAAAATAATGGTTCGCTCATGATGTTCTTCCTCCCTATTCCATTTCAGATTTTATTTTTTCTAACAATCTTTGGCAGCCATCTAACAAAAGATCATACGTTTCCTGAAAATCACCCGTATAATAAGGATCGGGAACATCTGCTTTCTTATCTGTCAAATCAAGCAATCTCATCACCTTCGGATGTTTGGGCTTGCCGCATATATCGTAAATATCGCGAATATTCATTTCGTCCATGCCAATGATGTAATCAAATTCTTCTATATCCTTTTTTATAAACTGCCTTCCGAACATTCCTTCAGATGAAATGCGATATTCATCCAATTTCCTTAATGTTCCCTTATGTGGACGAGCACCGACATGCCACGAACTTGTCCCCGCAGAATCAATAAGAATCTCCCCGCCAAGGCAATATTTCTCAACCATATCTCTAAATATTGCCTCCGCCATTGGAGAGCGGCAAATATTCCCTAGACAGACAAACAAAACTTTAACCATGAATCTTTCTCCCCTCTTTTCCCTTTAACAATAGTTTCGTTCCAACGAGCGCAACAATTGCTCCTAAAGAATCCAACCCGACATCAAGCAAGGCTCCCGTTCTCTCGGGAATAAACACTTGGTGCAGTTCGTCAGTCGCTGCATATATAGTCGTCAACATCCAAGCCATCCAAAATCGTTTCTTTTGTAAACTATTGTAAAATAGGATGGCAAGAAATCCAAACGCGGCTAAATGAACGAATTTACGGAAAATTACATTCCACATTTGCGCCTCGCCTGAGGTTAAATGAAAAAACCTTGCTAGTATTGATTGGGTATGACCCCCAGTAGATGAAGGGGAAGCTGTTGCAATAAAAATGGCCGTGCACCAAGCGATAGATGCAATTAGCCAAAAGTATCTTTTTTTCATAAAAAGTTCCTTTTAATATAGTTTTCTATTATTATATCTAATTCCCCCATTGCATGCACTCAACAAAAATATGAATATCCTATACACTTTCAAAAAAATAGTATAATTGAACCATTTTTGTTTCATTTTTCCTGAGAAACCTTGCTATTAAAATAATAAAATAGGAAAAACTTCACAAAACATTCACTTTTATTTTTCAATATGTTATAATCTTCGCAATATGTCGTAACATTATGACATGAATATTTATACAATTCAGAAAGGATGGTAGAAAGATGACGCAAACGGTTGGTTTAGGGACTCCCATATATTCATTCAGCAAAGAACATACACCTGTTGCGACTGTTGCATCCGGAAGTCGCATTACGGTTGATTCGTATGATTGTTTCGAAGGACAAATTACATCTAGCGAAACAACGATGAATGCAATCGATTGGGAACGGATTAATCCAGCAACTGGGCCTATTTATGTGGAATCAGCTGAACCTGGAGATGTGCTTGCTGTAACAATTCATGGTCTTGATATTAAGGGGCCTGGTGTGCTCGCTACAGGGCAAAACCTTGGAGTTATGGGACATAGGATTGATGAGTTCACAGTCAAAATGATTCCGCTTGAAGGGGACGAAGCTATTTTTAACGAGAAAGTCCGCATCCCACTCAATAAAATGATTGGTGTGATTGGCGTCGCTCCAGAAAATGAAGCTGTACCGTGTGGAACACCGGGAAATCACGGCGGAAACTTAGACACAGTTTTAATTACGGAAGGTGCAACAATCTATTTTCCTGTTTTTCACGAAGGTGCTCTGTTTGGTCTTGGTGATATGCATGCTGCAATGGGGGACGGAGAAATTGGCGTTTCAGGAATTGAAGTTGCTGGACAAGCTGATTTGTCGCTTGAAGTGAAAAAAGGAAAAAGTATAAAACATCCACTTGTAAAAAATAAGGATGGCCTTTGCATTTTGGTAAGTGCTGAAACACTAGATGAGGCTGCAAAGCTTGCTGTTGAAGAGATGATTGATTTATTGATGCCATACACAGATATGGATGTGGCGGAAATGACTATGCTGATGAGCTCAATAGGGCATTCACAGATTTCTCAAATCGTAGATCCCCTTCTTACAGCTAGATTCTTTGTACCACAATCATTTTTAGATGCTTATAATATAGACTTATTTTAATCGTTTAGGGGGAAATTTGAGTGGCAATAGAAAAACTAAGCCAAGAGGCTGATTTAAATGGGAAAGCTCCTGCATATAAACAGGAACTGAAACGTGCATTAACCTTTTGGGATTTAATGATTTACGGTTTGATCTTCATGGTGCCAATTGCGCCATTCGGTATTTATGGTGAGGTTGCAACGGGAGCAAAAGGGATGGTTGCCCTTGCATATGTCATCGGGATGATTGGGATGATTTTTACTGCGCTGAGCTACGCGCGCATGTCAGAAGCGATTCCTTATTCAGGTTCTGTTTACGCTTATGCACAGCACGGGATTAATGAAACAGCTGGATTTTTTGGAGGATGGCTCATCCTTCTGGATTATATTTTCGTACCTGCACTTTTATATTTAGTGAGTGCGGCTGCACTTGCAGATATTGTTCCAGAAGTGCCGATCATCGTTTGGCTCCTCATATTCATTGGAATAAATACATTTATTAACGTATTAGGTATTGAATTTACTGCAAAAACGAACAAATATATATTAATTGCTGAACTTATAGTATTAGTTATTTTCGTAGTAGCAGGAATTATTGCCGTCGCGCAGCATGTGAACGGTGCAGAATTTACGTTTAAGCCTTTATATGATAAAGAACATTTTTCAATGGCAACAGTCATGGGTGCTGTTTCGATTGCAGTTCTAAGCTTCCTTGGTTTTGACGCTGTTTCTACACTTGCCGAAGAATCCAAAGGCGGCCGAAAAGCAATTGGTAATGCGATTATTGGTGCGTTGCTCTTAGTCGGAGTTATGTTCATTATCCAAACTTGGGTAGCAGCACTAATTTGGCCTGATTTTACTACTTTTGAAAATGTTGATACAGCATTCTATCAAATTGCAGAATTAGCCGGTGGTACTTGGCTAAAATGGACTACCATCATTGCTACAGTTATAGCCTGGGGTATTGCGGATGCACTCGTTGCACAAGCAGCCATTTCTCGTATTCTATTTAGTATGGCTCGTGACCGCAAGCTTCCACATGCGTTATCAAAAGTTCATCCTAAATTTAAAACACCATTTGTCGCAACGATTGTTGTTGCTGTTATTTCATTTATTGTAACAATGTTCTTCTCTGCACAAATTGGACAACTTGCATCGATCGTTAACTTTGGTGCACTTTCTGCTTTCTTAATATTGCATATTTCTGTTATTAACTTCTATATTAGAAAGAAGAAAAGTACTAATTATTTCAGTCACTTAGTGTTGCCTGCTATTGGTTTTCTGATAATTGGCTATGTTTGGCTTAATCTGGACATACTCGCTAAGCAACTTGGATTTATGTGGCTTGGAATTGGAGTAATTTACTATGCTTATTTGAAATTTAGTAAAAAGGATACTAAGGTAGAGTTGTAATTACAAAGAACAAGCGTCTGTTCATCAACAGGCACTTACGCTGGATGAAACAAAGGTGCAGATCCCGAACGGGTCTGCACCTTTTCTATTATCCTCGTACCATTTCTACTTTTCTACTAGACTTTTCTTTAATAGAAAATAAGATAAAACCTACCGTACCAATAAAGGAACTACCGGCCATTAAAAAATAAAGAGTCGAACCACTAAAAGCGTCAAAGATAATGCCGCCAATGGAAGAACCAATAATATTCGTTATACTAAACGCAATTCCCATAAACACCATATGTCCAGTGGCCTGCATTTCGACAGGAAGGGCTCTATATAAATATTCAATGGCGCCCATATACATAATTGCAAAACAAATTCCATGCAATAATTGTATTGAAAGCAGGACTGTGGGGTCTGTAATAAATCCGATCATGATCCACCTAATTGTAAAAAGGAAACCGGCTATGATCATGTATTTAATGGGACTTTCCGACCGAAACCAAATGGCACTTGTAATAAAAAGGATGGCCTCACTAAGAACGCCTATAAACCAGAGCCAGCCAACAAGCATCTCGTTCCCGCCAATTTCAAATAAATATAAGCTAATGAAACTATCATTCACACGATGTGTCAGGAAAATAAAAAAGCATAATAAAAAGAAAATAAGCAGCGTTCTGTTTTTGAAAAATTGACCCACTTCTTTTAAATTTACTTTTTTCGCACCAGATTTCGCATCCGTCAGCGTCATCGATAACAAAAAGGTAATTCCGGCAACGGTCATCATCGGAAGGGCAAGTGATTCTACTCCCATCTTATTAAAGTAAAACCCGCTAGCCAACGAAAGAATTGCAAAACCAAAGGAGCTCCAAGATCGAATCGAGCCAAATGAAACTTTATATTCATCCGCAACACGCTTAGCTAAATTATCTGATAATGGGTTTAAGGCAGTAAAGAAGAAGAAAAATAAGGCGCCTGCCGCATAAAGCCAAACAAGAGAGCTAAGTTTGAAAATCAAAAAGATTCCTATTAAAATACCAATTAACACTATATTGATGATTTTTTTTACTGTTTTAAATTTATCACTCATAAAGCCCCAAACAGGCTGAGCAAAAAGACCGACTGCTGTTCCTAGCGCAAAAAACATCCCGATTGCCGATTTTGACAACCCATTATTTTGAAAATATAAAGGCAAAAAACTAACGACCAATGAACTGATTGCCGCACCAAAAAACAAAAACATTTTAAGAGACAAGAGAGGATTTTTTCGTAGCATAATAGTGTGCTTCCTTTTCAAGTAAATTTCTGTGTAGTTTTTCACTAAGGCTCTTTTCCCAAACATTGTTGCTATTTGATCGAATCTACATAAAAAGAAATAGATTTTACCCTTAGAAATGATATTAAAATGAGAAAAGAGATACACGCTTAATAAGAAATGCAAAACTTCCTTATTAGGTGTAAAAGCCAGTTCTTGGGCTTTTACAAACAACAAACTTTAAGAAAATAGCCTTCACTAAAATGAGCCAGCCCTGCATATGAGGACTGGCCAGTTATGGCTACTGTTATACTATACATTGGTGGTCATCGTTTGTATAGTGCCTAATTATTGGGGATTATAAAGCAATTCAAAAACAGTTCGCAATCTTTATTATATAATTTTTTAGAAATTTAATACATGCTGTCTCGGATACATGCATCTTGGAAATTTGGTTTAATAAAAATCTACTAATCTCTTTTAAGGCCTTACAGAAGTTCCATCCGGTATTCTTGCTAATGTCCACCTTGGCAATTCGTTTGAACATGGGTATTTAGCGGCTTTTTCTTCATCAATATCAATCCCAAACCCAGGTTGATCATTCGGATAGACATAGCCATCTCGCAATTCCGGGCACCCTGGAAAAACTTCTTGAATAATATTTGAGAAGCCATACCACTCTTGAATACCGAAATTAGGGCTGTTTACATCAAGATGGATGTTGGCGGCATGCCCTACTGGTGATACGTCTCCAGGGCCATGCCATGCTGTCCGTACACTAAAAGCCTCACAGAGTGATGCTAGTTTTTTTGCAGGAGTCAGTCCGCCAATTTGACTAATATGGACTCGAATGAAATCAATTAATCCATTCACGATTAGTGGAGTCCACTCTCTAGGATTGTTAAAGAGCTCTCCCATTGCAATTGGTGTAGAGCTTTGTTGGCGTATCATTTGAAACCATTCGATTTGCTCAGGCGCTAATGGGTCTTCTAAGAAGAATAATCGATATGGCTCTAATTGTTTGGCGAGTCGTACCGCCTCGATAGGCGCAACTCGTTCATGAACATCATGAATAAGTTCTATCTCATATCCAACCTTATCCCTTACATAGTCGAACATTTTGGGGACTGAACGTACATATGCATCTGGATCATAGTAGGCTCCAGGCTGTGCATTTTCTGGGGATTGTATCTTATGATTCTGCCCACCGTATCCACCATATTGGCAGCGAATATAGCGAACTCCTTGCTCTTTAAAAAATTGAACGTTCTCAACGAGTTCCTGGACATCCCTTCCGTCAGCATGCCTGTATACAGCAGCAGCTTCACGGCACTTTCCACCTAATAGCTGGTATACGGGCATTCCGGCAAGTTTGCCCTTTATATCCCACAGGGCCATATCGACTCCGGAAAGTGCATTATTCAAAACGGGTCCGTTGCGCCAATAAGAGCTTACCATTGCTGATTGCCATATATCTTCAATTTGCAGTGGGTCTTTCCCAAGCAAAAAAGGTTTTAAATACTCATCTACTGCAGTCTTAACAGTTAAATACCTTTGAGTAAAAGTAGCGCAACCGAGTCCGTATAGTCCAGGCTCAGATGTTTCGACTTTTACAACAACTAAATTAATTCCTTCTGGTGCCGTTAGAATTGTTTTCACATCTCTAATTGTAATTGATGACATCATTTACCCTCTCCCTCGCTATCACATATTTCCCCAGCCGTAGCCAGCTTCAGGGCTCACATCTTCCGGCATGCCGGGTAAAATGAGTCCGCCGTCAATTTTAATCGTTTCGCCTGTTATATAGGAAGCTTGATCGGAAACCAACCATGCTGCCGCTTGTCCAATATCTTCTGGGGTGCCCAATCTTTTTAATGGTATTTTATTGCCTAATTTTTCATAGAATTGATCATTTCCCGCGCGGACCCTTGTTGCACCTGGTGCAATACAATTAACGCGTATTCCATAAGGGGCACACTCTAATGCTACAGATTCCGTTGCACGAATGAGTGCAGCCTTTGTTCCTCCATAGACTGCATCATCTGGATAGGCTCTTTTCCCTCTTGTGGAAGCGATGTTGATAATATTTCCTGAAATTTTCTCCTCTTTCATATGCCTTACCGCTTCTCGCATTAATAGAAATGGCGCTTTCAAATTTAGGTTTAGAAGGAAATTGATCTTCTCAATCTCCATTTCTGCAAGTGTACTTTTAATTGTTAACCCCGCATTATTAACTAACACATTAAGGTAGCGGAATTCTTCTATTGTTTTTCCAACAAGTTTCTTAGCAGTATCTTCGTCAGATAAATCTGCTTGAAAAATAATACATTTCCTCCCATAATCTTTTTCAATGGAATGCGCGACTTCTTCTGCTTCCTCCTTTTCGGAACGATAGGTGATAGCTACATCGTAACCATGCGATGCCATCTTTAATGCAATCCCTTTTCCGATTCCACGACTAGCACCTGTTACCAATACTGTTTTGGAGCTTTCATAAGTTTCCATAACTCTTAGGACACCCCTCAATAAGTTTTGTTTGTACAACATTCGATAATTGAGTGTAAGTGTCCTGTTTTTTTAAATATTAAGTTAAAACTTTTTTAAAATTAGCAAGGCCAATTACCAAAACCACCTCTGATATGCCCAGTACACGATAAAAAACCCAGTTCCCCCAATTACATTCGTCCATCCTAAAAATAGGGAGAATTTCTTTTCTCTATCCATTTTAATTTTCTTAAAGGTTTTTGCGTCAACGAATAAGATGAAGATTCCAGTCATAATGAATAGGACGACAAGATAGTATAAATAATGCAATGAAGTCTACTCCCTTAGCTAATTTTATTTCGCTTTCATGCCTATTCTTAGTATTTGCGACTCGACTTGTACGCTAACTTTTAAATCATTTTTAAAAATCTCTTCCCAATCTTCTTTCGTTTTTACATGTTGGTCCCAAAATTTAGGATGTTTTGCCCTTATATGTTCACCAAAGCCAAAGATATCCGACTTTTCCTTCTTCATTTTCTTTATTAATTTCTCTACCGCTATCTTCACATCATTATTATAGCTTTGCTCAAGTTTTTGAATAACTTCTGGATTATTTATCGGTATTTTCCCATGTTCTTTTTCGACAATTTCATTTTCATAACGGATTCTAATTCGTATTTCAGGTTTCCCGTTATGGATTGCCGTTTTAAATTTTGCCCTTCGTTTCATGGCACGAAGCAATACTTGTTCATCTGAACCTGGAATGTTGTAAAATGCCGCATAGCCACCTTCTCCCTTTTGAATGATAGCCATCAGAAGCCCTATCTGAATGGGGGCAATTTCCCCCTTCATTTTGTCCCCTTTAAAATACGCAAGTCCCTCAAGGTTAATATTTCCCCCTCGCTTTATTTCAAGAAAAGGGAGGAAGGAATCTTGTCCTTTGCTTGTATGAATTCTCCAAAACACGCCAATTGGGTTGTTAGGGAATTTACCTAATTTAACTGTATTTTCAACCATAACATTAAGATATAAGGCAGGAACTCTTTCTAATTCTGGTGCAACTGACATATATTTAGATGCTTTTTCCTTTGATATGGCGAGCCAAGCTGTTCTTCTAACTTCTGACTGTCTTCGTAAATAATCATTAAATCGACTAACGCCCTCCTTAGCTATTTCTTCGCTAACGATAATAATCCGTAGATGCCCCAAAAATAATTTATCCGATAACTCTTGCTGAAGATTTGTCATCGCGGAATCAATCGTAGAGCCTACTACAGACAATACCCAAACTGGTTTCTGATCCCCGCCTCCCCCACCAATTTGCGGCCCTAATGGGATGCGCCCGGGAACAGCAATTTGGGCAGTCAATCGAATTAATTGCCTATCATCCTCTGAAGTATCACCTTTAACATTGGTGATCTTTTTTTCTTCTTCACTTTCATGCTCCAATCCGTGGTCTGGTTCTGCTTTGTCAATGGCGATAGCCAGTACAGTTGCTCTTTTTTCTATATCTAAACTATCCCAGCACCCAGATAAAAGAGGGATGAATAAACAAACGATGCATAGAAGATGAAAACATTTTTTATCCATTTATTGCCCCCCTTTTTTGCCGGGTATTTTGCGAATGATCGCGGTAAATAATATGATAAAAGGGAATCCAATTGTAACTATAAGGCCTAGTCTCCCAACGACTTTGATCACATCGTACATCTGCAGCACATTCCTAGGAATCATGGCGACCAAAAAAACAATAGGCAGTAAAAAGAAAGAAAATGTTTTGTGGCCTTGTAAACGGAAAAATTGACTTAAGGAATGTATTGTCAACATATAACTTGAAAAAATCGTCGTAAAAACAGCAGTTACCCAAATAGCTAGAAACACAACATCTAATCTCTGTAAAAGGTTGCCAGGTAAAGATGTTGCTCTTGCCAATTCCAATGTTGGCCACATTAAGTTTTTCATTTCCTCCACCCCAAAAACCGAAAGTGTGGCTAGTACAACCATGACATAAAAAGCCCCTGATATTCCCAATCCAAAAAAAGCCGCCTTCATCGCTTTTTTTGGCTTTTTCATGGAAGGGATTAGAATGGTCATAATAAAAAACCCTTGAAACAAAGCAACGACTGTCAACATTCCAATGAACAAATGATCTATATCTTTCGTAAAAAGAGATTGAACGATTGGTTGAAAATACAGCAGATTTGCATTTTTAAATGATAATATGACAATCAATAATCCTGGTACTATAATAGCAGGAACATAAAAGTTATGAATATATGCAAAGGTATTAAGATCATCACGGGTAAAGACGGCGGCCATCAATAACATAACAATGACGGTCACTTCAATTGGCGTGTTTTTTAGGACTGCGGCAACGACAACTTCACCAAATTCTCTTGACGCCATAGCAGTTAAAAAAGTAAAAAATAGGATCAATAAAATGCCGTACATGCGGCCAATCCATTTCCCAAGTACGACCTGACTGTAACCAATGATGGTTTGATCCGGGAAACGTATTCCAAGCTTCGTGACGAGATACAACCCTCCAAAACTAATTAAGACCGCTATGAAAGTTAGGAAAGGAGCACTAGTGCCAGCAGCCTTAACAGCAATAAGCGGCAGATTTAAAACGCCTACACCAATGATTGTACTAATGAGTATAGACGTTACCTGGATAACGGTTATTTGACGTGAATGCTCCATCTAATATCCCTCCGCTCACTTTTTGCTTGTCTTCGTTTGATTTGAGGCATTTGCTGCGCTTGCTGAAAATACTTCTTCATTTTTTCCAATCCGCTTTTTATTATTAGGATGAAGAAATTCAGGTCTTTCCGGCATCCATCTAAAAGGTATCCTGATGATAACATCTTTCATCCCTTGGGCATTTCCAGGAGAAACAGGACTCATATATGGCACCCCAAATGATTTTAACGACAGCATGTGGTTAAATATGATAATAATTCCTACTACTAGTCCGTAAAGTCCAAAAACCCCAGCGAGAATAGCTAATGGAAACCGAAGCATCCGTAAAGCGAAAGAAGCATTATAAACGGGGGTAGCAAATGAGCCAATCGTTGTTATCGCAATGACGACAACTGTAATCGGACTTGATAGGCCAGCATCTACTGCGGCCTGCCCAATAACTAACACACCTACTATTGATAATGCACCACCAATTTGCTTCGGCAAACGAACAGTTGCTTCTCGTAATACTTCCATCGCCACTTCCATCATCAATACTTCAATCACTGCGGGAAATGGCACTCCTGCCCGGCCTCCAGCAACCGCTACGGCAAATTCGGTGGGTAATAACTCGGGGTTGAACGAAATGAACGAAACATATAGGGCAGGAAAAATTAACGAAAAGATAAGCGCCAAAATCCGAACAAGACGAGTAAAGCTTGCCAGCAAAAAACGTGTCGAGTAATCTTCCGTCGTTTGGTAAAACTGATTAAAAACTACTGGGACCATCAATACAAACGGAGATCCGTCAACAAGAACGGCTACTCTCCCTTCAATGATATTTCCGACTACACTATCAGGCCGTTCAGTCAATATCGTTTGCGGAAAAGGGGAGAACTGATAATTTTCAATAAATTGCTCAATATACCCGACATCCAAAATGGCATCCACATGAATCTGTGATAAACGTTTTTCAACCTCATCAACTATAGAAGGGTCCGCAATGCCTTTCATATAACAAATGGCTACTTTCGATTTCGTAAGCCGGCCAATTTTCATCGTTCTTACACAAAAGT
The DNA here is from genome assembly GCF_024626525.1 of Lederbergia panacisoli. GTDB lineage: Bacteria > Bacillota > Bacilli > Bacillales > Bacillaceae_C > Lederbergia > Lederbergia panacisoli. The sequence continues at coordinate 21,763 of NZ_JANJGU010000013.1, forward strand.
CCGCTGTCGGCAAGCGATAGCGAATTAAACCAATATTTGCATCGATTTGCTCAATAAAACCTTCCCGTGGTCCGATGATGACTTGTTCGGTTTCTGGTTGGGTAAGAGCTCTTTTCTCGATTTTACGCGTATCAAGGTGAAAAGCTTGCAGGGAACCAGAGATGACAATCACTGTTTCCCCAACCAGTAGGACATCTATTAAATTTGCGACATTTGATTCAAGCTTGACATCACTATGGTATAAAACTTCCTCCGTCAAGACTTTTAATAAATGATTTGGCTGAATTTCTTTAATATCTAGGTGATCCGGCGGAAACATGAGCGGTTTTAAAAGATCATGATTAATCACAGGAGGATCCACCATGCTTGATATATAAAAAATAGCTGCGGGAAACTTCCCTAAAACTTTAAATTTTCGAGTAATAAAGTCGTCATTATTTCCTAAAATACTTGTAATGAAGTCAATAGTCTCTTCAAGATTACCATTTAATATTTGTAGATCTCGTTTCTCTACTTTTACGTGCGGAATGTTGCTTAACTCCTGTTGTTTAGTTTTCTTTTTCCACTTCCAGCCTGACATACTGTATCCCTCATTACTTACCAAAATATATTAATGTCAGTATGTGTAATTTAGTGGTGATTATGTAAAACTAAAAAAACAGGCCCATTGTGAGCCTGTCTTTTAATTAGAACGTATTATAGATGCTGCGAACAGATAAATTGCTTTTTAATTCTTCCAAGCTTACATCTACACTTAAGCTATCTTTCATGATCGTCACTTTTTTCGTGTCCCCTGCTGAGAGGTCGAAGTAATTATCACTGAATTTGCAATCAGCTTTTTGTAAATCAAGCTCCACATATTTTGCCAACCCGCCATTAGCTTCGACTGAAAGAATAAATTGATCATTTTCTTCCTGTACATCGAATGTAATTTGTGGGTCAAGGAATTCAAAGTGCTTCGGTTTTACAAATAGAACTACTGCATTGGAGTGATTTTCACCATTCATTACGAATGTAGCTTCAAGATAGGTATTTACCATATCATCTTTTGATAGATCTTCCTCAAAGATAAGTTCGATGCAATTTTCAGCAGATAGTTTTCCAACTTTTGCTTCAACGCTGCCTTCCTTTAAAACTTCTGATGTATTCTTGCACAATTTCCATTCAATTCGCCCTTGAATATCTTCCAATGAATCATTTGTTACATGAATAGAAGCAGTCTTTCCTTCTTCCTCAATGGATAGAAGAATAGGTGCATAAAACTTTTTCGTAAAATAATGGAGTGCCTTCCAGCGGCCAAAGCTGTCAATGCTTGACCATGAAGCAACTGGCCAGCAATCATTTAACTGCCAGTACAACGAACCCATACAGCGCCCGCGATTCCTACGCCAATGTTCAACCCCATATTTAATAGCTTCAGCTTGCAGAAGTTGGGATACATAAAGCAACGAATCAAAGTCCTTCGGATAAAGGAAGTTCTCAGATAAATAGAAGAGAATCTTTCCGTTTGCTCCTGAATTTTTCTGATGCGCCTCCATCACACGTGAGAAAATATTGCGATCTTCGGGAATCGTAAAGCTTTCCACTGTTTTCAATGAAGGGAAGGATTGGAACCCAAACTCAGAACAGAAACGGAAAAAGTATTTCCGATACTCTGTGAAAGGTTTTAATCCATGCCATACTTCCCAATAATGCATGTCTCCACGATTTGGGTCGCGCGGTTGATCAAAACCGCCGCCTGAAGACGGAGAAGACGACCAGTAAAATGTTTGCGGGTCAAGCTCCTTAATCATCTCTGGAATAATGTATTCAAATAACTTTATATAATCTGTCTTGCGCATTGGATCCTGAGGCCAGCCCCAATGCACCCAACCTTCTTCAACTTCATTATTTCCACTCCAAATCCCAAGGCTTGCGTGGTGGCGAAGGCGTTTCACATTGTCTGTAACTTCTTTTTTTACAGTATCTAAAAACTCATCGGTCAGTTTATACGAAGCACACGCAAACATGAAGTCCTGCCACACGATGAGACCAAGGCGATCACAAAGATCATAGAAATAGTCTTCTGGATAATGACCGCCGCCCCAAATCCGGACCATATTAAAATTCGCTTCAACGCTGTCTTTTAAAAGTCGCTCTGTTTTTTTAACAGAGTTTCTAGCAAGTATGTTATCTTCCGGAATGTAGTTTGCACCCATCCCAAAAATCGAAATCCCGTTTACGTAAAATTCAAATGATCTTCCAAACTCATCTGGAACAGATTTCACTTCAATTGTGCGAAGACCTATATTATAGTCTTTTGCATCAAGCTTAGAACCGTTCTTATCTAACAATGAAACTTCTACTTGATATAGTGACTGTTTTCCATATCCATTTGGCCACCATAATTCGGGATTGTCCACATTGAATGTGATGATTTCTTGTAAAGCTGAAACTGGAACTGTTTTTACTTCAACTTGACCAGCTGGATTAGTCAACGATACTTCAAGTTGTAAGTCTTGTTCCTCATTCAATCTCTCAACATTCACCCGCACATCAAGTTGTACTTCGTTGTCTTTATGCACCTGTGTCATATACACATCATCAAGTTTTACAGAACTCCACGCTTGGATTGAAATATTACGCCAAATTCCCATATCAGGGATTTTCGGACCCCAGTCCCATCCGAACATGTAGTGGGCTTTTCTTAAATATGGGAATCCTGGGAGCGCATCACCGCCGTCAAGAGGTGCAAGTGGATCTTCGTTTTGTAAAACTTCTATATATTTTGTAGGAGAATTAAACTTGATTGAAATTTCATTTTCACCTTTTGTTACAAAAGACTTTACATCGATTTCATAAATACGGTGCATATTATTAGTCTTCTCGACTAGCTCTCCATTCACGGAAACTTCAGCAAGAGTATCGAGACCTTCACAAATAAGAAGGATTTTATCTTGTGTTAAAAGTTCTTCATCTACTGAAAATGTTCTTGTATATACAAAATCTTTTGCAGCAACTTCGAGCCCAATTTTTTCATTATCACGATAAAATGGGTCTTCAATTTTTCCATTTTGCAGTAAATCATTCATAACAGAGCCCGGCACTTGAACTTCAAGCCAATCTGCGGCTCCTGCTTCTTGCATTTTCCATTGTCCGTTTAAATCTACTTTTATCATTTTGTTCACTCCTTGATGTTATATTACTTTAGTAAACTTTCACATGCGTTAAGCCAGGATCTAGCCATAAGCATGTTTCCCGCAGAGTTCATATGAACACCATCGGTCGTAAGTTTGTATGCTGTACCTGATTTTAAATAATCAATAAAATCTTGATGAGTCGGAACAAGGATTGCGTTGAATTTCTTGGCAAGTGCGCGTACGATCTCTACATAAGGTACAAGCTTTTGATTTCCTTCAGAATTGACATCTTCTTCGATGACTGTAGGTTCCATCAAAATAAGCTGTGCATTTGTTTTTTCTAAAAGCCCAGTCAAAATCTCTTCAAACTGTTCTGGGTAGACTTGTTCCATATCTGGGTTATCGAGCTGACGCCACACATCATTGATTCCAATCGAAACTGAAACATAGTCAGGATTCAGGGCAAGAACATCATCTTCCCATCTGTTCTTTAAATCCGTCGCTCTGTTGCCGCCAATTCCTTTATTGATGATTTCTAGTTTCTTTTCTGGAAAAGTTGTGACGAGATAATCGTGTAATATTCGAACGTATCCATAACCAATACCTTCTGGATCTTCATTTCTTCCCCATTCAGTAATGCTGTCGCCAATAAATAAAATTCGCGCTTTATCCTTCATCGTCGCCTCTCCTCTAATTTATTTGTTAATATACCAATCTTTTAACACTTCTTCTGCTTTTTTACCGTAAATATCAAAACCTCGATTGTTTTTAGCCTCTTCAAGCGGATATAATTTCGTACTCCAGTCCCACCAGAAGAATCCGGCAAACCATGGCTCATCCCAAAATGTTTTCATAACAGAACTATAAAAGTTGGCCTGTTCTTCCTCATTAAAAGGTAGATCACGATGTTCAAAATCCCATGGCATCGTCGCACAGCCCTCAGCACTTCTACATCCAATTTCCATAAATAAAATCGGCTTATTGAACTTTTTATGAAGATTTTCAATTCTTACTTTTACTTTCTCCCAATTTTTCATCATCGTTTCTTCGCTGTCATTCGGTTTTTCTCCAACAGGATAATAGGCGCTCGTCCCAATAATATCGACATGATTAAACCACTTAATTCCGTCTTCCTTGCCATGGTTTGCATTATAGATAATTGGACCAGTGTAAACCTCTCTTACTTTTTCCACTACTTTTATCCAATTTTCTGTCTGAGCTTCCGTTCCCACCATTTCACAGCCGACACAAAACATTTCACATTCAAGATCTTCTGCTAATTCAGCGTAATGGACCAAAAAGTTCGTATATGACTCAAACCACTGCGTCCAATAATCAAAGGCCTCTTCTGGAAAACCGATTCTTGCTCTCCATAATCCATCTTTAGAGTTAACAACAGGTTTCAAACATACTTTCAAACCAAGTTCTTTAGCCTTTTTCACCGCAAACATGATATCACTATCTGTCATGGTGAAACCGTAGTCAAAAGGAATGTCGGTCGAGAATATTGTGTTTTGGTATGTATAAAATGATAAGGCAATCCATTCACTGCCTGTGTCTTTTAATTTTTTCATGGACTCTACTGCCTCGGGAGTCCGATATGCACCTCTCGATGAATTCCAACCATATGTCATTCCTTTCACAAATAACTCCTTCATTGTTCTCCCCCCAATTCTCTTTTTTAATATAGTTTTATATTTTTACTTTTGAAAAAAATCATCATATTATATAATAAATGATAACTTAATCGTTAACTTTAAGCAATTAGTTTTTCTAATATTTAAGCACTTTAAAACATGAGTTTTGTATCATTACACATACTAATTTATGTTGAAAAAACCTATATAAAAAGGAGCTGCGAAATGACTATCCATTACGATCGTCAATCAAACATTTTCCATCTTCAATCAAAAGATATGAGCTATATCATCCAGATTGTAAACGGTACTCCCACCCATGCTTATTGGGGTAAAAAGCTGCGCAATGAAGCTAGTTTGGAGCAATTCATGGCACCGCGTTGGAAGGATCCACATAATAGTCTTCCGCTAGACGGGCTGCCACAAGAATATCCCCAATACGGAACGGGTGATTTTAGAAGCCCGGCGTATCAAGTTCAACTTGCAGATGGAAGCAGGATAACAGAACTTGTATTTAAAAATTATCAAATCATCAAAGGAAAGCCAAAGTTAGATGGGCTGCCTGCAGTGTACGTAGAGGATGAGGGTGAAGCAGAGACACTTGAGCTTGAATTGCACGATGAGTATAGTGGATTGATCGTTTACTTAAGCTACACGATTTTCGCTGATCATAACGCCATAGCAAGGTCTGTAAAATTTGTCCATAGCGGTAATCATCCGCTTAAAATTTGGCGTGCTCTAAGTGCCTCTGTTGATTTTCACGATTCCAATTACGAGATGATGTATCTTTCCGGTGCATGGGCTAGAGAAGCGCAAGTTCGCAGAAGAGCTTTATTGCCCGGGCACACTGCAATCGATAGTAAGCGCGGAGTCAGCAGCCATCAGCATAATCCGTTCGTTGCCATAATGCGCCCGGAAGCGGACGAAAATCACGGAGATGTTTATGGATTTAGTTTAGTATATAGTGGAAGTTTTCTCGCCGAGGCAGAAGTAGATCAGTTATTTAATACGAGGGTGTCAATTGGAATTAATCCATTTGATTTTGGCTGGACTCTGAATCCTGGTGACAGCTTCCAAACTCCTGAAGCAGTTATGGTTTATTCAGGAGATGGGATTGGAGGCATGTCCAGAACGTATCATAAGTTATACCGTACACGATTAGCAAGAGGAGAATTCCGCGACAAAGAACGTCCAATTCTCGTCAATAATTGGGAAGCGACTTATTTCAACTTTGATGCGGAGAAAATCGAAGCAATTGCAAAAGCGGGAGCGGAACTCGGCATTGAACTGTTCGTCTTAGATGATGGCTGGTTTGGTAAAAGAGACGACGATACGACATCGCTTGGCGACTGGTATGAAGATCGCAGGAAACTTCCGAATGGACTTGAAGATTTAGCCGAGCGTGTAAAAGCAACAGGATTGCAATTTGGTCTCTGGGTTGAACCCGAAATGGTGTCACCTGAAAGCGAACTGTATAAAAAACATCCGGATTGGTGTATTCATGTTGAAGGAAGACGGAGAAGCTTGCAACGGACGCAAAGCGTTCTTGATTTTTCCCGCCCAGAAGTTCGAGATTATATATTTAATGCATTAAGTGATATTTTCTCGCGGGTCCCAATTACTTATATTAAATGGGATATGAACCGGTATTTAACGGAAATTGGTTCGGAAGGCTGGCCAGCAGATAACCAAACGGAAATTGCCCATCGTTATGTGCTCGGGTTGTATGATTTGCTTGAACGCCTCACAACAAAATTCCCACATATTTTATTTGAAAGCTGTTCAAGCGGCGGCGGTCGTTTCGATCCAGGCATGCTGTACTATATGCCACAAACTTGGACGAGTGATACGACAGACGCGATTGAACGTTTAAGAATTCAGTATGGGACAAGCCTTGTTTATCCAATCAGCTCGATCGGTGCTCATGTATCATCTGTGCCCAACCATCAAGTCGGAAGAATGACTCCACTTAAAACGCGCGGAGATGTCGCGATGTCAGGGAACTTCGGATATGAAATGGATTTACGCACCTTTACGGATGATGAAAAAGAAATTGCAAAGCAGCAAGTGGCGATGTATAAGGAAATTCGGCCTCTCGTACAAACAGGAGAATTTTATCGATTAAAAAACCCATTCAACGGAAATGAAGCGGCATGGATATTTGTGTCTGAGGATCAGCGTGAAGCCTTAGTCTTTTATTTTAAAGTATTGGCGGAACCTCATATGTTAAGCAAGCGACTCGTTCTGAAAGGATTGAATCCTGAATTTAACTATGTTTTAGAGCCCGATGGTGTTGAATACGGTGGAGATCAGCTGCTGGCGGCAGGCATTTATTTACCAAAGCTGCACGGGGACTATAGTAGTGTTTGGTTTAAACTAAAAGCACAATAATTTAAGAGAGAGGATGCCCTCTCTCTTTGTTAATTTTTCTTTATATTTTTCACTGAATCACGATAAACGATATTCCCCTTTACTTGCACCCTGCCGTGATTTTTATCTCTATCACGGATTTTTTCATGAATAAATCCGACTGCCGTCCGCGACATTTCTTCAATATTCACTTCTACTGTAGTAAGGCCGGGTTCCGTAATGGTTGCATAAATATCATTATCAAACCCGACAACAGAAAAATCATCCGGGACATGATAACCCAAGTCCTTTAATTTTGTGATTAGATTATGGGCGACTTGATCGCAATTGCATACAAATGCGGTAGGAAGATCTTTGGGAAGCTCAATGTCAATATACGTTCCATCCTCGTCACGATCACTTAAAATATAATCATCATTCAATTTTATTTGATGTTCAAGCAAGGACTTATAGTAGCCGAGAAATCGATCTTGGATGCTGCTCGTAGAATAAATATTACCGACATACGCAATTTTTTCATGACCATTCCGAACCAAGTAGTTTGTAATATCATACGCCCCATAAAAGTTATCGGTAATGACGGCATCGATGTCCGCCTCATCTTCATAAAAATCCATGAAGACGGTTGGATGCTCAACCGTTTGCAGTTTTTTAATATAATGTTTTTTGATTTGCCCAAGAATGATAAAGCCATCAACCTTTTGCTCTAAATAAATTCTCGGAAGTTTCAATCCATCCTCATCTTCAGATCGTAAAATATGGAGGATGCCGTAATATCCTTGCTCTTCTAAAACCTTTGAAATGGATTGGTAGAAATTCAAGTAAAAGGATTGATTCAAGCCTGTAAATCGTTCAGGAATGATAACCCCTATATTGAATGACAACCCATCTTTCATCGATCTCGCTGCTGTATTGAAGCGATACCCCATTTTTTCAGCCAACTGTTTAATTTTTTCCTTTAATTCATCGCTGACCCCTTCTTTATCATTCAGTGCCTTCGAAACGGTCACACTGCTGACTCCAATTTTTTCAGCGATATCCCTCATCGTTACATTACTTTTCATTGACATCCCTCACATGCCCAGCATGCAGCCGTTCATCATCATTTTTTATATACTTATTTGCATTTATTTTAGCAGTTTCTTCTATTCTTGTCTCGATAATCTATTATTTCAATCTTTTCATGAACTCCAAGCAAAATCTGCCATTATGATAGGAAGCTTTCCACGGATCGACAATATTCATCTTTTTCGGGACGCCTTCTTCATTTACCTCAGCATACCATTCACCATTTTCACGCTGATCAATGATATTATTTTTCATGTATTGCCATAATCCTTTTGTGAGCTTAAGAAACTTTTCATCACCTGTACGTTCATAAGCATTGTAAAAACCTACAGCCGCCTCCGCTTGCACCCACCAGACGCGAGTCCGATCAACTTCATCATTCACTTGTTCATTAATGAGAGACCCATCTTCCTCAATAGCGTAATTTGCAATATTGTAGGCAATATCAATCACCATTTGATTATAAGTTGGATTATTGATGGCAATCGTTTTAATCGCTTCGTCAATTAGCCAACTAGCTTCAATATCGTGACCGAATGATTTTATATCAATGAGATTGTTCCAGTTTTCATCGAAAAATACTCCAAGAAACGTAGTACTCTGATTGTAAATTTTGTCGTGTAAAATATGCAGAAGATTTTCGATTCTTTCTTTCAGTTCAGGGGCTGGCCACGCTTTAAAAAGAAGAGTATACGCTTCGAGAACATGAATATAGGTGTTCATCGTAATATCTGCTAATAGCCCGTTTCCACTCAGCATTTGGTTAGGTTGTTCGTGCCATTCCCTATCAAACTCTTCACGATACGCATTATTCTCTCGGTTAAACCCGTTTTCTTCGATGGTGTAATAAAGACTTTTCGCAAGCTCAAGCGCTTCTTCATCTTTAGACGCTAAATAATACTCACTGCATGAATACACCCCAAATGATTGAGTGTATATGTGCTTCCTCGTATTTTTAGGATTTCCTTTATGATCGACGAGCCAATAAAGCCCAGCAAATTCATGATCGTATACCTTTTCTTTTAAAAATTTGAAAAGCTTATTAGCGGCTTCAAGATATTCCTGTTTTCCTGTTTCACGAAAAGCAGCCGAAAATGTCCAAAGGAACCTGGCTGTAACGATACCGCCTTTATCGGCATTTTTATCCAAATTTAAATCATAATCAACTTGACCATATATCCCGCCATAATCAGGGTCTTGTAGCTTTAGCCAAAATGGAAGAATATGCTCAGTCAGTTCCAATTCAACTTCATTTCTTATTTTTTTCATAAGATTCCCTCCACCCCATAAGGAGAATTAATTAATCGATAACTTTATAAATTTATATTACTTCTTGGCATATACAATGTCAAAACGTGTATTTTTAAATATTGTGATGGCTGGAGACTGAAGGTGGTTATTATTAGAGTGAGGACGATCTTACGCTGTTGGGACGGACAGCATTATATATATAATCGATGATGGACAATTTATTGGGCAGTACTACTCGTTATTCGAATCGTTATCCGAGATTGGCGCTTTTTCTGGACGAACTCACTGATGATTCGTTCCGTAATCTGAGATTGATGCTTTTTCAGTTCGAATACACTACTAATTCGTTCCGTAAGCCGAGATTGACACTTGTTCAGAACGAATTCACTTCGTATTCGTTCCGTAAACAGAGATTGGCGCTTTCTCAGGACCAATCCACTCCAAAAACGACCACCCCAATGACAAAAGGGATGGCCGTTTCTTCAAATAATCTCTACACAACTTTTGATTTTATTTCATTTGGATTAACGATGACGATTTTTCCGTCTTCCAGTTCCATTCTGACTTTATTTGTTTCGGAAATTCCGATTGCTTCCAAATAGCTTTCAGGAACTTGGATTCTTCTTGCACTGTCGAGAACAGCTAGCTCTACGTGTGTATCTTCCTCTGTACCGTCATCGCTGCTTTCGTTGTCGTCATTATTTAAGTAGTAGGATTTACGCAAAATTTCACTCGATGTTTTCCCATCTCGGATGGCGACGACGCGATCCATTTTTCTTGTTAACTGCGTATCATGGGTAACGATTACGATCGTAACTCCAAGTTCGCGGTTTAAGTTTCGCAGGACGTCCAGGATAATATCTGCTGTTTTTACATCGACACTTCCTGTCGGTTCGTCCGCTAGCACTAATCTTGGATCGTTGGCAAGGGAGATCGCGATGGCGACCCTTTGCTGCTCCCCGCCGGATAGAGAATTCAATTTACTATTTAAGCGATGTCCCATTCCGACCATTTCCAACAATTCTTTTGCACGTTCACGTTTATGGCGTCCTTTAATGAGCATGGGCAACTCAACATTTTCAACCGCCGTTAAATACGGAATTAAGTTTCGCGCATTATTTTGCCAAACGAAGCCGACTGTTTCGAGTTTATATTTCACTAAATCTTTATCGGACAGACGAAGCAAATCTTTTCCGCCCACCATTAGCTTACCTGCTGTTGGACGATCTAAGCCACCGAGCATATTCAGCAATGTGGATTTACCACTACCACTACTTCCGATAATGCCCATCATTTCGCCTTGCTCCACTTTTAAATCAAGACCTTGCAAAGCAATAACTTCATGATCATCATCAATCTTATAGATTTTCATTAAATTTTGGCAATCGATCATTAATCTTCACCTAACTTTATGGCTTGATGAATTTTTATTTTTCTCAAGAAGCCAATTAATATGGCGGATCCCAGGATGAGCATTAGCGCCGAGAATATATAGATCTTCGCTTCGTCGCTTGCATCCGAAATGACAGTAAATGGAGGCATCAAGTCTCTAACATTCATCGAAAGCTTGAACAATGGTACGAATAATTGACTTGTCACTCCACCTACAATGATTCCGAGAATACATGCAAATCCGGAGGTCAAAACTTGTTCAGAAACTAATATCCCAATTAATTTCGGCATTGGAATCCCCATTGCCCGGTAAATACCATATTGCAATGTTCTCGACTTGATTGTCAGTACCCAGTATAAAAGGAAACCGATAAATGAAATCAATAATGATATAAGGAAACCTAGTGTCATTGTACCATTTAATCCTAACAATAAGGCTCCATTTTTCAAATCTGTAATTTGTGGATTGACGTCATTCATAACTGTAACTGGAATTTTAGCATCTTTAATTGCTTGATAAAATTCAGCCCGAGGTGTATCTGGTTTCAATTTTAGCCAAACCTCATACGGCTCAAGTCCGAGCATATTCTGGACAAATGGCAGGTTGGCAACAATTAGTGCTCCCTCTGATCTATTTTCGTCCAATTTTTCCAGAGGGTTAAAGGATGGCCAATAATCAATGATTCCATATACGACAAATTCAGCGTAATCGGATCCAGCCCATTGCATGGAAATATAATCGCCTTGCTTAAGATCCAACGCTTCGGCTGCCTTTTTTGAAACAAGGACGGCACTAGGCTCATTGGCAATAAGGTTCAAATACTGGAACCAATGATGCGGCAATAAAGAAGGCTTAAACCATGCTGTTTCTCCAAATGCCTTCGGTTCTACTGCCATTAATGTTGGATAATGGATGCTTTTTCCACTTGGTGTTGTAACAGAAACGGAATCCTTTTTAAACACTTTAGCCGCTTTATCCACTTGCTCTAATTTTTGAATCGGATCAAACGGTGGTTCCGTATAAACTATCGGTTCGATTTCTTCAATAGCAGCATCCGATCCACCGCCCCCTTCAGGTCCACTCGGACTTGGCGGAGTATAACCGCTGTTCAAAGGTCGGCTGCTTTCCCATCTTAGCAGCATACGGATTTCCGAACCATTTTTGTATAATAATTGTTCTTCTAAGTTTGTATTGATTGTTCGGGCAGCACTTGCACTGAACACACCCATCCCAATCGTCATAACTAAGAACAACATTAGAAACTGGTATTGTTTTGTAGATCGACTTACTTGTAAAAATGTACTATATAGCGATACCGGCCAGAACTTTTCGCCAATTTTATAAATCAACTTCAAAATCAACGGATAAATTCTTAAAGCCACTAGCCCTAAGCCGATGATGAAAAGAGCAGGCATGAAAAATAGTTCCGGGTCAATCATTATATCAGAACTCTCAACATCGATTGATTGTAGTACCTTTTGACTGCGGTTGAAAGCCATTAGCCCATAAATAGAGATTCCCAAAACGGCCAATTCAAAAATTACTGTATACCAAGGTACTTTTCCTACATCTCGGGCTGATTGTTGCTTATGATTAACAATGCTTTGCCCAGAAGCTCTATAAACTGGAATCATAATCATGATGATAGAAGCCAATACTGCTACTAATGCATACGTGTATGATTTCATCGAAAGTTTCACTGGCAATGCCGATCGTTGAATAAATTCCAAGAATCCATTGGAAGCGCCGAGTAATTTACATAGTTGCAAGCCAATGAGTGGGCCAATCAATAGCGCAATTGCTCCTAAAATGGCAATTTCAATAAAGTAGATTCCGAGAATCTGAAAACGACTTGCTCCTCGACTAGTAAAGACTGCGATTTCATTTAATTGCCGTTCAATGATTAAACGAGAAATCATATATAAATAAATGGCAAGCATAATAAGTACCGGGACATTCAGCGACCATAGCATGGTCGTCATTTGCTTTCCTTTATTGTCATATGATTTTAGAATATTTTTGATTGGGAAATTAAATAAAATAGTAGCTTTTTTAACACTTGATACTTCAGATTTCAACTTTGATTCCATACGAAGCAACATTGGAAAATGACTGTCCTCGATTTTATGGTAATCAAAGGCAGAGCTAAATCTGCCAATTCCTAAGATCTCTTCATGCTTTTGTATCAATTCACTTCTAAACCATTTTTCATTAACAATGAAATCATCGTTAAATGATTGCGGAATAAGGGACCAAAATGGATTTTCAACTGATTTCGGCTGGAATGTCCCCACAGGTTTTATAATAAACTGATGATCTTTTTCACTGCCGACGACAAATGTAGTCCCAAGCACCATGCTCCTTTTAACTAATGCCGTTTCTGAAACAAGCGCCTCAACGACCCCATCTACAGCTTTATCACTAGGATATGTACCGTCGGTAATTTTGATATGCTCCTCAAAACTGGTTATCATCAGCAATTTGGCTGCATTTTGAGACTGTCCTCTTCTTTCTTCTTCTTCAAACATTGTTCTAAGCGGGGTTGTAGCAATTAAATTAACATCCGCTACTACTGGTATTCCAGCACTTTCTACAATATTCTTCTTAATATCTTCTACCTTAGCAAGTGATTCAGCTGGTTTTTTTACTATAGAATTTGCAAAGGTATCAGAAAATGAAAATTCACCAGGATATTGATTTTTTTTCACTTGATGATCTTCTAATTCTCGAACCAATAACTTTTGTAAAACGCTGGATGTATAAGTTGGAATACTTGAAACAAGTGAAACGGTTATGATTAAACCGAGGAATAAGCTTCCGGTCAGCCAGCGATTATTTAGCATCTTACGAAAAATTAACTTTATGATAGCCACGGACTTATCCCTCCTACTTTAAGATGATGACGTCCCCTTCATCGAGTCCTTTTAGCACTTCCACTTCTGTAGAAGAAATAATTCCGACTTCCACGTCTACTTCACGCTTTGTATTATCAACCATAATTTGAACATAGTTTCTACCCACTGTTGTACGAAGGCCATTTTTCGGAATGACAAGCGTATCCTTTTTCTTAGCTGTTATAATTTCAATACCAGCGATGTCTCCAACTTTTACATCTTTAGGAAGCTTTTCAACTTCTACAAGGATAGATTTGCTATATAAATCTGGATTTTGTTCATAAATATCCGCAGGAACATCCTTAGGTGTTTGTACCACTTCTCCTTTTATTTCTTCACCTTTAATATTCGTTACAGTATCCATTCCAAGCTTTACATCTGCTAAATCATTTGCATTCATAGCCGTGTATTGAATTTGCAGCTGCGTTGTTTCTGCTACTTGGAATAAGGATTCATAGGCAGGAACGCCTTGTCCTTGACGAATTTCAGTAACAAATGTAATCACTCCATCAATCGGAGATACAATTTTCGATTCGGCCATCTGATTATTCATAAAATAAAGACGATTATTAATACTTTGGACGTCTAATTTTCCCATTTCAATGGAATATTTATCGTCTTCATGTGCTTCCATTTGCTGAAGCCTTAATTGGGCTTTTTTCAAATCAATATAGGCTTGATCGATTTCAAAAGCGAGGTTTCCAGTTTCTAATTCTGCTAGAGTTTGTCCTTTTTTAACTAAGTCTCCTTCTCTTACATGGACCTTTTTTAAGCGCCCGCCATCTTTTGTATAGTATAAATCTTGATGACTTGTTGGAACTAATGTCCCAGAGCCTTTAACTCTTTTAATGATCTCAGCCTTTTTCACTTCAGCTGTTTCATAGTCGAGTTTAGCTGGTTCAACGAGCGGTGGAGCTAATACCGGTTCTTCCTTAGGTAAAAAAGTACAACCACTTAAAAAAATCGAAATTAATGCTAAAGCCCCTAATAAATAGTAAACATTTAGTCTATTAGATGATAATTTTCTGTTGTTCTTTTGCAATTTTCCGATCCTCCAATGTATAAACATGATCTATTATTTCGAGAATGCCAGGGTCATGGGTTGTCATTACAATCGTCGTCGTTCTACTTTTCACCAGTTCCTGAAAAGCGCTAATAATATTAAAGGCTGTTTTCGTGTCTAATTCAGCTGTAGGCTCATCCGCCAGCAATAAAGCCGGCTTTGTTGCGATCGCTCTTGCAATGGCAACCCTTTGCTGCTCTCCACCGGATATTTCAAATGGGCGGTGTTTAATACGCTTCGATAATCCAACGAGTTCAATCGCTTCCTTTATTTTATCTGCCCATTCTGCGCGGGGTACTCCTGCAATTCTAAGTCCAAACTCGATATTTTCTTCCACTGTCATGAGTGGGACGAGTCCATAAGACTGAAACACGAAACCCATTTTATTTCTACGCAGCTCAGAACGCTGCTTTTCATTGTATTTACTGATTGGACTTCCTTCTATATATATTTCTCCACCAGTTGGTTTATCGAGAGCACCAATTAAATTCAACAAAGTTGTTTTTCCTGATCCAGACCTTCCCCTAAGTGCTACCAACTGGTATGGCTCAATTGATAAATTAATTTGATCCAAAATCTCTACTTTTTTATTTCCTGATCCAAAAGACTTGCTTATATTTTCAATTCTTACAACTGGTTCCATTTTTACAGCACCTTTCTATCATTTCTGGATGCTTACCCCCACATGCTTAGATGACCACCCCTTTTAACGCACGAAACCTATGAAGTCAGCGCTTACAATGTATTTTTTACAATGAATTAATGAATATCATACTTTAGTCATAAAATTATGTCAGTTTTCGCATAACTTTATCATATTATTGATGAATCCAAACGTCAATGTGATTTTACAAGTATTTTACATTTATATAAAGGCTGCACCTTAATCTAAAATACTTACATTTTAAATTCAAGGGTACAGCCTTTGATATCAAGACTTAATTCTCATTAAGCCAAACAAGCATTTCACCTGGCTTGCGATTACACCAAGCAAAATATGGAACAGCTTTTAATGTATGAGATTGATATTTCTCTTCTGCTGCTTTATATAAAGCTTGCCCCCAATGCGATTCTTCCAATCTAGCGGCCTCTGCTTGAATGACCACAACCCCTCCTAAAAGATCCCCATCAAAATATGCTTCTAATCTAGCATTTTGTGGCAAAGAGATATTCGGTAAGTTCGCTCCATTGTCTACTTCTTCTATGCAATAAACGATTGGGCCTCTTTGCAAAGCAGTTTTTCCCGCATTCTCCCTTACACGCGGATGGGCTTTCATTCGTTCCACCGGCATGTCAAATTTTAATTCTATTTGATCATCCGGATTCCAGGTGCGCGTCAAATACATATATCCATTAACAGTATTTTCAACTGCTACATTTTCTCCGTTTACTTTTAAATCTGCTTTTCTGCACCAACCTGGAATTCTTAAGGCGACCGTAAACTCGGTAGCTGCTTCAGGTGAAACAGAAATCAATACAGCGCCATCCCACGGATACTCTGTTTTTTGAACAATATTTACTTTTTTTCCATTAAACTCAAATGATGCTTCGTTCCCCATATATAAATTTACGAAAATCTCATTATTACGCTCTGTATAAATATATTGGCCGTTTGAAGCAATTAACCTAGCAAGATTCGGCGGACAGCAAGCACAGTTAAACCACTTTTGCCGAACCGGTTTTACATGTCTTTTTTCATGCCGAGAACAAGCTTCCGGCCAGACTTCAAGCGGATTTACGTAAAAAAACTTTTTCCCATCAAGTTCCATTCCGCTAATCGTTCCATTATATAGCGCTCTTTCCATCACGTCTGCATATGAAGAATTCACTTCCAGGTTCAGCATTCGCCTTGCCCAAAATACTAATCCAATTGAAGCGCATGTTTCCGTGTAAGAAAGATCATTAGGCAAATCATAGTCAAAACTAAATGCTTCACCGAACTCACTTGACCCAATTCCAGCTGTTATGTACATTTGCTTATTCGTTACATTATCCCACAGCGTCTTACATGCTTCCTTAAGAGTGGCATCTCCTGTTTTTTCAGCAAGGTCTGCCATTGCTGCATACATATACATAGCACGAACAGAGTGGCCAACCGCCTCCTTTTGTTCACGCACAGGTAGATGGGATTGGCTGTATTTATAACTGCCAAAGTACCAAAAAGGATTATTGTCGCCACGCGCTTCACTTTCTTTATCAAAAAAGTGCGGTTGCTTCCCGCGTTCTTCTATAAAAAACGTACTCAATTTTAAGTATTTTTCGTTTCCTGTCACTTCATATAGCTTCACAAGGGCGAGCTCAATTTCTTGGTGTCCATCATACCCTTGGATTTTCCCTTCTTCCACGCCAAAAACAGAATCAATATAATCCGCAAACCTGCACATAATGTCCAATAATTCACGTTTACCAGTCGCTCTATAATAAGCAACCGCTGCCTCCATCATATGACCCGCGCAATATAGCTCATGCTGATCCCGTAAATTCGTCCACCTTGCCTCAGGTTCTTTTACGGTAAAATATGTATTTAAATATCCATCTTCTTGTTGCGCTTTTCCGAGTAATGCGATCAACTCATCCGCAATTTTTTCCAACTCCGGATTTGGATCAGTCGCTAAACTATACGCAACCGCTTCCAACCATTTCGCCACATCACTATCTTGAAAAACAAATCCGTGGTACTCCCCTTCGGCTACACCGGCTGCAATTCGAATATTTTCGATTGCATGGCTTTTCGCCGCTCCCTCAATACGGTCGTTTAAAGCCTCCCACTGATAAGGAATTACTTCATCTCGAACAATATCCATATACCTGCGCCAGAACGTATCCGTTACTTTTGGTTGACTTAACATTATTTTCAGCTCCTTTGAATTTTATTCTTGCAAAATTCTTCTTACTGACTGAGCTTGATGTTATAACACTTCAACATTGTAAAACGGTCTCTCAATAAATGGGCTTCCTTTAAACTTCTTTCAACTAGTTGTCCACTAATGTTTAATTCTTCTGGCGTTGTTGGACCTCCGACTTGTTTTAGGAGGGCAGTTAGCTTCTCTTCATTTGGAATTCTCTCTACGATCTCAGCAATTTTATCGCTTCGATCGTTTAATGCTTTTGGTAATAGTTCACCCGATTCACACCATTTGTGATAAAGCGTTGCTAGTAAGACAGAACTGACACCTACTTTTGCACCGTGCAATACTTGACGGCGGTTTTTCTGTAAAAATTCCATTTCCCAATAATGCGATAGATGGTGTTCTCCACCTGAAGCAGGATGGGATTGCCCAAATACTAGCATCGCTAGCCCTGATTGAATAAGGGAAGTTAGTAAAATTCGAATGCCTTCTTCGTCCCCTGCAGCAATTTTATCTGCTTTATCTACACAATTCTCCAAAGCTTCTTTCGTTATCGATGCGGCAAGTGGACAATAAGGCTCGTCAGCTATGAATCTACCAAAATTCCAGTCAGCAAGAGATGTATATTTCGCTAACATGTCACCAAATCCAGCTGCTGTCATCTCCTTCGGGGCATTTACGAGAACATCGATATCTCCAAAAAGGGCGATGGGTGATACCGTTTGAAACGTCTTTTTAACACCACGAATTATTAATGGAGCTCCAATGGAAGTGAAACCATCAACGGAAGCAGCTGTTGGAATTGATATAAAAGGTTTTCCTGATTTAGCACTGCAAAATCTAGTAATATCATGCAGTGTCCCTGAGCCTACTGCAAGAAGGGCATCAGTATGTTCATCCATTTCTAAGAGGGCTTGAACAATCGACACTTCATCTGCTACGACGTCGCCGATTTTATTCGGTTCGATTAGGCAAACAGAACATTCAATATTGGCATTTCGTATCGTTTCTTCAAGCTTTTCCCCCGCAGCCTCAAATGTGTTATGATCCGCTACGAGAAGAACTCGCTTAAAGCTTTTTTTTAAAAGAAATGACGTGCATGTTGAAAAAGCATCGGAGCTAATAACCATCTTTTCAATCGGAATATGATGATGGTCATGTCCACAGCTGCATGTAGTACTTAAAGCTTCTATTTCGCCAATCATTTCTTCTAATTTCATATGTAAAAACCCCTCCTTTTCTTCAGTACTTGTACGAACATGTTATCATTTTAAGCTAATTAATTCAATTATTTAAGGAATTTCATATCGTCATTTTACAATAAAAGTAAAAGATAACTTCACCTGTACGCATAACCATTCCAATCCATATTCGGACTAAATTTCTACTAACGCTTTAATAACATTAGAATCCGGGTTCAACCAATCATTGAATGTTGATGGCATGTTTTCAAACTTACAGCGATGTGTGATAAATTTACTTATATTAATGTATCCATTTTCTAAAGACTGCTTTACAAAATAAAAATCTTCTTTCGTTGCATTTCTACTGCTCAATAATGTCAACTCTTTTCTATGAAACTCAGGATCCGAAAAAGTAATTTGATCATTTACTAAACCAACAAAGACAAGTTTGCCGCCTTGCTCCGGATATTGAAAAGCAGAATTCATCGAATGAACATTTCCCGTCGCATCAAAGACTGTTTCTGGCAGTTCTCCATTAAACATTTTCCGTAATGTTGTAATGCTTTCTTCATTTGCGACAATCACATCGTCTATACCAATATTCTCTTTGCAAAATGTCAATCGTTCCTTGTTTACATCCATTGCAATGACAGTTGCACCTTCCAATTTTGCGAATGACATCACAGCTAATCCAATTGGCCCAGCACCAATAACAAGAACTTTTTCCCCTTTGCGCAAATGCGCTCTTCTTACTGCGTGAGCCCCAATACTTAAAGGCTCAATCATTGCTGCATCGTCTAGTGTTAGTTTATTCGTTTCTATTAAATGATCTGCTGGAACAGAGATATATTCTCTCATTCCTCCATCTTGATGTACCCCAAGTACGGATAATGTTGAACAACAATTTGTTTTACCAGACCGGCAAGCGGGGCATTCTCCGCATTCCAAATAAGGGAGAACAGATACATGATCTCCGACTTTTATTTCGGAATTGTCACCATTCACTTTTTCCACAATTCCGGATAGTTCATGTCCAAGAATCCGAGGATAAGAAAAATATGGTTGATTTCCTCTATAAGCGTGGAGATCGGTCCCGCAGATGCCAATTCTTTTTATTTGCACTAGCGCCTCTCCAGGGTGACATTTAGGTTTTTCACCATTTATCATTTTAAATAGATATGACTCATGGCATACGATTGATTTCATCCATTTCACCTTCCCTAGGAATTATTGAAAAACAAGAGGAAGACCACATTTGTCTTCCCCTTCATTCTATTTAAAAATCTATTTTATTTTGCTGATAATCATCATAATACTTCTGCATCATATCAATTGTCCTGGCAATACCAATGCTTTCTAATTGTTGTACATAAACATCCCATTCTTCTTCCATTCCGCCTTCTGTTATCCACTTGCCAAATGCACCCATTGAAATATTCATTAAAGCGGTATTGAGTTGTGTTAACACAGAGTAATCTTCGGGACTATATTTTATAAAAATCTCAGGGTATACGTCTTTTTCCTTATCAATCGAATCCAGTGCAGGTTTCAACGGTTTTGTTTGATCGATGACGGCTTCTAAATCTGCACTTGGTGTCAGTTGCAATGACTCTGGAATATATAATGGACCATTATCGCCCCAAGTCGTTGTCCATTTCCATGTAGCGGGGTCCATTCCAAGATCTTCTGGTGGAAGTACCGTATACGTTCCGTCTCCATTATCGGAAATATTCGATCCGATGGAACCAAATAATACTTGCATGCTGACAATTGGATCATATAGTTCATTAATGAATTTCATGGCTGCGTCTTTATCTTTAGCGGATTCGGACATTTGCACCATATTCGTACCATACGTCAATCCATAGTAATCATAACTCCAAGATAGCTGTTTGTCTGAGCTCGACGAAACTTGCAATGGAGGCAGTGAAACGTATTGTGGGGCAAGTGTATTGCCAAATCTCTCCGAAATCTCCCAGCCCCATGTAAAACCAACATTTGCTGCATCTCCGTTTCCGCGTGCAACGGATTGATAGGTTGCATAATCACGAGAAATGATATCTTCGGTCAGTACACCTGCTTCCCAACACTTATGTAAAAAAGTAATCAATTCTTTTGCACGTTCATCTACGAAAAAATTTTTCACAATACCGTCTTCCACAAAATACCCTTGGCCGCCACCGTTCGTTATTGTAATTCCGACACTGCCTAACAACACAGTAGGAGTGAAAAATTCAAAGCCTCCCATTCCGAGCGGGGCAAAATCCATCGGAATTTCGTCATCAGGATCGCCATTTCCATTGGCATCACTTTCTTTAAAAGCAACTAAAACAGCAAATAATTCATCCCATGTTGTTGGTACTTCCAAGTTTAAATGATCCAACCATTGTTTATTAATAAATTGTCTAGTCGCGGTTTCCATCCCGAAAGGCTGGTATTTCGGCAAACCGTAAATTTTTCCATCTAATTGAGTCGCAATCACCTTTGTTTCGGGCTTATCTTGAAACATCTGCTGAACATTTTGACCATGCTTTTCAATTAATTCAGTTAGATCTTGAAACACAGCAGGATATTGGGCAAATTCAGCATCTTTTATAGCATTAGAACCAATGATAAGATCCGGAATCTCTCCGCTGAACAATAATTCATGTTTTATTTTTTCCCAATCCGATGAGGACACTTCCTGCCATTCAATTTCCACCCCGGCATTTTTCTCGGCTTCTTTTAGCCAATCCATATTGGCTACATCTTGGGTAAGTGGATGTTTGACGATAATCGCATTTAGTTTTACTTTCGTTTTATTACTGACACCGATGCCAATACAGCCTGCCAGCAGGAACGCACTAATGGTTATCATTAAAAAAGCAGTAATTTTCTTCTTCACGGCTTCCCCCCTCTTTTCATATTTACTACTTTTATGATACCAAGTTTTGGCAGTCTACGCTGCTGACTTTTCAACCTTTTCAGATCTTTCTAAAGAAAAACTAATCAAAATTATTAAAATAAGCGGCAATGATAATATTCCAAATAAAACACCCATTTGTACATGCTCAGCAATAAATCCGAACAAATACGGAATGGTCATCCCTCCTACTCCCCCTGCGGCAACTGCGAGTCCGAAAGCAGTTCCAGTATATTTCGATGAAAACATCGTCCCAGCCTGCGAAACAACGAGCGGCCATATTCCGGAAAAACCGAGCCCCATTAAAAATAATGTCACTGGAGCGATGGAGTTCAACAAAGGAAATACTTGAGCCACAAGACCCGCAATCGAAACAAGGCAGAGACCACTTACAAGAATTTTATTTGAAAATCTTTCCGCTAACCACGCGGAAATAAATCTTCCAATTGTAATCCCAAACCAAAGCAACCCAACCATAAAACCAGCAAATGTTTGATCATAATTCAAATCGGTTAAATGTTTTGGTGTCCAGCCCCAAGCTGTTGTTTCCACACCAACATAAAGAGCAATCGCTGTACAAAGCAAGATAAAGCTTTTATTCCCTAAAATATTTTTGAATGATGAAAAATCAAAACTCCCGTCTGTCTCTACTTTAGGATATTCATATCTCGTTACCCAAATAACTGCAGTAAAAGCAAGAATTGCAGCGACTATGTAAGCAGTATTCCAAGAATAATTGGAATCGACTAACCAACCGGAAAAGGTAGGACCTACAATCGCTCCAACTCCGAAAAATACGTGTGTAAAAGTCACTGCGCGCCTTTCGTTGCCAGGATTGACATCTGCTACAATGGCACTAAGTGTACTTTCGATGACTCCCCCAAACCCTCCTACAAGAAAGAACATTACGATTGAAAGTGAAAAATACGGAGAAATAGAGAATAATAGAAGTGCAGTTGCAAATCCGAATCCTGACCAGACAACGACCCGCTTTTTCCCAATACGGTCCGAAAGGATGCCGCCAAAAATAATCGCCACCGTAAATCCAGCGGCAGAAACTGAAAAGAAAGAACCCATTTGCGCAATAGATAGATGGAAAGAATCAGACATTTTTTCAATAAGTGGGCCAAGCATCGTCATTTGCAAGCCAAATACTAAAATGGTGAAATTAATGGCGTACGTAAATAATTTTCTGTTCATACATTTTCCCCCATACATAGGAGTCAGCCCCTTACCGAACAATCGGAAGGGACTGACTTCATTTATGTTTATTTAATTTTTTGAATTTAGTTAATTTTAGGATAGCAGAAGAAAGTCGATAAGGAAAGGGAGAATAATCAGCTTCTGTGTTCTTATCCATAATTTTAAAAACTTGCATGGAAACCCACATCAAACTTGTCATTAAAGAATAAATTGATCGCGGAAATTTATAATGAAAAATATATAGCTCATTTTAATAAAATAACCATTCCAAGTATAAACATAAATTATATTGGAAATCCCAATAATAATGCATGTATTTATTGCATATTGATGCCATTGAATCTCATAATTAGCCTTATATGGGAATGAAAATATACTATGACGAAAATAAATACTAATAGATTGAAAGGAGTTAATTTGGCTGCTACTGTTTTAAATTACTGTTGATGAAGGTGTTGAAGTAGTGCAAGAATTTGGATATAAGGATTTTAGGAGTAGCGGGTTGACATGAAAAAATAGACTACCTTTAAGTATGATTGATGAGGTAGTCTATCTTTTCCGAAGTTAATAATTAATCTTCAATATTTTAAAGGTTTATTTAAGGAGCAAATGAATTCTGTTTAAGAACTGGCTTCTTCGTTTTAGCTCAAAGAAGTAAACAATCACCAATAAACTGTATAATTACTGCTTATCTTATCGAATCCGGTCCAAATTTATAAAGTGTATGCCTATCAATACCTTCTTTATCTCCATGTCGTTTTTAGTTCATGTATTTCAAGATGACGGATCAATACTTCATTACCTTCAATAAAAAATTCAAGCCCTCTATCGTTGTCTGATGGAAAGATAAGGTCCGTAATAACAAATTCACCGTCTTGGGCAAATACTTCTATAGATGATTTATCTACTAATACATTTAATTTTATCGTAGAAGCTTCTCCAATATCAACAAAATGACGACCATTAAAATAAGGACTGAAATAATCAACTTTTGCTTGAATTCTTTTGACAAATAGTTCATTTTTTGAATGTGTATACCCTAAAGTAGTTTCTCCATCATTCTCTGATGATTTTCTTATTTTAAAACCAAAATCTGCTGGTTTATCTAATTCTATTTCCACATTCAATAAATATAAATCTGCTTCAATTTCCGATAATAGGTTTGAAGCATCTGAACTACTTATCACTTTGTTTTCGATTTTTAATATTTCTTCACCAACAATTGATTGGATTTCATCTATTGGCCTTTGAAAAAGTTTAATTTGGTTATCTATGGTTGTTTTCAATTCCATAACTCTTGGAAAAGAAGCTCCTCCTCGCCAATTTTCAGTAGGTACTTGATTGGCATATAACCAATTACTCATCCATGCAATCATAATTCTTCTATTATCACTTTCGGGGATATCAGAAAAAGATTGTGCAGCATAAAAGTCAGCACCATAATCTAGCCAATTAACATTTTTTGGATCACTATCATTTACAAAGGTGGTTCCGTCAAATTCACCAATAAAATATTGGGCACCTGATCCTCCTGCAATCGCACCATCACCAATATCTACCTCTAAGACCCACTTCGTATTATTCGGATCACCATCCACCGGCAATTCGAATAAATCTGGACATTCCCATACTCCACCTAGTGCACCTTCGTTACCAAATTCACTTAAATATTCCCAATCTATTAAATTGGGTGACCCATAAAACATTATTTTTTTCCCGGCTGCTAAAACCATTACCCATTTATTCGTTTTTTCATGCCAAAATACTTTCGGATCCCTAAAATCTTTAATCTCAGGGTCACTTGGAATTACCGGATTGCCTTCATACGTTTTCCATGTTCTACCTTTATCTTTACTATAAGCAATGCTTTGTTTTTGACCATCACCATTATGTGTAAAAATAGCAACTAAACCCTCATCACCATCAAAGAATCCCGAGGTATCATTCCAATCTACAACAGCACTACCTGAGAAAATAGTTCCTAAATCATCCGGTTCTAAAGCAATTGGGAAGTGCTCCCAAGATATCATATCTTTGCTAACTGCATGACCCCAATACATGGGTCCCCACTTATTATCATGTGGATTATGCTGATAAAATAGATGATACTCCCCTTTGTAATAAACCATACCATTGGGATCATTCATCCAATTTTCTTCAGGTGTAAAGTGATATTGTGGGCGATAGTCTTCTGTATAATAACTTTTAGACTTAGCGGTATTTATAAAAAGTATAGAAAGACTCACACCTATAATTAAAATACACAATCCTATAATTGAATAAATCTTTTTCATTGTCTGAAAACCCCCTATGAAAAGTGCAATGCCATCAAGTAATTTTTACAGAATAATATGCTTAATATTAATAACCTCATCAATTGTTGGTATGGAGGTAATTGCTCCAATTTTAGTACAAACTAGTGCTCCGACTTTATTACTCATAGTTGTGATTTCTTTCATTTTAGAAAAATCATTTAATATTAGTTCAGGTTCCGTTTCCTTAGCTAGTTGAAACAACATCGCACCGACAAAAGCATCCCCTGCGCCAGTTGAATCAATAGAATTCACATTGATACTTGGAATTATTTCTTCCTGATTTCCGTTTGAAATTAGAGTTCCATCTTTTCCTAATGTAACTGCTAAAGCTTTAACACCTAAATTGTGGAAAAACTCCACACCTTTTGATATGTTCTTTTCACTAGAGATAATACTTAATTCTTCATCGCTCACTTTGACAAAATTAGCAATAGATAAACATTTTTTGACAAGGTTTACAAATTCATTTTGGTGGCCGCCCCAGAGATCTTTTCGGAAATTAGGATCGAAGGATATTAGCTTTCCTTCTTCCTGAGCAAACTTCATTGTGTTTAAATAAGTTGATTGGAATGGATCACTTAATAAAGCGGTAGCAGATCCAAAATGAAGGATTGATGCATTTTTCAATTTCTCATAATTTATCTCATCATCTAATAAAAAGGCATCCGCTCCACGATTAAAAACGAAGTCTCTTTCACCATTTTCCTTTAAAGAAACAAATGCAAGTGTGGTTGGATAATTCTTATCTAATTGCAACATGGATGTATCAACTTTTTCTGAATCTAGCGTATTTTTAAGAAAGTGGCCAAAAGGATCATTGCCTACCTTTCCGGCAAATAACGCATTACCACCTAATCTAGCAATTGTTGCACACACATTTGCAGGTGCTCCTCCCGCTTGTTTCTCAAAGTTACTACCATTTAATAGATCATTCCCTATATCTGTACAGTAAAAGTCTATTAATAATTCTCCGATACAAATAACTGATGAGTTGTGATTCATATTTTCATCTCCTTCTTTCTGTAAAAAAAAGAGGGAAACAAGTAATTAACTGCTTCCCCCTTATCTTTTAGGGCACTGATATATAACTGTTTTTTACTATTATTTTTCCCTCAGAGGCAAACAAAGAAACTCTTTCACAAGGACGATCTGGATAGACTAAACTAGTCAAAGCATATTCCCCTTCATTTACAAGTAGTTCAATAGAGGAAGAGTCAATTATCGTACGTAATTGTACTTTTTCTAAATTATTTATGTTGACGACCTGTTTATTTACAAACATATCTGAGAATTGCACATTGCCTGATGCATGTCTATCTAATATTAATTTATTTTCATTTACATCAAAAGTGACTGTTGTATATTGATTTTCAGTATGTTGCAAAGTAAAACCATAGGTAGAGGCATCTATATTCTCAATATTTAATAGAATATCTACGTAGTCCCCTTCTGCTTCAACATGTATTGTTTGGTTTGTTATTTCCTCATTTATTTCCTTGCGTTCAGAAAAATAAGCATCTAATTCTTTAACAAGGTTTTGGATAACCTTATATCCCTTATTTGTTTTTCGAAGGGTGAGTGTTCGAGGAAGAGTCATTTGACTTCTCCAACCTTCTGTAGGGACTTGGTTTGCATAGCGCCAATTACTCATCCACCCTAAATAAATTTGTCGGCCATCTTCTATAGGAATATCTGAAAAACTCACACCTGCATAATTATCCCTTCCAAAATCTAACCATCTAATATCATCATGCTCAGGTAAAAATGTTGAACCATCAAACGTCCCGATAAAATATTGCGTTCGTGATCCCTCATCAAGTTTTGGATTATCTCCAATACTCACAAATAGAACCCATTTTTCTTCATTAGTATTTTCTATTTTCAATTTGAACAGATCAGGACATTCCCAAACTCCGTCATGGGAGCCATTATTATCTCCAAATTCACTTTCAAATTTCCAATCAATTAAATTGGGTGAAGAATAAAAGGATATAGTTAGACCCGTCGCTAACACCATGATCCATTTTTCACTATCTTGGTGCCAAATCACTTTAGGATCTCTAAAATCTACTTTTGATTCATGACCAAGAACAGGATTTCCTTCATACTTAATCCAAGTTCTTCCTTGATCATGACTATAGGCTAAACTTTGAGTTTGAACTGCTGGCTTCCCTTTAGTCTCATCTTTATGGTGAGTAAAAATAGCAACAATCCCAGGTTCATCTGGAAAAAAACCAGTTGAATTATTCCAATCTACAACGGCACTTCCGGAAAAAATAGTACCATGTTCATCGGGATAGAGCGCAATATCCAAGTTCTCCCATTTAATTAAATCCTTACTGACAGCGTGTCCCCAATGCATAGGCCCCCATATACTATCATTAGGATTATGTTGATAGAATAAATGATATTCATCTTTAAAATAAACCATACCATTTGGATCATTCATCCAATTTTTTTCAGGAGCAAAGTGAAGCTTGGGTCTATATTTTTCTAAATCAATCATTGTCAATCTACTAACCTCCCTTATTTTGAGCGATCGTAGCCAGCTTGTTTGATTTCTAACCACTCTTTAAAACCTAAACGATCAAGTTCCTCTAAATAATCTTCCCATTCATCTTCTACTTTTCCATTTGTAATCCATTCTGCTCTTTTTCGATTAATATAAGGATAAAAGTCAGCTTCAATCTTAGAAAGTTTATCTAGTTCATCCTTATTAAAAAATACTCTTGGATAAATATTATCAGCTGACATATAAGGAACCATCACTTTCTTCATCAGATCCAATCGCCAAGCCGCATCATCAGGTTTTGTAGTTTTTGTGCCATAATAGCTATCTAATATTGCTAAAGGACCGCCTACAGAAGTCTTTTCCCTCAATTCAACAGGCGCCGTGCCCTCTAAAGGAAGATGTTTTAACATTTGGGCACTATCATCCCATTCAAAAATATTTTGAATTTCCTCATCGCCATACGTTCCCCAGTTATCTTGGACGGATTGATGAGGATCATAGAGTTGATCAATCCACTTAGCTGTTAATTCTAAGTTTTTATTTGCACTGGTAATGACCATTCTAGAACGATCAAATCCCATTCCATTAGTTCGTGTCACATTAATATGATCATCTGGACCATATAAAGGGCGCATTAAATCATATGTGTCATCCATACCCGTAATATTTCCTTTATCCCACGTAAAATATAAACCATATCGGCCTTCTTGACCTTTGGCAACATACGTCGGCCAATCATGTTCAAATGCCTCAATATCAATAAGTCCTTCTTCATATAACTCATTCATAAATTTGATTGCATTTACGTAGCCTTCATCAGCAGCCGTTAGCTTTACTTCTCCATCATTTGTTACAACGGTGCGGTCCCAGTTGTCTCCTAATCCAAAAGAGCCAAATAAAAAGCCGGGATCTTGTCCACCATCATTAATGATGAATGACATTGGGATTGTCTGCCCATCACCAGCAGGATCATTTTCTTTAAATGCAATTAACACTTCTTTTAATTCATCAGTAGTTGTCGGCATTTCCAGCCCTAATTCATCGAGCCATTTCACATTTATCCAAGGGAAGTTATCAACAGAGTGAATACTTTCTTTGCCTTCCCCTAATTCCTCAATCCATGGGAATGAGTATATGTTTCCATCCGGAGCCGTCATCATAGCTCTATACTGAGGTGCTTCATCGAGTACTTTTTGTAAATTTGGCATGTACTTATCAATCAAATCATTTAGTGGAATGATTGCTTCGTCTTTTGCATAGTTCAATAATTCATAATCACTGAATCCAGCATTCATAATAGCATCTGGCATTTCACCAGTAGCCATAGCCAAATTCCTTCTTTCACCAAATGTATCGCCTACAAAGTTTAACCAATCGATATGAACACCTGTTTTTTCTTCTAAACGTTCAAAGATCAACTTCTCATTAGGATTATCAGGTGCTAAAGGAGAACTAGACGTCATGATTTTCAATGATACCTTTTCTTCTAGCGGAAATTTAATGTTCGATAAACCATAATCATCAGACCATGTTTGTTCGGATTTTTTACCACATCCCACTAACATTAAAATACTTACTAACAAAATTGTAGAAATTACCTTAATTGTCTTTTTCAATTTTAAGCCCTCATTTAAATTTATTTTAATGAACCAACCATTACACCTTTCTCAAAATACTTTTGGAAGAAAGGATACATAATTAATAATGGAAGACTTGCTATAACTATGGATGAGTATTTAATCATTTCAGCAATCCTTTGCATCTCAGCCCTTGCAAGTTGATCCGCAATCATTCCAGGTTGTACTTCATTTTGGATTAAGATTTCACGGAGAACCAACTGCAACGGATATAGTGAACGATCATCAAGATATATCATAGCTTGGAAATAAGCGTTCCACTGTCCGATGAAAGCAAAAAGAGCGATTACAAAAATAATAGGCTTTGATAATGGTAGAATAATTTTTATAAAAATCATTAAATCTGATGCTCCATCTATCTTTGCCGCCTCTTTTAGCTCGTTTGGCAACCCTTTAAAATATGTTCTAGTCAAAACAATATTCCATACACTAACTGCTCCTGGTAAAATGATCGCCCATGGTGTATTAAGTAAACCTAACGATCTAATAACCAAATATGAAGGAATCATTCCACCGTTAAAAAACATTGTAAAGAGAAAAAAGATGGTGAAGAATTTCTTGCCGACTAAATTGTCAATTGATAATGAATAACCAGCTAAAACTGTAAATGTGATAGACACGAAAGTGAACCCAACTGCATAAAAAATGGAGTTTAAAAAACCCCTTATAATTGAGCCATCTTGAAAAATACGTATATAGCCATCAAGGGTCCAATGGTCAGGATTCAGTGATATACCTTTTGTCAATAAAATATTGGGCTGTAAAAAAGAACCAAGTAATACATACAATAGAGGAACTATAACAACAATCACGATTATGCTTAATAAAATTTTATTGATTAAAAGTATGAATCTATCTGTTTTTGAATTATTAATTATTTGGTTTCTATAATTTTTTTTTCTCAACTTGCTACCTCCTTCCTTAATAAAGGGTCTCTCCTTTCAATTTCTTAACAACCTGGTTTGCAGTGACTAATAGTATTAAACCGATAATCGTATTAAACAAACCAACTGCCGCTCCAAACGACCAATCACCTGCTAATAAACCCCTTTTATAAACATAAGTATCAATAACTTCAGATGTTGGGATATTCCTAACTGTTTGGAGCAAGTATGCCTTTTCAAAACCTACACCCATAATGCCTCCAATGGCTAAAATAAATAATACAGCCATTACGGGTTTAAGAGTTTGGACATCAATGTGCCATATTCTTTGCAAAAGTGATGCGCCATCAATTGTTGCTGCATCATGTAGTTGAGGGTCAGTATTCGAAAGCGCCGCTACATAAACAATTGAAGAAAATCCTGCTCCTTGCCATATACCCGATGCAATAAAAATAGTCCGGAAATATTCTGGATCCGACATAAATGAGATTGGCTTGCCCATAAATGCAGTAATAATTCCATTAATAGGACCAGCAGGTGATAAAAAGATAAAGATCATACCCACTATGACAACCGTCGAAATAAAATTAGGTGCATAAATGATTAATTGAATATTTTTTTTAATACCTGCTCGTCTAACCTGGTTTAACATAATTGCCAAAATAACAGGAACAGGAAATCCAATAATGAGACCATATACACTAAGTTTTATTGTATTTGAAAAGATTTGCAGGAAATTAGGAGAAGTTAGGAAACCGGTAAAATGAGAAAGCCCAGCCCAATCACTCTCCCATATCCCTTTTGTCACACTAAAATCTTGAAATGCGATTAGCACTCCGTACATCGGCACATAATTAAAGATAAAGACTGATATAACTGCGGGTGCTAGAAACAGATATAATATATAATTATTTTTGAAATACTGTAAGAAGCTTTGCTTTTTCTTATTTTTTTTTGCAATTATATTAGTTTTATCTGATGCAGAGCCCAATGCCTTTTCCATGAATTTTCCTCCTTCATTGATTCTGTATGTCTATTTAGTTAGTTTTTTTGTTATCTACCTGCTTTCAAACAAAGTAATGAAACGTATTAGTTACAAACACGTTACCTGTAAAATAATATAGCAGATGATTTTACAGAACTATTTCAATATTATTGGGTCAACACGTTTAATATTTTTGGTATCTATAGTGCAACAAATAAAAAAATCTTTTTAATGCTTTGTAAAGCATTAAAAAGATTCGATTTTAATAATGAAATATTATGTTAGAAATTAGTAAAATCCTAAATTAATTTTAATTCCAATTTCTCTTTATTTAGGGCTTCGATATTTTCGAGATACTAGAATCAATTTTCTTTACAGCTTCCTCGGCTGATTTTTTTACATCTTTGTTTCCAATTCCCACGTCCTCAAACAATACTTTTATTGTCTCACTTATTACCGGATATACAGGAGAAACTGGCCTGTTTTTCGAGAACTTTTGTGATTGTTGTAGAAAGATATTTTTGGGGTACTCATTTAATTCTGGAAATTCTTTAGCAACTGATTGCCTTGCAGGAAGGTCTCCTGTAAAACTAACGTAAGTTTTTACCCCTTCATAACTTGTAATGTATTTAACAAATTTCCATGCTTCTTCAGGATACTTAGTTTTGGCGGATATTCCTAAAGCCCAACCCCCATTAGGGGCTAATTGCTTAACTCCTTTTGGTAAGGGAGCAACATCAAAATCTTCACCTAAAATAAAATCTGGATAATTTTTTTTCAAGTCTTCTAAAACCCAAGAGCCAAGAACAGTCATTGCAAGTTGTCCTGTTTCAAATGACTCCGGAGGTAATTCTACTTCCGCTATATTATACTTATTATATAATTCTTGGTAAAACTGTAGTGCCTTCAGAGATTCAAGGGAATCTAAATATCCTTTTGCCGTTAATCCATCAGGACTTAATACATCCCCACCAAACTGCCACAACAATGGAATTTTAAAATAGGCAGGACCTTCGCCATCACCAAAACCTTGGGCTGGATCAATAGCATAAATTCCTTCATCAGGATTATGTAATTGCTTGGCTATTTCTAACACTTCATCCCACGTCATAGGGTTATTCGGATCTTTAGAGGGTAAAGGGATACCCGCCTCTTTAAATATTTTTTTGTTATAAAATAAGGCAATACTAGATTCTACGATTGGAGCAAGATAAATTTCGTTATTAAAGCTCATACCGCTAATTGTTGATTTAGGAAAATCAAAAATTCCCCCTTCTTCTTTCATATAATCATTTATAGATAATAATGAACCTGCATTTGCATACAATCCCAAGTTGGGACTATCTATCGTCATAATATCCGGAGGAGATCCCGCAGCAAATTCGGTGCGCAATCTCACTTCATAGTCACCGTAAGGAATAGATTCCATATTAATTTTAATACTCGGATTAGACATTTGAAATTTTGAAACTAATTCTTCATACGCCTTATTTTCCGATTGATTGCCTGAATTCCTCCAAAATGTTAATTCAATTTTTTTTTCAACGCTATCTGTTGTATCCTTTTTCTCTGTCTGCTGACCGAAAAACTGATTAATGAAAATAAAAACAGCACCTATAATACTTATAGAAATCAGTGTTGGAATAATAAGAATAGACCCTTTTTTCATCTACTTTCCTTCTTTCAGTTTTTTACAGATATTCCATATCTCACAACAAATATATTACTTTATCAGTTGATCACGATATTCCACTGGAGTTTGTCCAAATTGTTTTTTAAATACTGTACTAAAATAACCCGAACTTAAGAAACCAACTAAATTTGCTACATCAATTACCTTAAGCTCCCGATCCTCAAGGAACTTTTTTGCTTTCTTCATTCGTAACTCAACAAGATACTCACTAAAATTTTGCCCAACATGACTTTTAAATATCTCAGATAAATAGGAACTATTTATATGAAAAGTCTTCGATAATAAAGTTAATGAAATTTCATTTGCATAATGGACATCCAAATAATGTTGTATGCTATCAATCATTATCTTTCCGTTAGAAAAACGTGTTAAGCGAATCTTTTCTATTATAATGAGAGCCAATTCAACAAGATAGGCAATTACTTTTTGAGGTGCATCAAGCCCTGAAATACTTTGTTGACAATCCCAAATTGTTTTTTGGATTTCTCTTGTTTCTATGTCATATTTTTTTGTAAAGGAGCTTACAAGAATTAAAACTCTATTAGCAACAAAATAAAATGAAAATATGGATTGATTTTCTACCCCCGTTACTGACTCAAGGGTTGATTTAAACATCTCTATATCTAGACCTTCAATTGCAATCGTCAATTTCTTTTCAATATCTTCAGATATTTGCAATACCTCTTTTTGAAGTTGCTTTTCATCAATTACTTGCGACATAGGTCCCAGCTTACTTTGCCCCCATGAATAAAGACTTGAAATATAACCAGATTTAAAATTAACTAGACCGGTAACAACACTACCTACTCCAATAACCGTTTCCAATTTCAATAAGGTTTTCACCTTTATCTGAAAATCTCTTATAAAATGGGTAACCAAATTTTCTTGTTCTGGTTCAATTATTTGCATAAAATGAACTAGATTTCTGTAACTAGGATTATTAAAGTAATAGGTTCCTGGATAATATGTCGCTAATTCTTTGCATAACATTTGAAAGGGAAGCCATCGACTCTTTAAATAGGAAATATCCTCATTTCCTTCTCTTACCTCTACAGTTAGAAAAATGACATTAATATCATCATTTGCAAGATGATCTAATTGTAACTGCAATAGCCTGTCTTGAATCATATGAAATTCTAACAGTTCACCTGTTGCTATATGAAGAATATATTGTTCTTGTACTTCTTGAATACGACTATTTGCAACCCATCGAATACGGGCAGTCTCTTTTTCTTTTCTTTTCTCTTCCTCAATCTCCATCCGTACTTTTCTTAGCGTCTCCAAAAGTTCGTCTGGGTCAACAGGCTTTAATATATAATCCTTAACCCCTTCCTGCATCGAATGGCGTACATACTCAAATTCAGAGTAACCTGATAATACGATTACCTTTATATCTGGGTAATCCTCATGACAACGCTTAGCCAATTCCATCCCATCCATAACAGGCATTCTAATATCTGTGATCACTATATCTATCTCTTTTGTTTGCAAAAAATCTAATGTTTCTTGCCCATTAAGTGCTTCTCCTACAATTTGAAATCCTTCTTGTTCCCAGTCCACCTTCATTTTTAAGCCTTTAAGAATTTGTATCTCATCATCAGTAATAATTACCTTCAACATCTGTATCATCCTCTTTTAAATGAATACATAAAATAACTTTTGTTCCAATACCTTTTTTTGTTTCAATCTGGTAGAAAAAATTTTGACCATAGTAGATCATTAATCGTCCAATTACATTCTTCAAGCCAATACTACTTCCTTTACTCTCTAATACATTATTTGATTCATTATTTTGGCCATGTTTTGGTAAGTTTTTAATGACTTCGTCGGACATCCCAATTCCTTTATCTTCTACAATAATAAAGACTTTATCTTTAACTTTTTGAATACTTATATAAATTTCAGCAATATTCTTCTCTAGAAAACTATATTTCACTGCATTTTCAACTAGGGGCTGTAATATAAACTTAATGATTGGGAATTGACTCGCATTCTGATCTTCTTCTATTTTTATTATTATATTATTTTCATACCGAAGTTTTAGTATATCGGTGTAACTTCGAATATAGTTTAGTTCTTCTCCTAATGGAGCAAGATTACGTTTTGTATCTAAGGAATATCTCATCATTCGTCCCAAATAAACGCTAATCTTCATTACTTCTTTATTTTTACCTTGAGCAGCTAATCCACCAACAATTTCAAGAGTATTATTAAGAAAGTGAGGGTTTATCTGAAGCAATAGAGCTTTGTATTCCGCATCTTTACGCCTAATATTTGATTCATACTCGGTTTCAATGAGTTTTTTTAATTGGTCAATGGTATGGGCAAACACCTTTATCAAGTAATCAACCTCATAATCATGGGATTTAATAGTTGACATATATTTTTTTGCGTCTGAAAAGTCCCCACGTTCAATATAACTCATTCCCTTTGTGAGTTTCTCCAAAGGACCTGTTATATTTGATGATAGTAAAAAAGAAGAAATTATAGTCAAAAGAAAAACCATAGCACTAATAAACAGTAAGTTGCGTTTTAAATGATTTACTTTCGAAAATAAATCTGATTCTTTTACCTCACTAATCAGAACCCAGTTTCCTATAGGTAACTTTTGAAAAAAAATAAAGTAATTATCCTTATCATAAGATGTTTCTGTTAAGCCGCCTTTTTGATCAGGGTTATTTAATATTTTGAATAAGGCTTGGCTAAGCACTTTGTTAGGTGTATTTATTTTTCCATGTAAAACATTAGACCCTTGACTATCAATCAAATATGCGTTTCCTTTATTCCCAACTGAAATGTTATTAATTGCTGATTCAAACAATGAGGAAGGGAAATTCACCTTAATAATACCGCTCTCAATTAATGTATTTATGTTGAAAAGCGGGATAATAAAACTATTAATATAAGGACCGCTTGAAGATTTGTGCTCCTTATGAGATTTAGGAAATGATTGTTCATTTTTCAGATAATCTATATACCAATCTGCTATATAAGGTTCTTTATTTTGCAAATCTATCAAGTCTTTATTTAAAAACACTGAAATATACATATTATATGAGTTATTTATCCTAATGCTAGAAAGAAAAGTATTCAGTTTATTTTTCATTAATAATTTTTCTTCTTTAGATACGTTACTACCCTCTGCTTCCATTTTGATCCAATCCTGAGTTGTTTGATTATAAAGGACTTGCTTACCAATATCTTGTGCTTGTGCAGTGATTGACTCCACATAAAAAGAATACTGTTCCATCTTTTCTATTGTTAATTGTTGAGTCTGGTCTTTAATATAGGACATAAACCAAGCAGGAATGATTAAAGATAAAATAACAAACGGAATTGTTAATAGACAAGTAAATATAATTAAAAAGCGATTCCTTAGTGAATATAGCATATTATCTCCTCCTAAAAGGGAAGGCATTTTTACTTATAAGCCAACAATTATCTTTTATAGCTCACCATATGATTAAATAGCGACCATGACAAAAATAGTATTTTTCAAGTTAAATTATATACTCACAATCACATATATTATAAATTATTTATTATATTTACAATGGTCATTTTTTTCTTCAATTAAAATTACTGTTTTAAAAAAATTCCTTCTTGTCGAATAAAAGTACACTAAATCATTTTCCGTTCACCTTTAGTACTTTCCATAAGGTTTGATTATTTAAAACGCTCATCTGGCATATGATGAGTTAAACGTGAAATAAATTCTTACACGTCTACTTTTCCTATACTTTTTTTACCGAAAGAACTTCTTCTCTTAGGTTCGCCCTAAAACAAGCAAAGTGATAGGAGCCTATGAAAGTTATCCACAAACTTCCCGATTTATAGTTTACCTTAGTTTCTTGGTAAACGATAAAAAAGAGTGATCGCAGTATATTTCTGCGTATCACTCTATAAATAACTATATATTTACTTCACCTCAGCCGGCCGCTCCTTCGCCTTATCCGCTTCCACGGCATTTTTACTTGAGGCTTCTCGGTCTTGCGCCATTTCTTCAACCGTTTTTACCTTAATGCGTGCAGCCCCTTTATAATCGTCTTTCGTTGGAAGAAGATTGCCTAATGCAAGGCGCTCTTTTGCCTCCGCGATCGCTTTACCGTATTGCGGCAACCACTTTTCCTGGGCCACGAGCATCTCGTCTGTCATTTGCCAAATTTCTTTCGGATTGCAGACTGCACCAGTCAGAGGGTCCATCATCATTGCTTGACGAAGCAGAAGATCATCCCCATGAACGGCAGCTTCCACCGCGAGTCTTTGAACAGAAATACTTACGTTACAAACCGCTGCACAGCCTAATGGCAAATCGCCGACATGTGGCATGTTAATTCCGTTGCGGTCGACATACCCAGGTGCTTCAATGATGGCGTCATCCGGAAGATTGGAAATAACTCCATTATTGACGACGTTGAAGTGCCCGCGGTAAACTCGTCCTGTCTCAAGCCCTTCAATAATCCATGAGCCATGTTCTTCACTGCGGCTCTCCGGTTTGTACTCCATTGGTTTTTCTTTTAACCAATTGGGAAAGTCGGTTTCAAACCAGTTTCTTCCTTCCGTACAGACGCGGAGATATCCACCGGTTTCACCGTTAATCCAAACGCCCAAATCAATCCAGTCATTGATTTCTTCTGGACGTTTCCTGTACCAAGGAACATATTCACTTAAATGACCATTCGATTCTGTACTGTAATAGCCAAATCGTCTAAGCATATCAATACGAACTTTTTCCGTTTGACTAAATTCAGGGTGGCTTTCAAACGCTTCCAGGATTTTTCCCGTCAAATCTTCTCCATTATGTTTAACACTGATATACCATGTTTGATGATTAATTCCTGCACAAATGATATCTACTTCTTCTTTTTTCAAACCAAGAGCCGTCGCGATTTGCCAATGTCCGCCTTGTACACCGTGGCAAAGGCCGATCGTCCTTACCCCGCCGTATTTATTGCAAGCCCATGTCATCATCGCCATTGGATTCGCATAATTGAGCAGCAACACATTCGGATCCGCTACTTCGCGTATATCCTTGCAAATATCTAACATTGCCGCAATTCCACGCTGCCCATACATAATTCCACCTGCACACAATGTATCACCTACACATTGGTCAACACCGTATTTTAATGGAATATCGACATCCGTTTGGAACGCTTCAAGTCCCCCGATGCGCACAACCGAAAAAATGTATTTTGCGTCTTTAAACGCTTCTCTGCGATCAAGTGTTGGTTGGATTTTAATATTCAGTCCATTTTCGTCAATATCCCTTTGGCAAAGCTGAGTTACCATGTCCAAATTGTGCTCGTTAATATCTGTAAAAGCTACCTCAATATTATGAAATTCAGGCACTGAGAGAAGGTCGCGTAATAGTCCCCGCGTAAAGCCAATACTACCTGCACCAATGAAAGCTACTTTAAATGACATTAGGCATATCTCCTTTTCATAAAAATAAGACTCTTTCATCATAACAATCATTCAATTCAAAATATTGCAGGATTATAACTTTTTTAACGGTCGTAATGTTTAAAATCTTAACTTCCTACGTTCTATACTTTTCTATTTGACTTGAGAAATTTCTTCTAAAATCAATAGGTGTCATCCTCGTATATCTTTTAAAAAGTTGACTAAAATATTGACTGCTATTGATCCCAACATATTGCGAGATTTCAATAATAGGAATGTCTGTATGAGTTAAAAGTGCCTTCGCCTTCTCCATTCGCAATGTAGATAAATATTCCATAATCGTGCATTTCATGATTTTTTTAAAAATCCTATGTAGGTAACCAGGGTGCAAATTGACTTCACGCCCGATGTCTTCCAGTTTCAAATCGCAGTCATAATTATGGTGAAGAAATTCAATCGCTTGGTTGACATATGCATTCGCTTGCTGATTTCCCTTTTTGATTTCGCTATCTTCAACAGCCATCCTCGCAATCTGGATAAGTAGTTGAGATAAAAGCAGCTGAACCATCATCTGCTTTTCTTCTTTTTTATCACTTTCAAGAACAAGATTTTTAAGAGTATGATAGATCTCGTTCGGATCCTTTAATACGATATAAGGAATATTCATGTTTAAAAAATCGGATAAAGCTGTGTCTTCAAGAGCCACTTCTTTAATGGATGGAAAACTCCCGCTCGAATTTATGAAGGTAAATTCCACGTTTAACATTCTGCACGGTAGGCCTGCAGCAACAATGAGCCGATGAGGTATATTCGAATCCAGCAAAATAAAATCGCCCTTTTTTAAAGAAATTGCTTCCGATAATGTTTCTACAATGCATTCTCCATTAATGACATACATGATCTCCACATCTTTATGTGCATGATAATCCATTTCATAATCTTCCCATTGCTTAAAATAGTAAGCATTCACTTTAGGGAAATAGTGTTCTTGTACTAATTCTGGGTGAAAGATGCTGGTGATGGACATGTGCAACCCTCCCTTGATTAGTGTATCTACTATTAGAAAAGACAGGCCCCGGAAGAACCTGCCTTAACATTTTCCTTATTATAACGAACGAAAAATTTGAAATGCCTTATCTGCTAAACCATATAAATGCTCATGGCCGAACTCATGAAATAATAATATTTCTTTTTTTGCCTTTATTTTATTATAGGCTGCATATTGTGTAGATGGTGGACAAACGTTATCTTTAAGTGCTGTCACCCAAAGGGTATTGGCTTTTATTCGGTCAGCTAAATGTTGAATGTCGATATATCCAAGCTTCTCGAAGATATCCTTTTCTCTTAAATGGTTGGGATCGCATACTCTAAAATAGTAGGAGATCTCTTCGTATGCAGAATTACTAATATCCATGTTTTCCCATACACGCTTGTAATCTGATAAAAACGGATAAACTGCAACGAGTTCCTTTATTCTTGGTTCCAATGCCGCACAAACTGTTGCAAGTGCACCACCTTGGGAATAACCGTATGAACCGACTCGATTCGGATCGATGTGGGCCATCGACATTAAGATTCTTGCTGTTTGCACTGTATCTAAAAAGACGTTTCGATAATAAAGACGATCAGGATCTGCATCCTCCAAGCCACGAATAATATGTCCTCTTATCGTCGGACCTTGTACTTGCAAATTGTCCTCCGATAAGCCTCCTTGCCCCCGGCAATCCATCGCTAAAACGGTAATGCCTTCTGCAGCAAAGGAGATTTTATCCATCCATTCTCCGCTGCTGCCGGAATATCCATGAAAAATAACTAAACCGGGTCCATTTTGCATCACATTTTTCGGTTTGACGTATTTGCAATGTACCCTTGCACCGCCTACACCCGTAAAATATAAATGATAACAATCCGCAATATTGGACTGAAAATCAGCAGGAACAAGCTCATATTGAAGCGGCAGCTCGTCCAGTTCAGCGAGACCTCGTCCCCAATATTGCTCGTGGTCGGATGGTTTCGGGTTTTTCCCCATATACGTTTCTAATTCATGTATCGGCATATCTATATGCATATCTTTTGCCTCCATCTATATATTGTTATTGTATGCTAGGTGCATTCCTGCCCTACTCCTTAATAAGCAATCGCAAATCCTTAATTCTACTCTCTTCCACATCACGCTCACCATATCTTACCTGCTCATATGCATCCCGCAATTCCTCAGCTGTTGTTTTTTCATTCACCAAGGTCTTTAATATCTCTATTGTTTCCCGAGGAGTTTTCGAGGGCTTGAATTCCGCCTCTTTTTTATTTTGCTTTAAAAATTGTTTATATACATACCGGACCTTTTGTTCATTTGTTAAGGAATCCCACCGTGGTTCGCGTTTAAATATTTGCTCAAAAAGTCCTTTTGCTTTTTCTTGTTGCGACTCTTTCCATTCTTTCCAATCAAAGACACTCTCTTTTTCATCTATATATTGCGTTGATTCCGCTAAGTCAGTTGACCTGAAAATGATAGTTTTCAAAAATGCGATGAATTTGCTGATCCATTGCTTTACTAGCATCCTCACCTTTTTTATAAACAAAAGCAGAACTCCAATTGCTAGTGCCGCCAAGACAACATAAAATACATACATGAACAGCATTTCTAAAAACTTCAAAAAGGGATTAGCCTCACCTTTCTCTAATCCGAGCCCCATCTGAGCAGGAGGCTTTGATTCGGGGGCGACAGACTTCCCTTCGTCCGTCCCAACTAGCCATAAAATCATTTGAATCAAACCTTTAAATGCATGAAAAACAGCTTCTTGCACCACTTTTCCATTCGTCAAGAGAAGAATAACAACAGTCGTCAATAGAAGATAAACCCTGTTTTGGTTTTTGATGGCTCGGCTTATAAATGGTTTCTTTTCTTTTGAGAGCGTTGAAGCACGCAATTGCTCGCCGTTCGATATAAAAAGAATCATGATGACTATTGCCGCTCCACATATTGAAATAATAGACAAATAGGATTGGAATTTATCAACATACCGAAAAAGAAGATAGCCGACAAAATAGATGGCAAATCCTCCATACCACATAAAGGATGTAGGGAGTATTGTTTCCCAATTACGGCCCACGTACATCATTCCCCGGTAAATAAAAATAGGATGAATGATTCCTAATAATATGTATGTAAAAATATGCTCACCAAACATAATAGTTGGTATCAGTGCAAATACAAATGCACAAACAGCATATACCCACCATTTTTGCTCAGAAAAAAGCGTTCGAAATAGAACACCAACTATAAACAAACAAAAAAGAACAGGGATCCAAGTCCATAACCTTTCAGGCATAATTAAAATTCCAGCCATTAGAACAAGCGGAAAGAAAAGAAGGTATTCAAATAAACCTTGAATGATAGTAATGATAAATGTTTTCAAAAGTCGTATACCTCCTTATCAATTCGCCTTTTTTAATAAAATGTCAGATTCCAAAGGAAGAACTTCCACAGAATTTCCTTGCGCCTCTAGCTTTTTGATTGTTTCTCTCATTCCATCTGTTACGATCGCTGTAATTAGGAGAATATCCGTTCCTTCCAAATGACGATCTACGTCTTCTTGAAAGAAAAAGTCAAAAAATGTACTTGTCCCTATTTTTACTTTTGCCAGTGTTTCAAATAGATAGTTAAGCTGCTGTTTACTATTTTCAGGTTCAATTCGAATCGGCTTTTTATCCATTTCATCAAAATAGGCATTGCAGCCAAAGCCAGTCTCAATCCCATTTGCAATCGCATATTGGGCAATGGAGGCAGCATAGGAAAGTGCTTCTTCCATCACGGTTTCATCGATAATCGGAATCCGAAAATCTTCTGTTTGATTAAAATTCACATAAATCATTAAGTGATGATCTGCAGAATAATCTTTTTTACTCACTTGAAGACGATTCGTCCGTGCGGTCGCCTTCCAATTAACCGAGTTTAAAGGATCCCCATACGCATAATCACGAACACCCGCCGTCAAAAACGGATCCTCAATAATCCAACGCCTCACGATAATATCTCCTAACCAGCTATGGGCGGGCAACGGAATATGATCCATCGGAACTAAACGAGGATATACAATAATTTCTGCAGCAGATGAGACACTTTTAAACCTTTCACTTATTCCGAATGCATCGCCCGTTGATAAGGACACCGTTTTAAATTGGTAATGCCCTCTTTTCGTACACGTCAAAAACTGTCTTCTCTTCACTTTTTGATAGGGCATTAAACTAAATAACGTTCGGTGGTAATCACCGCTATCGATTTCATTATCAGTGGCGGAATTTCTTTGGAATTGCAGGTTTGCACTTATTTTCGATTCAAGCCGAAGCCACGGAATCGGAAGCAACTTTTTATTGGAAATTTCATCAATCATTTCAATTTTTTCGCCTTCAAAAACTGCTTTTTCATTAAATGACCGCGTATATTCAATTCGCAGTAGACCCCATTTATGGTAGATATACGCTTGAATGCCGACTACCGCAAACGTAATCAAAATAAACCACGCAATATTCATTTACTTCACCGTCAATTCTTCTGCCGGAACCGCCACCTGATCAATGATTTCATCTAATAATAGGTGGGCTTGATTTTCCCGCAGCCTCATCGTATGGGCTAAAATGAGTCGATGCGCTAAAACTGGCTTAGCCATCGCTTTTACATCATCCGGAATGACATAGTCCCTTCCTTTTAATAATGCATATACTTGGACAGCTTTGAGCAGTGCCTGACTTCCCCGCGGGCTGACACCTAATTCAATATGCTCGTGATTTCGTGTTTTATCAATAATTTCCATGATATAGCTCAGCATATCGTCACTTACATATACTTTTGAATACAGTCTTTGCGCGTCAACAATCGCTTCCTTGCTTGCAATCGGCAACAATTCATGAATCGGATTTTTTTCCTTAAACCGTTTTAAAATGGCAATGCCTTCTTCTTTAGAAGGATAGCCTAAGTTTAATTTTAATAAGAAGCGATCGAGCTGAGCTTCCGGCAAAGGAAACGTTCCTTGGCTCTCAAGTGGGTTTTGAGTCGCAATGACGAGAAAAGGCTTTTCTAGTATATGCGTCTCACCATCAATCGTCGTCTGCTGCTCCTCCATACATTCGAGAAGGCTCGACTGCGTTCTAGGAGTAGCCCGATTAATTTCATCGGCAAGAATGATATTCGAAAAAATAGGTCCTGGGCGGAATTCAAATTCTCCTATTTTTTGATTATAAAAATTGATCCCTGTCACATCGGACGGAAGTAAGTCGGGGGTAAACTGGATGCGTTTACAAGAACAAGAAAGCGATTGCGCCAATGACTTCGCCAACAACGTCTTTCCTGTACCCGGCACATCCTCAAGCAGCACATGTCCTGAGGAAATCAACGCTACAAGCAGCTGGTCAATCGTTTCTTCCTTCCCGACAATTACTTGTTGAATATTCTGTTTTACCTGATCGGCAAGATCTTTTATTTTTGATAATTCCATGAAACACGACTCCTTTTCCATACCTGTATTGAGATTATTATACGAAAGTTTTAGATTATTTTAATTATACACTATTTTTTTATTGAATGTGATTCAGGAATAATGATAGATTCAGATAGGCGAAAGATTCGCCGGGACGGCTAATAGATTCGCGCGACGGCTAATAGAGTGCGGCAATCATCTAATAGAATTGCTGATTCGTCTAATAGGAGTCCCAATCATCTAATAGAATCGCTGAATCGTCTAATAAGAGCCCGCTATGATCTAATAGAATCGCCGAATCGTCTAATAAGAGCCCGCTATCATCTAATAGAATCGCCGAATCGTCTAATAGAAGTCACCAATCTTCTAATAGAATCGCCGAATCGTCTAATAGAAGTCACCAATCTTCTAATAGAATCGCCGAATCATCTAGCAGAGCATGCCAGAACAGACCACGAATTAGAAAAGCTTGCATCTACATGCAAGCCCTCAACTAAATAACACCCTTTTTCAATATAATATTCGCGTACAGTTCTTTTTCACTTGTTGCCACGATGGCAAATGCATTTCTCGCCCGCTCGTAAAAGGCGAATCTTTCAACGTATTCAATGGAAATGGTTGACCCGATTGTTTTCTCATATTCCTTCCAAATCGTTGCCTCATATGGGTCGCCGGGTACGACTTCCATTAACGCTACAGGGCGATCAACATATGTATCTAAAGGAAAGAACTGCATTATGGCTTCCAATAATTCTGGTATACCGTGACCGTCGCAG
The DNA here is from genome assembly GCF_024626525.1 of Lederbergia panacisoli. Taxonomy (GTDB): domain Bacteria; phylum Bacillota; class Bacilli; order Bacillales; family Bacillaceae_C; genus Lederbergia; species Lederbergia panacisoli. The sequence continues at coordinate 66,378 of NZ_JANJGU010000013.1, forward strand.
CGAATAAGTCGCTTGGCGTTGCTGGCAGATGGAAAGTTTCCATCCGCCAATACGATTTCATCACCATGGCCCATTTCCATTAACGTTTTCATTAAGTCGGGCGAAAGAATGGCAGGGATCCCTTTTAGCATTTTCTCACTCCCGGGTAAAGTAATTCGTAAGTGAACCTAGTTTTTCTATTTCAACTGTAACAACGTCGCCTGGCTTAAGATAATGCTGCTCGCCTTCTGGATAGCCCATGACGACGCCTTCTGGTGTACCTGTTAAAATAATATCACCAGGCTCCAATGTCATATGCTGCGAAATATAGCTCACGATTTCTGCACAATTAAAAATCATATCCGATGTATTGGAATTTTGTCTCAATTCCCCGTTTACATATGTTTTTAATGAAAGGTCATTGGGATTTCCTACTTCATCCGCCGTAACTAAGTAAGGTCCGACCGGGCTAAATTTATCACATGACTTTCCGAGCAGCCATTGTGGTGTTCTCAATTGCAAATCCCTTGCTGACAGGTCGTTTACGGTACAATACCCAAAAACGTGGTCCAATGCAGAATCTACATTAATGTACTTTGCTTTTTTACCAATGACGATTCCGAGCTCTACCTCGTAATCTAGTTTCTTCGTCACTTTCGGAACTGGAATTTCGTCTTTATGTCCCGTTAACGTGTTGTCGAATTTATTGAATAAAATAGGGACTTCCGGATAAGGAGCGTTCGTTTCATCGGCGTGTTTTCTGTAATTCAAGCCGATGCATATAATCTTATGCGGCCTCGTGACGCTTGGCCCCCAAGTGATTTCCTCCTCATCCACAAAAACAGCTTTATTTTCACTAATCGAATAGTCAATAAAATCTTGAAGTCTTGCCACTTCTTCCTTAAAACCGGAAATAACATCCATCATATCCGTTTTTATATCAAAATTAATGCCATTTTTGACGGATGCAGAAATATCGATGATTCCATGATCCGTTTTTACACCTAGTTTTTGTTCCCCTTGGTCTACAAAAGTTAATAGTTTCACTTTACATTCTCCTCTCAAATCTTATGCATTTTTACCAAAAGTTGCTCCGCCATCAATATAAAGGGGTGAGCCCATCATGAATGATGCTTCATCTGACGCTAAAAATAATGCAGCATTTGCAACATCCTCTGGTTTTCCTAGATCACCGCTTAATTGTCTTTTTTTAATCCCAGCAATTGCTTCTGTCGGGTCATCGTAGGCGGATTTTAAATAGTTTTCTACAAATGGTGTGAAAATTGTACCTGGCAGAATCGCATTCACACGAATATTATATGGGGCGTAGTCGACCTGCATCGCTTTTGTCAGAGCAAGAACCGCTCCTTTTGTCGCTGAGTATAAAGCTCTTCTTAAAAGCCCAATCTCCGCAGCGCACGATGACATATTAATGATGCACCCGCTTTTTTGTTCCATCATATGAGGCACAATATATTTACTTGGCAAATAAACGCCCTTTACATTGACGTTCATCACCTTATCCCATACATCTGGTTCGACCTCATCTACCCTTCCTACATTACTGATTCCTGCATTATTGAATAAAATATCAATTTTTCCATGCTTCTCCATCACGAATTGGGTTAAAGCTTGAACATCGTCAGGCTTTGTCACATCTCCCAAAAAGAATGATGCATTTCCGCCATTCTGTTTGATTTCCTCGACTGTCTCTTCACCATGCTTCTGATTAATATCATTGACAATCACATGAGCACCTTCAGAGGCGAAACGAAGAGCCGTTGCTCTCCCGATTCCGCTTCCTGAACCGGTTATAACAGCAATTTTTCCAGTTAATCTCACGTTAACGCCTCCCGCTCCTGCTGCATATGATCTTCCGGTTGCGCTGCTTTTACCGTTAAACCTCCGTCCACCATTAAAAGGTGACCATTAATTTGCATCGCTTCTTCAGATGCTAGGAAAACGACGGCATCGCCGATTTGCTTTTCGGTTCCTAATCTTTTCATTGGATTTGCTTCAATTTCTTTTTCACGTATAGCTGGATCCGCTAAATATTCACGACACATCTCTGTATCGATCGTACTCGGTCCGACTGCATTCACGTTAATATTATATTGGCCAAGTTCAATGGCGAGAGCCTTTGTCAATTGATGCGCTGCTGCCTTTGATGAAATATAATGAGGTACAATTGGGCTCGTCACCAGTAAACTAGCCGTTGATGCGATATTAATGATTTTGCCATATCGCTTTTGTATCATCTGAGGTGCTACTCTCTGAGAGGTAAGAAAAATGGATTTTACATTTGTTTGATATGTCGCATCCCATATATCTTCGGTGACATTTAAAAATGGCTGAAAGGGAGCAATACCTGCATTATTTACTAAAATTTCTACTGGACCGAGTGTCTTTTCAACCTCGTTAACCATACGATCTACTTCATCTTTCACGCCTACATTTGCTTCAACGATCATATATTTTCCTGAAAAATGAGTTTGTAAGCTGGAAAGGACCTTTTCCGCTTCTTCTTTCTGTTCCGGCGATTTATAATTGATGGCGACATAAGCACCTTCTTCGGCAAGCCGCTCTACAATGGCCGCACCAATTCCTCTACTTGCTCCTGTTACGAGCGCCACCCGGTTTTCTAGTCTTTTCACTTGTAATCCTCCTTACCCAATTCGGCATTCCGAAAGCACCTTATCCGTGAATTTACACCCTAATCCTGGCTCCTCCGGCAAAGTATAATAGCCATTTACAACTGAAATGGGATTTTCCCAAATGTCGGCGATCGACTCATAGCAATATTCAACCATCGGAACATTCATTGAAGCCGCCGCTAACTGTACATGCAATTTTTGCTGTACATTTGTATGTGGGATAACCTCGAGATTATAACAACGAGCGAGAGCTGCAACATCGAGCCATTCATCAATTCCTGATAGTTTCGTAGCATCCGCTTGGACGATATCGACCGCTCCCATCTCAATATAATCACGGAAATCATATTTCGTATAAATCGTCTCACCGACAGCAATTGGCAGGTCTAGAGTGCGAGCCAATTCCGCATGGGCTTTTTTATCAAATGGATTCATCGGTTCTTCCAGCCAGTACACATCGAACTCCTCAAACTTTCGGCCCCATACGATCGATGTTTTAAGATCCCACACTGTATTGACGTCGACCATTAATTTGATGTCATCGCCAATCGCTTTTCTGACCGCCTTCACTCTTTCGTAATCCTCTCGTGGATTAGGCAATCCGACCTTCATTTTTACAGCATCAAATCCGCGTTCAATCAAAGCCGTCATATCACGAATCAGTTCATCTTGCGTCACTTGGAGCCAGCCGCCATCCGTGTTGTATGCCTTCACCTTATCTTTGACTGGTCCGAGGTATTTCCATAACGGCAAATTAGCAACCTTTAATTTTATATCCCATAGAGCCATTTCAACGGCACAGAGCCCAACGCGGGTAACACCGACTTGCCCAATAAAATGATTCGTATAATGAAGCTCTTTTAAAACATTTTTATAGAGAGCTGGGTCTTTACCTATTAATCTTGGAGCATATGTATCATCGATAATCGCTTGGACGGCCCTTGTTCCCTTCGTATAATTCCAGTTAAAACCCCAGCCATTGATCCCTTCATCTGTATCAATGCGAATCGCGATAAATTCAACACCCTCAAGTCTAGTTTGCGAATCGGTAATGGCTCGTTGCTTTAAAGGGACATCAAGTAAATACGTTTCAACGTGAGTAATCTTCAATAAAATTCCTCCTTTAGTTAACGCCTTCACTTTTTAGTTTAATTCAATTTTAAAAACGACAGGGGTTGCACTTTTTACTGTTGACGTTTGCAGCAATAACGCATCTTCTTCCTGATTCCATATTGGCTTTTCATCAAATCCTAGAATAGATATATCTTCAATCAATCCATGGAAAAATGATGATTTTTTTCCTAACGACTTGATTTGAACTTGGCCATCTTCTGGATATACGAGCACGGTTGCATATAAATGACTTCCTTTTCTCGTAAAACGGATATCTTCACTCGTAAAAAATTTAGCCGCTTGATCCGTAAATTGCCCTTCTTCAATATTATTCGGTCCTTCTCCGAACGTTTTCCAATAAGTCGTATCGTAAATCGCTTCGCCGTTCACTTTAAGCCAATCGCCAACAGCCAACAAAATTTCTTTATCTTCTTCTGGAATCGTCCCATCCGCTTTTGGACCGATATTTAATAAAAGCGCCCCATTTTTACTAACGATATCAACTAGATTCTGAATGATTTCAATAGATGACTTATAATCATTGCCTGGAGTATAGCACCACGAATTCCGGGCGACGGACGTACATGTTTGCCAAAAATAAGGCTTTTGTTCTGCAAAGTGGCCTCTTTCCATATCAGGCACCGCACTGCCGAAAACAAAGGCATCAAATTTATAATTAATTGCGACTTGTACGCCCCATTCCTCCGCGCGGTTATAGTAGTAGGCGGCAAATTTTTTCAAATACGGTTTAAATGCTTCCGTTTGAATCCACCAATCAAAATAAAAAACTTTTGGTTGATAGTGATCGATGAGTTCACAACAGCGAATCAACCAATCTTCTAAAAATTCTTCCGTTGGTTTTGGTGAATGAACATCATGAAGATCCGTTTCTGGCATAGATGGCCAATACAAATCCCCACAAACGAGAGGTTCTTTAATATCAGAGTCAAATTCCTTCCCGCCTGACATAAAAAACCAATGTTCTGCTCGATGGGACGAAACCGTAAGCTCTAAACCTTGCTCTTCAAAGGCCTCCTTCATTTCCCCAAGCAGATCTCGTTTTGGGCCCATTTCATGTGCATTGAATGAGGAAATTTCACTTCTATATAGTTGAAATCCATCATGATGTTCTGCAACAGGCATAATATATTTCGCACCAGATTTCCTAAAAAGCTCCGCCCATTCTACAGCATGGAAGTTTTCCGCTTGAAACATCGGAATAAAATCTTTATAGCCAAAATCTTTATGCGCTCCGTACGTTTCGAGATGATGCTTATACTCATCTGACCCTTGAATATACATATTTCGCGGGTACCATTCGTTGTTGAAAGCAGGAACCGAGTATACTCCCCAATGGATAAATATCCCGAATTTCGCATTTTTGTACCATTCCGGAACTTGAATTTGCGATAATGAGTCCCAATCATTTTTGAATCGTCCTTTGGCAATCGTGTCGTCAATCCTCTGTAAATATTCGCGTTTATCCATTATGTCATCCTTTCCTATTAAACTATATATAGTATTCTTCATATTTTGTTAGAATCCTTGATAATTTACGACTTTTCTTTAAAGAGTTTTGTCTGTATACGTAAATATTTTTAAGGAATACTACTCTTTGGAGGTGAGGAGCGTGTCGAAAGGAAGAAAAGCTGACCCATCAACAATCGGTTTAGGATCATCACAAACGATGGGACAAGGAACGACAGCAAGGGAAACTGGGATCAAAAAGGATTCAGCAAGAAAGAAAAATAAGAAAGAACTTTAATATGTATATCATTTACATAAGTAAAACAGGCGGAAATGTATTCTGCCTGTTTTGCTTATTTTTAAAAAATGATTCCTTACAAAATTTGCTCTAGCTGGAGGCGCTCCCCGTCTGGTCCACGAAAAATGGCGAACTTCTCCCCATTTTGATAAAGATTTGGATCTAAAGTTATGTCTAATTCAAATACAATGCCTTTACTCTTAAGTTCTGCCACTGCTGCCTCTATATCATCTACAAGAATAGATAAATGGTTGATAGGCCCATTGAGCCCGTCTACCCTATCATGCTTCGCATCTAGAAACTCGATAACACAGGACTGATTCCCCATAAATAGAAGACTTCGACTACCATCTTCATTGAAGTGTTCCCAAACAACACTGAAACCCAACATATCTTCATAAAACTTTCGGGATACTTCAACATCTCGTACACTTAATCCCACATGACCGAATCCCAAAACATTAAATTTCTCCATAATTTTCAATTAGTCTTCCTTTCCAATTAAGCTATATATAATATTCTTCATCATTTACTAGAATCCTTGGTATTTTCCAATTTCTCTTAAAAGAGTTTTGTCTGTATATGAAAAACCCGGAATCAAAAAGCTGTCTTTTTTCATAAGCAAAACAGGTGGAAAACAAGCGTTTAAATTCCCCACTTAATACGGGATTCTTCCATTGTAACCTGCTCTTTTGGATCCTGTTTCGTATGTCCTAAAGGCTCAGTTCCAACCCATCTCTCATCCATAGGCTCTGTATTTAGCTGGTAACGTGTATCAACACTAATTCGATAGCGATTAGTAGTATTATTAATGGAGGCGTGTAGTGTAAACATACCAAAAATGATAACATCACCAGCACTAAATGGAGTAGTAGCCCATTGCCCACCGTATTTATCTACAATCTCTATTGGATTTGTTGATAGCCAACCATTTGAAACTCTATCCCGATCTACATCCATTTTTCCATACGTTTCTTTTATTTTTTCAAAGTTTTGAGAGCCTAAGCAAATTGCTAAAGGCCCCTGTTCTAAGGGGGTATCACCTAATGGTGTCCACATCGTATAGAGATTTCTTGTTCCTCTACCCATGTAGACAATATCATAATGAGCTCCTGTAAATCCTTCCCGTCCCACAGCACGTGGCCATTTATAATTGTAAGTGGTTGCAGTTCCTTCTAAAAAATCATTGAAAAAACTCATAACTTTTGGGGAATTGACAAGTTCAAGAAGATCAGGGAATTCTAAAGCGAAGTCTAGTCCTCCCCCTCCGTAAAATCCTCCCTTATTTTGTGGTCCAATAATCCCCTCATCAATAGGTTCGCCATCCGCTAATTTCCCTTCAAGTTGCAACTTTTCTAGAATATTCCTTCGAGCAGCTAATACCTTTTCCCTATCATGAAATCCCCGAAACAATAAATACCCTTCCTCTTCCATCCTTTTTCGAAGCTTGTCTGTTTGATCTAAGATATCATTTGAATCTCTTAAATTTGTTAGGTATTTACTTCCCATTTCCAATTCATGTTTTCCCATTTTTAATATCATTTTAATTGTCCTATCCCTTCATTTATTTTATATATGTATATGTTGCCCTATCAAATAATAGTCAAATACTTACGAATCTAAAAATCTAATACAACTATCCTAATTGTTGAACTTTAATTAAACAACGAGCTCTCCTTTATTTTTTCTCCACTCTGAAGGTGATAATCCTTCAATTTGTTTAAACCAAGATGAAAAGGAATGTATATTTGAAAAGCCAATTTGCTCAGATATAATTTGCAAAGACTTTTTAGTATAAACTAATAACCATTTTGCCTCTGCCATTCTATAATATTGATGAAATTGTTTTGGGGTAACCCCGTATAAGTCTTTGAACTTACGCCTGAAATTTGATTCAGAAAAACCAGATAGAATTGCTAAATCACGCATTCGTATTTCTTGATGAAGATTTGAGCGGATATATGTTGCCGTGGTCTCTATCGTAATTGGAACATGACTAGTCTTAGAATGTTGTAGTAAAAACAGCAAAAAAATTTCTACCCATGTACATACTACTTTTTTTTCTTCTATTAAAGGTTGTGATTTCATTTTCAGCCAATTCCTAAACAGCACTTCATACTGTTCCCTGTAAATTTGTAATAACGTTATAATTCGTGGAAATTCTGTATGAGTTAATTGATAAAATAATTTTTTTAACTCTTTTGGGATAAATGTTGCCTCAATAACGCCCCATCGAACAGGAGTAGTCGCATAAAAACGATGCGGTACATTTGGAGGAATGATCACTACATTACCTTCTTGTAAAAAATACTCTGTATTTTCAAATTGAAACACAGCATCCCCTTCAAGTAATATCGATATTTCATAAGCCTGATGTTTATGGAATCCCATATCCCATCTAGATGAGTGAGTATTTATACTACTATTTATTAACACCAATGCTTCACCTTCCCATATTGGATGATCTAATAAATTTCTATTAACGATTTCACAATATCTAGGCGATTGCACAATAAAATCCCGTCCAATTCAACCTTTTATTCCGGTAGTCGATATACCTTGAATAAAGGTTTTTTGTGCAAAGAAGAAGATTAGTATTATTGGTAGGGTCGCAACTGTTGAAGCAGCCATTAACATCCCCCATTGAGTTCCATATTGCCCAATAAATTGTTGTAAACCAAGGGCTATTGTATATTTAGATTCATCATTCAAGTAAATTAATGGTCCCAAAAAGTCATTCCAACTATTCATAAAAGTAAATAAACCAACAGTAGCAAGAGCAGGCTTTGATAATGGTAGAACAATTTGCCAAAAAATACGAAATTCTGAACAGCCGTCAATTCGTGCGGCATCTGACAACTCATAAGGAATGGTTAAAAAAAACTGTCTTAGTAAAAAGATAAAAAAGGCATTGGTACCAAAAAATGCGGGAATAATTAATGGTTTAAATGTACCGACCCAGCCAATTTCTTTAAAAACTAAAAAAAGAGGTATCATAATTACTTGGTATGGCAACATCATCGTTGTTAGCATAATAAAGAAAAAAACATTTCTGCCCTTCCACTCAATTCTTGCGAAACCATAGGCAACAATTGCAGCCGATAAAATAGTGCCTAATACCGTAAAAATGCAGATAACCATAGTATTTTGGAAGTATAGACCAAAAGGAACAAAAGTTAATGACTCCGGAAAGTTTCCCCACATAAATTTATCTGGTATCCATTCTGGCGGCCATTTAAAAATCTGAGCCTCAGGTTTTAAGGAAGTTGACAACATCCAGACAAACGGAAATAAAAAAGAAATACCAAATATTATTAAACAAAGGTGTGCTATTGCTTGCTTTATGGCTTGTCTTTTTTTCTTGCTTAGTCCCGTGTTGTAAGACCCCATTCACCCATCTCCTTTTAAAAGAAAGGGAAAATCATTCCCTTTCTTATTTATTCAGATTTTATCTTTTCGATTTCTTTCTCTATTTCTTTTTGGACATTTTCTAATGCTTCCTCAGGGGATTTACTTCCAGTCATTACCGATTCTTCCGCCGCACCTATGCGATCCCAATAATACTGCTGTACAGGTATCACAGGGGTAATTTGAACATTCTCACTATTGAAAAGATCAACAAATCCGTTTCTGTATGGAATTTCATCTAAATATGATTGGTAGCCTGCTTGTTCAGTAATTTTTGGTGAGGCAGGAATCCAACCACCTTTTGCTAACATATTACCTGCCCATTCTTCGTTTTTATATCCTGTCAGCCAAAGGATAAATTTCCATGCTTCTTCAGGGTGTTTTGCACCTTCTGGTATAATGTTATAATTTCCATTAATCCAAGATGCGTTAGGTTTTCCATCTATTTCTGGGTAAGGCAAGGGAGCAACACCGTAATCAAGGTCGGGAGCGTAATTCTGCAAGTCTAACAATCGCCACATTCCGTCAACAGAAAATACTGTTTTTCCAGTTAAAAATGGCCAAGTACTGTTTGTGGTATTAGACTCTAAACTCTTTTGAAAAGAAGCAATTTTTTTGGGATCGTACTTTTTCGCATATGATTCAAACCATTTTAATGTTTCCAGATTTTTTTCATTTGTTGCAGTTGGGTTTCCTTCTTCATCAACCCATTGACCACCAAAAGCTGTATACCATTGAGTTAACCATCCTGGCATAAAACCTATTCTCTCAATAAAGCCCCTATCATCCATTTTCCATAATTTGTCCTGTAACGCATCCAGCTCTTGAATTGTTTTTGGAGGGTTTTCAGGATCGAGCCCAACCTCTTTAAATACATCTTTGTTATAATAAAGCATAAAAGAATTCATCGAAAACGGAACCGCATACATTTCATCTTTATATCTTCCAATTTCGGCTACTATTGGGTACATCCAATCCTCTAAATCGGGAGCATTGGCTTTGATATATGGATCTAGGGACTTGATTGCTCCTTTTTCTGCCCAAGACGGAATAACTTGATTCCATTGGGTCATTACATCAGGTGGATCCCCGCCCGCCTGCGCAGTTAAAAATTTTGAATTTGCGTCACCCGCAATGGACAATGCCTTTACATGAATATCTGGGTGACTTTCGTTGAATTCATCTACTAGACTATCAATCAGCTTCTTCCAATCACCAGTCCACATATGCCAATATGTAACTTCGACTACTCCATCTTTAGCTGTGTTTTTCGACGAACCATTGGAACTACAAGCCATTAAGCTTAATAGCATGACACTCATTATTACTATGAAGAAAAGATTTTTTTTGCGTATTCCCACTTTAATCCCCCCAAATTTTATTATTCTCCACCGTAGTAAACCCAGCGTGCTGAAGATTTAAATACTAATAAGGTAACTAACATGATAATAGCGAATAAAATCCAAGCCATTGCCGACGCATACCCCATATGGAAATAAGAAAAAGCGTTATTATATAGGTACAGTGCATAAAATAATGTGGAATCATTTGGGCCGCCGCCCGTCATAATATAAGCTTGTGTAAAGTATTGAAAGGAGCCTATTAAGCCCATTATTAGATTAAATAATATGACAGGAGTAAGCATTGGTATGGTGATAAATAAAATTTTATGCCACCAGGTTGCTCCATCAATATCTGCTGATTCATATAAATCATTCGGAATATCTTGTAATGCTGCCAAGTAAATAATCATTGGTCCTCCAACCCCCCATAACCCCATCAAAATCAAGGCGGGTTTTGACCATTGTGGATCAACTAACCATCCCGGCCCCATAATGCCAAAATACTCCAGCACAGCGTTGATTACTCCAAATTGCGGGTCTAGCAACCACAACCAAAGAATAGAGGATGCGACAAAAGGTACTATGGATGGTAAATAGAATATTGTTCTATAAATCGCCATTCCCTTTATCTTTAGATTAAGTAATAATGCGATCCCAACACCTACAACGACGCCTAAAGGGCAAAAAAACAGAGTATAATAAAATGTGTTATAAAGAGATTTCCAGAATAATTGATCGTGCATCAGTTCTTTAAAATTCTTAAACCACACCCATTTGGGTGACTGGATAATATCGTAATCTGTAAAACTATAATATAGAGACATCGCAAATGGCGTTAAAGTAAATGCAAGGAAACCAATTAACCAAGGTGAAATAAAAATTAAGCCTTTTTTTAAATTTTGCTTCTCTTGATGTGTAAGCCTATTTTGTTTAACAACCATTTCTTTTGATGTCTTTTCTAACGAAAATTTCTGCGGACTAGTCAAAGTTATACCCCCAGTATGCAATCAGAATCCGTTAATGAGATTTTTGAACTGGATATTCCTTTCTCAATATTTAAAGCCTCTCCTCCTAAACTAAAGAATAATTTGTTATAAAATACTTCGATAATAATAGATTTAATCCTGTATTTTTATATCGACAAATCATGATAGGGAAATATGTCAAAAAACCTAAATACTTGGGTTGAAAACACATGTTTAAACTCGCATTAACAGGAATTTATCGAGTTTTTTAAAGTTATTTATTTTATCGGAAAATAGTATAAATTCCCTATGACCTTTTATCCATAATTTTATGTGAGATGTTGAAATTGGGGTAACCAATCCTTATTTACTTCAAACATCTTATCCACCATTGATTTAATTTCGGCTAGGCTAAGAACTGCAGAAGTTAAGGGATCATAACAAATAGCATGGAAAATTTTACGTGGGTCGCCAGTTAAGGCTCCTTCTACAGCTAATTCCTCGCATCTGGCACTTGTATTGATTAAAATGGCTAATTGCTCAGGTAAATTTCCTACCTTAAGTGGACTTAATCCACGTTTAGAAGCTATTACAGGCACTTCCACGCAGCATCCTTCCGGCAAATTGTCGATTAGTCCTAAATTGCGTACATTGCCGTTTTTGGAGATCAAACATTGTTTGATCTCCAAAAACGGCATTAAAAATATAGGAGGCATATTCATTTCCTCTATTTAAATCAATCGGTTCATCTCTCCAAGAAATCAGTTGTTTTTTTGAGTTCTTTCTATTTGCTTCATAAGATTTAACGATCATAGCATGCAAACCAGGATTCCATCCCGTTCCATGAGTACAATACTTTTCTATTAAATCTGGACGTTTTCTAAACCAAGCATTATATTCGGAATTATGCCCACTAGATTCTGTAACGTAATAATCTAAATGGAGGAACATCTCATTCCTAACCTGTTCCTCATTATAAATTTCCGGGTTATTTTCTATACTCTTTCGAATAAGTGGATAAGCATCTTTTCCGTTCCATTTATAGTTTAGATAAAATGCCTGATGGTTGATTCCGGCACATTCATATGTAATTTCCTCCATTGGTGCACCAATCCACCTTGCCAACATTTGCGCAGTGCCTTGTACACTATGACATAATCCAGTTACTTGAACTTGTGTTTCACCCTGCATTGCCCTACAAAGCATAGCCATTGGATTAGTGTAATTAAGAAATATTGCTTCCGGACAATACCTTTCAATGTCCCTACAAATTTCTAACATTATTGGGACTGTGCGTAAAAAGCGGAATATTCCTGAAGGGCCCCTTGTATCCCCAATATTTATATCCACACCATATTCCTTAGGTATTTCTATGTCTTTTCTCCAAACTTCAAGATCATGGGCTAGAATGGTACATACAACACCATTCGCCCCCTTTAATGCTTCGGGACGGTCCATCGTGCATTCTAATTTTGCCGAATGATAATTACCTGCTTCAAAAATCCCTTCAACCATCTTTTTGGCAAAACCTAGTCTTTCCTCGTCGATATCCATTAAACAAATAGTAATATCCTCAAATGCCTGGAATGTTAATAAATCGCGCACTAAATTTTTAGTGAAAACTAGACTGCCAGCTCCTATAAAAGTTATTTTTGCCATTATAGTTTGACCCCCAAAACTAAATTATTATAATTGCTTTTATAGATGGAAAATAAATGTTGATGAGTTTTTAGTCTTTTTGCAATTTTTTGCAATTATTCCTAATTATAAATAAGTCTCAATCTTTTGTATTTGCTCGAAACGTCATTTTATTTATTGAAAAACAGCATATTTCTAATTTGGTAAATTAGTCCCAATATATATAGTCTTTTAAAAAAGCAGTTTCTGTGATGCAGATTATGCAGAGAAAGTTTAAACTATTTTTAACAAAAAATGCTGTTCCTCCATACTAGAGAAACAGCATTTTTTGAATGCAAATCTTCTTTTTTATGATTATATTAAATACTTAAAAAATGAGTATCCAAATACCATTAATCCCTTCTTTTATCCATTTTCCGGGGCGATTGACTCCGTATCGCAACGGAATGATGACTTTTTTCATTTTATCGGGGCGATTGACTCCGTATCGCAACGGAATGATGACTTTTATCCTTTTACCGGGGCGATTGACTCCGTATCGCAACGGAAAGATGACTTTTTTCCTTTTATCGGGGCGATTGACTCCGTATCGCAACGGAAAGATGACTTTTATTCTTTTATCGGGGCGATTGACCTCGAATCACAACGGAAAGATGACTTTTATCCTTTTATCGGGGCGATTGACTTCGTATCGCAACGGAATGATGACTTTTATCCTTTTATCGGGGCGATTGATACCGAATCACAACGGAAGGACTTCTTTTATCCATTTTCCGGGGCGATTGACCCCGTATCGCAACGGAATGATGACTTTTAACCTTTTACCGGGGCGATTGACTCCGTATCACAACGGAAAGATGACTTTTATTCTTTTATCGGGGCGATTGACCTCGAATCACAACGGAAAGATGACTTTTTTCCTTTTATCGGGGCGATTGACCTCGAATCACAACGGAAAGATGACTTTTTTCCTTTTATCGGGGCGATTGACTTCGTATCGCAACGGAATGATGACTTTTATCCTTTTATCGGGGCGATTGATACCGAATCACAACGGAAGGACTTCTTTTATCCATTTTCCGGGGCGATTGACCCCGTATCGCAACGGAATGATGACTTTTATCCTTTTATCGGGGCGATTGACACCGTATCGCAACGGAAAGCTTATTTGTATTCTTTTACCGGTGCGATTAGCTCCGAATCCAAACGGAAACCTATATTTTTTATCATCTCAGTCCTGCTTTGAAGCATTTTTCCAAAACGAGAGATAATGCTGTCCTCTTATCAAGGAACAGTATGTTCACATTGGCTTGATATTCATCGCCAAAATAATCAATATCAAAACAACGTTCAACCCAGCGATAAAATCACAAGCGCAAACTGGAGACTAGCCGATTCAACCCAGAATAGCAAAGTCAAACTGAATAGCGCGAAAAAGACGGTGATTTTGGTTTAAAAACACTCCGTGCTAATTTAATGAAATTTTTTTTCTAGTAAAAAAGGACTGATTAAATAATCTTGGAAGCTAGCTAACAACTTTGCTAAAAGTTAAGCCAACTAGTAATAATTTCATCTCGACATATTTTTTTGTCGACCCCCTCAAAAAAAGTTGTTCTTCCGAATAACTATATGTCTACAAAAATGGACAAAAAATGACGAGGTGATTATGGATGAAAAACAAATTGAAAAAAACTGGTGCGGCTTTGCTAGTCGCGGGATTTACTGTAACAGGAACAGGCTATGCTTGGGCAAATGGACAAGCGCTAGATTCATATGAAAAAGATTCTTCTTATGTAGTCGCAGAATTACCTGAAACAGTGAACCTACCTGCAGAAGAAAATGAAGTTATTGAAAATGAAGTAGATGTAGATGAAGAAATTGGTACAGAAGAAGTAGAGAATGATTCAGATGCAGCAGTGGATGAGGCGGACGACGAGCAAGGAACAACGGAAGATGCCGATGATGAAGAGGTTCAGAAAGACGATTCAACAGAGGAAGCTGACATTGGAGAAGTCGAGGAAGAAACAGGAGACTTAGGAGAAACTGAGGAAAAAACAGAAGACTTAGAGGAAACAGATAAAGAAGATGGCGAAGTAGAAGAAGGAGCAACTGATACTGAGGAAGATTCACTTCCGGCAACTCCAGAAGGGTATAAGGCTGGTAATCTTGCTGCTCTTGGAAACGCGTATGAAAAAGTAAAAAATCCAACAGCAAAAGCTGCCATTAAACGTAATATGGAACGTTCTGTTGAAAAATGGGAAAGCAAGCAACCGAAAGCTGAAACCCCTGAGCAAACAGAAGAAAAAGAAGAAACCATTGAGGACGAATCACCAGTAAAACAGGAAAAGCCTGCTAAAGAAAATCAGGTGAAAGCTCCGCAAGCACAATTTAATGCAAAGCAATTAGAAGAGAGAAAAGAATTAAAGTCGGCCCAAAAAGCTGAGCGTGAAGCTTTAAAGGTTGAGCGCAAGGCAAAAAAGGAACAACAAAAGCAAGAAAAAAAGAAATAATATCGACTTATTTCAGCAAACAGCTTTTCAATTTTCATTTCACCCTTTACAGTTAAGTTGTATTGATCTAATGAGAACGGAGAGGTACTTATGCTTTTGTCTATCATACAAGGATTCAACAAGAAGTCTGATACAACATTGAATGAGCTTGTATTGGAGGCAAAGAAAGGCGATGAGAAGGTCATGAATGAGCTTCTTATCGCATATACTCCGTTCATGAAAAAAACGGCTTCATTAGTTTGTAAAAGATTCATTAATGAGCATGATGATGAATTTAGTGTAGCCTTAAAAGGTTTTCATGAAGCTGTACTACACTTTAATCCTAAAGAGAATACGTCGTTGAAGACTTTTTCTCATCTGATCATGAGGAGACGCCTCATTGATTATATCCGAAGTGAATCAACGAGAAATGAAACGTTTTTTACTTTAAAAGAGGAAAACGGGGAAGCAGGTGCAGTTGATCAGCATCATGTATTCAATGAAATTTCGATTTCTTCATTTTTAAAAGAACAGCAAGCAGCAGAACGCCGTGAAGAAATAAAGGAGTATTCTAAACTATTAAAAGACTATGGCATGTCGTTTCAAGTGTTAGCCATTTCTTCACCGAAACATGCTGATTCAAGAAAAACAGCTTTTCAGATTGCAAAAATCATCGCTGAAACACCCAAGTACTATACTTATCTTATGGAAAAGAAAAAATTACCTATAAAGGAACTTGCGTCTATCGCAAAGGTTTCAAGAAAGACGATTGAACGACATAGAAGATATATTATTGCGGTTACACTGCTATTCAATAGTGATTTTGTGTACTTAAAGGAATACATACGAGAGGAACTTATATGATGCGGAAAAAGAGAGGCATTGTTTGCGAAAAGAAAAAGTATTATACGATATTCTTAACGAATAACGGGGAATTTTTACCCGGGACCCCATTGGCTGGTAAAGCAGAAATAGGAGATGAAGTGGAATTTCTCCAAGTTTCTCGCCCTTCTTTATTCGTTAGAAAAACAAAGCCCGTTTTACTAGGATCGCTTATGATGGCTGCAGTGTTTCTCTTTTTCATCGTTGCATCTTTAGTTCCGAATACAGACAAGGTGATGGCTTATGTCCAATTGGATACAGATAGGGCTTTGGAATTTGGTGTTAATCAAAAAGGGCATGTTATTTCCTTGCGACAATTGAATGATGCGTCTACTGAATTTTGGGACAGCTTTGATGAGTGGAAAGGTAAACCTATACGCACTGTATTGGAAAATGCATTAAAGGAATCATCGAAACAACCGAGTGACGTACAAATTATGATTACGACGATTTTTCCCGACAGTGAGAGAAACGATAAAGTTCATGAAATTGTGGATAATGCAGTAAGCGGTGTTCAAAAATCGCATAAAGAATTGACCTTGGAAATTAAAGAAAGCACTTCTGAAGACAGGTTAATGGCGGATGAGCAGCAAATGTCCGTCCACGAATTTATAAAAAGTAAACAACAAGTTGATATACCCGTAGAAAAAGATGCATTACCGGAAACCGAACAACAAAAGAAGATAAACCCAGTAATTCAAAAAAAGGGACAAGAGAACAAGCAACATTCTGAAAAACTGCAGAAGGAACAAGACATCCAGGAACAATCAAATAAGGAAACAGATCTAGATATTCCATCTAGTAAAAGTGAGAAAGAAAACGAGCAGCCGAGCAATTCAAAAGTAACAAAGGCTCAAAATACTAAAGAGAATAATCCTAAAGTAGATAAAGCTAAGAATCAAGATGTTCCTCCTAAGAAGAAAGTGCCACAACCAGATCCGCCTGAAGCAAAAAATAAAGCAAAAAAGACAAAACCAGACCTTCCACCTAAAGGGAAAGGGCGAGAGAATAACCCAAATAATAATAAAAACCCGTAATAATAAATAATTTATATAATCTTTTAACTAGACGGTTTCGACCGAGAAAAGCGTCTATTCCTAACGATAAAATCAGGTGGAGAAAAACAATATGTTTTTTCTCCACCTGATTTATTTAGGTCTGTTTAAGGATTCAGTCCCGATTTTCTAGAATATATTCCAACATACTGATCAACTGCTTTGCATGTTCCACGTCAATATGTTTTCCAGAATGCTGTTCAATCCGCTCTTTAACAAGTTCTAATTTTTTACAACCATTACCTTTTGCTTGCTCCGCTTGTTTTTCCTTGCCCTCTTTCTGAAACTTGACCATTTGCTCAAAGTCACGCTGGGCATTTTTCAATTGAACTGTTAATGATTGCCGAATTCCCTCGTTCGCAACAAATTGTTGGATTCGTTCTTGGATCAATTTGATACTTGGTTTCTCGTATCCCGGGATATCACCCGTTTCATAATATGCCCGTATTTCTTCCTCTGATAAAACGATTCCATCGTATACGAGCAACTCGTCCATTAAGCCCTTAAATGGAAGATCCCAATAATTGACACCTAAGGCAAAGGCGGCGTTTGTTGAAGTAAACACATTCGGGAAGCCTGCTCCTGAAAATTTGTTTACACCATTTACATACACATTGATTTTACCTTCGTCCACTGTAAAGGCGATATGAGACCACTCGTTTTCCAGAATCTGCATTCCAGTATTTGCGTCGTACCATGCAGATCCAGACCAAACCATCGTTTCATCACGAACTGGCCCTTTCGGTACAATGCTCACCCAGCTATCAATTGTTCTCGAGCCGAAGAAGGTTGTTGTAAAATTAGTGAGCTCTTCTGGATTGAGCCAAAGAGAGACTGAATATTGATTGCTAGATATTAAACCATTAGGCAGCCTGACACCAGATACTCCATCAAAAACAGCAGATTTTCCAGTAATTCCGTCCCCATATGAAATTTCTCCGCCACTGTTATCGATTCGATTCCCTGTAACAGTTCCTGCCGCTGCATTTTTAGTGCGATCAGATAAGTCATCTTCAAAAGGATAATAAGCAACTAATCGAGCATCCTTTTCAGCCAGCACAATAATCGTAAATGTTTTGCTTGCGGCTGCCTCACCTTTCGTAATGGTAGCAGTCAAGGTGACTGTTACATTCCCAGCTCCTGCGGCTGGGCGATTCACAACTCCTTGTGCCGATACGACATCAGGATTGGAAGACTGCCAAGAGATTTCTGTACCGCGAGCACCTTCTGTCGGTAATTCTAGATTGGCGATCACGGCATTTGTATCACCAAGATTTAATTGATTTTTAATAATCTCGACTATTTCCTCGTCAGTTCGCTCGATCGTTTTGATTCCCCATATGGAAACACCCTCGCCAGACAACGCAGTAAATGTCATTCCTACTTTATCAACGACCGAGTTCCATTGACGCAAAAATACACCATTATAAGATTTGTCATCGATGGTAATCGTTGCACGATTATCATCCGATAACTCCCACGAACCATTTGCTCCGGAAATAGTGCCATCCCCGTTTAAAGTAATCGTAATCGCCTTTTTCAACGTTTTGGAGATATCTTTTCCATGGTTAATAAATTGATAATCCCCAACGATATCCTCTCTATTAACCTTTTCAAGTGTTTCTCCAGTATAGCGATAAGGTGCCGCAACTGGCCAGCCATCTTTATTCATAAATAATTGATGTACGCGCACCTCGTGAGTTTCCCCGCGTTGTGGGAATCGTGTATGGAATACTAAAAATTGCTTATCTATGTCTTTATCATAGAAGATCGAATTATGTCCTGGCGATAAATATCCATAGCCAATTCCTGTACCAGGGTCTCCAACATTTCTCTCAAACAGGAAATGTCCCATAATTTTGTTGCCATAAGGAGAATGGTCGACGTTTCCTGGCAGGACCGCGTTTTGCCCGATTGCATCTACATAAGGGCCAGTTGGGCTCGTTGATCTGAACACCCTCATATTATACTCGCCGTCAGCTGCAAGCCATCCAGTCGTCAAGTACAAATAGTAGTAGTCCATTTTCTGATCATACACAACATAAGGACCTTCGCCCGATTTCCCGTACCCACCTGATATTTTTGTCCCGAAATAGCGATCAATCAATCTTCCATCAGAAGTAGTGCCATCCTCGCCTGGGTAGATTGCTTTTCCATTTGTTTTATCAATTTCGAGGATAAAAATTCCTCCGGACCAAGAACCGTAGGTCATCCAAAGCTTACCGGATTCGTCATAAAAAAGATTCGCATCGATAGCATTTGGAAAGTTTCCGTTATTATACGCTCCATTACTATTAAACCATCCTGTTCTAATGCCCGATAGCTTACCATCATCAATCAAATCTTTAATATTCGTATTATCCCATTTTTTATTGACTTCACTATCAATATCGTAAGCCTCGTCTCTCGTGAAACCGGAATACATTATTGTATCGACATACGTATAGGGTCCTTCAATATTTTTAGAAACGGCATAGCCTATGGCGGAACGAATATATGTGGAAGATGCACTATAGTACATCATATAAGCACCATTCGATCCATCTTCATTAATGTAATGCTCATTCCAAAAGATTTCCGGAGCCCAGACAGCAAAGCCGCCCTTACTATCTGAATCATTTTCACCAGCCCACTTAAATGATTCTGCGAGGTTAGCGGAAAGATCGCCATAAAGTGCGTTGCCCGGAGTTCTATACCCATTCGTAAAACGTGTCCAACTCATTAAATCTTTTGATTTAGCTGCTTCAATATGTGTCCCAAAAACATAATACATATCACCTTCTTTTATAATAGAAGGATCGTGAACTGATACATTATTAAACACTGGCGCTTCCCCTTCGATTTGATTGGATTCCGTTTCCTCTCCCATTACACTGCTTGGAATTACTAATAAAAGGGTTAGGAAAACAAGCATCAGTTTGTACACTGATTTTTTTAACATAGGAAACCTCCTTGATATAATTTTTTAAATATTTGTGACGGAATTATGACTGGAGAAGTTATTAGGAGAAAGTGAACTCCCCTCTCTAACGCAAAGCACAGTAGTATGTACGTGATGGAAAGTTGCAGTATTCAAGTAGGTTCCTAGCTTCGTCAATACCCCTCGTATCAGTTTCTGAACTGGAGCCTCATTTAGGACAATCCTTTTATAGTGTTTCATTAATCCAAACAAGCATTTCTCCCGGTTCACGGTTACACCAGGCAAAATAAGGGATAGCAGTTATTGTAGTAGATTCAAATTTTTGTTCATCAAATGTATAGAGTTGCTGTCCCCAATTGGACCCATCTGTACGGTTTGCTTGTGCCTTAATTATTGTCACACCACCTAGTAAACTAGAATCAAAAAACATTTCAGTGTCAGAACTTTTTGGTAAAAAGATATTTGGCAAGTTGGGGCCATTATCCACTTCTTCAATGCAATAAACAATCGGGCCTCTTTGTAATGCAACTTTTCCAGCATTCTCCCTTACTTGTGGATGTGCCTTAATTCTTTCGACCGGCATTGATAATGCTAATTCAACTGTGTCCCCATCTTTCCATTGCCTTTTTAAATATATATAGCCGTCTTTAAGTACATCTTCTACATCAATATGTTCTCCATTGACGGTCAATTGGGCTTTTCTGCACCACCCAGGCATTCTAAGCCCCAGTGTGAATTCAACTAGATTTGTTGTGGATATGATCATTTTTACATTTTGATCCCATGGGTAATTGGTTTCTTGAGTGATTTTTACTTTTTCATCGCCAAATTCAAATTCCGCCGCGTTCCCCATATATAGATTGATAAACAATTCATTTTCCGATCGGGTGTAAATATATTTCCCAATTGAAGCAACCAATCTTGCCAAGTTCGGCGGACAACATGCACAATTAAACCATTTTTGTCGTACCGATTTTACATGACCATGATCATGTCGAGTACATGCCTTTGGCCAAACTTCCAGTGGATTGACATAGAAAAACTTCTTCCCGTCTAAGTCCATTCCACTAATAGTGCCATTATAAAGAGCACGTTCCATCACATCTGCATATTTAGCATTTTTATCGAGATTTAACATTCTTTTTGCCCAAAAGACTAATCCAATCGAAGCGCATGTTTCGGTGTAAGAAGTATCATTCGGAAGGTCATAATCAAAACTAAATGACTCGCCAAATGCACTGGATCCAATACCGGCCGTAATATACATTTGTCGATTCGTTACATTTTCCCAAAGCGTTTTACATGCTTCAGCAAGTGATTCATCACCTGTTTTTACAGCAAGATCTGCCATGGCCGAATACATATAAACGGCCCGAACAGAGTGTCCCACTGCCTCTTTTTGTTCCCGAACCGGCAGATGTGATTGACTATATTCATGTCCATAATACCAAAATGGTTTCGTATCTCCTCGAGACTCTGCCTCTTGATCAAAAAAGTGCGGGTGTCTTCCACGTTCATCAATGAAAAATTTACTGAGTTTCAAATATTTATCCTCACCTGTTGTCTCAGCTAATTTAACAAGAGCCAATTCAATTTCCTGATGACCGTCATACCCTTTTATTTTCCCTTCCCCTCCTCCAAAGACCGAGTCAACATACTCCGCGAATCTTACCATTATATCAAGTAATTCACGTTTTCCAGTTGCTTCAAAATACGCGACTGCAGCTTCTATCATATGGCCGCCACTATATAGCTCATGTTGGTCTCGTAAATTTGTCCATCGTGCATCGGGTTCTTTTACTGTAAAATAAGTATTTAAATAGCCGTCTTTTTGTTGCGCCCTGCCAATTAATGCGATTAAGTCATCAACTGTTTTTTCAAGTTCCGGATTGGGATCGGATACTAAACTATAAGCGACTGCTTCGATCCATTTTGCAATATCACTATCTTGAAAAACAAATCCATGGTATTCACCTTCTGTATCTCCAGCAGCTATTCTAAAATTTTCCACAGCATGGCTTGGTTCCGCTCCCTCAATCCGATCGTTCAATGCCTCCCATTGATAGGGAATCACCTCGTCTCTCACAATATCCATGTATCTGCGCCAAAACTTATCGGAAATTTTCACTTGGGATCCCCTTTGCTTAGTTTGCACCTTTTAGCTCCTCCATTTCTGACTTATATTAGAAATTTGTATGCGCTAACAAAAATAGTGAAAATCTGGTATACTAGTTATTTTTGCAACGAACCACGCGCTTTGATAGTTTTGGCAATGATGAAGTGACAATTGGGTAACATAGCTATGTCTAGCTAAGCACTAAAACATTTACTGAATGAGGCCCTACTTCGACCGCTGCCTCAAAAGAATTAATTTGGATTGAATATTCAACTGTTTTACAGCTTTCCGGTTGACCAACATCATTATAGCTATCTTTGGAAGAGGAGATTAAGGAGTACATCACTCCTTTTTCAAATTTTGAATTATTTTTAATCCTTACGACCTGTGCTTGATTTGGATTTCTATTTACGATAGAAATCCGTAGGTTTTCCGATCCTTTTTTAGTAGTCGCAATTACGTCTATTGATGGCACTTTGTACGTTTTCCCACCATGATTAACTTCAAAAAAGTCCGAATCCGAGGTCCAAGAATCTATAATGGTATCACCCATGTATTTAGAATATAATTCAAATACATAATAGGTTGAACGCAGTACAATCCCTTCCTTATGTGTGAAAATGGCTCCGCGAGTGTTAACAACAGGGGCAAAGTTTGCCATTCCAACAAGATCACTATATTTTAAACAAAGATTCAAAAAGCACGCATTAAAGATTGCGTCTGCCATGGTATAAGTAGCGTTAATGTCATTCCGATCCCTGGCTGAAATGATGTTATCCGCTAACCAATCCCCTCCATGTATATTGGGGTGGTGCCACCCCCGAAGGTTCCATTCGTCAAACGCAATTTTTATTTTATTTAAATATCCTAAAGATCCAAGGATATACTTAGTTTTTAAAATCTGTTCCTCTATCTGTAACGTATAAACCATACAGGATTCATAAGAGGATGGGTTATCTACTTGTTGTAAGCTGTCCCAATAACCATGGATTGAAATCCAATCTAAATACTCACCGGCCTCTTTGAGTAGATTAATATTCCAATCCAAATCAGAAATACTGGCTGCAAGTAATTCAATGCTAGGATCGACACGCTTCATCATTTTAGCTGATTCTAGAACAAAACGCCCCCATTCCTTTTGTTCCTTAGCCCCTATTTCCCAATAGCCATAATTTTCATTCCCGATGCTCCAATATTTCACATTATAAGGCTCATAATGACCATTTTCGATTCTCATTTTTGCAAACTTTCCTTCATTCCTTAAGTTGCAGTATTCAACCCAGTTACTAGCTTCTTCCGCTGTGCCTGTACCAGCATTCGTACAAATATATGGTTCTGCTCCTATCGCTTGGCAGAACATAATGAATTCATCCGTTCCAAAAAGGTTAGGTTCTTCGACTCTCCATGCCTTATCAAAAAACGGTGTTCGCTTACCAACACCATCTTTCCAATGGTAATTAGAAACGAAACACCCACCGGGCCATCTTACAATTGGTGTACCAATATTCTTTAATGCATCCAACACATCTTTACGGAACCCTCTTTCATCTGATAGGGGAGTGTTCGGGTCAAAAATACCTCCATAAATTTGTCGATGAAAGTGTTCAATAAAATGGCCATAAATCATTGGATTTGTTTTCCCACATACTCGCTTTGTATTCACTTCAATAATTGTCTCTTTTTTCATTTTCTCACCTCGAGTTTATTAAATGGAGTATGAATGCTATTCCACCTTTTTAAAACAAAAAAAGGATTGCTAGTTTCATGACATATTTAATTCTCTTGATGTTTGAAATTCGATTCAAGAAACCCTAGTATCCATTTTTTGAAATATTTGCAACGAAAACCACATGCAGCCTAAAGCGGCAATACTAATTGAAAAGAACGGAATCATTCCAGGGAACTCCAAAGAAAAGAAAATGACGCCTACAATGACTAGCCCACTTGCAGCAGTATAATGTATTTTAGATAATCCAATGATAAGAGCATTCCTCAAATGCTGAAACCATGAAGCCTTATAATGGACAAGTAATGGGAATGTCCATAAAATGATAATGCAATAGAAAAAGAGAATAAGGTAGAACATGAATGGTATGATAAATAAGATTTCACCTGCTGCTTCAGCAAGCACCTTGTAATTAAGATACAGCAAGCCCCCGACAACCAACAAAATCCAGCCTAATATATTTGCACCTGCAAACTCTTGGAAATATATTTGTTTAAATGTTTTCCAAAGCTTTAGTTCTTGTTCCCCCATAATCCACTTTCTGGATACTCCTAATGCTGCCACTGTAGCCGGAAAAATCCCACCTACAAAAAGGCCAAAAATAGTAAACAGAATCCATAGCCCATTCACTGCTGCGAGGCGCATAATCCATTGAAATAAACGATCAAGTGTAGATACAATCCGTTTACCATCCATGGTTGCTTTCACTCCTTATTACCCCTTAAATTGTTTTAATTAAATGAAAATTAGCATCTGAATTTATACTTTTATTCATAATTTCTATCCTTTTACTCCTCCAACAGTTAGCCCAGCAACGAAATAACGTTGGAAGAAAATAAACAATATAATGATAGGAACGATTGTCATCATCGAGCCCGCAATGAGAATATCATAGTTATTTCCATATGGTGTTAGAAGTGTAGCAAGACCAATTGGCAACGTAAACATAGCATTCGAGCGCAGCACAATTAATGGCCATAGGAAGTTATTCCAGCTCCCTAATCCTAGAAGGATGGCCATCGCAGCTAAGGAAGGTCCCATTAATGGGAACATAATCTTAAAATAAATACCATATTCAGTTGATCCATCAATTCTAGCCGAGTCCATTAATTCCCTCGGAAGACCAAGTGCGTATTGTCTAAAGAAAAAGACGGCAATTGGCGAAACAATAGCTGGTAACATAACGGCCGTATATGTATTAATTAATTTCCAGCCAATCATCATTTGATAAAGAGGTAACATCAAAATTTCAAATGGCACCATCAATATAAACAAAACAAGGATGAAGAAAAAGTTCCTTCCTCTAAAATCATACATAGCTAATGCATATCCAACCATGCTTGAGAAAAATAACGAAAGTACGATCGTCAGGCCTGAAATAATTAAACTATTTCCATACCATCCCCAATATGTCCCTGCTTGTGAAAATATGTAAGTATAGTTTGCTAAGTTTAATGAACTGACGTCGAATGTTAAGCTAATCCCGTTACGCATCAACTCTGATGATGGTCTGAAGGAGGATAGCAATAAAATCAGAATCGGAAACAACGCGATTAAGGAAATGATAACAAAGCTCATATTGGCGACCCATTTTAGTCCCATATTATTGTTTTTCTTCATCTATTCATCACTCCTTTTAAACGCTCCGGTAAGTAACAATTGAATCACGCTTACTATAAAAATAATGATCATCAGGACAACACCAATTGCAGCACCAAATCCCATATCATTTTGTTGAATTCCTTGTTGATAAATATAACCGACTACTGATAAACCAATATTACCCGGTGATCCAGACGTCCAATAAACAAAACTTTCTTCAAACATTCGAAACCCGCCAATAACTGAAATCGTCGCAACGAATATAGTGATTGGTTTTAAGAAGGGAAGTGTAACAAATCGAAACTTTTGTAATCTTGTTGCACCATCTATATCGGCCGCTTCATATAATTCATCTGGAATGTTTTGCAATGCAGCTAGGAAATATAGAATATTAACCCCCATCCAGCGCCAACAACAAAGGACAACCATCAAAAACATTCCTGACCAAGCATGATATTTCCATTCGATAGGTGCAAATCCAAATAAACCAATAATTTGGTTACCTACTGCAGAATTCGTTTCCCCGAACATTAACCGAAAAATCATACCCGCGACAATCGTTGAAGTTAAGGCTGGGAGAAATAAGGAAGCTCGGAAAGTGGTTTTAAATTTAACAAACTTTGAATCTAGCAACACAGCTAATATAATTGGTACAATGACTAATATTACTACGGTTAGGACTACATAAATGGACGTATTGGAAAGTGCTTTATAAAAAGTTGGATTAAAAATTCTGCGATAATTGCTTAATCCAACAAATGTCACCTGCCCGGGCAACACTTTTTGAAAGCTCATCATAATTCCCTTAATTGATGGATAAAAGGTAAAAACTAAAAACGAAAGGACAAATGGTGCAATAAATACATATGGGACGACTTTCTTGGAGTTTAAAAAGGTTAGGAATTTATTAGGACTTTTAACAGGTGGTAATTGAGTCGCTGTACCTCTTGATGTTTCCAACATGGATATCCCTCCTTAGATAGATTAATCGGACCTCAAATTGAATACGCTCTCATTTTTACACGCACATTTTTCACATTGTACGGATAAGTTATTTAAATTAAATTACATTTGTCTCTTCTGAATTTCCCAACGTAAAGTTTATGGATAAACTATTTCTAGGGTTCTTCACAAATCAGCAAAATTGCAAGGTACATTAATATGTGCCTTGCAATTTAGTTTTTTATTACTGCATATTAGCTTCAATCGTTTTTTGCGACTGTTTTAATGCCTCTTCAGCCGTTTGTGTTTGCTGTCGAATTACATTGTTTACTGTATTGGTATTTATTTCTGTTGCGACATCAGGAGTGTATTCCGTGATTTTAACCGGATTAATTTCATCTTTAACCTCTAACAATACATCAAATATGTTGTCCCCGAAGTATTGATAGAACTTATTATCTGCTTTAACTTCATCACTTTCCCAAACATCCCAGCGAGGAGGATCAAAACCTAGAACTGTCCATAATTTGATATTGGCTTCTTTAGATAGTTTCGCGAAAGCTAAAAATTCTTTTGCAAGGTCAGGGTGCTTTGTTTGGTTTGTTACAACTGTACCTGTTCCACCCATACCAGCTGAACGTTTTCCGCCTGGTTCCCAAGCTGGCATTGGACGAACTGCAATTTTACCTTTAAGGTCTGGCATATACTCTATAAATCTACCCATATACCACATCGGCATTGTAATAGCAGCCGCTCCACCCTCATTAAAATACGCATAAAATTCTTCAGCATGTGGTTGACCACCTGGGGTGATTTCAGCAATTTTATGCACATAAAGCATGTCATGTAAGAATTGAAGTGTGTCAATATTAGCTTGATTATCAAGCGTAAGTTTGCCATCCTTATCAAACCAATCCGAGTCACGTTGACTAATCATTGACCATAACGGAATATAGTCATCAGTCACAACGTTGTACATCATAGAATCTGTATTAGCGACTACTTTTTTACCAGCTTCTACAAAATCATCCCAAGTTTTGATTGAATCAATATCGACACCAGCTGCATCCATAATTTCAGTATTATAATACATTACGGAAGCACCGACATGGGTTGGCATACCATAATACTGACCGTCTTTACTGTAAATTTCAAAACGAGATTGAACGTAATTATCTATTTCAGGTTCGACAAATTGATTCATTGGCAGCAGTTGTGGTTCCCCTTGCAAATAGTTAGGGAAACGGCTAATTTCAATATCAACGATATCCGGGGCACCTGTGCCAGATTGCAAGGCTAGTAGTAAGTTGTTGTGCATTTGATCATAAGGGAAGGTTTCCGCCTTCAATTTTATGGGCCTGTCTGGATTCGCTTCATTCCAACGTGGAACTGCATCCTCAAAAAATTCCATGTGCAATGATGCGAATGTCCAGAATGATAATTCAGTCGCATCCTCAACGTCATCTCCAATAACAATCGATTCTTCAGCGCCTTCAGAACCACCTGAACCACCTGAATCACCTGATCCACTTGAACCTTCACCTGCGCAAGCTACTAATAACAAAGCCATTACTCCAAAAAACAATGCTAGCAGACTATTCTTTTTCATCATTTCCCCCCCTATTTTTAAGCGACTGAAAGCACTTACATAATAATTTAAGGTTAACTCCTCCTCCTTTTCAGTTGTTTCTTCATCATAAAGGTGTACAAGTAGCAAAGATGATATTATAACCTGTACGAACATGTTATCACTTGACGGAAATTCAGTCAACTATTTATAGGTAATAATCAGGCAATTTAGATATAACTTATTTCGACATTTTCAAACTTTTACTGCAGAAATCCAGGGTTAATATTATTTAATAATATTAGGAAAAAGAATTTAATAAATGAAAACTTATACGTAACAGTATACATTTCAAAATAAATAATAGATTGGTAGAAGTCTTTCAGGGAGTCTAATCATGTATCATTGCCCATACATAATAGGTAAATGCAAAGATGGAAGGCTAGGGCAACCAAGGGGCATCAAAAAGTTTAATAAGGAAGGGGATATCCCTTCCTCTGTAAAATTTACTTTTTCAAACGAATAACGTTCCAAGACAGTTTTGGCAGGGTTGCTGTTATTCGACCATTATCGTTAGTCGCATTGCCATTATTGTGAGGAGAAACTGCCTGTGATGTTGCAGTATTGACTTGTTTTAAATCATTATTTTCAAGCACGATATGTTCTGCCACTTTATAGCCTTCGAAGTTACGAATATCACATTCTAATAAAAGACTATCTTCTAGATCGCGGTTTACTGCAAAAATTGTAAGTTCTTCATTTTCCTCGTTATAAACAGCCGTCGTATCAAGAACAGGCACATCAGTGAAGTCTTTACTATCATATTTCGGACTTGAAACAATTGGATTCAATACAACCCCTCTTCCGAATTTTGAAGCATGCATGTACGGATAGAAGATTGTTTGTTTCCAAGCAGGCCCTCCAGTTTCTGTCATGATTGGTGCAATAACATTAACAAGCTGAGCCATACATGCAACTTTGACACGGTCAGCATTCTTAAGTAAAGTAATCAACATTGAACCTACTAATAAAGCATCTTCAAAATTATAAATATCTTCAAGTTGAGGCGGTGCGATCGTCCAAGGATCAATTTTACGGTCTGCCGCATTGGAATGATACCAAACATTCCACTCGTCGAATGAAAGATTGATTGTCTTTTTGCTATGTTTTTTCGCTTTAATATAGTCGGCAATTGAAATAACGGATTTAATAAAATCATCCATTCCAAGCGATTGTGCAAGGTAGTTAGCTATATCGTTGTCACGATTTCCGTAATATTGATGAAGAGAAATAAATTCGACGTTTTCATACGTATGGTCAAGGACAGTTGCTTCCCATTCGGCAAATGTCGGCATATTACGGTGCGAGCTGCCGCAGGCGACTAGCTCAATGGATGGGTCGACAAGCTTCATAACCTTTGCCGTTTCATTTGCTAGTCTTCCGTATTCATGTGCGGTTTTATGGCCAATTTGCCATGGACCGTCCATTTCATTTCCGAGACACCATGTTTTAATTTTATGTGGCTCCTTGTAGCCGTGAGAAATACGCAAATCACTGTAGTATGTACCTGATGGATGGTTGCAGTATTCCAGTAGATTTCTAGCTTCTTCAATTCCTCTCGTTCCAAGGTTAACAGCCATATTTACTTCTGCACCCGCAAGCTTTGCCCAATCAACAAATTCATTTGTACCAAGTTCATTCGTTTCAATCGTACGCCAAGCAAGCTCTAAACGGCGAGGGCGATTTTCCTTTGGTCCAATCCCATCCTCCCAGTTATAACCTGATACGAAGTTTCCGCCTGGGTAACGGATTAGAGGCACATCCAGTTCTTTCACTAGTTCGATAACGTCCTTACGAAATCCATTTTCATCAGCCTCTGGATGATCTGGTTCATAAATCCCGCCATAGACAGCTCGTCCAAGATGCTCTACGAAAGAACCATAAATTCGCTTATCTACCTCTGACACTTTAAAATCCTTTTCAACGATCATACTAGCTTTTTTACTGCTCATTTTTTTCATCCTCTCCTTTTTATTAGCAAGACTCATGGGCGTATTTTACGCCCCGAGCCATTTTGAACCGTGTGGATATGGACAAGTGCTTGCTTCGAGCTTTGCTCTATAATGAATGAGACTGCCGCTATGCATACAAGTTGTTCCATATTGTAGAGAAGGGCAGCTATTACACATGTTGAGACGTTTTTCAAATACTTCTTCTGAAACTATTTTTCTGCCTTCTTTTTCGGCGTCTTGTACCAATTCTTGCAGGATTTCCTGTGAAACTATGACATTATGAGTACAACCTTTACAAATACTCATCAGTACTATCTTATTCTACTGCCAGGACAACGACAGACATTGGTGGAAGTGTGATAGATAAGGATTGTTCTTCTTTTTTAACATTCGTAAATTCTGATGGTATTACATTTTCAGGCTGTTCGAATGTATTGTGAGCATTCATTTTATCAGCTGTTAATATACGTCCGCTTACAGTAGCGGATGATAAATCAATTCCGCGCAGATCGATGTCAATATCTGATTGACTTTGATGGTCGAGATTACATAGACTTATATGAATTTTTCCATTGGAATCTTTTGAAGCGGAAACCGTAACTTGCGGCAAAGTCTCTCCATCTAGTTCATAATTTTCAAATGTTGAATCAACCGATAGCAAGGAAGCATCATGGTGAACTTTGAACATTTCAAATACATGGTATGTCGGCGTTAGCAGCATCTTCTCGCCTTCCGTTAAGATCATCGCCTGCAATACGTTAATCGTTTGGGCAATGTTTGCCATTTGTACGCGGTCTGCATGCAAGTGGAAAATATTAAAATGGATTCCAGCTACAAGAGCATCACGAATTGTATTTTGTTGATAAAGGAATCCTGGGTTTGTACCTGGCTCTGGATCATACCATGTACCCCATTCGTCGATAATCAAGCCCACTCGTTTCGCCGGATCATACTTGTCCATAATAGTGCTATGATTCGTGATGAGTGTATCCATATGAAGTGCTTTCTTTAATGTTGTAAACCATTCACTTTCAGGGAAATCAGTTGCAGATCCTTTCCCTGTCCAAAATTCACCCGGAATAGTGTAATAATGAAGGCTTAATCCATCCATCATCCAGTGGGCATTTTTCATTAACACTTCTGTCCAATTGTAGTCGGCAACATTGGCACCGCCTGCAATCTTATAAATGCGGTTATCTCCATAATTACGTACATACGTCTGATAACGACGGTATAAATCTGCATAATATTCTGGGCGCATATTACCGCCGCAGCCCCAGTTTTCATTTCCAACACCGAAATATTTTAATTTCCAAGGCTCTTCGCGGCCATTTTCTATTCGCCAGTTCGCCATCGGAGATTCTCCGTCAAATGTCATATATTCAACCCATTCAGACATTTCTTGTACGGTACCGCTTCCAACATTTCCGCAAATATAAGGTTCCGTTTCAAGCATTTCACAAAGCATCATGAACTCATGCGTTCCGAAGTGATTATTTTCTACAACACCGCCCCAGTGCGTATTGATCATACGTTTACGATTTTCACGTGGACCAATACCATCTTTCCAATGATATTCATCTGCAAAGCAACCGCCAGGCCAACGTAAAACAGGAATGTTTAAATTTTTCAAAGCTTCAAGCACGTCTTCTCGTATTCCATTTGTATTCGGAATCGGTGAATCTTCTCCAACCCAGATCCCTTCATAAATTCCTCTTCCTAAATGTTCTGCAAAATGACCGTAAATATTTTTGTTAATCGTAGCTTTTTCTACATCAGCGTTAATAATGACGTTGTTTCCCATTGATTTCTCCTTTTCGAAAACGTATTGTTTAATAGTATTTCATTTCTTTGTGATCGTTTCATTCACACGGAAATAATCAAAATCAACGAATCCATCACTCGTTTTCGTTGCATAATTAAATAATGCAAATCGATACCCCATAAAATGCGGGATTGTATATTTCATCTGCAAAGGGTTTCCAATCGAATGCCATTCTTCTTCATTCAGACTGTAATAGAAATAAGCCTGATCTATCATATTTTTAAAATCAAAATCTACTTTTAAGTAGGTCCGATCACTATCAATGGGTATCGTTTCGACTTCTTGTTTTTCGTTGGAATTTCCTAAAACCATAACGATATGATGTCCACCACAAGTAGTTTTCACACCAACAAACCCATAGTTTTCTTGTAATGCTGCGAGACCCGCAAAGTCCCCATCTTTCATATGGTTAATCTCTACAGCAACTTGCCCCGAGCACCCAGGCCCAAACGTTCTCTGGGTTAATATGTTTCTAGCATGAAGGATACTGCCGCTTAATCTTCCATTTTTAAGTCTTAAATAACCAGGTCGTTCCGTTAAGGACCAGTATGCGGGATCTGGATTATGATTCCACTGCCATACAAGCGGGAGTTTTAATCCTTGATCTTGTAAAACTTCAATATTTTTTAGATATGAAGGATTACGATTTTCTATGGCTTGATCAAATTCATCAGATGATACAATATCTGGTATGACACTGTTTGCGGAAGCTTGTTTTATATCATGAACATTTTTATGGATCGGCCACCCATCTTGCCATTCAACAGGAACGATAAAAGGGGTTCGCCCTACCGCCCCACAATCCTGAAACAACATCGCATGCCAATCCCCATTGACGGTATCGACAATTCCACCTTGTGCAATTCCAGCATCATCTAAAGCAATGCGTCCCTCATATTTCCCATCAATACTGTCTGATCGGAACATTAATTGCGTGCGCCCTTCTCCCTTTGGCCAAGTAATGAGGAAGACATAATATTGTCCATTTATCTTTTGAATGTGGGCTCCTTCAGCAGGCAACCCAATATTTGGCCCTGTAATCAAACTAGCATTCGGGATAATTACTTTATTAAGCCCACCTTCTTTTACCGCAGTGGCATCAGAAGTAAGCTCAATTACCTTAATATCTCCACCTCCATAAATCATGTACACATGTCCCTTATCAAAAAGCAGGGACATGTCATGATATACGCCTGTAAGGGAGGACTTTTTCCACTTTCCATTTTCAATATCATTCGTTTGAAAAATATAAGTTTGGTCAGCACTGAAGGACGCGACTGCTAAATAAAATGTACCGTTATGAAATCTGAGACTGCTCGCCCATGAGCCTTGTCCATATTCATTCTTTCCATAGTTAAGAAGTTGTTCATCATTTTCTTCCAAGATGTCGTATACGTAATTGACAATTTCCCATTGAATGAGGTCTTCGGATTTCATAATCGGAACACCAGGATTCATATGCATGGTTGTACTAGACATGTAATAAACATCGGCAACTCTAATGACATCTATATCCGGAACATCTGACCAGAGAATGGGATTTTCAACCTTTAATGCAAAACCTTGATAGCCTTGTTTTTCCATTGCAACAACCCTTTTCTATGCGAATTGTTATTATTTATAGAGAAGTCCATTCCAACGAAGTTCATTTTCAAAGGCATAAGTCTTTGTCTCATTGTTAATTAATACAGATTCGATCCCTAGCAATGCGGCAAGATCTTTTAATTGCTCTGCCGTCACGATGTATGAGAAGCCTGAATGATGGGCTCCACCAGCCATAATCCAATTTTCAGCACCTTGGCTGAGTGATGGCTGTGGCTTCCAAAGAACACGAGCAACTGGGAGTTTTGGCATTTCTTTTTCTACTTTTACAGCGTCTACTTCATTGATTACAAGTCGGAAACGATGTCCTAAGTCGATGATCGATGCATTTAACGCTTGGCCGCTCGCTCCATTGAATACGATACGGGCAGGATCCTCCCTGTCGCCAATGCCCAGTGGATGAACTTCAATCGTCGGTTTTGTCTCCGCGATCGTTGGACATACTTCAAGCATATGAGAACCGAGGACCATTTCATTTCCAGGCTCAAAGTGGTACGTATAATCTTCCATAAAGGAAGTTCCTTTCCCGCCTGCTATGATTTTCATTAAGCGCACGAGGGCAGCCGTTTTCCAGTCACCTTCACCAGCAAAACCATAGCCTTGTTCCATTAAACGCTGGACAGCAAGACCCGGAAGCTGCTTCATGCCATGCAGATCTTCGAACGTAGTCGTGAATGCTGTGTAGCCGCCCTCAACTAGAAATGCCTTTAAAGCGATTTCAATTTTTGCTTGATAGCGAATAGCATCTCGAATCTGACCATCTTGCTTTCCTTCTTCAACAATATTGTATTGATCTTCGTATTCCGTCATCAGTTCATCTACTTGTTGTTCTGTCACAGCGTTGATAAGCTGGACTAAATCACCAATTCCATAACCATTCACAGTCCAGCCTAGTTGAATTTGAGCTTCCACTTTGTCGCCTTCAGTAACGGCTACTTGGCGCATATTGTCCCCGAAACGAGCAACCTTTAAGTGTTGACTCTCATTAAAGGCGACTGCCGTTCCCATCCAACCGCCAATACGTTTGCACACATCTTCGCTTTCCCAATGCCCCACAACGACTTTTCGAGTTACATTCATTCTCGAACCGATAAAACCATATTCACGGTCACCATGAGCCGATTGATTCAAATTCATGAAATCCATATCGATGCTGTCCCAAGGAATGTCACGATTATATTGAGTATGTAAGTGGAGAAGTGGTTTTTTTAATGCCTTCAATCCAGCAATCCACATTTTGGCTGGTGAAAAAGTGTGCATCCACGTAATGACACCTGCACAATTTTCATCCGCATTCGCCTCCAAAAACAACCTGCGAATCGCATCAGATTCCTTAACGACCGATTTAAAAACAACCTTATACGGAACAGACCCATCACTATCAATTCCAGCAGCTATTGTTTTCGAATGCTCCTCTACCTGCACGAGCACATCCTCCCCATAAAGCAACTGACTGCCGGTCACAAACCAAAACTCATAAGACCTCGTTTTCAACATAAACTTCACCCTTTCTAATTTGTAATTGTTTGAGTGCCAGGCACCGGAACAACTCTGAAACAATTCTATCTATTTGCAATTGCGGGAATTGATTGGGAGTTGTTTGAGTGCCTGGC